>CAZMZH010000003.1:0-311266 GCA_964570665.1 uncultured Nitrospinota bacterium | reverse complement strand
GTATGCTGTTCGGTAACGCCAAAACAACCTTGGAAGGAGTCGCACAAGCTCTTAAGGAATGATGCTTGCTAAATAATTTGAACCTTTATTAAATAAAGACAGACGTGTTTGTATAATAAAAGTTTCAGGTCAAAAAAAAGGGGAAACTCCCCGGTTGGAGTTTCCCCTTTTCTATTTTACCCGATGTAGGAGGCTCTCTAAGGAGGACAAAGCTTTCTAAATTTCGGGTTTTTATACTACTTATAAAGCAACCGACGCTAACCTACTTAATTCAGGGGCAACCTAATAAATCTAAAACTTATTATAGGCTTATTTTTAAAACTTACAACACTTTTCTATGTAAAAACATTGTGACAAGTGTAAACCAAAACTGTCACTCCAAATTACTTCTAGCGACAAAAATTAAAACTCCTATTTAAAGATTTCTTCCAATTGATCGCAACACTATTTATGCGTATACTTTCGAGCGCTTATGAAAATAAATACAAATGGAAATAGAGGTAGTTGGGGCAGTAGGATGGGATTCATCCTTGCAGCTTCCGGCTCGGCAATCGGCCTAGGTAATATTTGGAAGTTTCCCTATATTACTGGACAAAATGGAGGAGGAGCCTTTGTATTAGTTTACTTGGTTTGCGCCATATTGATTGGCCTCCCTATCATGTTGGCGGAATTCACTATCGGTAGAAACACATTTCGCAATCCCGTAGGAGCCTTAAATTCTCTTAAACCTAATTCTCCGTGGGTCATTGTCGGCTTTATGGGAGTTTTGGCCGGTTTTCTTATCTTATCCTTTTATGGCGTTGTTGGTGGCTGGACAATAGCTTATATCGTTAAATCCCTTGGTTCCAACATAGCTCATTTTGAAACTCCAGAAAAAGCCGGGGAGTTTTTTGGATTATTTATCGCCAATTCTTCGGAAATTGTGATCTATCACTTCGCGTTTATGGCGATTTGTATAGGAATTGTTATTAGAGGAATTGATAAAGGGATTGAAAAAGCCTGTAATATCTTAATGCCCGCTCTGTTAATCATGCTCGTATTGCTCATGATTCGCTCTCTAACTCTACCGGGAGCTTTCGAAGGGGTCAAGTTTTACCTTTCTCCAGACTTTAGCAAAATCACGCCAGAAGTCGCTTTGATTGCGATGGGACAAGCATTTTTTTCGCTTAGTTTAGGAATGGGGTGCATGATCACTTATGGTAGTTACCTTTCTCCAAAAGAAGATTTAGCAACCAGCGCTCTTTTCGTCGTAATTTTCGACACCATGATTGCCTTGTTAGTCGGCATGGTAATCTTCCCCGCTGTTTTTGCTATGGGATTAGAACCGGCAGAAGGTCCAAGTCTTGTTTTTAGCGTTTTACCAGCCGTTTTCACGCAAATTCCCATGGGTGGATTTGTCGCAATCTTATTTTTCGTTCTACTAACAATTGCCGCAATTACTTCGGGTATTTCCTTGCTAGAGGTTGTGGTTGCCTATTTTGTAGACGAAAAAGGCTGGTCACGGAAGAAAGCGGTTCTTTTTTCAAGTTCCATCATATTTGCCTTTGGAATTCCTTCAGGATTATCATTTGGCCCCATGAGCGACGTCACATGGTTTGGAATGACATTTTTCGACCATGTGGACAACATTGCCTCCAACTACTTATTACCTATAGGCGGTATGTTAACCGCAATTTTTATTGGTTGGGTATGGAGTCCGTTAGAGGCTAAAAAAGAAATCGAACGACATGGAGGCGTTTTCCGTTTTGCAGGGACTTGGGAATTCCTAATTCGGTACGTTTCGCCAATAGCCGTCGCCATCGTATTCCTAGCAAAGATATTTTAACTAAACGAATATATTAAAATGACTGAAAATTCTGGTTATTCAAAAGAAGACTGGCAAAAACATTATGAGGAAGATGATTTAAGGTGGGATTTGGGAGAAGTCTCTCCTCCTCTCCGTCACTTTTTAGAAAGCAACCCAATTTCAAAAGGTCGTGCCCTAGTTCCTGGTTGCGGGCAAGGCCATGAAGTCGTTTATCTAGCGCTAAATGGATTCACCGTAACTGCCATTGATTACACTAAAGGAGCGACTCAAAAACTTGCGCGTAATCTAGCCCGAAGCAGAGTTGGAGCCGAAGTAATTTGCGCCAACTTTTTCAATTTAGGGTTAGAACATAAAAATCGATACAACTTAATGTTGGAACAAACCTTTTTCTGCGCGATTCACCCTACCCTTCGCAATCGCTATGTTGACCTTGTATCAAGGTTTCTAAAACCGGGAGGTTTTTTAGTAGGAGTTTTTTACGAAACCGGAGAAGAAGACGGCCCCCCTTTTAACACAACACGAGACCATATTCTTAAACATTTTTCGGGCCCATTTCTAATTGAACAATTAGAAAAAACTAACCGATCTGCCGAAAGACGCCAAGGCAAAGAATGGTTTGCAGTTTTGAGAAGACGGTAAATAAATTGTAGTTTTTTTCCTTCCTGTTAATTAATTTGAAGGTTATAAATTAGACAATCTAGATATATGAAATTCTCAACACTAGCGCGGTGTACAAAAAACGATATATCTCCCTTTGCGGAGTCGGCATAAGAGCGATTTAAATCTACATGAGTACCCTAGTGCAAATTAGTGAATACTAAATTGAGGATAATTTTCATAACAAGATGTGGATAAATTTTAAAAAATTTTTTTTCCATTAATAACTTTGAAGCATCTTTATTTTAATCATTTAATTTAAAAACTCAGTCCAGCTTTAAAAATGGTTGGGTATTTTTTTTTAATTAAGGTGTTGCAAACCTTCTTTTACTTTAATGCCTGAGAATCTTAATCTTTCCTTAAAATTTAATAGTTTAATCCAATCTAAGATAATTATTTTTTGGGTTGTATTAATTTTTAGCTGTCTAGTTTATAAAACGTCTAGTCCAGGAGCAGATTTTGATCAATACTCCGCTTGGCTTAAACCAATTTTAAATTCAGACATCTCTCAATTACCTGGCAAATACCTTTCACCGCAAGGGATTCCCTATTATCAATGGTCTCCCGGACCTGGGGGAATATTGGCAATAGGCGAGAGAGTCTTTGGAGGATTTTTAAAGGGGAAAGATGCTTCCTATGCCATAAATCTTATAGGAACCTTAATTTTTATATGGATGATGTCGCTTCTGTTTAATCATTTAACAAAGGGATATTTGCCTTTAGTGATTTTTGGTTTATCAATTCTTTTTTTAGGAACACACGCTGGTTTTTATTCCCACAGTGTATCGTCTGAATCCTTATCATATCCATTTTTGGCTGTCTTGATTTTTATGCTTGTTGTTCCTAGAAATTGGACTTGGGATGATTTGTTAATTACTGGTATTTCATGCGGCATGCTCGTCGGGATCAGATCTCATTTATTAATTTATGTGGCTCCAGGAATTTTGGTTACGGTATATAAAGCTCTTAAGGTTTGGGAGCGTCCGCTTAGATTTAACAGGTTATTTGGAGTTTTTCTATTAATAATTCCTTTTATATTTAAATGTTTGGAAATCCTCTGGTTAAACAGGTGGATGACAGGATCCATTTTAAAATCTCCTTATAACTTTGGGATGGATGATTTTAAAAGTTTAGATTTATTTCATCCAGAGTTTTTTGCGGTTTTGTTTCATCCATGGCATGGCCTTTTAATTTACCATCCGCTTTATGGAATTGGGTTTTTAGCTGTCGTTCTTGGGATTTATTTTAATAAAGAGGAGAAGCGTGTATTTTTTATTTTGACCGCAATGGTTCTTTTTCTAAATTTATACATTTGCGCTTCATGGTATGGATGGTGGTTTGGCAACGGTTCCTTTGGCATGAGAGGAATGGCCCCTGCCGCTATTCCGGTCAGTTTAGCGGTTGTTTGGTTAATAGTATTTCTTAAAGAAAGAAAATACCAATTTATCTATAAAACTTTAATTGGATTGTCTTTTATCTCATGTTTATGGTCGTATTTGTTTTTGTGGAGAGATAAGAAACCTCTGTATAACTTTGATGAACTAACCAATTTTGTTTTAGAAAATTTTTTATACATAATTCCTAACTGGGTTTTGTCGCTTATTCTTTTGGGGTACAGTCTAATCTGGGTATTTTGGAGAGTGATACCAAAATATAAGCAGGGATTAGAGACAGATCATTATACAGAGATCTTTTCCTTACTCATTTTAGGAGTAATGTTCCACTATCTGATTTTTCTCTTATTTAAAACATCTTTGTCTTGGGATATTTTTCAAAATGTCCCTTCCATAAAAATTCAACCCACTTTGGTTGTTATTAATGTCTTTGCTATTTTCTCTATACTTGGTTCAATCGGCGTTTTATATATAAGAAACTTTAAATTTAATTTTAACTTTCAGCCATTAAAATCATTCGTCCTTTGGTTTTTTTTGGCTGTATTTTTAACAACCACCATTCAATTTTTTCTTTTAGGAGTTCGATCAAAAACCAATATTTCCTCAAAAGCAACTAATCACCTTAATGGTCGACCCATTGAGATCGGGGAAATTCTCGCAACGTATAATGAGTATTTAGAAGTTTCTGGTTTTATAGAAAATAAAAGGAGACTTTATAATTTCCTTAAGAATATGGGAGTAGATTCGAAACAATTAACCCCACCTCATTAGTCATCCCTCATGACGATGATTTTTCGATAAATGTAGGTGTTCACTATTTTGAAAATTGAATAATGGTCAGTTTTTAAGCAAAATTTTTACGGCGATTTAATTTAACTAATTTGTCATGACTGATTTAATTTAAAGTAGCGCCGCTTTTCCCATATAAAAGAAACCCAAAAGCTAACCTTTATATATAAAACCTTTGTTCACCAGTCGAAAAAAATTTATATCGAATAACGTCTTAAAACAAAAAACTATTTCTTTCTGCGTAAATTTTTTCAATAAAATTGAACCCTTCTTACAGCATTTAAACTTTCCGCCATACTAGCCCCATATTTTTTCGGCTCAGATCAATTTTTCATCTTTTGGCATCCTAGCTAAATAGTTAATCATTGATCAAAAAGTGTAAGGTATTGGTAGGGACTGTGACTAAGATGATAAAACATGGTCATAAATATAAATATTTATTCAAATAAATAAATTAAATGAAAAAAGCGCTAATTCTCTTTTTATTGTTTTTGGGAATAGCATCGATTATTTACTTTAATCCAGGACAATATCTCACTCTTGAAAATTTGAAGCAAAACCGAGATCTTCTTGAAAGTTTCTACCAGGCTAATACTATGGCAATGGTGGGAGGGTATATAGCGATATATATGATGATTGGACTTTTTTTACTTCCGGGATCTACTTTTCTTAGTATCGGAGCTGGAGTTATTTTTGGACCGGGTTTAGGTGTCTTTATAGTCAATATCGGTTCAACCTTGGGAGCGACATTGGCATTTTTAGTTTCTCGTTACTTGCTGCAGGATTGGATAGAAAAAAGGTTTTCAAAAAAAATTCAAAACGTTAATGATCATTTATGTGAAAACCCGACTAACTGTGTATTGTTCTTAAGGCTTGTGCCGCTATTCCCATTTTTTGCAGTCAATATTAGTTTATCGCTATCTAAGATTCCATTAAGATTTTTCTTTTTTGGAACTATGTTTGGGACTTTACCGGCAACTTTTGTCTATGTAAATGCTGGCAAAAACCTTGCTTCTATAAATTCATTTTCTGATCTTATGTCTGGTCGGATTTGGGGGACCTTGACACTTCTTGGAATGCTTATTTTGGTACCAGTCATTTACAAAAAGATCAAATCAAAAAAAGCTCCTGGCGAGAAGTTTTAAGATAAATCGAATGAGCTTTCATCAGAATCTCTCAGATGAATGGCGGCGAAAACAAATTTAATATTTTTGATTTAAAAGACAATATACCACTATGAATTATCGTTATATTAATTAAAGGGAAACCCCTTTCGCAAGACTGATAATTCATTGAATATCGTATAATTTAAGCACGCAATAATTGGAGAAAGCTGATGGGCAAATTTAAGAAACCGAAAACCTTTGAATACAACATGGTAGTTATAGGGGGTGGGTCTGCCGGTTTAGTTACCAGCTACATAGGCGCAGCAACTAAAGGAAAAGTTGCTCTAATAGAAAAACATAAAATGGGTGGCGATTGCTTAAATACTGGTTGTGTCCCTAGTAAAGCTCTGATCCGGTCAGCTAAATTCATGGCAGATGTCAAAAAATGCCAAAAACTAGGGTTCAAGGACGTTCAAGTTGAGTTTGATTTTGCTGAAGTGATGGAGCGTGTTCAACGCGTAATCAAAACCATTGAACCTCATGATTCTGTGGAAAGATATTCTTCCCTAGGAGTCGAATGTCACACTGGCGAAGCCAAAATCTTGTCTCCCTATGAGGTATCCGTTAATGGGAAAGTTCTCACAACCAGGAACATTATTATTGCAACTGGAGCTCGTCCCGCCATTCCGCCAGTCGAAGGTATTGAAAATGTTTCATACCTGACGTCCGATACTATTTGGAATATTAGAGAACAACCTAAAAAGCTACTTGTATTAGGCGGAGGACCTATTGGTTCTGAGCTGACGCAAGCTTTTGTTCGCCTGGGATCTTCCGTGACTCAAGTACAACGCAATAAGCGGTTGCTTCCTAAAGAAGACCCTGAAGTTTCGCAAATGGTTTTGGAAAGCTTTCAAAGCGATGGAATCAATGTATTACTAGGGCACACCCCTAAGAAATTCTTTAAACGAGAAGGTAAAGATTTTTTGGAATGCGATTATAACGGTACCTCTGTAGAAATAGAATTTGATACTCTCTTGATCGCTTTGGGGAGAAAAGCCAATACCACCGGTTTTGGATTGGAAGAGTTAGAAATTGAATTAACTCCAAGTAAAACGATCAAAGTTAACCCACACATGAGAACCAACATCCCCAATATTTACGCTTGTGGAGACGTTGCCGGTCCTTATCAATTTACCCATACGGCAGCCCACCAAGCATGGTATTGCGCGGTTAATTCACTGATAAGCCCTTTTGGTTATAAAGTAGATTATAGCGTTGTTCCTTGGTCAACTTTTACTGACCCTGAGGTGGCTAGAACTGGCTTGAATGAACTGGAAGCGAAGGAACAGGGAATTCCCTATGAGGTTACAACCTATGGAATTGACGATCTGGATCGAGCCATAGCGGATGAAGCGGCCCATGGAATTGTTAAGGTATTGACAGAACCTGGAAAGGATCGGATCATTGGAGTAACCATTGCAGGCCTTCATGCAGGAGATATAATTGCAGAGTATGTTGCCGCTATGAAACATGGGTTTGGGATGAACAAAATCTTGGGTACAATTCATATTTACCCCACGCTGGTGGAAGCCAATAAATTTGCGGCGGGTAATTGGAAAAAAAGCCACGTCTCGGAAACCGCATTGGCTTGGGGGGAGAGAATTAATCGATGGCGAAGAGATTATTTTTAAGAAGTTTCATTATCGCCACTAAATTGACAATTGATTCTCAATATTAAAAGGAAAACCGTGAAAAAAAAAATCAAATTGCACAACAATTATTCGGCCTTTACATTCGCGTTAGCCATGACGGCATCAGTAATCATTTTCATTACTGCAAATTTTTCAAATGTAAGGGCCGATGACGGGAAAATACACCCTTGGGGTTATGAAGGCGGAACAGGCCCAGATCACTGGGGTGAAATAGAAAAAGACCATGAAAAACATCTAATGTGCCGCGAAGGCGTCAACCAATCGCCAGTGGACATAAGCCATGTCCCTGGATTGAAGTTGGCTGATTTGGGATGTAAATATTTAAAAACTCCCATTCGAATCATTAACAACACACATACAATTCATTTAAGTTACGATCCTGGAAGTTTTGCTAATTGGGGCAATGAAAAGTTTGAACTCATTCAGTTTCACTTCCATCGACACAGCGAACATTTAGTCAATGGAAAACCGTATCCAATGGAAATGCATCTAGTGCATAAAACGCCCGGTCACCAATATGTCGTGATTGGAGTTTTTATTCAGGAGGGAAGACACAATCCAGAAATTCAAAAAATATGGAATCGGATACCCTCTGAAATCAACGAAGAGTTTAGTTACGAAAACGAACTAATCGATTTAGCGGCTATACTGCCGCAAAATCATGAATACTTTCATTACAACGGTTCTTTAACGACCCCGCCCTGTAGCGAAAACGTAAGCTGGTTTCTGTTGGAAACGCCATTTGAAATTTCTAAAGATCAAATCAAGTACTTTGAAAAATTCATTTCCCATAACGCTCGACCGGTACAAAAACTTAATCATAGGATTATTGTCAAAATAAAATAATATTTATTTTTCTGAAAATATCACCCGACTATCCCAATCTCTAGGTAAATCTTTGAGATCCAACTCTTCAATGCGGTCGATCATTTTTCTGGAAAACTCCAAACGCTAATGCCGAAAATATAAACAAAATACTTCCTATTGTTGAAACTAACGGAAACAACCTAAAACCGATAAATTGAAACCAGGTTAAAGCTATCAGCGCAATTATTGATAAAACACCGATTGCATAAAAATGTTTTGCCGATTTATAAAAAGCAACATAGGTGAATAAGGCGCCAAAAATAAAAAGCAATATTAAAACTTCAATTAACGACCAGTTCTTGTAGAAAGATTGAGTTAAAAGACTATTTATAAAAGCAGCATGGAGTTCAACTAAAGAGGCCTTATTTCCTAACGATGTTTTTCCAATATTCTGCCCACTTTTGGAAACATCTCCTATGAATACAAATGTCTCGCCAAACTGTTCTTGCAGGCTTCCTCTAAAACCAGGATCTTCTGTGTACGTTAAAAAACTCTCAAGGGGCATAACTTTATAATTATTTTCTTTATCTTCCTCAAAATGTGGAAATGAGATATAAACTTGTCCTTGTTTATTAATTGGGATCACCAGATCTTTTTCTAATTTATTTTTAGCGTTAGCCGGAATAGTGATCTCTCTCCCCCAGTCAACAATTACTTCTTCAATAGAAACATTGATATTGTCCAAAAAAGCCGAAAAAGACAGCGCAGGAAGGTACCCCAGTTCAAGTTTTAATAATAACGGATAATGTCGAAAAACCCCGTCAGAATCGCTTTGAATGTTGATATGGCCCGCAGTAAAGTCCTCTTTAACATAATCTTGAAAAGGCATTAGCGATGGATATGCATAAATGGGAGCCGTGACACCTCTTTGAATTGGAGTTCCCATAAAAGGTAATAACTGTCTGGAGTTCCATTTTTCCTCTTGTGGAGTGTATTGACTCTCGTCTTTCATAATCAACCCAAGCGGTAAATAAACTTTATTTAACGCCTGCAAAGACCGCTTGAATTCTTTATTAGATTCTGTCTCTCTTTCAAAACGAAAAATAAAATCATAAATTACCGCCTCGGGCTTAAGCGAAACTAATGAATTATTCAGCGAGGCATATATTCGTCTATCCAAAATAGTTTGATTAAAATACTTTTTTGTTTGGTCCGTTTCCACGATCATCGAAATTTTAGGAGACACCCGAGCCTCATGGCCCTCTTGAACAGCTTGTTGGTGGAATCTATCTAAAGCCTGATAATCCCAAATGGTCCATATATCCCCACGGCTTAACCAAAAAATTGCGACGATAAAAAATAGAACTCCGGAAAAAATAAATTCTATTTTAAAAAACTTTTTATTTCTCAACATAAGATTTAATTCATTTTATAAAAAAATAAATGGATAAATCACAAAATAGTCTCTAGCCTAAAACATATTAATCAAATGAAAATAGATCCGTTTGTTCAAGCGGATTTAGACATTCAGGATTATCATTTTTAGCTGAATTAACAGCTTTAGAAATTGAGCGCACGCTCATTTTTTCAGAAGGAAATGGCGCTAACAAAGACTTCAGTTGCGAACTACTTTCAGATGGATCAAGCCACCTCGAATAACTCTCTGGATTTAAAATAACCGGCATACGATGGTGAACTTTGCCTATTAAATCGTTGGCTTCTGTAGTTATAATAGAAAACGTTTGGATTGATTGCCCATTTCCATTCCACTCGGCCCAAAGACCAGCCATACCAAATAATTCGTTGGATTTTAGATTGATATACTTGGGAGTTTTTTCTTTTGCGCTTCGCGCCCATTCAATAAATCCATCCGCGGGAACTAAGCAACGCTTTTTCCTGAAAGAATCACGGAAGGATGGTTTTTCAGAAATAGTCTCAGCGCGCGCGTTAATGGTTTTCATTCCGGAAGAATCATCTTTCGCCCAATGAGGAATCAACCCCCAACGTAAAGCGCAAACTTGCCGTCCGACATCGTCCTGAATTACCACAGGCACGTTTTGAGAAGGGGCTATATTAAATCTTTCTTTAAAACCCAGCTGGCTTGCCTTGGTCTTAAAATGGGTTACAATGCTTTTAAACGGTTTGGCTAAGGTATATCGGCCGCACATTATTTTCTCCACAAATAATTTTGAAAAGACTAAAAGAATAAAATAATCCTTGTTCATCAGTCTTTCTAATCTTTCGGATAATAATTGAAAATGAAACAAAGTCACAAGAAAAAATATTCAGGAGTCTTTCGGGACGGTAATGCGGGCAAGTTAGCGAAAAAACGTTTTCGTGACCGACGAGTCCAATTGATGAAACGGGAAAACAAATTGATGGTTTTAACGGGCGTCCCTTATGGCCCCGGACAAGAAACTGGATGGGCTTACGCTCATTGCCCAACCTATCAAGAACCATCGCTCATGTATTTAACGGGAGTGAACCAAAATCGAGTCATTCTACTTCTAGATCCACATTCTAAAGAATCTGACGAAATTTTGTTTGTAGGAGAGAAGGATCCTCGTCTAGAATTTTGGGACGGATTTCGGTTCGGAGTGGGTAATCCTAAAAGCGTAAATGAAGTTAAACGCGTCACCGGGATTGCCGATGTTCGCGATATAGACGATTTTGACGAAATATTAAAAGAACGACTTAAAAAACAAAAAAAGAAGGAATTAGGAACCTTATGGATTGCCGGTAAAGTAAAAGGAAGAGACCGTGTTTTAACAGGCGATCATAACTGGAATTTTAAGAATAAGGTTAATCGATTATTACGCAAGTGGAATGCTCCAAAAAATGCCTTATCCAATATCATGGATTCCCACTTTGAATTACGACTTCCGTTAGACAAATACGACGAAGCCAATACGCGTAAGGCAAACGATGTAACGGCAGATGCTTTTCGCGAAACGCTTCGCAATTTTTATAAGTTCAAGAATGAAAGTCACATCACCGGTTTTCTTGAAGGTCACATGTTGATGAATTCCGCTTATGGGTTAAGTTTTCCATCCATTATCGCTTCAGGGTCAAACGCGACTATATTGCACTATATGAAAAACGACGATGATTTTTCCAAAAACGAAATGGTATTACTTGATTTTGGAGTTCGTTGGATGAGCATGCACGCGGATATCTCCAGAACTGTTCCCGCTTCGGGTAAATTTAACCCAATGCAAAAACTGCTTTACGAAGCCGTTTTACAAGCGCAATTAAACGTAGAAAAAAAAGCCAAAGTCGGAGTAACCATTACGGAACTGAATGAAGTTTGTTGGGGAAGCATCAATGATTGGCTTGATAACGATTTTAAAGCCCTTGGAGGAAGTTATAAGCTTAAATATAAAAAGCAACCTCATGGAGTTAGTCATTTGATGGGCGAGCAAGAGCACGATGGCGACCCATTTCGGATGTATTCCACACAACCAATGCGCGAAGGTTGGCTTATTAGCAATGAACCCGGCTTATATGGAACCTTCAAATTGAAATGGAAGGGCAAAACCTACGAACAAGAGATTGGAATTCGGATAGAAGATAATATCATGATTGGAAAAAGAGGAAGTAAAAATCTCTCTTCTACTCCTAAAAAAGTAGCCGACATTGAAAAGCTAATGGCTAAAAAACCCTAAATATATTTTTGTATGAAATACAGATCAATCGTTTATTTAGACAAATGCAACAATAAAATATACAACAACTAAACTAAAATCCAAAAAAAGCTTCGTTTTAAAACACCTATCAAACTATTCTTTAAAAACTTTACGCAAATTATAAATTTGAGCCAAATTCGACCATATAGTTTTAAAATTATTTACTTTGGAGTTTCCTACTTTTCTTTCGAACATGGTTCCTGGTAAGTTTTTTATAACGCCTCCATTTCTAGAAACGCGAATAATTAATTCCATAACAATAGCCCAGCCCCTTCCCTCGGAAACCAACTCAAAGCTTTCCAAGACTTGCCGCTTAAACATAAATAAACCTTGAAACTGAGGCATTTCGCCAAAAAGAATCTTATAAATCAATCTTTCAATTTTCGATAAAAAAATACTAATAGCAGAACGTTTTAATTTCGGCAAATATCCGAGAACCAAATCCGCATCAATATTCAACTTATAAAACTCTTTAATTTCAGAAGCTGGAAATTGCCCATCTGCCGGGAAAAACGTAACAAACTTCCCTTTTGCCTCTTCAAAACCCGTTCTATAAACGCTACCTAATCCTCTATTAAACAAATAATTAATCGTTCTATTATTTTTAGATCCTTCAATGGCCGAATTAATTATTTCTTTAGTTCCATCCGTACTTCCATCGTTTACAATAATTATTTCATTTTCTCCACCAATTTCATTTAAAGAACTCTTAACTTTTTCGTAAACCTCTCTAATTGTAGACTCTTCATTAAAAGCCATAATAACAACCGTGAGGTTAATTTTTTTATTATTTTTATTTTCCAATTTTTCCAACGAATTATTTAGGGGCTAGAGATATAAAAGCAACAATAAAAAGAAATAAATTCTAACGACAGTTTTCACGCAAAAATTCGGCAGGGTTACCTTTAACAATGCTATTTGGTTTCACATCTTTAAGCACAACACTCCCAATACCTAATAAGCTTCGCTCCCCCACGGTTACGTTTTGGCGGATAGAACTTCCAGCGCCTAAATAACAAGATTTACCTATTTTAACAGCTCCTGAAACGGAGACATTACTACAAACTATGGTGAACTCATTCAGCACAGAATCATGATTGATAGTGGTATTAGCAAGTAAAGTGGTTAAGTTTCCAACTTTCACATTAGAACCAATAAACACATACGGGTATACAATGACTCCAAAACCTAAAACGCTTTTTTTTGAAACTTTGCTCTTTGGATGAACAATCTTTTCAAATTGGTTGGCCTGGATTCCTATTTCAGAAATTATTTGCTCTGTTTTCCAATGATTTGATGGACTTCCTAAACCGTTTAAAAAGGAAACACCAGCTAAATCAGGCGCTTTTTTTAGCGGCCCTAAAACAGGAACGCCACAAATCTCTTTTTCCCATTGACTAGCATCGTCATCTAAAAAGCCAATACAACTATAGGTCTGTTTCGTCTCATTAATATCGTCAAGTAAATCTAAAATATCGGTTCCCGTTCCTCCACAACCTAGAATGACTATTTTCTTTGGTTTCATTTCTTTTTTCTCAATCGTTACAAGTCATATCCGTTTAAAATGTTCAAAAACCTATCGGCAACTTCGTTTTGTTGCTCTAAACTAATTTTCTCATGAAACGGCAAAGCCACAGCCCGACCAAACACATCGTCCGTAATCGGAAAATCCCCTTTTTTAAAATTATTTCGCTTTTTAAAATAAGAGGTAAGAGGTATGTGATAAGTTCCGATAGTCGCCTCAATATTATTATCTTTTAGTTTGTTGATTATCTTTGGTCTTTCTTTAGCGATTAGGGATGGAAGCAAAACAACATACGATTGAAAAATATGTTTTCTATCTTCAGTCAAGTCTGGAATTTCTAGTATAGATTCTTTAAAGAGATCATTATATTGACTAGAAAGCTTTATTCTAATCCTAAGTTTATTTTCCAAATTTTTCATTTGAGAAACTCCTAAAGCAGCTTGGAGTTCGGTCAATCTCATGTTATGTCCAGCCTCAACAAAGTCTGGTGTTTTTGATTCAGGATCTAGCCCATGATTTCGCAATATTTTTAATCGACGAGCCAATGAGCCGTCGTTTGTAACAATCATGCCTCCTTCACCCGTTGTTATGGATTTTCTAGGGTGAAAACTAAAACATCCCGCGAGCCCTAAGGTTCCTGCAAACTTCCCAAAACTATAGGCCCCTAAAGCGCAAGCGGCATCTTCTATAACGGGAACCTTAAAACGCTCTGACAAATCTATTATCTGAGACATTTCCGCCATCCGTCCAAAAGAATGAACAGGAATAATAGCTTTAACGCTATTTTCATTTTGAAAAAGGGCTAATTTTTCTTCGAGTTTTCTTATGTCTATATTATAAGTTTTAGGATCAATATCGATAAAAACAGGTTCGGCTCCACAAAGAACCACTACATTTGCCGTCGCTGGCCAAGAAAAAGCTGGAACTATTATCTTATTTCCAGTCTGAAGATTAAGCGACTTCAACGTTAAAAAAAGCGCAGAAGTACAATTGGTAACGGCTATACCAAACTCTGCGCCAACGTATTGGGCAACCTGTTTTTCAAATTCGCTTACCGTCTTTCCTTGAACTAATTGTCCAGAAATTAAAATATTTTGAATCGATTCAAAAGCGTCGTCTTCTATAGACGGGTAAGCTAATCTAATCATTATTGAACCTGGCGATAATAGTCCGCTGTAAGAGAAATTCCTTCCTCTAAACTCATTTTAGCTTCAAAATTCAGAAGTTCTTTCGCTTTTTGAACAGAAGGGATTCTCAACTCAACGTCGACATAATCCTTATTTTGAAACTCTACTTTGGACTTAGAACTCAAAACATTTATGATGGTATTTGCCAGTCCATAAATGGTCATAACCGCCTTCTGATTTCCTATATTAAAAGATTCACCCAAAGCTTTTTCATTTGTTATTGATAATAAAATCGCGTCAATCATATCGTCAATAAAACACCAGGCGCGAATTTGTGTGCCCTCTCCGTGAATAAATAACGGCTCATTTTTGATCGCTCTTTTAACAAAGGTGCGGATAGCGCCTTCTCCAACTTGTCCCGGGCCATAAACATTAAATGGTCTTAAAGTGGTTGTTGGAAGACCTTTCTCCTTAAAATAAGCATGCGCCAAATGTTCGCCTGACAATTTACTAACGGCATAAGTCCATCGAGCCTCTCCAACAGCCCCCATAACAGTGCAATCGGTTTCATTTGAGCAATAAGCATTCGATCCAAAAACTTCGCTCGTGGAAAAACAAATCACTCGATCGCATTTATCCAGTTTAGAAGCGGCTTTCAAAACGTTTCCCGTTCCAGTCATATTCACTTCCATAGTCGTGATGGGACTCTTAATTACAGAATCAACTCCCGCAATTCCTGCGCAGTGAACGACAACATCGGATTTATCCATTGATTTAGCCAAAAATTCATAATCTAGGATACTTCCGTTTATTATTTGTAAGTTAGAATGGTCCTTGAAAGTCTTATCCACTAAAGAATTTCGGGTAAAATTATCAAAAACGATTACTTGATTATCTTGTAAAAACCGGTTGATAAGCGAAGCGCCTATAAATCCAGCGCCGCCCGTAATAAATATTTTTTTACCGCTAATCATAATGGATTAAAATCTTACAAAAAATCCTTACTTTTAAAAGGACGTATTAGAGAAGTAAGATCCCTTCTTTATTGTTAAATATTAATTGGAGTATTTTCCCAAAATATTTTGGAACGAAATGGTAAGAAAATTGAAGACAAGAGCCTAGCTAATTAGATTAAACCCATAATAAAAAATGCTCTTATCTCCTTAGAAACATAGGTAAGGGGAAACAGAAGAAAAGACGCGATTGAAAAGCTTTTAACCTAAAAAAATATTGTAAAGAGATGCCTAAAGTCCTTTTACCACTTCTAAAACTTCCTCAACATGCCCTTTTACCTTAACCTTTGGATAAACTTTCCGAATTTTTCCAGCTTTATCAATTATGAAAGTGGAACGAACAATCCCCATAAATTTTTTACCGTACATAGACTTCTCCTGCCAGACCCCATATTTTTCTACTACTTTTTTATCCTCGTCGCTAATTAGCGTAAATGGCAATTTTTGTTTTTCGATAAATTTTTGATGACGTTCGGGCGAATCAATACTTACTCCAAGGATTTCAGTATCTTTAAATTTTTTAAAATAATCCCGAAAATCGCAAGCTTCGGTTGTGCATCCCGGAGTCATATCCTTAGGATAAAAATAGAGGACAACATTTTTTTTATTTTTAAACGAACTTAATTTGATTTTATCGCCATTTTGATCGATTGCCGAAAAGTCTGGAGCTTTTTTGCCTTCTTCTATCATATCCACTCACTCGTTAAATTTAAAAATTTTTCGCCTAACTCTAAAATAAAAACGACTTACAACTATAGTTTTGAAATTTTACAAAGTCGATTTGATAGCCTCTATCGCAGCTGGTTGAACAACTTCCCAGCTAGCTTCAGGTTTTTTGGTGACAGTAATGAAATCGGGCATTAAAAAAACGCTGGCTACACCGTCTGTTTCAAAAATCTTAGCCGCAACAGGGGATTCTGCCGCCTGTTCCGCATTATTGTAAGTTTTATATCCGGACTCTAAAACAGGTTGACTGCAATTAAATTTTAAAGCATTTTCGTTAGGCGATGTAGAAACCGAAACCTCGACGGCCATATATTTAACCTCCTATTAACAAAAAAATATCATGAGAAAATTTGCAATAAACTAATCCTCTGCGCTTCGAAAAATTCCAAAAGAACTCGTATATCCGTGTAGATATGTAGCGCCTCCTACAGGACCAATTTCCCCGTTGCAGAAAAATCCGCCAATTGGAACGTCTTTTAGTTTCCCCGAAAACATATTAGAATCGTGATTTTGTGTCTCGTATAGATATTGTCCTCTTCCTAAACAAGAAAACAGTAACGCTCCGCTGGCATTTTTGGATTTTTCTAATAATGCATAATCATCCAATAGCATTTCCAAATCTTCCGCAGAAAGTAACTTATCGCGAAGATGGAATTGAACGAGTTGTCCTTCTCGCAAATAGGCTCCTATTGAAATGGCTCCTGAAGCTCTATCCAATCCCATGATATTACGAATCAAAAAATCCCCTTGTTTAGGATCTCCATCCAAAGGATTCATTTCAACTCCAAGGAATAAAGATTTTTGGATCAATTGTCGATCATAATCGTTAGCATTCTCTATAAGCTCCTCCAATATTTTAAAAGGAGGTTGCTTGTCTATCTCTTGTAAAAAAGTAGCTTGGCACTTTGTAATTGTGTGTACCTGACCAATAGGGCGACATCCCTGAGCGACAATGGTATCAACCTCAATATTTCCGCTCAGCGCAACGCCAACGAGCCCATTATTAAAAATCTCGTCTCCTTTATATAAAACATTACCCGAACCTTGGTTTGCTCCGCTTGCAAGCCCCCCAATCTTACGACTCTTCGGATAAGCAAAATCCATTGCGGTCAAAAACTCTTCGCCTCGAAAAGAAAATGGATCGGCAAGCAAAATAAAATGAAGATTTTCCTCTAAAGGCACTTTTAACCAGTCTCTCCATACCTGTGGCCCAGTATCCTGATCGGGTAACTCCATTCCATCTGAATAAAACAAATTGATATTGACACCCGGTAAATGACCGCAAGTCATACTAAAAGCGGGTTGCTGTTCTGCCTCCGAACCGCCTCCAATTATCCCACCTCCAGAACAACCAAAAAGCGTCCCAGGTTTCATAGCTCCTCGTATTAAACTTGGAATTTTGGAATAATCGTCTTTAAAATGAGGAGAAACAAAAACTGTCGTCAAGTCAGGGTCTAAGTCTCCCAAATCTTGCTTAATATTTTTAACAGCCTCTTGTACGCAATCCTCAATAGAATCCTTTGTCGAAAGAGTCGAGGCCCATTTCATGAAATTTTCTCCTCAGCGAACACAAATTTAAGTTTGTAAGCGCCGCTTTTTAAAGTTGGTATTAATTTGATTCAGGGAATAAATAACTTAACGCCGCCTGGGCTGCCATATTACCATTTCGAATACAATCGGGAATTCCAATACCAGTATAGGCGCTTCCAGACAAAAACAAACCAGGAAATTGACTGACTTGCTCGTTAATCGATTCCACCAATTTTTGATGACCTACTAAGTATTGCACGTTTGCTTTTTTATTCACATAAACCCGACAAAAAACTGGCTTTTCAGTAATCCCCATAATGGAGCGTAAATCCTCTTGTACTAAATTTGCCAACGTTTCTGGATCGCGTTCCGTCAATTCTTCACTCAAAGCCCCTCCCAGGTAACACCGCAGAAGAACAAAGTCGTCTGGAGACCTACCGGGATATTTTGAAGATGTCCAGGTACATGCAGAGATATTATAACCTTCAGACTTTGGAGCTAAAAAACCAAAACCTTTAAGGGGGTGAGAAAAACCTTCTTTTCGATAAGCCAACGTTACAGCGGCGGTAGAAGCATAAGGTATCTTACGTAAAAGATCGGATAAATCTGGAGCGCAATCGTCTAGCAAATTGGCAGAAATATTGGCCGGCGGAGCCATAATTATTGAGTCAAAAAATAAACTTTCGCCTTCTTCTGGAACTACTTTCCATTTAACTTTGCCATTAGAGTTTTCATTACCAACAGAGCGGACTTTAATACCGGATTTGAAATTGATATCTGGAGATTTTTTTAAAATTGCTTCTACAATTTCCCCTAAACCCGATTTAAGCGTCATAAACATTGAATAGGCCGGTCGAGCGCTATCTCTTTTAGGAGCGGACATCATTTCTCGTTTCTTAGCCAGCATTCCCAGGATAAGCGACCTATATTTTTGTTCGGTTTCGAAAAACATGGGGAAGGTGCTTTTTATACTCATTTTTTTCGGATCGCTAGCATAAATTCCCGCAAGCATAGGCTCGGCCATTCTTTTTAAAGCTTCAGTCCCCAAACGTCTTTCAACAAAAGACGCCAAGCTCTCGTCATCCTGGTTGGCTTTCTTGGGGATAATCAGATCCATTCCCATACGAATCTTGCCAAACCAACTAAAAAGAGATGTTGTTGCAAAAGGTAAAAATTTCGTAGGAACAAGTAAACTAAGTCCTTCAGGCAATGTTTGCATCTTCTTTCCAACATACACAAAAGTTTTAGCGTTTTCTGTTTTTGTGCCTACCAAACGATCTTCAATACTCAACCGTTTACACAAATCGATTGCCCATGGTTTTTGGCTTATAAATGAATCCGGACCTCTTTCTACAACGAACCCATCAAAACGATCTGTCCTAATTTTACCTCCAAACCAATCAGATCCCTCTAAAACAGAACAATCAATTGGCAATTGTCTGGATGAAATCTCTTCTTGAAACTTATAAGCGGCGGACAAACCTGCAATCCCACCTCCAATAATAGCTATTTTTTTATTTTGAGCCATCAGCAACAGTCAAAGTTTTAAGGATCAGTTTCATTACTCCACCAAAATATAGATTAGGTTTATGGGTTTTAACGGAAGAAAATTTTTAAACCTTTGGTTTACGCCCCCGCTTGTTTCATCTCGTCCGGAGGTTGATTGCTTTTTTCAAGATCTTGAGGGATGATCTTAAAATTTATCAGAGGAATCGCGCTTTGCGGATCTAATTTCAACGATTCTCTAAAATGGAATTCTGCGTCAGAAAATCTCTTCTGTTCTAAATAAACATGCCCCAAATTTTTATGAGTTTTGGCGTTTTCAGGATTAATTTTTAAAGCCCGTTGGTATTCAATCTCTGCTTTAATAAATAATTTACGTTCAAAACAAATATCCCCTACAAGATTACAGAGTTGATCGTTCTCAGGCTGCAAAACTAGAGCTTGCTTTACGTATTTTTCTGCCTCAAAAAATTGACCTTTTTTAATATATATTTCGGCTAATGATTTTAAAGAAAACGGCAAATCCTCTTTAAGCTCCAAAGACTTTTTAAAACTATCAGCCGCTTTCGTATAATCTTTTTGAGCAAAAAAAACTTTTCCCAGATTCACATGATATTCTGAGCATTCTGGTTGTATTTGAATGGCTTCAAGGAATTTAACTTCCGCTCGATCAAATTTTCCCCACTCAAAATAAATCATTCCCAAACTCTCTAAATAATCAGAGTTATTTGGGGCTAATCTAACAGCTTCCTTAGACTTTGTTTCCGCTTCTCTATATTTATTTTGCGCTAAATATATATCGCTTATAGAGTCGTAGATACTTGCATTTTCTGGGTCTAAACTAATGGCTTTATCTAGATTTTGTAAAGCTAGTTCTTGAACTCCCAATAAATTAAACAAAATTCCTAACTGCATATATAACGCCGCTTGGGACCTTTTATCATCCGGAGACAAACGCAAACCTGCAAAAACAAAGTCTAGAGAACTTTCGAAATTTTCTTCAAATAGAGCGTCTAAAGATAGAGCCAGATAATCTTCTGAAGATCTTTGATCGTCAGTACGGTTATCTGCAGCTTCTAGAACCTTTTCCCAATGAGGAGAATCAAAACTTTCAGTGGGGTCTGAAGCAAAACTTATAATCCATTCTTTTTCTTCGGTAGTGGGAGAATATCTCCCTGGTTTTCTTAGACCAAACATTTGAAATTTAAAGTTGTATAATAACGGGGACAGGTTAAACAGATGACGAGGGAAATTTAAAACACCAGCATATTAGGCATATTTCTGTTTGATTATATTGGTTGTCATCCACAAAAACGCCGAGTTATTAATGGTTAGCAGAGGGGGCATTTAAACAGAACGCCAAATTTGGGATTCCATTATAACACTGTAAGTGTTGAGGGGACAGATCCTTTTCAAAAGAATGTCCATAAATACAAAATTAACGCTTATAATATTATTTGCTTCTTGTAGCTGACTGCATGTTTTGATATATTTTTAGTGGAAAAATCCCATATATTCAACTCTTTGGAGACAAAAATGAATCAAGCAATGGAAGCTTTAAAATCAGCAATGGAATTTGAAGATGTAGCGAAGTCTAAATTAGAAGCTGCAATTGAGGTTGTTGCTCATCAAGACACTAAAGACGCCATTAATAAAATGGTTGAAGATAAAAATAAACAAATTGAAGCTATTCAGTGGCTAATAATGGCTGAATCTGGAAAATTAGATGTTTCTGAAAAAAAAGAAGGAGCTGGCATGTCTTTACCGGCAAATGGAGCGGAAAGAATGGCTCAAGGGAAGTGTCCTTTCTCATCGGGTGAATTAGCCAAAATGGGAATCAATGTTAGCGAGGAAGATCTAAAAAAGAAAAAATCCGATTCCTAACTTTTTGAGGGTAAAATTGAACTCTAAAGCTATATTAAATATATTAATTGAATGCCGTGGTTGTCGAATTGAGAATATTTTTGGCAACTATTCTCCTGATAAAGTATTAGTTTGTAATCAATGCCGAGAACGATTGGTTGAACCAGACCTTGACGATGTTTACTCTCGGTATGACTGCAAACATTGTGATTTTGCCATCTTTGTTCTAAAAGAAACCAATTTTAAAATTGGCGAATCCAAATGCCGTTGTGGAAGCGATGATTTAGTAAAAACGAATTGTACCAATTTTGTTCAAAGCGCTCGAAATGCTGGAGCATTTGATTTTGGCGACGAAGCTTCTCCTTCCGATGATGATTGGTACCGTTCGGAACCCATTCAAGATCAGGATCTGAATTATAACGACATGTTTGACCGCGATTTGGGCGAAAACTGATCTTAATTTATCCCCAGATGTGCATAAAAACATACAATTTTTTCAATAAAAGAATGTACATCGAATTATTGACACTCTTTTAAGTTTTCGGTATAATTCCTTTAAATCCAAACTGTTACAAAAAAAAAATGGAAAGCCCCTTATGAAGGAAAAAGCCCCCATAGATGGCAAAACATGGGATGCGAATTTAAAACAAGCAATTGATTTAATTCAAAAGAATCAAAACTTTATTTTTTGTGCCGACTTAGACCCTGATTCTGTTGGCTCAATGCTTGCTCTTTCCCTATACTTTAATCATTTAGGGAAAAAAGTTTATATCGTTATGTCCGAAACCCTTGGGGAAGGCGTTGATTTTTTTGAAAATATTATTGAATACAACTCTCTTAAAGTAGTTAGAAACGTAGATTCAATAAAAAAAATAAAAGATGAGATCCAATCGGTTATTTTTTTTGATACTGCAAATACCAAACTCGTCCCTTTTTATCCCACTATCTCGGAGGAGATTCTTTCTAAATCTCCCCCAGTAATAGAAATAGATCATCATTTTGGCGCTGATAGCGAAGAAATGACGGACTATGGCATCAAGCTTTTTAGAAATGCCAACGCCAATACAGAAATTATTGCCGAATTATTATCTAACTTAAAAGAAGTCAATCCAGACTTTCCTAACCCATTCTTTCAAAGAAATATTTTGATCGCCTTAATAACTGGACTTTTGGGGGACACATTAGGCGGAAAGGTTGTGCCGTTCGAAGAGGATTTCAAGTATTGGATGGATACTTTAGGGGGTTCCCTTGGAAGCGTAACACGATGGCGGGCTGGGGATGAAGAACGCTTTGCCGACAAGCAAAAGCAAAAGTTTGGTTCTCCAGATCATGTCCTAAAATACATGAATCGTTTGGACGAGGCAAAGCAGCTTTGCTTGGATACCTTGATGAAAACTGTCGATCTGAATGGCGGAGTCGCTAGTCTAAATATTTTAAAGTCTACCTACGAAAATGTTAAAGAAATTAGCCCTCCCTATGATTCAGAATGGTTTAACGAAGTCAGAGGATTCTTACTGAATACTGTTCCTGAACATTCTGGGAAAGTTGGAATCGTATACTTTCATGGGCAAAATGCGGAAGGGAAAGATTGCATTTTTATGAAAATTCGTCGAGCCATCGATTATTCAGGCTTCGATCTCCGGAAATCTGAAGAAAAAATTAAAGAATTATTTCCAGACGATGGCTATATGGGGGGAGGCGGCCACCCAGGAGCCGTTTCTTTCAGGGTTCAACCTATTGATGAAAACGATTTTAAATCCAGACTTCAATCTATCGTAGAACACATCGCCGATAACTTGTCATAAAGCTTTATAGAGATTGCTTCGCAACTTAAATCTAATTTCCACAACAATCCTCATATGATAATCCCACGAAGTGACTTATCTTTAGTGATTATCAATTTAGATAGTTTTCTTTGGTAATGCTATTAGCATCCAACGCGACCGACTTCTTTATCCTACTATTCTACTTCATCTATTGAATATACTCGATCTCAATTATAATCCATGGAAAAATTGGAGCTGTTATGATCAAACCACTTAAACCTACTTTAATTTTATTCCTATTAATAGGCATCTTAATTCCTTCGGCTTCATTCGCAGATGATTATATAGTTAAAGAACCCCCTAAATCGCTTGATAAGCTATATCCTCCTCTCAGTAAAGAACCAAAATGGATTAATCAAATGCACAAAGTTTCCGGTACATTTAACGGCGTTTTAGTAAATGTACGCGAAAACGATTGGGAAAATGCCGAAAAAAGCGCGGGTCGTTTTGTGGAAGCTTACGAAGAAACTTCTAAGCTAGTTCCAGAATGGAAAGATTACTTCGACAACGACGCAGTCAAAAAATTTGCTGAAACTGTTAAAACAAGAGACCCTGGAAAAATATGGAAAACGGTTGGCCCTGTTGGAAAAACATGTGGAAAATGTCATAAAGAAAACTATGTCGCCGTTTGGACTCGATATTCTTGGCCATCAGTCCACAAAATTAAAATCTCCGATCCAGTATCAGAAGAAGAACTGAAATACGGAAAATACATGTGGAAACTTGCAGGCTCGTTTAATACGCTAATGACTGATTTTGGCGATGGACAATATGATCGTTCATTAAAAGCGGCTAAAAACCTAAAAAGCCGTATACAAGGCTTTAAATCGGTTTGTTCTAAATGCCATGTAGACGATTCGGTAAAAAACTTTTTTGTAGGGTCAAGTGTGACGGCAGCGCTCGATTCCATCCAAACCGAATTGGTCAAAAGCAAACCAAACCCAGGCGTGTTCTGGAAAAATATAGGAATCATTGGCAAACAATCTTGTAAAAGATGCCATTTAACTCACCGGTCCTATGCGATTATCCAAGAAGTTTGGGAAGGGCATGAGCATTAATTGCCTATCTCAATCTAGAACCCAATATGATCAATGAGCTCTTCTCTTAAGAGAAATCGCTTTCTCTCGAAGTCCGAATTTTTTAGAGGAACTAGATGTTCAAAAGCATGGAAGCTCTTTTGGTCTCACCCAGAATTAAAAACGTCGCGACCAGAAGATCGCGACGTTTTTCAAATTTCCGCTAAAGAAGTCTCGTTAAAAGCTAGGGAACTATTCCCCGCAGGCGAAGAAATTACCGGCAATACCGCACAAAAAATATCCAAAACTCTCCAAGCCGTTCAAGACAAAAATCCCGTAATCTACAATGGGCATTTTGTGCGCAACGGAGTCCTAATTTCCGTCGATATTCTCAAACGCAGACCAAACGACGATTGGCAACTTTTTATAGTAAAAAGCGCTTCTAAAAAAAAGCGAAAACACATAAGAGAAGCAGCTTTGCAATGGAACATTCTTAGGTCAAATGGTTTATCCCTTTGTTCAGTGGACCTTTTGCACGTTAATACGAGTTATGTTTTAAATGATAGTTTAGACCTAAATGATTTTTTTATTGAAATAGACTTAACGGATTCATCGCTAAACCTTCAACCTAAATTAGATAAGCAATTTGATTCTCTAAACAATACTTTAGACGAACAAATTCCAGAAATAGATATTGGAGCGCATTGCCTGCAGCCTCACGAATGTGAATTTAGAGATTATTGTTGGTCGGCAGTTCCCGAGATATCAATATTTGATCTAACTCGATTGGCAACCGCAAAAAAAGTCGAGCTCTATTTAAGCGGCATTACGGAATCGAAAGAAATCCCCGAAGACTATCCGCTAAACGAATATCAAAAAATACAAAAGCATTCGGAAGAGACCAACACGCGGTTTCTAAATGAAAAGGCCATTGAAAAGTTTCTTAAAAAATTAACTTTCCCGCTTTATTTTTTAGATTTTGAAGCTCTGCAACCATCCTTCCCACTCTATCAAGGAGACAATCCCTTTGAATTCTTACCCGTTCAATTTTCGCTTCACTTTTTAGAAACAAAAGAAGGAAAACTCCAACATAAAGAATTTATTGCAGAAAACGATTGCGACCCAAGATTAGGCTTTGCAACTGCTTTAATAAACTCAATTCCTGAAAACGCATGCGTCTTGGTTTACAACGCCGCTTTAGAAAAAAAAATAATAAAAGAGCTAGCGCTACGGTTTCCACAAATGGAAAAACAGTTAAAAAATATTAACAACCAATTAGTCGACCTCATTGAACCCTTCAATAAAAAATACGTATACGATCCAAAAATGAAAGGTAAATCTTCGATCAAATCCATTTTACCCGTGTTGATTCCAGAAATGGAAAAGGCTTACAAAAACCTGAATATAAACAATGGAATGATGGCAATGGGAGCTTTTTTTAATTTTTTTGGACGCTGTAACGACATTGAAAGGGATAAAATTCGCCAAGATTTATTGGATTATTGCAAATTAGATACTTTGGCTATGGTCAAAATTTGGCAATATTTAAATAATTTATTTCCACCTCTAACTCCCCAAAAAACAAAATAAATCAGCCTACCTTAAAAGAAAAACCATTACCGTTTTATAACGCCTTCTTGCAAAACGGTTATTTTTTCTGTTAAATCATGATCTGAAACATTTCAAGGGAACTTCAATCAAAGTAAATTTTAATAAAATTTTGATTCCCCAACCCTTGAAAATAAGGATTGGCTTCGTCGTAAATAAAATCATCGAAAGCTTCCTTAAATTCACCAAAACCGACCGCGATTTTTAAGGAGACCTCATGTCCGAAAGTCTTTTCACTAAAATTCTTCACAAAAAAATCCCTGGAGATATTGTTTTTGAAAATGAGCGGGTTTTTGCCATAAAAGATATTAATCCACAAGCGCCAATACATCTACTCATCATTCCGAAAGAGCAAATAACTACTTTAAACGATCTAAAAGGCGAACATAAAGACTTGATAGGCGAATTGTTTATAGTCGCTAGAGATTTAGCTAAAGAAATGGGGTTCGACGAAGACGGCTATCGTGCGGTAATAAATTGTAATATGGATGGGGGGCAATCGGTATATCATATCCACCTTCACTTGCTTGGCGGTCGGCCAATGGAATGGCCTCCAGGTTAGGACAAACCTCAACCTCGTTTAATAATGAGATATGATATTTTATTAGATGGGTGAATACTCGGTTAAACGCTTAATTTCTTCTTTAGATTCTCTAAGAATTTGAAAAGAGGATTTCAAAATTATTCCGCCAATAATACTTCCAATCGCTAAATCCGGCCAAGGGAAATTTGTAAAGGCAACTCCCGCCGCCGCTATTAGCACTCCAACATTGGCAATAACATCGTTACGAGTACACAACCAAACCGACCTCATATTTATATTTCTGTCTCTAAATTTCATTAGAATAGCGGCACAAATAAAATTCGCGCATAAAGCCAACGCTCCCACCACGCCAATAACTTCAGCGTCAGGCATATGAGGATTTAAAAAGCGATAAGCGACCGAAACCAAGGCTAGCAGCGAAAAAAAGGCCATCGAAACTCCTTTTATGTATGCCGCCCTAGCTCCAAATAAAGGCGTCTTCCCTATGGCTAGAATAGTTATTAAATAAAAACCGGAATCCCCTAGCATATCGACCGAATCTCCCAACAAAGCGCGAGACTCCGCGATCCATCCATAAACTTGCTCTATAAAAAACATTGCCAGGTTGATACCAAACGCCCACCATAGAGCTATTTCTGGATCTTTTTCCAAACCTTTTTCAGTGTTAGTAGCCGCAAAATCGGTCATAGTGTTAATTATGGCTATTAAGTTTTTTAGGGATATCTATACTAATTCCTATAGTTCAATCTAACGCCTTAGAAAATGTTTTTGCTACCACCAACAGATTTTCCAAATAGTCTTCCGCAACAGGGTCTACAGCTTCGACCCTTGCTCCTAAAGCGCCTGCAATTTTTTGCGCAGCAGTTTTGCTAAATTGTTTTTGCACAAAAACCACTTTGATTCCTAACTCTTTTCCTAGTTGCAATATTTTACCTAGAGAGCGCGAACCCGGTTCTTTGCCTTCAACTTCTACGGCAATTTGGCTCAACCCGTAAGCTTTTGCAAAATATCCCCAAGAAGGATGAAAAACCAAAAACTTTCTCTGCTGAACAGGTTTTAAAGTTTTTTTAATTTTTAAATCTAAAATGTTTAAATCTTTCACAAAATTTTCGTAATTGCGTTCAAAAATTTCCTTACGATTTGGAATTAGTTCTATTAACGCTTCTTTAATATTTTTTGCGACAACCTTAACTATCTTGGGATCGGTCCAAATATGTGGATCTTTTCTGCCATCTCCAAGATGAGAATGTCCTGAAGCCTCGCCATGAGGACTCTCAGTTTCAAACATGTTTTCCATAATTATTAAAGGAACGTCCTTGTGGGTATCAACAATGACCATATCTGTATTTGTAGAAATTATACGAGTGGACCAAACAGACTCAAATGGAACTCCAATTCGGAAAAATGCGGGAGCTTTCGCCAACCTCACCATTTGTTTAGGGTTGGGATTATATGTTGCGGGATTTTGTCCTTGGCCTACCAACGCTTCCGCTACAACCCAAGGTCCTCCAATTCTCTCGACAAAATACTTTTGAGGCAGGATGCTAACAAAAACGCGAATTGGCTCGGCAAAAGCTTTATCGGCTAAACTTAGAATCGTGCATACAATAAAAAAGACCATCCATTTAGACAACTTCAAATTCATTTTCCTTTATAAAACTATTTAAAACGCCAACATTTTTTTTCTTAATCAATATCGTCAAAAACTCCTGTGGAAAGGCTTTTACGAGCAGTTCGCGCCTCTTGTTCAGCTCGGGCGATCCCATCGTCGTAATCGTTGTGATCCACAAAACTTAAAACAGATTCCATCTTAGGGTGACGCTTCAAGTAGAGCTTAGCCATATTTTGAACCAACCGCCGATACTTAGGATGACCGCTTTTTTGACTTCGCAATTCGACCAAATGTCCCAACTCCCTCAAATTCATTCCCATATTCCATCGAATAAAATGATTAAATAAAGGAGCATACTGAGCTTCTTTAACCATTCCAGCTCGCATCAAATCGCCATATAGGCCTTCGGAACGATCGTAGCATTCTTGCACTAGGTCGCTTTTTCCTATTTCGTTTATTTCCCCAGGGATAGAATAGCCTAGCGAAATCCCAATATCTTGTCTTTGCTGAGTGAGCATTCGATGCCTTTGTAAATCTCGATACTCCGCAAACCCCGCAATTAAATCAAATTGAATAGGATATCCATATTCTAAACCTCGACCGGGACGATCGCGCTTGGTTTTCCGGTCGCCTATATAGGTGTTGAATATTTCGTCCTGTTTTTCTTGAGGAAGCGACTTAACAACTCTTCGAATTTGCTCAGTCGAATGCTTTGCATAAGGAAAAAGAATGGAGGCCAGCATATTGATTTCCAAATCCTCTGGTTTATCTTCTAATAAAACCGCTTCCGAGCTCGGATCAATCTCAACATCCTTAAAAAGAGAATCTGCTAACGTTTCCATTTTACGATTTATACCCACCTGATAATCGTTTTGTGCAGCCCTTTTAATGAATGTGGGTATTTGGTGATTAAGGGCTTCTTTAATACTCTTGGCAAGCGTTTGCGCCTCGCGCAAATCCTGCGACAACAACTTAGAAATTAAATTAGAATAAAACCTTCCATTTCCAACCAACCCTAGATTTGCCTTTGTCGAAGCGGGTAATATACATCGTATAACGTCGCATGCAGCGCTTCGAATCGTAAAGCCATAGGCAATTCTATGCGCTCGCCGTTCGTTGTCGTCGATCAATTCGCTCTGTTTTAACGTCAGGGTTCCCTCTTCCCTTTCAACTTCTATTTTAAAGTCTTCTGCAGGGAGCCGTTTCTGAAACAATTCTTTCATTGGATCTACCATAGAAGCGTAGGCGTCAAAAATAAAATCCATCGTTTTTACATACGTTGCTCCCAGACCAGATTCCATAATATTGGCAGGGCGAACGTAACGCCATTGCCCATTTTTGGGAACGTCGTATAAAACGTAACGTGTCGATTCTTCAATGGGAGAACCTCCAATGCGACAATCTTCGATGATTTTAGTCATGAGGTTCGAAACTTCTTCAATACATAATGGTGCAACGGCTAATTCTGCGACCGATTCATCGCCATATTTATTAACCACCCGGTCAATCATCTCGCTACCCTTTACCTCGTTAGCTCGACCTTGTTCGTCCAAAAATTCTCTAACAATAGTTTCTTTAAAACCGGTCGGCGCTCTGCTATATCTGGCTAAAGCGGCGCCAATTACTTCGGGGTTTAAGTTTTTTATAGAAAATACTGTCGCCTCTGTGTCGGTCAAATAAGGCGTCAGAATTTCCCTTTCCCGTTCGGTTAAGTCTTCAGTCCGTCCCGGTTTCATATTGGGAATCCTTAGCGCAGCGGAATCCGGTATCGTTGAACCGGACCTCCGGCAAACTCCATCGACGAAAAGCGCCATGAAGCGTATCAGGGTTGTTGATCCAAGAGCCTCCGCGAACGATTTTATATTTTCCATCCGGAGGCCCTTGAGGATTTCTCAGGGGAGAACTTCTATAATAATCCAGTTGGTACCAGTCGGAAACCCACTCCCAGGCGTTGCCCACCATATCGTGAACTCCATAAATAGAAGCCCCTTTTGGACGAGATCCGACAGAACCAAGAGTATTGATTCCCTGCCATTTTTTTTTATAAACAGCGCGATTTTTCGAAACTGGTTCGCTGCCCCAGGGATACAGTTTTCCTGAAGGACCACGAGCTGCCTTTTCCCATTCCGCCTCCGTAGGAAGCCTTTTTCCTCGCCAACGACAATAAGCGACCGCATCGTGCCAACTAACTTGGATAACCGGCTGATCCTTAATAACATGAGGAAACGAAATGCCATCCCATAAATTGCCGCTTTTACAACCTTTGGTTTTGCAAGAGTCGTCTAACGCAGAGCGTCCGCCTGTCGCCAGAACAAACTCTAGATAGTTCGCATTCGTCGTTTCGTAACGATCTATCCAGTATTCTTTCAAATAAACCGAATGCCGAGGGCGTTCGTCGCGGAACCACCATAACTTGCATCCCTTATCAAACTTTTTGCATAAATTATAACTTTTAGTAGTTTCTTGGAATGAAGATCCCATATAAAAATTTCCCGGAGGAATGCGAGCCATATCCGAATAATTTTCTGTAGAGTTCTTCGCGGCCAATGCCTTCGCTTGATTGTTGGGTATTGTCTGCGACATGGCCACTCTCGCCACAGGTAGCGTTAGAATGCTAATAAAGATATAAACGACGATTATTAAAGGCATGAAGCAGTCCGGCGGATCAAAAGCGAAAAGGAAGGCAATGGGAAATTATTAATTCATTCGTCCCTAAAACGCATCATTTCTTTTCCATGGATGTAGAAACAGGACAAACCCAATATCATGTTAACGGTATACAACCATGTCAACTTCTGGTGGTATCGGTCGAATTGAATCTGCAACTTTTTATTTTCTGGCGACGCTTTCTTTAATTTATCCATTTCGTGCATTTCTGGTCGAAGAACGCCCCCTATATAAAGCGCTAAAACTATCATAACTCCAAGAAAAACTTCGCGGGTATATTTCTTCTTAGTTACAACTTGTTTTTCGTAACCGCCTGATTTCCATTTTCCGGCCAAAAACTTTAATGCCTCAGCAATCAAAATGATGGCTATACAGGTATAAATGATATGAACATTAAAAACGTCCATAATTTTATTCATTATTTTACTAGCTACAAGCGGTTGTTCCTTTAGGTTTATTCGAACCATTATCTCGACCAAAATGCCGAGTAAAAACATACCTCCGACCCAAAACGCTAGAGAAACTAAATGCAACCAATTGAATATAAGTAACGTTCGCTTCATCTTATTTTTTACCTTCCCCCGGAAACTCGTTTCCGATAGCCAACAAAACTATCGTCGATTTCTTTTTTTAACTTTTCGGCCTGCCTTTGGGCATAGGTTTTATCTCCAAAGCCAGACCGAACTGTTGATCCCGTTTGGTTTCTATTAACTGTATTTAGGATAGAAAGATAAATAACGCCATAAAGAAAAGCAAACGTATACATAAACAGGGGAATAAACGATTTGAGCCGTTTCTTTTCTGCCTCTGATTTACTCGTCCAATACTTATGTATAAAGGACTTAACTAAACTTTTTGGTTTATCTTCCAAAAATGAAACTCTTTCCGCCACGTAAATTGATATGTTTGCGTTCAATAGTAGCAAAATCCTAATTCATAAACAAGCAAACCGGCGCCAGGTCAACGGCCCTTTTTATGGTATAGTTCCTGTTTTAAAATCAAATATTTCCCCAATATGGAGACCCTTTCAATTGATCGAAATTAAAACCTCTGGCCCTTTAAAAACCACCGTAAAAACTCCGCCTTCAAAAAGTTACACAAATCGAGCTTTGCTTATTGCCGCTTTAGCCGAAGGCGAAAGCGTTGTCGAAAACCCGCTCTTTAGCGACGACACTCATTTTATGTGTCAAGCCTTGAAGGATTATGGGGTATCCGCTGAAAAAGAAGAAAATGCGTTTCGGATAAAACGACCGGAATCCCAGTTAGGCGCTCCTCAAAATGAAATTTATGTTGGCAATGCTGGAACGACCATGAGGTTTCTTACTACTTTTGCCTGCCTAGCTAAAGGAGAATCCAAATTGACTGGCGACGAGAGAATGTTGGAACGGCCTATTGGCGATCTCCTCGCATGTTTGCAATCGCTAGGCGTCAACGCAAAAGCCGACCTGGGAAATCAATGTCCTCCATTAACCATTCAAGGCGGAAGCGTTCGCGGTGGCGAAGCGGGATTGGCCGGCAACAAAAGCAGTCAATATCTCACGTCTGTTTTACAATGCGCTCCTTATTTTGACCAAGATACCCAAATTAATATTGTGGGAGAACTAACCTCTAAGAGTTATATTGATATTACGTTGGAAGTCATGGCAGCTTTCGGCGTTTCGATAGAAAATAATGATTATCGCCAGTTTTCCGTCAAAGCCGGGCAAAAATACAAACCGCGTGTTTACCGGGTTGAAGGAGACGCGTCTAGCGCATCCTATTTTATCGCCGCCGCCGCCGTTTCTGGAGGCGAAGTAACCGTAACCGGTTTGAATCCAAATAGCGTTCAGGGAGATATTAAATTTGCCGACGTTATGGCTCAGATGGGTTGTGAAGTGGAAAAGAAACCGGATAGTATCATCGTTCGCGGCGGACCGTTAAAAGGCATTCATGTCGATATGAATAACATGCCAGACACAGCTCAGACACTGGCCGTTGCGGCTCTTTTCGCCGAAGGCGAAACCGTTATCACAGGTATCGCTAACCTTAAAATCAAAGAAACGGACCGCATTGAAGCCTTAGCAACAGAGCTGTCTCGCCTTGGCGCAGAGGTTAAAGCCGGTTCTGATTTTCTTTTAATAAAACCTGGAAAATATCGATCCGCTGAAATTGAAACCTACAACGACCACCGGATGGCTATGAGCTTTGCCTTAGCTGGATTAAAAATACCTGGGATTCAAATAAAAAACCCGCAATGTGTCGGAAAGTCTTTTCCCGATTTCTTCGACCGATTTCAAGAAATGTATGAGTAATCCAAAATATACAAACGAACTGGTACACGAAAAAAGCCCCTACCTTTTACAACACGCTCATAATCCCGTTAATTGGCGCCCCTGGGGCGATGAAGCGTTTGAAATTGCCAAAGAAGCAAATAAACCCGTTCTTGTCAGCATCGGTTACGCGACATGTCACTGGTGCCACGTCATGGAAAGAGAATCCTTTGAAAACGAAGAAACCGCCAAGATAATGAATGAGAATTTTGTCTGCATCAAGGTGGACCGCGAGGAGCGGCCGGATGTGGATAGCGTTTATATGAAATCTCTACAAACCCTCGGCCAACAAGGCGGCTGGCCATTGAATGTTTTTGTAACTCCCGCAGGCATTCCCTTTTACGGAGGCACTTATTTCCCTCCCGAAGGACGATACGGCATGTCTTCTTTCCAAGATGTGCTCAAATTTCTTTTAAACATTTGGCACAACGAGCATGAAAAGGTCGAGAAACAAGGTAAAGCTATATCAGAAGCCTTAAAAGATCAATTTGCTTTAGAAAAAGCTGGAGATAAAGACTCTTTGAGCTTTGATGGAGAAGAGCGTACCGTTAAACTTTTTGAATCTTCTTTCGATAACATAAACGCCGGATTCAAATTCCAGCAACAAAACAAATTTCCGCCAAGTATGGGTCTCTCTTTTTTGCTCAGATATCATCGGAGAACGGGACATCTAAAATCGCTTGAAATGACACAATCCACTTTACGCGCTATGAAACATGGCGGTATTTACGATCAAATTGGCGGCGGATTGTCCAGGTACAGTACCGATTACCGCTGGTTGGTACCCCATTTTGAAAAAATGATGTACGACAACGCCTTATTTGCAATAACGCTGATCGAAACCTTTCAGACAACGGGCCAACAAGAATTTGCAGAATGGGCCTGCGATGTTTTCCAATACATCGACCGGGACATGACCTCGCCCGAAGGAGGATTCTATAGCGCGGAAGACGCCGATAGCGAAGGAGTTGAAGGCAAGTTTTACGTGTGGACACTTGAGGAAGTCCAAAACATTTTAGGGAGAGAAACGGCTTCAATTGTCGTTCCCTATTACAACGTTACCGAACAAGGTAATTTCGAGAAAAAAAATATCCTCAATGTTCAACAAACAATCTCCCAATTCGCAAAAGAAAAAGGTTTCCACATTGATCAAGTAAAAGAACGGTTACAAGAAGCGCGAGAAAAACTACTAGAAGTCCGCGGCAAACGAATACGACCGTTATTAGACGACAAAATATTAGCGTCGTGGAATGGATTAGCCATAACTGCTTTCGCTAAAGCGGGTCGTGTTTTAGAAAACGAAGATTTGATCGGAAAAGCGGAAAAGTCTTGCCAATTCATTTTCGATAAATTAACAACTCCCGAAGGCAGACTTTTGCGACGTTATCGAGAAGGAGAAGCAAAGTACGACGCTTACCTTTGCGATTACGCATCTGTCTCCTTGGCTTGCCTGGAATTATACGAAGCAACCTACAATCCCGACTATTTAAATAAAGCGCGTAATTTAATGACCGTTGTTGCGGAAAAATTTGCCGCCGATAACGGCGCTTTTTACGAAACAGCCGAAGACGCCGAAAAATTAATCGTCAGACAATTAACTGGTTATGATGGAGTGGAACCTTCTGGTAACAGCGCAGCGGCAATGGCTTTTCTTAAACTTTCCGCTTACGAAGTCGATCCAGAATGGGAAAAGAAAGGTTTGGGAATCTTAATGGTCTTTCAAGAAGACCTCATGGAATATGGATTGAACTCGCCCTTTATGATGCAAGCGGCTCATTTTTTCCTGGGAGGAGCAAAAGAAGTTGCCGTTATTGGAAAACGTAACGATCCTAGTACCGAGGAATTCCTAGCTACGATTCGAACCGGATTTTTTCCACAAGCGACCTTCGCGTTCGCCTTCGAAGACGAAATAGCGACAACACCTGTTAAATTGTTACAGGATCGCAAATTAGTCGACGGTAAGGCGACGGCGTACGTGTGCCGACGCGGAACCTGCCTGGCCCCAGTAACAACCGTTAAAGAGCTACAGGCCCTCTTAGACGACGATTACAAAGAGGGTTAGAACATCTCTATTTTTATTAAAGGGTTGAGATCCTGCCCAGAATCTCGTCCCTTGTGTCCCTTTTCATGAACATCGGTCGCAAGGTCCGGTTTTCCGAGCCTTACAGCCAAAACGCCCGCATAAGCGACGCTTATTTTAAAAGCAATTCCGGCGCCATAAAATTGGCAATATTTTGACGAAAATATAATCGAAGGATCATTTTTTTTATTTAAGCAAGTTTGCCAATCCCACTCCGATAAAAGTACCCATTCCATAACCCAAAGTTCCGCACAAAATAGCCGGAGCGGTAAGGTGTCCCCAGCCTTTTGTCGATGCCATGGCGGCGGCGGTGGTGGGACCTCCCATGTTGGCGTTGCTGGCAACCAGGAGGTCGCGTAAATCCATTTTGAAAAGCTTTCCTCCAATCAGGATAACGGCGAGATGGATCGTCAAAATCGTTCCCGCAAAGAAAAAAAGAACCGGCCCTTTTTCAATTGCGGTCGCAAAATGCGCCGACGCCCCAATAACGGCGAAAAAAATCTGCATTAAAAATATTCCCAGAACTTTAGGGGTTCCCATTTCTGCAAACAGTTTTGGGAAAAGAGTACCAACAACCATTGACAACAATGTAATCGTTAAAATCCCAGAACCTGAAAGTCCCAAAAAGCGTTCCACTTCAAATCCCAGAGCGCAAATCAAAGCGCTGGATGCAAACGCTAAAGCCAATTGTCCAGGATTCATTCTGCGCAAATCGTTTGGAATCTCTTCTTCACTCGGTTGAGGTTCCACATTCAATCGCTCCTCTTCCTCAAACTCGAACATCTTTTTGATCCATTTCAATGACGAAAGCGAAAATAAAATGAGGAAAAACAGAGTCATCAGCAGATTATCGGCAGCGGCTCCGGCGGATAACAAAGAGCCGTCTTCCAATCCCAACGCTTTCGAAGCTGAGGCATAGTTGATTGAACCGCCGATATAAGTCGCGCAAAAAATTCCCGCCAACTTCCAATCTTCAATCCCCATTGGAATGATGGCGATGGCGACAACCGTTCCCAGAACAGTACCAAACGCTCCCAACATAAAAGCTCTCAGCAGCGAACCGGATTCTTTTAATATTTTTCCAAGATGAGTGGTTAAAAGAAGTAAAGGAATTGCCAGAGGAACTAAGTAAGACCAAACAAGATCGTAAAGAGGAGCGGTAGGCGGCAGGATGTTCAGGTTGGACAAAAAAAAAGTAAAAAACATCGTCGCAACCGCGCTGGATATTTTTGCTCCCCAGGAAGTTTTTTCGGCCCAAAATCCAAAAATTGCCGCAGTCAATAAAACCGCCAACAACGCCCAATGATTATCGGAAGGGATCAATGATTCCATCCAAAGATTATAATCTAATTTTGGAGAATCGAAAAAAAATTTTCGCCACAGAATTTCACAGAAGAAACACAGAAAAGGCAATAGAGGTGGTCGTGGTTCGACAGGCTCACCATGACAATTATTTAAATCAAAGCGAGATCCCTCGATCCTTCGAGTGCCTCAGGACAGGCTGAACTCGGGATGACGCGCGGAGAATTATGTGAAATTCTGTGGCTATAAAAGATTTTTGAAGATGATTTCGAAAAAGTAGCAGTAGATAAAAATAGGTAGAGGGAGTCCTATGGCGGTTCCTAAAAAGTAATGACTGAATCGAACTTTGGCCATGGCCAAGACGTAATTCAACGCGGGTACAGTCTGAAAAATCATTCGCAATGTTGCAATAGACCAAATAGGACGGTCGTCTAACTTATCAAAAATTTTATCGGCTAACTTGCTGTCCAAACTGCGCAAAGCATCACCGCCAATCGATTGGATCAAGAAAAAACTAATCGTGGACGAACACAATGCCGCCGCATAAGTCACCACTCCGCCCCATTCTTTATCCAACGCAAAAACCGCTCCCGCTAAAAACACCCAACCGGGGATGTACAATAAATTGCCGACGCTAAATGCGAGACAAAAAAGAAACACCCCTGTAACTTGATGGCGGTCAAATAGTTCTTTTATTTTTTCTGGGCTTAGTTGAGTGCGGATTCCCGTTAGCTCGACTATCAAAAAAACGGCGATCAATACCCCGCAGATGATGGCAAGTTTCTTTTTGGATTTTTTGGGAGGTGGCTTAGGCATGGAATCATAAAATACGCCACAGAATGGCACAGAAAAACACAGAAAAAGAAAAAGGATTATTATGCTTAGACTACTCGCAAAAGAAACTTTGTGATCCTAAGGACGAAACAAGAAACAAATCTGCGATTCGTAAAAAACTAAGATTTAGTTTTAAAACTTAATAGGGCCTTTTCTAAGAAATCACGGTTCTAAATGAGATTCTTCCTCGCCACTAAAGGGGCTCGTCTGAATGACACGCTGTGGGGACTGACTTTGACCTAGACTACTTTAGCTGAACATTTCTCATTTAAACTAATTTCTTTTTCAATCAACCTAGTTACCGACTAAACTTTTAGTCCTTTGCGTCCTCTGCGCCCTTTGCGGTAAAAAGATTTTTCTTCCATACTCTTCTGTGTTTTTCTGTGGCTAAAAAAATTGTTTTTTTTATCGGACACCACCGTAGGGAACGCCAGCTAAATCGGACATGTCTTTTTTCCAGGTCACTAAATCGTCTAAATTAAAATCGCTCAATCTTTCATGCCCGCAAGCTCTCGCCATTACTTTCATCAATTCAACAGACGCTTTGAAAAAATTCTCTAATCGATTTGCCGATTCTTGAACTATTAATCGTTCTCTTAGATGTTCCTTTTGTGTCGCGATTCCGACCGGACAGTTATTGGTATTACACGCTCGCATACCAATACAACCTATCGCCTGTAAAGCGGAGTTTGAAACGGCAATGGCGTCGGCTCCCAACGCCAAGGCTTTGGCGAAATCGGCTGGGATTCTTAAACCGCCCGTTATAACCAAACTAATATCCGTTCTCTCTAATGAATCAAGGTATCGCCGCGCTCGCGCCAATGCGGGAATGGTGGGAACCGAAATATTATCGCGGAAAATGAGCGGCGCCGCCCCGGTACCGCCTCCGCGTCCGTCTAGAATAATATAGTCCACTCCCACTTTTAACGCGGCATCTATATCCGCTTCGATCTTTTGCGCGGACAGTTTATAACCAATCGGAATTCCGCCGGTTTCTTCGCGCACTTGATCCGCAAAGTCTTTAATGGGAGATAGATCTTTCCAATCCGGAAATCGCGGTGGCGAGATAGCCGATTCGCCTTCCTTGAGACCGCGTACTTCGGCAATTTTTCCTTTTACTTTTTCGCCGGGAAGATGTCCGCCGGTTCCCGTTTTCGCGCCTTGCCCGCCTTTAAAATGAAACGCCTGACACTGTTTCACTTTGTCCATGGAAAACCCAAATCGGCCGGAAGCAAGTTCGTAAAGGTATCGGTTGTTGGCGGCTTGCTCTTCGGGAAGCATACCGCCCTCTCCGCTACAGATTCCGGTTCCCGCTTGTTCGGCTCCCATTGCCAAAGCAACCTTGGCTTCTTCCGACAATGCGCCAAAACTCATGTCGGAAACAAATAATGGAATTTCTAATTTCAAAGGTTTTTTGGTTTTTGGTCCGATTACAACTCCTGTTTCTACCGGATCGTCGTCTAGCAAAGGCAGTCTCGACAACTGAGCCGTTACAAACTGGATATCTTCCCAGATAGGCAACTCTTGTTTGGGAACGCCCATCGCCCCAACTCGACCATGATGCCCCAATTTAGACAATCCATTTTTCGCCAATTCTTGAATAAAACTCACATGCGGTTCGGCGTCGCTTCCATGGGTATCAATATAAAGTCCCTGATAATCTTCTCGATTAAACGGTTGCGGGTGTTCTTTCTCCCATTCGGCAATTTCTTCTTCATCCACGTAAACTCGGTCGTTTTCAACCCATGCGGAAAACTTTGCCAACTGTTCGTCGTTATCGTACTCACTAATACCAGTATCTACTCGGAAATCCCATTTATGCACCCCGCAGATAAGATTATCGCCATCGACATAACCGTCCGCCAGTAGCGCGTCGCGATGTAAACACCTTCCATAAAAAACGGATATGGAATCGTCATAACGGATCGCAACTAAATCCACATTTGCGACTAAAGCGTAAACGGGTTGTCGGTCATTTAAGCCATTCCAATCGGCGATTTCAATTTTTTTCATTGGGGAGCCTCAACAATAGGATCAGTGGATTAAAAAAATGAGTCGTAAAATAGTCGTTCAAAAAGGAAAAACGTTACAAAGAAATTTCTAATGAGAGTAAAATATAACAGAAATGTTTTAAAAGCGGTAAATCCCAAAGCCGCTTCTAAGGAACTGGAGATTGCGTTTAAAACTATTAATCTAAATTTTCTTAAGAGATCAAGGTTCTAAATGAGATTCTTCCTCACCTCTATGAGGTTCGTCTGAATGACGCGCTGCGGGGACGGTGTTGGAGAAAAACTAAGTTTATTTTACGTTAATCAAATAAACCAGTTCTGAGATTAAGCAACTTGCAAAAGAGACCTTAAAGCCATAAACCTTTTGATAGGTTTACATACCAATTAACCATTAGTGAAAAGGCCTCCGCTTTTTCTGCGCAATTCTGTGGCCTAAACGGAGTGGCCTTTAGCCCCAGCAAGGTCGGCGCCGTCTAAATCGGCATCGTCTAATTTGGCTCCCGTTAGATTCGCTTTGGTTAGAGAAGCTTCGCCAAATTTTGCGCCGGATAAATTGGCTTTTTCTAAATTGATCTCGTTTAAATTGGCTTTTTGAAAATCGGCACGCCGCATATCGGCGCCTGTAAACACGCCTTTTTCCAAATTTGCTTCGCCAAGTTTAGCGCCAGAAAACTCTGCGTTTTGAAAATCACTTTCTGAGAAATCAACTTTTTGTAGATCCGCGCCCGATAAAAAAGAACCTTCCGCTTTGGCTTTAAAAAATTTAGCCTCTACCAAGTTGGAACGACTGAAATCTGTTTTTTCAATAATGGCTTCGGAAAAATCTGCGCCAGAGATATTTGAACCACTCAAATCGGCATCCGACATTTCGGCTTTCATGAATTTTCCACGAGTCAAATCGGTTCGGCTCAATTGAGCGCCGTTGAGCTTACCTTCTGGGAGCTTTACCCGGCTCATATTTGCTCCCGAAAGATCGGTGGATTTTAAATTAGCCGCTGTCATATCGGCAATATTTAAATCGGCTTCGCTCAGATTAGACCCTTCCAAGTCCGTCCTACGAAAAATAGCGCTGCTCAACTTTGTTCGACTGAGGTTAGATCGATGAACCGTAGCATCCGTAAAATCGATTTGCGCTAAATTGGCGCGAGTTAAATTAGTCTCGATTAATTTTGCTTCGGCCATATTAGCCCCTTTAGCGCTTGTTCGAATCAAAACCGTTTCAGTAAAATCGGCGGCATAAAAATTTCCCTGGTTGAGCTTGGAATCGGAAAGATCCGCATTTTTGAAATTGCTATTTTTAAAATTTGCGCGGCTTAAATCGCATTCGAAAAATTTAGATCCTTCTAAATTAGCCCGAGCGCAATTGGCTTTGGAAAAGGTCATCTCATTGAATTCCATTCCGCTTAAATCGCACTCGGCAAGAATCGTACGCCGGAAATCAGCGCCATCTAGGGTGGTCTTTCTCAAATCGTGTTTGGCAAGAATGGCGTCGCTCAAATTGGCGTTAGTAAAATTCGTTTCGTCCAACTGAGCGTCGGTGAAGTCCGCTTGCGATAAATTTGAACCTTCAAAACTTGTTTTAACAAGAACGCTTTCAGAAAAAATGGCGTCGCTCAATTCAGCTTCCTGCAACTCAGCTCCTGTAAAATCGGATTTTTCAAAATTTGCGCCTTCCAGAATGGCTTCGTTTAAATTGACGTCTTTTAAATTAGCGCCCGTGAAATCGAGACCGGACATATCCAAACCCGAAAGATCCAAACCTCCGAGATCGGTTCCCGCAAAGGTAAAAACCTCTTCTTCGGGTTCTTCTGGAATTTGCTCCAAAGCTTCTCCAGGCTCTTCTTCTCCCTCGGATTCTGCCTTTTCCCCTTCTTCCAATTCTTTAACTTCTTCGCCTTCTCCGGTTTCTTCGCTGTCATCAGACTCTTCTGTCGCGTCTACTTCAGATCCCTCTTCGTCTTCGATATCGTCGTCTTCGTCTTTTACTTCCGTAACAGAGATTTCAATTTCGCTGTCTTCAGATTCTTCTGCCGCTTTTGCTTCCGCTAACTCAGCCAACTCGGCTAGCTTCTCTTCAATTTCTTCTCGGGTAAAATCCGCCATTTACGATTCCTATAAGTTGTTCGGTCTATTCAAAGCAAGCGCTCCAAAGAAAGTGTTCTCTGACCGCTTTTTATGTCAATTTAACGATTTCAAACCTTACACAATATCCTAGCAAAGACAGGAACGCAAGAGGGCTAGGAAATTATTATCACACCACCATATATTTTCTTATGAAGCCATCAAGGACAATCTTTTAGCTTTACCGGAAATTTTTCTGGCGATTCTGTTCAAAGACGCCATCAACCCCTTATAATAAGTCTTATTATCTCTACATATGTAAGCTTTAGGACCTTTAATCGACTTCCTCATATAAACTAATGAGCACATAGGAGCGTAAGAAGAACGTTTTTCGAAATTTAAAACCTATACTCCTTACATTCGCGGTTTTGATTGGATGCGGTGATTTGCGAACTGCTCAAGCATCTGAAATGATCAGGGTTCCAGCAGGTCCTTTTAAAATGGGAGACACCGAAAACCTTGAGACGATCGAATTAAAAAGCTTTTTTATTGATCGTTTTGAGATTACAAACCAAGAATTCACAAACTGGGCTCCAAATCACCCTTTCCCTCCAAACGCCAACGCTCACCCCGTTTCACAGATTACTTGGAAAGAAGCAAACGACTATTGTATGGCGCAAAATAAACGATTGCCAAGTTCAAATGAATGGGAAAAGGCAGCGCGTGGGTTAGACGACCGCGTTTATCCCTGGGGAAACAAGAAATTAAAAAAGAAAGCGCATCCTTTTCATTCGGGTATCATTAAACGAAAAGTTGGACTTAATAAAAAAGATGTTTCTTACTTTGGCGTTCGGGATATGGCGAGTTCTGTTTGGGAATGGACGACCACAAACCGCGATAACAAAAAAATAATTCGCGGTGGGTTGTGGAATTTTCATTTGGAGTACGAATATAGCAAGACATTTGATATTGCTTTGGCCTCTCCAGAGCGACGATTTATTTTTTTGGGGTTTCGATGCGCGCGATAATAAAATTTTCACGCAGAACTTTTTTAGTCTGGTTTATAGAAATCTTTACGGTTTTTTTGGGAATTTTTGGGTTCCGCTCCCCAGCTAAAGGGGCTGACAAAGACTTTTATACAGGAACGCCTTATATTGGGAAAACGCGGACAAACCCATTCCAAAAGTTTTACGTTAACTATTGGAAACCATTTTTAAGAGTGGATGGAGAAAAATGGACTTTACGAGTTCACGGATTGTGCAAAAATCCTCAAACGTTTACTTTAATCCAACTCAAAACTTTTCCTAAAAAATCGCAAACATCGCGACTCAAATGCGTGGAATGTTGGTCCGCTAAAGCGGAATGGGCGGGATTTCATTTTTCAGAGCTAGACCATTTGGCAGAGCCTTTACCCGAAGCAAAAGGAATCGTTTTTCATTGTGCGGACGATTACATAGAAGCCGCTCTCCGAGAGGATCTTTTACAACCGCGATCTCTCCTGGTGTACGCAATGAACGACAAACCTTTATCCGATGGACATGGATTTCCGCTTCGAGTGATAATGCCCTTTAAGTACGGCTACAAAAACCCTAAGGCCATTTTAGAAATTGAGTACGTTAAGGAACCGCCCTATGGAACATGGAGTAAAATAGGTCCTTACTCGGCAGACGGGACTATTTTACCTGGATACGATCACCCATTGGATATGGGTGGGGAAACTCGAAAAATATACGGAGGAGAGATTCGCTATTAAGAAAGAGCTTTGCCGATAATCGCTATTTATTTGTAATCCTTTTAAATAACGATCACTAATCCGCCATCTTTTATTTGAACCTTGTAAGTAGACATGGAAAGGGATTTATTAAACTTGCATAAACCGTTTTTCACATTCCAGGGGGTATCGTCCCTTGGGCAAATCACATAATATCCATTCAATTCCCCAATACCTAATTGTCCGGAACACCGTTTACATTCATTGGTCATTGAATAAAACTTACCTTTTACCTGGAATAAGGCAATACCATACTCGTAGCCTGTGAGCGGATGTTCAAACTCAATGGCTTTTCCAGTTCCTTCTGCGGGGGCATCGCTTAGATCGGCGATTTTAACTTCAGCCATCTATTTTTTCCAATTCTTCATCGGTGGGTAACATAGCCCCCCAAGTATCGCGAAAATAAGTTTCTAAAGAATAACGAAACTTACCCTTTAAATGAGAAAGCTTCTCTGCAACCTCATGGTCAAACTGGACGTATTCTTCAGCTCTTTTAGCTGTTTCATCGTCTCTTTTTACTTTTGGGTCCAGGAGAGATTCTCCAAAGGGAAATGTTGCCACAATTAAATTATTTCCCATTTTGATCCATTTTCCTAACAATAATCGTTCTTCATCCGAACCGGGCGAAATTGACATTCCGGCAAAACCTCCAGAAAAGCGCATGGCAAGCTGGCTTCATAAAGAAAAACAGCCTACATTTGATAAAATTAAATGAAATCTATGTCTTTATTGCATTTTAAGGCGGTAATAAGGTAGCATATTCGATACTAAAATTTCAATTTACCCTTACAATTACGAAAACTTTTTAGGACGAGGACATGTCTCAAGAATCAGAATCGGAAAAAACAGCTGAAGAATGGTTTAACGAAGGCGCTGCGCTTGGCCGCGTTCAAAAAAATGCAGAGTCTATCAAAGCATACTCAAAAGCGGTTGAGTTAGACCCAACTCACTTCAAGGCCTGGTATAACATGGGGCTTCGCTACGGTAAACTTCCGCAAAATTTAAAAGCCGCGGAATGCTTCAAAAAAGCGATAGAGATTCAAGCGGAAGATCCTATGGTTCATTACTGCCTTGCGGTCGTCAGCAATTTAAGCGGCCAAGTTGAACAAGCCGTAAAACATTACCAAGAAGCGGTACGAATCAATCCGAATTTTGCGAAAGCCTATAGCAATTTAGCCATGGTGCATTACTCCATCAAACAAGGAAAACCCACCATTACCAACCTCATCAAAGCGAAAAAATTATTTGAAGAGCAAGGCGACGCGCAAATGGCTTCAAATGCCGCAGATTTATTAAAAGAATGTTACGCCGAATTTGGCTTGAACCCCGCTGATTTTAACGGGAACGGCTCTTAACCTTTCTTTTCTCCCCATGGATTACGACATCATCATTATCGGCGGCGGTTCTGCCGGTTATTCAGCCGCCGATACCGCGCAAAATGCAGGCGCAAAAGTTGCAATTCTGGACCCAGGCCCTTTAGGCGGACTTTGCATCCTACGCGGTTGTATGCCCTCTAAAGCTATTTTGAGATCTTCCGAGGTTATGGCCTTAACCGCTCGGACACAAGAATTTGGGCTAGCCCCTGCAGCTACTAAAGCAAATTTGAGCGCCATCATTAATCGCAAAAATCGCTTAATTGGAGAATTTGCGGATTACCGCATCAGCCAGCTAAATAATCCACGGTTTGATTTAATTCAAGAAAAAGGCTATTTCATCTCTCCGCAAGAAATTCAAGTAGGCTCTAAAAAACTTTCAGCCCAAAATTTTATTATCGCAACGGGTTCCATTATCTCGGATTTTCCAATCCCCGGTCTAAAAGAAGCTGGGTATATCACGAGCGATCATGCTTTAGAAATGCGCGAAATGCCAGAATCTATGATCGTTTTAGGCGCCGGTCCGGTAGCTACAGAATTGGCTCAGTTTTTTTGTCGAATTGGCGTCAAAGTTTCCCTGATTCAGAGGAGTGGTCACATATTTTCTTCTGGCGATGAAGATTTGGCTCGCCCTGTCGAAGCTCAACTTCGCGAAGAAGGCATGAATGTTTACACAAGCACAAGCCTCAACAAGTTCACTCGCGACGGAAAGCTCACGACGGCTCATTTCACCCATGAGGGTCTGGAAAAAACCGTTTCCGCACAAACCGTTTTGCAAGCCTTAGGCAGACGCGCCAATACAGACGGACTTAATTTAGAAGCGGCTGGAGTTGAATTGAATAAAGGAAGGGTTCAAGTCGACTTAGAAATGCGAACGAACCAACGCCATATATTTGCGGTGGGGGATGTTAATGGCGTCCATGAAGTGGTCCATACCGCGATTTGGCAAGGAGAGATAGCCGCTCGCAATGCAATATTAACGGATCAACCAGCCATCCAATTTGAAGACTATTTAAAAACCAATATCGCTTTTACAGATCCTGCCGTTGCCAGTGTGGGATTGACCGAAAAAGAATGTAAGGCCAAAAACATTTCCTATCTGGCAGCTTCTTACCCCTTCGACGATCATGGAAAATCTATGTGCCTTGGGGAAACACGCGGACATGTTAAATTGATGTGCGACCCTAAAACTGGGCAAATCATCGGTTCCCATATTGTCGGCCCTGGAGCGGCAGAAATGATCCACGAACTCATCGCCATCATGTATTTCAAAGGAACGGTTAAAGACTTAGCAAAGATTCCACATTACCATCCAACCCTGTCCGAGATATTAACCTATCCCGCAGAAGAGCTTGCCGATCAATTAGACTAACTTTTATTGCCTGAAGTTTTCGGCTTAGGATGTCATGATTTACAAACTTCTAAAAAAGGCCGCCTACTTCTCTTTCGCTATTTTTTTTGTAGTCGTTACTAGCGAACTCTACCTACAAAAATTCAGTCCTGAGTCTATTTTTTCAAACGCAACTACATCTCAATTCGGAAACGCAACCGCTTTCCGAGCGAACTATCATGAAAAAGTCTTTTTCGATGATTTTCCATTTACCCTTAAAACGGATTCCCGCCACTTAAGAACCTTTCGAAATATCGATTACGAAAAACCTGACGATGTTTTCCGGGTTTTATGTATTGGAGGTTCAATTTTTGCGGCGTCTGGAGTTAACAACAACGAAACGTTTGCATATTATCTGGAAAAAATCTTAACTGAACGAATAAAGGGAAAGCGTTTTGAAGTCGTTAACGCTGGGAAAAACCTTTGGGAATTAGCGGAATTTTTTACTTTCTTAAAAAACGAAGGAAAAAAATATTCTCCAGATTTAATTGTCGCCTATCACCATACTGGAGAGTTAGGAACTTTTGACTTATCGGAGATCTTAGCCGATCAGCTCTCATTGGAAGCTATATCAAAGCAAAAAGGATTAATCAAAATTAAAGGAATCAATTTTGATATTAGGGTTCGCCCTTTGATGGCTCATACATTGAACTTTATCCAAAATATTCCAGGTTACGATTCTCTTTTTCCAAAATCACATTTACTCCGTTTTATGGAGCGGAATATTCGAAAAAGACTAGTCCGTCCAACCAGTCCAAACAACAATATTCCAAAGAATTTGAAGTATTTTCTTGATCGGCCAGCTATCGGTCAGCTTTCCTCATTTGATATCGATACCCCCTATGGAATAATAAAAAATGTCTCTAAAAAGCGGCTTGAACCTGTATTTTATAGCGTCGCTTTTGAAAAATTTTCCGACCTCGTAGAGGAATTAGAAGCCAAACTTCTAATGCTAATTGTCCCTTCGCCAAAAGAAATTTTTGAGGTATCAGTATTACCTCAAAATTTAAAACCCCATTTAATTCGCGAAAAAAAAACCATTGTCTGGTTTGATTTAATAGAATCTCTAAAAAAACTCCAAAGATCCTATCTGTTCCCAATCAATTTTCCCGAAAAGATTCACTGGACACCTTCCGGACACCAAATTGTAGCTAATTTAGCTTACAACAAACTCCTTGAAGCAGATTTCCTTCCTATCACTAAGGAAAATAATTTATCTTTCAACTTTTCTCAACCTGAAGCGGCTAATACTTTTGAAAATTCAAATCGCAGAATTCAACCAACACTTATAAAAACAGGTTATTTAAACTATTTAAAAGGGATCGTTTACAAAAACAGAAAAGAATATAACAAGGCCATTGGCTTCCTTTTGGAGTATTCAAAACTTCATTCCAATAACCACGAAATTTTTGTGCTTTTAGGAGAAATATTTTTAGAACAAAAACAACCCCGTAAAGCCATTCCTTATTTTTTAAAAGCTTTAGAATTAAAAGACTTTAAAGATTCGGGAATATCTATCCAATTGGGCAACAGTTTTTATATGAGCGGTCAACTGACTCAAGCTGAGAATTTATTACGCCAGGCTGTAGCCATTGACTCAAATAACTACCAAAATTATTACTTCTTAGGAAATTTTTTATATTCTACAAAGCGGTATAAAGAAGCGGTTGCGCAATTTAAAAAATCGCTAACGTTAAAACCTGGAGAGAATATAGTTTTAGAGGCGCTTGGAGGAAGTTACTTCAAGCTAGGCCAATGGAAACAGAGCGCTCAAATATTTGAGGAAATAGTAAAAAACAATCCTCAAAACCAAACCGCTCTCGCAACGTTAGATTTCATTCAAAAACAAAACCAATAATTAATTTGAAATTTTAAGAACTCTTATTTAATTCCTTAGCGTCTATTTTTTTTTTGATGGATTCTATGTATTTTTTAGCCAATTCGTCTTTAGGACTCAATTGCAAAACTTCGTGAAACTTCCAAATCGCATCGTCTAACTTTTCTTGCCTCTTAAATAAAAGTCCCAAATTAAAATGGGCATCGCAATATTGTGGCGAAAGTTCAAGGGCTTTCTTATACGTCCATTCCGCCTCTTCCATTAATCCTTGCTTAAAATAAACGTTACCTAAATTGTTATGAGCCTTTGCAAACTCTGGATCAATATCTAACGCTTTCTTATATTCAATTTTAGCGTCTTCATATTTCTTTTCATGGGCGTAAAGATTACCGCGAGCGTTATGCACTTCCGCAGATTCAGGTTCGCTAATTTGTTGAGGTTTCAGTTTTGCTCTGTTTTTTTTAAGCTTCAAGCTCCAAACAACCCAACAGATTATCCCAGCCAATAAAATACTAATTCCAATTACGCCTATCAGAAAATATGGCGTCTCCATTTTTTATTTTCCTGGATTACGGACAGCGCGAACTCCTAAGGCAAAGCACATTTTCTTTTCAAGGTTCAACGTATGTCCCGTTCGCATATCTATTGCCCCAGCGCGAGCTTCGCCATCAACCTCCGAGGACCAAACCCAATAAGCCGCCCCTGTCGCAAAAATTGTGTCTAAATTTAAGGTATATTCTTCTTTCCAATTTCTAAATTTTGTTCCAATTTTATTCGTTTTAGCGCGTTCTACAATTCCATTTGGCCACTTCGATATTTCATTTAACGTTGGAACTCTCCAGTCCGAGTGTCCGCCAGTCTTTAAATTTTTAACATAAGTCATCGCATCGTTCCAATTCATACATTTACCTGTTTGGTTCCAGCTATCCTCTTTGGCCCATTGAAATCCAGATTTACTATCAGTTATAGTACCGTCTTTATTATCTATAAAACGCGGGGTACCAGCAAACGCCAATCCAACATTAATTAAAGTCAAAATAATTAAATATAATAATCCAACGGTTAAATTTCGTTTCAGTGTGAACAATCTCATAGTTTTTCCCAAATAAAGTTATAGAACAATTTATATCCCAAAGCGGTTGTGTTTTTAGTCTGGGTTTCTTATATTGAATGGGATATTTTACATTATGCGATTGGCAAAAATTAAACAAATTTAAAAAGTTGGCTTTAATCGAGCCAATATTTTATGCTTGAACGAGTTTTCCACAAATTTTCTCTTGGAAACTAGTAAGTTTGAGCGCCTTCAATTTAAAGAACCTCAAATATCGGAGATTGGACAGGTATGGAGGATAATATACAAACTGAATCAACCGACCAAAAACAAGACCGCTTTTATAGCAGGATTTTTTTATCGGTAGCTATTATTCTATCGTTTGCAATTACTGGATGGTACTACTTTAATAATCCTCCGGCCGAAGGCGTTGAAAAAAAAATGAAGATGTTTTTCGCTAAAAATGCGAAGGATGTTACGGAATTTTTAAGAATGACTCGCGACGAACAAAAAGCTTATGCAGAAAGGAATAAACATCCCTTTTATAGCAAATATATTAGCGCATCTGAAACTTCTAGATTAAATATTCGAGGACAAGTCCATAATTCGGTGGATTATAAACCTACACAATATTGGTTTAATTTAGGCTTTATGTGGGCAATTTTCTTTTTGACTAGTTGGTTTATTGGAGTGATGATACAAGCGGCGATTCAGATTAACCGCACTAGCGCCCTCGAAAGAAAGGCCAAACGAGATAAAAAGGATTAACGACTATTTAAAATTGAAAAAATATTTGAGCTTTTTGAGAATAGAAAACTTATTAACACTTTCCTCCCGGTCAGTAATTATTTCAATAACTCCTATCGATCCCGTCACTTCCGCCTGATTCAATACTGCTCCAGTCAGATCCGCGCCCAATGCATCGACAAATTTCAAATTGGCGCCTTCTAAATTTGCTTTCCTTAAATTTGCCCGACGCAAAGCCGCCCCTTCTAAGGAACATCCTCTTAAATCTGCCTCTGACAAGTTAGTCTCGATCAAACTGGCATTGGTTAAATCTGCGTTTTCCAACCGGGCATTTTTTAGAATGGCGCCTTTTAAAAAAGCTCCTTGAAGGTTCGCGTTTTGAAAATCCGCTCCCGAAAAATTCGATTTCCTCAAGTCTGCTTTACTCAAATCCGCTTCTCTAAAACTCTTGCCAGAAAAATCTAAACAGGACAAATCATGTCCAGACAATTTCAACTTTTTCCTTGGCTTCAAAAGCGCTTGGAACATTTTTTTTCGAAGGCTTTCTTTCGATTCCATAGGGTCTACGGATTTTCCCAGTAAGAACTATCCAACTATCAATATAATGAATTAAAATTTTGACTGAAGTTTGAGACCAAATATCCCAAATAAAATTAAGGTAAGAAAAAATAATCTTAATAGATCTTTTGGTTCGTTAAATAAACATATTCCCACAACTGCCGTCCCCAGCACTCCAATGCCCGTCCAGATTGCATAGGCTGTCCCAAGAGGCAAATGATTTAGCGCAAGCGAAAGGAAATAAAAGCTTAAACCCATGGTTACAATACATATAATGGAGGGAGTTAGTTTGGTAAAACTTTCGGAAAACTTTAGGCTTATCGCCCAAATAATTTCAAAAAGACCAGCCGTAAATAAATAAACCCATTGCAAAGACAAAATTTTAATCCTTCATCAATTCGATTTTTTGATTAAACTCTTCCAAAACATTATCATAAATATCAAAATATTTTCTTAACATTGAAACATCTAACTTATGATCGATACTAGAAAAATCTACAGAAGTTATATTTTTGGATTTTCTGGAACGACCATAATCAAAACCTATATCAAAAATCGCTAAATGTTTATCGTTGAACCTGTAGGAATCTGGATAAAGATATTTTGACAAAAATTTAAACAACCATACGTCGAGTAGTTTCGTTTTCTCGTCATTTCCCATTGAATAACCAATCACGAAGGCTTCGTCTTCTTTTTCAACAGACCGATTCAACAATAAATGAATGTGATCGTGCGTATACAAACTAGCGGCTCCTCGTAAAGCAATTGGGCTCTTGGGATTCTCAAACAACCAGACAATCCATGAAACTTCTTTTTGTTTTAAGGTTCGATCGCAGGAACCAAAAGTAGCTTTCCAAGCATCGTCTAGACTTTGAGGATCGTTAGATGAAATTGGTTTACTTTCAACAAGCGTCATAACCCACACTTTCTATTTGTTTTTATAATTATTCAGCCCTTAATAATAAATATAAGAACCAGTAATTTTAAAAACCATGCAGGAAAAATTATTTTTTTTTAATAAACTCTTTCTTTGACCCTGGGTAAAAAATTTTTTTGCCTGTAACTTACATCCGAAAGCGAGTTCCCTCTCATCGCTTAAGATTAATTAAATTAGCTATTGGAGTTATTAACAGGGTAAAATTATCCCATTAAATATTTCTTAAGATTCACTCTGGACAATGCACAATGGACGTTAACGCAATTCGTTTTATTATTTTCCTTGGCGTTTTTGCCTTAATGATTTTGCTAGAATCGCTCATTCAACTTCACCCAACAGTAGATTCTAAGCCTCGCCGATTTGCGATTAATTTGGGTTTGACGGGCATTGATATTTTCGCAGTTAAACTCTTTTTTGGAACCGCCGCAGTAGGAGCGGCAGCTTTTGCAAACGAACAATCTTGGGGCGTTTTAAATTATTTGGATTGGCCTGTTTGGTTAGAAATAACTATTACCATCATTTTGTTGGATTTCTCGATTTATGTTCAGCACGTTGTCGTCCACATGATTCCTTTTTTTTGGAGATTCCACAAAGTTCATCATACAGACTTGGACTTAGACGTTTCATCCGCATTACGCTTCCATCCCATTGAAATTCTCGGCTCCATGTTATTTAAAATTTCAATTATATTTGCTCTAGGTCCAACGCCGTTAACGGTGATGATTTTTGAAGCTATTTTAAACGGAATGGCACAGTTCACTCATTCCAACATCAAGTTACCCGAAAAATTAGATTCGCTAATGCGCTACTTTTTTGTAACGCCAGATATGCATCGAATTCATCATTCAGAAGAATTAGACGAAACAAATTCCAACTATGGATTTAATTTTTCCATCTGGGATCGAGCTTTGGGCACTTACATTCAAGAAGCCCGCAAACCACAGCCTGAGATTGTTCTCGGGATTAAAGAATATAAAAACCCTAAAGAAGTATCGTTTTTAAACTTGCTCATTATTCCATTTAAAAAAAAATAATCGGCTTAGGCTAGATCGTATTTTATGGGGACAAGATACTATATCATTTCCACAGTAATCATTTTAGCTATTTCTCTAGTCATCAGCTTTTTGACTCAAAAAAAACACCCAAAAGAAATTGCCCTGATTTATTTGTGGACAATGCTAGGCGCCTTAATAATTGCGGGTTTAGTTTATGGAATTGCTAAAATTTTAACTATTTTAGGAATCGCCGAAGGAGGTTTTACCGTATAATTGAGAAACGCCTATCAAAGTAGTTTGATTGATTTGTAACGGGAGGAAAAATGTTTGGAGGAGAACGGTTAGTATTTTCCCCATTTATGATTTTTGTTTTGGGGCTATCTTTTTTGGTTATTTCTTATTTTTTAGGAATGCTATTGCATTCTTCGTTTATGTACGAAGATAAAAATAATATGAAAAAGAATAGTAAAAAAGCGTGGGTTTTATGTATGTCGGCAGGTTTTGGAATTACGTTTTGGATGTTTGCATATGGATATTATGCCAACATTTACTTGCCCGCTAATCTTGGCTAACGGGCAAGTTAAGCGATCGATAAATCCTTTTTATCTTGCTAATACTTCCAACAGGCGTTGGCAATCGGTTTTGTAGTTTATAAAATCGTTCTTTTCTTGTTCTGTTAAATCATCTGTCATAAATTCTTCTAATAATTCAATCGCGTCGTTCAAACCTGTCGCTGCCAAATCCAAATCCGTTTCCAATAAAGCGTAAATTGAAGGATTTTGCCGTAATTTCTCTAAAACCCTCGTATATTTTCCCTTATATTGCAATAAACTGTCTTTTTTGCTAGTGGATTTAGTGTTCTTTAATTCAACATTTATATCCGAAATAGAATCGTTTAATGCCATTTTTATCGTTTCTATATCTTTATCTGTAATCGATGCCAAGGACTTCATTAGCTTTTATTTCCCAATCGATAATTATAAATTTAATAATCAAACTCTTTAATAATATTCAAATATAACATAATTATTTTCTATACATAAAAGTTGTTTTTAAAAAAATTGCACCCCTTTAAAAGAGTAAAGTTTCCAATCCAAAAACGAGCTTTATTAGCTGTTAAATCCTTCAACAGTAAAGAATCTGAGCTTAGATTACTATCAAAGAAGCCAAAACCTAAGCTCCTTCAGCGCTAGATTTATATAGTGGGAAAGGATAGTAAAAGTTTTGGGATTTTCGGGCACAAAAGAGATGGGCCCACCAGGATTCGAACCTGGGACCGACCGGTTATGAGCCGGGGGCTCTACCAACTGAGCTATGGGCCCTGATTCCCGTTATCCCTCGATAAAACTCCTTAACTTTTTACTCCGGCTGGGATGACGCAACTTCCGCAGGGCTTTTGCTTCAATTTGGCGTATTCGTTCGCGGGTAACCGCAAAATCTTGACCAACTTCTTCCAAGGTATGTTCTGAGTCCAGGCCTATACCAAATCGCTTTCGAAGCACTTTCTCTTCGCGCGCGGCTAATGTCCCCAACACCTTCATAGTCTGATCCTTCAAATTTTTCTTAACTACAGAATCGATTGGAGACATCACTTTCTTGTCTTCAATAAAATCGCCTAGATGGCTATTTTCCTCTTCTCCAATTGGAGTTTCTAAGGAGATAGGTTCTTTGGCAATTTTCAAGACTTTTCGAACTTTTTCGACAGGAAGGGACATTTTCTCCGCAATTTCTTCCGGGGAAGGCTCTCTACCTAACTCCTGCACTAAATGGCGCGACACTCGAATTAATTTATTTATCGTTTCAATCATATGTACGGGAATTCTTATAGTTCTCGCCTGATCCGCTATGGCGCGAGTAATAGCCTGTCGAATCCACCATGTCGCGTAAGTGCTAAATTTATAACCGCGTCGATATTCAAATTTTTCAACGGCTTTCATCAGCCCAATATTGCCTTCTTGAATCAAATCCAAAAACTGCAATCCTCTGTTTGTATATTTTTTAGCAATACTCACAACTAACCTTAAATTCGCTTCGGCCAATTCCCTCTTTGCGGTTTTGTCCTTAACTCGCGCCCGAGCAATAGCCCTAACTGTGGAGAGCAGATAATCCTTAGTAGTAGCAGTTTGTTTTTCGATAGCTTTAATTTTTCTACCGGCGGCTAAAGAAATTTTATTGAACTCTTCAAACTTGACCCTAGATAAATCTTTACCGCTCGGCAGTTTAACGGTCTTGCCTTTTTTCGTTTTAAAAATCTTTTTTACTTCGGCAAAAGGAACTCCTAATTTTTTCTCAATAATTTTTTCTTGTTTTCCCGCTTCTCTGATTTGAGCGGCAATTCCATAAATTAATTCAATAATTCGATCCATTTCGTCATCGCAAAGGTTAAGATCTCGAACGGATCGGTCAATCAAATTCTTCTGCTTTTTCTCTTCGTTTTCTAATTTTGTCCTCATTTTTTCAGACAAACTAGTCGCCGAAAGTCGCTTACGAATCGTTTGTAACTTTTGATCTTGCCCCTTAATGGTTCGTATTTCTTTCAAAGCCGCTTTACGTTCTTCAGCTTCGTCTCTTTCTTTTTTTTCTTCGGGATCGTTATTCTCTATTAAATCTAAAACGTTAACTTCACTTTTCTTTATTAAATCTCCGAGCCTAATAATTTCGCCAATGGTCACAGAACAGTTGGCAACGGCTGAAATAACTTCATTTTGCCCCGCCTCAATTCTCTTAGCAATTTCGACTTCTCCTTCTCGCGTCAATAAAGAAATGGTTCCCATTTCTCGTAAATACATACGCACAGGATCGTCTATACTAACAGCGTCGGCCTTAGTTTCCGCGACTTCACCTTCTGGCTGATCGTCCTCTTTTTCTTCACTTTCATCAACCCGGTTTATCGCCAGTTTCTCGCCTTTTAAGGCAGTGTCTACGATATCGATTTCGTTTTCGCCAAATAAATGCATTAAATCGTCGATTTGTTCAGGCGCGACAACATCGGAAGGCAATACATCGTTGACTTCTTCATAAGTCAAATAACCTTTTTCTTTACCCAGGGAAATCAATTGGTTAATTTCGCTTGAATCAGTGATCTTCTCGGGATTTGCCATCTGTAAATATTCTCCTAAGTTTTAAGGGTTAAAGCGAAATTAAAAGGAAACGGTCACTTGATTTAACGAAGATTTCATCTCGTTCACCAACTGTTGCAATTGGCGAAATCGTTCCGTTTGACCTTGTTTTTCCGCTTCGTTCCTTTGTCTTCTAAGTTCTTTTATTTTTTTTTCTAAATGACGCGATTTGATTTTCCGAATACAATCGACCGCAGATTCTTCGGGTTTTTCAAACATCATTGGAGAAACTCCAACGAGGGTTAAAATTCTTTTTTCTTCCTCATCGTCAATCAACTCTATAATTTGGGCCGGTTCCAATGATAACCCAGCTTTAAACTGTTGTTGATAGGCTTGGACTATCCCTTGGTATTTGGGATCGTTTATCTCCTCCAATTCAATCCGCTCCAAAATCTTTTGGGCTAAAACCGAATTATTTCCAATTAAATGAATTAAATAGCGTTCTTCTGGATATTTAACTCTCTCGTTAATGGAAGATTCTGTTTTCCCCAAAAATGGTTTTCGGCTTTCAACCGTTTTCCTCAACTCTCCTAAAAGGGTTTTATCATCAATAGCTAATGCCTCAGAAACAAGCTTGACGGCCTCAGATCTATCAATATGGTTATTCAAACCGGAAAGAAATGGAGCCAACTTCTCTACAATCTCTCTCTTTTTACCTGGAAAGATTGTGCCTGCAGCCGAAACTGTTTTTCGAATAAAATGTTCCCAAAAAGGTTTTGCCTTATCGGCTAAATCCAAAAATGCCTTTGATCCTTGTTTTAGTATGAAAGAATCTGGATCTTCTCCTTCGGGCAATGAAATGAGGGCAATATTTAGTCCTTGATCTGCCAAGGCTTTATAGCCTTTATCGGCGGCAGCTTGGCCAGCTTGATCGGAATCAAATACTAAAACCACATTTTTTGCATAATTCTTTAATAAAGAAACTTGTTTAGGCGTCAGCGCTGTTCCACAAGTTGCTATTGTATTCTTAATTCCAGCTTGATGAGCCCTTATTTGGTCGAAATATCCCTCAAAAATAAAAACTCGCCCTTCACGTCTAATACTTTCTTTAGCAAGGTTTAATCCAAATACTTGATCCCCCTTTTTATAAATCTCAGTTTCTGGAGAATTTAAGTATTTTGCTTCCTTATCGCTTTTAACAATGATCCTGCCAGCAAAACCCAGTATTCTACCACGCACATCCTTTAGAGGGAAAATTATTCTTGCCCGAAACCTATCGTAGTAGTTGTCTTCTCTAGAATCCGATTCAGCCTTTTCCTTTTTTTTGATTAAACCCGCCTTCTCTAAATCAATATGGGGCGTTTTACAGGATTTAACAAAATAATCTGTTAGATTTCTCCAGCTTTGTACAGCCCATCCTAATTGATATATTTTTATAGTTTCTTCGGAAATATCTCTTAACTTTAGATACTCCAGAGCCTCATTGGATTTAGAATTATTGACCAGATTTTTAAAAAAATAATCTGCAGCTTGTTTATTCAAACCTTCAATCGTTTGTCTAAGCCCTCCATCGCTTCCTCTGAAGGGAGATTCTTCCTTTGGCAAAGAAATGTTGTATCTATAAGCTAGCTTCTCAATTGTTTCAACAAACGAAATGCCTTCTTGTGCCATGATAAATTTAAAAACATTTCCACCTGCCCCACAACCAAAACAATGATAAATCTGCTTGGCCGGGCTTACCGTAAATGAGGGGGTTTTTTCAGGGTGGAATGGGCAAAGCCCTTTAAAATTTTGCCCATTTTGCTTAATTGGGACATAGTCTGTCACAATTTCGACGATATCGGATCGCGTCCGAATTTCCTCAATAACATTTTCGGGAATATAGCTCAAAACCTAGAGTGTTTTCCTAAAGGACGATTAAAAAGAGCGGCATGAGGGAAGCTAAGTCCCTAAAATCGCATGATTTAGGCTGGCAGAAAACCTCGAAAATCTTCGTAAACTATGAAATTTAATAGGAAAAACGCTTCCAAAAAGGAATATACAAACTCCTAAAGAGTTTGTCAATACTGAGAGCCATTTTCAATAAAATAAAGATTTTTATACCATTTTTCGTAGAATTTAATTCACTACCTTTAGTTTGAATTAATTCTTTCTCTTATAAGATTTAGCTCTTTAAATGCTTTTTGTTTTTGCCCAGAACGGTCTAAATCAATTACTTCTCTCAATTCTCTTACTAACCAATCTGGGAACCTTTTTCCATATTCTTTCAACACCTTTTCTGCAGAATCAGGCGCTCCTTGCGCCAAATTCATAACCGCTAACCTGAAAAAAGCATGACTTTTCATTGGCCCCTTTTCCATAATTGAAAATAAGATCCGATGGGCCTGAGAAAATTCGCCTGCCGACTGAAAAATATCTGCAATTTGAAATAACCTAGCAATGTCCTCAACTTGACCGTAATTAATTTTTAAATATTCATCGGCAGATTGCTTCCATCTACGTTCAAAAGCGTAAGCATTACCTAAGTTCATTTTCTTCTGATGCAGGGAAATATTGCGTTTACTGTCCACATCGGCCCAAAAAGAAGAACTGCTTTTCCAATCGGAAACTCGGATTATCGTTAAAATAATCCACGTTGATATTAATAAAACTCCTACTTGCATTCTTAGTCTTGAACGCTTGATCAAATAAACGCAACCAGCAACAGACAAACTAAAGCCTAAAAAACTTAGGTATTGATAGCGATCCGCCAAATAAATATGTCGCGAAACAATGTTTGTATACATAAGCAAACCGACTAGATATATGATCGCGCCCCAGAGAATCGATTTCTTTTGAATCGAAAAAGAAGATAAGTTTTTCAAGTTTTTTAAAAGATAAAATACCCCTCCTACTCCAATAGATAGTATCGCTATGGTCACCCCGTCAAACGATCTTTCAGAAGAAATTAAATAAAGACCGCTTAAATTTATCGGGAATAAAGCTAAATTAATAAAATAAATATATAAATAAGAAAAAAAACTTAGATGCTTTGATAAAGTCCAGCCTAAAGCGGGATCAACAGCTTCTCCCTTTAGCGCCAGAGGAAATGTTATCAAAATAAAACATATTGCCAGTCCATTGGCAATTAGTTGAAATGTCCAAATCTTTTTAAAAGGGCTTTTAATAAAAAATATTTCAGCGGCTAAAATAATGGTCGGAATGATTATTATTGTGGGCTTTGCTCCCATACCAATAATTAAACAAACAATAGAAAATACCCAATATTTGAAAGGAGCTCTAGAGTCTTTAGTTCCTAAGAGATAAATATAAAAAGCTATCAAACCAAATAATAAAGAAAGCGTATCTTTTCTGTTTGCGGCCCAAACTACAACTTCTGTTTGAATTGGGTGAATTCCAAAAAAACAACCCGCTAACCAGGCTAACCCCATATTTTTAGTCAATCGAAAGGCGATCTTAAAAACTAATAGCGCGTTAACTGCGTGAATTATTAAATTATTTAAGTGAAATCCTCCTGGATGCAGCCCCCAAATGAGGTAATCAAAATAATTTGATATTATGTAAATGGGATCGTAGAACCCAGCGGTGGATTGTGAAAAAACTAGTTTTAACGTATTCCAGTTAAATTCATTTATAAGTGGATTCTGAAAAATTGCATATGAAGAATCGTCGAAGTTTATAAAATCGTTAGCGGTAACATGGATAAACGTTAAAAATATAATTAAAAGGAGGGATACTTCCGGACGAATTTCATAGTGAGCGAAGGGATTGGTCAAAGGCTTTCATTAACCCCCAAAAAAAGGTTAATAAAGTAAATATTTTTTTCTTATTTCCTGAAATCGTTCTTTATCGTCTTCCCATGAAGCTTCAATCTCGCTTAAAATCATTTCAGGCGATAACCAACTTTTTCTTAGTTCGGTAGAACCATATAACAAATCTATAGCCGGTCGATCCGAAACAAATTCGTAAGGCTCTTTTCTCCATTCGAATTCGTTTGGGTATAATTTCGCGATGGCCTTAATCACCGCAATGCTGGTCAAAAACGGTTTAAATTTTGTACGATCTGTTACATGAATAAAAACTCCACCACAAACTTGATTCGCCCACTTTTGAAATGTCGGCTTAAAGTAATGAGGGCGAAAAAACACGCCAGGCAAGTCTTCTTTAATTAATTCATTCGCCAACTTTGGAGAATCTATGTAGGGCGCTCCAACAAGTTCAAACGGTTGAGTGGTTCCCCTGCCTTCCGAAAGATGTGTCCCCTCAATTAAACACATTCCCGGATATATAACCGCCGTCTCTAAAGTCGGCATATTGGGCGAAGGCGCCACCCATGGCAACCCTGTCTGGTCATACCACATTTCTCGTTTCCAACCTTCCATTGGAACGATTTTTAAGTCGCAATCAAGCTCAAATTCCTCTCTAAAAAGCTGCGCAAGTTCTCCAGCGGTCATTCCATGGCGGTTCAATAAAGGATACTGCCCCACAAATGATCGTTGATCTTCTCGAACTAGATTTCCTTCTATTTGAATTCCATTAATAGGGTTTGGTCGATCACAAACTACAAAACGCACTCCAGCCTCTTTGCAAACTTTCATGCAGTTGGCCATTGTATAAATAAATGTGTAGTACCTGGCCCCTATATCTTGGATGTCAAAAATTAGAGTATCAATATCATTTAACGCTTCAACAGAAGGCGTTAAAGATTTTGAGTCTTTTCCATACAAACTTTGAACAGCTAAGCCTGAAACTGGATCTTTGGCATCTGCGATCTTCGCCATGTCTTGATCGACGCCATATAGGCCATGCTCAGGAGCAAATAATTTAATAATCTTCAAATCGTTCCTACTTTTTAAATGAACGATTGAATGAAAATAGTTTCTTGTCAAACTCGTATGGTTTACTAAAAGTCCCAAGTTCTTTCCCTGGACATATTTAGTTGGTTCTTTAAAAAAAACGTCTAATCCCGAAAGAACTCCCACCGATTAATTATTCCTTTAAATTTAATAGCTCTTATCAATTTGAAGCAATGTAAGAAGGGGGTAAAAAATCTATTTTAGCAAGTTTCAGGCAAAAAAAAAGCCGATAGGGGGAAACCCCTATCGGCTAATTTTTTTTTAAGAATGCTTATTCAACAGCGCCAATATTAATGGTTGAATGAATATTTTCACAGTCGCCATTAGATACCAATTTTTCTTTGGAATATCCTTTGCGATTTTGATTCATTTGTCTTCGATATGCATCGTCAGAGTTATCGCCTTGGCAGTCGCCAACAACTAAACCATGAACAGAAGCTTCTGCAACAGTTCGTTGTTGTTTCCAAGATTGATCAGTTTGAGAAGAACCAAATTGATAGTCTACGTTCACGCCAACAGAAGAACTTCTAGATAAAGCAGCGCCGGAAGCACGGTTAACAGCGTCGGTCAAAGCTCGATCTCTTGCGCCCATTTGCATCATGGTTTGTGTAACACCCATTACGCTTTGGTCTTGCTGAGCATAAGCCCCAGGAACTGTGTCATCCGCGATTGCTACGCTACCAAAAGCGAATACAGAAGCGAAAGCCAAAACAGCGGCTACAACTAAAGATTTTTTCATTATTAAGCCTCCCCAAATAATTTTACTAGTTAAATATTTAATACATAAAAAGCGAAAAGTCCTACCGGGTACAAATAACCGCTTTTTATGCCAACCTATATAGCCTGTTAATAAAAAACACGTTTCTTTCGTGGAAATTTATAACCTTAAGGGGCATTTGTCAATGAAAAAAAGCCTTTTAAAACCCTAAAATCATCATTTTTTTACCTAAAAAACTTTTTTATAATTTTCCTAATTAATTAAAGAGAATCAAAACTTCACTAACTCAATGAAATAAAAGGTTTTTTTCTCACAAAGGATAATTTATTGAAAAGATAAAGAACGTTGCCTACTTGGAAACAAAACTTTAATAAATTATAATCGCAACTAACTATTCACGCCTATCTTTATAATGACATTTAAAAAATATTTTACCGTTGAAGAAGCTAACTCTCTAGTTCCTCACCTTTTAGAAATAATTCCCGAAATTCAGAGTTTGTCACAAACTCTATCTAAAAAGTTTCCGGATGTAAAAAAGGCATGGAAAAAAGCAAACGAAAATGGAGGTAGCCTACAAGGTCCCGAATACTTAGTATTTGCCCTAAAGTTCAACTCCTTACTAAACGGCCTTAAAAACAGAGGTTGCGTCATAAAAGGCCTAGATCAAGGCTTAGTCGATTTTCCAGCTATGCGAGAAGGCAAAGAGGTTTATCTTTGCTGGAAAAACCCAGAAACAAAAATTACGCATTGGCATGATCTAGATTCAGGATTTGCGGGGCGGCAAGAATTATAATTTTATTAAGGACTTCCTTTCTCTAAGGCTCTTTTTACTAATTTAGCCAGATTTTTATTCCCTACAATTGCAGATCCCTCGCGAATATCGTTTTTATTTCCTCGAAAATTGATAAATACCCCCCCAGCTTCTTCCGCCAACACTTTTAAGGGCGCAAAATCCCAAATATAAGCCCAAGGGTCGACCATAACATCCACCGCGCCTCGAATTGCCAAAATATGACCGAATGCATCAGGGTATGTTCGAATCAAGCTTGCTTCGCGACTCAAATATTCCAATAAAAATAAGGCCTTCTTTTCTTTGAAACAATATCTATCGGCAGTGGCCACTAATGATTTTGCGATTCGCATTTCTTCGGAAACTTTAACCTTTAAATCTCCACAATAAGCCCCCTGTCCTTTAACCGCCCAATACGTTTCTCCCAAAGCAGGAAATGAAACGATTCCAATAACGGGTTCGCCATGATGCAAAAGTGAAATCAAAATAGAATAAAAAGGCAACCCACGAATAAATGAACGAGTTCCATCTATTGGATCTATGGTCCAAGTCCATTCTCCTTCATTTGTTTTCTCCCCAAATTCTTCTCCAATAATGCCGTGACCAGGAAAGTTTTTAGAAATATGTTTTCGCAAAATCTCTTCGGTATTCTTATCCGCTATCGTTACAGGGCTTTGATCCTCTTTTAACTCTACTTTAAAATCCGCCCTAAACCATTTCAAAGTTTCCGCGATTGCGGGTTTTAAAAAAGAAAGCGCCGTATCTTTTGCTTCCATTAATTCCATTTTATTTTTTCCTAAAAAACGTTTTTTCAGTTTGTTATCGAGAATAGTCTAGATCTAAATAATTAAAACAAAAATAACCAAAACTATTATAACCATCCCAAACATATTTATATCTATAATACTTAAGCGACAAACCGAGGATTTAAAAATATTAACCGTTTAAAAACCTGATGATTACATCTTCAGCTAAACTTCAATGTTTTAGATAAAAATAATTATTTTATCGAAGCTCTAAACTGTCTCTTCCCTTTACAACAATAGAATAGAAAGGTTTACTTTGTTTAGCAAGCTCGGTAAACTAGTCAATTCGCAGTCATTAATCACCTTACAAGCGCAAAATTTATGCAAAGCAACAAGCAATTAATGGTCGGAATCGTTCTAGCCTTTTTCATCACCATTGCGTTCGCCTTGACTATTGTATGGGAAATCAAGAAATCGATCGAATACGACGAAAAAGTTAGAAAAATACAAGCTAAATCTAAAAATCTTGTCGTTGACGACAACCGGGATTTTAGCATCTATGAGACTACAACCGGCGACGACGACAGGGAAATGGTTTTAATACCGGAAGGGGTGTTCACTCGCGGTTCGGATTCCGGAGGCTATGATGAAAAACCAGAAAAAGAAGTTTATTTAGACTCTTTCTTCATAGATAAATACGAGGTATCCGTAAAAGATTATAATGTGTTTATGCGAGCGGCAAATTATGTCAAACCGTCGGTTCCCTTTTTCCAAGGGGATCAATCAGTTTTAGATACGCCAGAGTATCCTGTTGTGGGGGTTTCATGGATGGATGCCACCAACTATTGTAAATGGGCAGGTAAACGGTTGCCAAGAGAAGCGGAATGGGAAAAAGCAGCTCGAGGAACTCATGGATTAATTTATCCCTGGGGCAATAAGTTTTTAAAAAAACGAGCTAATATCGCCGGTGAGGCTGACGGTTTTAAATACATGAGCCCCGTCGGAAGTTTTCCTATGGGCCGTAGCGTTTATGGGATATTTGATATGGCAGGGAATGCATCGGAATGGGTAACCGACTTTTACGATCAATTCTACTATAAAGAATCGCCTATTATGAATCCGACGGGTCCTGGAAAAAAGAAAAACCATGTTTTTCGAGGCGGGTCCTGGGACGCTCGTAAAGTAGACGTTCGAACCGCAAAACGGTTTGCAGCCAACTCAGGAAGAAAAGATAGCATAGTAGGTTTCCGCTGCGCGCGCGATAAAGAAGCGCCAAAAAACTAACCGATAGATCCCGGCCGTTGGTTTGCTTCCATCGGCCGGGATCTTTTAAATTTAGAAATAAAGCTTTGAGAAACTTACTAAAAAACAGTCTTTAAAAGTTTCATCAATTGCGCGCAGAAAAAGATTTTTTTATATTTACTCCTATTTCTCTCGCCAGGATATCATTCCCGATCTGATTGTAGTGACAGCAAAAGTCTTTATATAAAGTATCCGTCTCATTTTTAAAAAGACCCGTTAAATCTATAAATTGAATACCAGCTTCTTTCAACTCCTGTCCCGCGTTAATCAACATAGGGTAACCCAATTGAATAGATTCCGCCGCCTTTGATTTTTGTGAAACCGCATATTGTTTTTCCCAAACGCTTAAAGGTTTGGACCCTTTAAAATATTGGTTGGGTTGAAGAAAATGAAAATATCTAGCATTTTTGGACTCCAAAACGTCTCTCATTTGCAAGGAACTATTTTTCCAAAAACTCACAGATTCTTGCAACGTTTTTTCAAGAGAATCCATTGAATAAGTCGGACCATTTTCTTGAGACGATTTAGCTCTAGACTTCATTTCGCTCTGTATTTGATTATGGAGAGAAACTAACTCATTCGTTATTTTATTTTTAAGCGCATACCAAACCGTCAAAAAAAAATTACTCTGTTTAAAAGGATTCTTTGAAAATAATCGTCTCCACTTTTCTTTCTTTTCTTTCAAATTGGCTCCCTTACTCAAAAGCTTAATTGTTTTTTCATTCATAGATTTCGCCGCATACAAATTCCATTTACGGGGATAAAACGGGAATACCCCTACCGGGATATTATCTATTTGAGGAAGAGCTAACTCATTAAAACCGTCAACATTAACGAAAATATCAAAATCGCCTCCTAAAGCTAAAAACCAATTTAACGCAATCAATTGTTGAGGCTGTTTCATTCCCCCTAATGCCAATGAATAAACTTTTATTTCTTTATTCTTAAATACTTCAATTTCTTGAAGCGTTTTCACCAAACGGTCTTGTGAATATAGATATAATTGAGCCGCCACCGACCCGCCAGTAATTACGACTCGTATTTGGTTATCTTTTCGCTTCTTTATTAGAGACGGTCCAAAAAAACCAAAAACATTCACAGGCGCCTGGATAATACGTTCATCAAAAATATGTCTTTTTTTGCGAAAGTTTCTTACAAAACCCAAATAAGGATGGAGAACGTGTTCATTAACATCCATATCATTAATATAAACATCGTTCTTCAAATGGAATTCTTCAGTTTCTTTTTCAAGAAATAAGGTTGATTGAATATCTTTTCTTGGAATAATTTGGTCGTATTTAACGTAAAAAAAACCATAGGCTCCTAATTCAACAAAAAAAATTACTCCCAAAGAAATGGCTAAAAAGCTTAATGTTTTTTTTAACATTTTTTATCAAATAATATTTTTTAACTAAGATAAAGTTTTTAGGTAAAAACTATTTTGCATTTAATTCTCCCAACCACTTTATCAATAAATAATTACAGGTACCACCGATCAATGAAAGAATAAAAGGTTTACCTCAACTTATGGAAAAAACAGACTAGGCGCTTCCTTTGGAATTAACAACTTATTATTTAAATGTTTCCGAAGAAGCGGCGAAGGGGGGTCGGTTTTGCGAATATAGATATCGGCAATCAAACCTTTAAAAATTAGAACCCAACCTTTTATTTGCCGCAACTTTTTATTTTTCCTACTAGAAATTATTAAATCGGTTCTAGGATAAATAGATAAGACATTTTCCCAACCGGTCATTCCTTCTTCAAAAACAAGAAAATGTATAAAAATTTTATTTGGGTAAACAGTCCAAAACCTTCCATCGATAGAAACTTTAGATTGAGGGCGTTTCCATATAAAAAATTCTCCCCAATCAAAAGGCGTTAATAGATTACCGTCAATCTTATTTATAGCCATAAATTCGGCCGTATAAACGGGGAAGACCAACGGATTCACCGTAATTCTAAATTTCGCGTTCCAATACTTCTGAAGGACAAGGCTTCCTTGCAGAAAAGCAATCGCGATAATTACGGATATTGTCGATATCGCTCGCTTTTCTAAAAACTTCTCTGCAATTTGAAAAAATTTTAAACGACGACATATTTCAGATAAATTGAATAAGATAAAAGGCGCTGAAACAATACTGGCAATAGCAATATGTCGAACGTGCCTAAATGCAAAAAAAATAGCTCCACCCACTATAGCTATTTCCCAGATTTTTTTCTCTCTCCTAGAAAAAATCGAGAGCATCGCTAAAAATGCAATTATTTTAAAATGTAAAAATGTCGTATCAAAAAGGTTAATACTTTTCCATTCTGAAATTTCTCTAGATTTTGATATGGTTTCCAAAAAAAATAGAGGCAGTTTATATCCATATGGATTGACGAATAATGCGCAGAGTGAAATTACAAATATTAATAATAGCGTTACGTCCAACGATCTATTTTGAAAAATAGAGCGAACGCTTTCGATAAAAACTACGCAGCCGAGGACGCCCAGACCCGCTAGAACGCCTCCATGCAAATTCGTCCAAAATGCAAAAATAATTGGAAATACTTTTAACCATCTTTTATTTCCATCAAAATACTTATAAATAGAAACAATTAGGATCGTCGAAAAAAGCAGAGAAAATATTTGAGGCCGCGTTGTAAACCGAATAGTCAACACTGCGGTTAAAAGCGTAAAAAATAAAACGTAAATAAAAAGGTTTTTTTCTTTTGAGAAATAAAAACTAGATAATAACCAGGTAATATAAAATCCAAGGGCCAGTTTAAATATCAACAACCCTGTCGAATCAAATTGCTTATAAATTAAGTAAAAAAATACTTCTGTTAACCATTCATGATTAATCCAGGGAAAACCGTTGACAGTATAAGAATAACTATCAAAAGACGGAATAAAACCTTTTTCCCAAATCTCTCTGCCAAATTGAATGTGTCCCCACAAATCAGTTTCAGCGTCTAAAACAGAATAGGCAGTGGCCGAAAATGCATATAAAAAAAAACAAACTGCGTATCGCAGTCGATTTTCCTTATCTGTAGAATTCAAATCTTCCATGCAAAAATATCTAAAAATTTTTAAAGATCTATCTGTATTTTTCTAAAAATAATAAAAAAACTCTGGACCATTTATTCAGTTTTTTTTTAAAATAGTCGGCTATGCCTCGTCGCGCTATCATTCTACTAATTTTTGTAGTTTTAGTCTGTCTAAGCTTTTGGCTTATTTCGCGTTACCCTGCTCTGGGCGGTAAAGCGGCTATGTCTGGGTTAGAAACATTTGACGACCCACTTACTCATGACGCGCTCTTCAAACTTCCTCCAGGTTCTTCTATCTCGAAAAGAATTTTTTATTCAACGCTCAATTGGTACGAAGCCAATTGGCGTGGGATGATTTTTGGGCTCGTTTTAGCGGGAGGTTTTCTCTCGTTACTTAGTCACTTACCCAAACGTTCTTCCTCGAAACCATTTGTAAATAGTTTTTTTGGTATGTTGACCGGCACCCCGCTCGGGGTTTGCGTAAATTGCGTAGCTCCCATTGCCAAAAGTATTTACGAAGCGGGCAGTAAAATGGAAACCGCTTTAGCCGTTATGTTCAGTTCCCCCAGTCTCAACATAGTTGTCTTAACTATGTTGTTTTCCATTTTTCCATTTTACATGGCCCTTACAAAGTTAGCTTCCACCCTTTTCCTGATTTTGATCATAGTCCCAATAGTTTCTAAAAATAAAACAACTTTAGAAACTCTTAAAAAACCGAAGTCAGAAAATTCAATTTGCGAACTTCCGACTGCAAACGAAAGTTGGCTGGAAGCGGTTAGAGGCGCTATTCGCGATTATAGGAAAAGTTTTAGATATATTTTTGTCAAAACAGCTCCCTTGATGCTGTTTGCTGGTTTTTTGGGAGCCGCTCTTAGTCAATTGTCCGATTTTGATCGTTTAATCGGGCTTGATCCAAATTGGAAAAATTTGGTTGCCCTCTCGCTGATGGGAACTTTTCTTCCCCTTCCCATAGCCTTCGATTTAATGCTCGCTCAGGCTTTAATGATTTCGGGTCTCTCCCCCGGCCTGGTCATGGCTATGCTATTTACTCTGGGAACTTTTAGCATTTATTCTGCCATGATTGTTTACAAAACATTTTCCCTTAGACTCGCTATCGGGCTTTTTTTGATTGTTTCTTTAATCGGAGCAATCACTGGCTTTTTAACCCATCAGTATTCAGAATTTAAATTTTTAAATTGGCTGGAATCTTACAACCAAATTGTCATTTCAAATACGACCCGTGTAACGAATAATATTACGGCTCCACCACCTACACAAAAATTTATTATAAATCGGACTAAACATCGCAACCCCAAGTTTATTTGGGAAAATGAGCGGTTTTCCATATCCTCTATTCCTCATAATCAGCGATCACAATTAGAGAAAAAACCTTTTTCCACTAGCCTAGGTACAACATTCGGTATTGAGTATTCCAATAAATTAACCCCCAATGTATTTTTCGATCCCTTAATTTTTGGTCGTGGCATCGCTTCTGGAGATTTTGACAATGATGGCTGGATCGATTTGGCAATTGCCACAAATAACGGATTTGAACTCTACCAAAACCTCAATGGCAAAAGATTTCAAAAAGTTCCTCTTCCCTTAAAAAGTTTAGCGGGAAAACAATCAATTACAGTCGCTATGGCAGATTTTGATAACGATGGTTGGCTGGATATTTTCTTTACAACTTTAGCAAACGGCAACCATATTTGGTTAAACCCTTTAGGTTCGGGGGAAAACAATCCCCCCCTTCCAGTTCCAAATGGTAAAGCTCTTTTGACAAGCGCTACGGCTTTTTCCGATTTTAACGGCGATAGTTTTTTGGATATTGTAAATGGAAATTATTTTCTTGGAGCTTTAACTAAAAAACCTGTCGACACTGCCGCCGACCAACTAATTATTAATAACAAACTGAATTTCATTCAAATCCCTCTCAAGGGCATTCCAGGTCAAACCCATTCAGCCTTATTTTCCGACTTTGATGGAAATGGAAAAACAGACCTGGCTATTGGAAACGACTATCGGGTAGCGGACGCTTATTATCTAGGAGATGGAAAAGGAAACTTTGAGAAAATTAAACGCAGTCATGGAATCATTCCTAAAACTCCGCAAAATACTATGAGTATCGATTCGGGCGATTTCAATAACGATCTTATTCCGGATCTTTATATGGCAAACATTGGATTATCAAAGGGAGTTGAGGTCGCTTCAGTTTTTGGGAAAAAGATGAAGGAAGCGGGAGAAATATTTTGCCTATCAGGAAAAAGCGTTCTAACAAAGGAAGAATGCCGGCAACATAATAAGATGACAATTCTTCTCAATGCGGAAAAAAAAGATTCTTCAGAAAAATGCCTAAACTTAGGATCAAAATCTGATGTTCGCCAATGTATGGCAATGCGATTAGCTTTGATGGCGATAAAACGTAAAAACAAAAGTCTATGTGCGAAAATTGTCGACGATTTACCATTAATTAAAAGTTTATGCGAAAGATATTTTCAATCTAAACCCGTCAAAGCTGAATTCAACGAAGAAATTCCTATGAAAACCCACATGAATATTTTACTTCGCGGAGAGCGCTCTGGAAATTTCGCCGATATTTCAGACGAAACCAAAATCGCTCCCGGAGAATGGAGCTGGAACGCAAAATTTGCGGATTTGGACAACGACGAGTGGCAAGATCTTTTTATAGTTAATGGAGTACCTATTACTCAAGATTTTACGCCTAACGTTTTTTTTCATAATCAAAAAGGAAAAATATTTTCTTCAACGGCCAAGGAATTTGGGTTGGACGACTACGACCATAGCTCTTCATACACCTATATTGATATCGACAGAGATGGCGATCTAGATATAGTGGCGAACACAATTTATGGTCCATTTAAAGTTTATTGGAACAATCTAATTGAACAAAATGGAATATCATTTAAATTTAAAGACTTAATAGCAAATCGATTTTGCGTCGGCTGTAAGGTAATCATTTATTATGGCGACGGGAAAAAACAGTTTCGAGAAATTAAATCCGGAGGAGGTTTTCATTCTTTTGACGCTCCAGAGGCTTACTTTGGGTTGGGAATTCACCACAAAATAACTCGTTTGGAAATTAGATGGTCGAATGGGACAATTAGTCAAATCAATCAACCCCTCGCCGCAAATAACGAATACCAAATTATTAGGAAAGATAAATAAGAACTATTATCATTCTTCATCTCTTGTTAAAATAATCGCTCAATTTATTTAACATTAATCCTTTTATATTAGAGGAGTCCAATGCCTCGATTAATCGCGAACCGGTTGCTTACAATTCTTTGTTTTACAGGGTTACTTGGACTTATACTCCCATCCCAATCCAACGCTAAATCATCCGTTGCCGTTTCCACAAATGGCCAGGATTACGGATTTTGTTACGATATAAAAGACAAAGCCAAAGCTAAAGAGTGCGCAATGTTTTACTGCAAAGAAAGCGACCAAAACTGTAATGCGACTTTAACCTGTGAAGGTTCTGGCTTTGGAGCCGTTTTCCAAAATTACACGGGAGAACCTGGAAAAGGCATTGCTATCAGCCCAAAAAACTCAGTCACTTTTTCTGTCTGTGGTCATAAAACTACAAACGCCGCAAGAGATGCCGCTGAGGTTGGTTGTAAAAAAGCCAGTAAAGCAAAAAACCCAACCTTAGGATTGGTTTACTGCTATGAAAAAGCGTTCTGGTACGATACCGTCGAAATGCAATCTAAATCTTCCGTAAAAGAACCGGAAAATAAGTGGTGCGATTACGCCACAGAATTATCGGGTATCGATTCTTTTGAAGGTTGTTTAAAATCTCTGAGATTTCCAAACCCCAAAGTAGACTGCAAACAAAAAGCAAAAATTTGGTGTGATTAAATACCACGTTAAATTTAAACTAATTAGTTTACCAATCGAGGGCAAGTTATATGTTTTATTGATTTAAAAATGATATGGATCAGCCCTAGTTATCTTATTAGGGTTGAAGTAAACACACAAAAAATCAGATTTCCCCTTTGCGTCACAATCTTACCTAAAAACAGTTTACCTCCTAAACCTCTGATCTCTTTGCTTAATTTGCCTTAGCGTAACCCTCATATTCGGAGGTCAAATTTACTCATTATTACGTCCCCTCTATAAAACTCCCCATTTGTCTCTCATTTCATTCTAATAAGGAAATTTATTCCTAGTTAGAAACATATTGATATTAATACTATTGGCATGCTGCCGTATTCAGGTCAAAAGTAAAAATAAACTTTTTTGAATTTAGAATTAAATAAAAAGCTATCAATTGTCGTTAAGATGTTTGTAAGAATAGCGCTCTTAGGAAATTCAAAGGCCGTAAGTCAACTGTTGATGGGAAATTACTATCTAACAATATCTTAGCGTAGACGCTGAAGTGGTTTTTAAATTTATTTTAAAATGCAAGTATTCACCACGCTTTGGCACAAAAAATGCATCCCTACATGGCTAAGTGGATTGAAAATCATAACAACTCTCGAACTTATTTTTCCAAATGAAAAAATCACCACTCATGATAATAAAGAACTTTTTTAAGCTTAGCGCTTCGCTTTTTCTTGTTCTTATTATCTTTGAATTAATTGGAATTTACTTTTGGCAAAATAATAACTCTGCCGTCAACTCACATGGCTTTAAGGACAAAGAATATTCATACCAGAAACCAAATAATGTTTTCAGAATTTTAGTTTTGGGGGATTCTCAAACCTCAGGGCAAGGAATTAATAATCTTGAAGACACTTGGCATAAAAAATTAGAGTTTTTGATGAACAAAGACCTCAAGGATTCAAAGTTTGAAGTTATAAGTTTAGCTGGCAATGGTTGGAATACAGATACTCAATTATATGAATTATTTAAAGAAGGATTTAAATATAATCCTAATTTAATCCTTATTGGTTTTAACCATAACGACGTCCCAACTCCTCATTTTTCAAAATGCGAACTTAAAGAAATTAAATTATTCCCACGCTCAAAAAAAATCGGTTGGTTTAGAGAACATTCAAAAGTTTATCAATTGACTGAATTCCGACTAAATCGTCTATTAGAAGAGTTTGATCAAAAACCTGGATATGCAGAATGCATTAATCAACGTTTTGAATCTCGAGGATGGCAGATGGAAAAAGTCTACCTTGACACTATCCTTATGTCGGCAGAGATAAAAAATGTCCATGTGATGTTAACAACGTTACCTTTATTATCCAAGCTTGGGGAGGATTACCCCTTAAAAAAAGCGCACTTTAAAATTAAAGAATATTGCTCGCAAAGAGGAATAGTGTGCTCAGACTTATATGATGAAGGTTTTAAAGGATTAAACCCCGCTCCATTAAAAGTATCAATGACAGATTGGCATTTTAATGAAAAAGGTTCCGAAATTGTCGCCCAGACTCTATTTAAAAAACTGAACGCATTAAAAACCTACAAATACCTACCAAAAATTAGTAGCGCTTTTGGGCTAAAAGACCTCTTAGATCAAAAACCGTTAATAACCGAATTAGATAAGAAGTTTTCAGAAATTGAAAATCAAGACGCTTATATCAATATTAATTTTGAAAATGAACAACTTACGTTAAAGAGACAATCGAGCTCATTTGAATTTACCAATATTGTCGCCGATCAATTAAATCACCAAATAATTAAAGTAATTTTAGATTCAAATGGGAATTTCAGAGAAAGTGAAATTGCCTTCCATAAAAATGGCGACCCTAAGGTCCAATTCCATAATAATAAGTATCAAAATGGAAAGCATTATTTAGCAAGAGGAATAAAAACTGAACAAGGAAATATTTTAAGCAAAAATAAAAAGGTATTCTTGGGAGATTATGTTTCAAAAGGATTTAAATCTAAAATCAGGCTTTTTACCAATCAGGATTTTATGGATCCAAAAAGTCTAGAATTTGCATTTTCGGAAAAACCTAGTCCAAGAATTCAACTTTCAAGCTTCGAAATGTTCAATACGATATCAAAATTAATCGAATTAAATCCCAACTTATTTTTTGATTTTAAAAATAAAGGGAACTTTTCAAAAGAACATTTCGACCAATTTACACAATTAGAACAAACTCTAATATATAAAGAAATGGAATGGACAAAATACTTCATTACTTTATCAGAATTAGGACAGCGTCGCTATTTAGACACTTTCATCAACGATATACTCGTGTATAACCCGGTTCCGGTACTTTTAAGACCCATTGAGCGGTATTATTATTTAAACAAAAGATTCAAAGAACTAAACAGGCTATACCAAGTAACTCCGACCCTACCTCGCCGATTTGAATTGCCAGCTATTCAACAAGTAGCCCAACAAATAAATCTTAATTCCCATAGTCCTGCATAACCCTTCCTCTTTGCAACAATTCGAATAAGATCTGACCTCAAGAAAAAAATGATGGTATGAAAAAATGATTTTCATACAAAAAAGAAGAGTCTCTCCTTGTAAACTTGGTGTATTAACACAAAAAAAGACATAAAATGTAAATCAAAATTTATTTTTTAATTGATTTGATTGCAAATCATTTCTCGTTTAAGAGTCAATGTCATCTCCCTCGACTTTCTCCAAATTTTCAAATTCAAGATATGGGCTGTCTCTACTGACAATTTTATCTTTTCTTATCTTGTGCCTAATTTTTGAAATTGGATTAAGAATATTCACCCTTCATGAACGCGTTATAGATAATGCTTGGTGGAAACAGCATGTAAAAAAAAATCTTTTTAATTATCGCGATACCGACCATAAATTGATCAAACCGTCGGGAGTTTTCCGAATTCTTGTCCTAGGAGATTCGCAAACTATCGGGCACGGTATCGATAACTTGGAAGACACATGGCCGAAAAGACTTGAAAACTTACTAAATACAAACCTTCCTCAAAAACGTTTTGAGGTTATCAATTCTGCCTACCAAGGGTGGAATACAGATAATCAGCTTTATGAACTATTTGGCAATGGTTTTTTGTTTAATCCCGATCTCGTTTTGTTAGGTTATTATTTGAACGATATTCCAACTCTGGCAGACTTTCATTGTTCAATTCATGATAAAGATTTTCTAAGTTCTATTCGCCAATATATCCCCCAAGGGAATCAATCAAAACTATTTAAATCCATAAATTTTCGACTAAACCGCCTCTCGGAAAGGTTTAATTTAAAACCGACCTACTTTAAGTGTCTAAACTCAACATACCAATCTAGAAGCTGGGAATCAGAAAAAGTGTATCTCGATACAATGGTAAAAGGGATTCGATTGAAAGGCGTTCATTTCATGACGGCAATCATACCCGTTTTTATTCAACTCGCAGAAGATTATCCTTTTAAAAATATTCATTCAAAAATCACAGGTTGGTTTCAAGATAATGGATCTCCAGTTTTGGACCTTTGGAAGGATGCTTTTTTTGGAATGAACGCCTCTAAACTAACCATATCAAAACAAGACAGACACCTTAATAAAAAAGCGGCTGAAATTATCGCTCAAACAGTTTATAAAAAGCTAAAACCGCTAAAAAAATTAAACCAACTCCATCTATATCAAAAAGCCCTAAATTTTGAAGACCTTTTATCCGATTTAAATTGGGTTAAAAACATGGATCAACGTTTTAATAATTTAGAGCTTCTTAACAAAAAAAAAGAATACGACACATCCAAAGACGATAACAAAGAGAGTCTTTCCGTTTGGGAAAAGCAAAATCGATTTTATATTCACCAATCTCATTTTTATAAAAATTCATTTAAACTAAAACAAACACAAAAAAAAGAACTCAATACTAATGGAGACCTAATAAAAACCGAAATTCTTTGGTATCCATCAAACTCAGACAATCTAATTTCTTGGAATTCTATAACCCAAAAAATTAATAAAAATTCAATTTTCCAATCGGGAAAAGTAAACAGCCAAAACCAAAAAATAGAAAGAAAAAACCTAGAGTTCATTTATAAAACTCGTACTAGCGGTAAAAACTTAAAGTTAGAAATACTAAAAAACGTTTATTTTTTAGACCCCAAAAGTTTAGAAACGGCTTTCTCGGAAAAAGTTAATCCAGAAACACATCTCTCTAATTCAGAAACTTTTAATATCGTATCGAAATTAATCAAATTAAATCCAAACTTATTTTTTGATTTTAAAAATGAAGGCTATAATTTAAAAGAAATTTTCAACCAACTATCACAGCTAGAACAAACTCTCATATATAAAGAAATTGAATGGACAAAGTATTTTTTCACTCTAATTGAACTTGGGCATAACCAATACACCAACGCTCTCATAAACGATATTTTGAAGTATAATCCTGTACCCGTTCTTTTGCGAACTGTTGAGCGGTTTTATTTTTTAAACCTAAGATTTAAAGAGCTAAATGGTTTATATCGATCAAACCCTACTCTGCCAAACCGGTTTGAATTGCCAACTACCAAAAAATAGTCTAACAAATTCAAGAAATTCACAAAAAAAATCAAACACTATCAATGCAGTTTATCCATTATTCTTATATGAAAGCCATGTATGGACTGGGATAATAGTTGGTCGGCCTTAGTAAATCCTGGACGAGCCAATAACTTTTTTGATTTTATCCATCCAGGTAATATTCGGCCCACTCAAGAATATGATCCAGTAAATTCACTTTGGTTCATGGAATTTAGTCGTTTGGTTTATATACGAGAATTGGATCAAAGAGGAAAAGAAACTGCGGGAGAAAAAAGAAACGCCCTATTAGAACATGTTGGATTTCGACAAGCCGCTTTTTTTGCAAATAAAGAATCGCAGTGCATGATCGTGGAGGCTAAAAACGATTTAGGAAAAAATCCCATTTATATTGTTGTTTTTAGAGGAACCGGCCGCATTACTGAATGGAAATTAAACATTAATTTCCGTTTAATCCACTGGCATAGAAAAAACGTAAAAGTTCATTGCGGGTTTGAAAAAGGACTAAGATTAATTTGGAAAGAGGTGGATAGCTTTTTAAATAATAATAAACACGACTTGTTATTTTTTACAGGACATAGCCAGGGAGCTGCCATTGCTACATTAGCGGCTACGGTTAGACCGTCAACCGCTCTTTATACATTTGGCAGCCCAAGGGTGGGAAATGAAAACTTTGAAAATAGTCTCTCTAAAATTCCAATTTTTCGAGTTGTTAATTGTCTCGATTTAGTAACTCAAGTTCCGTTAAAAAATAGCGTCGGTTATTCTTTTAAACACATCGGAGAATCGTTTTACATAAATAGAGAAGGAGTTTTAATACGTGCTGCGGATCTATACGTTTCCAACGACCGAAACAAAAAAGGAAAAATCGGCAAAAAAACATTTAACCGCCGAATATCAGTATGGGATCCTCCCAAAATATTATCAGACCATTCGGCAGTTAATTATTCAGCTCATTTAGAAAGCCAACTTTCGAATTAAATATTATAAAAAATTAAAAATTCAATGTAAATATAGGAAAACTCTAAACATGAGAATCATTAGCTGGAATGTAAATGGTATTCGCGCCATTCTAAAAAAAGGATTTTTGGATTGGGTGGAAAAAGAATCTCCCGATGTTATATGTATTCAGGAAACTAAGGCGAACTCTGATCAAGTAGAGTCGGATGCTTTTCCTCCAAAAGGATATACCGCCTTTTGGAACTCAGCCGAACGAAAGGGATATAGTGGAGTTTTAACCCTAACAAAGAAAAAACCAAAATCCATAACTATGGGTATGGGCATCGAAGAGTTTGATAAAGAAGGTAGAATTATTAGAACAGAATTTCCGAAATTCGATTTATTAAATGTTTATTTTCCAAACGGAACGTCCGGTGAGGAACGACTCGATTTTAAAATGCGCTTTTACGACGCATTTCTCAATTATTGCGAAGATTTGAAAAAATCCGGGAAAAAATTAATTATCACTGGCGATGTCAATACCGCTCATTGCCCCATAGACCTAAAAAACGATAAAGCCAATCAAAAAAACTCAGGATTTTTACCTCAAGAGAGAGCTTGGTTGGATAAGTTCATCGATCATGGATTTGTAGATACATTTCGAGCGTTAAATCCAGATAAAGTTCAATACTCCTGGTGGGCTTATAGATTTAACGCAAGGGCTAGAAATATTGGGTGGCGTATAGATTATTTCTTTGTCACCCAAGACTTGATGAAGTCTGTAAAAGATGGGTTTATCGAAGATCAAGTAATAGGCTCAGACCACTGCCCAATAGGTTTGGATATTAAATGAAATAATCCCTTCACGTTTTAATTATACATTCCACAGATTTTTATGGTTTTTTCCCATTAGATAGTCCCATAATACAGCATAGAAAATTCATTAAATTAAACGTCTCTTAAGTATGTCGCTAAAATTTATATTTAACGACAACTAAACGCTGATTGTTGAATGCTCAATTTTATATTGAAAATAGTTCGGCCTTATATATTGAAAGGAATTTAAATGACTTTGGAAGTTGGAAAAAATTACCACGGCTTTAAGCTAAATAGGCAAGAGAAAATTAACGAGTTAAACTCTTTGGCTTTAATTTTTGAGCATGAAGTTACCGGAGCCGAGGTTTTCATAATGGAAAATGACGACGATAACAAAGTATTTAGCGCAACATTTAGAACTCCTCCAGAAAACGATACTGGCGTAGCTCACATTTTAGAGCATAGCGTTCTTTGCGGCTCTAGAAAATATCCCGTCAAAGAACCCTTTATGGAACTAATGAAGGGAAGTCTTAAAACATTTCTTAACGCAATGACATTTCCCGATAAAACTATGTATCCCGTGGCCAGTCGGAATAAAAAAGATTTGTTTAATTTAATGAGCGTTTATCTAGACGCCGTATTTTTTCCAAAAATCACCAAAGAAACTTTTATGCAAGAAGGATGGCATCATGAACTAGAATCGGCTGATAGCGAAATAATATACAAGGGCGTCGTATTCAATGAAATGAAAGGCGTTTTTTCAGATCCCGAAAGCGTTATAGATCGCTACTTAAACCATTCGCTATTTCCCGATACTACTTATGGATTTGAATCTGGCGGCGATCCAGAAAGTATTCCCGATCTAACCTACGAAGAGTTTAAAGAGTTTCATCAAAAGCACTATCACCCTTCCAATAGCAGACTCTTTCTCTATGGAGATGGCGATACTCTGGAATATTTAGAGTTTATGCAAAAAAACTTTCTAAACGAATTTACAAAACAGATTCCAGATTCTTCGATTGATCTTCAACCTAAATTTCTTGAACCTAAACGGGAAGAAATCCATTATTCAATCGCTAAAGAAGAATCTGAAGAGAAGAAAACTTTTATTTCTGTTGGATTAGTTCTGAACAAGTCAATCGATCAAGAACATTGTATGGCTTTTAATATTTTAAGCCACTTGCTTTTGGGAACGCCCGCTTCTCCTCTTAGAAAAGCTCTTATTGAATCGGGCCTTGGTAGCGAAGTTATTGGCGGAGGGTTCGACGATCAAAGATTGGAAACAGCTTTTGCAGTGGGTTTAAAAGGCACCGAAAAGAAACATGAAGAAAAAATAATCGATTTAATTTTTGAGGTTTTAAAAGAGCTGGTCGAAAAAGGGATTGAAAAAGATATGGTAAAGGCGGCTGTAAACACGATCGACTTCAAATTACGCGAAGCTAACTTTGGAGGGTTTCCGAAAGGCATTGTTTACAACATTCAATCTCTTGGCTCCTGGTTGTACGACGGAGACCCATTAATACACCTTAAATATGAAGAAATAATGAAATCCATCAGGAAAAATTCCGAAAATGGATACTTCGAAAATTTAATTAGAGAAAATCTTTTGAACAACCGTCACCGAAGCGTTCTAATAGGCGCTCCAAAACCGGGATTAACCGAAGAAAATGACGAAAAAGTCAAAAAGAAACTGGCGGACTATAAATCGAAAATGGAAGCTAGCCAACTAGAGTTGACTGAGCAGGAGACCCAAAAGCTACAAGAGCTTCAGTTAATTTCCGATCCTCCCGAAGCTTTAGCGACATTACCCAAGTTAAGCGTAGAAGACTTAGAAGACGCTCCAGATGAGTTCCCTTTTGAAGAAAAACAACAAGACTCTCCAAAGATCTTGTTTCACGATTTATTCACTAACAAAATTGGTTACGTCCAAATTGGATTTAATACAAAGGCAGTTCCGACAGACCAACTCCAATATTTGCCGTTGTTAGGACGACTGATTCTTGAAATGGGAACTAAGAAAAGTAGCTACGTTGAAATCACCCAAAGAATGGGAATTCATACAGGAGGAATTGGAACAAGTCACTTTTCATCTCTTAAACTAGACGATAAAAACAAAATTGTTTCTTATGTTTTTTTTAGCGGAAAAGCTGTTTTAGATAAAATAAGCGAGTTATTTAATATTTATCGCGAACTTTTAGGAGAGTTTGATTTTTCCGATTCAAAGCGATTAATAGATATTATCAGAGGAACAAAAGCGGATATAGAAGCGTCTATCGTTCCTGCAGGCAACCAATATGTTATTTCAAGGCTGCATTCATATAACTCCAAGATTGGAAAATATGACGAATTTACTGGAGGATTGGCATACTTCAGGTTCTTAGAAAAATTATTAGAAAGAGTCGAAAAAAACCCAGAAGAAGTTGCCGGTTGTTTTTCAAATGTCGCTGATCTCATATTTTGTCGAGAAAACATGTTAGTTAATGTTACTTCAGAATCGGAAGACTACTCAATTTTTGAAAGAGAAATAAACTCATTAGCTCAAATATTTCCGGAAAAGGAAAGTAAAGAGACTATCTTAGAAATTCCTTCTTATGATTTAAACGAAGCGTTTTTGACGGCTGGTAATATTCAATACGTAGGCAAAGGCGCAAATCTGTATGATTGGGGTTATAAATATTCAGGAAAATTTGAAGTCCTAAAAGCTATTCTTAACACTCAATACCTTTGGGAAAACGTTCGAATGAAAGGTGGGGCTTATGGATGTTCTGCCTCTTTCGACTATTACAGCGGCGATTTTGCTTTAGTCTCTTACCGCGATCCCAATTTGATGGAAACTTTGGACATTTACGACCAAATCGCCGATTTTATCTCTAACCTCGATATGTCTAAAGAAGAGTTAGATAATTTCATAATTGGTTGTGTGGGTCGGCTAGATCCACCATTAACCGCAGATCGAAAAGGCTCCATTTCTATGGTGGATTCGCTAACCGGAATGACACACCAATTACGGCAAAAAAAGAGGGAAGAGGTTATGTCAACAACTCTTAACGATATTAAAGAGTTTGCTCCTCTGTTTCGGAAATTAAAGGATTCAGGTTCAATTTGTGTATTAGGCAACGAAGGAAAAATTCAAAAATGTACAAAAACTTTTGACCATTTAGTTAAAGTTTTTAACTAAAAATCAAAATTGGATCTATTTTCCCAATGATTTAGAACATTCAAAAACCTTTAAAAACTGTTTTAAGCCTCAATACGCTCCTTAATTCAGTGTCTAAATCACAATAAATATAAATACATAAACTCTCTCTATATAAATAAATTTAATCGCTAAAAGATCTCAAGTCTAGGGCTTTGGGGAAACTATTGCCCACTTTAAGCCCAAAAACAAAACTTCCACGAACTAAACCCAAATAGAAAAAAAGTTTAACTTATTAAAAATTAAGCTACTTCTTAATTTCTTTTAAAATACTAACCCTCCTAAAGATTATGGCACAAAAAATGCATAACTTATGTTAGAGAGGCCAAAACGCCAAAAAAACTAAATCTTTTTTAGCGTTTCAACAGCGTAATCAAATTTAGTGAATGAACTAAATCTTTTTTAGGAGAAAAAAATGTTAAATCGCAGGGAAATCTTACAGCTCTTAAAAGAAATCGGAATCACCAGAATGAACGAAATCAAAATAACCTGTCGAATTTACGAAAATTATTTTAGCGATCCTTTCGGGGGAAAATTTTCTCCAAAAGAGGCCGATCTAATGGCTTTACAATAAAGATTGAGCCGCTTTGAAAGCTTTTTCCATATTTGGCAATTCAGCTAGTTTGGAAACAATTTCTTTATAACGGACAACTCCTTCTTTATCTAAGACAAAGACAGCTCGTGCCAAAAGGCGATTCTCTTGGATCAATAATCCAGACGTTTTTCCAAAAGATGCGTCTCGATAATCCGAGAGAAAAACTAAATTATTTATTTTAGCTTTTTTAGAAAACCGTTTTTGCGCGAAAGGTAAATCGCGGCTAATAGTAATTAAGTTAGCTTTTTTATCCAAGCCATGACTTTCTTCGCTCAAAATATGAGTTTGTTTTTCACATGTAGGAGTGTCTAATGAAGGCACCACACTGAGAATAGTGACTTTACCTTTGAACGAATCTAAAGGAGTCATCGCTAAAGATAAATTTGGAAGCGCCATTTCGGGAAGAGGTTTACCCACTTTTATATGATCGCCAAATAGCGTTAGAGGAGTGTCTCCTAAAGATATTTTTATGACATCGCCTCCGTAAACCGTCGAAACTTGTAAAAACCCCACCAAAAAAATCATTTGAAATAAGAATAATTTCTTCATATCAATCAATCTCCTTTATTGATAATTTTATTTATTTTTCAAAATCTTTTTGTAAATAATCAAACATCAAATCCGCAAAAACCTCATGGCCTTTTTCGTTGAAATGAGAGTCATATTCCCACAATACCGGAACTCCATTATTTTTTGATTCGTTTAATTTTTTGTAAAAAGGAATGTATTTAAAACCATAAAATTGAGATAGCTTTTCTAACCAAATAGAAGAAAAGTTCATATGGACAACGCTATCGTTAAAAAACTTAAATGAATCCATTATTATAAAACGACCTCCAGATTGTTTAACCGTATTCCCTAAGATTTGAAATATTTTTAGATTCACTAAATTAGTCGTGAGCCAGGTAGGAAAATTTTTATTGTCTCCGGTGAACATAATCTTATTTTCATTCTTTAACTTTCGTTTATTGAATAATAAGCTTATTTTTTTATAAATTTTTGGAAGAAAAAATATTGGCGGTAGTTTTTTTGTTCTTTTTCCTTCCATTTTAAATTTCATATATAACTTTTGTTTTTCAATAAATTTCTCATAATCATTTGGCGGATAAATACTTAGAGGCAAATTCTCCAACATTGAAATCACTTCATAACTTTTTTTATTTTCTGTAAGAATTTTTAATCGTTCTAAGTCGGTTTTTTTTATATAAATATAATCAAGGATAAAGTTCTCGAGTTCTTCTTCAGATAAATTTGTTGGGAGCTTTTCTTTAATATTCGGAAAAGGCCTTATATACAAACACTTTGAATCCTTTAGATTATAAATTCCCAAAAAGCCCTCTTGACACCAAGAACTTGAAATTGCCCTAATATAAATCTTGTCAAAAACATTAACAAAAACATAATCTGGTTTAAACTGCGAAGCAAAATCAGTCCAAGTTAAATAGATTTGTTCTAATCCATACCCGGCGCCTCCAAAATTCAATACTTCAAAGTTTTTACCTGTCGACTTACTAAATTCTTCGTTTAGCCTTTTTTCTAAAAGTTGGGAAGCTGTTTTTTCAAAATGTACTTCTCTCGCAGCCACCAAAGAATCTCCGAGAATAGCTATCCGAACAGAGTCTTTTTCTTTTTGAATTTCTCTTTCAAAGTCTCTAAATCCTTGAGAGTTTATTTTTACGGATGAATTAAATCGCTCATACCAATGCTTACCGGTATATGTATGTTGTGAGTTAGGTAAAAATTTCCATCCCAAAATAGGGTCTGGGACTAACACCAAATTCATATACGAAGGATTTAAATAGCCAAATATTTGAAATCCAATCTCAACAACGATTCCTAAGCTTGCTAAACACAAAAAACTAGCTAGAAAAATTAAGAACGCCTTCAATCTAAAATAAAAAAATAAGACAACTAAGTAGGTAATTAAGCTCGTAGAAATCAACAAAAAAATAAAATCAGGATATGTAATATTCATTAAAAAGTAATTAGATTAAAATTCCACGATGGTAACCCCATCGCCTCCTTCTTCTCTCTCCGCAGGAGCAACGCGTTTCCCAATACCGCAACTTTGAAGGTAATCTCGAACAAATCGTTTTATTTTACCCATACCATGGCCGTGGTTAATCTTCACCCTATCCACTTTATTCAACAACGCCTGATCTATAAAAGATTCCAAAACAGTCTTAGCTTCTTCGACACGCATCCCATGTAGATTACAGGAAAACTGGGGGTTTGAATTAGTTTCCGCGTGTATAGTAAACTTTACTTCTTGATTGGACTCCATATTTTTTTTATTTCTTTCTCTCGGATGCCCTTTAATTTTTTTCGCATCTACAAGAGAATCTAAATTACCTATGCGAACTCGTAGTTTATTTTTACTCTTCGGGTCTTCCAATAGATATCCTTTGGTCCCATATTCAGTTAAAATTACAGGATCGCCATCTTTAAGCTCTTCTGCAGGAACATTCCACTGAGAAAAATCCGCTAGATTGGCGCTTTGCATTGATCTATCAACGGAATGGATTCTATTTTCCGCTCTTTTTATAGAGCCAGAGCTTTTAGATTTTTTAACGTTGTCTACAATTTGTCGAATTTCTCGTTTGGACTCTTGAACCGTCTTTTTTAACCGTTTAGCTTTTTCTTTTTCAAATTCTTTTTCCTTTTCAAACAGTCTTTCCGCCACTTCTTCACTTTCTTTTCTTAATACTTGAGACTTATGAAGATCGACTTGAATTCTATCTTTATCTTTTTCTAAATTTAACTTTTGCTTATGCAACGATTCTAAAAGAGTTGCGGCGCGATTATCGTTCAAATCGTATATTTCTTTAGCCCGACGTATTATATTAGGAGCAAGGCCCAATCTTTCGGCTGTTTCTAAAGCGGCGCTCCCGCCTGGAGCCCCTAATATCAGTTTAAAAGTTGGTTTAGATTGATCTTCGTTAAACTCCATACAAGCATTTACAAAACCGCTTTCAGTTTGAGCCAACGTTTTTAAAGCAAGATAATGAGTAGAAACAAAAGTAGATATTCCTCTTTCGTTTAATTCCCTTAAAATAGCTTCAGCTAAGGCCGCTCCTTGCGCAGGGTCGGTTGCTACCCCTAATTCATCAAGCAAGACCAACGAGCCAGAAGGAGAATAGTCCAATATATAAATCATCTTTTTTAAATGCGCCGAAAATGTAGATAAATTTTCCGCTACGTTTTGGTCGTCGCCTATATCCGCATAAACTTTTGGGAAAAATGGTATCTCCGAATTATCTTCAACCGGTAACAGTAAACCAGCTCTGGCCATTAGAGACATCGCGCCGACAGTTTTCAACACGACTGTTTTACCCCCCGTATTAGGGCCCGAAATGATAACGGTCGACGTTCCTTTATCAGTTACAATATCGTTGGGCACAACAAATTGACCGTTGAGTAGTAATTCTGGATTTCGAGCTTTCTTAAGCTGTATATTTCCGTCCTCTGAAAACTGGAAAACTCGAGCTTCCATTTTCTTTGCCAATCTTACTTTGGCGTTTATCAAATCGAAAGCGCACAGTATTGAGAGATTTGCTTTAAGGCTTTCGGAATATTCTAAAACCGTCTTAGCAAGTTTTCGTAAAATGCGAATCCTTTCTCTTTCAACTTCGATACGTTTTATTTTTAATTGATTATTGAGAGGAACTATTTTTGAGGGTTCTAAATATAGAGTTGCCCCGGTACCGGAAGTATCGTGAACAACTCCTTCAACTTTAGATTTAAATTCCGCTCGAATGGGAAAAACAACTCGCCCTTCTCGCTCCGTAACATAAGATTCCTGTAAACAACCTTTAATTTTGGGCTGGGAAAGTAATCTTCCAACCACAATATCTAACTCGTCTTTAGCATTTTTTACCGCTTTTGACGCCTGTTTTAATTCGGGAGTTGCCGTTTCCTTAATTTTCCCCTCGTCGTCAATACAACACGATAAAACCTCAAATAAATCTGGGATAGCATCAAATTTGACTGCGCGATTTTTTAAGTTAGGCGCATTTTCCATTTTTCTAAAAAACAAATCCATCGTCTTAATCAAACGCAAGAAATTTAAAACCTCTAATCCTTCAAAAGTTTCTAAAATTCCAGCTTTAGGCAATGAGATTAAAATCTTTTCTAGATCTTCAAAGTGCGATAAGGGAATCCGTGTGTCTGACTCTTCCAACCTCAGGGCTTCGATCGTTTCTTCTAAAGAACTTTTTGCTAATGAAAATTCGGTTTCCGGGGAAAAAAATCGACAGCGTTTTTGAGTAGCAGGAGAATAGGCAAACTCAGACAAAGTCTGTTGAATTTGCTCCCACCCCAAAGTTAGCATGGAACGAGAGAGGAGAGTGTCTACAGAGGTCTGACCAGGGTTTATTGATTCCATGCGATTTGACTAGAGGGTCCTAAACTAATTGGCAAAACAGCGTCAAACATTAAATCAGGATCGCGTCGTTTTTTATAACTTCTTAACAAAACTCCTAAATCTTTTTTTACCATTCCATTAAAACCGACTGTAGAATCGCCCGGAATTAATTCCTTACCTCTATCAATAATTTGGCGATTTAGAACGGTAACCGATTTTGAAAAATCGATCATTTCTGAATTAAGATATATTTCAAAATCGACCAAATTTTTTCCCATGACTTCTATTCGATTTCCAGTTCTGAGAGTTGCAAATAGAGTGGCCACCTTTCCATTCTGAATATTTAAACTCTCTTTTTCTGGACCTGGGATTTGTAAAGCCGCCATTTTTTTCCCTTTAGTAATCCGAGCCCAAAAGATAGAGTCCAAGTGATTTCCTTCTCTTGTCATGCGAATCACTCGAGGAGTCGAAATTCTTTCTTGAACGTTTAACCAAGCCGCCATCGGAGCTATTTCAGTTTTTGGTAAAAAGTGACCGCCATGAGCCATACCCGACTCCTGATGTTCTCGAAAAATCACCGGATATTTCATATCCGATAGAATTTTGTTAACCCTCCGCAAATAAGCTACGGGAAATATTGGATCTCTAGCTCCATGAATCATATAGACAGGAGTATTATTAAGATTAACTAAAAAAGTCATGAGCCTTTCGGTAATGCCTCCCGCGATAGGAACAATGCCGGCAAAATAATCCGGATAATTCATTCCTATCATAAAAGCCCCAACAGCCCCATTAGAAAGCCCAGAAAGGAATATCTTATTTGGATCAACTGGATATTTCTCTTGTGTTTCTCTTATCAATCTTAAAACAATTTCTTCCGCAGTTTTTGACCACCAAGCTCCCATTGGATAAGTAGGACAAACGACTATAAACTTTTCGCTCAATCTTTGAACCCATTTCTCAACGGTACCGTCGCCTGAACCGCCCATACCATGCAATACAACAATTAACGGAAGCCGTCCGGGGGTTGGAGAATTTGCAGGAGCGAATAACGCATATGAATACTCTTTACCTCTATGTTGTAATTTTAATCCTCGACGTAATCCTCTTGGGGCTTCAGACTCTATAGGGCGATTTTTTAGAGCCGCTCGAAGAGACTCATGGGAAACTTTTTTATCTTTTAGACGTTTTAAAATATGGTTTTCTACTTCTAAATCTGGGGCAATTAAGAACGCTTCGATATCTCCAGAGAAATCATAAGTATTAACTGGTTCTGCCAGTATATTATCTTTATCCTGATTAAGCGATGGGCTCCCCGCACAGGCGGCAGTCAAAATTATTATTGTAAAAAGTCGAGCGATTTTTTTCATAACAGTAGATTTAAAAAAAATTGAATTAAGAGGTTTGATCAGATAGGGATGGGGGAGCCTTTCCGGTCTTTGAGTCCGTTAGATTTATTAAATTGTAATATGAATTAACGCGATATAAAATAGCCAAAGATTATTTTTGGACATTTAGTATTTCTTATTTTACTAAAGAATAACTGAGCTTTAAATTCTTGCCCCGATCAACGGCTTATCCCTCCAGTCTGAGAGTTATGAATGTTCCCATTTGAATCTTTAAAATTAGGAAAAATAGAGTACTCCTCAAGAAAAAGAACCCTTTTCCAATGCCGGAAAGATGGATTTTCTTATTTGGGACAAGCCAAGCTTTGTCCAAATGAAAAAGGAATTACAATCGAATTATTTAACCATAGTTTTTGGGAACGATTCAAAAATAAAGAAGAAATTTTAAAATTGCTGGAAGAAAATCTACTTGAGCTATTAAAAACGTCCAATCAAATACCTTCAAATGAGTATGAAAAAATCAGCTCTATTTGGAAAAAACAAATCCACATAGATACTGATAATAAAAAATCAATTCCTATTGAAAATTCGAAAAAAAATTTGAATAACCTCTTTGATTCACTAAATAAAGAATATTTTGACAATAAAGTCGAAGCTCAAATTGAATGGGGAAAAGGTTATCGTAGCGGAGCTCGTCGGTCATTTCGATTTGGCTCGTATGACATAAAAAAGAAACGCATTCGAATCAATCCAGCATTAAAAATGAAAATTGTTCCGCATTATGTATTGGAATTAACTGTTTTTCACGAAATGTGTCACCAATTCGTCCCTCCTATTAGAAACAATGGTAAATGGCGTATTCACCACTCAGGATTTAAAAAGAAAGAACGCGAATACCGTTTTTATAGGGAAGCGTTATTATGGGAAAAACAACACTGGAAAGAGCTAATCGCAGGAAATTGATTTACTTCGAAAAAGTTGAGTGATTAAGTTCCCTATGCTATTCTCAATTCTTGTTCCTCATAAAATAGAAATTTTTTAAATTAGGACCCACAAGGCTTGTCGACCCGTTTGCTTTCCCGAAATAGTTACATTTTTATAAAACTCTGTATCCTTTTTGGATGCGCTATTTCCCTATTACTCGTAAGCTGCTCAGAATCCAAAAAACCAAGAAAACTTCCAAAATTATTCTATCCAGTTGCCGTCCTGGAAACCGGTAAAGAACCCTCTTATATCATCACCGAAGATTTTTCAGGGGATGGGAACCTAGATTTAATTTCAACAAATAGCGGTAACGATACCCTGTCTTATTTCAAGGGAAAAGGGGACGGAACTTTTAACGAACAAATCATACTTAAAACAGGCGATAATCCAATTTGCATTGGCCATGCAGATTTTAATGGAGACAAATTACCTGATTTAGCGGTTTTAAATTATGGCGATCAAAATATCCATATCTATTTAAACACCGGGAACGGAAGTTTTAGAAATACCGGTAAACTTATAAAACCTGGGAAGATTCCTATCAATCTAATTACTGCGGATGTCAATAACGATGGCTTCTCGGATATAGTGGTAACAATGCGTTATCATAAAATAGTCCTTTTGCTGGGAATGGGCAAAGGACATTTTGCAGAACCTAAATCATATCCTGTAAAGGGGCAACCCACTGGATTAGTTAGCGGAGATTATAATAAAGACGGGCTCCCCGATATAGCTGCTGCCTTAGCTGGGTCGGGAAATGTTGGAGTGCAAATTTATTGGGGTAAAGGAAATAATCGCTTCGAAGGATCGGATGTTTTTCGTGGTGGAGGTCAACCCTTGGCCATCGCTAACATCGACGCCAATTCAGACGGACAAATGGACCTTGTTACAGCTAGTAACTCGACCCACATAATAGCGGTTTTCGAAAATCAAGGCGATGAAACTTTTAAAAGACTGAAACCGTTCGCTTCTGGAGAATTTCCAAAATTTATTATTGCGGCTGATTTTTCTGGAGACGGACACGACGATATTGCCGTATCAAACTCTACACTCGATACAATTTCAATGGTGTTAGGACGAGGCGACGGTAGTTTTACTTATCCACCTATTTATCACCCAGTAGACGAATACCCACAAGGAATGGCCATTGGCGATTTTAACAAAGATGGTATGCTTGATCTTGCCGCTACCTGTAGAGATAAAGATTTAGTCGATGTTATGCTTAGAAGAAATATGCTCTATCCTTCTGTTGCCGTAAAAAGCTAATCAATACTTACAATTTTCCAAAACATTCTATTTCTAAGCCCTAACCTTAAATTTTCCTTTTGAAATAAGGAAATAATGAAAGAACCTCCTTCCTTTTCTACCGAACCAGAATCAAAACTCCCGCTTGAATATGGACTATTAGCGGTAATTTTTATTTTCTTTTTTTTCCTTCTGACCCCGCTTGGGCTCTTTAACGATTGGATACCGCCAATAATTCATAAAGGGGTCTATTCAATCACGACAATAGATCAAGGAGACGATACGGGATACTACGCTTATATACGATCGGCGTTTTTTGATAAAGATTTTGATTTTTTTAATGAGAGAAATTACGCCCACTCTCAAAAAATAACGCCAACAGGTTATGTTTTTAATAATTGGCAAATCGGACAAAGTATCCTATTTTTTCCATTTTTCCTTTTAGGTCATTTATGGGCCGCTGTACTAAATTATCTTGGTTATCCCATTACTCTTGATGGATATTCTTTTCCGTACTATATGTCCACCGCATGGGCTTCCCAAACCTATTTATTCCTAGGACTTATATTGACCTATCGAATAAATAGGCGTTTTTTTGACTCTTTGGTTTCATTAACAGCAACAATTTTAGTTTGGCTAGGAACATCTCTACTTTACTATTCGTTTGTACGACAGCGGATGGCGCATACTACAGAATTTTTTCTATCAGCTACATTTATCTGGATTTGGATTAATAATCGCTTATCTCCGAACATCCTAATTCATGCTGTATTGGGAATAATTCTAGGAATTTTATGCATGGCTAGGATCATAAATGTAGCTTTAGGCATTCTTTATATTGTAGATCAAATATCAATCGCAGGTTGGTTAAGAAAAAATGATTCCGACACATTTAAAACTTTATTAATTCGATTGGGGTATTTCTCTTTTTTCTGGCTTTTTGCCTTTTCTCCCCAACTTCTGGCTTGGTATAAGATTGATGGCATTCCTCTCCCAGCGCTTCACGCAAAAATTGCGCAAAGCGAATCGTCTGCATTTTCAATCAATAAACTTTTATCACAAACTAAAGAGTTTTTTTGGGGGCAAAGATGGGGGCTTGTTTTTTCTTCTCCAATCATTCTAATTGGGCTTATTGGATTGCATTTAAGGAGATCAATTTCCATTATAAAAGTTTCTTCTACCCTTACCATTTTAGGTTATTTCGGCGTTGTAATTTTATTATTTGGCTATTTAGATGCCTATGAATATAGATATCTTAGTCCAGCGCTTCCGCTAGTTTCCCTGGGAGTTGCCGCAATATTGACTAATACACTCAATAAACGATATGGATTTAGCTTAGTAACTTTGTTTACTGCAACGTTTATTGCCGTTCAATACCTCATATTAGTCCAGTACAAAGTAATATTTAATCATAACGATCCACAGTTCATTATAAAAGCGTTAAACAACATACCAAAAATCATTTTTGATCAACCTTCCCATTTACTTAGATCCTCAAACTTAATAAAAATATTAAACTCCTCGCCTCAGTTCGATTGGACTTATTTAGAGTTTTCTTATTTTTTGTTTTATCCTTTGACTCAATTAGTTCTACTAGGAATAGTTCTACAAGCTTTAAAATTCCTAATCAATCAATCTCTTAATAAAGTAAATACTAAAAAACTAGTTATATTAAGCGTTTGTGGAACCACCCTCTTTTTAATTCTTATACAATTTTTGACTCCTTCAAAATCACAAGACGAAATAGAACAAAGAATGAAATACGTCAACTTAATGCAAAAAGGAGACTCATTAGCAAAAGCAGGAAATACGGAATTAGCGTTGAAATTATATACAAAAGCTCAAAATTTGTTTCCCAATCAATTACGTCCTTATTATAAAAAAGGAAAAATTTTTATTTCGTTTGAACAGATGGAAAAAGCTGAAATAAACTTTAGGCGCCTCTTTAAAGTGGCCCCAGATCATCCCGGAACTTTATTTTACTTGGGTAATATTATGTTAGATAAAGGCAATTTCTCTCAAGCCGAGGATTTTATCCTAAAAGCAATTCGAATTTATCCAGAAAACTCACTCTTTTTTGATCTTCTTGGACAAGTTTATTTTAAAACCAATCGATTTGACCTTGCCGAAACTAATTATAAAAACGCTATTTCCTTAAAATCAGATTCTTGGCAAGCGCATGGTAATCTAGGGATTCTTTACTATTTTGCCCACAAACGGAACTTGGCAAAATTTCACCTTCAGAAATCTATTGAATACGGAAATTTAAACTCAAGCGTCTCTGAATTAGCAAAAACTTTAAAAAATTAATCTCCAAAGGAGAATAGTCACAGGCTATTTTAACGACAAAGGTAAACTTGCCCCCACCACATCTAGAGACAAAATGCTCATTGATGCGATGATTAGAAAAAACATGCTTTACTCATTTGTCGTTATTAAAAGTTAAATATGCACATTTTTAATTATTCCAAAAAACTCTACGCTTGAATCGTAAATTTTCCTTTTAAAATTAAGAAATAATGAAAGAATCTCCTTCCTCATCAATCAATCCTCAATCAAAACCCCCTCTTGAATATATTTTATTCGCGGTAACTTTTCTTTTCTTTTTTTTCCTTCTAACTCCGCTTGGGCTTTTTAACGATTGGATTCCTCCTCTGACTCAAAAAGGCTTTTATGCGGTTACGGTAATAGATCAAGGGGACGATACGGGATACTACGCTTTTATGCGGTCGGCCTTTTTTGATAAAGACTTTGATTTTTTTAACGAAAGGAATTATGCCCATTCTCAAAAAATAATGCCAACAGGTTACGTTTTTAATAATTGGCAAATTGGCCAGGCTATTTTATATTTTCCATTCTTTTTAGCCGGGCATGGCGTGGCAAAAATATTGAACGGACTTGGCGTCCCGGTCTCTTTAGACGGTTATAGCTTTCCATATTTTATGTCCACTGCATTAGCTGCCCACGCCTTCATGTTTACGGGATTATTAATTTTATTCAATTTATTAAAAAACCACTATTCAAGAACCGTAGCTTTTATTTCAACGTTGGGAGTTTGGTTAGGTTCTTCGCTAATCTACTATACTTTCATCCGGCAAAGGATTGCTCACGTTCCAGAGTTTTTTAGCGCAACTCTTTTTTTAGTCATATGGATCAAAGATAGGAAATCCAACTATTCAAACTCGCCTTTTTTGGCCGGAATCTTATTAGCTTTTTTATCCACGATTAGGCTAATAAATATCGCCTATATTTTTATATATCTGGTCGACTGGTTCCTAATCTGTCACAAAAACAAAAGTTTTGTAAAATACAGAATCGAAAACCTAAAATTCTGTTTAACATTTTCTGGAGTTTTTCTACTTGGTTTTTTGCCTCAACTTCTCGTCTGGCAAAAAATTAATGGCGTTCCATTTCCCAAACACATTACGGGAATGGCCACCGATTCCATTGAAAGCTCCAATTTCCAGAAATATATAAACCGTTTTATTGATTTATTTATTGGCTCAGACTGGGGCATAATTTACTCAATGCCACTTATGATTTTGGGAATATATGGATTAATTTTTTTGAAAAGCTCTATTTCAGACGCGAAATTGGGAATAATAATATTTTTAACTTTTCTTATAACGATTAGTATCGTTTTCCCAGCTCCAAACGCTTATGGAGAACGTTATCTCTTCCCTGCGATTCCATTATTAGCCTTTGGTATCGCTAATGTTTTTACTAAATGCGGTTCGTCTAAAACTCTTCGGCCTGCTTGTTGGTTCGTTTCCATAACATGCATGGTCGTACAATATTTTATGGTAGTTCAATATAAGACTTCTCTAAAATATAACGATCCTGACTTTTCTTTGGTTGCCTTATCTAAAATACCTTCAATAATTTTTCAACGAACGGGGGATCTATTAAGATCAACCAACTTTTTGAAATTACTGACTCTTAAGAACGGGTCGCTGTATGATAGCTATATCGATTTTATTTTCATGATTGGATTTCCTTTAATCCAGATTATCTCAATTTGGATTATTCTTAGAACTTTCCTATTTATCCAAACCCATCCCAGTCATGGAATAAAAACCAATAAATTAATTGGAACAAGTATTTCTGGAATTGTAATTTTATTATTTCTTATTCAACTTTTGACTCCATCAAAACCCCAAGAGGAAATAGAAAAACGAATGAGATATTCCGACTACATGCAAAAGGGGGATTTTGCGGCAAAAGAAGAAATTGAAGAAAATAAAGAGTTAGCATTGAACTTTTTCACTAAATCTCAAAAGCTATTTCCAAATCAATTGCGGCCATATTATAAAAAAGGCAGAGTCTTAATTGCTTTTGGACAATTAGATAAAGCTGAAGCTAACTTTAAAAAAGTTTTACAAAAAGATCCCCACCACCCCGGAACTCTTTTTTATTTAGGAAATATTATGTTGGATAAGGGCGACTATTCTAAAGCCGAAAATTTCGCGTTAAAAGCGGTTCGTATCTATCCAGAAAACTCTCTGTTTTTTGATTTCTTAGGTCGTGTTTATTTTGAAACCAACAGATTTAATCGCGCCGAAACTAATTTTAAAAACGCTATTTATTTAAAACCTAATTCCTGGCAAGCGCACGGAAACTTAGGCATTCTTTATTATGTCGCAAATCATTTGAAGCTAGCTAAGTTTCACCTTCAAAAATCAATTGAGTTCGGAAATTTAAACCCAAGCGTTTCTAAATTGGCTAAAACATTAAAAAATTAATTTGCGAAAAAATAACTAATTCTTCTCTGGAGCCTTACATCCTGTAATCCAATATCGCCCCGAGTCTTCCTTCAGACTAATACTGCAATTCAAAGCGTCAGAAAGAATTTCTGGAGTTAGAGTTTTCTTCTTCCCACCTTGCTTAAAAATTCTCCCATTTTTCATGAAAAGAACATGAGTTACTTCTGGGATAATTTCTTCTGTATGATGGGTAACATAAACCATTTGAGTTCCAAGTTTTGCGACTTGTTGGAGAGTCTTTAAAAAAACTTCTTTTGAAGGAATATCTAAACCTGAACAAGGTTCGTCTAGAATTAGCAATTCTGGTTCATTAACCAAAGCGCGAGCCAACAATACTCTGCGCGCTTCGCCATATGATAAGGAGTGAAATCTTTTCTTAGAGAGGTGTGTGATATTTAAATATTCCATCCATTCCATTGCATTTCGAGTTTGCACATGTCCGGGCTTTTTATATAAACCAACACTAGAAAAAAAACCAGAAAGGGCAACCTCTAAACAAGATGCATTACGATGGTAATCGGCTTGATATTCTGCAGAAACAACCCCAATTTTTTTTCGAACTTCTAGAATGGGAACTAATTGGCGTTGACCGAACCAAAAAACAGTTCCTCCATGAATCGGAATCAAGTCTCCGAAAACAAGACGAATGAAGGTTGACTTACCAGCCCCATTATTTCCAATAATCGCCCAGTTCTCTTTGGGCATCATCTTCCAAGAAATATCTGAAAGAATTTGAGAACCCTGAAGACATGTGGAAGCGTTTTCTATTTCTACAATGAAAGGGTTATTTTTCATAAGTTTATTCGATAAATTACTTAAGAGTTAAGAACCAATATTTGTGTTGGGCTGACCGTTAATAAACTCCACAATGGGATTATCTTGATAAAAGTGAATTAAGTTAATACAAGTAAAATCTTGTTTAATGCGATAAATATTTTTCCAAGGAATGTCTAATAGGTAACACAATATGATACGATTAACTCCTCCATGAGCCACTATAGCGATTGTTTCGTCTAAGTGCCTAAGGGCTAAAGTCATGAACTTAGGGATCACACGATTATGAACTTCTTCGATGGTTTCTCCACCTTCTACTCTCGAAGTCACAATATTTTGAAACCGCTGTTCAATTTCTCCTGGGTATTTATTATTTACTTCGTCTAGGGTCAAGCCTTCCCATTTTCCTACCGAAATTTCACGGAATTCTTTTAGCGGTTCGGGAGTAATTCCGTAAAGCTTTCCAATTTCATGGGCTCCCTTATGGGAACGCCTTAAATCACTAGAATATACGGCTTTAATCGTTTTATTTGATAATCTCTTTGCCGCTTGTTGCGATTGCTCAAGTCCTAGCGCTGATAGATCGGCATCAAAATGCCCGTTAAAACAATTTTTATCTGAATTTTCTACGTGCCCATGGCGCAATAAATAAATCGTACAACCCTTAGATTTTTCCATAGTTTGTAAACAAAATTAAAATTAATCGTTTTTATTTTTAAAAAATGCGCCCTGCTCTAGGAACAAAAGACAAAAAAAAAGACAAGCCTTTAAAAGGCTTGTCTTTATTATCTGAGGCTTAAAAACCTTAAAACTAAACTTTAGTGACCGCCAGCTACTTCTCCGCCTGCACTCCATAAGTAGAAGAAATCCAAACCTTGAACTTCCATTAAGCCAACATTGATCATAAAGTAATATCCCGCCATTCCGATTAAAGCGATAATAAAATGCATAATGGATTTAGGCGTTATAAATTTTTTCTGCTCTTCCATCATTTCCCCCTAATAAACCAAAAATTGTTTTTTTCTGAAAACTATAAAATTACCGCCAAACGGAAGCGAACCAATAAAAAAACCAGAGACAAAAAACACATGTCCCTATGTAAATCCAAGGTCCAGCTTTTTCTTTAAAATTGTCCATTCTGAAAAGGCCCCTCTAAAAATTAATTATTTAGGTTAATTTATTTATTATTCTTGACAGAGTCAAATTTTGAATGTTAATTTCTAACCCTCTTTAACACCACGTATTGAGGAACATATGGCAAGCAAAGACGGGAAAATTTTCGATACTATAGTCTATATTGGCCTTGGCGTCAATTGCTTAACGGCAATTTATTTATTACTAACTTATTTTGAAGTAATATAAAGGGGTTATTAAACCATAGTCATTTTGGTAGGTCAAGCCATAAATCACCAAAATTACAGGATTTATGGCCCCTTGGAACTAAAAAATTGACCTTAATTTAACAGCACAACCGCGCTTTTTCTAAACCGGCTTGGCAGGGTATATTACGTAAAGCATTAAATAAGTTAAAGTACTTGTCACCAAAATGAGGATGTAGACCACCATCGTGCCTCTACCCAGCACCCTATGTCTTTTAGCTCCATCAGGCAACCACTTTTCAATGGCTTTCTCTAAGCTTAAAACTAAAGCTATTGTTCCAAAAATAAGCGCCCAAGCTAAACTGCTTTGCCAAGAAGCGTGGCGAACAAAACTTAGTATTAACTGATTTAGCCCCCAAACCGCTAACAGGGTATACATCACTTTTTTAAATGAAGTTGAACGAACTTTTAGATCGCCTTCTTTTAAAATATACTTCCCATCAATCTTTTCTGAACTCCTAAACCCTTGAATAACCATGTAAAATGCTAAAATAAGACCCATGGTTACTAAAAATAAATGGACGCTCAAAATGGGAACAAAAACCCCATTATAAACTTCTTCCGGACCGCCAAAGCCTTCTTTTCCTTCGAGCGCTAACACCCCTAATTGTCGAAAAAAATAGTAAACGGTAAAGTAAATAACCATGGAAATCATGGATATAAATACTAAATTATGGTGTTTGGTTCCCTCGCCTTTCTTGGCTCGTACCCAGGCAATGGTAAATAAAGCAGTGAAAACAACAGCAAGCAAATAGCTTAAATCTGCGCCAACCGTTCCCGCTGTACCAAAAAAACCAGCCGCTCCTAAGAGTTCTTTCATAGGCTCCTAAACAAAAATCAACGACTTAAACAAATCGCAAAATTTTACGAATGCCGCTTTATTTAATTTTCTTCTTTACCTAACAAAAAAGTACCTAGATAAAATTCAATGATACCTAAAAGAGACCAATATAATAGGGGTTCCATCTTCATCTGAGAAAAAAACATAAAAACAACCGCAGTAATTGTCATCAACCCTACGAACTGCAGAGCTTTTCCAAAAAAATATTTTACAGGACTCATGAATCAGTTTTTTAAGGCTGACTTAACTTGTTTGTTGGCATTAACCAGGGTCGTAATGTGTTCTTTACCTAAATTTTGCATAATTTCACGAACCATCATTAAAACCAGTTTTCCTTGTAACGTAAAAATCCCTGGAACTTCTGGTATTTCTTCTTTGAATTCCCCTTTTTTAGCGGATTCGTAACGCTTGATAAGTTCATTATCGTCAAAAAGATCGTTTAACGAATACTGATAAATAAGTTTTACGTAATCTCTTTCTTTTTCGGTGTCTTTTTTTGAATCCCAGATAATGTTTTCCATTTCCACCGAAAGGGGTTTAGACTTTTCTCCGTTAAGGAGTTTTTTTATGGAATCGAAATATTTTTTCATTTCTTTACTTCCATTTAACTCATCTTCAGGAATTTTAGAACTTATTTCAAACTCAATATTTTCATCTTTTAAAACCGGCCTTCCAACTTCATAAGTGATGTTGTTATGATGAAATCGTCTCCCTTTTTTAGGCTTATACTTATTCTGCATTTCTTTAACCAAAAGGTTAAAGCCTTCGCTTGCGAATTGACTGAAAAGAATTCCTTTAAGATTTGCCATGAAGTTTCTCCTACATCCTATTTAACAGTTTTATCTGAATACAAAACCTAAATGGAGCCCATTAATTGTAAACTAAAATACACATAGGCTAGAAATAAAACAACCCCGAGGCAAGCCCCGGGGTATTTAAAAAGTATGACTACTTAATTTTTTTAAAAATTCGTAAACAAGTCGCAAAAAGATAGCGACAATTTAATGGAAGGACAAAACAAAAACGATAACTTTTTCAAATTTCGGACATAATTGAGTTAACTTGCATTTACAAAACCACTTGTTCCGTTACCCTGGTATACATACCTCAGTTTTATACACCCTGTTTCGTCATTTCCACAATAAAAACTTAAAAACTGAATTTTTGCAAACTTTCCCTTTGCTGATTTAAGAGCATAAATATTTTTTCGGGCCGTTAACTTATGAGTCAAAAAATTATATTTATACCAACTATTTAATTCTTTATTTTCGGATTCGGTTTTCTGTCTAGAGTCCTCAACATAATTCTCTCTTGGGGCCTTCAGAACTTCATGAAACTGCATTTCTCCCATGTTCAATGCGGCTCCTTGCCCAAATTTATTAGTCGCTCCCCCATTTGTTATAACTTTTCCTCTGCGAAATGCCAAATCCCATTCAAGTGAGGTCGGGTCTTTAATATCTAAAACTTTACCTTGAGATAAACTAAAATACACCCATTTTGTTTCCGAAGACGCATTTATCGTAATATATTTGGGCATTATTGTGTTTTTAGGGAGCCTTATGGTAACTGGCTTGGCTTTTTCATCTTCTTTTTCAGCAATAACGCCAGTCTTTGGCAGATTAACGCTTGGGGAATTAAAAAACTCATTAACTTGGATTGTTTTTAAAGGTAACCAAAATATACCGACCAAAAAAATTGAAACTGTTAAGCTCAACAAAAAGCGTTTCTTCCACTTTTTTTGGTTTTCTAAGGCAATAACTTCGTTAAATTCTGTGGCGTGAGAATGTGGACCAGAGGATTCTGACATGGCTCTAAATTAATTTTGAGACCGGTCGTTGTTTAAAGTCTTTAAAACGTTTCGTGTCGCCATACGGGAAAGTGATTCTTTGCTTCTCCATTGCCCTTTATTTTTAAAAAACTCAAAAAAACCAGGGCTTTGTGAAGAAATGTAACGAGCTCCCCAAAGAACTTTACCGTTTTTTGAACTTATTAGATAAGAGCCAAACTCGATACCGCTAGCAAGGCTTTTTTGATTATTGCCGTTTTCATCTATAAAAGAATCTCGATACTTAGTAACAGCTCCAATCATTATGGCGTCAACATGATTTGGTTTAACTTTGGGGTTCGCAGAAACTGACTTGGCCGGGAAATCTAAATAATCTTCCGTATCTACTTTTAAAGACGGGTCGTTTAAAACCTTCATACGAAATCCGTCGTTTTCTTCATCTAATTGATCGGAAATAACTACATATTCGGCATTATTCCGCAACTGCTGATAAATATGGCGCGCCACTATTTTTCCCGCATTTTCATTTCGATGAATTAAATTTGTTTTATTCTCAAACGCTCTAACCAAAATCCGACGAACTTTATTTAATTCACCTGCATCAAATATTTTACTTTGAATATAATCGACCGGCTCTTTTTTCACCAATTCTTTGTAATAATTATTTAAATCTCCATTCACAACTATCTGATCTAATTTTTCGGGAAAAGGACGAGGTTCGTTAATCGCGTCGGAAAGATTAGGATTGTTAGGATTAATTTTAATAATTTGATAATTTTGGTTTCGCTCTGGGGTTTTATCGCGTTTCGATAAGTTATACCCCATATTCATACTATTTACCCCTAAATATGGCCCAAAACCAGGAGCGGGGTTCCAACCAGCTGCAGGTGGAATATCTGCTTGATATGTACGATGCAGCGGTTCACTATTAAACGGTTGAATACCTAAGGAAATTATTGCAATTCCTAATAAAATAAAAAGTTTCGCAACATCACCAAATTTAAAATTATGGTTAAGATACATATTGATCCGCAAAAAAATAATAAATTACCCAGACAAACATATTTAATACTTAGTAGTATACATTACATAGATATTTGATTTCAAAAGTATTTCTCGTTTTATAATTTAAAAAATAACCAACCTAATAAAAAACCATGAACGAAATTCCTAATCGAGCTATAAATTGGATCGGACCAGAAATACAACCTTGGGTTTTGGCAGGGTTGACCCTGATATCAATATTTTTTTTTACAAGTAAAATATGGTCTAAAGTAAAAGTTTTACGCTTAGCGCAGCCAGAAAATAGATGGGAAAACCCTGGTAAACGTATCCTTCATATGTTTTGGGTTGGTTTCGCGCAGGCAAAACTATTTAAAAGAGCTCAAGCGGGATGGATGCATGCATTTATTTTTTGGGGTTTTTGTATTCTTTTAATTCGAGCGGCACAGTTTTTTATCATTGGTTTTTTCCCTACAACCAATTTTCCACAATTAGGATTACTTTGGTCCATATATTTAATATTTAAAGATTTTTTTATTGTTTTAATTTTCTTAGCTATTGGTTTTGCATTTTTTAGAAGAACCATTTTAAAACCTCATCGCTTAACTTTATCAACCGAGGGTTTGGTTATTTTGGGGCTTATAGCCCTCATTTTAATTAGCGACGTTGTTTTTGACGCCGCTTTTTTGAGCAAAAACTCAAGCGCTATTTCTTGGGTAACTCCTCTTGGAGCCTCCTTTTTCTCTATTTTTTCTGGAATTTTGGAAAATCCAACATGGATTTTTTTTCATAATCTATCCTATTGGACACATATCTCTTGTATTTTGATTTTTATTAACATCTTGCCAAACTCAAAACACCTCCATGTAATTGCAGCGCTTCCAAATGTATTTTTCGCCAACATTGCCAAAACCGGAAAGCCAATTCATAGGCTTGATTTTGAAGACGAATCTAAAGAAGAGTTTGGTGTGGTTCACATTCAAGATTTCTCCTGGAAACGATTGTTGGATTTTTATACATGCACAGAATGTGGCCGATGTGACTTGGTATGCCCTGCATTAAATAGTTCCAAACCGCTTTCTCCAAAAGAATTTACCGTTGATTTAAGAAACCACTTAAAAGAAATAAGTCCCTCTCTTTTAAAAGGTAATTTAGAAACACCCCCTGTATTAGCCGGAAACGCAATTCTGGATGAAACAATTTGGTCTTGCACTACCTGTGGCGCTTGCGAGGAAGAATGTCCGGTGGAAATTGAGTACATAAATAAAATGATAGACCTCAGAAGAGGTTTAGTTTTGTCTGAAGATAGATTTCCGCAAGAATTTAACAACGCTTTCAAATCGCTTGAGGTCAATAGTAATCCTTGGGGTTTTGGACAAGATAGTAGAGCCGATTGGGCTAAAGAGTTAGATGTTAAGATTTGGGATAAAAATAACCCGTCAGAATATCTCTACTTTGTTGGATGTAACGGCTCATTCGATAGTCGCGGTAAAAAGGTTTCAACTTCCGTTGTAAAACTTTTGCAACAGTCGAGAGTTGATTTTTCAATTCTTGGCAATTGTGAAAAATGCACCGGCGACCCTGCTCGAAGAGCTGGAAACGAATATTTATTCGAAATGTTAGCATCCGATAATGCCGAACTACTTAAAGAATCGGGAGTAACGAAAATTGTAACTCATTGCCCCCATTGCTTTAACTCTTTAAAAAATGATTATCCAGAATTTGACGCACATTTTGAAGTGATTCACCATTCTGAACTTTTAGAAAACCTTGTGAATCAAGGAAAAATAAAATCTCAATCCAGCCCCAATGAAACAATTGTATTTCACGATTCATGTTATTTGGGTCGGCATAACGGTATTTACGATTCTCCAAGAAAATTATCGAATGATTTCAAAGAAGTTGAAAATAGTCGGGAAAGAGGTACTTGCTGTGGAGCTGGAGGGGCTCGGTTTTTATTAGAAGAAAAAACCGGCTCTAAAATGAGTCACAATAGAATTGATGAATTGATGGAAACAAACCCCAATACAATTGCCGTTTCGTGCCCATTTTGCATTTTAATGCTTGAAGATGGGCTAAAAGCCAAAAAGTTAGATTCCCAGGTAAAGGTTAAGGATATTTCTGAAATTTTATCTTAACTAAAAAATAAAACTACTATTTGTTCATTGATATCTTGTCGCTAAGACAAACGGCTTTATAGTTATCTTCGTTTTACTTTCTTCAAAAATTTTATACTTTAAATATTATCCTTTATTAGAAAGCGCGGAAAAACTTAACGATAAAAACGCTGTAAGAAAATTAACTACTTAAAGGCCTTTTAATGATTTTTGATAACCTTCGTTTATTTTTTTTTGAAATCAAAGATAAAGATTAATAAATCTTCTATAAAAGACTCACTCCAAAAAACTATTCAGATAAAATTTAGCTAAACGCAAACCCACTCTTCAATTCTTCAATAGTTGCATCCCTTACATCTAAAACTTTACCAGTATAATATAATCTTTTTCCCGCAAAAGGATGATTACCATCCAAAAACACTTTATCGCCTTCAATTTTGATAACTCGCATTAAAACTTCTTTATTTTCGAATTTAGTTTCAAAAAGAGTTCCAAGTTCAATTTTTTGCCCACGACTTGGCAGTTGATTATAATAAAACTCCTTTAAAAGAGCTTCATCTCTTTCACCATAGGCTTCTGCCGGATCCAATACTGTTTCAAATTGATCCCCTTTTTGTTTTCCTAATAGCTTTCTTTCCAAAGCAGGAAGTATCTTAGATTTCCCATGTACAAATGTCAAAGGACCAAACTTCTCAGAACTATCTAAAAAGTTTCCCTCTCCGTCATTTATTAAAAAATGAATAGTAACTACACAATCAAGAACAATTTTCATAAAGTTTTAAATGTTTTTCTCTTTTTAAGATAGATTTTTTTTCAAACGAAGGTTAGGCTAGCTTCTTGATTAAATCATTATAGAAGAAAGTTGAAGGTTTTATATAACGCTTTTGCTAAACAAAGTGATTTTATTAAATCAATACATTTAGAGAGTTTAAACTAATACTATTTTGGAATAATCCTATGGCCATAGTAACTTTTGCTTCGGATAAAATTACCATAGAGACTCGGGATGGATCCGAAATTTGCTTTGTTGCAGATAAAGCAAAAGCAAGCCTACCCTTTGATTGTTACGAAGGAGTTTGTGAAACTTGTCGGGTTTTAGTAGAAGAAGGGGAAGAAAGCCTAAATGAAGTAAACGATCAAGAGAAATACACCTTGGGCGAAGAAAAAATCGCCCAAGGGTTCAGGCTTGGATGTCAAATCAAAATTAAATCTGGAAACGTGATTCTTAAAAACGGTTGGGATTAGATTACCAACCGTTCGAGGAAATACAAAACTGGGCGCTGAATTAATTTTATTCTTAAACTTATTAGGAGGTATTTTTGATTTGAACTGGGGGGAAAGCTTAAGCCTTGGCTTTAGCCAGTAACTACCTCCTTTTAGCCTTAGCTTTAGTTTTTGCTTTCGCCTTAGGTTTTGCCTTAGGTTTTGCCTTAGCTTTAGTTTTTGCTTTTGCCTTAGGTTTTGCCTTAGGTTTAGTTTTTGCCTTAGCTTTGGTTTTTGCTTTTGCCTTAGGTTTAGCCTTAGGTTTAGTTTTTGCTTTCGCCTTAGGTTTAGCCTTAGGTTTAGTTTTCGCTTTTGCCTTAGCTTTGGTTTTTGCTTTTGCTTTGGCTGGAGCTTTCGCTTTTGCCTTAGCTTTGGTTTTTGCTTTTGTCTTGGTTGCCATCAAGATCTCCTTTCAAAAAAACTGGGTTTTTCAGCGCCCAATTTTTTAGTTCATTTTAGGGGATAGTTGTTTATTGTCAAGAAAATAATAGCGACCCAAAACAGGTTTCACTAAAAAAAATAAACCACTAAATCGCAATCGGAATATCAATATAGGATTAAGAAAGCCCGCCTAAAAAACCCTTTAAATAAAGGCTTAACTTAGACCCTAAAGATTTATTTTGATATCCCCATTCAAAACTATCAATAATCGGATTTTTTGAGTTTTTTATTTTTTTTACTTACCGAGAAGGAAAAATGCAAATTGACGCCGTAAAAATACCCGGTTTAATGAAATTCAAAAAAATGGTTCATGGAACCAGCCCCAGGTTTTGCATAACTGAAGACAAAAAAAAAGAGGAACTTAATTTAAACCCAAAGTCCGACAGTAGGCATCGCAACAACCTTCGAAAAAAATTTCTTCTCTCGTTAGGTACGCTCGAACGAGAACCCATTTTCTTAAATCAAGTGCATGGAGATCAAATTTTTTGCATCGATGAAATGGATCTCTCCCTTACGGGTGAAGTTTTAATGGGCGATGCGCTAATCTCAAATGTTCCAAATATAAACATAGCGGTGTTTACCGCCGATTGTCTTCCAGTTATTATGTACGACCCTCATCTCAATATTGTCGGGGTTATTCATGCAGGTAGAAAAGGAACTTCTTTAAAGATTGTAAGTAAAACTCTTCAAAGAATGATACAAAAGTATGGTAGCGTCCCAAAGAACATAATGCTTGGGTTTGGTCCTGGAATTGGAGGATGCTGTTATGAGGTCGGCGACGAATGCTTAGAATCATTTCGCGATTCATATCTACAGGTTGAACGCTTTACGTTTCCAAAGAAAAAGGGGAAATCCATGTTAGATCTAAAGTTAGCCAATCGCTTAGACGCTTTAGGCGCGGGAATTTTAGACAAAAATATCTTTGATTGCCAGATTTGTACTGTTTGCAGTAATAATCTATTCTTTTCTTACCGTAAAATGGATGCTGGCAGAATGATGACTGTCGCCATGCTGTTGCCTTAGATAATTTATAAAACCTTGAATGAATAACCTGCTTTCTATACCCGCATTAGCATTTTTTGAGCTCACCCTATTTGAAAGCAATTCTTCAAATAGAGCGCCTGTAACCTATCGCCAATCAGTTTTAGCAAAAGCATTTTATCCTTTCGTAGGCTTAGTTTTAGGCTCATTTTTGGTTCTAATACACAAAACTGCGGACTCAGTTTTACCTGAAGATATTGCAGATCTTTTTGTTATTGCTGGCATGACATTTTTTTCTAATGGCAAACACCTGGAAGGATTAGTTTTAAATCTTCAAAAAGTTTTAACCTGGAAATTAACTAAACCCTTCTGGAGAGCCTCGGGGAAAATTTTAAAAATGCCGCCCCTAGTTGGAATAATGGTCATTGCCACGCTTTGCTTATGGCTTTTTGGTCTATCTTTGGCGCCTTTTGATTTTAAAAGTCAAATTATTCTAGTTGTTCCTATTGCCGCTAATTGGGGGATGGCATTATTTACATTCGATAATGCGTGGAAACTTATTAAAAATAATGAACTTGAAAAAAATGATGAAACTATTTCATGGAAAGAAAGCTTTTCCGCTTTGGCCTTAGCTTTTGCATTTACTTTTACCTGCTTTGGTTTTCTTCTAAAGTTGAAGGGAGTTTTAATTCTTTTTATAATGACTGTATTCCTAATGGTAATAATAAAAGTAACCTCAATGCTAAAGCACGAATTTAATAAATCTACTTTAGGCGTCGTTCATGAATTCTCGGGAATCGCTTTTCTTTTTTTTGCATACTGCACCCTTTAACCTATTGTTTAATAAATTTGCTACATCATGAATCCACTTCTCCCAAACTCGGATCAAGCAACCAACCAAATTCTTTTTGATCCTGACTGGTTAAAAAATAACGCCAAAAAAGCAAAAGCAGCTTTAGAAAAACTTACCGTAGAAGAACAAACAAGATGTTTATCGCAACTAAGCGGAAAACAAAAACTTGATTTTTTATACTTATCTCCAAAATCCCGACAAATAGTTGAACTTCTTCCTCCAGAGGAGGTTTACTACATGATCAAAGAAAATGGAGAATCCGATTCTCTGCCTTTACTATCAGCTGTAACCAACGAACAATTACAATATTTTTTCGATTTAGAATGGTGGAAAAACGATAAGTTTTTGCCACAAAGAGCCCTACATTGGATATTGCTAATGAACCAATCTAACCAAAAAAAAATGTTAGATTGGTTTTTACAAGAAGAAATAGATCAAGTTGTAACATTATTAAAAAGTTTGGTTTTAGTTTTTAAAAACGATGAGATGACAGATTCCTATAGTGGCGCTGCTGGTTTAAAACATTATAGCCCGGATAATGTATATGACATTTTCTTCTTAGATTCGAAAGCTTTTGAACCCCTAAAATCTATTTTCAAATTATTACGAGATCAATATCCTGAAACATTTTTTACTATAATGGAAGCGGCTATTTGGTACCCAAAGGAACCGACAGAAGAAACTTCCTATCGTTGGCGAACATCAAGAACTTCTTTCAGAGGTATTCCAGAATTTGAGGAAGCATTTGAGATATATAGCCGATTAGACCCAGAAGCAATAAAAGAATTACCCGCTTCGGAAAATGATTTTTTTGTGGAAACTCCCGCCAATCCGCCCTCGTATATTATTACAAATGCGAATCCAAAGAATTTTTTTGCCAAATGTTGGTCGTATTTACAAAACGAAGATCGTAAAAAAACAATCCGTTGGGAATTAGTATACCTAGCCAATAAATTAATGGTTGCCGACAATCTAGATCCAGGAAAATTTGAAGACCATCAAAAAGCCATTGCCAAATCGTTAGGTTTCGTGAACCTTGGATTAGAAATTTCTGCACAAGAAGAAGTTCAAAGAGGCGCCACTATTATAGAACGAACTTGGGTTCAACCAATTTTTCAGGTTGGGTTCGGACGTTTGATCAATTTAAAGAAAGAAGCTGTTGAAATACTCAAAGATGATGGCGTTTTGCTGGATCGCATAATTAACGACAAAGACAAAGATATCCTTTCAGCTTTAACAGTCCTCTCAATACCGATGGTTAAAATAAAAGGAAGCAAAGACAACAGCTTCTTCAAAGATTTTGAATCGCTAGATGAAATAAAAGAAACAATAAAATTTCTTAAAAAATTGAAATTTTTTAAACGTTTCGCAAAACAATGTTTAGAATTATCAAATAACGTTTTTGAAAATATCTTTAAAATTAAAACGGTTGAAGACAGAGAAGAAAACGCTTCGTTGCCTTCCTTAATGGCAACAGCATTAGCAAGGTTTACTTTATTTCAAAAAATCGGTTGTGAACCTTTATCCGCTTCAGCGGCTCAATCTTTCCTTAAATTAATTTTTATTCCTATAGTTCCCTCAGTTCCTGGAGAACCATTACAAACATGTAATGACGAAATTGTAGGGAACTTTTATGAGGAGTTATTAGAAAGCCCATTGGCATGGACGGAAGACGACCTGGAATTTTTGGGAGACCTTTTAGCTCAAACAATCCAACAGTTAGAAAATCAATTTGGCATGATCAATCTTAAAAAACCTATTGACTGGAAGTACGTGAATATTTTAATTGTCCAATTTAACTCAAAATCAAAGTTATTGAACTAATGAATAATAATTTGTCTAAATTTAGGAAATATGATTAGAAAGTAAAAAAATATTTCAAATTTTTTCAAAAAATAGTAGTATTCCCACTCCCATTGAAAAAACATAGGAATATATTAATTTTTGGTATCGTATTTAGAGGTAAAGATGACCAAAGAAGCAAATACAGAAGAAAAAGAACAAGTAAAGCCAGCTATGGTTTCTACTGAAGAACCAGGCTTATTGGACTCCTTTGGAACGTTTCCTGTTTGGATGCTGAAAATCATCCAGTTGATCACCCCCAGTTCCTTAATTTCGAAGAGCCCTCCTGAAAAAAAGAAGTACCGACTTTAAAGGCGCCTCGAATAAATAAACCGGCATTGACTTAAGATATCTATGGAGCAAGTAGACTCGAAGGCGCCGCAATTGTAACAGTGAGAATTCTAAAAAAATTCCAAATATGCCGCACTAAATCAAAAGTTTTCTTGGAAGAAAACTTTTATTTTAAATCATCAAAAACCTGCCTTTCAAATTTAACAATAGGCAATAATAAAAGGCTCGCTTAAATAATGCATCCTATAAAAAGAGCTCTTATAAGCGTTTCAGATAAAACTGGTATTTCAGACTTTGCTCGTGCGTTAAGCGATCTTGGTGTAGAAATTTTATCCACAGGGGGCACCGCGAGTTTGTTAAAAGAAAGAGGAATTCCTGTAACAATGGTATCGGATTATACTGGCTTTCCAGAAATAATGGATGGCAGAGTCAAAACCTTGCATCCCAGAGTCCATGGAGGAATTTTAGCTAAAAGAGACAACTCTGAACACAGGCAAGCTATGGATGCCAATGGCATTAAATCCATTGATTTAGTCGCTATCAATCTATATCCATTTGAACAAACTATAGCTAAAGATGGATGTTCACTAGAAGACGCAATTGAAAATATAGATATTGGCGGCCCCGCAATGGTCAGAGCTTCAGCCAAAAATTTTTCCTTTGTTACCATATTAGTAAACCCCAACGATTACAAAACCGTTCTAGAAGAAATGAAATCTAGTGGCAATGAAGTTTCTTTTGAGACTCGAAAACGTCTGAGTCGAGATGCCTATTCTCATACTGCCAGGTACGATAGTCTTATTGCAGAATATTTATCTGGACAATTAGAAGACAAACCAAAATTTACTCCAAAATTTCAAAAGACTTATGAAATAATCCAAGAACTCCGATATGGCGAAAACCCACATCAAGAAGCGTCTTTTTATAAAGAAGTTGGAGCTCAAGAATCAGATATAGTGTCCGCTAAACAACTTCAAGGCAAAGAACTTTCATTTAATAATATAGTAGATGTTGAAGCTGCCTGGCAGTTGGTTACAGACTTTGAAGAAGGGGCTGTAGCCATTATTAAACATACCAATCCTTGTGGCGCAGCTTGTGGAAATAACCAACTTGAAACGTTTATAAAAGCCAGGGAAACAGATGCCATTTCTGCTTTTGGCGGTATTCTGGGGTTTAATAGAATCGTAACCGCCGATACTGCCGAAGAAATTCTCAAAAATTTTGTCGAAGCAATTATAGCTCCTGATTATGCTCCAGAAGCATTAGAGTTATTTGCCGCAAAAAAGAATATTCGAGTAATGCAGTTGCCTTTACCTAGTCAAGATAAATGCCCTCGATTAGATATTAAAAAAGTAGCCGGCGGCATACTTCTACAAGATGAAGACTCCATAAATCTTGATCCAGATAAAATCAAAATCGCGGGTGAAACAAAACCAACTGAAGCGCAAATGCAAGACTTGAAATTCGCTTGGACAGTAGCAAAACATGTAAAATCTAACGCTATCGTTTATGCTAAAAACTTAGAAACTGTCGGGGTGGGGGCAGGACAAATGAGTCGTGTAGATTCAGCCAGACTGGCTGTCGAAAAGGCTAACAAGCCAGTCGAAGGTTGCGTAATGTCCTCCGACGCATTTTTTCCCTTCCGAGATTCTATCGATACTGCAGCTAAAGCGGGAATCTCGGCCATTATTCAACCAGGTGGCTCTATACGCGACGATGAAGTGATACAAGCCGCAAATGAACATAAAATCCCTATGGTGTTAACTGGCATTCGCCATTTTAAACATTAAAAAACCAATTATTATAAAACCTAAACTTGATGGGCTATTTTTTTAGTTTTTAAAGCTAAAGTATTCGTTATTTTAAATCTTCTTATTGCTTCCCCTCTTCTCTTATATATTCTTGCCTAAAGTTTTAGTTAACTTTCTTATTTAAATATCCGAAAATAATAAGATAGCTCTGTAATTAGCAATCGTATTAATACTTTTCGGACAATTATGGATTTTTTAATTAAATTTCTTGTCAGATTACTTCTCTTGGCGATCTTAGTTGCGTCGATTGGAGGTTATTATACTTGGAAACAAAAAGTTGAACCAAAGCTAGCGGAACTTAGAGAAAAAGATACCGTTAAATACTTTGAAATGATCAAAGAAGCAAAATCTCTACATTTTCCAAAGGCGCAAAAGTTGTTTTTCGATCTAGAGGCTATGACACCAACAGAGGTCGCCATGCTAAATTACAATAAGTTCAATGCACGTTGGAGACAAGACCCTGAATTTCGACAAGAAGTTTTATTAGAACAGGAAATTGTTCGTGAACTGCAAAAAGAAATAATGTCGCACGTATATAAAGGAGAGAAAGAAGCAATTTATTCTTCCGAAAAATCTAGAAATTGGGTTTTGAAAGAATGGAAAAAAATGAGTCCTTGGGAAAAAGGCCTCGTTTTACGAGAAAAATGCTTCGATTATTTAAACCAAGAACATTTAAAAAATAAAAAAAGAAACGAAAGCTTAAGTCTCACTAGATTTGATGGATTACAAGAAAACATAGGCAAAAGACACGCAGCCTCGGAACTTTGCGAAAAATGGGTTCCTATTGGACCAAAAGAAGAGTTTGTAGAAAAAGGCTTACAAAATTTAAAAATAAAATTGAGCTACCTTAGCTATACTTCTATTCTTAAGGAATTAGGAGTACAAAGTAGAGAGGTATTTAACTTTTCAACTCAGTTCAAACGATTGGTGGGGGATTTCATAGATTCTTAGGAAAAATCGTTAATTTCTAAACGATTTTAAAACTTTTTTAACTAAGACTCACGGTTGCTAGGTTGAGTTTGCCGGATTCCTTGAATAGCCGTTAATAATTGCTTGATCTCGTTGTTGGTCTTAATTTCGGGAGGACTGGTTTTTTCCTCATTTTCAGTATGAGAAACAAGTATTCGTAGCGGTTTAACCACAAGATTATAAGTATACATTCCCCCCATAATCGAAACGATTGTTCCAATAATAGCCAACCAAATAACCTCTTGACGGATTTGCTTAGTTGCGCGAATCACCCGGGTTTTTAACAAGTTGAACTGTTCAACAGAAAGAATTTCTACATCCATTTTAGAGGTTATTCGATCCATTTGAGTCAATTGGATATTTAGAAAGAATGCCATATATCCCATAAACGATACAGTTACGAAATACCCCGTCAATAGTAGTGTGGAAATAGTTTTTCTTTCGCCTGGACGTTCTTCTCGAAAAATTCGATTTTGATTCATAACAAATTATCGGTCATTTTTTTAAACCGGTCAGCCAATAAGGGATTATTCCGGGAATCTTTATATTTAGTGAGTTCTTTAACTAAAAGCCGATACCGTTGCCGGGCTGAAGGATGCGTGCTTAATATTGAAGATCGCTTTAACTCTTGAGAATTACCAAGAATTTTTAAAAAATCCTTCAAACCTGTAGGATAGTACCCCGCTCGCACAGCATATTCAAGACCTAGGCGGTCTGCTTCAAACTCCAGATCTTTGTCTAATCCATTCGTAAAAATCAAATCCGAAACTTGATCGATAAGTTGACTAAATTGGCTGGGATCTTCTTCCATAACCGACATAGTTAAAGCGCCAATTCCTTGTAAGGATTTGCTTCTTTGGATGGTTCCTAAGGCGTGTTTATGGGTTATATGGGCTATTTCGTGACCTAAAACACCCGCTAATTGAGCTTCATTTTGTATCATTTGCAATAGACCAATACTCAAAAAAACGTAGCCACCCGGCGTTGCAAATGCGTTAGGAGCTTGAGAGTTGACGATAGCAAAATAGTAATCTATATCGGGACGATCAGAAACACGAGCTACCGCTTGTCCTACCAGATTGACGTACTTCAAAAGTTTAGGATCATCATAAGAGCCTTCAAATCGATTGAAAACTTCAACCGCTAATGAGGAACCAATAGTTTTTTCCTCCTTATATTCGATGGGTTGCAAGGCCTTATAAGTTTTCATAGACTCTCGAGCTATATTGGCGGTTTTTTCATCTATCAAACCAAAGGATTCGCCAATTCCTATCAATCCACCGCTGGTGTTCGTACCTGTGGAACCAATCCCTTCTGTACTAACACCCCCTATATCTTGTGGAACCCTATTTTTAATTTGACTGGAAGCGGCTCCCGTGGGGTCTTCGATAACCTCTTTGGTTTGATCGACCGTATCCTGAGTTTTCTGAATGGCTTTGGTTCCTTCTTCTACTTTATCCAGGAAGTTACCTAAGTTAAAAGCGTGAGATTGAACGAGAAATAATGCCGAAAACCCAATAATCGCTATGAAAAAAAGACTTCGTCTCATGTTGCGCCTTTGTATTAATGGTTTAATTTGTGTATACCGTAATTAAGGACCGTATTCGCCCAACCGACCTTCTTGTAGAAAACTTTCGAGTTCGCCGGAATCGATTTTGTAAGCTTCCATCTTGTCTACTGCCTCGATATTTTTCGTGGAAATGCCTTTACTTTTGGCATAAGTTTCAGAAACCGGACTGAGCCCGCGAATACTCGATGAGGATGAAGATTCGTTCGCATTGATTTGGCTTCCAGCTAAAACGTCGGCAAATCCACCACCCCCTCCACCGCTTCCAGCGGGAGCTTTTTTAGCCAGCTTGAATTTAAAAATCCAACCTTTTTCACCACTTTCTAGAGCAACTTTATAAAATCGCTTTGATTTAACCATCACCGTTACAGCAGTTCCCTTATTCAAAAGTCCAAGAACGGAAGCTTTTACATTATCAGAAGAACGTAGTTTTGTTTTTGCGCTTTTCACATAGAGCGTTTCAGCAAAACCAGAGACTGGAATGCTAATTAGGAAGAAGGCAAAACCTATAAAGATAGGTAAAAAAAGATTATTAAAACGTATCATATTTTATTGCTCACGTTAGATTTATAACATATGTTTTGTTAATAAAAGCTTGGCTTAATCGACAAAAAAGGTCAACCTTTTTTTCCAACTTAAAACTTGAATTAATAGAACCTTACAAGTTTTAAAACTTTTTAAGTACAAACTTAAGCCTCCTCTAATTTACACTAGGCTTCTTACTTTAGAACCCCTATTTACATAACTTTCTTGCAAACTAAATATTCTATAGTCAAAAGACAAGGCAGGCTTTAAGTACAAATTTTTTAAAAAAATCTGTACTTACCAAATAGAAAACATTAATACTTTCACCAAAAACTCACAATTTATGTAACAAATTTTTTGACTTTGAGAAATATCCTAATTAAAATAAGAAAATACCTATATACTTTAGATTTTTTTTAGAAAATCAAAAAAAATTATTATTGACATCTATTTACATTGAATGTATATTCTAATTATAAGCCTTCAGATTTATCCATGGTTTGGGTTACAAACTTCCAAATCAAAATTGACAAATTGATCGATAGTTAGATTTTTCGTTTTATCAAAATAGCTTGGCCCAAAAGAAAGAACCTAGATGTAATTTTGAATAGTTTGAGAAGTTAACTTTAATCAATTAGCTGGGGAGATTTTCAAATGGTAAAGAATATTCTCAAAAAAGGTTTTTTAACAGTTTTAGTTTTTGTTTTCCTTTTTTCATTAGCTTTAACAGGGACCGCTAGCGCTGCTCTTTCTGACGCCGATAAAAAGGATATTGGTTTAGAGGTTACAAAAATTTATCGAGCCGCCCGCGGAGTTATCGCTAAAAGTCAGAAACTAATCAACGATGCTAGTAAAGGCGATAAAGGATTGAGTGGCGACACAGTCATAGAAGGCGCCAAAGCGAACTATAAAAAGGCTTCTGGAAAAGACCTGAGCATTGACGCCTCAACTGAAAAAGGAAAAATGCAAACGGCTATGGTCAATGCAGTTAAAAATGTAATGGACCAAGCGCAAAGCTTGATCAACGAAAAAGGAAAAGGTTTTAAGGGATTTCTTCCCGCAATTTTTGCCAAGCAGGTAGCCGATCAATTCAACAGTCTGACCGCCGGAAAAGCTTACATTAAATTAACGGCTCCAAAAAGCTATGTACGAAATCGCGCAAACCGACCCGACAAATGGGAGAGCGAAGTAATTGAAAAACAATTTAAGAGCGCCGGTTACCCAAAAGATAAAGTGCATACGGCAAATGCCAAACATAAAGGGAAAGATGCGTTTCGCCTTATTTTGCCTGAATATTATAAGAAAGCCTGCTTAAATTGCCATGGCGAACCTAAAGGCTCTAAAGATATTACCGGCGGAAAAAAAGAAGGCGGGAAGTTGGGCGAACTCGGCGGAGCAATTAGTTTTGCGCTCTATAACTAAGAAACTCAAGCTTTTTGAACTTTTTGGAGAAATTTATTATGGGTATTAGATTAAACCTTGGAGGGAAACTTCTATCATTAAATGGTTTGATTATTTTATTGCTAGCAGGTTCTCTCTTATATATTTATTTTGAACTTAATAATGGTACTCATAAAATTGAAGAACAAAGTTCGGCTTTGAGGCGGATGGAAACTATTTCATCCGTCTCAAAAAGCTTCTCTGAGCTGCGTTATTGGTTGGTCGACTTATCGCTAAGTTGGCAAAATGAATCCGAAGATAACGCTAACGCCTCTAAAGAAAAGCTAGAAAAATTTCTTAAGAAGATTGAAAAAACAGATCCTGATTTGTTTAAATTCATCAGCGCCAATTCGCAAAAGTTTTACGATCTTATGATGGAATCTGTAGACGCTTATGTAGACGAAAATCGTGTTTTAGGAAATTCTCAAATTACAGAAGGCCGTAGGATTTCCGATGAGATCGACCAAAGATTGTCAAAAATTATTAAAACATCAAAGGTTGAAGCGGAAAAGGCGGGGAAAAAAGTAATTGAGGGAAACATTTTTATGAGTAATTTAGCTCTTATTTTAATCGTTTCCGCGACTTTGATTGGCGTCATTCTAACTCTCTTATTCTCACGATCTATCACCGGCCCCTTGCATGCAATCATTCTCTCTATGGAAGAAATCGCCTCGGGTAACCTCAAACAAAAAGAGTTAGAGGTTAAATCAACGGATGAAATTGGTTCTCTCTCGAAAACCTACAATATTATGCTCGAGTCAATGCAGGGTATTGCAGCTCAAGCAGGCGATATTGCAGCTGGAGAATTGGATAAATCTTATAATTTGAAAGGAGATTTGGCTGAGGCATTTCAAAAAATGACGGTTCAATTGCAAGAAAAAGGAAAAACTGACGAACGAGAAAAACAACAAGCCATCATTTTGAAAGAAAAAGTAGATAGCATGTTGGAAGTAGTTATGAGCGCTTCCCAAGGCGATCTTACTAAAGATGTCTCTGTTAATGGTTCCGACGCTATTGGTCAAATGGGTTCTGGTCTTTCCCAATTTATGAATAGTCTCAGATCAGTGATGGCACGAATTGGAAGCAATGCCGAGACATTGTCGGCCTCCTCAGGAAAACTCATGGAAGTTAGCGAATTAATGGCAAGTAGTTCTCAAGAAACATCTTCTCAGGCAGGCGTAGTTTCATCCGCTTCCGATCAGGTAAACTCTAACGTTCAAACTGTAGTTACCGGGGCCGAGGAAATGTCTGTAAGCATTAAAGAAATTGCGCAAAACTCAACCCAAGCCGCTCAAGTCGCTTCCTCCGCAGTTATCCTTGCGGAAAAAACCACGACTTCAGTCTCAAAACTAGGCGAAAGCAGCGTAGAAATTGGACAAGTATTAAAAGTTATTACGTCAATTGCCGAACAAACCAACCTGTTGGCATTGAACGCCACTATTGAGGCAGCGCGTGCTGGCGAAGCGGGTAAAGGATTTGCAGTAGTGGCCAACGAGGTAAAAGATTTGGCCAAAGAAACCGCAAAAGCAACCGAGGATATAAGTAGTAAAATAGAAGCAATTCAAAACGATACTCAAAGCGCCATTGAAGCAATTAATGAAATAAGCGATGTGATTAACAATATTAACGATATTTCCAATACCATTGCCAGCGCTGTAGAAGAACAAACTGCGACTACGGCAGAAATGAACCGCGGAATGTCTGAAGCATCAGAGGGCGTTCAAGAAATTAGCGCCAACATTTCGGGAGTTGCCCAAGCTGCAGAAGATTCGACCAAAGGCGCAACGGATACTCAGGTTGCAGCTAGCGAATTATCCACACTAGCTAATGAATTGCAAGAAATCGTTGGCCAATTTAAAACATAAGAAGTTTTCACACAAATTAGAACTTTTAAAATTATGTTTAATAAAAACTCTTACCGCCAAAGAGAAAATTATATTTTAGCGGTGTCGTAAGAAATTAACTTTAAACCTAAATGCCGGGATGTAGCGCAGCCTGGCTAGCGCACCTCGTTCGGGACGAGGGGGTCGGAGGTTCAAATCCTCTCATCCCGACCACTTTATTTAGGGACTTTTTTTGAGGCCGTCTCTTTTCTTTTTGCCTAATCATATAAAAAACCCTTGATTTGAAAGATTTTACTGCTGATAATAGGGAAATCTTAAAAGTAAATAATAAGAACTTTTCCATCTGTATTCGTTTGTTAAACGCCTAGTGATCTAGAGGGGGATTGAAAATGGCAGTTTCTACTAAGGTTAAAGTTTTATTTCTCACAATTCTTTTTTTAATCTTTAATAGCGTAAACTCTTTTGCAGAAAAAACAATTTCTCCGGGAGATGGCGCTTCTTCTAACTTAAACCCTTCTTCCCAATGGATTCAATTAGCGGAAATTAACGAAGTTGAAAGCTTCATTTTTAATCGAGATAAAAATCCGCAATCCGCCAGTAAACGTATGACATGGGAAGGCATTCTACCAACAGACTCTCCTGAAAAAGCCTCTTGCAAAAAAGAATGTTTGTCTAATTATGGACAAGGCAGTGGGGTCACCGCATGCGACGACAAAGCTTGGAATAACTGCATGGCCTATATGGATTGGGGATTCTTGCATTTACATAGGGAATGTAAAGGGAATTTTGAAAAAGAATGTAAAGCATGTTGGACCAAACACACTCAATCTTGCTACGACAAAACATTTAAAGGTTGTTTAGATCACTGTAAATAAGTCGTAGTTTTAATTTATATTTTCATAGTTAATCTAAAAGGTTTGGAGATTTTATCTCCAAACCTTTTTTTATTTAGAGCTCCGCTATTATGGAAAAAGTTACTTACCGCTCGTTAACTATCGACGACAAACCATTTTTATGGAAAATGCTGTACGAGGCCGCCCATATGGCCGAGTCTGAGGAAACAATTGAAGAAGCGAAATCAAATCAAATTCTATCACTATATGTTAAGGATTTTGGAGATAAACCCACCGACATTGGCTTTTTAGCGATTCATGAAAACACAAAGGAGAAAATTGGAGCGGTCTGGGTACGACTTCTCATTGGTAATTCTAAAGGGTATTCTTACATAGACAACGAAACTCTCGAGCTTGCAATGGCTGTGGTAAAAAACTATAGGAACCAGGGTATTGGCTCCAAACTTCTCACCCTTTTAATAGAAACAACTCAAAAACGATTTAAAGCAATAGGTTTAAGCGTTCGAAATTCGAATCCCGCATTTAGACTTTATGAGCGTTTTGGCTTTAAAACTACCAACCAGATTCTAAATAGAGTTGGAGAATCTTCCTACATAATGAAATTAAAACTATAAAAAAAGTAGGGTAATTCTCAAGAAATTTTCTAACGTTTATTTTTTTTCACTTCATAGACTTGAATGCCATAAAACTTCATCAAGCTTTCCATTGCCGGGCTATTAACTTTTTCGTCAAATGCTTTTTTTAAATGAAAAATAGCTTCGTCGTAACGCTTCAAGTTTGTAAGCAAAATAGACAAATTCAAATGAGCCTCCCCAAATTTTGGATATAGTAAAATGGCCTGATTAAACGATCTCTCCGCCTCTTCATATCTATTTAAACTTGCCAGTAAAATGCCAAAATTTAAATGAGCGGTCCAAAACTTTGGGTTCAACAAAATAGCCTGATTAAATAATCGCTCAGCTTCTTCATATCTATTTAAACTTGTCAAAAAAGTTGCAAAATTCAAATAAGCTATCTCATAATCAGGATCTAACGAAATAGCCCGATTGAAAAACCGTTCGGCCTCTTCGGTTTTTTTTAGTCTTACAAGCAATTGAGCCAAACTTTGGTAAGGTTTAGGATTCGAAGGATTGTCTTTAATAGCAGAACGTAAAAGCGTTTCAGCTCGATTCAACTTTCCTGTTTTCGCCAAGTTTTTAGCCAAATTATATTTACTTGTCTGGTGATAAGAATTTAAGTCTAATACTTCCCTGTAATATTTATTTGCTTCTTCAATATTCCCATTGGCATTTAAGAAAAGGGCCAGATTAAACTTCGCTAACCAAAGTTCGGGAACAGCATTAACCGCCTTCCTCAACAAAGCGATTACTTCTCTTTTATTTCCATTCTTTTCCGCTTCTAATGCCTCTTTTTTAAATTTTAAATACTGCTGTCTTGCCTCAATTTCAGTTTTTGATTTTTCTGGTCCCGAAAAAATTAATATAATATTTAAAATTAAAATTATTACAACGCCCAAAACGCATACTGTTTTCGACTTTTCACCCTTAAATTTTTCGCCATAGGACTCTATCTTATAAAAAACTTTGTAACTTAAAATAGCAAAAATTAATTGTAATAACGGATAGAAAATAAAATATGAAAATTCCTTATAACTCCAATCGAACTCTAAATCTAAAGAAAGCAATTTAAAAAAGTTAGAGGACCGGAGAAGTAAGTCAGGCTGGGAAGTTAAAATTGTAGGGATATTTGATAACGCTTTAATCGAAAACTCATTATCCTTATAAGGAATTATCACTTTATATTGGATCAAGAGAAAATATTGCGCAAAAACAAATGCAAAGGCAAAAATCAAAACCAGGGCTTGTAAGCTTCGCTTTTTAAAGGCTTCGTTTAAAATAAAGCAAAGCCCTAAGCTTACTAGCGGATATATGGGAGATAAATAGCGGTACTGATATGATGCCAGTGTACTAAAAACATAAATGACAAGAAAAAAATAGGCCAACACGGTCATAATCATGGGCATACGAAAAGAAATCAAATTTCTCCCCCAAATCAATCCGAACACTCCGATAATAATAATTGGAGAAGACCATAAAAGGCCCCATTTAAAACCGATAAAAAAATTTACTGAATTATCAAAAATAAGTTTTAAAGAATAACTTCCAGAATAACCTATATTGAAATTTATGTTATAAACTGGAAGCGGATATCCTTCAATTTTATACCAAGTCAAAAATTGTAATGAAAAAGTGAGAAACCAAAAGGTAATAAAATAACTAAAATTTTCCAAAGAAAACTTTTTTTCGTTTTTCTTTATAATCTTCCTTAACTGGTCAACTAAGTACAAAATTCCAATTCCCAAAGCCGTTATTCGGATAACGCCTAAAAACCCCAATATACCTCCAAGCATCGCATGCTTCCATTTATCCGAAGAATCTCGATTTTCAATCCAAACCCAAATGAATAAAGCGGACACAAAAAATTCTGCCGTATGCGCCATTCTTTGCCGAATAAAGGAAAAATAAATCATAGGAGAGGCCAACCAAGTCAATAAAGCGCTAAATAAAGCTACGCCTTGGCTAAAAAATTTCCGATTGATTTGATAAACCAGTAAAATTCCAAGAAATAAATAGGTCTGGGAAGCCAAAGCTGTGGACATCAAATATGGGAACGAATAACCATCCAGAGAAACTGAATAATTAAGGGAATTAAGAATAATGGCCCATATATGACCAATGAGAAAGAATGGAAAAAATAAAACGCTCAATCCTATTTGCCAATTATTAAATACATAACCTGTTTCCGTGAATCCTTCTATATGGATGTAAAATTTTTCATTAGAGAAATCGATATCTCCATCAAAGAAAATGGATCTTAAATACGCGTAATATCCATAGTCGTCTCCAGAATCAATATTAGTAATCGAATAGTTCCCAGTATGTAATGACGGAGGAATCCAGTCATTAAACACGCCTAGGGGGGTAATTAATAGGAAGACAAGAAAAAAGGAACTAATAAGCACAAATGGAAAGAAAAACCGGATTTTCATAATTAATTGAATTAAAAATTTATGAAAAGAAAATTAGAAAAGGGAAATTAGGTCGGAATTTTTTAAGCGTCAAAATTCTTGCTAGAAACTGGATCTTTTCTGCCTGGAACCCCTTTATAGACGCTCCAAGGTTCTGTTTCTCCAGTTATAGCCGAGGACATAGCAACTAAAACGCCTTCTTTTATATGAACACCTTCGCGAATGGTTGAATTAATACCCAAGAACGAATACGAGTCGACTTTACAATGCCCTGAAATAATGGCTTGAGAACCCAAAAACACATGATCGTCAATTGATACGTGGTGGGAAATTTGCGCTCCGCTCCAAACAATCACATTATTCCCTAAGTTAACGAAAGGTTGAATCACTGTTTTTTCAAGTATCAAACAGTTTTCTCCAATATTTGTTCCTGGAGCAACAATTGAAGTGGAACTTACATAACTAATCATTTCATATTCTTTTTCTTTGATCTGTCGATATACATCCGCTCGCAAGCGATTCATCTTTCGATAAGACATCGGTGCAAAAAATTTGTACTCGCTTGGGGAAAATTCTTTCTCTATCTCCTCAAAGGGAATAACCGGAGCTCCTTCAAATTTTTGAACGCCGGTCATGTATTTGCTTCCAATAGAAAATGCGACCACATTATGATCGGTATCATTTTTCAAATAAAAGTGAGCTAAAGATGCAGAATCTAAAATCCCAAATATTATTATTTTCGCCATCTTTCAAAATAAGTTATTTAAAAATATTTATAAGCTTTCAAAAAGTACATCATCCATTATAAAAATAAAGATTAACAATTACCTTAGAAAAGAAGTAAGGATAATTACAAGCAAACTTCTAACAATTCATTATCCTCTGGTATAACATTAAAAACTAAGCAAAATTAGGAAAGACAATTTCTAGGAAAACGCTCTGCTAATCTCAGCCTTGTATTGTAACGTTTTAGTAAATCTGGCATATTAAATTAATGATTTTTTAGATAACTAACAATATTCTTTTCTTAAAATATTCATCGGTTTATAACAACCAATTGAAATTTCATATTATCTTTTTTTCAGCTATTCAATTCTTCAAAAATAAATAGAAACGAAGTTGAAGTAAAAATATTAATACGATTTATGAAAATCGCGATAGTACAACCTTATTTTTTACCCTATTTGGGTTATTTTCAATTAATTAACGCAGTGGACCGATTTGTTATCTATGACGACGTTAATTATATGAAAAAAAAATGGATCAATCGCAATAGTATTTTAATTGCAAATCGCCCTAATTTTTTTATCGTTCCATTAAAAAAATTAAGTCAAAACAAACTGATTAAAGATATTGAAATTGCTTTTGATTTAAATTGGAAATCAAAGATATTAAAAAAAGTAGAATTGGCCTATCGAAAAGCTCCTTATTTCCAAAGGGCATTTGATTTATTTGAAGACATCGTCAAACAAAACCATACTCATATTTCAGAATTAGCTTATTCAAGCCTCAAAAAGGTCAGCGCTTATTTGAATATTTCGACCCAACTGATTCCTTCGTCGACGATATATGGCAATTCAAATTTAAAAAGCCAAAATCGTATAATCGATATCTGCATAAAGGAAAAAGCCGATCGCTATATCAACCCAATAGGGGGGATCGATCTTTATTCTCAAGAATCTTTTTTAAGCCATCAAATCCGCTTAAATTTTTTACAATCAGAGCCTATCGCTTATCCTCAATTTAAAAGTGAATTTGTGCCTCATTTATCGATTCTGGATACTATCATGTTTAACGATGTAGCAACGGTCCAAAAGTTTTTAAACAACTATAAGCTGATTTAAAAAAAACGTCGCCATTTATGGTATTATTAATCCTTTGAAATTGATATTTTTATAATTAAAATTCAATTTTCTGGTTAAAGATACAAAGCGTCATTTGGCAGAAAAGCAGAGCATTTCTCAATTAAACCATCTCGACAAGGGAAGCTTTAAGAGTCTAATTCACCTGCCTTTTTTTTAAAATCTACGTTTTATTCGCCATTAAATATCTAGATCTATTTAATTTTAACGGTTTAAAGAAAAAATGATTTCTGTTTTTGGTTCAAAAGTAGGGTCAGAGGAACTCAGCGAGATTCAATCAAGCCTTGAAAATCAATGGATGGGGATCGGTCCTAAAACCCGCCAATTTGAAGAAGCATTTTCAAAACGATTGAGTTTGCCTTCTTTTACTTTACTCAATAGTGGCTCCAATTCTTTATTGATGGCCGTGAAACTTTTAGATCTACCAAAAGGTTCCGAAGTCATTCTTCCTTCTTTTACTTGGATTTCTTGCGCGCATTCTATTTTATTAGCGGGACTTAAACCTGTTTTTTGCGATGTTGATCTCTATACACAAAATGTGACTTTAGAAACGATAGCTCCTTGTATTACTAAAAATACTAAAGCGCTTATGGTCGTACATTATGCCGGTAAACCTGTAAGAATGGAGACACTTTCAGAATTAGGATTACCCATTATTGAAGATGCCGCCCATGCGGTGGACTCAAAGTTAGGCGATCAATATTGTGGAAGTATCGGAGATATTGGTATTTACAGTTTCGACGCTATCAAAAACTTACCCATGCCAGAGGGTGGAGGAATAACCGCAAAAAATATAAATCACTCTAAACAAACAAATAATTTAAGATATTGCGGCATCGGAAAGTCTGGTTTTGAAGTTTCAAAAACAAAATCCAACCGCTGGTGGGAATATCATATATTTGACATCTATCCGAAACTCATTCCAAACGATATATGCGCAAGCGTAGGATTGGCTCAACTAAAGAAAATAGACCACAACCAAGGTTTAAGAAAGAAAATATGGAACTTCTATCAGGAGACATTTAAAGAATTGCCATGGTTAATACTTCCTAAAGACGCCGAATCTGACGAACAACATTCCTATTTTACATACTGCGTTCAATTAACCAATGGAAGGCGCGATGAGTTTGCTCACTACCTTTTAGACAAAGGCATTTATTCAACTTTGAGATATCATCCTCTCCATTTAAATCCTATTTATCAATCAGATGCGAAATTACCAAATAGCGAACAGCTAAACGAAACCGCTTTGAACCTACCTCTTCATCCAAACCTCAGCGACTCCGATGTTCAGCAAATTGTAGATACAGTAAAAAACTTCTGACAATTATAAAACTAGGAAACATTCCACTTTTAATACATGTCAAATAAAGAAAAAGTTGTCATATTAGGCGGAGGAATTGCGGGCTTAGCCGCCGCATGGCGCCTTTCCAAAAAAAATTTCGAAGTCCATGTAATTGAAATCTCGAATAGACCTGGCGGTCTGGCTGGTGGCGTAGAATGGAACGGAAATATTTACGAATTTGGACCTCATGTTTTCCATACTACCGACGAGGAAATTTTAGGCGATATCAAAAAAATTATGGGGGACGATTTAATTCGATTCGAAAGAACCGTCAAAATTAAATTCATGGGCGAATACTTTAACTTCCCCCTTTCAATATCCGATATTCTTAGAAAATTGCCCTTAATTACGGTAATTCAATGCCTGTTCAGCCTAATTTATTATAATCTCAATTCAAAGATCAATCCACCAGAACTGGAAAATAGCGAAACCGTATTATTGGCAAATTACGGAAAAGGCTTATACGAGATATTTTTCAAACCTTACATTGAAAAAGTTTGGGGAATTCCTCCTATTGAATTCTCTCCTGAATTTGCAAAACAGCGCATTCCTAAAATGAACATTTTAGAGGTGGCGGAAAAATTAATCAAAAACCTCAAACCTAAAAAAGCTAAAGAGATAAGCATTAAAGGTTATGTAGAAAAAGTAGAAGGAGAAATTTTTACCACAAAACATGGCTTTTCGTTAATTGCAGAAAAAATTGGAAAAGAAATTCAAAAATCGGGAGGCAGCATATTATTAAATCACAAAGCCACCGGTATTAATTTCACAAATCAAAAAGCAAGCTCAGTAAAAATCATTTCCAATAACGTTGAAAGTACCATTAAATGCGACCATTTAATTTCGACGATTCCATTAAAACATTTAGTCCAATTATCTGCTCCTCTCCCCGAACAAACTGTCATTGACGCTGCCAACGCTTTAAAATCAAGAGCCACACTTTTTGTAGGAATCGTGGTCGATATCCCAAAAGCGTTACCCGCCTCATTTATGTATTTCAGGGAAATATCATTCAATCGAATAATGGATCTAAGTTACTTCGGGTTCGATATTAATCCACCAAACGCCACCATTCTAATTGCTGAAGTAAATTGCGATGTATCCGATGCAATTTGGAACGACGAAGAAGAAGTAATTAAAAAAGTTGTGAATGATTTAGAAAATGAAAAAATAATCCAACGCAAAGAAATAATAGACAGTCACGTATTTAAAGCTCCAAACGCCTACCCTATTTACTTATTAAATTACGAGGAAAATTTAGAAACCGTTTTTAATTGGATCGACAGAATATCCAATCTCCAATCCATTGGAAGGCAAGGCGCATTCAGCTACGTCAATTCCCATATCGCAATGAAAATGGCATATAACGCCGCAGACAATATAACTCAATCAGACTATACAAAGCCCACTAAATAAAAAAATAAGATTCAATAACTTAAAGATATTGTTATTCTTGAGTGTCCTTTTTCAAATCGAAAAGTTTGGATATCTTATCCAACGCTGGATTTTTCACTTCCAAATTTAATGCAGATGTAAAATGCAACTTAGCTTCCTCAACTCGATTTAGTTTCATCAACAGGACAGCCAAATTAAAATGAGCTTTTCCAAAATTAGGATTTAAAGTTAAAGCTTGTTCCAACAATATCAAAGCCTCCTCAAATCGACCTCTCTTTACTACGAGCAAAGCCATACTTTGATAAGGTTTAGGATTGGTGGGATCGTCCCTAATGGCCAAGCGTAGTAAATCCTCCGCGCGATCCAATTCCCCAAGTTTTATCAGATTTTGAGCCATATTGAATTTGATAAGTTGCCGGTGAGGATTTAACCGCAAAGCTTCTTCATAATTTTTATTTGCTTCAATCTTTAATCCTACCAACTCTTGGGAAATAGCAAGTTTAAGGTGCGCTATCCAAAAATCCGGTATAGCGTCCACCGCTTTTTGGCGCAATAAAACCACTTCATCAAACCTTCCTCTCTTCTGGGCATCCTTAATCTGAGTTTGAAATTTCAAATAATCTTGTCTAGCCGCAATTTCAGCTTTCGATTTTTCGGGTCCTATAACTATCAACATAATATTGATCGTCAATATAATTATTGCTCCAGAAATACAAATCGTTTTCGCTATATCTTTTGTTGAATATTCAAAATAATTCTTAACTCTATTAAATGCGACGTAACCAATAATAAGGAGAATGAATTGAAACAAAGGAAATAGAACTAAATATGAAAACTCTTTATAGGTCCAATCAAATTCCAAAGACAATAATTTAAAAATATTGGTGGACCGCAAAAGCAATTCAGGTTGTTCGGTAATAATCGCTGGTATATTTGATAACGCTTTAATTACAAATTGCATGTTTTGATAAGAAAGGGTTACTTTATACTGAATTAAAATTAAATATTGCGCGCTTATCAAAACAAAAGATAAGAAAATTAAAACCAATCGCTTAAAACGGCTCTTTAAGGCTTCGCTAATTACATATCCCAACCCAATACTGGCTAAAGGATATATGGGAATTATATATCTGTATTGGTAAGAAGCTATCCACATCAACACATAAATACTTAATAATACATAAGCCAATATTGCCATAATGATTGGGAAACGAAACTCATCCAACTTTTCACAAAATATCGCCCCTAAAATACCCAACAAAATTATTGGCGAGGAATATAAGATTCCCCACTTATATCCAAAGAAAAAATCGATTGCATCTTTAAAAAATGTAGTAATAGAATATGAAAACATATAACTATTGCTTCTATCGATATGATTACCAGGTAAGGGAAAACCTTCAATTATCTGCCATGTTATCAACTGGGTCGAAAAGAATAGGAGACCAAATAACGCAAAAAAGATTAAACAATTAATTTTTAAACTTTTAAAATTAAATCGATAAATTGACCAAAGCTGATCCACAATATAAATAACCACCAATCCAAAGCTTACAATTCTCACCGAACCTAAAAAACCAACAATCCCTCCCATTAGCGCGTGTTTCCAATGATTTGCCGAATCTCGATTTTTCAACCATACCAAAATAAAAAGAGCGGCCAAAAAAAACTCTACCGTATGAGCCAAACGTTGACGAATAAAGGTGTAATAAATCAACGGAGAAGCGACCCATATCATTAGGGTTGCCAATAAAGAAGGTACTTCTGAAAAATATTTTCTGTTAATTTGGAAGGTAATTAAAAGACCTAGAAAAAGGTATGTTTGTGAAGCCAAAGCAAGCGCCATATGGTACGGGAAGGAATAGCCATCTAGAGAAACAGAATAACCCAACGCGTTTAATATTATTGCGCCAAAATGCCCCAGGATAAAAAAGGGAAATATTAAAAAACTTTGTCCAATTTGCCAATTATTAAATACATAACCAGTGGAGTTAAATTCTTCTATATGACCGTAAAATAACTCGTTATAAAAATCGAGGTCTCCATCAAAAAAAAGAGACCGCAAAAAAATGTAATATCCAGTATCATCTCCAGTATCAATATCGGTAACTGAATAAAAACCCGTATGGATAACGGGTGGTATCCAGTCATTGAATACTCCCATAGGAGTTAATAAAAGGAAAAAGAAGAAATAAGTTCCGATTAAAATAGTTGGCGTGAGTAGTCGAGATTTCATTTAGGATAAAAAGCCGCTTTACTCTTGGGGAAATTGAAAAAATAAAAATCTAAATCCTAATTGGATCCAGATTTTTATTGGCAGGAACTCCTTTATCAATACTACGAACTTCTGTATCTCCTTTAAATCATTTACCCGTCATCTTAAAGTAACCCGTCTAGCCAAATCGAGATACGTTACATCAGCTCCAGGAACACTTTGCAATTAATAAACTTCGGCGGAAAGCTTTAAAATCGGTTCAATAATAACATTATTTTCAGCGCGAACTAAAGTGAAATGGCTGTTTTTCAAGATCTAATTAGTTCGTCACGAATTTGAGATCAAGAGGGAAAAGTCACTTTGGAGCTTATGAAAAAAATATGTGAAAAATACTTCTTTCGATCTCTTCAAAAGGAGGATGAGACGACTATTCAACTTTTCTGGAAAAAGCTATCAGTTTAAGAAAAGGATTCACGTAAATATTGCGTTCTTTTAAACCTAAGGTTTCAACAAGACTTTGAAGTGAGGAAAAAATAAACCTATTGTAAATTTGAAGCCTATTACAAAGATGCCCTAGTTTAAAATATCGCCCCATTGTTTTGATCTCAAGCGCCTCAAAACCGGTTTTTTCCAATATCTGCCGTATTGTCTTTCCATCAAAAAAATACAAATGTTCGCCAGAGTTAGCCCGCTGCAAATCTTCCCACCGAGACCCTAAAAATCTTAAAACCCATGAAGCAGAATTAGGAACGGCAAGAACTAACAATCCTCCAGGTTTAATCATTCCATGAATTTTTTTTAAAGTTTTTACCGGATCATGCATATGCTCCAAGACATCAAAAAAAACCACTGATTCAAATTGTTGGGAAGAATCAAAATCATTTAGCGAATGGTCAAATGGTTGAATACCAAATTCCTTTTCGCATGCAACTCTTGCGCTTTGGGAAAGTTCAATACCAGATACCTCCCATCCCTTTAATCTAGCTTGATTTAAAAAATAACCATATGCAGACCCTACCTCAAGAAGTTTGCCTGGATTTATAAAACTCTCCATTCGCTCAACAATTTTTCGATACATTATTTCTACATTGTCTCGACTCTCCCCATAATCCGAATATCCATATATCTTAGAGCTATCGCCCGAAAAAAAGCCGGGATTTGTAAAATAACTATCGTCGTAAAGCTTTAGGACTCTATTTTCTGTGTATCGAGGACTTACATACTTTAAGCCGCAATCTTGGCAACAAACTAATTTAAATGGGTTTAAATCGAATAGTTCTTTCTTCCGAGTCCCCCCGCACAAATTACAATTTATTTCTTCAAGGTCTTCAAACATGTAAACAATATGCAAAAGTTAATGAGCTTCATTCCAGTTAGAGCCCCAGCCAGTATCGACTACTAAGGGAGCTTTTAAATTGTAAACTCCTTCCATTTCCTGTTTTACAAGAGATTCTAGAGCCGATTTTTCATTTGGAACGCACTCGAAAACTAATTCGTCGTGAACCTGTAAAATCATCTGCGAACGCATATCTTTCGCTTTCAATTTTTTGTGCAAATTGATCATTGCAGCTTTAATTATATCGGCGGCGCTTCCTTGAACGGGTGAATTGATCGCAATTCTCTCAGCCGCTTTTCTCGCTTGATGATTCTTACTATTTAAATCGGGCAAATATCTTTTCCGATTCATCAAAGTTTTGGTATAGCCGCGTTTTGCAGATTCTTGAACGGTTTCCTCCATAAATGTTTTCACATTTTTGTAAAGCTGGAAATATTGGTCAATAAAAGCCTTCGCTTCTTTAAGAGAAATTTTTAGTTGCTTCGACAGCCCAAAAGAGCTTAAGCCATAAATAATTCCAAAGTTTACCGCCTTAGCCATTCTTCTTTCGGATTCGCCGATATCTTCAATAGCTCGTCCCAAAATTTCCGCCGCCGTTCTTGAATGAACATCTTCTCCTTTAATAAAAGCGGCTATAAGAGCTGGGTCATCCGATAAATGAGCCATAACTCTCAATTCAATTTGGGAATAGTCTGCCGAAAACATGGAATTCCCATCTTCAACTATAAAAGCAGATCGGATCTCTTTACCAATATCAGATTTTATAGGAATATTTTGTAAATTAGGATCGCTACTGCTTAATCTTCCCGTAGCGGCAACGGTTTGATTAAATGACGTATGCACTCTCCCCGTTTTTGGGTTTACTTCTTCGGGAAGGGTTTCAACATAGGTCGATTTCAATTTTGACAATTGGCGGTAAGTCAGGATTTTTTCGGGTAAAGGATGCTTTTCGGCCAATTCTTCCAATACGGAAACATCGGTAGAATATCCAGTTTTTGTTTTCTTTATTACAGGCAGTTCTAGTTTATCAAATAAAATTTGCGCTAATTGCTTTGGCGAATTTATAGCAAACTTTTCGTCGGCAATTTCATAAATCTCTTCTTCGGCTTTGATTAGATCGATTTCTAATCGTTTTGATAATTCCTTAAGTTTATTTATATCTAATAAAACCCCCGCCATTTCTATATCTGCTAAAACCTCGATTAACGGGACTTCCATATTTTTATATAAACTGAGGGTTTCATCTTGCAGAAGCGGTTCCATTTTTTGTTTAAAGATCCAAGTTATGTCCGAATCTTCTGCCGCATAATTTGTCGCCGCCTCAATTTCTACTTCTTCAAAACCAATTTGTTTAGCTCCCGATCCAGCGACATCCTTATATTGAACCGTCTTATGCTTTAAAAGTTCCCAGGCAAGATCGTCCATATTATGATTGTTTTTCGATGGATTTAATACGTAAGAAGCCAGCATTGAATCAAAACCAATACCTTCTAGGCTTACTCCATCATTTCGAAAAACAATTAAATCGTATTTGATGTTGTGCCCGTACTTCTTTATCTTTGGATTCTCAAGAATCGACTTCAACCTAAATAAGGTTTCATCTTTATCTAATTGCTTTGGAACTCCAAGGTATCTATGAGCAAGCGGAATATAATATGCTTGCGAAGCTTTGTGCGAAAATGATATTCCCACTATTTCAGCTCGCATTGGATGTTTACTTGTGGTTTCAAGGTCCACGGCAAACTCTCCGGCTTTCTCCAAATCCACAATAAGTTGTTCCAACGAATCCTTATCAAAGATCGCTTTATATTCTTTTTCTTCGCCAGGTGTTTCCTGTTCTTCTTCCGAATCGACGATCAACGAATCAAATTCCAACTCCTTAAAAAATTCGTTAATTTTTTTCTGGTCTGGGTTTTGAAACTTTAAATCCTCAATAGTAAGGTCTAATTTCATGTCTACATCAATGGTGACAAGCTTGCGACTTAAAAAAGCGTTTTCTTTATCGCTTTCTAATTTTTCTCTTTGTTTCTTTTTATCTATCAAATCAAGATTGTCGTATAAATTTTCCAACGTATCGAATTTTTTGATCAATTCGGCTGCGTTTTTTGGACCAATCCCTTTGACGCCGGGAATGTTATCGCTACTATCTCCAATAAGGGACATCGCTTCGATAACTTTTTCCGGAGACACTCCAAACTTTTCAACAACCTCTTCATTCCTAAAAGTCTTATTTTTCATCGTATCCAGCATGCAAACGTTCGGCGTAATCAATTGCATCATATCCTTATCGCCGCTAACGATGGTGACCTCAAGACCGGAAGAATCTCCTATTTTGGCAAGAGTTCCAATAATATCGTCCGCCTCAAATCCAGGCTTTTTAATTGAAACGATATTAAAAGAATGCACCAACGGTTCAAAATAAGGAAATTGAGGAACTAAGTCCTCTGGAGGAGCCGATCGGTTGGCCTTATACTCGGGATACATATTGTGACGAAACGTTTTTTCTTTTGAATCAAAAATCACCGCCAAGTAATCCGGTTTTTTCTCTCGAACTATTTTTTGCAACATACTAACAAACCCATATAAGGCATTCGTAGGCATCCCTTTAGAATTTGAAAGATTTTGCCTGATGGCAAAGAAAGCTCTAAAAATATAAGAGGAACCGTCAATTAAATATAGTGATTTTCGATTTTCCAAATTAGCTCCCAACGGTAAAAGCCATCAAATTTTGAATTGAATACTCTGACAAAAAAATCATCTTTTCATAGAAACTACAAATTGGAAGGAATTAAATCGTGGGGTTATTGACCAACCCTGCGCTAATGGCATAACTCACAAGTTCGGCATTGCTTTCCATATTAAATTTTTTGAGTATTCGAGTTCGATGAGTGCTCACCGTCCCCACACTAATAGAAAGCTCTTCGGCAATATTTATCAATTTTTTTCCGCCTATAATTAAAGAAAAAATTTCGAACTCCCGCGCCGATAACATATCGTGAAGCGCATTGCCATTTCTCTTGCGCGGTCGTTTTTTTATCTGTTTTGCTAATTCTTCGCTAATAAACATGTCGCCATTATTAATAGTTCGTATCGCCTCGACAACTTGCTTAGTGGCTGTATTTTTATTTAAGTAGCCGGAAGCGCCAGCTTGAATCAGGCGAACTCCATAAAAACTTTCCGGATAAACGCTTAAGATTAAGACTTCTAATGCTGGACGGTTTTCCTGACAAAACTTTAAAGCCTCCCATCCATTTTTTTCGGGCATTTCCAAATCTAACAATAAAACATCCGGCTCTTGACCTGCCAGTTTTTCTATTATTTCTTTTCCATTTTCAGCTTGCCCGATTACTTCAATATCGTCCGTTTTAGACACAACATGCATCAATCCTTCTCGGACTATTTCATGATCGTCTGCAATCATAACTCGAATTTTATGGTCTTTGGTCGCGTCCATAACTTGAATTTATTTAACGAATTCCCGCTTGCTTTGAATAAAACATAACAGTAGAACTTTATTGATAAGATTTCAACAAACTTATCCTAAATTGTTGGAAAAAACTCTTTTTCACTCGATTTATTCCGCCAATAATTAAAAAACAATACTATAAAAATTCAAAATGGAATTATCAAAAAATCGTTCAATTGTTGGACTGAATAAATTATGATAAGCTATTTGTTTTCATAAAAAATTCAATAGGTTTTGACATTTAAATGACTCAACTAAAGTCATCAACATCGATATATGAGGATAAAAAAAGAATCCTCAACTCAGCCCATAGCGTTTTTAAAATTGAGAGCGAAGCGATTGCCGCACTTGCAGATCGTTTGACAAACGATTTTGTAGAAGTCGTAAACTTAATCGACTGTAGCTCTGGTTCTCTTATCGTGATGGGAATTGGAAAATCGGGATTGATTGGCAAAAAAATTGCCGCCACATTTTCAAGCATTGGAATTCCCGCTGTATTTTTACACGCCGCTGAAGGGAGCCATGGCGATTTGGGAATCGTTTCTAAAAAAGACTTGATTCTTGCTATATCCAACAGCGGAGAAACAGAAGAAATTCTTAAAATTTTACCTTTTGTGAATCGTATTGGCGCAACTTTAGTTGGATTAACCGGGAACCTACAATCTACTTTAGCAAAACGAAGCGACTATGTTCTCGACATTGCGGTAGAAAAAGAAGCTTGCCCTCTCGACTTAGCTCCCACAGCAAGCACAGCTGCCGCATTAGCTATGGGCGACGCGCTAGCCATTGCACTTATTAATAAAAAAGGAATTCAAAAAGAGGACTTTGCGCAAAACCACCCCGGAGGCAATATTGGGAAAAGGCTTTTGACGAGCGTCGGCGATTTAATGCGAACGGGAGACGGAATTCCTGTGGTTCAATTAGAATCCGACATTTTTTCAGTTCTATCGGAAATGAGCCAAAAAGGATTGGGAACAACCGCAGTCGTCGATTCTGAAAACCATGTTGCCGGAATTGTTACTGATGGGGATATTCGCCGTTTAATTGAAACTAAAAAAGATATTTCTGAAACTCGCGCGAAAGAATTGATGACCCAAAACCCCAAAACAATTAATAAAGATAATTTAGCGACTAAGGCCGTTCAGATAATGGAAAAACATGCGATTTCCTCCTTGATTGTTTCGGACGATCAGGGGAAAATCGACGGCATTATTCATTTACAAGATTTACTAAAAGCGGGAATAGTTTAAGTTTTCAAATTTTAAAAAACTTAAGACTAGCTATTATAGAATTATGACTGGCGACGAAATACGAAAAAAATTTACGGACTATTTTGTGGAACGGGGACATACCCTGGTGAAGAGCGATGATTTAATTCCTCAAAACGACCCGACACTCCTTTTCACAAACGCTGGAATGGTTCAATTTAAAAACGTTTTCCTGGGCAAAGAAACTCGAGACTATAAAAGAGCGGTTTCGGTGCAAAAATGCGTTCGCGCCGGAGGAAAACACAACGACCTGGAAATGGTCGGCAGGACGGCTCGCCATCATACGTTTTTTGAAATGCTCGGAAACTTTTCCTTCGGCGATTATTTTAAAAAAGAAGCGATTGAGTTTGGTTGGGAGTTTTTGACAGACATCTTAAAACTTCCTAAAGAAAAACTTTACATCTCAGTCTTCGAAACCGACGACGAGGCGTTTAATTACTGGGCTGATGACATAGGAGTTCCAAAAGAGAGAATTGTCAGATTAGGCGAAGAAGATAACTTTTGGTCCATGGGACCTACCGGCCCCTGCGGTCCTTGTTCGGAAATTCATATAGATCAAGGGGAAGCGCTAGGTTGCGGCAAATCGGATTGCGCTGTGGGATGCGAATGCGATCGGTATTTGGAAATCTGGAATCTAGTTTTCATGCAATACGATAGAGACGAACAAGGAAACTTATCGCCTCTTCCAAATCCCTGTATCGATACAGGAATGGGACTAGAACGATTAGCTGCTGTCTCGCAAAAACAACCCAGTAATTACGACTCGGATCTCTTATCAAAGATTATTGGAGATGCCGCCGAAATTGCAAAAACTCCTTATGGTTCGAACGAATCCACAGACGTTTCTCTTAAAGTGATTGCCGATCATTCACGCGCCGCCGCCTTCTTGGTTAATGACGGCATTCTGCCTTCAAACGAAGGTCGAGGCTACGTATTAAGAAGAATTATTAGACGAGCGTTAAGACACGGTAAAATGCTTGGCATTGGATTTCCTTTTCTACATCAAATAACGGACAAAATCGTTTCTTACTTCAAAGAAGCCTATCCAGAGCTGGAAGAAAACCGCGTTTTTATCAATAGAGTCGCTCAAAACGAAGAGGAAAGCTTTAAAAACACATTACATTATGGCACCCAACGGTTGGACGAGATTTTAGAAAAGGTTAAAAAATCTGGCGGATCGGTAATTCCAGGCGAAGAGGTTTTTAAACTTTACGACACTTATGGGTTTCCAGTCGATTTAGCTCAAGATATAGCGCAAGACGCAAACTACACGCTCGACCTAGACGGTTTTAATAAAGCCATGCAGAATCAAAAAGAAATGGCTATGGCTTCCTGGAAAGGATCTGGAGAAAAAGAAATCTCTCCTTTTTTTAAAACCTATTTACAAGATTCGCCGCCAACAAAATTTGAAGGTTACACTCAAACGTATTCTGAAAGTTTAGTAACGGCTATTTTAAAAAACGACAATGAGATTGATTCCGCATCCGAGGGAGAAGAAATTACTTTTCTTACAAAGGCCAGTCCTTTTTATGGCGAGTCGGGCGGACAGATGGGAGATCTAGGAAAAGCATTGAACGAAAATGTTCAACTAGAAATTGCCAACGCTACCAAACCCGTTCCCGAACTCATTGCGCATCATGCAAAAGTTACCCGTGGCACATTAAAAAAAGGCGATAAAATCGCTCTGCAAGTGGACCCGGTCAATCGACAAAATACGGCATTAAACCACACCTCGACTCATCTTTTACATGCCGCATTAAAAACTGTACTCGGAGATCACGTTAAACAAGCAGGCTCCTTAGTGGCATCAGATCGTCTACGTTTCGACTATTCCCACTTTTCGCAATTGACGGAAAAAGAAAAAGCCAAAATTGAAGGTTTAGTAAATGAGGAAATCCGCAAAAATACGGCTGTACACACAAAAGAAATGAGTATTCAAGAAGCTTTAGACGACGGAGCTACAGCTTTATTCGGAGAAAAATATGGCTCTAGCGTTCGCGTCGTTTCAGTACCTGGTTTCAGTAAAGAACTTTGTGGTGGCACTCATATTTCAGCCACAGGCGATGTCGGAATTTTTAAGATAATTTCAGAAGGAAGTGTCGCTTCCGGAGTAAGACGGATCGAAGCGATCACAGGTTCGGCGGCTTTAGAAAAAGTACAAGAAGATGGCGATTCGCTTAACGAAATCCGAAATGTTCTCAAATCCCAGCCCAAAGAAGAGGTCGGTCGAATCCAAAAATTGATCGAAAAAAATCGAGAGTTAGAAAAACAAATTCAATCCTTAAAAGAAAAAATGCTCTTCGGAGGCGGACAAAATAAAAGCGAAGAATTTGTCGAAATCAACGGCATCAAAACTCTAGTTAAAAATCTCGAAAACATGGACTCCAAAACGATGCGAACCTACATCGACAACGCCAAAAACAAAATGCAAAGCGGGGTAATCGTTGTCGGTAGCGTGCAAAACGGAAAAGTTTTGCTAGCGGCAGGGGTGACCAAAGATTTAACCAAACAATATCACGCCGGTAATTTGTTGAAAGAAATCGCGCAAATAGTTGGAGGGAATGGCGGCGGACGCCCTGATATGGCGCAAGCAGGAGGATCAAAACCAGAAAATTTAGATAAAGCATTAGAACAAGTTTCTATACTAATAAAAAATAATGGCGAAGCATAAAAGCTTCTATTAATCTAAGAGAACCTCTAAAAATATAGAGTTTAAAAAGGAAATACTCATGAACATGAGCCCCAAAAAAAAAGCAGACATGGACGCCAAATGGCAAAAAGTTGCCGCCAAAGCAGTCACCCAAGAAGATTTCAAGCAAAAACTTTTGAAAGATACGCTAGGCGTGATGAAGGAATTCGGTTTAGAAATACCTGAGAAGGCTAGGGTCAGCGTCACCGTCGACAAAGAAATCAATATAGGTTTGCCAGATGATTGCGACGAAGCGTTAAAAGAAGAAGTCACTTGGTGGCGTTGGCGTATTGCCGCCATAAAAGAATTTGGACATGAGTTAAAGAAAAGTTCCGAAGACGTCGCTCCCATGAGCGAAGAAGGAATCTAAAGTTTATATTTGCCTCAGCTAATAAATAAGCGCCTGTAGCTCAGCTGGATAGAGTGTTGGCCTCCGAAGCCAAAGGTCGCGCGTTCGAATCGCGCCAGGCGTACTTATAAATCAAACGTTTACCCTGTTTGGAATTATCTAAACAGGGTTTTTTGTGTCCAATTATTGTTTAACTGGAACGGATCAGGGCTTAAGACCGCTTCTTTAATTAGAAGGGGGCTTTTGTTTTTTATAAAAATTAATGACAACTTGTTTCTATTGCGACAAAAACGAGTAACCCAATTTCGACAGACAAGCTTTGGTTTTTTCGGTAGCGGCGGGTTCCCATGACGAGAAAACATTTAAAACCATCTGAGAATCGTAGAGGCGGGCTGGTAATTTCGGGTTCTGGTCAAAATTATTCATCGCTTTTATCCCACCATCCAGGGCCAAAATATCTCCCGAAAGTACTCCTAATACTGCAAGGCCCATTCCTCCAAAAGCTTTTAAAACTTTCAAGGCTTCATCCTTAGCATACGAATCTCCATCATCTTCATCGACAACCTGTTCAGCATTTTTTGCGGAAGAAGAAATTTGTTTATTGGAAATTAAGGTAACTATTTCAAACTGGCCTTCTTGAGCGCCTATAACTTCTATAGTCTTTTCCTTACATTCCTTCACTTCTGAGTTTAAGAGTTTAATATTTGTCGGATGGTAAAATGCATAAGAAGGTTGTGTAGAAGACGGGGTTGCGCAAGACACCAAGAAGGCAGCCAGAGCCGAAAGTAAAAAGAAATTAGAGTCCCTTCTGAAAAATGAAAACTTTTTCATAGAACGCTTAAAAGTTCCTTATTTTTAACTATCTCGGCTTTATGAAAAATTATTTAATTAACGCTCCTGCGTATTCACATTCCAAAATTTCTTTTTCAGCTATAGTAGTCTCAATCAACTCAGGGTACACATGCCCTGCAAAGAATCCCATGGAAACGTCAAACTTAACGTAACGCGTTTGCCCTCTGCCTAAAGTAAAAGACAGCTTTCTATCTACTTCTGTCGTTGTGGAAAGTTCATAAGCTCCTGCGGGTCGATCTATAAAGAAAAAACCTTTGGTTATTGATTTTCCAATTTTTTCTCCATTTAGCATTATGTCTGGTTGTAATGCGAACCCTAACATTGATGTTCGGTACATGAATATCCTTCCAGAACCAGGAGCTAAATTTGATATAGATGGTTTAAAATTACTAAACTTTGGTCCAGATGCGCAACCACTTGCCAAGAAGATTATTATTGCAACAAAAAGCCACCTTGATAATACTCTCATATACCGCTCCCTTTCTAAATATTACAATCTTGAACTATTTTTTTTAAATTCTAGCTTTATAGGATCTCCTAGTGGAGAAAATGTATTTTCTACAGGCAAATAAAATCCAATTAATTTTTTAGATAATACGACTATATACGCTTCAAATATGTTTGAACCTTCAATGGTTAAAATTTGGTCTTTGGTTTTAAAAACATCTCCTTCGGAAATAGTCCCCACAAAATTCCAAACCGTGCCACTTTTTAATTTACTGCTATAGGTAGTATCCAAACTAACATTTACCTCGTTTATCAACACGAATGAATCTTTTATAAAATTGGCTGATTTCATTTGTGTTGGAATTTGTTTGACATTAACAATATCAAATGCGCATCCACTCATTAAAATACTTAAAAAACAACCAACGACCAAAATCTTGTTTTTTATTAGCCTTCTCTTAACTAATAAAGAAGATAAAAACAATTGTTAACTCCTAGAAATTGAAATATGCCTTGCCAAATAAAAACCCACTGAGAATACAAATAGAAACTCTCAAAGTAGGTTTAATACCAAATATTAATGAGATTACCAAAGTTGACACAGAATAACATTTGGCATAAAGAAAAACAAAGTTATATTGACATTTCAATATATTGAAATATTTAATATTAACTTTTCAAAAATCAATTTTTACATCTTTAAGTTTTTCAAGGGTTTTGTAGTGGGTGAGATCATAGTGGACAGGGGTGATTGTGACGTAGTTTTTGGAGACGTATTCGCCATCGGTGTTTTTTTCATTTGGGTCTAGAACAACATCGCCAGACATCCAATAATATAAATTTCCTCGTGGGTCTTTTCGTTTTTCGAATTCGTCCACCACCTTCAATCCGCCCTGCTTCGCAAAAACAACCCCTTTAATCTCGCTTCCTGGAATGGCGGGAACGTTTACATTCAACACAATGCCTTTTGGCAAATTCATTGATAACACTTGCGGGTAAAACTTTGCTATAAACGATGCGGCAAATGAAAAATCCAAATTTTCAAAATCATTTAAGGAAACCGCAATGGATGGAATCCCTAAAATTGCGGCCTCTGTCGCCGCCGAAACGGTTCCTGAATAAATAACGCAGGTCCCTAAATTACCGCCGTGGTTGATTCCAGAAATCACTATCTTGGGTTTTTCTTCTAACAGCGAACCCACCGCAATCTTAACGCAATCGGCAGGAGTGCCACTCACTGCATATCCCCAAAACTCTCCATTGAAATGCGTCTCTTTCACTCGCAAAGGATTCGAAATGGTGATGGCATGGCCTACGGCGCTTTGCTCGGAATCGGGAGCGACGACAATCGCTTTTTCTTTGGAGACAATGGCTTCTCTTAATGCGCGAATGCCATCTGAAAAAATTCCGTCATCGTTTGTTAGTAATATCATTTTGTTCGGTTCTTTATTTTTTGATAAATTGAACGCCTTAAAGAAAAGGAATTATTTTTTTTAATTGAGGCGAGATCCCTCGACTTCGCTCGGGATGACGCGCGGAGGAAATCTTGTAATCCAAGCTTTTACTTTAATCAACACGCAATCAGCTAAAACCTTAAAACAAAAAAGGCGACGCCTTTATGGGCGCCGCCTTTGATTCAATCTTTGAAACTTCAAACTTTAACCATGTTTATTGAAATACTCTTGAGAACCTGAAGGATCAGGTTTCATGGAATCTTTACCTTTTTCCCAGTTAGCTGGACATACTTCTCCATTTGCCTCGAAATATTGGAGAGCGTCTACCATTCTTAAAGCTTCTTGAATGTTCCGTCCTAAAGGCAAGTTGTTAATCAACTGATGCTGAACAACGCCATTTTTATCGATCAAGAACAAACCGCGTAAAGCAACCGATTCGCCTAACAGAACGTCGTAATTTCGGCTGATTGATTTATCCATGTCTGCAACAAGTGGGTACTGAATGCTTCCGATTCCACCATTTTTTGTGTCTGTATTTCTCCAAGCTAGATGACTAAACTTACTGTCGACTGACACACCCACAACTTCAGTATTTCGCTTTTTAAACTCTTCAATTTCGGCGCTAAATCCAACGATTTCTGTTGGACAAACAAACGTAAAGTCTAGTGGATAGAAAAACAAAACCACGTATTTTCCCTGAAGATCGGATAATTTAAAATCATCTTTAAAACTACCGTCTGGCATAACGGCGGCGGCGGTAAAATCAGGCGCCTTTTGAGAAACTAATGTAGCCATTGATTACTCCTATAATATATTTAATTTAAATTGGTTATTCGATACCCAAATAGATAAGAACAAAATTAACGATTTAACTTGAACCAACTTTTGGCCAGCGTTTTCCTTACTTATTTTTCTCGAAAATTTGTTCCCTAATAACTTTGGTAAGCGTTTAATTTAGCACAATTCAAACTCTAAGCCAATGGTCGGTTTATAGAGGTATGTAAGTTTTTGATAGAACAGGAATTTTATTTATTTTCAATTATCTAGAGTAGCTTGACATCGTTTCCCATCGACAATTAAAATATATACCATTTGCCTCTCTTTTAACGTCCCCGTTGACGCTTTTTAACCCAAACGGGCCATTTCTAATAAATCAACTTAATGAAAATAACATTTCTTGGAACTGGGGCTTCGCCTGGCATTCCCATGCTAGGTTGCGAATGTCGGGTTTGCGTTTCTACAAATTCAAAAAATAAGCGCTTACGCGCCTCCATTTTGGTCCAAAATAACGGTTCCAATTTTTTGGTAGACGCTTCTTCCGATCTCCGCCAGCAATGCTTAAAAAATGACGTTAAAAATATCGACGCTATTTTTTTTACACATCATCATGCGGATCATATTCTAGGAATTGAAGAATTACGCGCTTTCTACTTTTTTCAAAGAAAAGCGATTCCTTGCTATGGGAACGAATCAACGTTTGAAGAAATAAAAAAGACGTTTCACTACATTTTTGAACCTACGGATTATCAGGGAACGGTTTCGCAATTGGATCTTCTACCAGTAAATGGCGAGTCTATCAATTTTTCCGAATTAAAAGTAAAACCTCTTGAAATCGATCACGGCCCCCTAAAAATCATAGGCTACAAATTTAACAACGCGGCTTATGTCACGGACTGCAATAACATTCCAGAAAAATCAGAACCTGAATTGATGGGATTGGATTTATTGATTTTGAACGCTTTGCGTTATAAGCCTCATACAACTCATTTTAATTTTGAAGAGGCTATAAAAACGGCGAAAAGATTAAAACCTAAGCGTGTTTTGTTTACGCATATGAATCATGAAGTAGATCACGAAACGGCCAACAAAGAAGTCCCAAAGCCTATTGAACTGGCTTACGATGGGATGACTGTGGAAATTTAAACTTACTACTTTTTTCTTAGTAGTTTTAAAACTCTAGAAACATCTTAATCTAAATCAAAATCTCTTAATGGTTTACTAGTATCTTTATCTACATGTTTCTTAGCTTCTTTGAACTTTTCGTCTAGTAACCGCTTCCGATCTTTTTGAATTTCATTTTGCTTCTTAAACAAGGTTTCCTGTTCCTGTTTTTGCGCGTTAAGCCCTTTTACCATATCGGATAAGCTTCCAAACTCTTTGGCTTTTTTTTCTTGCCAAATGACTTCTCCGGTTTTTGCATCCACTTGTAACTTGGTCTCGCAACAAGGACATATAATTTCGTGTTTTTCCATTGGCTTTACAAAACAAAAAGTTATAAATTAACGGACCTAATTATAACAAAATTAACGCATAAAATGGCGGAGTCTTATGGGAAATAAAGGTTTTTTTATCACTGGAACGGACACAGGTGTAGGAAAAACCCTGGTTACAACTCAAATAGGTAAAACTATTCAAAATGAAAATGTTTCGCTAGGAATCATGAAGCCTATCGAAACAGGCGTTTCCAGTTCTTTAGTTCCAACAACTCTTTCCGATATGGGATTATTAAAAACTGCCCTTGGGATTTCCGATCCTATGAAAGACATTTCACCCTACCGTTATCAAACGCCAACGTCTCCTCTTCTAGCCTCCAAATTGGAAAATAAACAAATAAACCCTCAAGTTATAATTGAGGCATTTCATAAGCTGGCGAATAGATATAGCGTCATGTTAGCGGAAGGCGCCGGCGGTCTTCTAGTCCCAATAAATCGAGACTATTTAATGGCCGATTTAGCAAAAGATTTAGAGCTTCCATTAATTATAGTTACCAGGTTTCATTTAGGAACGATCAATCAAACGGCATTAACTATCGAAGCGGCGCAAACTAGAGGTCTAAAGATTGAAGGAATTGTTTTTAATTGTCTGGAACAGGGACAACCGACAGATTTAGAAAAATATACGCCTGAAATATTAGAGGAAATTTATAACGTTCCCGTCATTGCAACTTGTCCCTTTTTGGGCGACAACCCTAAAACAAAATTCACCCATAAAGATTGGGAATATAGCAATGAAACCAGTTTTTCATACTTTTCGGATTGGGCGCGGAAGTTGCCTAAATAAAACTTAAACGTTTTTCTCAAATGTCCGAATAAATTTATAGCCTTTTTCACGTACTGTAAGGATGTACTTGGGTTTTTTTGGGTTTTTTTCGAAATATTTTCTTAATCTCACTATGAAGTTGTCCACTGTGCGTGTCTCGGTTGCGGAAATATATCCCCAAACCTTTTGTAACAGTTCTTCGCGAGAAACAGGCTCTTCTTTACGATTCACCAAAAGCTGCATGACTTGGGTTTCTCTAGCCGTTAATTGAATCTCGCCTCTCCTTCCCATAGCCTTTCCGGTCACAAAATTCACCCACATATCCGAAAAATGAAATATATCTTTTTCGGTTTCCGCCTCTCCGTACCAGTCGCGACGACGCAGAATTCCTTTAACCCTTAACAACAACTCCGGCAGATGAAACGGTTTTGCGATGTAATCGTCGGCGCCCACTTCTAACCCTATAGCTCTATCTTCGTCGGTCGACTTGGCGCTGAGTATTAAAATTGGAAAACGAATATTCTCTTCTCGAATCTTTCGAGCGACTTCGATACCTCCCATTTTGGGCAACATTAAATCTAAAATGAGCATATCAAACCGTTCGCTACCCCAATACTCCAAAGCGGATTGACCATTATCTGCCAATACTACTTCATAACCCTCGCGTTCCAGATTAAACTTCAATCCCTTCGCCAAGTTTATCTCGTCTTCAACTAACAATATTCTTTTTTTATTTTTTTCCATAAAATAGTATTTATTTCAATCCATTCAACGTTAAAAGTTCTTAACCGCCGAGCCTAAAGGCAAGGCGACAGTAAAGGTTGTGCCTTTGCCAATGCCTTCGCTAAAAACTTTTAATTTTCCTTTGTGGCTTTTTACAATTTCCTTAGAAATAAACAAACCCAAACCAGCTCCTTCAATATTTTGCGTTTGATTATTTTGAACCCTAAAAAACTTTCTAAAAAGTTTCTTCAAATCTTTTTTGTCGATTCCTATTCCAGAATCTTGAAATCGAATTTCACAATTTTTACCGGAGTTTTTCATCTCAACTTTCAAATCTGAACCGCTGGGCGAATAACGCAACGCATTCCCCAATAAATTGTTGAATACCATCCCCATCATCCGCTTATCGATCAACAGCGTTGGAGAATCGACAATATCAACCTGCCAATTACAGCTTTTGGCTTTAAGCCGACTTTCGTTACCCTGGATAGTTTCCTGTAAAAACTCATCCATTTTTACGGGAAGCATTTTTAATTCCATGCTTTTAGGATCAGATTTGCTAGCTTCCAATATATTCTCTATAAGAGCGGAAAGTCGTTCGGTATCGGCTAACATTGTTTCTACAAAATCTCGCGACTCTTCTTTTGAAACGTCCTGATACTTCAAAGTCTCAAGGTATAATTGAATCGAAGCGAGAGGAGATTTTAGCTCGTGAGATACGCTGGAAACGAAATTGCTTTGCATTTGATTCAATTTTGCTTGTTTAGTCCAATAAACAAAAATTAAATAAACTCCGGCCAAAATCGTCATCATCAAAAAACTTCCCTCTAACAGCACCACCCAATTAAACTCAGGAGTTAATAAATCGGGACGTAATCGGCGGGCAAATTCTTGAAACTCGGCGCTTCTTTCAATATACCAGTCAATGCCAATCGCCATTAAAATCACCCAGGCGATCTGCACTCCAATAAATATAATAACGGGATGGAATAAGGTTTTAAATTTGGGACGCATAATAGTTCAAAGAATCGTTTAGAATTACATTGATTCAATACAACCTTTGTAAAGTGGCTAATACTTTATTTTTTCAGTAGTTGCAGCAGTTTGCAAGACTTATTTAATCAGGTATTTTTACATAAGTTTTACAATTTTATCGTGCATTGAGCTTTATACTGTGCTCGTTGATTATTTAAAAACCTGCAGAGAGGAAAGACATGAATCAGTCTGAATCGACCTCCCCCTATTATTCGTTTAATACAGGTCCTTTTTTGTTTTTGGCCTTCATCCACGTTGGGGCTCTATTTGCTTTTCTTCCGTCTTTTTTCTCTTGGACGGCTTTCGCTTTATTTATTTTTCTACATTGGTTGACTTGTTCCATAGGAATTTGTTTGGCCTATCATCGTTTTCTTACCCATCGAGGGTTCGACTTGCCAAAATGGTTAGCCTACACTGTAGTTTTTATAGGCGCTTTAGCTTGTCAAAATGGACCTATCAAATGGGTAGCTCAACACCGCATGCATCATGCAGGTTCTGATACCGATGAAGACCCGCATAACGCCGCAAAAGGTTTCTGGTGGTCGCATTTTACTTGGATGTGTTACGAACATAAGACATTTGACGACCCTAAAGTCATAGAACAATACGCCAAAGATCTCGTAGAAGATCCTTTTTATAATTTTTTAGATAAATATTTTATCGCCATTCAATTTCTTTTTGGTTTCGTTTTACTAGCCATTGGCGGTTGGTCTTTCGTTGTTTGGGGTATTTTTGCACGATTGGTTCTCGCTTACCACGGCACTTGGTTTGTAAACAGCGCTTCTCATATGTTTGGATACAAAAACTTCAAACTAGAGAAAGACCTTTCCACCAACTGTTGGTGGGTTGGGTTATTAGCTTATGGAGAAGGTTGGCACAACAACCATCATGCCTTCCCAAAATCGGCAAAGCACGGTTTACTTCCTTGGGAAATCGATATGACCTGGATGGCTATCGCCTTCTTAAAAATGCTAGGACTAGCTACTAATATTAAAGTTGCGGAAATCAATCCAAAAACAGAAGCTGAAACTGCAGAAGAAGTTTTGGAAGAATCATTTTTAACAGCGACTATAGTTCGACAAGCTGTTTAAATAATATATTTTAAAAGGCCCGGTTCCCTATGGGAGCCGGGCCTTTTTTTTATTAATCCTCGAAAGAAAACTCCACGTAATACCCCGTATACTTCCTCAAATTGATTACCTTGTTGCCAAACATAAGGTATTGTCCCTTGATCCCAGTCAGCACGCCAGAAAACTCTGGCTCTTTTTCTAAATTATGACTGGAAACTTTTTTAGGACTTTCATTGATCGGATAAGCTAATTCTTGCGGAGTTTCGTCTCGAACTATATAGCTTTTTAACTCTTCAGGCGTCCATTCCAGGGCCTTTTCTCGGAATTCTTCCAAATTAATTTCTTCGACATCTCCGGTTAGCATTTTTCGCCAATTGGTTTTATCCGCCATGTGTTTTGCCAAAGCCACTTCAATTTGCCCGGCAAACTTCCTTTGCGGCGTCTTGGCGATTATGAGCCCTTTAATGGCTCCTTGATCAATCCAACGACTCGGAATATTAAAATGGCGGGTAACGCCAACCTTCACTCCTGAGGTTAGAGATAAATAAACAAAGTGATCGATATTACAATATTTCTGAAAATATTCCTGGTCGGTTTCGTCTCCAAACTCATGCTCGCAAAGCTCCGGCTTTACCATACAAAGATCGGTTACAGGTAAATTGTCAAAACACGGGTAGCAATACCCCTCGCCATAAGTTTTTTTGATCTTTTTATTACATTCAATACACTCTATTTTGCCTAAAAATTTAATCGAAGTCTTTTGCCCGATTCTATTCGTAATCGGAGTTAGCTCTTCGTCTAAGACGAGGCTGTATGCAATAGGTTGACCGTCTTCATGGGTCATTTTTTCTAACTGTCCGGAGACTGTAGTCATTTTTTTACCTTACTAACTTTTGTTTTATTTAATTGAAGATCTTTCTGAAAAATGACGCAATGCAAAAGCCGCAAAAAGAATGGCGCCAATTGCTGTGGCGGGATCAAAAATTAGAAGGGACAAGCTAAATAAAACTGTATAAAAAATTATTTTTAGCATCGCATCGCTTTAAACTCAAAAAACAAGTTGCGCGGAATAACTATCTTAGCTTAACGCCCCATCAACATAAACCACTCTTCGAGCCGATTTATTTTTAAATATGAATTAGTTTCGCGCAGTTCGCCCATGGGCGCTGAACCGCCGTCGCCGCCGTAGTTATGCCCGGGAAATAAAATAACCTCGTCTTGAATTTTAGAGAGTTTGGTAGTTAAAGTATGAAACAACGTCTCGCTATCGCCGCCCGGCAAATCAACTCGGCCACAACCTTGCAAAAACAAAGTATCGCCGGCAACTAGATTGTCCTGTACGCGGAAACATTGCGATCCTGGCGTATGCCCTGGAGTGTGGAGGCAAGCAATTTCGATAGATCCTATTTTAACCGTATCTTCTCCATCTACTAGTTTCATGTCGGTCATTGAGATTCCCGTAACCTGCTTAACGCCTTCGGCCTCGTGTTTATTGACATAAACCGGAACAGGGTTCCTATCCATCAAGTCGGGGAGCCCTTTAATATCCATGCCAAAAATATGACCGCCAACATGGTCGGGGTGATAATGAGTCACCAAAGCGCCCGTTAATTTCATGCCGTCCGTTTCTACAATCTTTAACAAATCGTCAATATCGTAAGCGGGATCTATTACCATACACTCTTTAGTGATCTTATCGCCTATCAAGTAAACAAAATTGGCCATTTGTTGAGCGGGAACGTCGGATTTCGCAAAATCCCTGCCCGAAAGCAACTGTCTAAAATAAAATGGATTTTCTTCGGTCAAAACCTTATCTCCTATTGGAAGCAAAAATTTGATTCAAAATACCCGCCAGCCTGTTTCCAGCCTTACACATTCGTCGATTTAAAATTCTACGACTCTTCGCAATGTAATTCGGGGATATTCCCGATCTTTGATCAAAATTATAAACAGAATTTAAGACGATTTTTCGAGATTCAAGTCCCCATTGAATTACCTCGTCGCGCAAGTTTTTTAAGGGGATATTAACGGACTTTCTGCAATTCAATCGTCGAGCGTATTGTACCAAACTTTTTCTTCCTCGTTGGATTAATCCCTGATCCCACAAAGCGTGTAGATTGGTGTTCCTGCCTCTATACCGCAAAGAAACCCGGTTTCCTCCCCTATCGTTAGCGTACCCCAGATGTAACGGCTGATGAATGTCTCCAACAAAATGTACTAAATATTTCAGAGCCTCCCGGCGACTCTTTATAGGTTCCCTCCGATTTGCTAAAGTTTGCGCCATTTTGGGTATGACTTCGGTTACGCAATCTCTCGTGGGACAATCACGATGTCGTTTGTAATCTAAGATTCCTTCGGGGATATTTGTGTAATGCCAAGGTTTTTGTTTTCTCTTTTTTTTGACATGATCCGCCCAGTTGGCGATATTTCTCAAAGAAGGGGAATGCAACTTTTCTCGAATCGCTTGTGTCGCAACTAGCGATAGTTTGGATTGAGCGATTTCTCCAATAATCGAATGGCCCATTGGCCCCCAAGCAAAAGAACGATCTTCAAATGCCGTCAGCAACGTAACAAAAATTGATATGGCAATTAGAGGTATCTTTGAAAAATTCATCATGGCATAGGGAATAGAGAGGAAGAAATTATTAATGTCACAGTAAGCCTGTCGAACTGCGACCTCAACTCAATAACTCTGTGGCGCCTAAAAAACTATTGAATACTGGCTAAAATTTCGGCGGGAATTTGAAAATATCGTTTCGCGGCGCGTACCGCTTCCGGATAGGGTTTTCGATCAATGATTTCTTGAGCTAAAGAATCGGAGTAGAATTTCCCGCTTTTTTCATAAAAGTAAAAATCCCTATAAAACCTGAGCGCCCGGAAAACTTCTTTACCCTCGGGCCGTCTCAACTTAGCGCGACTTGGATAAAATATAGATGACTCAAGCGTAAAAGGATCTAGAAAAAATTCATTCTTGCGAATTTCTAACTTCCAAAAGAATGTATCCAAGTCTTCTTGAAAAGTCGAGACATATTTAAACGGATAAAACTCTTTTTCGTCGGTTCTCAAATGGCCGCGTTTATTAGCTAATAAAATTCTACGTTCTTTCCCGCTTACCGTATCGTTCCATTTTTCTTTTCTCACCAGCTTACCGCCTAAGGAAGAATAATCGGCCATTTCAGAAGACAAAAACCGGCCACGTTTATCTAAATTTATTTGACCGAGCGCTTTTCTTTGGCTCGTTCTAGGCTCCATCACGGTTTTCACAAATGAATAACGTTCAACGTCTTTAAACGCCATTAACTGGAAATCTTTTGTCGAAACGGATATCAATCCGTCGGGAGAATCGAGCTTGTTCAAACCACCGCTAATTTTTTCAAAGTAAGAGCCCCCTGTAAGCAATTCTTTCAATTCAAAAGCTCTGTGAAAACGTTCTAATCCCTTTATTTTCGTCAACGGTTTCAATGTATCAAAAAAAGCATTCGCAACCAGTTCGGCGCCCTTTTCGTTCAAATGTCGATCTCCTTCCGAAACAATAAATTCCCGCGCATCCGATCCACGAATCGCTTTCTCAAAGAAATCGACGCATTCCAAACCTCGGTCATCGCAAAATTTTGCTAACTGATCGTGAGCAAACTGCATCGGGTAATCGTCGTCTAATTTAAATAAAACAGGGATAACAGCCATCATAAAATGGATTTTATTAAGCTTAGCCGTTCCTACTATCGTATCCAGATAAACCCTTTGCATATCCCAACCACGGGAATTATAAATTTGCTTACGACATTGTAAGTAATCTGGCTTCCGACCTGTCGCTTCTAAACCGCGATTAATCCTAAATTTTAAAAAACGGTAAACCGATGAGCTTGTTAATATAGGACTCAAAAAATGAGAGGAGTCGACAAGATCCAAATCGGTACTGTCGCAATCAAAAAAAGCTGGCGGAAGGATATCGTTATGATAAAGAGATAGTATGATTAAATCCGGCTGATAGTTCAGTCCCTTTTTATATAAATATTGAACATGAGAGTCTGAGTTCCAACCTGGTCGAGCAAAACTCAATACTTCAAACTTTTTAGAACCTGCGGCGGCATTGAGACGAGTTTCTAATTTTTTGGGGTAAGTGTCTTCAAGGCGATCAATTCCATGACCAAACGTTTGCGAATCGCCAATGATCAGAATTCGGAAAACGTCGTCTGGTTTTCTAAAAGAATAATCTTTATCGCGAAAACCGTCTTTATTATAAGAAATATGGGTCTGGACCCAGTTCTTGTCGATAACCTTCGTGTCCGCTTCGCCCCAGCGCAAACCGAGCTCCATAATGGAGAAAAAAACGACCAGCAAAAATCCGGCAGCGGCGCAATTGAAAAGGATCGGTCGAATTTGACGATTTTTCAACATCAGAAGTCACGAGATCAAATGGGTAGTAAAACCTCAGGAAACGCTTAAAGCATTTCCTATATAACCTATAAGAAATCATAACCTATTTTTTAAGAAAACACCGTCTAAATATCAGTAAAGAAGTAAATACTGGTTCACTTAACTACAACTATAAAAAACTACTAAGTAAAAACTAACTCGCAAATTCTTTCATCCACTGTTCTTGCGCGTCGAGAGCGTGTTGCACAATTTTCGCGTTGCGGAGTTTTTTGTCCCGTTCACGAGGGCCTTCTTGTAAAAACAGTCCAAAATTGATATTCATCGGCTGGTAATTGGCTTTTCGATTCTCGCTCACATAATCTAATAACGCGCCAATCGCGGTTTGGGAGGGCGGTAATTCAAACGGTTGGTCTAATAGCTTTCGAGCGATACCTAGTCCGGAAATCATACCCATGGCGCAGGACTCCACATACCCTTCCACTCCAACAATTTGGCCGGCGAAGTAAAGATCTGGGTCGGTCTTCAAACTCAAGTCGCGGTTCAAAGAATCCGGGGCATTGATATAGGTATTCCTGTGGATGGCTCCATAACGAAAAAACTCGGCGTTCTCCAAGCCTGGAGCCATTCGAAATACGCGTTTCTGTTCGGGATAGGTCATTTTAGTTTGGCAACCTACCAAATTAAAAGCGGTCCCTTCTTTATTTTCTTTCCGTAGCTGAAGCACAGCGGCATATTTTTCGCCGGTTTCTGGGTGATTCAAACCAACGGGCTTTAACGGTCCAAACGCCAATGTTTTTTCGCCGCGCCTTGCCAATTCTTCTATAGGGACACACCCTTCAAAATAAGCGGCTTTTTCGAACGATTTAAAAACGACTTTCTTCGCGCCATTTATTTCGTTCACAAAGTTTTGGTATTGTTCCCGGTTCATCGGGCAATTTAAATAATCGTCCGTCCCTTTCCCATAACGCGACGCAAAAAAAGCTTTGGAATAATCTATGGTGTCGGCATCGATAATGGGAGAAAGCGCATCGTAAAAATATAAATGCTCGCTTCCAATAATTTGCGCGATTTCTTCCGATAAGTCGGGGGAGGTCAAAGGACCGGTAGCAATTATCACCGGTCGATCTTTTGGGATATTCTTTAACTCTTCTCTACGAAACTCGATGTTTGGATGATTTTCCAAGGCTTGCGTAATTTCTTTTCCATACAAATCGCGATCTACAGCTAAGGCGCCGCCAGCCGGCACCGCATGCCTATCGGCCGAACGCATGACGAGCGATCCTAATCGACGTAATTCTTCCTTTAGTAAATGGGGCGCAGAACCGGGAAGGTTGGACCCTAGAGAATTACTACAAACGAGCTCGGCGCATTGGTCGGATTGATGCGCAGGCGTTCCCACAGTGGGGCGCATTTCATAAAGGGTAACGGATATCCCGCGTTCGGCGGCTTGCCAAGCGGCTTCGGAACCCGCAAGTCCCGCGCCTATAACGGTCAACCGTTGCATAGAAATTGGATTTGAAACTTTTTTAGAGGTTGTCGCCCTTCGAGAGCTACTTCGGCTATGCTCAGCACAAGCTGCGGGTGACATTTATTGGATCGGGGCGAGATCCTTCACCGAACCTAAAGATTCGCTTCAGGATGACACGCAACAAACACTTTATTATCTCAGTCCTTTTTTCAAACAGCGCTCAATAAAATCATCAAGCAGCTTCTTCGGTTCTTTTGAATCCGCATTTAGGACACAGAACAAACTTACCTTCGTTCTTCTTCCATTTTTCCACGAGATAAGGAGAGTCGCATTCAGACTCTGGACATCCCTCTTTTACCGGCTTATCCCAAGAAACGAATTTACAATTAGGATATTCGCTACAACCGTAAAAATTCCGGCCTTTTTTAGAACGTCTACTAGAAATGTACCCTTTGCAATCGGCTTCGGGGCAGTCAACGCCTAAACTAACAGGCTTAGTGAACTTACAATCTGGATAATTCGAACAGGCGATGAACTTTCCAAACCGGCCCATTTTAAGAATTAACTCAGACTCGCATTTATCGCATTTGCCTTCTATTTTCTCCGGCTCCCCATTAGGACCCGTCCCTTCTTCGCCAGGCAATGGCTTAGTGCTTTTACATTCCGGATAAGCAGAACACGCCATAAATTTTCCAAATCGACCCCTCTTGATTATCATTGGGCTTTGGCATTTTTCGCAGACCTCGTCGGTCTCTTCAACTTCCGCCTTGATGTCGCGCATTTTCTTCTCTGCAATTTCCAACTCTTTTTCGAAAGGCGTATAAAAATCTTTCAGCGCCTTTTTCCATTGAGTCTTTCCATCTTCGATTTGGTCCAGTTGGTCTTCCATATTAGCGGTAAATTCCGACGTTAAAATATCTGGAAAACTTTCCACCAACAACTCTGTCACCAAATTACCCAACTCGGTTGGAATCAATCTTCTTTCTTCCGATGTAGCGTACTCTCTATCCTTAATAACGCTGATAATGGGCGCATAAGTACTAGGCCGACCAATACCTTGTTCTTCGAGAGCTTTTACCAACGCCGCTTCTGAATAACGCGGAGGCGGTTGGGTGAAATGCTGTTCGGGATCAATCTTTTTCATCTTTAGAACTTCGCCTTTTTTCAAGGCAGGCAATAATCGATCTCCCGGCTTGCCACCCTCTGGCTCGGTCTGAGTTTCTGTTTCTTCTTCCGTTTCAACATAAGCTTTCATGAAACCTGGGAATTTCATTACGGAACCATTAGCGCGAAACAAGCAATCTGCGGCATGAATATCAAACGTTGTCGCGTCGAAAACGGCTGGAGTCATCTGACAAGCTACAGTACGAGCCCAAATTAACTCGTATAATAAAAACATATCTTTTTCTAAATGATCTTTGATTGATTTTGGCTCAAGGTTGACGTCGGTTGGCCTAATGGCTTCATGCGCTTCTTGCGCGCTTTTCTTGCTTTTATAAAGATTAGGAGAATCCGGTAAATAGTCTTTGCCGTATTTACTACCAACATATTCCCGAACTTGGCCCAATGCTTCGTCGGAAAGACGCGTTGAATCGGTACGCATATAGGTTATAAGAGCGACCGTTCCTTTTTTACCCATGGTCACGCCTTCATATAACCTTTGCGCCAGCATCATAGTTTTTTTAGGGGTGAACCGGTATTTTCGCGAGGCTTCTTGTTGCAAAGCGCTGGTAATAAATGGCGCCGTTGGTTTTCGCTTTCTTTCCTTCCGCGTTATGCTTTCCAACACAAAATCGCTGGCTTCAACTTTCTTAACAATAGCGTCCGCTTCTTCTTGATTATGAATTTCCGCCTTCTCGTCTCCTACTTTCGCGAGCTTGGCTTCAAATTCTGGAAGCGCCGATCCTTCCATATTAACGCTAATGGACCAATATTCTACCGTTTTGAAAGCTTGAATTTCTTTTTCTCTATCCACCAAAATACGAAGAGCTACCGATTGCACGCGACCGGCGCTAAGACCGCGTTGAACTTTCTTCCACAATAGCGGACTTATTTTATAACCAACGAGCCTATCTAAAACTCGACGCGCTTGTTGCGCATTAACCCTATTAACGTTTAATTCGGTTGGGTTATTGATGGCCTCCATAACCGCTTTTTTCGTAATTTCATTAAAAGAAACTCGGAAAATTTTACCCTTCGTGTGTTTCGCAACTTCATTTTCTATATGGTAGGCAATTGCCTCGCCTTCGCGATCGGGGTCGGGAGCCAGGTAAATATTGTCGGATTTTTTTGCGGCTGATTTTAATTCGTCAAGAATCTTTCCTTTACCTCTAATCGTAATATAACTAGGTTCAAAATTTTTATCGACATCAACCCCTAGTTTTTTCTTTGGCAAATCCTTTAAATGCCCCACTGAGGCTTTAATAATAAAGTCTTTGCCTACGATCTTCTTTAATGTTGCAACTTTAGCCGGTGACTCGACAATCAATAACGATTTACCCATTTCGCATCCTTCGCTTTATTGGCAATTAGAGACAAAGCGTTTGCCTTCCAATTGCCGGATCAACCCCTTAAGTTCTAATTGAATTAAAACTGCGGAAACTTCCGCTGGAGATAACGCACAATTTTCAATCAATGTGTCAATATGAACTTCTTCAAACGTAATGTATTTCATCAACTTTTCTTCCCGCTCGTTTAATTCCAACGCTACGGTTTTTTCAGTTTGAACGTTTTTTAGCACATTTTTAATGTATTCGGGAAACTCTTCTATTATAGAGTCCGCGCTATCCACTAACTTGGCGCCATTATTTATTAAATAATGAGTCCCTTTACTCTTTGGCGATAAAATATTTCCCGGTACCGCAAAAATATCTCGTCCTTGCTCGACCGCGCATTGGGCAGTAATTAAAGTACCGCTTTTCGCCCCCGCTTCGACCACCAAAGTTCCTATCGATAACCCGCTAATCACCCTGTTCCGCGCTGGGAAATTAGATTTATCCGGTTTTTGCGTCATAGGAAACTCAGAAACCACCACTCCGTTTTCCGCTATCCGTTTCCTCAATCCAAAGTTTTCCGGAGGATAGGTATTCGCTAACCCACAACCTAATACAGCTACAGTTTGGCTTTTTTCTTCGAGCGCGCTTTTGTGAGCTATCGTATCTATTCCACGAGCCATTCCACTCACAATACATACCCCTTGCGCGGCTAAATCTCGCGTCAACCTCTCGGCAGCATTCTTCCCATAAGCGGAAGGCGCCCGAGTTCCTACAACTGCCAACGTCGCCGGATTTTCGTTCAGCGAGGTTCCTTCCAAATAAAGAACCGGCGGCGGATCGTAAATCGTTTTTAATATCCTCGGATAATCTTCCGACTCCAAGGTCAAAATTCGACAATTTAATTTATCGGCTAAATTCCATTCGCGTTCAACGCGGTTTTCAACATCAAAGCTTAAAATCTCTTTAGCTGTTTTTTCGCCGATACCCGGAACTTCTAACAATTGCTTCAGGGAAGAGCTAAAAACGTGGCGAACAGACCCTCGCCGTTCTAGTAGACGACGAAACAAAGTTCTGCCAATTCCTTGAACCATGTTCAAAGCAACCCAGTAATGTTTTTCCTCCATGCAAGAGTCGGCTCCGTTTTGGGTTCTTGTCCTTCCCGACAAACCATATATCAGTTTAGAGAATCCCTAGCAAGCTAAATTTATTTTAATTTTTTTTAAAGATACGAAATAAAAGGAGTTTACAGGAGCGGGTTTTGGTTAAAAATTAAATGAAAAGCCTTCTTTAACGGTATTTTATTAAGGTACCCGACCTGAAACTTGGCGCCATTCTGCAACGGCATAATTAAAATTATAAATTGACTCTAAACCAACATTTATATGACGCGTATGAACGAGGAAGGAGTCGAACAAATCGACTGGGTTGCCAAGGCCAAGATCGTAGTTAGAAGATTCCATGGCCATTAAAGCGCGAACAGATTTATTTACCTTACGAGCGATTTGCATCTTTTTACGAGCTTCCAAAACGCGACTAAATGCTTGTCTACAACGAACCTTAAATTCCAAATCAGGATCTCCAAACAGGTCCAAGCTTCCGATTTCGCCTAAACGATCTTTTCGTTTAAAAAAATCAGGAGTTTTCTCCAAAAACTCTTCCCAGCTGTGATAGGAAAAATCAGCGATCTTCAATGGTTTGTTAATCTTTATGCGTGGAAGGAAAAGATCTTTCCCCATTAAAGCTCCAAGCTCAACTTTTGCCTGTTCAAGTCCGCTAGAAAACTCGGCAACATGGTTTTTCATTTCCGCTAATCCCAATTTAAGCTTCGTAATGATAAATTGAGTCACATTTTCATCGTCTTCGTCGTAACTCAATTCCGCTTTTGCTACCGCTTCGTCAAAATGTTTCTTCGTTTCCTGAGATTTACTTAAAGCTTGTTCAAAAAACTGAATTCGATAAAAGTTTTTAGTAGTTTCAAACCAAAGAGAGGATCTAAAAGGTTTTTCTTTTAATTTGGCCGATATTAAGGAATTCTTCTCAGCTTTATTTAAAACGCTTTTCCAAGCTCCATCTAAAGAGACAATAGTTAGCTTGGGTTTAACGTCTTCTCCCCCAGCTAGCGCGTCTCCAGACGTGAAAAAAGTAAATAAAAAGAAAGATAGGCCAGTGAAAATCAGGGATTTTTTATGAAAGAAAAAAATCATTTAACAGCCGTGAAGCCTTGCGGGTGGGGATTTTTCCAAAAAAAAAGGGACACTGAACTTAGCAAGAAAAGAGAGCTTGATGGCAACCAAGATAAATCCTCTTTTTGTTGTGCGTTCAGCGCCCCAGAAAGGATAATCCAAACTAACATAGGCCCCCAATAGTGTCAATTAAAAATTCGGAAAACTTTGGCAAGGAACAAGTGTAAATCAAAGGCAAATTATCCTTTAAAATCATATATTTACAGAACTCTCGAGTTTCTCATAAAGCAAAATCCAAACCCACAAACCTTTGATTCTAAAGAGATTATTAATCAGGCCCAAGAGCCCCTATTTCGCCATCCGAAAAGGTCCAAAGAATCCTTCGTTTTACCCAATAAAAACAACCAAAAACAGCTCTAAACAGGCCTGAAAATCAAAATAAATCCATATATTTCAATAATTTATTAAAACATGAAAATTATTTACCAACCTAACTCATATAGGTTTGCCTGCATTTATTGATCGATCTTTAGGCTCAAAAAAGTGGTTTTTTTAAAATTACGGTATATGAGAACTAGGAAAACTCAAAGGGCACAGGCACAAAAGTAAGAATGAAAATAATAACGGCGATATAACCCAATATTATGTGTTTTCTTTCCAAAGGAAGCGACTCATCAAGCACAGGAGCACTTCTAAACCCAAATAGAGCAATAAGTCCTGCCCAAAACCACCATCCATTCCAAAACCAGCCTAAGGGACAGAGACAAGCGAAAAAACCCATCCAAACCACCTTATATTTTTTGCTGAATAAGGAATAAACGATGTGTCCGCCGTCTAACTGTCCAATTGGCAATAAGTTCAACCCAGTTAAAAACATTCCAATCCAACCCGCAAACGCCATTGGATGTAAATGGATATTAATGTTGGGAGAAACAGGGTTAACTCCTAAAATCCATTCGCTAAAGAGAGTGAGGACTAAAGAACTGCCATAAGAAACACCAGAAAATCCTGGAACATAGGAAACCTGGGATAGATATAAACCTATCATTAGCGTTGGAATAGCGACAATAAATCCCGCAATAGGACCCGCTACGCCAATTTCTAGCAAAACTCTTCGGTTTGGAATAGGATCTTTAATATGCATGAAAGCCCCAAACGTTCCGGCAATAAAAACGGGAGGAGCGGGAATGAAAAATGGCAAGGTAGCTCGGACCTTATTCTTACAACTTGCATAATAATGCCCAAATTCGTGACATCCCAAAATCGCGATCAAACTAATTGAAAACAACCAACCGCCCGCTAAATAGGTCGTTCCAATGGTCAAAACAAACATTAACCAAAAAATTGCCCAGTTTTTCCATGTAGGCGGACTTATTTTAGGGTATAAATCAGGCGACGGGCTTTTTGGGGATTCTTTGGGCGGATCGACTGTAATAGGTCGGTTTGTTAGAGGTTCCATTTGGTCGCTAGTTTTTAAGTAGACGATTTTTTTAAGGGAAATAAGCCCTTAAAACTTAAATCATATAAACTTTTACCAACTCCGAACAGTTTGAGGAAATAATGCAAAAAATTCTAGAGAAATATTTTCAAGATAAAAAAGACGTCCAAATCATTATCCGCGAAAAACAAATGGAAGGAACCATTGCCTCCCTCGATGACGGTTTAGTCCATTTAGTGGGCGAAAAATATGAATTTCACATTCCCATCGAAAAAATCGTTATCGTAAGTTGCAAACTCGATAAAGAAGAACGAAAACAAAAAAAAGCTAAGAATCCTCCTTTGGGCTTTAAATTAGCCGGCTCGCCAGAAAAATCAGAGAATGAATAACAAAAGGTCAATCAACACGCCTATGCGTAAACTCGCGAGCGCTATCGCCAGAGTATTCTGAGACGGTTTGCCCTTTTCCCGTTATTTTATACTTATAAATAACTAAACCTTCAAGCCCAACAGGACCTCGCGCATGGGTCTTGTTTGTGCTAATTCCTATTTCAGCGCCTAAGCCAAAGCGAAAACCGTCGGCAAACCGAGTGGATGCATTTACCATCACGCTTGCCGAATCGACTTCATTTTGGAACCGTTCGCCAGCAGTTTTGTCTTCAGTCACAATAACGTCCGTATGACCGGACCCATGCTTATTGATATGAGCCACCGCTTCTTCAAAGCTTGAAACCAGTTTGATAGAGAGTTTCAAATCTGTGTATTCCGTATCCCAATCGGTATCGTCCGCTTTTTTAATTTGAGGAACCCAGGCTAAAGTTTTAAGACATCCCACTATTTCCACTTTTTCTTCTTCAAATTTTTCGACAAGACCGGGTAAAACTTTTGGAGCGACTCCCTCATGGATCAACAACGTTTCCATCGCGTTGCAGGCCGCTGGGTATTGAAGCTTTGAATCCAAAGCGATTTTAATCGCCATTGCAGGGTCGGCGCTTTGGTCAATATAGCCATGACAAATGCCTTCCGAATGACCAAGAACGGGAATCTTCGTATTGTCCTGTATATAACGAACAAACTCGTTACTTCCTCGGGGAACGATCAGCTGAATATTATCTTCTTCATCCAATAGCTCGGAAACTTGAGATCGGGTTTCAATCATTTGAACGGAAGCGGCAGGAACTCCAGATACTTTTTCGATACCCTGAACCAAAAGCGAAACGATGAGTTTGTTCGAGTTTTGCGCTTCCATACCGCCTTTCAGCACAACAGCATTTCCCGATTTCAAACACAGCGATGAAATTTGCGGCACGGCGTCCGGTCGCGACTCGAATATGGCTCCAATCACGCCAATGGGACAAGTCATTTGATACAAAGTCAAATCCTTGTCCATTTCCATACCCAACAATTTCTGCCCAACAGGATCTGGCAAAGATCCAACGCTACGGATTCCCTTTGCCATTCCGGCAACTTTGGATTCGCTAAGCGCAAGCCTAGCTAGTAATGGTTTTGCGAGATTATCTTTTTCCGCTTGCGCAACGTCGGCTCGATTCGCTTCTAGAATAGCTTCCGTATTAGCTTCCAAAATGGACGCCATTTCTAGCAATGCGGCGTTTTTAGTTTCGGTTGGAAGTCCCGCCAAAACAAGCGACGCGGCCTTCGCTGCAGATGCGATTTGCGATACGGATTTTGAATCTGTCATAGTTGGACAATCTTAATTTATCAATAGTTAACTATTTCTATAATAGCTGTTTATCACAGCTAAAAAAATATATTTCTTTTATTCGAAACGTTAAAAAAATAGGAAGTTAAAACTTAAACCAAATTTTCGATTCAAATCACAAGAATCAATAATACTTTTTAAAAATGATGGGGAGGACTATAGCTAAGGCAATGACAAGACCAATGAATGTTTCCCAGTTTTGAAACATGGTTTACCTGATGCTGAGGGTTTAATAATTAATTTTAACTAGAAACAAAGGGGATAGCAATCGCGGTTGCATTAATTCGAAACCTCATTTAAATAATTAAGGTTAAATTGTGATATCAAGGCCCCCCAAACCCTTTACTGAGATCGATAGGCGATGGTATTAAAAACAAACGAAAATTGTCATATAAAACAGAGTTTTTTGAATGACATTTTAACCACAAATGAAACTTATACTTCCCGGGGGGTATTTTTCCCATAATTGCATTTGCCGACCAAACATCCGAAAAAACGCCAATCGGATTCTCAGGAATTAATATGTTCATACCTTCGTTGATTTTTCCAAAAGGCAATTTTAATGTCGCTTTATTTGGACCAGATCCTAACTGAAAAGATAACGCTGGGTAAAAAACGGGTATTTGCGGATTGGAACGCTTCATAGTCCATATTAAAATCAACAATCCAGATTGATGGACATCAAGGTTAATAGGATCTATCGCCTGAATAACTAGATCTTCATCCAAATCGGCTTTTAGCGATAGAGCCTTGTTTTTTGGATCATTTCCAATATCGACGATGGAAGTTTTTCCTTTTCCAGAAATTATTCTCCAATTGGCTTGAGTCTCAAACTCTCTAGAAAAAACAGTCAAAGATTTATTATTGGTCATATGAATCAAATCTTTTTCTTTGTTTAAATGAACTCTTTTAAACTTGCTTTCAACGATTTGACGATCAAAAATTTTCCAGACCTTTGACTCTGTTTTGATTTGAAAATTATTTAAAGAGTAATTCTTGGGAGCTATCATTTTTACTCCCTTCAATACATTTTGGTCAATTATGTTCTTTAAATTTTCTTTATATAAGCTACGCGAATATAAATATTGCCGAGGGTCTGGAATTATCAATAAGTCATTAATCCCAATATGATCGCCATTGATTTTTTTTTCGGATAAAGTCCCTTGATTTTCATTTTTTAGCCCCGGGTAATAATCGGAAAATAACCACTTAAAAGAAAACAAAACGTATAAAACAACAAGAGACCACATAAGATATTTTTGATTAATAAATATCGTCGTTAATTTCAAGTCGTTCGATATATTCCAAACATTACTTAGCCATTTTCCGGCAACAATTAAACCTGCCGCCATAAAAATAATCAAAATCGGAAAATTATAAAGGTAGTTCCTTGGATAAGCGGATACACCAGAAAAATATACAATTAACAATGGGAAAAATAATATGGCGAATAGAAGAGTCAGATAAGATTTTTTAACGTTAGTAGAAGCTACGGCTCCCACTAAAATTAAAGGAATGAAGTATTTTATCGGCCCTTCAAAAATCAGCGTAAAAATATTCTTTATAGAGCTTACCGCCAATAGAATCGCGTTATCTCCAGCCCCATAGGATCTTTTTGAGTAGTTAACGTCATACTTCGAAACTTCTAAAATTTGATCCATTAGAGGCCAATAAACCAAAATAACGAGGATTCCTATCGCAATAAAAGAACTTGCAAAAACTATCCTAACTTTCTTTAAGCGTTTTTCTAGTATTTGAAATTCTTTTCGTAAATTAGGGACTAGGAAAATAGAAAGAATCCATCCAGCTAAAGCAAATACAAAATAAGAGTTAGTTGGAATGGTGTAAATAGAAAGAAATCCGCTTAAAGTCAAACCCAACGCCCATTTTTTCAAATTTTCAGTTTCTAAAATTTTTATACAACAATAAATCGCAGCGATTGAAAAAAAGACGATAAAACTATATCCGCGCGCGGTTTGAGAATAGTAGATATGAATTGGACAAACTGAGCTTATTAATAATGCTGTAAGAGCTATTTCTTTTTTTTTAAAAATGTAAAATGCGGTTTTGTAAATTAACCAAAGGCTAGCTATACCAAATAAGAAATTTGGAAATCTGATGGCCAATTCATTATCTTCTCCAAAAATCAAGACCATCAGATGGAGTACTACGGTATGAAAGATGTGATTGCTGGCCTCAAAATATTGCGTAACAATATACGAAAACGGTTGATAGCCAAAATATAGAAGCATTGCATTTTCATCTCCTCCTCCGAGACTTCGACCTAATTCATAAAATCTAAGGCCAGCGCCCAGAAGAAGTATCGAAATTGCGATTAGCTTAAATCTAAACTTATTGATCATTTAAGAAAGGGAATTAAAGCGCGAATCTAAAACGCAATGCAACAAATAGTAAAAACTTCTTTTTGAAGAATAGCTCATAAGACGTTTTGAAACCAAACGATTTTCTAGGTCGGTGGATTAGTTTATCGATATTATAATTCCGACCTTGTTTCCAAGAAGCAAAATGGGAGGGACGGAGTATGACGAATAGAGCTTAAGGAACTTTCTGGATCTAGACAAACTCCAAGCCATCGCCAAAATCAATATTGCAAAGGTTAGATTTAATTAATAGATCCCGTCATTTCTTTGCATTATACTAGCGATTCTACCGATATAAACCGCTGGAGACGTTTAATGAAATTAGTAAAAATTTTTGCAACTCTGTTCCTGTTGTCCTTCTTCCAATTTTTTGTTATCGCGTCAAACGCTACTTCGGATGAATCCGAATCCAACAACGAATTACAGGTGGTTCCTTTCCTCGATTTAAATAAGTTTCAGGGAACCTGGTATGAAATTGCGCGTACTCCGTGGATTTTTGAAGACGATTGCTACGGCGTGATCGCTAAATACGATCTCAAAGAAGACGGAAATATCGGAGTTACAAATCTTTGCAAGAAGGGTAGCTTTAACGGCGATGCCGCCAAAATTACCGGTAAGGGCTGGGTGGTGGATCAAAAAACCAAAGCAAAATTAAAAGTTCAGTTCATATGGCCCTTCAACCTAAATTACTGGGTAATCCATACGGCTCCAGATTATAGCCACATTGTGGTAGGGGAACCCGATAGAGAAAATCTTTGGATACTAAATCAGAATCCTGAAATGGATTCTCAAACTTACGAAGAGGTCATAAAGGTTATTGCGCAAAAAGGATACGACGTTTCTAAAGTCGTTAAAACGCCTCAAGATCCCGCGCAAAGCCAATGTCTGGCGGCGAGCCTAACCCAAGAATCGATCTCCTGTTAAATTCAAGCTTTTTGCGGCGTGATAGAAGAGCTTTTTTTCAATCTGAAAAACATGAAGATGGAAATGAGTACTGTAAATATCCCAATGAATTGCGACGTCGACAACATTCCTTCCACAGCATAACCTCGGTCGTCGTTACGGAAATATTCAATTATGAACCTACCAATTGAATATAAAATACCGTACATACAGAATATTTGACCGTCAAACGCTTTTCTTTTTCGCATCCAGACCAAAGTCCCAAATATCAAAATAGCGTTCAAAGAAAGATAAATTTGGGTAGGATGTAAAGCAACGTTCAAGGGGGCTAACGATTTAGGATCGGAAAAAGTTATTCCCCAAGGCAAATCGGTTTGGGCTCCGTAACAGCATCCCGCAAACAAGCACCCCCAACGTCCTATCGCCTGCCCTATCGCTATCGACGGCGCTATAATGTCGGCAGTTTTCCAAATCGGCAGGCTCTTTTTTTTGGCCATCCACATGGCCACCGCGATCGCCAAAACCAGCCCTCCATAAAAAACCAGACCGCCTTTCCACACTTTGAAAATATCTAACGGACTTTCGACGAAGTACTTATATTCCACAATTACGTATAAAACACGGGCTCCAATAATTGCAGATAGCAAAATATAAAAACACAAGTCCATGATAACTTGCGGGTCCATCCCCTCCTTTTCTCCTTGCTTTGCAGCCAGGACAATTGCGGTGAAAAAACCAGTGGCGACCAATAATCCATAAGTGAATATTGTGATGGGACCGAGCTCTAATAAAATGGGATACATAGCTTAAATACCAAACGCCGGTTTTCTTCGGCTTTTAATTTTCGGAAGGACTGATTGAATCCTGCGGTTTTTCCTGATGAAAAAGGTCGTAAATCATAAAACCTACGCCAATAGTGATGCATGAATCGGCGATATTAAAGGCTGGCCAATGATGGTTTTGGTAAAAAAAGTCTAGAAAATCGATCACTTCTTTATAAACCACACGATCGATCAAATTACCTATAGCGCCGCTAAAAATTAGGATTAAGCCGCAAAGGACCGGTTTTTTTGAGCTGGGGGTCTGATGAAAAAAAACCAAGATGGCTCCAATCGCGATCAAAGAAATTGCGACAAAAAAATAAGCCTTATATTCCACTTCGCTTCGCGCAAATAAACCAAAAGCGACTCCAGAGTTTCTAATATGCGTTAAGCTAAAAAAGCCCTCTACAATTCGCATCGAATAATGCAAAGGGATATGGGAAGCCACCATATACTTTGTGGCTTGATCCAAAAAAATTAAGAGATTGGAATAAATCAGTAGGCTAAAATACTTATTTCTCAAAGGACGTAAACCTAAACGGCGACAAGGTTATCTGAACATCTTGAGCAAATATTTGGATGTTCGGGGCGATTGTCGTAAATTTCAAAATAATTCCAACAGCGTTCGCATTTTTCGCCAGGAGCGGCGGCAACAGAAACTTTTAAATCCGGAATATTTTCGCTGGAATAAACAGATTCATCATCTAAATTGTCCACAATATCCACGTTAGAAACAATAAAAATAAATTTTAGCTCTCCGATATCGTCTTTTAGAATTTCTTTCAAATCTTTGGGCAATACCAATTGAACCGAAGCGTCTAAAGCATGGCCAATCGTTTTAGCTCGTCGACTCAACTCAAGGGCTTTACTCACCTCTCCTTTGAGCGAAACAATACGGTCCCATTTTTCCGCTAGAGATTCAGGAAATTCGACGTCTTCCATTTTTGAAAAAGAACTCAGATGAACGCTTTCTTCTTCTCCGCTGCCTTTAGGATGATACTTCCAAATCTCGTCCGCCGTAAAACTCAACACCGGCGCCATCAAACGCGTCATACCCGTTAAGAGTTGATGCATCGCAGTTTGCCCAGATCGTCTTTCCGCCGAGGTTTTTGGATAGGTATACAAGCGATCTTTTAAAATATCTAAATAGAATGAACTCAAATCAACGATACAAAAATTATAAAACGCATGATAAAAAACGTGAAACTCGTAATCCTCATACGCTTTCATAATCTTATTCGATAACTTTTGGAATCGGTCCAGAATAAACCGATCGATTTCCAACATTTGTCCAAAAGGAACTGTATCGGCCAAAGGATCGAAGTCGCTCAAATTCCCTAACAAATAACGAAAGGTGTTGCGGATTTTCCGATAGGCTTCGGACAATCTCTTTAGAATTTCATTTGAAATTCTAATGTCGTCGCGATAGTTTTCAGACGCTACCCATAGTCTTAATATCTCCGCGCCGTATTGATCGATGATTTTTTGAGGCGCGATCACGTTCCCTGCAGATTTAGACATCTTTTTCCCTTTGCCGTCGACAACATAACCATGAGTGAGTACGCTTTTATAAGGAGCTTTTTCTCGGGTGCCAATAGCTTCTAATAGGGAACTGTGGAACCATCCGCGATGTTGGTCGCTACCTTCTAAATAGAGATCTGCAGGCCATTCTCCTTCTTCGTCTCTCTCTAATACAGCGGCATGACTAACGCCAGAATCAAACCAAACGTCTAAAATATCATTTTCTTTTTTAAACTGAGAGCCCTTACATTCTGGGCAAACCGTGCCTTCTGGTAATAACGCCTCCGTTTCCGCTTCAAACCAGTAATCGGCTCCATGCTCCTCGATCAACCCAACTATTCGATCCATTATTTCTTTAGAATCTAAAAAGGTTCCACAAGAATCGCAACTGATGATAGTTATAGGAGTCCCCCAAGCGCGTTGACGCGAAACGCACCAATCGGGTCGGTTTTCGATCATCTTATAAATTCGTTCTTCTCCCCATGGAGGTATCCACTTGGTCTGGCGAATCGCTTCTAACGATTTTTTTCGAAGTCCTGTGGAGTCCATTGGGATAAACCACTGAGCGGTCGCCCTAAAGATAATGGGCTGATGACACCGCCAACAATGCGGGTAAGAATGCTTAATATCTTGATGCTTGATCAAAAAACCATCGTCTTCTAATTTCTTTACAATTTCTGGATTGGCTTTAGTGACAAATTGACCCGAAAAGAATTCGACGTTTTCTTTAAATACGCCTCCATCGTCAACGGGGTTGTAAACGTCCAATCCATATTTCTGGCCGACAATATAATCGTCTTGGCCATGACCTGGAGCGGTGTGAACGCAACCTGTTCCCTGCTCCAACGTCACATGTTCTCCTAGAATAACCTTAGATTCTCTATTGATAAAAGGATGTTTCGACGCTAAATGTTCCAAATCTTTGCCATAACATTCTCCCACAATTTTGAGTTCGGTTTCCCAATCGGCAGAAAGAGCGGTCAACAAATCTTTTGCGACAATTATGTTTTCGCCATTCATTTTAGCGGCTACGTATTCAAACTCTGGGTGAACGCAAACGGCTAAATTAGCGGGAAGTGTCCAGGGGGTGGTTGTCCAAATAACGATAGAAATCGGTTCGCCTTTAATATCGGGGAATAAACTGGAAGTATCCGAGGTCAATGGAAACTTAACATAAATAGACGGGGACTTATGATCTGCGTATTCCACTTCCGCTTCGGCCAATGCCGTACGGCAATTGACACACCAATGAACCGGCTTCAAACCTTTATAAACTTGACCCGATTCGACAAATTTCCCAAACTCTTTGACGATGGCCGCTTCGTAGCCATAATCCATAGTCAAATAAGGTTTGTCCCAGCGAGCGGAAATTCCAAGGCGTTTAAATTCTTCTCTTTGAATATCAATAAATTTAGCGGCGTATTCTCTGCATAACTTGCGGATACCGTTTTTATCGTAATCCTTTTTCTTTTTGCCAAGCTCTTTACCCACTTGGTGTTCAATAGGCAATCCATGACAATCCCAGCCTGGAATAAAGCTGGAGTCGTATCCCTTCATTGTCATAATTCGCACAATGAAATCCTTAAGAATTTTATTCAAGGCATGCCCCATATGAATATGCCCATTGGCGTAAGGGGGACCGTCGTGAAAAACAAACTTCGGTTTTCCAGAGAATTGGTTGCGTATCTTTCCATATAGGTCAGATTCTTCCCAGATACGAAGCTGTTCAGGCTCGCGCTCTTTCAAATTCGCTTTCATGGGGAAATCTGTTTGGGGCAAATTCAGGGTATCTTTATATTCCATAAACTCGTTCTAATTCCGTTAAATTAATTCTTATTGTTTAACTAAAACTCATCATCAACACTTGTTGGATCAATGGGAAGGCCTCTTGCGTCAATAATTGCACAATCACCATAACTGGATATCCAATTGCATACCAAAGGATACCTGTATGCAGAAAATGATCCGCCAAAAAAACTCCTAATAATATGAAACCGCCTATTTTGTCTATGGAGTGTAGGCGCAGAGCCATCGCTGGCGAAACCAATCCTTTTAAAACGCCAGCTCCATCTAAAGGGAAAACGGGCAACATATTGAAAACAGCCAAGGCAACATTAATATAAACTCCAAATGTTAGCAAATAAAACAATATGGCTTGATCGACCGGTGAAATCAGCCTAATAAAGAATCCACAAATGAGAGCCAATACAATATTTGCAAAGGGTCCCGCAATGGAAACATACATCAAATCTTTTCTGGGATTCATGAAATTACGAGCGTCTACCGGAACGGGTTTAGCCCAACCAAATCCCATAAAATAAAAAAATAAAACACCTATGGGATCTAAATGTTTTAATGGATTAAAACTCAATCTCCCCAATAATTTGGCCGTTGGATCTCCCAGCATAAAAGCCACTCGACCATGCGAGTACTCATGGACCGTGAGAGAAAACAAAATGATCGGCGTCATCATTACCAGTAGCTGGGACTTAGTCAACGAAACCTCAACTCAAGAAACGTTTTAAAGAGCCTCTAATAATTCGTATTTACTGGTTTGCTATCCCCTAGCTTTTCTTAAAACCAAGGTTCTTGGCAAATCTGAATTTAGAGGTCCTCTAATTGATTTTAATAAAGGGGATTGCTTTTGGGGAAGGCGAGTTGCGTGGCACAATTCGACTTAGCTACCGGCTTATCAATTCAATAAAGCGGATAAAAAATCCGGCAAGGTCATACCCAAACTACTAGAAATTTTAGCGTATTTTTCGGCGTTTTCATAATCTTTTAATAAGTAGAAAGCCACCGCCAAATTTAGATTGGAATTCCAATCAGTTGGGGCTACTTCGACCGCCTTTTTTAAAGCTTCTACCGATTTGTCATAACGCCCCAGTTCTCCATATAAAGCCCCTATATTATTCCAAGGTTCGCTATAATCGGGGCGAATTTCCGCCGCTCTCAAAAAAAACGCTAACGCAGATTGACGCTTGCCAAGCCGAATATTTAACAAACCGCTGGTAATATGAGCTTCTACGGCAAATGGTTCGGCCTCAATGGAACGAGCCAATAATTTCGAAGCTTCTTGGTACTTTTTCAATTCGATTTTTGCGCTGGCAAGATTGGTCAGGGTGTCATGGTTCTTCGAGTTTAACTCCAAAGCTTTGGTCAATACCTTTTCGGCCTGTTTAAATTGTTTTTGTCCATGGTATACCAAGCCCAAATTTGAGTATGCGCGAACATTTTTAGGATTGACCATCAAAGCTTTTTTAAACGTCAAAATAGCCCGATTGGGTTCCTTTTTACTCATGTAGGAAATTCCCAGGCCATTTAAAGCTCGAGAACTCTTTGGAGAAACTTTAGTGGCTTTAAGCCACAACGTATCGGAAGTTTGCCAATCCGTATTTCGGCGAGCAACCATCGAAGAAAATGCGCATAAAATAAAAATTCCCATTAAAAAAGTTAATTTTGGAAACTCAATATCCCACTTCTCTAAAGCTAATCGAAAACACTCAGATATTACCAAAACGCCGCCGATCAGCGGAAAATACAGATAACGTTCCGCGATGGGATTGGAGATAGGATAAATATTCATCGTAGGAGCCAAGGCTATCAAAAACCAAAACCAACCGAATAAAAGTTTTCGATTACCGCCACGCCAAATCCAAAAGGAGATTCCGACGAATAATCCTAGAGAGATAAAACTTCGAACCATCTCCCATCCAATCGCTTTGGGAAACACATAAGCGACCGTCAATGGAAATGGGAAGAACAATGATTTAAAGTAATACCCCGAAATAGAAATTCCCGTTAAAGCGCGCGTCCAAAGATGGTCAGGTTCAAAAGAACTTGGATTGGGATTATTGAACCAAACAAACCGTAGATAAACATAAGCTAAAAAAGCCACGGTTAAAAACAAACCAAATTGAATTTCGTTATTCCTGGGTTTGATTTTTTTTAGATCGCTTGATAACAGAAAAAGAGCTGGGAAAAGGGCGAACAATATCATGCCATTTTCTTTGGAAAGCATGGCTAGGGCAAAAAATAAAACTGAAAACCATTGGTGTAACCATATTTTTAGAAAAGACTCCGAAGGGACTTTCAAAGAATTCCAAAAACAAAGTAACGACCCTAAACCAAAAAACGTCGTTAAAAGCTCTTCCCGAAAGCCAACCGCGTTAACCGATTCGGTTGTTATGGGATGAACAGCAAATAGGGCTGCGGCAAAAAAAACACCGAGAGTCTCGTTAAAAACTCTTCTAAATAATACGAATAACAATACAAGGTTACTTAAATGCAAAACCAAATTTGTACGGTGAAATCCCTCGGCCGAAAACCCCCAAAGAAAAAAATCCGCAAAATAAGTTACGGTAACAACTGGTCTATAACTTTCTTCGCCAAACCTGGAAAAATAGCCGTTATCGAATATCGAAGAAAAGTAAGTTAGATTTTTAATATAATAATTTTCGGCAACAACGGGTAAATCATCGTAGGAAAATTCGTTTAACAGGGAACCTTTATAGGAAAAAAAACAAAAACAAACGAGAACCCATAAATACGGCAAAGAGGATTTGGGTAATTTTTTAAAAAATGAAGATCCTTCCCCAACTCCAAGGCTTTCTTTTTGTTTTAAAGAGTTGGTAATGGGCACGTCCGAGGTTTCCGAATCGTCATTAAATCTTTCGGGTTTTGGCATATTTTAGGAAGGTATAGTAGCTTGCCGAAATAGCAAGAAAAAAACCAAGGAAGCCTTCGCGAAATCCTTGTTTAATAATATACGTTTTAAAAAAAGCTAGAGGGGGTTTCAATACTATATCTATCCACGTGGCCTCCTTGCCTATATTACTGTTTTGTTCTGCCGATAAAGTAGAATATCGATTTTGCCTTGTTACATAATCGGTCATGTCTCGATAAGAATAATGATCAAATGGCGACTTTAAAAGTCCGTACCTGTTATCAGGAATAAGGCTCTCATGCACTAAGTTTTCGGAAAACGCTATCTGAGTCTTATCGTATAATCGCGCTATTAAATCTGGATACCAACCTCCATATCGCACCCATCGAGATCCAAAGTAATTTTTTCGAGGAATTTTATACAACGGAAACTCTGGCTCGTTGTTAAGAAGATTTTGAATTTCTTTTGCCAATTCGGGACTGACCGCTTCGTCTGAATCAATATTTAAAATCCATTTATGACTTGATTTTTCAGCGCAGATATTCTTTTGTTTGCCGAAACCATTCCATTCAACCTGGTAAACGCGGTCCGTGTATCTCCGACAAATCTCTTCGGTACGATCGTCGCTAAATCCATCGACAACAACAATTTCATCGGCCCATTTAACGCTTTCGAGACATCTTTGAATATTTTTTTCCTCGTTATATGTAATTATAATAACGGAAATTTTTTCCGTCACGATGTCCTCCCCATTGATTTCATTAAATTTGCCTCCGGCATCAAAAAAAACCTGCAACTTTTTGAATTATTTAAGGATACCTAAATTTATTGCCTTGAAATTTGAATTACTGTGGTAATATAATCTAATCGTTTATCTAGTGAAAGATAAATACCGCAATTTCAATATGTAACGTCAAAATTGAGCGCCGAAAATTTTAACAGTTGGACCATTAATAAGTATTCTCAATAAAGTAAAATTCCAACGTTAATTTAGGGCAAATTTTTCTATTAAATACGGCCGTTTTTATGCTGAAAAATCTCAAAGCGTGTAAAAAACTTTTACCCTGCTTAGCCTTAGCGGCCATCTTTATATTTGGCTCTGCAATGCGCTTCCCCGCCGACGCCATTTCTCCAAAGCCAGCAACTATCCAGGCTTCTACTGGAGATTATTTTAACTCAGCTTACGAAAAAACCCTTGAGTTTGTCCAACCTCTTTGGGGAAAAATTAAAGTTTTTGCCGATCAACCTAAAGATTGGAACCAAATTACTCAAAATCTTATTCAATACGCAAAAGAAAAACCTTTAGTCGCCGCAGGAGTTGGAGCTGGAGTTATTTGGATTCCCTTTGGCTTATTTCGAGCTTTCCGCTCTAAAAAGGAAGAAGATAATCCAGATTATGACGAATTCATGAATAGTGAATTTGAAGAAGAGGACGACGACGAAGAGGAAGAAGACGACGACGAGGAGTATCAAAAAAATCTACGCGAGTTTGAGGAAGAAAACGACGAAGAATCTGAAGAAGCCGAGTTAATCGAAGATGAAACCGCCGAAGAAGAAGTCGAAGTAACCGCCGAAACTACTGAAGAAAATGAACTAGAAAAAGCCGAGGAAGAATACGAAACCGCGCTTCTTGAAGACGACGAAACGGAAGAAGACGTTTTTGAAGACTTCGAATCTGAATCTTTTGGGGATACAGAAGACGACTTTGGATTCCTTGAAGAGGAAGACGAGGATTCAATCTTCGGAGAGGAAGACGAAGAGGAAGATGAATTTGCGGCCCTTAGGGACGAAGAGGAGTCAGATGAAGATTCAGAACTTTCCGACATTTTTTCCGAGTCTCCTTCCGATAGCGAAGACACAGCCCCTGTAGCGACAAAAGACTTTTCTGCCGGTTCAGACGATTCCGACGACGTTCTTAAAAAATTGGAAGACGAATTCGCCGCTTTAGAAAGCGAATTTAACGAAGTCGACGATTTCATTGAACATGAAAATCAAAAAAATGATTCCCTTGACCTAAATAAAGAAATAGATTCAGGCTCCGAAAAAGTTATTTCCGAAGAGGAAAGCTCATCTGAAGTCGATCAATTATTAAGCGCGTCCGAAGCTCTATCTAATATAGACACCCCTTCGCCCAATAAAGATCTCGATTCCGATCCATATGAAAATAGCAGTCTTCCGCCAAGCGTTATGGATTTAATTAATAAAGAAGCGGTGATGTCCAATCCCGAACCCGCTAGCGCAAATCCAGCGCCCCCTTCGTCTCAAGAAAAAGGAACTAAAGGAATAGAAATTGACAGCCTTGAAGACGAAGAAGAAATGGACCAAACTTTAAAAGATCTTCAAGCTGAAATGGAACAAACAATCCAAGAAATTTCGGCTCAAATCGATTCGGAATCTGAATTCCAAAGCGAAGTGGCATCTGAAGAACTTACAACTTTTGATACTCCCTCTATCGAAGAAGAAAATCCTGTTGAAACCGCTTCAATTTTAGAAGATGAAGTAGATAGCGAGTCGACATTAGAAACAATCCTTAAAGAAGCTGAAGAGGAAGCGGAAAAAGAATTAAAAGATTTACTCCCTGAAAATAGCGTTTTTCTTGAAGAAGAATCTATTTCAGAAAAAGAGAGTATTGAGGAACCGCCAAACCTTGAGGAAGAAATTCCCGAAACCCAAACAATCCCCGACACAGTCGAAGAAACTTTTAAAGATATTTTTGCAGAAGCGATAGAAAACGATACCTTTCAAGATATCGAGTCGGAAGAAAAATCTAATGATCCCGATTTTGCTGCCGCCGAGTTAACTACCGAAGCGGAAAATGTGGACGAAATCATCAGCATGGTCGAAGACGAAGAGGATTCTCAAGAAACGGAATTGCCGCATTCTATCCTAGCGGAAGAAAAGTTGACTGAATTTCCAGACTTAACCTTAGAATCTCCAGACGCATTTGACCCACTATTACCCGCTCTAGACGCCGCTACTCATATGGAAGCGCCAGAAGCAAAAGATGAACAGCAGTCCATTGATCCCGTTAAAGCAAACAATTATATTAAGAGTTTGGGAGCTTTCCAAAGAAACTTGGAAAAACGTTTAAATACTCTTAGATATTTTCCGCCGTCTGAAGAGATACAACAACCAACACCACAGGTTCAAGAGTTTGAAGTTGAGGAACCTGTAACAATTGAACCAGATATCGACTTTGAACATATTGGCGAAAGCGCCGAAAAAAAATACTCTCTAGAATTAATGGAGTCGTTCATTCTTTTAGATCATCAAAAATAAACAAGGATCGATGTTGAACCAACCTTTAAAAACCAAAACTCAAGAGTTAACCCAATGACCGCGCCAAGCAATATAATTACGATAGGAGGCGGCAAAGGAGGAATAGGCAAAAGCGTAATGTGCACCAACCTAGCGGTGGGCATGGCGCTGAGCGGCCATAAAGTCGTTTTGATGGACACCGACTATGGCGCATCCAACCTCCATGCTCTTCTAGGAATTGGTAATCCTAAGCGCGGTTTCGTGGACTTTTTTAATCACGATTCTGACGACGTCAACTCCATTCTATTAGACACCGGCATTGAAAATCTCAAGTTTGTAAGTGGAGCGGGAGATAACCCTGGAAGCGCAAATTTAGACGCAAACCATAAAGAAAAAATCCAATCGTTCATCAGTAAACTAAATGCCGATACGGTGTTTATTGATTTGGGTCCCGGCACAAACTTTAACGTTCTCGATTATTATAATATTGGAACGCAAGGCGTCGTTTTAACCGTTCCTGAAATGCCTTCGGTACTAAACGCATTTAGCTTCATCAAAGCCGCTCTGTTTCGAAAATTAGATCAAGAGTTTATAGAATATCCATTTTTTTCGGAACTTGTAAATGTGGTCCAAAACTCTGAAGAAGCCAATCAAATGTATTCGATCGACAAGTTGAAAGAGCGTGTCGACGCGCGCGAACCCTATATGATTCCGCGTTTTGAGGAAATTGTGGCTTCTTTCCGGCCTAACCTTGTAATGAATCGGGTCCGCCGCCAGCAAGACTTAATTTTGGGTCAGAATTTGAAAAAATTGGCGAAAAAATATCTAGACGTGGATTTGGATTATCTGGGTTACGTGATTGAAAGCGAACGGGTAAGAGATTCGGTTAACGATATGATCCCATTTTTAATTAAGGACCCTCAAAGCAAACCTTCCGAGAACTTACAAAAAGTAATCGGCGGTTTGACCAACTCAGATATTCACCTCATCAAAAAAGACGGAACCATCTTCGTCTCCAAACAAGTCCGCCTCTCTTCTAGCTGGGGAAAATAGTTTTAACTAAGCATTTTCTCCTCTGATTCTTTTAGAATAAGTTTACGAGAGCCGGCGATCTACAAAACTGAGACCGCCGGGTTGACGTCAATTTAATTACTAAGAAAAGTAGATTTTTTGAATTTCTTCGCGCAACTCTTTTTGCGCTTTTGCCTGCTCTAACATTGAATGCCAGTGGGTTCCTAAAGCTTTGACGATGGCGTCGGACTTTTGATCTATCTTATCGCCCCAAGCCCCCTTAATTTTTTCCTTCAAACTCTCAACTTGAACTTCATGCATCGCTTGGAAAAAAGCCTTGTTTCCCATTTTTGCCGAAGTCTCTACAGGGCAACACAGTTCTTCTAATGATTTTTCCACGGGACAACATTCCTCAGAACTATCGCATTGACCTTGGGATGAAACTGTTTCGCAACTAGACATAATGGAACTCTCCTTAAAAAGGTTTTTTGAGATCGTTTGATTGGATCTCGAAATCGACAAAAGGAAGTCGTTGCTTTTGCCATAAATACCAACTAGTTGGTATTTATTTACTTAAATTTTTTTGCTACCTTCCAAATAGTATTTTCACATATTCTTTATATTGCTTAACGGAACGCTGAATCACCTTATTATCTTTTTTGGCTCTCATCAAAATCAACGACCCTTGAATAGTCGCCAAGAAATACTCCGCAAGCTCTTCCGGCTTAAAAGAAGCTTTTGGCGCATACTTTTCTTTAGCTTGGGTAAAGTCTTTTTTTAATTCCGCAATAAATCCGTTAAAAATTTTTTCGCAAATTTTCCTAATGTTCGGATGAGATTCCGAAAGTTCCTGGGAAAATATACCAATCAAACAACCTTTGTTTTTTGGATCATTGGAAGATTCATAAACTAAATCCAAAAGGTTATAAATACGCTTTAAAGGGTCTGGCTCGTCTTGCGGACAACAACCCTCTTGAATCATTTCTTGCTGGCAGCAAGCAAAATGAAGAGCAACACTTTTCCCTAAGTCTTCCTTATCCTTGAAATAATAAAAAAAACTCCCTTTGGTAACTCCCGCTTTAGCGCATATATCGTCTACCGTAGAGGCGATAAAACCCTTCTCCAGCATTAGGATTTGAGCCGAATCTAATATTTTTGTTTTTTTATCCATAGTCCCCACAGAAAAACCAACTAGTTGGTATGTTAATACTATTTACTTTTGTCGTCAACATAAATAATCTTCCCTTTTATTTCTTAATAAAAATCAATAACATAAGGAGATTTCAAAAAAATCAAAATTGCCAATCGCCCTGCCCTTAAAATAAAGGGCTAGGCAATAGCATTCAGTATTAATATCAATTATTAGAGGCACTCTTAATTATTAAAGTTGGTTTCGTAAATCAATTCTTGAGATAATCCTCCCTCATAATTTTTTCTGGGTTTACTGTTAAATAAATGGATACTTCCGCTTTATTAAAAGAAATTATAACTCTTGCCGACAACAATACCGTTTACTTAGTCGGAGGAACTATTCGAGATAAACTATTAAACCGAACTCTTGCCGATTACGATTTTGCATGCGCTAATGCAACTGAAATTGCAACTCAACTTTCCAAAACCAACAATCTCCCTCTGGTTAAGCTCGACGACACTCCGAAACGAGAAACCTATAGGATTATTTCAAACGACCAAACCACCTTTGATTTCACCTCTCTTCAAGGAGGTTCGATTGAAGAAGATCTTGGCCGTAGAGATTTGACCATTAACGCAATGGCAATTCCTTTAAAAAGTTTCAACAAAGGAGATTTTTCACCTATTGATCCATTTAAAGGTCAAGAAGATCTAAAAAATAAAACTATAAGGGTGTTGCCTGGAAACGTTTTGATAGAAGATCCACTGCGAGTTTTACGCGCATTCAGATTCGCCGCGCAATTAGACTTTGAAATTGAACCTAACACGCTTAATCGCCTAAAGGCAGAAAATGGGGGTTTAAATCAAATTCCGGGAGAACGAATAGCTCCCGAGTTGCGAACAACGCTTTCTTCATATAACTCAAGTAAAACCGTCGCTATGATGATGGAGTCTGGCATACTGAAAATTCTTATCCCAAACGCTAAAAACAATGTTTCTCTAAAATTCGCCCAAAAAGTCTATACGGAGACCGAGCGTTTTTTAAATTGTCCAGAAAAATTATACCCAGACAGGTTCAAAGAAGACGGAGTTTATTTAGAAAAAGACGCCTTAGCCCTTGTAAAACTTTCATGCTTAATTTGGCATTTAGTAAAAGAAGACTCTATTGAAACCAAAAAAATCGAAGAGCTTTTGAAAAATTTAAGATTCAGCAATTCTGATTCTCGTTTTATTTTAAAAACAATTCAAACGGCAGACGAAGCATTAACCTCCAATTTAGATTTTGCAGGTTGGTCCACAGACTTTTCTCAAATTTACAGTTTTGTCAAACAAGCGGAAACTGAATTGATTCCTGGCCTTTATCTGGCGGCAGGAGCTTTTAAATCGCATTTAAACCTGGAAAATGTCGAAGGAGAAGGCTTTGTTAGAGCAACGCATAATTTAATTGATTTTTATCGGCGACGTTATCTCCCCGCTCAAGAACAACCATCCTTATTAACTGGGGACGACCTACAGAATGAATTCAAGCTTCCGCCTTCTCCAATTTTTAAATCCATTTTAGAATACATTGAAGAAGGACGCGTCTTGGGCACCATTAAAACTAAAGAAGAAGCTAAAAAAATGGTCAAGAGTATGGTCGAAAGTTTTTAGTTAATAGTAGCAAAATATTCCAGAAAGAATTTAATAAAAATAGGATATTAAACATGTCTTTAAATTTTTCTAATAAAATTTGGAACGATAAAAAAGTTATTTTAGGAGAACAAGATCTCGATTCAAATATTCCAATCCGGATTGTTCTTGGATTTCATGGAGCCGAATCAACGCCAGAAAACATGTTGATTCATGGCAACCAATTGACCATTCCAAACTCGATTCTAGTTTTTCCAGAAGCTCCTATTGACGTCGACAATGGACTTTGGAGTTGGTGGAAGGACGGCCCAAAACAAAAAGAAACTGTCGAATCGTTTATACCGTTTACAAATACAATTTTTGACCATGCCAAGAAATACGTTAAGGGAAAATATAAAGACGCGTCGATTGATACCTTTGCTTGGGGATTTTCTCAAGGAGCGGCAGCTGTTTTAGTCGCTACATTATTTGGCTCTCACTCTATCCATAAAGCCGCATCCGTTTGCGGTTTTTTACCTGAATTGCCAAGTGAAGCCCCTAAACCAACTACTCCAGTCCCCATTCTTGGTATTTTTGGAGCAAACGACGAGGTTGTTCCTTCCTTTCTAGCTGAACACGCTTTGGAAGAAATTAACCAAATGGGGCATCGGGCTCAAATTAAGGAAACGCCCCAAGGGCATGAAATTACCCAAGAAAATTTATTAGAGATCAATCAGTACTTTGGAAACTAGTTTCTACCAATTAATGGAATCAATATAGATATATGAAATCCAAAAAAATTTTATTAGCGCTCCTTTTCCTCTTTCTCAATTGGAATACCATCGTATTAGCAAAACAAAACACCGATGCGCAAAGAATCGTTTCTCTATCTCCTTCTATAACAGAAGTATTATTTGCGATTGGAGCAGGAGATCAAGTAGCGGCGGTAACCGATTTTTGCACGTACCCTAACGAAGCTTTAAAGAAACCAAAAATTGGAGGCATGTTGAATTCTAGCGCGGAAGCCATCATCGCTCTAAAACCCGATCTGATAATTTTTCAACCTGGAAAATCCAATGTTAAACAGCTTGCAAAAAAATTAAATATTAAATATATAGAAACTTCTTTCCAAGATTTGAAATCAATTTACCAATCGATCCAAGATATAGGACATGCCATAGGAAGAGGAAAAGAAGCTGAAAAATTAATATCCGATATAAAATCTAAACTAAAAAGCTACCAGATCCGCCTTAAAAATGTAAAACCCAAGTCGACGCTTCTAATATTAGGAGATAGTCAAGACCCTCTACGAGATTTATACGCTGTTGGGAAAAAAACTTTCTTAGACGAACTACTCACTTTATCGGGCGGAGAAAACGTATTGGATACAACTCTTTCAGAATATCCAAAAGTATCAAGAGAGTTTATTATTTCTCGTTCTCCTGAAGCCATCATAATTGCCGGCCCTAATAGTGAAATCACCCAAAAGGAATTTTCTTCAAATTTAAATGTATGGAGAGTCTTAGGATCGGTTCGCGCCGTTCAAAATAGGAACATACATATAGTTTCAGCAGACTACATCCTAATTCCTGGACCGCGCCTGGTAAATATCGTGGAAAAATTTTATCAAGCGCTTCACTCTTCCAGTTTGAAATCTTCTAATCCGCAATGATGAATAGCGCGACTAATAATCTTCCAAAAGAAGAATCCTCGATTTTAGAGTCTAATAACGTTTCTTTTTATTATATTCACGAGGAAGAGAAAGCCGTAATTGACGCTTCATTTAAAATCCAACAAGGAGATTTTATAGGAGCGATAGGCCCAAACGGTTCTGGAAAATCTACTTTATTAAAGTTGGCGGCAGGAATTCTTCAACCCTCCAAAGGAGAACTTTATTACAGGAGACAAGCCATCAATGATTATAAGAAAAAAGATTTTGCAAAATTAGCGGCATGGATTCCTCAAGAAGCCAGTATGGTTTTTCCTTTCAAGACACAAGACGTGGTTTTAATGGGAAGGTATCCTTATAAATCGGGGTTTAATTTCGAAACGGCAGAAGATCTAGAAATTGCTTCTGAAGCCATGGAATTGACCGGAACGAAATTTCTTTTTGGAAAAAGGTTTACCGAAATTAGTGGCGGAGAAAAACAAAGAATCTTAATTGCAAGCGCGTTAGCGCAAAAACCAGAAACTTTAATCTTAGACGAACCAATTTCATTTCTAGATATAAAATATCAGATTGAAATTCTTGAAATTCTTCGAGTTCTAAATCAAAAACACTCCGTTACGGTAATAATCGCTCTCCACGATCTAAACTTAGCTTCAAAATATTGTTCGCGATTACTTTTATTAAAAGAAGGGCAAATCGTTCGCGAAGGTTCTCCAAATAGTATTTTAGAAAAATCGATCATCGAATCGGTTTACGAAACACAAATTAAAACCCTTACAGACGAAGAAGACGGTTCCCTAATAGTTCTTCCTCGAACCAAAAATAATTGATGCATCTAGAATCTACAGGGAAGAAATTTTTTATTTCATTAGGCTTATTTTTTGCGTTTTTTTTAACGACATTGATTTTGGCCCCTATGATTGGCCCCGTCAATATCGACTTAGTTAATGCCTTATTTGGAGAAAACTTAGCGTCAAGAAACGTAGATGCGGAAATTTTTTTCTTGGCTCGATTACCTCGCATCCTTCTTGCTTCTATTGCAGGAGCGGGTTTAGCTGTGGCTGGCGCCGTCTTTCAAGCCTTATTACGAAACGATTTAGCGGCTCCCTTCACATTAGGAGTATCTAGCGGAGCTTCTTTAGGCGCTGTAATTGCCATCCGCTTTTTGGGCGTTTCGGCTACAGGATTTTCTCTAGTTCCAATTGCCGCTTTTTTTGGAAGTTTACTGGCTATTGCCCTTGTTTTTGGTATCGTTCCCAATCGTCGAGGAGAACTCCCAGCTCCCGTAATGATTTTGGCTGGAGTAACTGTAAATTTTTTCTTCGCCGCTTTGGTCATGTTCATTCATTATCTATCGGACATTTCTCAATCGTTTCAGATTGTTCGATGGTTAATGGGCGGTTTAGACATAACAGATTATTCAACGTTATTATGCATATCTCCTTTCGTTTTCATCGGTATCGCCTGCTTAATTTATTTTAGCCGAGATCTAAACCTACTGAGTTCAGGAATAGAGTCGGCTCAAAGCCGAGGAGTTGACGTTATTATTGTTCAAAGAGTCGGCTTTATTTGCGCTTCTCTAATTACTGGAGCTGTCGTCTCTGTTTGCGGTCCTATTACTTTTCTCGGATTAATTGTTCCGCATATCGTTCGATTAATAGTTGGTCCCGATAATCGGATTTTAATACCCGCCTCAATGTTTTTTGGAGCGGCTTTTTTGATAATCTGCGATACGTTTGCTCGAACGATCATCGCTCCCGCAGAAATTCCAGTTGGCATTATTACCGCCATGCTGGGCGGGCCATTTTTTGTATGGTTACTTCGGAAGAAGCTTTAAAAGAGAATTAATAAATGCCCGCTAAAACACTTATGATTCAGGGAACAGGTTCTGGCGTTGGAAAAAGCGTTCTTGTCGCCGCCCTTTGCAGACATTTCTTTAAAAACGGTTTACGCGTTGCTCCCTTCAAAGCCCAGAACATGTCCTTAAATTCATTTGTAACCGAAGATGGCGGAGAAATGGGGCGCGCTCAAGTATTCCAGGCCGAAGCCTGTGGCTTAAAACCGTCTGTCGCCATGAATCCAATCCTATTGAAACCTTCTTCAGATAATCAATCTCAAGTAATCGTAATGGGTCGACCTGTTGCGAACTCCGACGCAAAAAATTATTACCGAAATAAAGAAACTTACTTTAAAGAAGCCGTCTCCGCGTTTGAATCGTTGCGGCAATCGTTCGATCTAATAATTCTAGAAGGAGCGGGAAGTCCAGCAGAAATCAATCTAAAACAACATGATGTCGTAAATATGCGTATGGCAAAATTGGCCAACGCTCCAGTTTTAATAGTAGGAGACATTGATCGAGGCGGCGTTTTCGCTTGGATGAAAGGCACTTACGACTTATTAGATTCCGAAGAACAAAATATTGTAAAAGGATTCTTGATCAATAAGTTTCGTGGAGATTTAGATTTATTAAAACCAGGGTTAACTCAATTCGAAAACTTGGTTCACAAACCCGTTCTAGGAGTTATTCCTTTTGATAGAGAATTGTATGTTGACGAGGAAGACAGCGTTCCCTTGCCAAGCATATCGACAGAAATTAACGGTATTCAAGACAAACTCAAAATTGACGTAATTCGCCTTCCTAGAATTTCTAACTTCACAGATGTTTCTCCATTAATGCACAACCCAGGAATTTTACTTCGATACGTTTGGCGACCGGATCAAATCCAGGACCCGGACTTGATACTAGTTCCCGGAAGTAAAAATGTATTGGAAGACATGGAGTTTTTAAAGAACCAAGGTTTAGATAAAAAAATTCTTGCTTGCAATAAAGAAGGCTCTTTGATTCTTGGAATTTGCGCAGGATTTCAAATGTTAGGCGATTTGTTGGAAGATCCTCTTGGAATCGAAAGTTCGGCAAAAAAATTCGATGGCTTAGGACTGCTAAAAATGAAAACGGAAATCCAACAAGAGAAAATTACCAGACAAACCAATCCAATAACTTGCGAAAGCCCTATATTTAAAAGAGGAATAAACACGTCAGGCTATGAAATCCATATGGGACGATCGCAAATTCAGAGAGACTACCCTGCTTTATTTTTGAATTCCGAGGGGAATGCCAACCCAGAACTTGGAATTTCTAATGCGGATGGCACAGTTTTAGGCGCTTATATCCATGGTTTTCTGGATTCCAACGATATTAGAGAAGCCTTTCTAAAACATATATGCAAGAAAAGAAAATTGCCTCAAGATTGCGCTTCTTTTGATTATAAAAAATTTCGCGACCGACAAATGGACCGTTTATGCGACTTATTTTCTAACAATGTCAATATGGAAAAAATTTACGAGATGGTTCAATGTTAAATTTTTTTTCAGCCTTAGCCTTTTTGACCATTATACGCCTCCCAAAATTAGGAGAATGGGAAGACGGTAAAAAAGTTCTTTATTTCCCTTTGGTGGGAATTTTGATCGGCCTGGGATTATGGGGGGTCGATAGTATTTCAAGTTTGATATTTAATGCAGAGTTGCGCTGCGCTATTGATTTAATATTTTTAGCCATAATTTCGGGAGGCATTCACCTTGACGGATTAGCCGATTCGGCAGATGGTATTTTATCTCATCGAGGTCGTGAAAAAGCTCTAGAAATAATGCGAGATTCTCGAATTGGCGTAATGGGGGCGCTTGTGGTTTTCTTTTGCCTTTTGATCAAATTTACCGCTTTACTGGGTCTTACAGAAACCAATCGCTGGGTATGGTTGATAGCGGCCCCAGCGCTTGCAAAAACCAGCTTAATAATGGGTCTTGTCTTTACGAACTATGCCCGAAATGAAGGGGGGCTTGGAAATGTTTTTTTTCAGAAAAACCGCTATAGTCTTTTAAGTTTGACTCCTTTTACTCTAGCTATTCCTATTTTGACCGGCGTTACTTCGGGGCTTATTGCCTTATTAGGATTCTTTATTACCTTAGCTTTACTTTTTTCGTTTTTTAATCGTACAATAGGCGGCATGACTGGCGATACTTTAGGCGCAACCGCTGAAATAATCGAAACGATTATCATCGTTGAAGGGGTAGTTTTAAACCATTGGATTTTCCTTTAGAAAGGCAATAAATGTCAAAAAGAACTTTTCTCGTCACAGGAGGTTGCCGAAGCGGGAAATCCAAACACGCTCTAACTTTGGGAAACCGTCTTCCGGGCAAAAAAATTTATATTGCCACTGCAGAAGCTCTCGACGCGGAAATGAAGACACGTATTGCTCTTCATAAGAAAGAAAGAGCCCCCTCTTGGACAACCATCGAAGAACCGCAAGATCCAGCGTCGGTAATTCGAAATGTTGCCCCTGAAGATTCTATTATTTTACTGGATTGCCTTTCCATTTGGATTGCCAACCTTCTTCTTGCAGATCGAAAACGCGAAGATATATTAGAACAAACTCAAATATTAGCCCAAATTTCTATGCAATCGCCAGCTTCGATCATTATCGTAACCAACGAAGTGGGAGCGGGAATTGTTCCAGACAACAAATTAGCCAGGGAATACCGAGATATAATAGGCGAAGCGAATCAAATCATCGCTTCGCATTTTGACGAAGTAGCCCATTGCGTTTCTGGTATTCCTGTAACTATAAAACCAAATGAAAAAGAAAAACTTCAAGAAAAAATAAACGACGAACCGTCTCATGAGTTTTCGCCCGAGAAAAAACAAGGTTTGTACGACGCCATTTACAAAAGGAGAGACGTCCGACAATTTAACTCAAAACCAGTGGCTCCATCGGTTTTGGGCAAAATCTTGAATGCAGCTCATCATGCAGGGTCGGTTGGTTTCATGCAACCTTGGAATTTCATGATCATCGACGACATTAAAGTAAAAGCCAAAGTTAAAGAAATTTTTGAAGAATGCAATGAAACCGCCGCAAAAAAGTTTTCGGAAGATCGGGAAAAGCTATACAAATCTCTTAAATTGGAAGGAATTATGGAGGCTCCAATCAACCTCTGTATTACCTGCAATAGAGATCGTTTAGGCCCAAACGTTTTAGGGCGAGATACCATCCCTGAAATGGATCTAATGAGCGCCGCATGCGCCGTTCAAAATCTTTGGCTGGCGGCAAGAGCGGAAGGAGTTGGCGTTGGATGGGTTAGCATTCTTTCACAAGAAATGTTAAAAACAGTTTTGGAAATTCCCGACCACATCGTTCCAATAGCTTATCTCTGTATCGGATATACGGATAATTTCCTAAAAAAGCCTATGCTGCAAACAGTGGGTTGGGAAGATAGACTGTCCATTGAAAATTTGGTGTATTACAATAAATGGGAGGGGGAGCCCGGTGGAATAGCCATTGAATTTCCTTCCGGCGATTTTTAATGACTTCTTCAAGATTACTCTCGTCATTATCCCAAAACCGTACGCGCAATTCGGGCCAAATAGACAACTCCCTTTTTCCAGATCATGGAGGCGACTGGAGCTCCGCGCTCGCCCTATCCCAATTACCCGAAAAAGAATTAATCGATTTTAGCGTCAGTCTAAACCCATTGGGACCGCCCGATATAGCCGACAAATTAATCGCTCAAATCATTAATGGATTAGAGCGTTATCCAGAACCAACGTCAGAAAAATTAAAAGAATGTTTTGCAAAATTTAAAAACATCCCCAAAGCTTCTATTGTAGTGGGCAACGGGTCCAACGAGCTAATCCATACAATACCGCGTCTTCTCCCACAAGGAAAAAAATGCGTCATTGTTGAACCTACATTTTCCGAATACGATTCTGCAATTCGATCGGCTAATATCCCAATAACTCAATATCTATTAAAACCGGAAAATAACTTTAAAGAAGATATTGAAGCGTTTCTTTTCTATTTACAAGGTATCGAAAATTTAGGTTCGATTATTCTAGGGCATCCAAATAGTCCAACGGGACATATCTGGGAAATGGATAGCTTATTTTCGGTCAAAAAGTTTTGTGAACGCAAGAACATCCTTCTGATCATAGACGAAGCTTTTGTAGATTTTTGCGACAAAAAAGTTTCATTCATTCAGGAAGCCCATCGATCTAAAAATCTGATAGTCGTGCAATCTCTTACCAAACTATTTAGTATCCCTGGAGCCAGGTTAGGTTTTTGTATACTTCACCCTGAAAATGCAGATCGATTAAACCGTTTTATTCCCTCATGGAATGTCAATTCTATCGCTCAAACAATCGGACCAGAAGTTTTAAAAGACAAACAATATTTAGAGCGAACCCAAAAATACTTATCTAATACGAAGAAAAGTTTTTTTTCTGCGCTAAACAAAATTGATGCAATTAAAGTATTTCCATCCGAAACCAACTTTTTTCTTTTCAAACTCATTACCGGTAATTCCGATATATCCAATCTTTTTTTCAAACATATCCTTGCTCAAGGTTTAATCGTTAGAAACTGCGGGAATTTTCCCGGATTAGATCATTCGTTTTTTAGAAGCGCTATCCTAAGCCAAGAAAAAAATAAAAAATTAATCCAGACTATTGAGCTTTTCTTTTCGCCCGAACAATAATTATGGGGCTCTCCATGCAAATTTTAGCGGCATTTTTTCTAGATCTAGTCATTGGAGATCCAAAAAAATGGCCTCACCCCGTTCGCCTAATCGGGTTCTTTGCTACCTGGCTTGAAACTCAAACTCGAAACTATATAACCAACTTAACCCTAGCGGGAGTCGTTACAACATTACTACTCGCAGGTGGCGTGTACGTATCGACTTATGAAATTCTCAATTTCATTAATACGATTTCTCCCATTTTTTATACCTGCGCTTCCATTTTAATTTTATACACATGTATGGCGACTCGCGCTCTCTTCGATGAAAGCGTTCCTATATTACGCCATCTGTTGAATAACGATCAGGAATCGGCTAAAAAAAGTCTTTCTATGATTGTTGGTAGAAATACAGAAAAATTAAATCGAAGCGGCATCTTGAAAGCTACGGTAGAAACTATTTCAGAAAATATTGTTGATGGGATCATTGCGCCTTTATTTTACGCCTTTCTTGGGGGAGCGCCTCTGGCCTTAACTTATAAAGCTATCAACACGCTTGATTCTATGTTTGGCTACAAAAATGATCGCTACATTAACTTTGGTTGGTTTCCAGCAAAATTAGACGACGTAGCAAACTGGATCCCAGCGCGATTATCAAGATTTATTTTATCCATTGCCAGTTTTCTAATAGGACTTAACGGATGGCAAGCATATAAAATATCAATAAGAGATGGACAAAATCATTCCAGCCCCAATTCAGGAATCCCAGAAGCCACTGTCGCTGGAGCTTTAGGATTAAAGCTAGGAGGACCTAATTATTATGGAAGTCTATTAGTCGAAAAACCTTATATTGGCGACGATAAAAATCAGATTCAACCAAAGGATATTTCTAAATGCCATCAAATAATGTTTGTTTCTTCTATTCTCGCATTGACGTTATTTATAGGTATAATAGAAACCTTTAGGCTCATTTAATGTTTTTTTTTAGATTCAATTAATGACTTTATTAAAACTAAAAAAATTTTACTTTAACGTAAATATCTTTTTATTCGTTTTGGGAGTTTTTGCCAGCTGGCCTGTCGAGTCATGGGCTATCGTGCAAAAGTTAGATACCAATTCAGACGGTAAAATTGACCAATGGCGCACCTTTTCCAAGGATCGTAAATTAATAAAAATTGAGTACGACTCAGATTATAACAACGCGATAGATCAAAGGGATGTTTATAACACCCAAACCTTCGTCTTAAAAATGGAACGAGATAGAAATAACGATGGAATTATCGATTATATTCAATATTACGACAATCAAAGGAATCTACGTCAAATTGATGCAGACACTAAATTTGACGGGAAAATCGATCATCGAGAATTCTATAGGCAAGGAAAAGACTTAATAAAAGTCGAAAAAGATTTAAATTCTGACGGGAAAACGGATCTCTGGCAATATTTTAATTCTTCCGGTAAGCAATCCCGAATATCGTTCGACCTTGACTTTGACGGCGTAGCGGACAGGTGGGATCTATTAAACGAAGAACAAGTTTTTCAAATTTCCGTATTCGATAAAGATAAAAATAAAAAACCCGATCAATGGCAATTCTTCAACTCTTTTTCTAAACTTAAAAAAGTTCATTTTGATACGAATGCCGACGGCGCTCCCGACAGGTGGGAATACTTTGATGATAACGGCGAAGCCATTCGCGCTTTAATTGACGAAAATTTTGACGGTATCGCAGATCAAGAAAAAATAAGAGGAGAATCGAGTGAAAACTAAAAATTATCCACTAATATTGATTATTGTATTTTTTCTTTCCAGTTGCGGTGGAGCTCCTCCCCCTACTCTGCAAGTACCGCCAGAATACCAAGCGGGGCAAACTCATTTCCATACTATATGTTCTAATTGCCATGGTCCCGACGCGCTTTCAACTGGCAGCTATAAGGCTCCTAAACTAATAGACGAAGAATATCTTCCAGGAAGTTTTTCCGATGATGATATTCGCGAAACCATAATCAATGGCACCGATAAAATGCCTTCACAAGGAAGTAAGTTTAATAAAAAACAAATAGATGAAATTATCAAATACCTTCGCTATTCACAAAGAGCCGCTGGATTAACTGCCGAGCCAGAAGAAGAGGAAGAAGAATAACCGACTAAGGGACATAACCATGGCTAAAATAGTAAAAAGCTTAAACTTCGTTTCATTATTTGAAAGCTAGGTATATGTCCGACCATCTATTTCCAAAAATCAAACCTGTTCAAGAGTCGGACCTACAAAAAGCCCAATCGCACTTGGATATTTTAACTAAACCTCCCGGCAGCCTTGGAAAACTAGAAGAATTAGCAAAGCGATATGTAGCTATTCGAAACGGTGATTCCACTTTAAATAAAAAATCTATTTTCGTTTTTGCCGGAGACCATGGCGTCACAGAAGAAGGCGTCAGCGCTTATCCAAAAGAAGTAACTCAACAAATGGCGCATAACTTCTTATCGGATGGAGCGGCCATAAACGTTCTCGCTAAACATGTTCAAGCAGATGTAATTGTTGTGGATATGGGCGTTGACTATGACTTTGGGAATATCGAAGGAATCATTCCCAAAAAAATCGCCTATGGAACCAATAACATGGCAGAAATGCCCGCAATGTCCCGCAATCAAGCGATTGAATCTCTTCAAACAGGGTTTGATTTAGCCGCCAAATGGGTTTCCAAAGGAACTGACTTATTTGCCGCAGGCGAAATGGGAATTGGAAATTCCACATCGGCGTCGGCAATCATGGCGACTTTTGCCGACGCTTCCGCAGAACTAACCACAGGTCGTGGGACTGGAATTGACGAGGCCGGATTTAAAAGAAAAATCGAAGTCATTCGTAAATCAATTCAAATTAATAAACCCAATCCCAAAGATCCTTTGGATGTTTTATCAAAAGTTGGAGGGTTCGAAATAGGAGGAATGGCCGGTTTAATTTTAGGAGCTGCCGAAAAAAAAAGAGCCATCATAGTCGATGGTCTGATTTCTGGAGCGGCGGCGACAATTGCATTTAAAATAGATCCCACCGTTTCGGATTACGTATTTTCATCGCATAAATCTTTAGAACCCGGTCACAATTTATTTTTTAGTCTTTACGATCAATCGCCTTTATTTGATTTTCAAATGAGACTTGGCGAAGGTACCGGGGCTGCCTTAGGAATCAGTATTTTAGAAAGCGCCGTAAAAATTTATAATGAAATGGCCACCTTCGAATCGGCAGAAATTTCGAACAAATACCCTTCCTAACTAACAAATGCTTTCATGTTAAAAAAATACTTATTCTTTTTTTTTCTTAGTACTTTTTTAGCTTTATTAATTTTAGAAATTCTATTCCAAACTATACCCACCTCCTCAATTAAACCTAAGTTCTATTTCACAACGCCAGCCTATGGAATTCCAATTGCATTAAAAGCGAGTTATAAGTCCGAGACAACTCTTGGCGGTTATTTTAAATTCAAAATAATAACTAATGAAAAACGACTTCGAGAATCTCGTTCCATTTCTTATGCAAAACCACGCGACACATTCCGAATTCTTTGCCTTGGAGATTCGATTTTATTTGGCGCCGGTGTCGATTATCAAGAAACCTTTTCTTACCAGCTCGAAACCATTTTAAATAAACATTTTCCCTCTAGAAAATTTGAGGTTATTAATGCCGCAGCCCCAGGTTGGAGCCCTATCGAATATCTGATCTACCTAAAAAGAGAGGGTTATAAGTTCTCGCCTGATCTGGTTTTAGCTTCCAATTTCATTGACGATATCGACGGATTAAGAACGAATCGAATTACCTATGGAAAGTTAGACCATTCTCGGATATCTGATAAAGAAATACTCGTCAAATTAGGAAAATTGAAAATAAAAAAAGAAAAAATTACTAAACAAACATTATTGCTAGACTACTTTTTAAATAATTATGAGCTAGGAATACTTTCAGAAAATTTATTTGTATTTAACAAAATACGAAAACGAGTTTGGAATATCCATGTAAAATTGAGCGAAATAGAACTTTCTGGGCACGATCCATTAAAAAAATTTTTGCATAAAATCGATCCTTCAAACAATAAAAAAATAGTTTGGTCCATTGAAGAATCAGGCTATTCAAACCCTGCCCCACCTTCGCTAATGCAACTTCAATATGATTTGGTAATCGCAGAGCTAAAAAAACAAATACTAAACATTGGAAGTCGAATATTATTATTAAAACTGCCCACTTTTCAACAGGCCTATAAAATGGTCCATTACCATCATCAATATTCCTCAGCCGGGAAAAACCCTGATGAATTTTCTCTAATAGAAAGTATGACTCACTTCCAAAATAATAAGAACATACCCTTGTTTTTCCCAAAAGATTCTCATTGGACTCCAGCAGGTAATTTATTTGCCGCATTAGCGACCTATAATGAAATTTCCAAAAAATATTTAAAAGGCACAAATGAAAAATATATCGATATCAGTTCTCCAGTTATTATTCAACGACTTAAACAAGCCAACGAAAAATTGGAACATCTTTTAAATAAAAACCCTTCGCAAAAATTTATGCAAGCGATTGTTCACGCCAATAATAATCGCTTTAAAGAGGCTATTAAAACTCTAGAACAATTTATTCAAAAAGAACCCAATAATTCCGAAGCTCTTTTTTACCTAGGCAGTCTTTATCTTGAAATAAAAAACCCCAAGAACGCCGCCGAATATTTTGAAAGAGCTCTCCAATACCCAAAACCTCCGTTGTCTCTACCTCAAACGTTGTTATATGCAGGAAGGGCCTATTTACAACTTAAGGAATTTGACAAAGCGGAATCCTTTTTTGAAAAAGCCGCTCAATTTGAAGATTTTAACCCTGGTGAAGCGCACAATCATTTGGCGCAAACTTATTTTTGGGCAAAAAAATACTCTTTGGCCGAGCAAAGCTGGTTGAAGGCAATTCAAAAAAGTCCTAACTCAATAAAATACTATATTCTATTGGGTACATTCTATCTAGAAACAGGAGAGATGAAACAAGCCTTATCTCAATTTGAAACTGCGCAAAAAATCTCTCCTAAAAACCCCAAATCTTTTTTTCTTCAAGGGTTGACTTATCTCAAACTAAATCAACGCGGAAACGCTCATACAATGTTTTCAAAAGTTTTAGAGCTTGAACCACAAAACCAATTAGCATTGAACTATTTAAACAAATTAAATAGTTATAAGAATTGAGTTAAAATTATTTTCCATAACATTTTTCATTAGCAGTTGACAGAGGTTTATTTTTTGGCTAGATTCAATTTTTCCATTTATTTTTGGAGTTATCAATTTTATGTCCGAGCAAGAAAGTTATATTCAATCTTTATTTGCCGATCGCATTGGAGGCAATCGGTTTGGTAAAGATACGACTATTTATAAATTCGAAAAAATTAAACGAGCTAAACGCGCAGCCTTGGACGCAAACCCAGGTAAAGAATTGTTCGATATGGGCGTCGGCGAACCGGATGAAATGGCCTTTCCCGAGGCTGTAAAAACCCTCCAATTAGAAGCCGCAAAACCAGAAAACCGAGGATATTCAGACAACGGCATTGAAGAGTTTAAAATTGCCGCTGTTGAGTATATGGAAAACGTTTTTGGCGTGAAGGGCTTAGATCCTTCAAAACACGTCAATCACACCATAGGAGCAAAACCAGGTTTAGCTTTAACTCCTCTCATCTTTATAAATCCAGGCGATGTCACATTGATGACCGCTCCGGGCTATCCAGTGATGGGTACTCATACGGAATATATTGGAGGGGAATCGGTAAGTTTAAAACTAGAAGAAGCTAACAATTTTTTACCAGATCTTAAATCAATCGATGCCGATATTAAAAAACGAGCCAAACTTCTTTGCTTGAACTACCCTAATAATCCGACAGGCGCCAAAGCCACTCTAGATTTTTTCAAAGAAGTTGTGGAATTCGCCAAAGAAAATGAAATTGTGGTTCTTCAAGACGCCGCTTATGCAGCGCTAGTATACGATAACCAACCTTTAAGTTTTCTTTCTGTTCCTGGCGCAATGGAAGTTGGAGCCGAGCTCCATTCGCTGTCCAAATCTTATAATATGACTGGCTGGCGAATTGGTTTTATTGCAGGCAACGAACTTGTTGTTAAAGGTTTCGCTAACGTAAAAGACAACATTGACTCGGGACAATTTGCCGCAATTCAAAAAGCTGCCGCATATTGCTTAAGGCATCCAGAAATAACCCAAGAAATTACCAAGAAATATAAACGGAGGTTATCAAAGCTTGTAGAAACTCTCCAATCTGTAGGCTTTCAAGCCTCCATGCCCGGCGGCACGTTTTTTCTTTACACAAAAGCCCCAAAAGGTTTAAAAGGAGGCAGAACATTCTCGTCAGCCGAAGACTTTTCACAATATATGATTACGGAACACCTCATTTCAACAGTTCCATGGGACAATGTTGGAGGATTTGTCCGTTTCTCGGCAACTTTCGCCGCAAAAGGAGAAGAAGACGAAAACCGGATCATGGCAGAAATTAAAAACCGATTATCAAAACAAACTTTTGAGTTTTAAGAGTGGCTTTAATAATTTCATATTTATTATTTTACAATCTCTAGAGGTTCCTTTTATGGGAAAAACCGCTTTTATCGGTATTGGTTCAAATCTGGGACTGGCTCGCGAAAATTGCGAACAAGCGGTTACAGAGCTCGATTTGCTCGCTGAAGTTTGTGTCGAATCGAGTTCTTCTCTATATGAAACGGCTCCAATAGGAATCGAAAATCAAGATTGGTTTATTAATTCAGTCGTAAAAATAAAAACATCTTTGCTTCCTCAGGCTTTACTCAATGAATTATTGGCGATAGAAGGAAGGATGGGCCGAGTGAGAAGGATTAAATGGGGACCTCGTATCATCGACTTAGATTTGCTCTTTTACGAGGACTTTGTCGTTTCAGAAACTAATCTTAAAGTGCCTCATCCCGAACTACATAAGAGAAAGTTTGTCTTAGAGCCTCTTAGAGAAATCGCTCCAAAACTATTTCATCCTACCCTAAAAAAAACCTTGGAAGAACTTACGCAGGAGTGCGACCCCGCGCAAATAGTTAAAAAATTAACTCCCGTTTTGTAACTTATCAAGTTCTAACCACTCCAGGTTTTCCATAGCTTCTTGAGCTAAATTTTGAAAAGGGAATTTGGTCTCGTCGTCTTCCAATAACCGAATTTTTGCTTTTGTCGCTGGATTGGGAGGCATAAAAATCGAACAACAATCTTGATGAGGTTCTATACTAATTTCATAGGTTCCTATTTCTTCGGCTTTTCGGATGATATCTAATTTATCCATTCCTATCAGCGGTCTAAAAACGCTTGTATTAACAACAGCGGAGACAGCCGCTAAGTTTTCTAAAGTTTGAGAGGCCACCTGCCCTAAAGATTCCCCTGTCACCAAAGCTTGATAGCCTAATCGTCTGGCTACTTCTTCCGAAATTCTATACATCATCCTTCTATAAAGGACTACTCGGTTTTCAGGTCGACAGCAATCCCTAATCGCCTCCTGAATATCCCCGAAGGGGACCACGCATAATTTTCCTTTATCTTGAACGCCGTTCAGTCTTTTTGCTAATCGAAGAACTTTTTCGTAACCGCCCTTACCCAAAAAAGCTCTATTTTCAAAAAAAATAAAGTGAACTCGGCATCCTCTTCGGATAATCATATGAGAAGCGACTGGGCTATCAATTCCACCCGAAAGCAAGCTCAAGGCTTCCCCTGCAACTCCCACAGGCAATCCGCGTAAACCTATTTTTTTTCCGCTATAGACCCAAGCATGCTCGCGACCAATTTCAATTTCTAAAATATATTCTGCATTTTTTATGTCTACAGTCAATCCATTAGCGCTCAATTTTTGCATAATGCGCGATCCAATCTCAAAATCGCATTCTGTAGACGTTTTATAAAAAGATTTGTCGGAACGTCTAGAGCGAACGCAAAATTTTAAGTTATCGCACCTCAGAAGCAGAGGTTCAATCCATTCAATTCCCAGTTTTGCAATAGCGTCAAAATCCCTTGTAGTCTCTACGCCAAAACTAAAAGAAGAAATTCCAGGAATATTCCGCAATCGTAAGTCGCATTGCTCTACGGCTTCCGAATCCATTTGGATTAAAATTCTTCCGTGAGGAGACAGTACTTTTATATTTTCCAAATCTTGTAGCTTGCCACGGATATTTCTAGAAAGCGCATCTACAAAAAACTTACGATTTTTCCCCTTAAGCCCTATTTCGTCGTATCGTACTATTGTTATTTGCTTAGGCATTAACGGCCTTTCTTATTGCGGAATAAGGGATATAAAGCTTTATAAACACGATCAAATTCTTTAATAAAACTATCAATTTCCTCCAACCGATTTCCAGGCCCGAAGGAAATACGAAGACTACAGCGAGCCTCGTTTGGCGACAACCCTAAATTCAATAATATTTTTGACGGTTCTTTTGAGCGAGCGGAACAGGCGCTACCCAGACCAACAAAAATATCCGATTCTTCCAAATGATGCAGAACCACTTCCCCTTCAACCGGAACAAAACTAAAATTGACAATTGATGGGCACCAATCCTCATCAATTTCTGAATTAAATTGGATTTGCAAATCCGGGTTTTTATCAGATAACTCTTTTAATCCGCCTATCAACTTTTGGCTTAATTTTTTATACAATGCCTCATTAACTTCCAAATCGCGTAAAGCTATTTTTATAGCTTCCGTAAACCCCAAAATCAATGGAACGGGAATGGTTCCCGATCTAACACCCGATTGTTGCTTGCCACCATGAATCATTGGCGTCAATGGTAACCTAGAATCGTAAATTAAAGCCCCTACCCCTTTTGGACCATTAATTTTATGCCCTGATATAGAATAGCCCGAAGCATAATCCCAAATTTCCCGGTTAATTGAAATTTTTCCTAGACCTTGCACGCCATCAAAAAAAAGTTTCACACGAGGAGCTTCGACTTTAGCTTTATTTCCTATTTGCAAAGGATCGTTTATGCTACCTAATTCATTATTTATATGAGATAAACAAAGTAATTTTACATTCGAGTCAAATATTTTTTTTAAGGAAGAAGGATCCAGCCTACCGCCGATTCTAAACTCAGAGAGATCTAGAAACTCTCCTCCCTCCTGTCTTAAAAAGTTCGTTGTTTCCAGCACACTAGAATGCTCTAACCCCAAAGAAGCTATTTTCTTTTTTATTCCCCCATATCCTTTTATAAAGAGGTTATTAGCCTCGCTACCGCAACTCGTAAAAATAATCCGGAAATGTGCCGGCAGATATAGCATTTGCGCTATTTCTTCTTCGGCCGTTTCTAACTTTCGCTTCACATCCAGGCCCAGTCGATAAACAGTCCCAGAGTTTGCAAAATCTTTTACCATTGAATCGGTAATGACCGACGCTACTTGCGGATCAATCCTAGTGGTAGCCGCATTATCAAAATAAATCATGACACTCAAACCAAAGGAAAAACTATTGAGGAGAATAAGGGGGCAATAACTCTTGATCGATTTCTAAATGTTTTAAAATTCTAGCTACTACAAAATCGACTAAGTCATTTATTGACTTTGGCTCGTGATAAAACCCAGGAGAAGCTGGCAAAATAACCGCCCCCGCTTGATCCAGAGTCAATAAATTTTTTAAATGAATCGAGCTAAAAGGAGTCTCTCTAGGAACAATCACGAGTTTGGATTTTTCTTTTAAAAAAACGTCTGCCGTTCGTTCGATAAGAGTAGAAGAAATTCCGGCGGCAACACGGCCAACGGTCCCCATACTTGCAGGTACAATAACCATAGCGACGCCAGGGAAAGATCCGCTTGCTACAGAAACGTTCATCTGACTATTTTTATAAAGAATGGCTCCTTCTTTTTGGAAATAATCTCTTTTTATTCCTAACTCGAGATGAAGTAATTCCTGACCTCTTTCGGAAATTAAAACATGGAGTTCCGCCTTTCCTAATAAATAATCAAACAATTTCTTTGCGTAACAAGCTCCGCTCGCCCCAGTAATAGCGATAATGATTTTTTTCATGAAGAGTTTCAGCTTCCATTTAAATTTGGAAAAAATTCTTTTAATTCTTCTATTAACTTTGCAATCACCTCTTCAAAAGGAAGGGAACTATCAATACGGCGAAAATGGTCGCCCGTAAACTGGTCAAAAACACTTTGAACTTTAGAAAGATAATCTTGTTTTTCAAATGCGTCTGCCCCCTCCGAACGATTTTTCCCTATTCTCTCTAAACATAATGTTACTGGCGCTTTAAATAGAAATACTCTATCTGGGCGAGGAGCAAACTTTTCATTATCCAAGCAAATCTTTTTAGGATCTAACCCTAAAGCCCCCTGATAAGCTGCCGTCGAATAGTAATATCGATCGATCAACACGATCTTGTTATCTTTTAAGGCAGGAGAAATATTTCGTTCGACATTTTCTTTACGATCGTTAATGAAAAGCGAAAGTTCTTCTTCCGGAGATATTCCTTCTCTTCCTTGGACTAAAATTTCTCTTATTTTTTTCCCATAGATGCCATTGGTAGGTTCCCTCAATAAAACTACAGGATATCTCAGCGAGGTTAATCGATCGCCTAATGTTTTAAGACAAGAACTTTTTCCAGCGCCATCAATTCCTTCAAAGGCAAATAAATACCCCCGCTCAACTGACAAAATATTTCCTTTTTAATTTATCGTCCGAAAATGCTTATCCGAGAACTGGTCCTCAGTACTCATATAGAACAAAGCTAACTGCCCCAGCTAATTCGCCTAATTTCCCGCCTTCTTTTTTTCCACCAGCAATGTCAGTGGAACCTTTAGGCTCTCCATGGCATTTTAAACAAGATTCTGAATAATATTCGGGAATAATAAAGCGAAAACCAGGCTTGCCCTTATGTGAAGTTTCTTCGGTATGAGGTTTATCTTTAGTATAACCGTCTTTTTTAAAGACATTTTCAATGACATTATTTTCCCAGCTGTCCGGACGATTAGTTCTATTACGAATAAAATTTCTTGGCGCGGTTAATTTTATAAACGCCCTCCCTTTCATAATCCGATTAAAGCTATCGGCCACATGGCGGGCAAATATTGCGGGTAAAAATCGCTTAAACCCTACCCCGGGTTTATTAATTAACGGTTGAGCGTTAGTCATTACTTCGCTCGTCGCTTGCTCAAACGATTTTATTATTTCGACTTTTAGTGGGTTTAAAGATACATCTATCGATTCTTTATTAGAGGATTTATTATAATTATCCCAAGCTTTTTTAATGACCACCTCTCCCGTTAATCCTTTATTCGCAATCTTGGGGTCGTTGATCAACTTTTGATTTTGCGAGACTACTGCCCGTGTTGCCCGAAATAATTTAGTCACCGAACGGCCTATATCTTTTTTTTCAGCTTCGGTTAGAGCGGCTCCACAAACATCGGAACCAAAAGTAAACATCCAAATCAAAACCGCGCTGCCGACGGAAAACCTATGGTGGGACGTAAATTTGTTCTTAAGCATATTCCCTCAATCTTTCCGAATTTTATTCACGATTTATGGACTAAACTTCAAACCCAAATACGAATCCAATAATCCACAATTATAAAACGCAATTAATTTTCTTGGATATTATAACATTGGAAAAACACTTTATAAATGCACACATATTTAAGAGCCATGTCTAATAACTGTTAACTATTAATCGATTGTATGTTCACTATGGTTGGTTTTATAGCTATCATTTTTAAATTAAGAAATCTCATGGTTTATTATAAAAAAAAACCGGGGAGGAAATCCTCCCCGGTTTTATTTTTTACCAGATTTTAAGAAAACCTCAAAGGTATCTCAAAACTTGAAGTAATTAATCAAACTATTCTGCTCAGAAGCCATACGAGCTACTTCCTTGGCAGCGCCTAATGTATCGTTAGCGTCGCCTGTTGTGTTTTGCGCAGCTTGAGAAACTCCCGTAATATTTTGAGAAATTTCGATAGTTCCCTGAGCCGCTTCGGCAATAGTTCTTCCAATTTCAGAAGTCGTTGCGGTTTGTTCTTCAACGGCTCCGGCAATGGTTGTTGAAATATCGCTGATCTGATTAATAACCATTGTAATATCTCCAATGGCTTCAACAGCGCCTTGGGTATCGGATTGAATCGCCTGGATTTTATTGCTAATTTCCTCGGTCGCTTTAGAAGTTTCTTTCGCTAATTCCTTAACTTCGTTTGCTACCACGGCAAACCCCTTACCAGCTTCTCCGGCCCGAGCCGCTTCAATCGTCGCATTTAAGGCCAACAAATTGGTTTGTTCCGCAATGCTGTTAATAACCTTAATAACTTGACCGATTTCGGCGCTGCTTTGACCTAACTTGCTAACTGTGTCGTTAGTAGTCTCCGCAACTTTTACAGCTTCGCTTGCGACTCTAGCCGCCTCGGATGAATTTTGCGCAATTTCTTTAATGCTAACATTCATTTCCTCGGCTCCAGCGGCGACAGCTTCAACATTCTTAGTAACTTGGTCTGTCGCAGTTGCCACTAAACTAGCTTGAGTGGCAGTTTCTTGGATCGTAGAACTCATTTGCTGACCAACAGAAGTTAATTCCTCCGAAGATGAGGCTAACGTTTGAACATTACTTCCGAGATCGCTCAATTTACCTTTTAAATCCTGTAAAAATTTGTTCAACCCTTCGCCTAATTGACCAATGGCATCTTGCCCAGAAACAGTAACTTCTTTCGTTAAATCTCCTTGAGCGGCAGCGGTAACCGAATCTAAAATCTGATCCACCTTAGATTTCAGCTCTTCGGCTTGTTCACGCTCGCGATCTGAGAATTCATGAGCCACCTTGGCCTGTTCAAGCATTCTATCTAACGCTGTTTTAAAATCGCCTTGTAAGGAGAAGTTTTGATCGCTGGTATTCCCCCCAAGAATGTCTTCCGAATGAGCGATAAACTTCCCTAACCCTTCGGTTAGATCATTACAGGCTAAACTCAGCGTACCCATTTCGTCATGAGAGGTAATATTAAGCTTTTGCTGTTTTAAATTTCCCTTAGAAGTTTCTCTCAATACGTTAGAAATTCTTTGAACTGGTTTAATAACCACAGAAGTTAGAAAAAGAATGATACCCACCGCAATAACTAAACCAATCACTGTTGAAACAATAGTAACGGTTTGAATTTTCGCTTGGTTTTTTTCCGCAATGGCTCCAAATATATTCACCAAATCACTACTCACCCCTCTTAATTCGTTGGCTTTTGTAGAAATCGTCGCCTGGGCTTTTCTATAAGGTCCCGAACCAACTTCAGAGCCAAGCATCGTTTTCACGATATCCTTGAATTCGCCTAACTTTCCTTGTACCTCAGAGGCTTTATTTTGAAACTCAGAATTGCCAATTGCTTTAATCTTTTTAACTTTTGTTCCCTTTAAATCCAACGATAATTTTCCGCCCTTAGAAGCAGTAGATAATGTTGCGCTAAAAAGATTAACGGCTTGATTATATTCATCGAGAGTAGCATTTAATTCATATTTACCAACCGCAATATCTGGAGAATAAACCAAACGATAACTTCTTATTCCCAGCATATCGCCCACTTTAAAAGCTTTTCCCTTAATTTTTGTATGACAAGAGGCACAAACCGGCACCGTTGCATTATCTGCCGTATATAACCCGATAAATAACCTTCCATCTTCTTCAAATACTTTTGAGAAAATCTCCTCAGGATTATTAGTTAAAGCGGTGAACGCTTCTTTATCCAAATCAGTTTTTAGTGTTTGGGAAGAGTTAACGGGATCTTCTGCAATAATATCAATTTTAAAATCCCGACCTTCTCCAAATTTTTGGTTAACGACTCTAGCCAAAGTTGCTGGATAAGGAACTGCGGGATGATCCTCATTGGTTGGATCGATACTTATGGTAATACCAGCTTTTTTAGCGGCTCCAATCACCATTTTTGTATACGTACCGCGCATTTTGGTAATATATGAGTCCAAAGACGCGATGTTATTTTTTATGGTTTGTACCCTACTTTTTGAAATTGCATAACCTAAGCTGGATTTAACCATAGCCTGAGTCAACATTCCCTGTCTGCCTAGAGCATTAGATACTACGGTGTCGTCGGCAGCTGAGTGCAAGGCGTCGTTATTAACCAACCTGAACCCACTAAAGACAATAACAATAACGCCATAGCGCCATATACTTTTTGTTGAATGGACCAATTCTGCATCCCTACCTCCTATAAATAGTCAGCTACTATCAAAAGCATTCGATAGAACACATAGATATTACTCAATAAATAAAAACAACAATTACTTTCTTAATCGGAAAGCGTAATATTACAACAGTTTTCGCTAGATCGAAAGTATTTTCGAAAAAATTCGATTCAAATAAAGTTTATCTTCATATATCGCTAGAAACAGCAAACCAATAAAAATAACAATTACTTTCTTACTTGGGAAAGGGCAATATTACAATAATTTTCAATAAATCGAAAGTATTTTTAATTAATTTATAGGTCTATTCCTATCAAAAATTATTAAAATCTCAAAGTATAAAAAAGTTTCAATTTTTCCCGGTTTGTTTTTGTTGAGTTCAACAATTTTTTAAGTAACAATAAACACCTCCTAACTTATTAAAAAGACAGGTTATGAAAAAATTCTTTAAAATATTTGGATGGGTTTGCCTAGGCATTTTTCTACAGTTTAAGTTTAGCGTTCTATATGGAATCGTCTTTCTCGAAAACCTAAATTTTCATGATAGAAGTTACTTAATTTCAATGAAGTTAACTCCCATTGAAAAATCCACACAAATATTAAACATTAAAACAACGGTTCATCACTCATTAGGCCCTGATTACTTTTCAAACGTCTATATTCCTAAATCTGTGAAGGTCTATAATGCAACTCCTTATAAAGGCGCCGAACCAATAAAAGGCTATATTGCATATCAAATGGATATGAAAAGAAAATATAGGGATGTACTCGCTTCCAAAGACTTCATTATTTCCTTTATCCCTGGCGAAAAGTTTCCACCAACTCCAATTTTGGTTCATTTCGAAAATATGAAACAACGACTGCATAGCGATAAAACCTACTTAATTTCCACATCCACAGACCAAATAACATTAGAAGGCCCCAATGAAGTTGCAGTTAAATACCCCCAATCACTCGGGATGTGACAGTTTCTGTAATTTAATACCGGATTATTAGTTACTTGCTATAGGGTAACCTTAAATGAACAAAAACTCAAAGGATTATTATAAAATCTTGGATATTTCTTCAAACGCAACCCCTGAAGAAATAAAAAAGAATTACCGAAAGCTTGCGGTAAAGTTCCATCCCGACCACAACTCGGGGGATCAAAATTACGAAAATAAATTTAAGGAAATAACCGAGGCTTACGCAGTTCTAATTGATCCTAAAAAAAGGGAGCAATACGATCGGTTCCGTTCGGGGTTTTCTTCTAAATCAAATCAGGGAAATCAATCCGATTTTAATTATTCTCATGAAGATTTATTTGAAAACATGTTCCGACAAGCTTTTTCCAGGCAAGTATTTGAAGAACTAAATCGTGAATTTAACAAGTCGGGATACCGCTCTGGCCCTGATTTTTTTTCAAAAATTTTATTTAACGGCGCCTTAAGCGGACTTCCACGGTTGCTTTCTTTTTTACCGGGTCCTTTTGGAAGAATTGGATCTATTTTGATGATATTAACTACTGTCGGAAGGTTTTTTTTTCAGAAAACTGAAATTAAAGAAACCCGGCAAAACTCGCTTTGGAGTTCTATAAAAGGATATTTAAACCTAAAGAATTCCACGAATAACTTAGACGTGGAATTTAATATAAAAATTCCAATTTCAGATATTAAAGGTGGCGTGAAAAAAGAAATTGCTTACAAAACAAATCGCCAGCTAGAACGCCTGCTAATTAATATTCCCGAAAATATGAAACCCGGACAAAAACTTAGAGTTAAAGATAAAGGTCATTGGGGAGAGAACGAAAATAGAGGCGATTTAATACTTTGCCTTAAGGAAGAATGAATTGTTAGATCGTTTCAATTAATTCAAAACTCAAATCGGCCTTTCTTTTATAAAACTCATTAAAACCCCGTTACTCTAAAAAGGTTGCGTTCATAAAATTACGCTAATAGATTGTTAAACATCATGAATAGACAGGCTCTTATTGCTTATTGGAAAAAATTTTTTGCAGATTTATTTGTCGGCTCCATTGTTCGGTTGACGCTTTATTCCGGTTTTGGTTGTATTGCCGGTTTCTTTTCGACTTTTTTATTTAAATCTATATCCCTTAATTCTTTAGAAATTAGCGATTGGCTAGTGTGGATATACCTTGGTTTAGTCCTCATCTGGAATCTCAGCTTTGGAGTTTTTCATGGATTTATTGGGGCAACCATTCAAACTATCAGCCAAAAATTACACGAGGTAGCTGCTGGATTACAAGATCTTTTGGATATACTCAGTAAGGAAGTGTTGACTAAATTAAATTCATTAAACAAAACCTATCAAAAAGAAGAAGCAGCCCGAATTTTTAGTCAAATGGGGGACAATTTTTTAAAAAATTTAGAGCTGAAGGGAGGGATCCAGGGCATATTGGGCTCTTTATTTTTTGGTTTTATAATCAAAGTTCTTCGATTTCTTTTTTTAAACGAAATTTCCGATCATCTACTGGCAAAACCTGGTAATGAGGCTACAACAAGCGATATTGAAAGCGCAGTGCGTCGCGTTGGGGTCAACAAAATGCTCGAACCTATTGGAGATAATCTAGCTCTTGCTCAGGTCGCTAATGTCGTATTATTTATTCTATCCTTCAGTTTCCCATTTTTTATCATTTGGCTTTTTACTTAAAAACTCATTACTGCGACTTGAACAAGTCAACTATTATGCCTCTCGAAAATCTAACGAAGCGGAGTTAATACAATATCTTTTCCCTGTAGGCGCCGGTCCGTCTTCAAAAACATGACCTAAATGGGAATCGCATTTTGAACACATAACCTCCGTTCTTGTCATAAAAAAAGAACTATCTTCCTCTTCTGCTATTCCCTCCTCCTCCAGAGGCTGAAAAAAACTAGGCCAACCGGTTCCTGAATCAAATTTTGCTATCGAATCAAAAAGCGGATTTTGACAACAAATGCAATTATAAACTCCAGCCTCTTTTGTGTTCCAATACTTACCGCTAAAGGCTCGCTCGGTCCCTTTTTTTCTGCAAACTTTAAATTGTTCTTCGTTTAAAACTTTTTTCCATTCCTCGTCTGTTTTCGTTACTTTATTCATATCTTTTTCTCCTGAACTCTAAATTGCATCGCTCTGCGGGCGGTTTCGGTTATATAAAATCAACAAACCATCCAAAGTTAAAAATGGGTCTACCTCATCAATAATATCCAATTCCGCTAAAAATGAGTTTGATATTCCTCCCGTGGCAATCACCATCGCCTTTTCACCCATTTCTTCCCTCATTTTAGCGACAATATGGTTTACCATACCAGCCACTCCATGAACTCCTCCCGATTGGATACTTTCTACAGTCGATTTGCCTATTACTCTTTCTGGAGTGACTAAATCCACTCTCGGAAGTTTGGCGGTATTTTTAAATAAAGCCTCCATGGAGATATTAACTCCTGGGAATATGGCCCCGCCTAAATATTCACCTTTATTAGAAACTGCGTCAAATGTTGTCGCCGTCCCAAAATCTACAATTATTAAGGACTTCTTATGTTTAGAAAAAGCGGCTACAGCATTTACAATTCGATCCGCTCCCACTTCCGTTGGATTTTTATAACTAATAGAAATCCCTGTTTTAATTCCTGGACCAACCATCATGGGATCGCAAGAAAAATACTTTTGCCCCATTTCTCGCAATATTGGAATTAAAGAAGGCACCACACATGCCACGATAATATCGTCGACAGTTTCAGCCGCAACTTCGTTTAATAATATAAACTCTTTTATCAAAACCCAATATTCATCGGCTGTTCGGTTGCATTCCGTTCGAATACGCCAATGAGTTAGTAATTTTTCTTTCGAAAATAACCCTATTACATTATTTGAATTTCCTACATCAATAACTAAAAGCATCTATAACCTAATAATTTCCAAAAACCATCGAAGTTCTCTAAGTTGCAAGCAACCTAACCTCAAAAAAATTTAAAAGTCGAATGAAAATATTTAATTTTGAAAGACAAATCGAGACTATTTTATTAGAATAAAAGGGATTAACGTGTATCACAAAATAACAAACGACCTTAACCTTGGCAAGCGACAATTAAATTAACTCAATAGAAGAAAAATGAATTTTCGTTTTAAACCGTCTGAAAATTATTTATTTAAATTCTCTCGCTTCTTAATAGTTTCTTTAGCTATATCAGTTCTTTTGCTTCCTGCAAACGCTTTAGGACAATATGTTTGCGAAAAAGGCGACTGTGTAAACGGAATTGGGAAAAAAGCGGTTTTAAATAGCCCCTCTTACATGGAAGGCCAATTTGTAGATGGCATTCTAAAAGAAGGCAAAGTATTTTTTCCGAATGGAGACATTTTCGAAGGTAAGTTTGAAAATCATAAACTGGTTAGAGGAAAAAAAATATATAAGGATGGAAGAAAACTTGAGGGAGAGTTTTTCGATAATGTCTTAATAAAAGGAAAAGTGACATATATCGATGGAACATCGCGCTTCATTCAGTTAAAACGGTTAAATTAAATTCTCTGAAAATTTTAGATTTTAACGATGTTTCGACGCTAGCAAAAATTCTTTTTCCCCTATTTTTTTGGGCATTGCGACATTTCTAAAAGCTTTTCAACAGAAAACGTTATTAAACGGTAATAACTCACCGAAAATAATATTAACTTATCTGGTTGAGAAACTAATTCGTTATGACTTTTTTCAAAAAACTCTGCATAAGTATCCGAGTCCATATTTTTCAATCAAAAGTTAGCTTCATTTTTATTAAATAGATTTAAGAAAATCTCTAATAATTTGTTTTTTTTAACGGCTTATTACCGTCCAGCTCTTGACTTTACAAACCGATCTTGGCAACTAGGAGTTTTTATAATCTCCTTAATCTCCTTTTTTTAATTCCATCATTCTATTCTCTTCTTTTAAATAAGTTAAGTATTACTTCTACTTATTTTTCCAAATCCTTTATTGGTAATTTCAAAATGAAAAAAGAACGCCTCACTTTGGAACAAGCCTTAAAAAAGGCTGTAGAATCTCATCAATCAGGCCATTATAAAGACGCAGAAACGCTTTACAAACAGGTTTTAAAAGCCATGCCAGACAACCTGGACGCCCTCCATCTTTTAGGGGTGTTATCGTTTCAAAAAGGAGACTTTGACTCGGCGGAAAAATATATTGGAAAGGCAATTTCTCATAATCCTCAATTTGCGGAAGCGCACAATAACCTAGGCATTGCCTTAAGAGCTCAAGGAAAATTTGATAATGCTATTGCTTCATATCGCAAGGCAATAGAACTAAAAACTAACTATGCCGACGCTCACAACAATCTTGGAATTGTTTTAAAGGATATAGACCAACTAAAAGAAGCGGCTCAGTCCTATCAGAAAGCGTTAGAAATAAACCCTCAATTCGCAGACGCACATAATAATTACGGAACCGTCCAAGCCGCTTTAGGAAATACCATAGAAGCGATCGCCGCTTTTCAACAAGCAATATCTGTATATCCTAAATTTTTTCAAGCATATTACAACCTTGGTAACGCCTACCGAACCACTCGCGAGTTTAGCAAAGCTCAAGACTCTTACCGGCAAGCAATTGAAGCCAATCCTAAATTCATACCAGCTCATAATAATCTAGGTATTGCGTTCGAAGAGGATGGAAAAACAAACGAAGCAATAGATTGCTATAAAAAAGTTTTAGACATCGATCCTTTTTATGCCGAAGCCCATAATAATATGGCCAACGCTCTTAGAAGTATAAATCGGTTTGAAGAAGCTATTGTAAGTTACGATAAAGCTATTGCCGCCGACAAAAATTACGCAGACGCTTTTAACAATAAAGGCTCCTTACTCGGAGCAATGGGAACATGGGAAGAGGCGATAAAAGCTTTTGAGAGCGCGCTAAAAGCCCATCCAAATCACCTCGAAGCTTGTATTAACTTAGGGATCGCTTATAAGTTGAAAAAAAAATGGGGGCAAGCCGAGTCATATTTTAGAAAAGCAACGCTCATAAATCCTAAGGACCCGAGACCGATTAATCAACTCGGCCTGGCATTAAGCTTTCTAGACAAAGCAGAGGATGCGATTAAGAGTTATCAAAAAGCTTTGGGTTTAAGTCCTAACAATACCGAAATCTTAAATAATCTAGCAATCGCTTATAGTTCAACAGGAGATCTTAAAAATGCCGAGGAAGGTTTTAGAAAAGCCATCGCGATAAATCCAAATTATCCCGAAGCTCGAAATAACCTTGGAAATACTCTGAAAAAGAACGGTGAACTTGAGGAAGCTATCGCTTGTTATCAGGAAGCTTTACGCATATCCCCGGAATATGCGGACGCCCATAACAATTTAGGAGTCGCTTTGAAAGAATTAGGTAAAATTGAAGAAGCAATCTCAAGTTATAAAAAAGCGTTACAAATTGCTCCCTCTCTGCTAGACGCAAGAATTAACTTAGGCGTGGCTTTGAACGACTTTGGCAAACCAGAAGAAGCCATTGAGGAATACAAGAGCGTTTTGGAAACAAACCCTTCTTTAAAAGCCGCCCATTACAACCTCGGGATCGCCTATCAAACCAAAAAAGACCATGCTTCTTCGGTATCCTGTTATGAAAAAGCTTTAGAATTGGATCCTAACTACTTAGATGCCCTAAACAACTTAGGAATCTCTCTAAACAATTTAGGAAAATTTGAGGAAGCTATAGAAATATATAAAAAAGCATTAGATATAAATCCGACAAAAGCTGAAACCCACAACAACTTGGGAAATTCTTTACGCGATTTAGGTTTACCTGTCAAAGCTCTTGAATCTTATAAAAAGGCCTTAGAAATTAACCCGGCTTTTTTCTCAGCCCACAATAATATGGGCAACGCTCTCAAAGACCTTGACCGTTCTGAAGAAGCGATAGAAGCGTATAAACGTTCTATTGAGCTTCGTTCAAATTATCCTGAGGCTTATAATAACCTTGGAAATATTTTTGCGTCGCAAGATAACTTACAAGCTGCAGTGGAAACTTATCAAAAAGCCCTTGAAATAAGCCCAGACTTCGCCGATGCCCAGTATAATCTTGGAATAGCCTTAAATAATTTGGGAGACCACGAAGGAGCTATTCGATCGTACGAAAGCTGCGTTAAACTCGACCCCGAAAATTATTCGGCACAACATATGCTTTCAGCGCTAAAAGGAGAAACAACAGACAGCGCTCCTCAAAAATATGTAGTAAGCCTTTTCGATCGTTTCTCTTCAAGTTTTGACAAACACCTTATTGAAAAACTAGATTATCGCACTCCTACTTTACTTCGTAAGGCTTTTGACAACATAATCGATAAAACAACTCATTTTAATAAAATGATCGACTTAGGTTGTGGGACAGGATTGAGCGGAGAAGCGTTCAAAGATATCGTGGACGAAATAACAGGGATTGACGTATCCTCAAAAATGATTGCATTGGCCAAGAAAAAAAATATTTACAGCCAGTTTTTAACTGGCGATATCATAACGGCTCTTGAAAAGATTCAGGAACCATGCGACTTAATAGCTGCAGTGGACGTCTTTGTTTATTCGGGAAATTTGGGTCCTATTTTTGAATCTATCAAAAAGAGTATTAAATCAGGGTCTTATTTTCTTTTTTCAACCGAACGATCTAACAAAGAAAAATACACTCTATTGCCCAGCGGAAGGTACGGACATTCTGAAGATTATATTAAAACATTAGCTCAAGAAAACAATTTTGCAATTGCGTTTCAAGAAACGGCAAACATTAGAAAGGATAAAGGCGTTTGGATTGAAGGGGATCTATTTATTCTATCATTAAAGTCTTAACTAAAAGTCTCGAAGCGAATCAAATAAAAACGACAAAGGACATTAAAAACTGAAAAAATGAAATAAAGGGAGCAAATATCTTTTCCGTCGAAGATTGTGGGGAAAATGCAAAATCTTCAGACTTATACTCATACTTCTCATAAAATTCTAAGAGAATGTCTTTCGCCTTGGCCATATTTTTCCGATCTCCACTCTCAAAGAAAATTTGTTTTGCCTCGCGAGTAAAAATTATGGAGTTTCTCCCATCCTCCATCAAATCTGCAGTCTTTCCCATTTCTAAATAGGCGTCAGCAGTTTTTATATGACCGGGGCTTACTTTTAAAAACTGCCTGTAAGCTTTAATGGACTCTTCATACTTCTTTAAATTAAAAAATAACCTTCCAAGATTAAAATTGGCTGTGGCACACTCTGGATCGAGATGGACAGCTCCTTGATAGGCTTCTAAAGCCTTTTCATTATTTTTAAGATAATAATAGGCCGTTCCCAAATTATTGAAAGCTTTAGAAGAAAGTTTGTTATTTTTCAACAATTGAATAACCGATATAAAAGACTCGACTGCTTTTTCATAGCGTTTAGCTTTTAAATACTTAACTCCCACTCCAAAATAAGCATCCGCTTGCTGAAGATCTTGTTGAGAGATTTTATTAAATTGAGTCTTATTAGCTTTAGCCGAATGAGGATCATTTGCGGCAAAACCTTTGTCCACAACCAGACAAGATGAAGCAAAAAACGTTATAACCCAAAAAATGGATTTTAAGCGCATAATAGGTAACGTCCTAACTATTTGAGAATACGTCTATTATACACCATAAGTAAAAAAAACAAAAGCTGGATAAAAGAAGGGTCTTACAGATTCAAAGTTACCAGATTTCACCTTCATAAAGCTTAGATGTAGTTTTTAAGAATTTTTCGTCCATCATACAAAAGGCGTTCTCCCTCGGATTTGTACGGCCCCCGAAGAAACCGCAGCCTGTTTTACTGCCTGAGACACATTCTCCGCAACGGTTGGCTCAAAAACGCTCGGGACAATATATTCAGGACCTAAAAGATCTTCACTAATACAGTTTGCTATCGCTTGCGCTGCCGCAAGTTTCATTTCTTCCGTTATTCTATTAGCTCCGCATTCTAAAGCCCCTTTAAATATTCCTGGAAAACAAAGAACGTTATTTATTTGGTTGGGATAATCGCTTCTACCCGTAGCCATTACTTTCACATAAGGCGAAGCTACCTCTGGCATAATTTCCGGGATTGGATTGGCCATCGCAAAAACAATAGGGTCTTTACTCATTTTTTTTAGATCTTCAACGGACAACAAACCGGGTCCCGACAAACCAATAAATAGATCCGCTCCAGAAATAACTTCGGAAAGCGTTCCGGTTTCGCTATCTGGATTTGCATTGTCAGCAAACCATCTTTTTGCCGAACCTAAGTCCTCTCTTCCCTTATGAATCGCTCCTTTTCGATCGCAAGCAATTAAATTTTTCACTCCTAAATTCATGATCATTTTTGAGCATGCCGTTCCTGCAGCTCCGGCTCCTAAAACAACAACCTTAAGGTTTTTCGGTTTTTTGTTAACAATTTTTAGAGCATTGATTAAAGCTGCCGTGAGAATTGCGGCGGTGCCATGTTGATCGTCATGAAAAACGGGGATTGTCAATTCCTTGGATAATTTCTCTTCAATTTCAAAACATCTGGGAGCGGAAATATCTTCCAGGTTTATTCCTCCAAATCCTGGAGAAATCGCTTTTACAATCTTTACGATTTCGTCAGGGTCTTGCTCATCTAAACAAATTGGAAACGCATCTAATCCAGCAAACTGTTTAAACAACATGGCCTTACCTTCCATCACAGGTAAAGCCGCCTCAGGTCCAATATCGCCTAAACCTAAAACCGCAGTTCCATCGGTAACAACCGCTACCATATTATTTTTTATCGTATATTTTTTGACCGCTTCGGGATCTTCTGCAATTGCCATGCAAACCCTGCCAACCCCCGGCGTATAAGCCATTGCTAAATCTTCTGCGTTTTCAATGGGAGTTCGACTATTAACTTCTATCTTACCGCCTTCGTGCAATCGAAAGGTTCGATCCGAACACTGAACAATCTCCGAACCAGCAATCTCTTTAACGCCTTCCAAAATTTGATTGGCATGGTCGGTTCCGGATGTAAAAACATTTAAATCGCGAATAGAACCTCCATTTTTTAACGCTCGTAAAGTTTCTACAGCTCCCAAAATTCCGTTAAGATCCGCAATTTTCTTTGTGATTTCCGCTAAAATTCCTATCTTTCCCTCTAATTTCAAACGAATTAAAATACTATTTCCCGCGTTGGGGGTTATAAGGGATTTACTCATTTTGTCTCCTAAAAAATAAACTGCGGGAAATATTAGCGGGTGTAGAAATTTAACATTCCAAATCACCTTGAATAGTAATTAAAAAATATTCTAAAATTTAAATAACTTAACGTTTACACATAAGGTGTTGATATTAAGATTTTTCTCGATTATTCCGATACTGCCTATTATACAGAATATTATTATCATTCAAATATTATCCATATCATAAACCATGATTTTTAAACGCTTTTCGCTAACATTTTCTCTCTTTTTTGCTACCTGCCTAACATTTTTTATTGCCACCGAATCATCCGCTCAACGTGTCAATAAAGGTCAAAGAATGGTGGCGACAAAAATAAAGCTAGAAGGAAATGTGATCCTTGACGACCGCTCATTAGCCAAATCATCAGCGCTCGGTAACGGAGTTCAAATGAATGGCCTCATGCGCGAACTTCTAATTGCTGAAACAGAGGGGTATTACTCTTCTCATGGTTTTCATCTGGTAAAAGCAAATTTCCCTAGAAAAAAACCTAAAAATGGGACTTTGACCTTATTTTTAGACGAACGCGAAGAAATAAAAAAAGGCGATAGCGAAAGAGAACGAGCGGAAGAAGCCTTAACTCGCCTGGTTTCTTACCGAAATCTAGAAATACCCGATCTAAATCGTCAAGAGACAATCAAAAAACTGATGCAAGGATATAAAACCAAACGTATTACTGATGCAGAGATTGAGCGAAAACGAATTGAAAGCCAAAAAGCAAAAATAATGATAGAACTTGAAAAACGAGCCGCCGCAGAAGAAGCCCGTAATAAGATCAAACAAAAAGAATGGTCTTTAATAATGGAACGAATGAAAAATTATCTCGAAGACCCCGAATCTCAATTGCCACTCGTCCCATGGGAAAAAGATTTTCAAAAAGCTCAAATTGCGGTAGATCGATTGATAGAAAATAACCAGCTTGAAATATCGTCGGAAATGAGACGTCTTGCGATTACAAAGTTGATAAATAGGTATAGAAACAAAAGACAGGAACGATTAATGGCATTAAAAAATTTACGCTCTAAATCACAGAAAAATAAAACAGGCATTAACAAAAAAATAAAAATGGATTTAATCGATTCCGAATTATCTAACCTCAAACAATCTCTCACAGACTCTAATTCCAAATTGAATTCAGTTCCATGGGAAGAAGATTACCAAAGAGCCCAAGCTTCGGTAAAACGATTGATTAAAAACAATCAACTTAATGTATCTCCGGAAATGAGACGGCAAGCGATTGCAAAACTAATAGCGACTTACAGAACAAAAAGACTCGAAGAAACATTTGAATTGGAAAATTTAGATTCAGAACCTCTTCTTCCGACTGTAAAACCAAACAAAGATAAAGCTATGGACTTGGATAACTCAGAAATCTCTAAAATGCGTCAAAGAATGAAAACTATAATGGCCGGTCAAAATTTTTCTAATCCTTCCATAAAAAAAGATCAAAAAATGAAAGAAAGATTGATCGAAATCCAATCCAAACAAAATTTTGACTTATAAGGATTTCTAAAAATGAATCTTAATTTTAAAAACCCTTGGGCAAACAATTTTAATCCGATTAAAACGTCAATTATTAAAAACTCTTTAATTTATAATTTCTTTAAATAGTAAGTAATTAGGCGGATTTACTTCCATCATTTTTTAATATATATTGGTCAAAATTTTCACCTCTAAAAAATCTGATGGAATCTTCAAAACCCAAATATTGTATTGGACAGCTTATTCACCATAAGCTTTTTAAGTATCGGGGAATTGTCCTTTGGGTAGATCCTTGTTTTAAAGGAACCGAAGAATGGTATCAATCAATGGCTCGTTCTAAACCGCCAAAAGATAAACCTTGGTATCATGTAAAAGGCCATGATAATCGGAGAACGTATGTTGCCGAATGCAATCTAGAACCAGACCTGACCTACCTCAATTAAAATATCCTCACTCAAAACTTTCTTTTTGACGCCAAATTCAATTTGATCGACGTACATTCGAAATCCATTTCTGCAATCCCGCCCGTTTTTTGATTTAAAAAATAATTTCCACTGTTACTCGTGCTAAAATAAGGGCTAATCGACTAACAATTAAAAAAAATTGGCCGAAAATAATGGATAAAGATGAATTTTTTAACCTAATTAAAGACTTGGACTTCTTCAAAGAGTTTGAAGAAGACGAAATAAAAACGTTAGGACAATTTAAAAATAACATTATCCGTTACACGAATGGAGAACGCGTTATTGCCGAAGGTGAAATTGGCCAAGAACTTTATGTCTTACTGGAAGGTGAAATAGCAATCACAAAAAGATCAGCCCCCGACCATGAATTAAACACGCTAAAGCCCGGAGCGCTATTTGGCGAGGTTCCCTTAATTACTGGAACTCCCAGGCTAACTAACGCAGTGGCAAAAAACAAAATACTGGTATTAAAAATGGATCAGTTTTTCTGTAACGCATTACCCACAGCAGTGATGAATCGTTTTTTCAAAAACCTGCTTAACGTCTTGATTGGAAGATTAAACGAAATGAATAATTCCATGGCCGAAGCTAAAACCGAATTCGGGCAATTTATAACGGCTTACGACCACGTTCGAGAAGGTATTGACCAAATAGTCACTCAATCGAAAGACCTAAAAATGATCCAAAACTTATCTTATGACTATTTTAATAAACTAAGAAAATAATCTATCCTCCAAAACAATTTATCCTTCAGGTTTTAAACTCTTTCCCAGCTTATTCTCAAACAACTTTAGTTTATAATCCATTTTTTTGCTTAGCGCCCTATAATAGAACTCATCTAGGCTTTATTTTCGAAATCAGGTCAATTGAATTATTTTTATTTGCTTCACGATAAACTTTTAGAACTTCTTTAAAACAACAATAGTTAAGGCCTCTTGAATGGAATCAGAAACTGGAGTAGAAAAAACTGATAAATCTCAACCGGCAAAATATAAAGAACTCGATAAAGAAGAGCTATTGAGCATTCTTGAGTCTCATAAGATTTGGCTACAATCCGATGGAACCGAAGGAAACCAGGCAAATTTATCTGGAGTCAACCTTAAGGGAACCGCGTTGGTTGGAGCTTCTCTTCAAAACGCTATCTTTAAAAAGGCTTATCTCTACGGAGCTTATTTAAAAAGATCTAATTTAAAAGGGGCCGATCTATCGGAAGCTAACTTAAGAGGAGCTAACCTGCGTTGGAGCGATTTGCAAAATGCAACCTTGACGGCCGCAAATTTAACCCGAGCCGATTTAATGAAAACAGATTTACGTAAGGCTGATTTAACAAAAGTTCAAAACTTATCTTGCGAACAGTTAAACTCCTCTTTCATCGATAAGTCTACAAAGTTGCCAGATTACATAAGCGTTTCTTGGACATCCGAAACCGAATATGAATGCAAAAAGGTACAACATAAACAGAAAGAGGATTAGTCACATTCCTTTGATGGGTTAGGAAAAAATTTTGGAAGATTGGGAAAAAGAGTTAAGAGAGAAAGCAAAATCGTATAGCATCCCCTTAAAAGAAGAAGATTATAATTTACGTCAAGCGATTCTTCTGAAAGTAGATATTTCAACCGCTAATCTGCAAGGAGCAGACTTAACAAAAGTCAGTCTACCAGGCGCTAATTTTTCGGGCAAAGATTTAAGCGGGATTAATTTATTTCAAGCCGCGCTGTTAGGAGCTAATTTGAGTAGAACGATTTTACAAAATGCAAACTTGGAAGGCGCCAATTTTAAGGGGGCTTACTTAAAAGGCCGCAATTTATCGACGTCCGACCTCAGTTCAGCCAACCTCAGCTCCGCCAATTTAAAAAAAGCGGATTTAACAAGCGCAACGCTTCATAGCGCTAACTTAAAAAACGCGGATTTAACGGAAGCGAAGTTAAAAAAGGCCGACTTTACCGAAGCGGACTTAACCGGAGCCAATCTTTCGGGCGCTGAATTAAATCAAGCCGATTTTTCAAAAGCTATTTTAAATGGCGCTAAATTTCAAAATGCCGATCTAAGAGGGGCGATTTTTTCTGGTGTCGATCTTCGGGAGGTCGATCTGTCTGGAGCAAATTTACGAAAAATTGATTTTTCAGGAAAAGATTTAAGAAAAACCATTTTTAGCGAAACTGATTTAAGAAAAACCAACTTAAGAAATTGCGACCTCCGAGAAGCTAATTTTTTCAAAGCCGATCTACGAGGCGCTTTTTTAAACGATTCAAATTTAGAAGAGGCTTATCTTTCTTCCGCCTTTTTGCAAGGGGCTATCTTAGAACGGGCAAATCTTCAAAAAGCTATCTTGAGGTACGTTGTTAATTTAACGTGGGAACAAATCCAATCGGCTCGCATTGATAAACTCACTAAAGTTCCCTCTTACCTTGAAGTCCTTTGGACTTCGGAAGAAACTTATCAATGTAAAAACCGAGACTAAAGTTTAATGGAAATTAAGATAGCTATTGCAACAATAGGAATGGCTCTATTAATTTGCTACTTGGTTTTTATTATTCGTCGCGATAAATCTTTCGCTAAAAGCTTTACCCCCAAACAAAGCCTTACCTCTCAAAAAATATCATCAAAGTCGTTTTCTTCCGAACCACCGAGCTTATCGACTCAACTCCCCATTTTGTCTAATCGAAAAGAATTTGATTCTTTTTTAGAAAAAAGAAAACTTGAAATTTTCCGAGAGATTTTGAGAAGGGATCATATCGCCAAGCAAAAGAGACAAATAAATAAAACCACCTGTTTACGAGAAATATTAGAAAAATTATTAGGACAGCAAAGCGTAGCCGAGGTTTTTGAATATTACGGAAACGTAGAACTATTTTCTGATGTTTATAAAAAGTTTCTAGGGCATATACCCAAAGAAATCATTTTAAAGTGTTTTGAAGACGGTCAACAATGGGAGACAAAAATTGAAGTTTATGAAAAGGTTAAGCATGCCATTTTAGACGGAAGTATAGAAACTATAGAAACGCCTAAAGTATCCGATGTTTGGATAGTTAGCATTTATCCAGAAAGTTATTCTCAGTGGATCCAAACACATGGAGAAAGTCTTCAAAATCAATTAGAAAAAATAAGCCCGGAGTTTACTTCTAAAAAGCAAAATTCTAATTCCTCACATAGCCAATGAAAGTCGAATCAAAGTTTTCTAAAGAAATTGAAATAATAAAACGCGCCTCAACCGATATTATCGTGGTTTGTTTTACTGGAAATGTCGAAACAAGCTATGAAAGCATCAAAAAAAGTCATTTAGATCATGGCCTTCTGGAAATTGGATTTCATTATATTATCGAATGGGATGGAAAGATTTTCATGGGCCGTCATGCAAACCAAATGGGTAATTTGTTGCCTGAACTAAATTCCAAAGTCCTCTATATATGCGTTATCGGCGACCAAGACGATATGGAAATGGAGCAAAGTATCTCCTACCAAATGTTAATGGAAAAAGTGAGCAAAGATTTTCCTTCCTGCCAAGAAATAAAATATTTCGATCTAAACTAGCCTGAACCTCTAATAGAAAAACCAATAAGTTCGATTTTATTTTGAATTTTTTTCCAGCATTTAATCACTCCAGCCATAAAAATAAGAGATTTTTGACATATAAAACAAAAATTCGACAAATCCATACCAATAAGCCAACATCATAGGAATTTTCCCATAGAAATTGTACCCATTTTCTTATAGGTCTTCAGCGGTTGCTAACACTAAGACCTTATTACATAATTTCTTTCCAACTCTAAAGACCTCTTTAAAAAAATGAAGGTGGGTTGAAATCTTTTTTTAACACCATCGAGTTATTTGCTCTACCAAAGTTGGTTTTACAAACTTTTAAGTTAAAAACAAATTCATAGAATTTGGGACTCAATAATGGAGATGAATAGTCTCGACAATAAATGCACGTAATTAAGTTTTCCCTTTAATGTAGCTCCAATATTAGGAGATTGGTTTAATGGCTCGTTTAAACTTGAAGTATAAATTATTCGCGATTCTTGCCGTATCCTTCTTAGTAACGATAGCGGCTAGCTTCGTAATTTTATCTAGCCTTGATAAAGCCAAAGAAGACGCCTCCGTTTTAAACGCGATGGGAAGACAACGTATGTTGACTCAAGCTATGGGAAAATCTGCCTTAGGATATGCCATGGCTAAAAGCCGTTTGAAGAGTATCGAGCAAAGCACGGGTCAAATCGATAAATATATTACCCAAATGCGGACTATATATACAAAGTCCGTAATAAAAGTCGCCAAAAAAATCGAATTGGGTATCAGTATTAATCCCTCTGGAGAAGAACATCCAGCGGTTCCTTTTCCCGCTACATTTGCCCGCTTAGTCAACGAAAACTTTAGAAAAGGAAGTAATCTATCGGTCAATATCATTTCCGAGCATCCCGTCAACCCCGTCCAAAATTTAAATTCAGATGTTGATCGGGAAGCCAATGAACACTTAAAAAACTCTAAAAATAAAATGTTTTCGAAAGTGGTGGAAAGAAGCGGAAAACTTTATGTTCAAATGTATACCGCAGATAGGGCGACCGCTCAGGCTTGTGTTTCCTGCCACACACAACTTATGGGCAAAGCTTTTAAATTAAACGACCTATTGGGAATTCGAAAGTATGAAATGGTTTTTTCTTCTGATCTAGAAATTGGGCGAGAAGAAATTCAGCCAAAGTTGGATGAATATGAAAAAGCTAAAAAAATATTTTCCCAAACTTTAATGGCTTTTAAAAATGGAGGATCTTACCCACTCGATCTGAATTTGACCAAATTCAAAAAAACGAAACCCATAATTTTTAAGAGCGTCAAAAATTCCATTAAAAACATTGAATACTCTTACAACGTTTTCATAGCCTCAATAGATCGCCTTCTTGATTCCCAAGTAAATTCCCTCGATTATAGAATCGCTCAAAGCGAAATATTAAAAAATTCCAACGACTTAAGATTTAAAAGCAACGAACTCGTTTCGGTTTTCACAAAAATAGCCAATGAGAATCAAAAGAATATCCGCTCCATCGTTTTAATTTCTAGTCTATTAACGCTAATTATCTTATTACTACTAGGTTTTTATTTGACGACATTTGTAATCAAACCCATTCAAAAACTTACTGGTGTTTTAGGGGAAATAAAAGACGGGAACTTTGATGTCGAATCTTTGCCCGTAAAATCCTCAGATGAAATTGGTTCATTGAACGATGCGTGTAATAAAATGGTCGTTAATATGAACATATTGGTTGATCAAGCCAAGGATATAGAAGAAGGCAATCTAAATGCAGAAAAAGTGTTGGAATCGTTAAAACAGGGAAGAGAATTTGACGAGGCCAGCAATTTTGTTGAATTAAAATACCAGGTCACTCAGGGAACTCTTGCGGAAGCCTTTGACGATCTGACAACAAAGATGAGGAAACTTGCCGTTCAGGCCATTGCTATTGCCGAAGATAATTTAGACAGTCCTGTTTTAAAAGAAAAATTTTCGGGCGATTTAGGAGACGCTTTCACTAAAATGATCGAAAAGATGAACGATACTGCGACACAAGCGCAATATATTGCCAATAACGATTTACATAATAAAAATCTCAATTCGGAAGGTAAAGGCACTTTGACCGGCTCCATGTCGACCATGGTTAAAAACCTACGGCAAATGGAATCAGAAAAGGAAGTACTCATAGAAAATATTATTGAAAGCGCTCAAACATTGGCTAGTTCTTCCGAAGAATTGGCCGCAGTAAGCTCGCAAATGAATAACAACGCCGAAGATACCGCAAAACAATCCATGATTGTTTCGAGCGCTTCCGAAGAAGTTAGCGGTAACATCGAAACAGTCGCTACGGGTACGGAAGAAATGGCCGCAAGTATAAAAGAAATCGCGGAAAACTCGGCCAAGGCTGCGCAAATCGCCTCGTCAGCAGTCCAAACCGTACAAAAAACAAATACAATTATCAGCAAACTTGGCGATAGTAGCGAAGAAATTGGTCAGGTAATTAAAGTAATTAATTCTATCGCGGAACAAACAAATCTATTGGCCCTTAACGCCACTATTGAGGCGGCTAGAGCCGGGGAAGCGGGAAAGGGTTTCGCCGTGGTCGCAAACGAAGTAAAAGATTTAGCTAAAGAAACCAGTAAAGCAACTGAAGATATCAGCAAAAAGATTGATGCGATTCAAACAGATACTTCCGAAGCCGTTAACTCTATAACAGACATTACGACTGTTATCAACGAGGTCAACGATATTTCAGCCACTATTGCGAGCGCGGTCGAAGAACAATCTGCAACAACCACTGAAATGAGACGAAATGTAATGAACGCTTCTCAGGGAAGCGTCGAAATTTCAAAAAATATTGCTTCTGTCACCGAGGCCGCAAAAAACACCAATGCGGGGGCTACGGATACTGAAGCCTCGGCGGCCGATCTTACAAAATTAGCCGGTAAACTTCAAAACCTGGTCGAACAGTTTAAAGCCTAGAAGTTTAAGAAAACATAAAAGAGGCAAATTGTTTTAAACGCTTAGGAAACCTGAATAATGGACGTTTAAAGCCTAAAATCAAACCATTCCAACAGGGCTTTGGTAGGATTCACGACGTTGGTCGGGTTTGATATATAGTTGGGTAAGATTGTTGGTTTTAAACTTGTCGATATAAAGAAAAATATACTCTCGGACACATGTCCTCAGATCCCACTTGGGGTCGTGGTTGCGTTCAAACTCCTCAAATACATCCAAAGCTTCGGAAATTCCTAACCCACCTTCCGCCGTAAAGTAGTAATCCAAGGCAAGGTCCCACTCTGGTTTTTTATAGAAATTTACTTTATATTTTTCCGGCTCCATGGCCACCGGACTGAACCGACCCAATACAAAAGTCATAAACCCGACCGAATGGATATTTTCTTTGTTTTCTTCTAAAAACTTTTTGCTCTCGTCCGCTTCCTCTAAAGTTTCGCCGGGAAATCCAAAAAAGCCCATGCAATGATTCCAAATTCCAAATTTAGCGGACATTCTTAAATTAGTTCGTATGGCATCTAAATTTGTCGCTTTATCCATTAAGTTTAGGACGCGCTCGTTTCCAGACTCGTAACCAAAGTGTAAATATCTACAACCGGACTCAGCAGCGTCTTTCCAAACTTCGTCGTCTAAAAGCGATTCTTCAAACCTCATATGGGTGGTCCAAGAAATATCTAACTTTTCTTCTATCAACCTCTTGGATAGTTTTCTGAATAACGCCGGAGGATAGGATTCATCCGTAAAATGAAAATGACGGTTGCCATACTTTTCTTTTAAAAACCGTATTTCGTCAATGGCCATCTCGACTTGTTTGGTTCGGAATCCTTCTACATACCCTTGGAAGTGATCGCAAAACGTACACCTTCCCCAATAACAACCGCGAGTCGCTAAATATGGCAAAATCAATTCTGGTACAAAGTACTTCTCTAGCGGCAAACCGTCAAAATCGGGTGGAGGCAGTTTTGCCATATCTTCGGCGCATACTTTTTCATTTGCCTGGATGGTCGAGCCATCCCTATAAATTAAATTTGGCAATGGAGATAAATCTTTTTCGCCTTTTTCAATCGAGTTTACCAATTCTAAAAATGCGTTCTCTCCTTCATAAACAATAGCGGAATCGTACAATTTAAATATTTCTTCATTTTTTACGAGTTCGTCTCTTAATCGAGTGACAATATTACCGCCGATGCAAATATGAATATCCGGAAACTGTTCTTTAATTAATTTGCAAAAGGTAAAGGTTGGAATCAGCTGTTTTTGTTGAACAATTGAAATGCCAACAACCTTTGGAGTATCTTTCTTTAACTCAGGCTCAATCAAAAATTTGTATACATCTCGATATACATTAATCTGGTCGTCGTCTAAAGCCTCTATAATTTCTGAAGACATAAACGGTTTGTAAACGATATCAGTTTCAATCGGCGGAAAACAAATTTGAGCGGGGTAATATCCAAGCGATACCACGGACATAATTTCGTGAAGAGAGTTATTCGCCCAATCTAATTTTTCAATTTCGTAAAACTCTTGACTTCTTAGAATGGCTTTGGCTTTTTCAGCTTTTTGAATTAATTCTACAAAAAACTCTTCCGTGCAAATAGAAAGTTGGGCTTTTAATTCACTTTCCTCTTCGTCTAGGGTTTGCATTTCTTCCAGCTTTTGCAAATGTCGAAGCTCAAAAGCGATTCTTTGCTGCACGTGACGTAAAAACATTTCCCCAAACATCATGTCGTACATTTCGACATTAATATCCATTTGGGTTACATCGTGACCGGCGGGCCTCAATACAGAAGTCAAAGCCGGTAAACTCAAGTAAGGTTCCGATGGTAACCAGTCTGGCGGAAATAAAAGCGTCACTTTCATAATTGTTCCCTTAATAAAAAGAAGACATACAAATTTAAGCTTTGCACAATATTTTTTCGTCCTCTCCAAAACTTGATTTATTACCCGTCAACTCGTCTTTACCATATCGGTCTAGATATAGTAGAAAGTGTTCTCTAGGCATTACACCCCAAAGCTTAATACTTTCAAATGTTTCTTCGGCCATTTTTATACATTGATTATTTAACTCAATCGCTTCTTGCCGCGACATCCCAACATTAATCTCAAAATCTAAATTCATGGCCAAATCAGAATCTAAGTCACTAATGATCTTAGTGATGGAATATTTCTCTGGGTATTGGAAAACGCTAGAATCACGATTTAAAAGAAAAACTCCCGGCCCAAAGGAATGAATATTATCAATATTTTCCTTTAAAAAATTAATGGTATCCATCGCCTCTTCGCGCGTTTCAGTTGGAAAACCAAAAAATAAAAACGTATGATTCCAAATACCGGCGGCGCTGCTTTTTCGCAACGAGTCGCGTTCAATTTCTTGATTAGCCCCTTTATCGATAAGGGATAAAATCCTATCGTTAGCGCTTTCCATGCCAAACATTAAAAAGATGAAACCCGCTTTTTTCATTTTTCGAAATAGCTCTTCATCCATAACTTTTTCAAATTTTAACAATGCCAAGGCTTTTAAATCTAACCCCTGTTCCAAAATCTCTTCGGAAACGTCATTCAAAGAATGAGGGGAAACCGCTTCGTCTGAAAAAGTGAAATATTTAGTTTGATATTTTTCCGATAACATTTTGAGCTCGGAGACCATCTGTTTCGTTTTCTGTTTCCCATAACGATGCCCATAAACATAACTATGGGTACAAAAAGTACATTTTCCCCAATAGCATCCCCTACTTTGCAACACAGGCAAAATAGGATATGGAGAAAGATATTTTTCCATGGGCAACCCTTCAAACGTTGGCGACGGTAATTCTTCAAAGCGTAGCTCAACACGATCTTTATTAAACCGAACTAACCCATTATCCAAATAAATTAAATTGGGAGAGGTTTCTAAAGATTCCTTATTTTTTAATCTGGTCAAAAGCTGGTGAAGAGGTTCTTCGCCCTCAAATGTAACGATAGAATGACAAAAGTCTTCAAAAAACTCGGGCTGTTTTTCTAGTTGCCCCCCCGCAACGCTAAAAATAGGACCGCCCAATACAACGTGAAGATGTGGATATCTCTGCTTCAACATTCGAGCTAAAGTCAATCCTGGAATTATCTGAGAAATTCCAATAATTGAAATCCCCACAACATCGTAATCTTCCCAGCGTTCAGTACCCAATAAAAACTTTTCATAAATCCAAATGAATGGATTTGTTTCGTCGTCTTTAGCCGCTAATCGGGCTCTCCTGGAAGATTCTTCCGCCAAAGTTCCGCTTTCAAACGTAGACAAACTCAGTATAGAAGGGGCATAGGCGTCCGATATCAATTTTAGAGCGGATTTTATTACCATATCCGCTTGTTGATAAATATCGAAGTTAAAGAATAGATCGGGCGTCCGCATAACTTTTTTCGCCTGGTCTACTTGAGAAATAATCTGTTCTGAAAACTTTTTACCTGTTGCCAGAACATCCATTAAGGATTTATCCTTAAAAGACAACGACGATTTTGCGCGAATTAAATCAATTTTTTTATCAATACGAGTAACGGCCTCGTCAAGCACGGGTTTTGACAAGAAAAGGTCGTATGACTCAATATTAAAATCTCTTTGGCTTACATCCCAACCTTTAGCTCGTAAATACGAGGTTAAATAAGGGGTGCTCAAGTAAGGCTGAGATGGGTACCACTGGCAAGGAAATATTAGAAGCGTTTTCATGATTGTTTATAATACCATTTTTCAAGCTATATCCCAAAACTGGCAACGCCAAGTTTATTAAATTACCGTCCTTAGAATAAATCTAATGATATGATCGTTTTAATTTTTGGCTTACCGGCCCTATGTTAAAACAACGATAAACATAATTCTGAAAAAAATTAATTTTCATTTGACATCAAAAACCGTCTCCGTATAATCAATCACTTATATTTAAATTTTCAATACTTTTCCATATTTTTACCTTTTAAAATTTTAATATTTAAGGTTGGAAAATAACATTAGTTAAGTCTATTAAAGAGGTCAATAATGCCTTTCAATTTTCGCTCTTTTTTTAGAAACGTCGCTTTAACGACGTTTATTTTTTTAATATTATCTACTTATGTTAACGCTAAATCGTTAAAAGAAACTGACGTTGCAACCGATGTAGAAATCTCGCTAATTGATGGAATAGCCGTCGACAAAAGCGGTAACGTTTTTATTTCAACTCATGATCACCATTCAATTCTTAGAATTGATAAAAACGGAAAAATCAAACGAGTTTATGGCGAAGGAATATCTGGGTTTTCTGGCGACGGCGGCCCGGCTTCCAAAGCAAGATTAAACCAACCTGCAGGACTGGTCTTCGATAAAAAGGGAAACCTTTATATAGCCGATAGGACAAACAATCGCGTAAGAAAAGTCGATACCAATGGAACCATCACCACCGTAGCTGGAAACGGAACGGGAGGTTTTAGCGGCGACGGCGGACCGGCAACTAAAGCGAGTTTTGATCTACCCGCAGGATTGGCTTTCGATTCTAAAGGGAATTTATATGTTTCCGATAGATCAAACAACCGAGTCCGTATGGTTGACACTAATGGAATAATTAAGACGGTTGCCGGCAATGGAGGCGATCAATATAAAGGCGATAAAGGTCCTGCAATTAACGCCGAACTGAATAAGCCTTTTGGGTTAGCAATCGACAAAAATGACAACTTATATATTGCCGATAGAGGAAATAATAGAATCAGAAAAGTCGATACTAATGGGATAATTACAACTCCTGCAGGCGACGGAGGATTTTATTTTATTGGAGATAACGGCCCCGCTTATCGCGCCAGTATTGCAGGTCCTACTGGGGTAGCTGTTGACGGCGAAGGCAATTTATTTATTGCCGATAAATATAATAATCGAGTGAGAATGGTAGATACCAATGGTTTGATTCGCACCGTTGTTGGAACCGGCCAACGAGACTACAATGGCGATAGTGAATTAGCGAGAGAGACCAATCTGCATTTTCCATTTGCTCTTACTTTCGATCCAGACGGTAAACTACTAGTTGTTGACCGTTCACATTATACTATTCGAAGGATCGATATCCAATCTGGAGCCGTAGAAACTATTGCGGGTAACGGTCAGAAAAAGTTTAAAGGGGATGGCGGACCTGCAACGGGGGCTAGTCTATTTTTCCCTCATGGAATTGCCGTTGACTCAAAAGATAATGTAATTTTTTCAGACAAAGCTCATTTTAGAATTAGAAGGATAACTCCAGAGGGTATCATCGACACCATCGCCGGCAATGGTAAACGCGGAAATTTGGGCGATGGAGGTCCTGCCCTGGATGCGGAACTTTATAGCGTAACGTCTCTTATTTTGAATGACAAAGACGAAATGTATTTTATTAATCCTAGCGGATTTATGAGCCTAATTCGAAAAATTGATAAAAATAATATCGTCCATTTGCTTCATACAACATCAGATAAAAAGTATCTAAAAGTAATTAAACAATCGGGTGGATATAGCAAGTCGTCAAAATCAGATCTAGTTGCGATTACTCAGTTTTCCGATATTGCCCTTGATAAACAAGGAAACCTAATAATTCCTGATAGTGTCAACCATCAAATTCGTAAAGTCACGCCCGATGGCGAATTCTCAACCATTGCGGGAAATGGCTCGTCCGACTTTACTGGCGACGGGGGCCCCGCAATTAAGGCAACCTTTGCAGTTCCAGTTGCGGTAGCTTTGGATGACGCAGGAAACATTTACGTAGCGGATTCGACAAATAATCGAATCAGAAAAATTGATACAAATGGAATTATAACCACATTTGCAGGAAACGGAGAACACAAAGATACTGGAGATGGAGGACCCGCTATTGAAGCTGGGATTCGATCCATGGCTGACATAGCTTTTAGCCCTTCTGGCGAACTTTATATTGTTGAAGCCGGAACTCATAGAATTCGAAAGATCAAAAAAGACGGCACAATTACCACCGTAGCTGGAAAAGGCTATCAAGGTTATTATGGCGACGGCGGACCTGGAGAAAAAGCTATGTTAAAAACACCTTCAGGGATTGCTTTTGACTCCAAAGGAAACGCTTATATTACGGATCTAGGAAACAATCGAATTCGAAAACTTGACACTAACGGCATTATCTCTACTCTCGCTGGAACTGGTGGGTCTTATGGCTGGGGCGAAGAAGGAGAAACTGTTGAAATTCTTTTCCACAAATTTCCATAAGCATTATCGCTTTGGAAGAAATATAAAAAGCGAAATTATTTTCGCCCATAAGAATTAATTATGGAGGTTGATGTAATGAAAAAGTTTATCGTCCTTTTGACGGCGGCATTGTTCTCTGGAACTATAGCCTTAAAATCAGCTAGTGCGGCCGACATGGGCGTTTTTACCGATATTTTAAAAAGTATGGATCAAGTAATTTGTTCAAGCCCCAAAAATTTATTACCTTTTTATAAAAAAGGGGCTGTACTCATGTCTGACGATACCCGGATTAGTTTGGAAGAACAGGTTGAGGACTTTGAAAGAATGATAGCCGAGTTTGAGGAAATGAAGTGCACTACAAAGCGAACGGTACTTGGAGGCAAGGTTGGAGAATCAGTCGGTTATTTATTTGTAGATGAAATAGTGAATATTTCATCGCGATTAAGTACCGATGACCGGCAACACAGCTTTTGCAACTATGCTTTTGAAAAAGAAGGCACAAACTGGAGAGTTGCCCTGCAACAATGCGCAAGTTTGCCAGACTATACGATTACCCCGAACGACGACGCTTTATATTATTTCCATAACCCCGTATATTAAATTGTCCTCATTTATGCGAGGCGTCTTAATTATTTTGAAAAGGACGTTCTTTTGGACGATAAAATCTTCTTAAAAATAGACCGAGATATCGAAGAACTGGTCCCCGGCTATTTAAAAAATCGACGCGTTGATATCGAAAAAATATCCAAAGCCATCGATCAAGGAGATTTTGAAACCGCTCGCATTTTAGGTCATGCAATGAAGGGAAATGGTAAATCTTATGGTTTCGAAGAAATTTCAGTTATTGGACTGACTATCGAAAAATCAGGAATCCAAAAAAAAACAGAAACCATTCGTGATGCCTTAAAAAAACTTCTAGATTATTTGGATCGCATCCACATTACTTATGAGTGATTGAGATCGCTCGTTTTTTTCAAAACTGTAGAAGTTATTCTCATTTCAAGGTTTACTAAAAGTTTCATTTAAGCAGTTACTGCGCACAGCCCCTTAGTCGGTGATGGAGCTTTTTGGGGCGGCTTAAAAATTCAACCCTTCAAAACTTTCTGTGACTACCTTTCGCCGACTACTTCCTTTAACATTTTTTTCTATTTTGGCGTTGATCGCTTTTTGGCCATCCGTTCCCTCATTTTTGCAAGAAACTAATTTTTATTTTGCTTCTAAACCTCAAATACGTTCTGTAATTTCTCAACAAAATGAGATTATTGAACCTTTAATAGAAGAACAAGCTGAACTTCCGAATCCCCCTTCCATCAATTGGGAAACAAAAACAACCGAGCAGTGTATTAAATGCCATGATGGCATCGAGGTCATAAGCGATTCTCATCCAGCAGAAATAGGATGCGTTATTTGCCATGGCGGCAACGAAAATTCACAAATAAAAAAAGACGCTCATTCTACTCTCATTTATGATCCTGATTGGGGTACAGGGAAAAAAAATCCATCACATATAAAAATAGCGGATAAATCTTGCGGGCAAAATGCATGTCATTACTCTTCATACTTTCCAGATCAGAACCATGTATCTAGACTAAAAAAATCTCTTATGGGTACCTTAGCGGGGGTCATTTCCGGCCTACGCTACCAATGGGCGGCTCAGGTTCCCAAAACAGCTCGTTACGGCGTTTATCCAGTTGAGAATACTGACTTTCAGAATACAGGAATTCCTTTTTTAGAACCCCTTCCTTTTTTTTCTAAAACGGATTGGATTAGAAACGCTTTAAAAAACAAGTCTGCGTTAAAAAAAGGGAAATTATCCCGGCACATCGCCGATGATTTATTAAGGAAAACTTGTTTTCAATGTCACCTAGACTCTCCTCCTCCACCCGGTATTTTTCGCGGCCAGGGTTGCGCCGCTTGCCATATGCCCTACGCCAAAAATGGTCTTTATTCTGGTAACGACCAAACAATAGATAAAACTCAAACTGGCCATGCGGCAAAACATAAATTTGAAGCCTTACCTCCAAACTCCACATGCATAACCTGCCACCGAGCTTTCGCAAATGAAAAACGCCTCCCCACGACTAATCATTCGGGCTCAGAAAAAAACGTTCACTTCGAAAATAATCTTTTCCCAGGGCTCGGCCTTCCACTTCAAGATTTGCATTTCGAAAAAGGTATGGATTGTATCGATTGTCATACATCAAACGATATAATGGGCGATGGAAATATATATTCTAAACAACATGAAGCGGTCGAAATCCGTTGCCAAACTTGTCATGGCACTTATAATACATTTCCTGAGGTTAGCGAAATAATAGACCCAAACGATCCAGCGGTTATAATCAGTAAATACTATCAGGACGGCCAAATCCAAGAAGGCGATATTCTCGCTTTATCGGAAAGAGAACAAACATTATCTAATGTCAAAATGGTAGACAACAAACTATCCGTTATAGGAAAAAGAACAGGAAAAATATTTCCTATTCCTATGATTCATAAAAGTAAAAACTCACATGCAATTAAAGCGCATCAGGATAAACTAGAGTGTTCCGCCTGCCATTCTTTATGGATTCCCAAATGCTCTGGTTGTCATTTGACCTTTGATCAAAAACAAGAAGATATAAATGGAAATTCTTGGCTCAAACAAAACTATCAATTGTCCGCCGAAAAACCCATTCTTATGGTCGGGCCAAGAGGTAAGGTAGCTCCAATGCTAGCCCAACCCGAAAGACACGTATCGGTTTTTGATAAAAAAGGGAATCCTGTTCCAATAATCAATTCTCAAGGCGATTCGGTTGGCAACTATCTAGAAAAAACTTTTTTAAACCCAGAAGGGTATTCAGGATCTCATCTTGCTTTTTCTAATTTCCCTCATACCGTTTCCTCAAAAGCGCGCTCATGCGCAGATTGCCACATGAACCCTGAAACATTGGGATTGGGAGCTGGAAAATTAATTATTGGAAATAATGTTTCGGGAAAATCGGACAAGATGCAATATCTCAATAGGATATCAAAATTGGCGGAAAACATCGACACCCCGCCAGATGCTTATACAACAATAAAAGGACAGCCCGTCGCAGGTACAACACAAAAAAACACTCGCCCCTTTAATCAGGAAGAAATTTCTCGTATTTTGAAAGTTGGAAATTGCATACCATGTCACGAAAAACCTGAAGATAATATTTACGATAACATGGATAAAAGCTATAAATTTGCCGGAACAAATCAACATCGTCAATTAAGGCAAAAAATATTAAAAGCTCGCTAACTCATAAGATGAAACCTAGTTTTTTTCAAAAAATTATTCTTTTCTCAGTTTCATTGATACTAATTGTGCCATTTTCATTATCTTTTTCTGGAGCGCAACCCTTTAACTATCCTTACGGTTCGCCATTTAACTTAAATAAAGATTATTTTAAAAATAAAAAATCACTCTTGTCCGAGAGAACCGCAGAACCCTCAAAAAAAGAAACGTTAAATCATTCTGCCATAAACGATAAAAATTTTATAAATCAAGAAAAAGAAATTTCGCCAAAAAATAATCCATCTTACAATTCTCAATTCTTTCAAGAAAAGAGGATGACAGAAATCCCAGACTCGCCAACTGTCTCGGACATCGACGCAAGCAATTTACGAGATCCACTGCTATCTGTCCGCGGTATGGACTTAAATGCCGAAGAAGTTCTGAGCCCGGGAACAACCATTGATGGAATTCGGTTTTATTCTTCAGATGAAATCCAATCCTTCGTTGAAACGGAATATAGAAACTCCAATTTTAAAATCGACGATATCTATGGCCGTGTAGTAGCATACGACAAAGGGCAAAGGTGTTTAACATGCCACGGCGGAATAGAAGAAATTAGCTCGAATCATAGATTTTCTTGCACCCGTTGCCATGGGGGAAATGGACGAGCCTATTCAAAAAAATCAGCTCACAAAAAAATGGTTTCGAATCCTTCAGATCTAAAGCACGCTCCTAAATATTGTGGCAAATGTCATGCCGACCACATTAACAAAGTTTCTAATTCTTCCATGGCAACCGCTAAAGGACAAATCAACCTCACTCGGTACAATTGGGGAGCGCAAAGTTTAGAATCGCCAACTTTTTCATTAATTCCCGATGGAGAAAAAGAGGAAAAATTATTTCCTCCAGAAGTACCGCCTGAGGGGCAAGTTGAACTCGTTGACGACTTTTTACAAAAAAAGTGCCTTCGTTGTCATATTCAATCTCCTAGCCCTCATAGACCTGGGGAATATAGAGCTACCGGTTGCGCTTCTTGCCATATGATTTACGCAAATGACGGGCTATCCATGACACGGGATAGGGCTATTCAATCGAAACAACGAGAAAAGGTTAAAAAACAAAATAAACCGCTGAGTAAAAAAGTTGCCGCAAAATCCTTTAAAAACTCAAGAGGCTACCCGATTCTCCATAAATTTTCGGTAGCAATTCCTAGTTCGCAATGCGAAACCTGCCATCATGAAAGCGGTCCAGGGATTGAATATGAAGGACTTTTCAAAAAACCTGCGCGAGAAAAACCCCTTTCAAACTCAATAGATGAAGACAAACCTATTCTATTTGGCTCCGAACACAAATTTTTAATTCAAGATATCCACCGCGAACGTGGAATGCATTGCATCGATTGTCATGAAGGCAATGAATTAAAAAACTCAAAATCTACTTTTCCCAGTAAAGACTTAACCGTAAACCCAAAGTGCGAAAATTGTCATGGAACGCACGAAAAAGAACCAAGCGAATTTCTTCTAGTCGGGTCGTTAAATAGCGCCAAACAAATTATAAAAAAAGTATCCCTAAACCCTAATCTAAAAGGGAAAATCAAACTTGGCGACTTAATATTAAGAGACGATCAAGGGAAATTACACTCACACATCAAAAAATATAAAGAGCAATGGATCTTAATTTCCAAAGTTACAGGTAAAAAACATATCATTCCCATCTTAAAAGATACGAAAGAACCAATAGCCCATTCTTTAAAAAAACATATGAGCTCAATAGAATGCGCGGCATGTCATGCGCGATGGGCTTATTCCGAATGGGGAAACCATATTATCCTTGATAATAGACCAAACTTGGAAACCTGGAAAAATTGGAGTTTTTCCGATCCTAACTTGCAGCAAATACTATTCGGTAAAGAAAAAGCTTTCGAACCAATGCCTTACATTAATCAGGATTTTAATTGGCTAACCGCAACAGACTCTTTGAATAAGATATCGGGAAGATGGCAAACTGGAGTTTGGATAGAACTATTGTCAAAGGCGTCATGGGATAAAATGATTTTAGGTAAAAATTCCAAAGGAAAATATTCAATTTTTAAACCTAAAAAACAATACTTCATTTCTGAAATTTCCTCCCAAGGCGAAATAATTAAATCAGCCGAGATACCGCTCCTTCCAGATGGAAACTCTGGTTTGATCATGACTCCATACACTCCACATACAATCCGTAAAATTGCTCGATCTTGTGAAAGTTGTCATTCCAACCCCGAAACTCTTGGGTTGGGCGACCCTAAACTCAAAACTATTCCCGAAGCGCCTTCTTTTTTTAACGGATTAACAAACAAAACGCCTTTGCCAATAAATTTTCAATTGTGGCAAACAGTAGATTCAAATGGGGCATCTTTACAAAGCGTTTGGCCTTTAGGAGCTCGTTTATTGAATTCTAATGATTTATCGTTGATACAAGAAAAAAATGACAAATACCGCGCAAATCGATATCTTGCGCTAAGAGAGCGTGGGTTTCCCAAATTATTGAGTAGAGATTCGTTCCCTTTCGATATAAAGCATGAAGCTAATAACAAGCTCTACGGAAACCCAATAGACAACGAGAGTTCATTAATGGAAGAAACGACACAAAAAGACCTTGATTTAATTATGCAAATAATTAAAAAACAAGAATTTATTTCCACATCAGAAACGTTAGAAGGTTCTACGCCTCAAACTATCGATTCTGAAACTTCGTTTTTCGAAACTCAATCGCAAAATCCCGAACTTTCCTTAGACGACGTAATTCCTAGTTTACCCGATCAAAATTCCCAGGATTCGACCTCAAATTCTGCAACTTCATTAAAGGAAAATGTTTTACCGCAAAATGGATGGCAATCTCTATCAGAAGAGAAAACCATTGAGTTTTTGCCACCTCAAAACTCTCCTTAAGCTATGATTAACAAAACAAAAATTTTCATTCTATTGTTATGTGTGACCTTTACTTACAACCACCTAAAAAGCGTCGCATATGGCCAAACGGTAGCCGAAAAATTAGGTTGTCCAGAATGCCATCGTTTTTCCGCTAACGAAAACGAAAAAAAAAGAAAAGCTCCAGACCTGTTTTTTTCCGGAGATAAATTTCAAAAAAAGTGGTTGATAGAGTTTCTTCAAAAACCAGAAGTTGTTCGGCCAGGGGGATTTATTTTAGATCCAGATTTTCTTTTGGGGTCTAAACTCCAAAAGCATCAGACCGTTTCTGCGGAAGAGGCAATTAAACTTACCGAATTACTTATTAAACTAACGCTAAAGGAATCTTCTAAAGGGATAATAGACAATATCCCTATTTCAAAGGGAGAAAAAGCTAAATTTAAATTCAAATTTGAAAGAACTTATGGTTGTACCGCCTGCCATCAGGCGATTAATTTGGCTCGTCAACCGCGCGGTGGGATATCGGGTCCTTCACTGATCAATGCCGGAAACAGATTACAGGGCGATTGGATTTACGATAAACTTAAACACCCTAGGAAGTACGAACCTCAAGGCCGGATGCCAATTTTTAAAATTCCCGAAAAAGATTTTATTTCTTTGACAAAATATTTATTAATTCAAAAAAAAGAAAATATTCGGTAACAATATTCATCAATTTAATAAACAATGTTGAAAAACTCTCCTTTCAAAATCATTCTTGCGCTTTTCGCAATTTTTTGGCTGTTCGCCTGCGATCAATCTCAAAAAGAAAAGACAGCCTCATCTCCGCCAATTCCAAGCGTAAGCCCAGTTCCCCTGGTTCAAGAAAAACTAAACCCTCACCCTGTTACTCAAGAAACAAGAAAAACATATCAATGGTATTGCGCCCAGTGCCATGGCGTTAAGGGAAAAGGAAACGGCATTAACTCGCCGTACGTAACGGTTCCTCCAAGAAACCATACTAAACCCGACTATTTAGAAACACGAAGCGATCAAGAGTTGTTTGACGCTATCGACCAAGGCGGCTTAAAAATTGGTCGAGCTCCTTGCATGCCAAGTTGGGGTTCTACATTTAACGAAGAAACAATCTGGTCGCTTGTCCGCTATATCCGGGAACTTTGCAAATGCGAAGCGGTGTGACGGCCTTATTTAGTTGACAAATCCCGCCGTAAATTGCACAATCCTCAATGAAATTTAATATATCCTAGCTAAGGGAAGACGGTGCAATTCCGTCGCGGTCCCGCCGCTGTAAGGGGTACGAAACTCGCATAATGCCACTGTTTAAAGTTTAATGGGAAGGCGCGAGAACTAGGTCTAGCCCCAAAGCCAGAATACCTTACTGGATACGGTTCAATTGCTCTTCGAGGACAAAGAGGTAATAGTTTTGATCGTTATTCCCCTTTTTCCCCCGGAAAAGGGGATTTTTTTTTGAATAAGATCTTCTAGATTCCCTTTTAAGCTACGTAACTTCTGGTGGCCTATCCGACGGTTTTTTTTAAGAATCCGTTAAGAGTAATTTTACCGACACTCACTTTTGCATCTCTCATATTTCTAGAAAACTTGAGTCGGTGATTAATTAAACGAAATTATAAAAATATCCACATATAAAACTTAGCTCCAACAAATTCTTATTAGGGAAATGATGAATATAAAAAATATTAGCGTGTTTTTAGTTTCCGTATTTTCTTTGGTTTTACCCGTTCATGTAATGGCTCAGAAACCGGAGGTTTTGGAACCCATCGAAGTAAAATCTACTCGATTAGATTTCACAAAAGAAACAACCCCCGCTTCTGTAACAATCATCACTGAAGAGGAAATTAAAAAATCCGGTCAATTTTTAATAGAAAAACTCATAAGGCAGGTTCCAGGATTGACCGTTACCCAAAATGGCGGTTTAGGACAATTAACTAATATCAACATCCGTGGCGCAGGGGCAGGAGCAACTTTAGTAATGATCGACGGAATCCAAGTCAACGAAACCCTTGCCGGTTCCTTCGACTTCCGTAATCTTAATATCGATAATATAGAGAGGATAGAAGTTTTAAAAGGACCACAGTCGACCTTATGGGGAGCCGACGCTGTAGGCGGCGTTATTCAAATCATCACTAAAAAAGGAGAGGGAACTCCATCTCACTATGTTTCATTTGAAGGAGGTAGCTTTTCTACTTTTAAAGAAACTGCCGGAAGCTCAGGTACCATTAAAAATTACGATTATTCCATTTCCGCTTCAAGAACCGATTCTGAAGGAATTACCGCCGCTGCAAGAAATTTAGGGAACTCAGAAAAAGACGACTACGAAGCTTCAAATTTTTCTTTCAGGATGGGGCGAGAATTTCTCTCAAATGGCAAAGTTGAGTTGATTAGCCGATACACCAAATCTTCAAGCGAATTCGACGAGTTTAGTCGAACCACTTTTCGTCCCACCGACGAAGCTCGATTTCTCAGTGGAGACACAGTTTATTTTGCCGTTCCCATACAAAAATCAATAACAGATTGGTGGGATACAAAATTAAACTTAAATTTTTCCTACGATAAATCTCATAGCTTTAGTAGCACGGACCCATTATTTTCTTCCACTTCAACGATTCATAATCGAACTTGGACGGCAGACTGGCAAAACAAATTTGATTTTGGCCATGGTTTCTCAAGTGTCGCAGGTTTTGAACATCAAATCCTAAACGGCTCTAACCAAGAAAGCGATTTACATGTTTCTAATTTTCAACAAGGAATTTATCTCCAAACCAAGTATAACTACGAAGACCGACTTATTCTGACTGCAGGCGTTCGCTACAACAAAAATCAAGTATTCGACGATAGAACTACGTATCAGTTTGAAGGCCTATATAAATTTGCTAAGACGGGAACCACTCTTAGAGCGTCCGTTGCCACAGGATTTCGCGCTCCTACAGGTAACGACTTATTCTTTCCTTTTTTCAGTAATCCCAACCTCAAACCAGAAGAAAACGAAAATTGGGAAGTTGGCTTTGATCAAGCTTTATTAGATGACCGATTAACTTTTGGGGCGGTCTATTTCGATTCCGAAACAGAAAATAGAATCCAGTTCGATTTAATAACATTCAGCATCGGTAATATTGGATTGGCCAAATCAAAGGGCATTGAAAGTTATATCAGTTATCAAATACTTAAAGATTTAAACTTTTCGACCAATCATACTTGGAACCAGGCCGTAGATGGAGGCAAAGCTCCTTTAGTGAGAGTGCCCAAACATACATTTAACGCTTCGCTTGATTATTCAACTGGGCCATTGACTGGTTTATTTGGAGTTTATGCGCGTAGCGGTATTAGGGATGGAGTTTTCAATACCAAGGGATTCGCTACCGTTCGAATGGCTTTGAAATACCAGATAAACGAAAATTTAAAAATCACCGCTCGTGGAGAAAACCTTCTTGATAAAGATTATGAAGAAATCCCCGGGTTTGAAACTGCTGGAGTTGCAGGTTACGGCGGCTTTATTTATAACTTTTAAATCTATCCTAAAAAGTTGCAAACAAATTAATATTTTTTATCAGAAAAAATCCCACTCTTAAATAAGCTTTAGAATTATTTTTTAGAAATATTATTCCCCTCCCGTTTAAAAGTTCCTTCAAAAAAGGGCCAAACATAATTTGCAAATTGGCCCACAAGCTGAGAGAATATCCAGAATTTTTAAGATAAAACCCTTTCATAACTTGATGAAATAATTGGCATAGCCATTATTTTATAAGCAATTGATTAGGAGGTTAATCTGATCTTGGAAAATTCCACTACCCTAGAAATTCGCGACTTCCTAAAAAAAATTTCTATTTTTAGGTCTTTAGACGACTACACACTTAACTCCCTCGCAAACAGCGTCGACGTATTGAATTTAGATTCTGGAGAGATTTTTTTAAGGGAAAATGAGCTTGCCAGCTCAATGTTTCTAATTCTCGAAGGGGCAATAGAAATTTATTCCCACTCCGAAGATGGCAAAGAGGTGCAGTTAGCCATCCTAAAAAAAGGTCTCCACTTTGGAGAGCAGGCCCTACTTCCCAAAAGCCGAGGAGAAAGAAACGCCAATGGACGCACTATTGAAAAAAGCGTATTGGTGGAAATATCCAAAGATGATTTTCAAAAGGTTTTAGAAACCGACCCCGAAATACTCGCCTACTTAAATAAAATTGGGAAAGACCAATTACGGAAAAAACTTGACGCAACTTCTTCCGTATTTCGATCTCTCTCTATTCCCGAAAGCTATTCCCAATGGATTGAACAAAAAAAGTATTCCAATGGAGAAGAAGTATTCCATGAAGGAGAGATAGGAGACAGCTTTTATTTAATCGTCTCGGGACAAGCCGTGGCCTGTAAAACAGAAAACGGAGAAGAAAAAATATTAACCAAATACGGCCCGGGTAGTTTCTTTGGCGAATTAGCTCTCCTTAAAAACGAACCTCGATCCGCCACTGTCAAAGCAGATGGAACTTTAAATGTTATAAGTCTGGAAGGCGAATATTTTATAAAACTTTACAAAGATTCTCCTTCCCTTAAAGATCAGTTTGAGCATTTACAAACTATTTATCAAACTCAAGGCTCGGGCGTTTTAACAGTCCATACTGGAAAATACATGGACATGGATGCCTTGACCACAATTTATCACGGTTTAGACGGTCATGATGTAGCTACTATAAAAGTCAAAGAAAAACCTATTATCCTAATGACTCGCGTGCAAGTAGGGTCCGAAAAAAACAAAATGCATGAAGAAGTTTTTGAGGAAAATAATCTTGGAATTTCAAGGACGTTACAAATATGCGACGGCCAACTAATTGGCGCTAATGTTTATGGCCACTGGGATCAAATGGGTCAGATTTTCCAGTACATCATCAATGGAAATAAATTATCTCCTTGGCAATTAGCCTTATTCAGGACCGAAGGTAACCTGTCTTTAGAACAAAAAAAAGGATTGGGAGACGCCGCAATAATTTGTAACTGCAACCAAGTTTCGCTGGGTTGCTTAAAAAAAGCTCTTTTGGAAGGCTGCGATAACTTTGAATCATTAACAAAAAAAACGGGCGCTTGTTTGGTGTGTGGTTCCTGCGGTCCAAAGATCACCAACTTTTTAGGCTACTCCAATATGGAACAAGCTATAAAAATTGAAGAATTCCAGGTAACTTCAGAGGTAAAAACTTTTCAATTAAAACCTAAAAACGGCACGGTTCAACCGTCCAAACCAGGTCAAAATATCAGCATCGAAGCCATGATTGGAGGAGAATGGATCCAAAGAGCCTATACATTGACTTCACCTTCCGGACAAAACGATCACTATGAAATCACCGTCAAGAAAGAATACCAAGGAGTTTTTTCTAATTGGCTTCATGATAAGTTCAAAAAGGATTCCATTGTTAGAATTTCAAAACCTCACGGCTCGTTTTATTTAGACCCGAAAGAAACCAAATCCACCGTTTGTTTATGTGCCGGTATTGGAATGACACCCTTTCTTGCCATGATAAGGACAATGGCAAAAAGTAACGACCCCAGAAAACTCCATTTAGTGTACAGCTCGCGAACAGAAGATCTTTTCGCTTACAAAGACGAACTCAAAAAACATGCTGAAAAACTTCCAAACCTGACTATAGACTTTCATGAAACATCTAAAAAGGGACGAATAAATAAAGAGCGATTAAACGAAGTCGCAAAACAATATCCAGATAGCGTTTTTTTTATTTGTGGACCTGAAATATTTCAAGAATCCACAAAGGAAATGCTTGCCAAATGTGGTGTTTCCAAAAATCGCATCAACATTGAAAGCTTTGAAGTTCAAAAGAAGGCTAGCGAAAAACCTCCGCTGAAAGCCCCCAAAATGTTATATTTTGGATCTACGCTAACTTTTATTCTAGGCGCTCTTTTCTTTTTACTCCCTTCTTGGGAGACTATGACAAAATCCGTATTTGGAGAAATGGACCCACAAATTTTATCGGGGTACTCAATTCTTGGATTGGTAACTATTGGCATGATCCTCTCCATTCCAAAAAGGACAAAATTTTTAAGTTTTATAAACTTCGAATACATTCGAATCTTGCATATCATCCTAGGAGCCCTTTCGATTATTACTCTTGCAATCCATTCAGGGATGCATTTCGGAGCAAATTTAAACTTTTTATTGATGTTTAACTTTTTATTGGTCGCCATTTTAGGCGCCCTGGCGGGAAACCTAATATATTTAGAAAATAGAAGTACGGACGAATCCTATTTTCAAATCCGAGAACTATTTAAAACAGTCCATTGGGCCATTTCCTGGCCTTTACCCGTTTTGTTAAGTCTTCATATTTTATCTATTTATTATTTCTAAGGTTTGCTAGTGAAAGATAAAGTTTTAGTATGGTGCTGGAAACATTTTAAATGGTTAGCTCTTTTTTTGGGCTGGTTCACCTTATCTCTAACGCTTTTTGCCTACTACGGTTCGCCATTTATTTTTTCAAACAGCGATAAAACAAAACTGACTCCAGGGACTCTAATAGACGGTCATTATCAAATTGAAGAGAGTTGTAACGCATGTCACTCACCATTTGAGGGAGTTTCTAAAGACGCCTGCTTAAACTGTCATGCCGCAGAATTAAAAGCAGTGAACGACTCTCATTCTATTTCTAAGTTCAAAGACCCTCGCAATGCGGCTAAATTAACTAAAATTAACGCTCTTGAATGTAAAGCTTGCCATGATGATCATAAACCCCGTCTTGTCACTCAATTAGGCGTCACTGTTGAAGACCGCTTTTGCATCCATTGTCACGACGATATTGCCGAGGACCGGCAGAGCCACAAAAATTTAGCGTTTGATACTTGTCGCCAATGTCATAATTACCATGATAATAAAGCCCTCTATGAAGACTTCGTTAAAAAACATTTAGACGAACCTAAAAACTTAAAAAAAATCGTTACTTTAGATAGAAACTTCAAGGATGTTTATCCAAAGCTATTACGTCGTTCGAATAAAGCTTTAAATATTGAAACCCATAATGGACCTTCAGATTCAGATCCAAAGTATATTAAAGAATGGGCAAATTCTTCGCATGCGAAATCTGGAGTAAATTGTAAAAATTGCCACACATCCGAAAGCCAAGAGTGGAGCAATAAGCCTGGAATTGAGGCTTGCAACAACTGTCATTACTTAGAAACAACGGGCTTCCTGGAAAGCCGGCATGGTATGAGGTTAAAACAAAAAAACCTTTCTCCTATGAAGCCTAAATTAGCAAAAATTTCAATGAAAGAAGATTCTTTAGAAAAAGAGATCACTTGTAATTCCTGCCATGGAGCTCATCAATATGAAACCCGACCAGCGGAAGTCGAATCCTGTTTAGGTTGCCATGACGATGAACATAGCGTTTCCTTTAAAACATCGCCACATTTCAAATTATGGAATTCCAAGGACAAATCGAATCAAATTGGAGTCTCTTGCGCAAATTGCCACTTTCCACGTAAAGAAACAAAAACTGGAAGGATCAAACATATTTTGGTAGACCACAACCAAAACAATACGCTTCGCCCAAACCAAAAAATGATTCGACCGGTTTGTATGAACTGTCATGGTCTCGGTTTTTCACTAGACGCGTTAGGCGATATTAAACTCGTGAACAATAATTTTTTGGGATCTCCTGAAAATCATATTAAAATTATCGAAATGGTAAAAGAGCGGATTAAACAATAGGAGCGATAAAATGACATATTTGAAAGAATTAAGAATAGTTGCATTGTTAGGCGCTTTTGTAATTTCACTAGTTAGTTGTGGTGGCAGTGGGGACGGTGGAGGAGAAAAAAAAGGCGGATCGAAGAATATTTCCATGGAACACTATACGGATTCCATACATCAAATCATCAAAGCCCATCGAACCTCTTACGCTAAACTGATCATTAATAGGCTCGTCAACGACGAACAAGTTATCGAAGCGAGCGAGCAATGGAAAGACGATAAAGCCTTATTGTTACCCGCTCAAATGTTTCGCGAAACGGGAACCATTCTTCAAGAATCGGGAAGCGATATAAGTTTTTCTCTTTTGTCTCTCTGGCCCATTAACAAACAAAATGCCGCTCAAACCGAAGCGGAAAAAAAGGGATTAGAATTTGTTAAATCTAATCCAGGAAAAAACTATTACGAGAAAGAAAAATTAGGGTCAAAAACCTATTTTACCGGCGTATATCCTGATAACGCAGTTTCAATGGCATGTGTCGCTTGTCATAACGGTCATAAAGACAGCCCCAAAAAAGACTTCAAAATGGGCGACAATATGGGTGGAGTCGTTATAAGAATTCCAATCAACGAAGGAGACTCTTCTGGCATCGACATGGAAAGTTATGCAAACTCTGCATCTCAAGTCATCAAAGCTCATCGAACTTCTTACGCTAAACTGATTATAAATAGGCTGGTCAATGACGAACAAGTTATCGAAGCGAGCGAGCAATGGAAAGACGATAAAGCCTTATTGTTACCCGCTCAAATGTTTCGCGAAACGGGAACTATTCTTCAAGAATCGGGAAGCGATATAAGTTTTTCCCTATTGTCGCTTTGGCCTATTAACAAACAAAATGCCCCTCAAACTGAGGCGGAAAAAAAAGGATTAGAGTTTGTTAAAACAAACCCAGGTAAAAACTTTTACGAAAAAGAAAAGTTGGGTTCCAAAACTTATTTTACCGCAGTATATCCAGATAACGCAGTTTCTATGGCATGTGTCGCTTGTCATAACGGTCATAAAGACAGTCCCAAAAAGGACTTCAAAATGGGCGACAATATGGGCGGAATTGTTTTAAGAATTCCCGTTAAATCTTAATTTTTTTAGTTGATTCAACTAGAAATGGGGTTTAGGAGCTATGCTTCCAAACCCCATTTTTATGCAAACACAGAAAACTTTTTTCGCTAAATAACTTTTCAAAATTCTTTACCCAAACTTTTCAAAAAAATGTTCTAATATAGAATCTTAAATTCAATATTTGGGGCAACTTTCAAATGATTTATCGATTAAATCTAAAGGTAGCTTTTGCCTTATTTTTTAGCTGCTTATTTTTATTTTCAGCTAACCTGGTTTTTGCAAATTCTGCTCAAGATTGGTTTGAAAAAGGTAACGCTTTTAAAAATGAAGGCGCCTATCAAAACGCTATCGAAGCCTATGAAAAATCTGCAAAATTAAATCCCAATTTCTGGGTTGTTTATCAAAACTTGGGATTAGCTTATCAAAAATTACGCAAATTTGAAAAAGCCGCCGAAGTATTTCAAAAAGGTTTGAAATTAGCTCCAGAAAATTTAGATATTCACCTAAGTTTGGGAAATGTTTATAACTTTTTAGAGCAGTGGGAAAAGGCTATTTCGCATATTAATTTAGTTATCCATCGCCGTCCAAACGACGCAATAGCGCATGGAAACTTAGGTTGGGCTTATTTTAACTACAACTCGGGACCTCCATTTCGCTTATTAACTATCGCAAACTTAAGCCGCGCAGTTCAGTTGTTCGAAGAAAATGGAATGCTCCAAGCCGCCGAAGCGACCCAAAAAACCTTAGAAGAAGCCAAAAAAAAATTTGGATTTAAAGACGAAAATCAGTTTTAAATTAAACGCCTTTTGTTATAATTCATCCTTCAGAAAAAATTTATAAACTTTTTAAACTTATTAAAGCAATCAAAATGGCTGTAAAAATCGAAACGACACCAACAAGAACGGAAAACTTAATCACTTTCACTTTAGACAAGGATCTCATTCCACCTGGAACTGGCTTATCTTATCCGAATAAAGAAATGGCTCAATCTCATTCTATAGCTAAAGCGCTATTCGAAATCAATGGCGTTGAAAGTGTATGGATATTGGGCAATTCAATCCAAGTATCAAAATCGGATAGTATTCGTTGGGCTTCGCTAAAGGCTAAATGCGTAGAAACTATCGCAGCAACAGCCTAGAGTCTCCCGATTAAAAAGAAGTTAATTAAAATATTCCAAAAATACGCGAATAAGATCCCAATGATCTTTCGTACCCGCCATTTCCCTAATGGAATGCATAGATAACATTGGATTGCCAATGTCTATGGTCTTAATGCCTAAATTTGCCGCAGTTATCGGCCCAATGGTGCTACCGCATCCTAAATCGGACCTTGTAACAAACGTTTGCAAAGAAACTTTGGCCTTTTCCGCCAATAATTCAAAATGCGCGGAGGTTTCTGCATCCGTAGCGTACCTCTGACTAGCATTCACCTTTATCACCGGTCCTTTATTAATTCGAGGCATATGACGAGGCTCGTGCATATCTGAGTAATTAGGATGGATTGCATGCGCCATATCGGCAGATATGAAAAAAGACTTGGAAATCGCCCGTAAATAAGCTTCCCTTGTTTCTTCAAAATTTCCCTGAATTCGCTCCAAAACGTCTTTTAAAAAAGGCGAACCAGCGCCCTGTCTGCTTTCGCTTCCAATTTCCTCATTATCGTAAAAAACGATTACTTGAGTGGATTCATCGTGGGCATTTCCATCTTCTAATGCCATTAACGCCGCATGACAAGAAGCGAGATTATCCAATCTTGCCGTATGCACAAATTCATTATTGAGACCGGAAAGCGTTCCTTTTTGTATGTCAAAAAGAGACAATTCTAATCCGACAATATCTTCGCATTTAACATCCAACTCTTTACTTATTAGCTTTTTCAAAGGGCAATCCCCTCCCAGCTTTTCATCAATTAACGCAAAAACTGGGGGCATATGAGTTTGCTTATTTAATAGCAGACCTTTCTCGTTTACTTGTCGATTTAAATGAATCGCCAGTTGGGGAACCCTTAATAAAGGCCTATCAATCTTTACAAGCCGCGTTATAAGTTGATTCTTCGATTCTCTCAAAACCACCCTACCCGCTAGGGATAAATCCCTATCTGTCCAGGCAGAAAGTAAAACTCCTCCGTAAACTTCTACCCCTAATTGTAAATATCCAGATTTTTCATAAACAGAGTTTGGTTTCAATTTCAAATTGGGGCTATCAGTATGAGCTCCAATTATTTTGTAACCAGTAGTTTGTGGAGCTTTTCCCCCTATTTTAAATGCAATTATTGAAGAATCATTTCTAGTCGTAAAATAACGCCCTCCAAGAGATAAATCCCAAGATTCGATTTCAAATAACTCTTTAAACCCTTTATCTATCAATCGCTCTTTTGACTCCTTGACAGCATGAAAAGGAGTGGGACAATTATCAATAAAACTCAATAAGTCGCCAATCGTCTTAAAATAGGGGTCGTTGTTTGGATTCTCTTGCTCGCTCATAAACATCCTATTTTGTAAAAATTGTTATCGCCACAAATTAAAAAAATACAAAAAAAAAGGCTTTTTACCTTGAAAAGTAAGGACTTATAAACAGGAAACATTATTCAATTTTTATCCAAGGCTTTAAGAAAGGACGATTCAAACCCTTTAGTCAATTTTTCCTTTTCCCTTGATAAAAAAAATCTTAAAATAAAACAAGAAGTTTATTATTAATAGTGTTTTATAGAGTTTGTTAATAAGCTCTTTATTTTTTAAAGCTTTTTAATCCTTACAAGCTCTAAAACTATTCTTTAAATCTTTGTTTAGAGGCGGATTAATGGGTTCTCTTCTGAAAGTCGATTTTAAAGTAAAACTGAGTCCAAAACTAAAAAACTTCAATCCTAAAATAGCCGATCAAACTTACCACGAAGAAATTTTTATAGAATTATTCGCTGGCTTTCCTCAATTCAAAGACCATGTAGCTGCCTATGTCGAAAGACATTATTGTATGGTGGTCAATGATGAGGACCACTCCGATCCCAGATCATTATTAAAAATTTTGAACCTGGAAGAGGTTCGCATGCAAAACGAATGGATTGTAAATAGATCAAAAATTAAACCCAAATCAATATAAAAAAATTTTAAACCCATAGACCCATTGATGTTGAGGTCAAAAAACCATCTCGCATTAAAATCGCGATTATTAAAAGACCTAATTCGCTGGACTCCAACATAACCCCTAAAGCATTTCCCAAATACTTTTTATTTCGGTTAACCAAGTATCGCTCAAATATAACCGTCCCTAGCGAAATAAACATTAAAAGAAATAATCCTTCTAACCCCATAAAAAAGATAGCAATCGCGGTTGTAAATAAAGTAGCGCTCCAAAATTGAAAATTGCCCACAAATTTAAAATGAGGGAAACAACCAAATTCCTTATCAGAGGCCGAAGCCAAGGAATGAGCTAAATAAATATAAGACCACGCGGAAACCGTTGGCAATAACGCTAACATACTTGGAATCCAGCCCTCGCCAACATGTAATAAGGCAAAAAACTTTAGCGCGAAAATTAAAAACAAAAGAATGACGCGAAAAGTTCCTTGCTCTAGTCGAATAATTCCCCTATTTTCAAACGTCCAATATCTGGAAATAAGCAACCGATCTCCAACCCTCAAACATCCCAAAAAACGTCGTCCGTTATAAAAAAAAATTAAAACCATCAAGGCCAGAAAGCAGGAAAGCTTAGCGCCAAACCAAAATGAAAAAGATAAATAACAAGCCATAGCGAAGATTCCAATTAAAAATCCGGCTACGGGGAAAAAGGGAGCGGCCTTTCCTAGTTGTTCGGGACTTTCAATTGAACGGTAGGGTTCTGTGATGAAAGGAAAAAATCGAAGCGCCAAAAAAAAACGGTCGACCAGAAGATAAAACATTATTTAACGGCAACACTTATATCGTCAATTCCAGAACTTTGGATTATTCCCATAACTTCTACTACGTTTCCATAAAACAAACCTTTGTCCGCTTTTATAATAGCTGTAGCCTTTTCAGATTTTGCAAATTCCGTCATCTTAGTTTCTAATTCTGTAAGGGTCAGATTTTTACCGTTCAAAATTATCTCTTTCTTTAAAGTCATTTCGACAGTAATCTCCTGAGGAGTCTCACTTACTTCTGAAGATTTAGAGGAGGGAAGAGCAATATCCATACGGTGAGAAAAGTCAACAAAAGCGGTCGAAACCATAAAGAAAATCAATAAAAGGAAGACAACGTCAATCATTGGCGTTAAGTCGAAATTAAAATTTTCTTCTTCTTCTTTTCGAAACTTCATCGGCGATTCCGTTTATGAATAAAAATTTCTTTATGGTTATTAACCATTGAGCTCTAAATATCACAACCAATTTGTATTATATTAATCCCGCACACCTAATATTTATTAAACGGATTTCTTTCTTTGGTTAGCTGTAAGCTCTACTCGCTTCGCTGCGTCTTGTTTTCTCTTTTTCATAGATTCATAAGAAAGTTCTTCAACTAGTTGAAACGAAATTTCTTCCATTTCAAAAACGTATCTGTCGATTTTTCCTCGAAAATAATGATAAAGGGCCAAAGCGGGAATCCCAACCACCATACCAGCGGCGGTAGTAACCAAAGCCTCAGATATACCGCTAGCCACTAACCCTGGATTACCAGTTCCACTTTGAGAAATAACATTAAATGCTTTAATCATTCCAAATACGGTTCCTAACAAACCCAACATAGGAGTTATATTGGCAATAGCTCCCAATACTCGTAAATTAGAATTTAATAAAGAGGCCTCATGTTGGCCCGCTCCTTCGATGGCTCTTTCAATTTCGTCAACTTTACCTCCGAAACGAAGCAATCCCACCTTAAGTATCCGCGCTAAAGAATTATTATAAGAGTTACAAAGCTGCAATCCCTTTTGGGCGTCCTTCCAATTCCAATGCTGGCGTATGTTATTTAGAAAATCTTGATTGATAATATTTTTTCTTCTAAGGCTATAAGCTCTTTCGATTGCAATACCTACCATCAAAATGGAACAGAACATGATTGGGTACATTAATAGCCCGCCCTTTTCAATTACTGTAAGTATTTCCCATTCGCTTACTGCGACAAAAGATTCCGCTCCAGCCGATTTCGAAAAAATAACATCCCAAAACAGGGTTAAAACGCCATAAAAAAAGATATAAAAGTTTTTCTTCATTGTTGTCCGCTTCTTAATCCATTCGATTTACTGAAAACTGTTGTCGATACTACCGTATTTTCCGAATTCAATTTAATTAAATCTCAATTAAACAATATTTCAAGAAATAAGCATTTAAAAATGATTGGCCTTTCAATAATTTAGCTTTATTATATATGGAAAATAAAAATCCCAATTGGATATTTTTGATGTCGCTTAAAAAGTGGAATAGTTACGTTAATTTTTATGCTTTATTATTCTTTATTATTTTCTCTAATTCATGCGCTTCAGATGGCTTGGAGTTAAAGACAGCTTCTTCTAAGGAGTTGCTATTAAAAGGCAAAAAACATTTCAAAAAAAAGGAATACACCGAAGCGGAAAAAACTTTCACGCAATTGCTTGAAGATTATCCGGATAGTAAAGAAAGAATTGAAAGCTTGATGCTCTTAGGAGATATTCAATATAAAATTAAAGCTTACGACCAATCAAAATTAAATTACGAAAAATTCATAGAATTATATCCGGCCCATCCTAGAGTCGATCGCGCCTACTTTTTTAGGGCTATGTCTGATTTCAAATCAACGGACCACGTGGCCAGAGATCAATCTGCCGTCGTATCTGCCATTGAAGGTTTTGAAGAACTGATCAAAGCGTTTCCTAAAAGTCAATTCCGATCTGAAGCGGAACTAAAAATTAGTCAAAGTAAAAATAAACTCGCAGAGAACGCCTTTACCATTGGGAAATATTATTTTCGAACGGGCTCTTATCAATCTGCAATACTTCGCTTAAAGAGTTTGATGCAAGCCTATCCCAAACATAAATTTATGCACGAAGTAATTTATCTATTAGGCGAATCGTTTTACCAAGAACAAAATTTTATACAGGCAAAAAAAACCTTTAATCAGCTTCTGGATAACTACCCAAGTAGTTCTTTTGCGCGGGAAGCGCGTCTTCGATTAAGAAGCATTAAATAAATGGGACATTATGGTTCCTTCTGAAAAAGACCCGAAAAAAAAACCCAAGGCTAAAACTAAATCCACCGCTAGCTCTTCTGAGACCGATAATACCCTTGGCCAATATCTAAAAGATATTAGTAAAATTAAACATCTTACAAAAGCTGAGGAAGGCGAACTTTCAATTGAAATTCAAAATGGAAACGTCAAAGCCATGCAGGAACTAGTTCGCCGAAACTTAAAATATGTTGTTTCTGTCGCCAATAAGTTTAAAGGTTGCGGTCTTTCTGTCCAAGATTTGATAGAAGAAGGCAATATTGGCCTTATTCAAGCTGCCAAACGATTTGATGGGTCTCGAAATATTAAATTTATTACTTACGCCAGCTGGTGGATTCGGCAAGCAATCATGCACGCTTTGGCAGAACAATCAGGAACCGTCAAACTTCCCGTAAAACAAGCGAGTAATTTATATAAAATTGGAAAACGATATGAAAGTCTTTCTCAATACCTTGAAAGGGAACCTACTAAAGCCGAAATTGCAGAAGTGATGGATCTGGATATCGATCAAGTGGAATCTATTTTACGAGCTTATAAGACTCACTTATCTTTAGATACTCCACTAAATGATAACGATAAAACCCCTTATGTCGATTTATTGGAAAGCCCCGATTACATTCCATACGACGACCAAATATTTATTTCCAGTTTGAGAGAAAAAACTGAAGAAATGTTAAAAGCGCTTTCTCCTCGCGAAGAAAGTATTTTAAGAATGCGGTTTGGTTTTGGAGGGGACCCAATGACTTTAGAAAGTATTGGTAAAACAATTGGTCTTTCTAGAGAAAGGGTGAGACAAATAGAAGAACGCGCCAAGAAAAAGCTTCTTCAAAAAACCAAGCAAAATTTTGAGGCAGGAGATATGAATTAATTTCATATTTACTTCTTAATAAAAGCAGACTATTTTCTCTCATCTAAAAGTCCTTTAAATACAAACTTACCCGATGACAACCATTTTTTTAGGATTATTGGCCTATGTAATAGGATCTGTTCCCTGTGGCGTTCTTGTTGCTAAAACCAAAAATATTAATATCAGAGAACATGGCTCTGGAAATATTGGAGCGACTAATATTGCTCGTACCCTAGGGAAAAAAGAAGGAATTATTACTTTATTGGGCGATAGCCTTAAAGGAGTTTTAGCTCTTTGGTTATGTTCTTTTTTTTTAGGCGATCCCTCAAAACTAGCTGTAATAGGTTTTATGGCCTTTTTGGGCCACCTATTCTCGGTCTTTTTAAAGTTTAGAGGAGGCAAGGGAGTTGCCACTGGATTGGGAGTATTTTTATACTTGGCGCCCCTCGCCGCATTCGGAGCAATCGCGGTTTTTGCTATTACCCTCTCAATTTGCCGCTATGTTTCTTTAGGTTCAATTTTGGGAGCGCTCTCCTTGCCTATAATAGGAATTATCTTAGATGCCCCAAAAGCTTATATAATTACAGGTTTTGGGATTGCAGCGCTTATCATTATTAAACATCGCGAAAATATTAACCGCTTGCTTACTGGGACAGAATCCAAGTTTGGAAAAAAATCACAGAAAAATTAAAATACGATTTGACAAACGATCAAGAGAAAATATAATAGATCACTTACCCGTTAGGGAATCCAATTCGTCAGCTCCAAATTGCGGGAGTAACTCAGTGGTAGAGTGCAACCTTGCCAAGGTTGAGGTCGAGGGTTCAAATCCCTTCTCCCGCTCCATTTCTTTTTTAATCCAACCGTTTTGATTGCTAAGGCGCCGTGGCCAAGTGGCTAAGGCAGAGGTCTGCAAAACCTTTATCGGCGGTTCGAATCCGCCCGGCGCCTCCATTTATTTTCAAATACTTAACCAAACTAATCATTTAACGTTACCTCCCATAGGTACGTCATAGGTACAATTATCATCAATATTTCCTATAACTTGGCTACGGCTTTTTATCCAAAGTTAACGTCTGATTTTTAGAGAAATATTAAATAAAATTTTTAATCTCTAAAATTAAATATGTCGCTTAGGAGCCGATCAGTGGCGCGTTTTACATGAGGTTTTTCTAGATGCGTTTCCATCTCGGCTGGCAATTTTAGGGTAAATGTAGCCCCTTTCCCCAATTCACTTTCGGCAAAAATATTACCGCCCATAATTAAACTAAACCTGTGGCTGATTGCCAAACTCAATGCGGCTCCTCCGTATGCGCTTGAAACAGAAGCATCCGCATTAACATAATCTTTGAATAGCGCTTCTAAAATTTTTGGATCGATTCCCGCTCCATTGTCGCTGACAATAAACGATACCCAATCCACTTCTTGCACTTTTTCGCGTTGAACTTTAATAGAAATAGTTTCGTTTTGAGTTGATCGGTTAGCGTTGTCTAAAAGGTTGGTCAATATTCTGAGAGTGCGTTCTTTATCCGCTTGCATTTCTCCTAAATCTTCAGAAATTTCAACTAAGAGCCTATTACCGGACTTTTCCACTAATTTATTAGCGAAAGTTTCAGCAACCCTAACGAGCTGAACAATATCGAAAGACTCCAATTTTAACTCGGCTCGACCCGACTCAATTTTAGATAAATCTAAAATTTCATCTACCCAGGTAAGCAAATTAATTCCTGCGGACCGTATTTTTTCCAAATCTGGAATAAAGTTATCGAGCCCTTCATCCTCGGCATCCTCTTGAAGCATTTCGCTATAATTTATAATGGCATTCAATGGGGTTCGGAGTTCATGATTCATATTGGCCAAAAACACGCTTTTGCTGTTGCTCGCAGTTTGAGCTTCTCGAAATGCAATTTCAAAAGATTCTTTTTCTTTTTTTAATTCTTCCGTCCGAACTGCAATTTGAGCTTTCAACGACTTCTTATATTGATTTAACTTATCATCGCTTTTTTTTACTTCTTCCAATAAATCATTTATTTTTTTTATTATTGGATTTAAAGCTTCTTCTTCCATACCCGGAAGCTTCTCAGAAAAGTTTCTGTCTTGCAGAAAACTATCTAATTTTTGCGCTAGTTTTTTAATATTATTTTCCAAAAGAACTTTTCCTATAAATTCATTCGTATAAAAAAACCTATTTGAGTAAACTCGAGCCTGCAAAATGTTTTTTTTAGAATCTATCAAATTCCTCACATAAAATCATCCCATTCAGCCAACCCACATTACATTTACATATAATATAAATAGAATAGCTCTATTTGTACAACCCTTTATAATAAACTTCAAAGATTTTTCAAACTTACTTTATTTTATATTGATATTTAAGCGATGTGAATGTCGAACAAAATTATTGGACTGAATCAACTTTATCCCCTAACGCAATGGGAAAAGGATATCGAAGACGCCATGCGTGAAGGTTTTAAACAATATATAACTAAACCAATCGATACGGTAAGTTTCATTTTCACCCTCCAAAAGTTTTTAAAAAACCTGAAATAGTACCGCTTTATACCATCTTCTTCCTTCTTCGCCTTCTTTCGACTTTCTTAAAATCTTTCTAAGTTAGATTTGTTATTTCCACTGGTGCCAACGAAACCAACTTAATAAAAAAAATCTAGATATCTCTTTCATCCTTGCGTCTTTCTAATGAAACTTCGGCCCTTGTCATATATTAAGAAATAATAAGTATTTTAAATTGACGAGTTAACGCCAACATTTTTTCCGAAAAAAACCTAATGGATTTTTCTCAAGTTGCCGTTGTGTAAGTATTAGTAAACAACGATCTATTTTGAAAATTTCAAATAAGGAAAAACGGTATGACAGCGCGGACAGCCCCTCACTTTAGGACAAAAAACAATTCATTAGGTCATTGGTTCAAGCGTCTCTTAGGCGTTAACAAAAAACTTATTTCCGGATCATTAGATAGGCGTCAAGCTTTCAGGCTACCTTTACAATCAAATAAACCTCTCCGTTTAGAAGTTCGATTGGCGGGTGGAGAAACCATAAGAGCCACAATCAATGATTTAAGCGCAGGGGGAATATCTTTTTGTTGCGACCAAACAGTATGGATGGACGAAGGTGAAATCGCGTCAATTTCATTCCCTCTTAATATAAAAAAGCCCGAAAGAATTCAAACCCGAGCGTCTTTAATATCCTGGGCAAGAGCCGATTCAAATAAGACTCATATCTATCGGTTTTGCTTTGCACATCTGTTATCAGAACAGGAACAGGACAAAGTTCACGAGTTTATTTTTAAGAAACAAATCGAGCAATTAAAAAACCGAGCCAATTAGAAAAAATCTAAGATTCAAATAACGCGTTCACAAAAGATTCTGAATCAAATTCTTGCAAGTCTTCGGGTTTTTCTCCGACACCGATAAAACGAACAGGTTTTTTTATTTCTTTAGCAAGGTTAAACAAAACACCGCCTTTTCCTGTGCCATCAAGTTTCGTCATTATTAATCCTGTCACAGATAAAGCCTCGTCAAAAAGTTTGCATTGAGAATTGGCATTTTGTCCTAAACCCGAGTCTAATACCAAAAATGTTTCATGCGGGGCATTGGGAAGCGCCTTACTAATAACGCGTTTTATTTTTTTTAGCTCCTCCATTAAATTATGATTTGTTTGTAATCTTCCAGCCGTATCAATCAAAACAATATCCATTTTCCTTGCAACAGCAGCTTTCACTGCGTCAAAAGCTACCGCTGATGGATCGGTTCCCGTTTTTTGACAAACAATTGCAACACCGGCTCTCTCCGCCCAAATAGTTAACTGTTCAGCTGCTGCAGCGCGAAAAGTATCTCCTGCAGCCAACAACACTTTTTTCCCTTCTTGCTTCCATTTTTCGGCCAACTTCCCAATAGTCGTCGTTTTTCCGGATCCATTGATTCCAACCATTAAAATAACCAAAGGGTCTTCTCCAGAATCTACCCAAGATTGGTTATTTTTTTTGAGCGTATCAGATAAGATGCTTTTAAGACGTTCCATAATTTCGTCTTTTGTTCTAATTCTTTGCGAGGCCACTTCGGCCCTTAATTCATCTAAGATTGCCATAGATGCGGCCACGCCAACATCTGAAGTTAACAAAACTTCTTCTAGTTCTTCCAATAATTGCGGTCCGACTTCCGCTTTACCGCTAATTACATTATCTATGCCAGCAGCTAATTGGTTTCGTGTTTTACTCAAACCAGATTTTAATCGAGCGAAAAAACCTGTTTTTTGAGGAACATTTTCTTTTTCGTCTTCAACTTCTTCCAATGCAATTTCCTTACTTAAAGTATGTTTTCAAAAATTCTATTATAACGTAATGCCTTAAATTGATTTTTACGCTACTTTAGTGGTTTAGAAAAATCTTACGCTTTACCGTTAACTCTTTTTTTTTAATAACTTAGACTACTCTCCCTAACAAAAACCATAACATATAAAGTTTTCATTGCTTTCAACCGTTAGGAAAATTAGAATTTTTAGTTAAATTCTACTACCATTAGGATAAGAAAATCAAAGTAGACTCTAAACTATACTAAAATTCTAATAGTTCTATTTAAATTCATTAAGAACGAAAAAAAACTAAACAAAGGGAACCTTTGAAATTCAAAATTTTTCCGTTTGCTATCGCTTAATAATTAACTTTAAAAACTAGGCCTAGCGACTTTGATTTTTTTCGAAATTTCCTAAAAAATATCTTAAAGCATTTTTTATTTTTTTCATGAGGCCAATATATGAAAGTTGCCGTTTGTAATTCGGTGGGTATTGACGAAAACGGTTATGCAATGATCCATTCTCCAAGTAGATGGACCAATAGCTCAAAAGATTTAAATATCTTCACCTATTATCCATGGCAGCTTGCCTATTGTTCCAGCATTCTAAAAAGGGATACAGACAGCGAAGTTAAATTTTTTGACGGGTGTTTAGAAAAATTAGACCATAAAGCGTTTGTAGATAAGGTCTCTGAGTTTGGCCCTGATTTCCTTATTATGGATTCTGCAACAAGAACTATCGATGCTGACAGTAAGTTTGCCATTGAAATTAAAAAACGATTTGGCACCAAATTGATTTTTTGCGGTCCTCATGCAACAACTTATCCGGAAGAAGTGAAACAATATGCCGATTACGTAATTAGTCGAGAGTACGAGCTTACAGTCCGCGATATTGTACAAGGTAAAGATCCCAATGATATTCCCGGATTATTTCCAAATGGTCTTAACAAATTATTGGATGTCAATGACTTGCCACTTCCTGAAGACGATGACGTTTCCCGTTTAGATTATGGAATTCCTGGAGAACCTTCTAGCGAATATTTAGAAATACAAGCTTACGCCTCAAGAGGTTGCCCATTGTCTTGTAGCTTCTGCGTATGCGGCAATATCTCATACGAAAAACCAAACTGGAGACCTCGAAATCCTTCTAATGTCATACACGAACTTGACGTACTTCGTTCTAGATATCCTCAAATGGAAGGTATCTTTTTCGACGAAGAGGTTCATAACGGCAGTAAAAAATATATGTTGGATTTGACAAAAGCTATCCGGGAAGCCGGACATGACGATTTAAAGTATGACGTCATGTGTGGTTTATGGCCTATGGATGAGGAAGTTCTTGAGAATATGAGAAGCGCTGGTTACTACATGGTCCGCTTAGGAATTGAAACCGCAGAAGCTAGAGCCGCTGGAGGTATGGATCTTGGCAATAAATTCGATCCTGAAAAATTAAAACGATTGTTAAAGTTTGGAACCGATATAGGAATAAAATTTTACGGTACGTTTACATTTGGCGGAGAGGACTCAACCGACTCTGGAGATAAAGAAACGATCGCATTAATCGATGAGCTAGTTGACGATAATCTATTATGGCGATTTCAGTTATCAATCAGTACTCCGCAACCAGGCACCCCATTTTTTAATCGGTCTAAGCAAAAAGGTTACTTACAAGACTTGGACTGGAAACGTTTTGACGGAGGGAATTTTTGCGTTGTAGACCGCCCCGATTATCCCGCAAAATTAGTGGAAGCCAATCATGCAGAAGCTCAAAAACTTTATGACAAAGCGTTTAGAAATAGATATTTGTTATCCTCTAAAGGCCCATTGGAAGCTTTAGACGTTAAATCGCCCAAAGAAATTATTGTCTTTCGCTGCTCTCGCATGTGGCAAGTTGAAGGAGTGGTGAGAACACTCAAAGAAAAGTTCCCTAAAAGTCGGATTTCAGTTTTAGGTCAAACCGAAGCGGAAGAAGATCTTTTAAGAAATTCTCTGGTTGACGAAGCCTTTTTTTATGGGTCCGGACATTTTAAAGCGCGAAACTTTCCCGCCGGTTTAATGAATCAAATGAAAGATCGACGTTTTGATTTAGGCGTAATCCCATACAATAATATGACAGGAAATGGGTATGGGGAAGTACGCGCTATTGGATTAGAAATGAATCTACCAAAATTAATCGGCGTAAATATGGAAAATAAGATTTTTGATCTATCGAACGGCAAAGTTGGAATGAACTAACTCACGTTTATGAATAAATCCAAAATATTAATTATTCGTTCTGCTGCCAGAGTTTTTAATCCCTGCGTTAGCGCCCTCAAAAAGGAATTTCCCGACTCCAAGATCGTAATACTCGCTCCCCACTCACTAAAAGAGACTCTTTCTAAAGACCCGTTGATTGACGAAATAATCGAAATTCAAGGCAGCGGTCGAATGAGCCTTTTTTCTTGTGGAACGAAAACCATTCGGAAACTGCAGAATCAAAATTTCGACTTAGCGGTTTCTCTTTATAACGTGGAACAAGGGCTTGGGTATTCCAATATCGATCTATTAGCATGGGCAACAAAGTCAAAAGCTTTACGCAGTTTCAATTCTAAAGAACAGTTTCAAGAATTCTCTGGAAAAAATATTTTTCAAAAATTATTACGAGAAAAGCTTTCTTCATTTTGGATCATTCTAAATTGCATTCTCACTTTGATCTTATTTCTTGCGATCACTGTTGGAATCATAGCCGAATGGATCGTAAGAAAAGTATTTCGACGTCGAATTGAAAAAATCCCCAATCTGCAACCGATTAAACTAAGCAATCAGCAATGAAAGTAGTCGTCGCTAATTCGGTAGGCGTAGATTCAAACGGATACCACATGGTCCATGTGCCATCCCGATGGTCGCTTGGCGTTAAAAATTTTACAAATTGTGGATATTATCCCTGGCAATTAGCCTATACCTCTTCGTTACTTAAACGAGAAACTTCTCACGATGTTAAAATGCTCGACGGCGTATTAAATGCTTGGGATTTTGAAACATACTTCAGTCGCTTAACCGAAGAAAACCCCGACTGGATAATAATGGAAAGTTCAACGCGTACAATCACCGAAGATCTTAGGTTAGTCCAAGCCGCAAAAAAAGAATTTGGAACTCGATCTATTTTGGTCGGTCAACATCCTATGGCAGAGCCTGAAGCTGTGTTAGAAACCGCCGATTTTGTTTGCATCGGCGAATACGAATATGCCGCCCTTGATTTAATTCAAGGGAAGGACCCAAAAACAATTCCTGGGGTATATCCAAACGAGCGAGGAGAACTATTAGACATAAACTCTCTTCCCTTTCCAGAAGACGACGACGTCAATAGACTCGATTACCATGAACCCAATTGCCGTTATCGGCAAATCCAAATGTACGCCTCGCGAGGTTGCCCACGCCGTTGTAATTTCTGCGCTGCAGCGACTCTTTATTACGACGAACTCAATTGGCGACCTAGGCAAATAACAAGCGTTGTAGATGAAATAAAATACTTATCGGAAAAATATCCGGAAATGGAAGGAATCTTCTTTGACGAAGAAGTTCACAATATCCGTAGCAATTTCAATATTGGTCTCGCCGAAGCAATTAAGGCCGAAGGACTTGATCATTTGAAATATGAAGCCATGTGCGAGTATATTTCTCTAGATAAAAAAGCGTTAAAAAAGATGAAAGACGCCGGTTATTATAAAATTCGATTTGGCATCGAAACCGGTAGCGATCTAGTAGCGGAAAAAATGACGCTTGGGAAAAAACACGATCTTAAAAAACTTAAAGAGATTCTAGAATATGGGAAAGACTTGGGCATGCTTTTTTATGGGACTATCAGCATTGGCGGCCTTGGTTCTAGCGAAATAGAGGACGGAAAAACTGTCGAGCTCGTTAACGATTTGGCATACAAAGGTTGGCTGGATGAAATCCAGATTTCAATTAACACGCCTCAGCCAGGTACCGATTTCTATCGATACGCCATTGAAAATTCTTTGCTAAAAACGGGTTTGAATGCGGACGATTACGATGGCAATCGCCATGTTGTTGTCGAATACCCAGGCTATAGCGCAGAGCAAATTCAAAAAAAGTTCGACGAAACATTTGCGGCTTTTGACAGAGGCCAAGAAAAAAACCGAGCGCGGGCTTTTGAAAGCAAAGCAAACCAAGAGTTTTCCGCTTTTCCCGAAAGATCAAATACCCTTGTTATGCGTTGCGCACGACCGTGGATGATTCATTTAATAGTAGACAGCCTTTTTAGACTTAGACATATCAAACCCGATCTTCTTGGCCAAGCTAACGCAATGAGCGATTTCCAAGACTACCCAACTCTCAACAAAAAGTTCACTTATGAGTCGGGATTTTTCTCCAAAGACACTATCTCAAGCAACCTAGTTGCACAATTAGAAGAAACTAGATACCAAACCATCATAATTCCTATGGCGAATAACCATTTAGACGGCTATCGAAACGTATATGAAGTCGCTCAACGCCTCAAACCCTCCTCTATTTTTGGCGTATACCCGAACGGAACTATAAAAAAATTAAGCTAGCGTTTCGTTAACAACTCCCAACCTTTGTAAATATCACCATTCAGATTATCCATTTTTTTTAAACTATCTTATTAAGTTATATTTGAAAACTATTCTTTTAATAGCTTAATTTCATTATTCCTCTATTATTATTTGCTTCTACGATAATCACTCCACGCATCGTCGCATTGTGTAAAACGCAAAAATAATCATAGAAACCAGGCTCATTCAGAGTGACTTCGAATTCTCGATAAAGATAATTCTCGTTAAATTTTTTATCATGTCGTGGAGCTTTGCCGCTAGTAATTGTATGTAATAATTCTTCAGTATTAATCCATCGAACCGTATCCCCCGGTTTTATTTTTACGACGGCTGGGACGAAGGAAGATTTTACCACTAAGATTTCAACCGTTTTAGCAAAAGCTGCCGAAGGAATTAAAATAAAATTTAATACAATCCCAATTATAAAATACGAAACTACTGTCTTCATTTTTTAGGTCCTTCTTTGACGTTGATTTCTTCTGGATTACCCGCACATCGAAAACCGATATCTCGATTTCTAATATTAGGCGAATACCAATATCGTGAAGCAGACCTTAGGAAAAAGGGATCGTTTGCAAAAGAGCCGCCTCGAATAATAATGAATTGACCTGTGAAAGGACCTTGTGGATTTTCAACAGGCTCTTTTAGAGCAACCGTTTCGAAATATTCGGGGTGATACCAATCCGCTACCCATTCCCAAACATTGCCATTTAAGTCATTAAAACCTAACTGGTTTGACTTCTTTCTACCTACAGGATGAGTCGTTCCTTTAGAATTATTATTGTCCCATCCATAAGCCCCATCCATATCCCAGCCCCAAGAATAGGCCGATTCCGCTCCAGCTCTGGCCGCATATTCCCACTCAGCTTCAGTGGGTAATCTTAACATTAACTTCCGACAATAGTTTTCCGCCTCTGGCCAAGTCACATTTTCGACAGGGAGTGTTTTTCCTCGAAAATGAGAGGGATTAAAACCCATTATTTTTTCAAATTGTTCCTGGTTAGTTTCAAATTTGTCCAAGTAAAAAGCATTTAGGCAAACTTTGTGTTCCGGCTCCTCTGCAATATATTCTTCGCTACCCATCACAAAACAAGCTGCTTTAAGAAAAATCATATCGCGATCTACTAAGGAAAGCTTTTGGATTGGGTCGGGAGTTTCGCCTGTTAAGAAAATAAAAACTAAAAGTAAGGCCAAAATTGTTTTAAGACCCTGCATTCCTTCATCATTTAGAATTTTCACTTCGATTGCCATTTTCAGGCTTTGCTCCCCAATGAAGTTTTTCGCGTAAAACCTGGTAGAAATTTTTTCCAGAAGGTTGAACAAATTTTACTGGAGCTTCCGCTTTTTTTATTTTAATAATATCGCCAAATTTCATTGAATCCTCTTCTTGACCATCCATAACACAGCGAATCGGAGCTCCATCATAAGCGAGTTTAACGTCAAGTTCAGACCCGTCTGGAACGACAATAGGACGATTTGTTAACGCAAAAGGACAGATGGGTGAGAGAACCATTGCATTCATTGAAGGATGTAGAATCGGTCCTCCAGAAGAGAGTGAGTAGGCCGTAGACCCCGTAGGAGTTGCAACGATTAGTCCATCCGCACGGTAAGATGTCATATATTTGTCGTCTATATTCACTTCCAAGTCAATGATGCCAGATTCGATGCCTTTTATTAACGCCACTTCGTTCATTGCGTGGAACTCCGCAATTTTATTCCCGTTTCTGAATTGAGAAACATTCAATAGCATGCGATCTTCCACTTGATAGATCCCATTATTGATTTTTTCAAATTCGTATCGAAAATCGGGAAAAGAAATCTCTGCCAAAAAGCCTAAGGCGCCTAAATTGACGGGAAGTATCAGGACATTATGTCCCACAGAAAGACGCGCTACCCCTAATAAAGTTCCATCTCCACCCAAAACAACTATTAAATCAGAAAGAGCCGGAACTTTTTTGGAATCGAGTCCCGTGTCGCGTTCCATGATTGACGCCGCTTCAACGTCCAAAATAATATCGAAGCCTTGGCTTTCCAACCAGAGTACGATATCTTCAAGAACTTTTTTTCTGACCGGTGGCTTATACTTACAAAAAATTCCGATTGTTTTTATCGGTACCAAGTTGGTCTCTTTGGAAAATAAATTAAATAGAATATAGCTGTAGGTTAATTATAGGGTTTCCGCCAGGAGGCGGCAAGAATAAAGAAAGGAGTAACTTATTTATGAGTGGGGGGAGTAAAAACAGCCTTACAAATTGCCAAAATCTTGCGGTTTAATATTATCTATCCATTTAGATAAATCTTCTTTTTCTTCGGCTTTATTTTTATCCTGTTCAGGTAATTCAATATTTTTAGCCGCCTCAATAACAGTCTCGTCAACATAAATAGGCGCTTTAACTCGCAACGCAAGCGCAATAGCGTCGCTCGGGCGAGAGTCTATATTAAGGGTATCTCCATTTATAACGAGAGAAATAACCGCGTAAAAAGTATTGTCTTTTAGCTCGTTTACTAAAATATGTTTTATTTCAGCTTTAAATGTATAAATTAAATTTTTGAGTAAATCGTGAGTCATTGGTCGCGGAGTCGAAATACTTTCGATTTCCAAGGCAATAGCATTAGCCTCAAATATCCCAACCCAAATAGGTAAAGCTTTAGCCCCCGTTAAATCTTTTAAAATGATTATGGGCATATTGGTAAGAGGGTCTAAAGTCAAACCTTCGACTTTCATTTCGACCATAAAAAGCTCCTCGACGTTAACAATCTAAAAAAACCTCGTTGCCGTCAAGGAGATTAGGATTAAACAATCCCTGAGGGTCGCACGCGGCAGAAATGGAAAAAATTAAAAACTATTCTACTAGGGTTATACCACTTTATTTAAATATAGTTAAACTTACAAGGTTTGTCAATGGCGGGAGCTTATATGTATAGCTTTATCGTTATGAACTCTTTTTTATATTTTTTTCGATAAAAGCTTTCAAACTCGCCGCAACTTCGCCAGGAATTTCGGTTTCAGTAAGGGTCTGACGACAGGCGTTAGACGTCGCTTTGTAAGTATTTAAAAATGAAATACAAGGGGGACAATCTTGAAAATGTTCCTCAAGTGAATTTTCGACCTCTTTATTTAGGGTCCCATCTAAATAATCATGCAACAGCTCGAGGCATTCTTTGCAACAAATCACTTTGACACTCCTGGAATTTGCTTCTCCTCAAAGTAACCCGATAATTTTTTTCTTAAAATTAAACGGGCTCGATGCAAACGAGATTTTACGGCAGAAACAGATAAATCCAGAGCTTCGGCAGCTTCTTCAGTTGAAAGACCTTCTACATCCCTCAAAAGAAAAGCAATTTTTTCTTTTTCAGGTAACTGATCGACAGCGCCTTGAATAACATTTTTAGTTTCGTTCGAAAACATTAACGATTCTGCGCTTTCAGACCAATCTCTAATTATCTCCTGGTGGTAACCCGCTCCATTAAAACTAGGGAAAGCATCCTCTACAGAAATAGATTTATCTTTCTTTTTACTTCTTAACTTCATATAAACCGCGTTAAGAGCAACCCTATAAACCCAGCTCGAAAATGCCGATTTTCCTTGGAAAGTATGGGCTTTACGAAATATTGTCAAGAACACTTCTTGGGTAACATCCTGAGCGTCCATTTGGTTGTGGGTGAGGTTATAAGCGAGCGCGTAAATCTTTTTTTGGTAGATTTCGACAAAGCGATCAAAGGCCTCCAAATCGCCTTCAATTAATTTTCTTGCGAGAATCTCTTCTTCCGCTTTTTGATCGGTTGTCATAAGATTTAAATTAATCTATGGCGAACAAACTAAATTGGGTATAATAAATCAACTTAAAATTTAACCAACTTTAAGTTTTTATTTTTCCTGGGTTTCTTTCTCAGGCTCTGGAGGCGCCTCTGTAGCTTCGTTTTCCTTAGCCCCTTCTTCAACGCCATCTGATGTCGCTTCAATTACGGCTTGTTCAATTTCAGCTTCCGCTTTTATCTCGTCAGCTTCTTTCATGGACTTTTTAAAGTTTTTGATACTATTTCCGAATGCGCTCCCGATTTCAGGCAATTTGCCAGCGCCAAAAATGATCATAATAATCAACAAAATAACAAATAATTCGGGAAAACCGATTCCCATCATAGGGCATTACCTCCGCAGTTTTTATCATGCATTAAACTTACATATTTATCATTTATTGAATAAAAACTCAATGCAATAAAAATTAGGTATTTAATAAAAGCGCCTAACAGTCCGCCAAGCTTGTTGAAAAACCATATACAATAAATTTTATAACTATTTAAGCTAAAATATAGGAATAAAGGAGATGAAAATTGAGAAATAATTGTGATACAATCTCCACGTTTTATTACTTGTTTATCAATTTAGGATTAGCTTCGATGAAATTTTTTAGAAACTTATTAAATCTTTTTATCATTTCCTTTGTGTTTTTTTTAGCCACAAACTCATATGCGGGATCCGCTCCAAGGTTTGAAAAAGGCCATTATCAATTTGGAACCGAATTAGGCTATGGCGCTGGCATAAATATTCCAAATGGACGAGATCGAACAGATATTCAGTTTTTCCATATTGCCGCAAACTTCCAATACGATTTAACGGGCAATATTGGAAAGTCTTGGTATCAAGGCAATTTATATTGGTTTAATGAGTTGAACGTCGATTTATTGCATAACCCAGATTTTGGATCGTTGATAGGCTTTTCCCCTTTGATGATGCAATATAAATTCGTCAAACCAGGCAAAAAATGGGCTCCTACTCTATTAGCTGGCGGAGGCGTTTCCCTAACTGACTGGGACGAAAAAGATTTGGCAGAACGGGAAATCGGAGGAGATTTTCAGTTTCTATTGCATTTAGGCGCAGGGTTGGAGTTCTTTCGCCCCAAGGGAGGTTCTTTCTCCGTTAATTATAGGTTCTACCATATTTCCAACGCAGGAACCCAAAGACCTAATATCGGCCTAAACGCTAATCTATTCACGCTTGGTTTTACTTTTTAAATCAATCTCTTTTTTTTAAAGTTTTTCCCTTTCAAAATCCGAACTGAAAGCCTTCCATGGACTCGCCCGGGGTATCCCCTCTGAAGTCTACCTTTTTTGATTTAGTCGTTTGTGGGATTTTGAAAAAGTTTGCGGATTTGTCTTGTTTTTGGCCAATTCCGTCAGTAATTATTTCCATTCTTCTTGCCTTTGGTTCTTTGTGGATCGCACAGGACCGCCTCCAATTTAAAACCGGCCGCGACGATTTAGTTTCTCAGGACCTTGAATATAATCGGCTGTATAAGGATTATAGAAAAGCTTTCGCAGATTACGACGGAATGATTGTCGTTATTGAAGGCCAAAACCCAGAAACTATGGCTGAGTTTGCCGAAGCTTTTGCCGCTCGGCTAAATGGTCAACCTTCTCTTTTCTCAAATATATTTTATAAAGTCGATATTGAGTACTTTAAAAATAAAGGATTGTTGTATCTGAGCGAAGCTGATTTGGACAATCTGATTTTGAAAGTATTAGAGCGCCAAGATTTTCTAGAAGACCTCAATGAAAACCCCGGGTTAAACAACTTATTAACTTTAATAAACCGTCAAATTAGCTCGGGAATGGTCGATACCATGCTTATGGGACTGGTTGAAGACGAAGAAAAACCAAAATCAAAAAACAAAGAAGAAGACGATTTAAATTTTCTCACAATACTATTGGAGCAAATTGCCACCCATCTAAAGAACGAAAATCATTATAAATCACCTTGGAATTTCCTACCAAATAAAGAAGAGGAAACGCTTAAGAGAAAAGGTTATCTAACTTCCAATGACGGATCGATGCTCTTCCTGTTAATAAATCCAAATGAAACTAAGGGAGATTTTACGGGAGCAAAAAGATCTATCGACGCAATTCGCGCAATCATTTCAGAGTTAAATCCAAAGTTTAATGGGATTCGAGTTGGATTGACAGGCGCTGAAGTCGTCGCGGCAGATGAAATGGCCGCAACGTTGGAGGATGTTGCAATTGCTTCTCAAATTGCATTTGCGGGAGTGGCGCTTTTATTTATTATCGCTTTTAGAAGCGTAGTCAAACCTCTTATCGCTGTTTTTTGTTTATTGTTAGCCTTATGTTGGACCCTAGGCTATGCCGCTTTAACCGTTGGCAGCCTTAATATATTGTCCGTCGTATTTACCACCATTTTAATAGGACTGGGTATTGATTTTGGAATTCATCTATTGGAGAGGTACCGCGAAGAAAGGTCCGCTGAACAAAATATTGAATTAGCTTTGCGTAAAACCGTTCTAGGAACGGGAAAAGCCAATTTGTCTGGAGCGGTTACCACAACGATCGCATTTGCCTCTCTTACAGTTGGGGATTTTAAAGGTATTGCCGAACTCGGTATAATTTCGGCTGGAGGCGTCTTATTGTCTTTTATCGCAATGACCATCACCCTACCTTCGGCGATTTTGTTAGACGAAAAATGGAGAAAAAAAACTTTACAATTTACCCATAAGCCCAAAACATCGCCAGGCCTTCTCGACAATATTTATTCCCGCTACGGAAAAATTATTTTCGCGTGTTTGGTTATGCTAGCGATATCCTCATGGCCATTAAAAGATCTTGAGTTTGACTACAACATCCTCCATCTTCAAGCAAAAAATACCGAAGCGGTTTCTTATGAATTAAAAATGGTCGAAACAGGCAATAGATCCACCTGGTATGCGGTTTCGTTAGCCGCTAATTTAGAAGAAGCGAGACAAAAGAGCGCCTTATTTGAAAAACTTTCAACCGTCGAAAAGGTTGAAAGCGTTATTTCATTACTCCCCGATAACCAAGAAAATAAAATTAATCAGATTAAAAAATTGGAACCGTTTGTTTCGGAAATTGAAATTAATTCAGAAAATGAACCCGTTTCGATTAGAAACTTAAAAAAAATTACAAAAAGAATATTGTTCAAACTACAAACCAGGGAAGCCCCCAACGAAGGCAACCAGATAGCCCAATCTCAAAAGTGGGCTCAAGAAATTCTGCAGAATTTAAATCAATTGGGCGAAAATATTTCAAATAAAAGACTGAGCGGCTATTCGGAAAAATTATTTTCAGATTACCGGGATAAAATAAACGGCCTCCAACAAAACGTCGACTCAGAACCCGTGGCCCTAAAGGCGTTGCCTGAAAGTTTTAAACAACGGTATTTAGGCAACAAAGGGAGGTTTTTAATTGTCATTTATCCTAATATTGATATTTGGAAGAAAAAAGAAATGGAATCTTTTTTAAAAGAACTTCGCTCCATTGACTCCAACATAACTGGAAATGGAGTGCATCTTTATCAATCGGGACAGAAGATGAAAGAAGGATATATACAGGGAGGAAAAATTGCCTTATTTTCTATATTTATTTATCTCCTGTTCTCGTTACGGCGACTTTGGACTGCAGTTTTAGTTTTAATTCCTACCCTGGCCGGCTCGATATGGACAGTAGGAATCATGTCAATTGTTGATATTCAATTTAATTTAGCCAACTTAGTAATTTTGCCGCTTATATTAGGTATTGGGGTGGTAGACGGGGTCCATCTAGTACATCGGTTTCGTGAAGAAACGAACAAAACCGTTAACTTACTCACCAAAAGCGTTGGTAAAGCGGTCGTATTGACAACTTTGACAACCATGATAGGCTTTGGCAGTTTAACCGTGGCCGATCATCAAGGAATCCATAGTTTGGGATTATTATTAACCATTGGAGTTGCAAATTGCCTCCTAGCTTCAGTGACCTTACTTCCCGCTCTTCTTCGCTGGTCTGCAGAAAAACGAATTTCAGTTTAAGGCTTTTAAAAATCCTCACTTGCTAACAAACCATAAAAGACCTATCATTTATAAGAAAATCACTATTACATGCTTCAGAAAAATTCTGTGCATAAATATAAAGCTGATTTAAAAAATCTAGAACTGCTAGAGGAGTTATTACGTCTACTTCCTAATAAGTGTGGCGTAAATCAGATCGTTAAAATTTCCATGGTTTTAACTCCCCTAATAAATTGAGAAGGCAAATTTAATGAATATTATTTTAAATAGTTATTGCAATTTAAAGTGTAATTATTGCTTTGCCGACGAATATATGGAAGAAACGGTTAAATCGCCTGGTAAATCGATGGATTACGATTACTTCACAGGCGATTTACTTCCCAAAATAAAAAATGACGCTAACATCAACTTTATGGGGGGAGAACCTACTCTCCACCCCAAGTTCCCCGAGATGTTTTCGCAAACATTAGAAAGCATGCCTCCCTACTCCTCTTTAGGCGTTTTCACTAATGGTCTAATGCCAGAAAAAGCGTTAGATGTTTTGATTGGGGCCAGCGGAAGAAATGGAGCAGTCAGCAGAAAAGTTGGCTTTGGGGTTCTTTTAAACTGGCAGACTCAAGAAAATATTTCTGAAAAAAATCATCAGCGTTGCGGGGAAGTCGCAGAGACATTGCTGCGGATTAATGGGTATAGCGTAACTTTTAGCCTAAATTTATATTCCATTGAACAAGATCTTATGCGCCAATGCGAAGAAATAGACGCCATTTACCAAAAAGTAGGTCTTCCCAAAGATCAAATGTACAAAATCAGAGTAAGCCCAGCGTTTCCTATTGTTGGCGAAGACTTAAACGTTTATTTACCCATTAGACAATTTCCTCAAATGGGCCGTAAAATGATAGAGGTTTTGAAACGATTTCCACAATTGAGCTTTCGCTTTGATTGCTCTTTTCCGCCTTGTTTTTTGGACGAATTGGAAGGAGACGAATTTTCTCTTGCGGAAAGATTTTTCTTTCACGGCTCACAACAAGTTCCCCCCTTAGAAGAATGGAACCAACATCACCTTTATTTTGGGTGTGCCGATGGCAGTCCAATGGATATTGACTCCAAAGGAGATTGCTTCAATTGCTTTCCCTTCCATAATATGAAGCTTGGCAATATTAGTGAGTTTAAAGAAATCAATAGTATTGCGACTGCAAGAATGGGCGCTCGGTTTTTAAATAATGTGTTCGAAGAAACAAAAGCAAAAGAGCCCTGTAGAAGTTGTCCTCACTATATGGTTCGATGCTCAAGCGGTTGCTTCTCCTATAATTTTGTTTGATCTACTACCCCCCCCCCATTAAACCCAAATACCCCAAATTACTTAAAACTCATTGATTTTTAAGCAATTATTGTCTTGGCATTCTACAACTCTATTGCTATAATTGAAAAAATAGACTTAGTTCCATATTTTTCAATAGCTTAAGAGGACCCGTTCGGATTGGCGGGAAGAGCGTATGTTAAAAAACTTGGGTATTAGAAATTTATTTGTTTCGTTATTGTCCTTGATCCTTGTAGGAGCTTGCGGACCTAAAAGCCAGTTGCTATTCGAGGGATTGTCCGAAGATTTGCAAATTAAAAGAATCACCCCCGAGATGAAAATAAAGATGGCAGAATTAGAAGCTGCAGGATGTCAGGATAAGTTTCAAATGAAAGATCCTGGAATGGCTAAAACTTTGGCTATTTTTCCTGGAGGGGGTCAGTTTTATAACGAAGAACCTCTAAAAGCCTTATATTATATGGGGACAAGCCTTTTTCTCATTCCATATATCGCTTCATTTAAGGATGCGGAGCAAACCCGAGAATATTTAAATTTTCAAAGTTCAATCCATTACTGCGAGGAAGAATTGAGAGTCTTGAAAGAACGGGAAAATCTTCCATCTCATATATTATTGAAAGAGAAAACAAAAAAGGCCGGTGGTTTATGGAAATCAACCCCTGGGAACGCATATTATCGGGCTCCCAAAATTAGCCTTGATGGAATAGGAAAAGATAGTTACCGTGAAATCGAAACGAGATAGGTTTTGAACTGGTCGGGGGAATATTTATCCGCTAAAAAATATAACGGTTTAGGTAAAAGTTTTATAAAAACTTTGAAAAAAGAACTTACAATCCGGCAGATTCAAAAGAGTCGTCTATATTCCTTACTCGCAGCTTCCTCCTCAAAGCCGTAAACCCTTCCGAAGTCTTTCTTCCTAACATAGACTGATAAAGGGGACGAACTGCCAGTTTGGCTAATTTAGGATCCTCTACAAAAAAAGAAGCGTCTAAAGGAGTAACGAACGACGCGGTGGGATATAACCACTTTAAAGTAAGTTTATCGCGGTGTGCGCAATGGGTTAAGTGGCGAGATATTTCCTCAATTCGACTAAATTCCGTTTTTGAGTTTTCCAATTTTTCTGGAAGTTTTATATGAGGAGCAATTCCAAGCTCCCCCAGTTGATCGATCTTTTCTTTAAGTTGATCCGTAGGTCCCAGTTCCAATTCAGTAGAAACAGCGCCTTGTGGAAATACGCTAACCGCGTATTTTAATGCATCTTTAATTCTCGGTTGTAAGGCTACTAATTTTTCGGATCGAGCAAAACCTTCCAAAGGAAAATTTATCAAATCAATTCCAGAAGCGTATAAACCATCTATTCCTCGTACATTATCGGGGGGAAAACCTCTTAATGAAATAAACGTTCTAAAATTTTTTCTTATTTCTTTGATTACCGAATCTAATTTAGAAAAATCTCTATCCGGCTTTTCATTGTAATCCATGTTTAACTGAATTAAATCGGCGACGCCTTCTTCGAAGGCGGATTGGATAACCGAAAGAATATCCTTCAAAGCCATGTTTAAACCTGGAGGCTTGCGAACCGACCTCAAAAAAAGATTAAGACAATTGCCATCCAACTGAATATTATGAGAAACGGGATTGCGATTTTTCAGATGATCTTTTAAAAATCGCGGCAAAGGAACAATATCTACTTCTGCCATTGCCTTTTCAGCCCGAAGCATAATTTGGCCTTCGTGAATTTGAATTTTAGGACCGTTTTGAGTTTCGGGACTTAAAAAAGTTCTAACAAAAAAATCTTCGCAAAATGCAAAAGTAATTTCTTTACCCGTTTCCAGGCTAACAATACCTTCGGCGATTTCTTGCATCGACGCAACTTCGGAAGATATGAACACTCCATTTTGCATCAAGCCATGCTTCAGTAATCCATATGTTTGAGATAAAAACATTTAAACCTTTTTAAGGTTATAACCGATCCAAGAGTTTTCGATGGATATTGTCAAAACCGCCGGAAGACATGATCAAAACAATGTCGCCAGGTTTGCTATTGCAGACTATATATTCAATTATATCCTCTACTTCGGAAATCAGGTAGGCATCTTTTCCTTTATTTTTTAAATCGGTTACCGCCCTATCCAAATCGAATCGGTTTTCTGGTTTTATTTTATCCGGCGCAAATAATTTAGCTAGAATGATTTTATCTGCCGCCATCAAACTTTGCGGCAACTCATTTTGGAAAGAGTTTCTTCGCGATGTAGCGGAACGGGGTTCAAAAACAGCCCAAACTCTACGCTTGGGATAAGCTTCCTTCACGGCATCGACAGTCAACTCAATTGCCGTAGGATGATGCGCAAAGTCGTCAATTACCGTGACGTCGTTTTTAACGCCCACAATTTCCTGTCTACGCTTGATCCCTTTAAAGTTCAACAAGGCCTTATTGATGGCGTCGGGATCAATTCCTAATTTTAACCCCATCGCCACAACGGCGGAGCTATTTTGTATGTTATGGCGTCCAATCATGGGAAGAGAGAATTTGCCGGTAAATTCTTGTCTATGAAATAGGCTGAAACTTCCAACTCCTTCCGAATGAGTATAGTCGCGGACCTGCCAATCTGCGTTATCGGAAAACCCGTAGGTTTCAATTTCACACGAAGCGCTAATTAAAACGTTTTCCATGTTTTTTTTAGAGTCTTCGACAAGTAAGAAACCATTCGGATTAATTATGGAAACGAATTTTCTAAAATTATCTTGAATCTGCTCCAAGCTATCATAAATATCCGCATGATCAAACTCAATGCCGGTCAGAATCGACGCATAAGGACGGTAGTGCAAAAACTTTGGCCCTTTATCAAAAAATGCCGTGTCGTATTCGTCGCCTTCGACCACGAAATAATCCCCTTCGGGATAACCGTAGTTAGAATCGAAGTTTTTCAGCCACCCACCGATTAAAAAACCCGGTTTTTGATCCGTTCCTTCTAACATCCAGGCTAATAGCGAAGATGTTGTGGTTTTTCCATGGGTACCGGCCACAACAAGCGATTTGCGATCCTGGAGAAAAAACTCTCCCAAAGCTTCGGGAAAAGAAACATAACGTATTCCCGATTCCAGAGCGACTTCCGCCTCGGGATTCGTTTTAGATATTGCGTTTCCAACCACAATCAAATCGGCGTCTAATGGAACGTTCTCTTTTTTGTAACCTGGCTTCACTTCAATACCATATTTGTCCAACAAATCGCTTACAGGCGGATAGATATTCGCGTCGGACCCAACCACATATTGTCCAGATTTTTTAAGCAGCCCTGCCAGAGCGCTCATACCCGTTCCACAAACGGCAATTATATAAATGGATTTATTTTGGGACATTTTTTATAACATCTCTAATAATTCGAGAATTTAGTTTGAGAAAACTCGTTCGCCTTTTATTTTAAAAAGGGTTTAAGGTCTAAATATTTTTTTAGCGACGTCTTTTTAGTGAAAAAGTTCCTTCAGCTCGCTGATATGATCGATAACAAAATCGGCATCTTTAACGGCATCTTTTCCTCCAATGCCGTAAGTGACGCCACAAGTCAACACTCCCGCTCGTTTGCCTGTTTCGATATCTACTCCACTATCCCCAATCAATACCGTTTCATTGGGGAGAGATTGATGTTTTTCGATAATGCTTAACAAAATCTCTGGGTCGGGTTTTTTCACGGGAGTTGTATCTCCTCCCACAATGGGATCGAACCAAGTTTCGCTGTCAAACTCTTTTAAAATTCGTTTAATAAAATATTCGGGTTTATTCGAACAAATCGCCTGCTTTTTATAGGAAAAATGATCGACTATTTGTTGGCATCCGGGATAATACTTAGTTTGATCAATTAAATGGCTGTCGTAAATTCCTCTGAATATTTTTACGGCGTTTTCCACATCGGAATAATCGCTTCCACTCAACGCCCGCTCCAAAAGTTGTCCCACTCCATTGCCGATATAGCCAAAAATCTCGCTTGAGTTCTTTTGGGACAATCCCAGTTCTTTCAATGTCAAATTAACCGATAATGCGATATCGTCCTTAGTATCGACCAGGGTGCCATCGAAATCGTAAACTAACAATGTAACGAATTGCATTTTGAGGAAAGTAAAAAAGTGGAATGAACTATCAATTGGTAGAAGCGTAACGGAAGGATTTTACCACATTGTTTTTGTCGAATGATATCACAAGATCTTTTTCCAAATCTGGACCAAAAATCGCGTTTTCTTTTTCGAAATAAGTCCAGGTATCTAATCCGTTCTCAACATCCTCTTTAAACGGAAGGCCAAATAAATCCAATACTCGCAGTTTAGTCGTTACTCCTTTTTTCAAATCTTTTACATGTGAGTCGTCAAAAGGTTTTCCAATAGTTGCGCAGGCTCCGAGTAAAACAATTAGAAAAACGCTTAGTAATCTTATAAATCTCTCGTTTTTCATTCTAACAAAAAAGAATAATGCGTTATGTATTGACGTATAGACAGTCATTTTAAAAAAAGACGGAAATTTGCCCTAAAACACGTTTATAATTTTAGTGTCGATGGATAAACCATCTTAGTTTATCCGCTTAAAATATCCAACAATAATTATTAATCCATCGCTCAATTAGACGACAGAATATTGACCTCCACACAAAAAAAACCTCTGATTTTGTTCTAACGCAATAACCTGTCTATTGAGTTGTCCTGGTAAATCCTTTGAAACTCACACCGTTCCCTTCGAAAAAATATTGGTTATTTTTCATGGTATTACTCTCTGCCTGCGCTCCTTTGAAACAACAAACTCCAACAATGGAAAAACAGGAACTAAAAATAGCGACGAATGACGCCGCCACAACAAGCGCCAGTTCCAATGAAAAGCCCCCAGTTTTGCCAGCCAAAGGGTATTATTTAAAATCCCTGCCCGGAGGTTTATATTTTTTCTCTACAGGAAAAAATGACACCTTATTCGCCGTCACCTCTGAAGGGACTCTAATGCTCGACCCGTTAAAGGGAGCGGGCGAAACGTTACAAAAAGCCCTGATAGAAGTAAAAGCTCCGCCTGTAAAAACGATGATTTATACCCATGCCAATTTAGGGCGAATAGGCTCAGCCTCCATGTTTTCCGAAAATGTCAGGGTAGTAGCTCATAGAGAAACCGCTCAGTTCATTAGCGAATTTGGAGAGTCGAACATTCCAAAGCCATCCATTTTATTTGGTAAAAAATATTCTCTTGAGATTGGAGGATTGCGCGTTAGTTTGGTATATCCAGAAAAGGCAGGAAATCAAGGAAAAGTCATAATATATTTTCCCGATCAAAAAATTTTAATGTATGTAAACGCCGCAACGCCAAAAACCGCTCCGCCAAAAAACATACAAGCTTCCGATATTTTCAGACGCGCAAAAGGTTTAAAAGAAGTCTTAAAATATGATTTTGAAACCTATGCTTCCGGAAATTATTATCGTCCTGGCGCTAAAAAAGAAATGCAAGAAATACTCAATTATTATTTTGCCACTAAATCCGCAAACAAAAAAGCCTTACAATCGATAGCTTCAGTAAATAAAGCGGTAAAACAAGATCCTCCAAATAACGGTCCACTTTTGGAAGAAGGTTATAAATCTATCGTTGCAAGTTGTTTTAAGTTATTGGAACCGCGATGGGGTAATCGCTTGAGAGGGTTTGATGAATCCGCGAAAAAGCACTGTTCGGCATGGACAAACTTTCATTTGCGTCCGTCTTCAAGCAGGTAGGTCAAAATTAAAAAACGAATATTCCAAAATCGCTTGAGCGGAAACGACACTACACATCGTTTCCGCTCAAGAACTTAGTTTTTACCTTTTCAAACTATGGACAAGAGTTTCTAAGTCTCCCGCCATTTTGGAGAGGTCGGCAGATGCCGTTTGTAAATCTCCAATTTGTTGAGTCGTGCTTTCGGCTGCAGTCGCAACCCCGGCAACGTTCTCGGTAATTTCGGTACCCCCTCTTGCCGCTTCGGCGATGCTGCGACTGATCTCTGAAGTCGTTGCCGTTTGCTCTTCAACCGCGCTGGCGATCGTCGATGAAATATCGTTCACCTGATTGATGATCTCAGTAATTTCGGCAATCGCTTTAACCGCCCTGTCCGTATCGGTTTGAATCGTTTCGATCTTTTTGCCGATATCTTCCGTCGCTTTGGCGGTTTCTTTAGCCAACTCTTTAACTTCGTTTGCGACAACCGCAAACCCTTTACCCGCTTCTCCCGCTCTTGCCGCTTCAATCGTAGCGTTCAAAGCTAATAGGTTCGTCTGTTCCGCTATTGAGTTAATCACTTTAATGACCTCTCCAATCTCCGCGCTACTAACTCCTAACTTAGAAACAATCTCGTTAGTATTCTGCGCTTCAGTCACAGCCGTTCCCGCTATTTGAGCCGCTTGCGACGAGTTTTGAGAAATTTCTTTAATGCTCAACGACATCTCTTCCATTCCAGCCGCCACCGAGTTAATACTATCGCTGACTTCAGAGCTCGTCGAATTAACCACATTCGCTTGAGCGGCTGTTTCTTCCGCATTGGCGCTCATGCTACCGCTAACCGCCGATAGCTCTTCGGCAGAAGCGGATAAAGAAGATGAATTGGTTCCCAGTTCTTCAATAACATTTCTAATATTCTTCTCGTCTTTTCTTTTTACGGTCACTACATCCCAAGTGATCATAGGTCCTAAATAATTATTGCTGTTGTCGTAAATAGCGCAAACTAAAAGATCAATAATTTCTGATCCGACATGAATCTCAGCGGAATGCGGTAGATTTTTAGGGTCGCTCACAATCCTCCTAACATTAGCCGTATCCTTATGGAAGATATCAATAGAATTGCCGATCATCTTATCTACGGAGACTGGTAAATGCTGTTGCAAGTTTTTTAAGGTACTTTCCGCAGCGGGATTCATATATTGAATATCAAAGTTTGAGTCCGCATAGATCATATTAATAGGGGCGTTTTGCATCATGGATACCACACGCGCCGCCTCGCCGGTAGATAGGCGCAAGTTTTTAACCATTGATCCCATAGCCCCGCCTAAATCTCCAACACCTTCTTCTTTCAAATTTGGGTTATAAAGATCGTTGTTGGAAATATATTCAGCTTGCCCAACTATACCGTTTAAATTATCTAATAATTGATTAAATGCGAAACCCATCTGTCCTATTTCGTCGGTCGATTTAACTTTCATAACGCGGGTGCCTTTTAATTTTCCTTCGGCAAATCGTTGAAGCCTATCGGTCAGAGAAATAATCGGCGCCGCCTGTCGTTTAGATATCCACCAACCAAAAATAACCACAATCACCATAAATATACCGGTATTCTTCAACGTACTGTCTTGAATTGCGATCAATTGGGCATTTACAGTTTCCTCTGGAGCTCGCACCAATACCGAATAATTCATACCCGGAAAACCCAAAGCTCCAGTAAGATGAGCGAAACCGGCAGCTTGTACAATCTTCTTACGGGCATGGGTGGCATACATAAACCCCACTTTGCCTTTAACCGCTTCTTGAGCGGCGGAGACTCCCTTTTCTGCCAAATTTAATTTAAATAAAACTTTATCGAAATTCCGCTTCACCGAATTTTCGGTACCGCGACCCAAAGCCGGATCATAATCTAATATTATGTTTCCTTTTTTATCAAGCAAGGTTAACTCGACATCTCCAAGTCCCTTCTTCTTGAGAAGTTGATAACTTGCTAGAAAAATTTCTTCAACTAATGAGAATTTTGCGTAGTTATGCCAAATGGCTATTACACTTCCATCAGCGTCATAAACGGGAGCGATAAAACCAATGGATAAGCCATCGTCGCCAGAATATACTTTTTGAACGTCTTGGTCTTGATGCAAAGGTAGAATGGAAGTACCGGTAAAGGGTTTATTTTCTCCAAGATTGCCTTCTTGACTGGTATAAAACTTTCCGTTCTTTACATTTCGAAACCACTCTGTGTTAGAAAAATTTCTTCCATAAAAGTCGCCTGTGTTGATGGATCCGCCGGAATCGTCTTTTGAATTGATCGCGATAACCTTTCCATCTAAATCCACTAACAAGGTAAAATAATAAATATCATAGGTGTCAACATAGCTATTCATGGCATCTACAATTGGGCTATCTTGCTTATACCAGAGTTCCCTATTCCGAAGAATGGTATTCAATCCAAAAGCTTGAACGTCTCCATACCGCTCGAAAAGATTCCGGTCAATCTTATCGCCAATATCTTGAGCCGCCGTTTGCAAATTAGCGGCGTTGAGATTTTTTATTTGATCAAATGATTGATTATTAATAAAAGTAATCGAAATGATTGGCGCTAAACCAACCGCCATAAAAGCCAGAATTAGCTTGATCTTGAGACTGATTTTTCCAAATAATCCGGAATTTGGTTGGTCCTGCATAGCACACTCCTTTTTTGAACTACTCAACGATAATTAGTTTGAATTAAAACCTGAAAAGATAACTCTATAGTTTAAAAACGTTTCTAAAGTTTTTTTAAAATTTAAATAGCCTCGAATCATTTTATTAAAGTTAAACGCAATAACTTTTGAAAACAAAGGAATTAGCGGAAACTTGCAAAAACAATAAATGCACACTGAGTGTAATGCATTATCTCGAAAAACCCTTTAAAAAACAAGTAGAAAGTGGTTATTAAAATCTTCTTAAAAAATTCTAATTTCTAAAACAAAACCCTTGCTAACGGTAACTTAAAAAGTGGCTGTTGAGATAAAAATCGATAAATGATTTGAACCTATTTGAGAAAAAGGTTTAGCAGGTTGCAGGGGAGCCCCATTCGGTGTTGATTTGTTTTCATTTAATGGAAGTGAATCCTAATCAAGGGGATACAAATCAAAAAAAACTTAATATCGCTTGAGCGGAAACGACATACTATTCATCGCTTCCGCTCAAGAATTTAATTTTTAACCTTTCAAACTATGGACAAGCGTTTCTAGATCTCCCGCCATTTTGGAAAGGTCGGCAGATGCCGTTTGCAAATCTCCAATTTGTTGGGTGGTGCTTGCGGCTGCCGTTGCAACTCCTGAAACGTTCTCGGTAATTTCATTACCGCCTCTTGCCGCCTCTTGAATACTACGACTGATCTCGGAGGTTGTTGCCGTTTGTTCTTCTACCGCGCTAGCAATGGTTGATGAAATATCGTTAACCTGATTGATAATTCCGGTAATTTCGGCAATCGCTTTAACGGCTTTATCGGTATCGTTTTGAATCGTATCGATCTTTTTACCGATATCTTCCGTCGCCTTAGCGGTTTCTTTAGCCAACTCTTTCACCTCGTTAGCGACTACCGCAAAACCTTTACCGGCTTCACCCGCCCTTGCAGCTTCAATCGTAGCGTTCAAGGCGAGTAAATTAGTCTGCTCCGCGATTGAGTTTATCACTTTAATGACCTCGCCAATCTCCGCGCTACTCACTCCTAACTTGGAAACAATCTCGTTCGTAGTCTGCGCTTCGGTTACAGCCGTTCCCGCTATCTGAGCCGCTTGAGCGGAATTTTGAGAGATCTCTTTAATACTCAATGACATCTCTTCCATTCCAGCCGCTACCGAGTTAATACTGTCGCTCACCTCAGAACTAGTAGAGTTAACCACATTCGCCTGCGCAGCCGTTTCTTCAGCATTCGCGCTCATGCTACCGCTAACGGCAGATAGTTCCTCTGCCGAAGCGGAAAGGGACGATGAACTTATTTCTAATTCTCCAACCGTTGTTTGAATCGCTTGTTCTTGCTTTCGCTTTGCTGTCACGATTTCCCAAGTGATCATCGGTCCTAAATAATTATTGCTGTTGTCATAAATAGCGCAAACTAAAAGATCAATAATCTCAGGTCCTATATGAATTTCAGCAGAATGCGGAAGGTTTTTAGGATCGCTAACAATCTTCTTAATATTTCCCGGATCTTTATGGAAAATGTCGATAGGGCTTCCAACCACCTGATCGACTGATACCGGTAGATGTTGTTGCAAAGTTCTTAAGGTTTGGTCGGCAGCCGGATTTTTGTACTGAATATTAAAATCGGCGTCCGCATAGATCATATTAATAGGAGCGTTTTGCATCATGGATACCACCCGCGCCGCTTCTCCTGTAGTCTTGCGCAGGTTTTTAACCATGGTTCCAATCGCGGAACCTATATCCCCAGAACCTTCTTCTTTAAGTTCATTATTAAATAAATCGTTATTCGTGATAAACCGGGTTTGCCCCAGGCAATATTTGATATCTTCCAACGTTTTATTGAAGTTATGACTCATTTGACCTATTTCGTCATGAGACGAAACAGTAACAGGTTGCTGATCATAATGGCCATTACCCATAGCATTTAATTTTTCGGATACTGCATTAAGAGGCTTTGTAATGGAAAAAATAATCCATGAACTTAAAGCCAAGCCAATAAGAATAAGCGTTATCAATATATTTTTTTCAGTATCAATCATTGACGCGACTTTACTGCCAGAATGTTTTGCCAGCTCTTGCACCGCCGCATTCATGGTTTTCAATAAGTCAACATTGTTAGCGCCAATATAGGTAGACGCCTCTTTTACATCATCCAAGCTAATTAAAACATTATTGACGCGATCCTTAAACCCACTCCAGTTTGCCTTAAAAGCCTCAATTTTTGCTCGCACCACTGGGTCTTCGGCTTTACTAATAGGCAACGTAGAGCCGCCGTTTAATAAATTGTCGATGATCTTATCTTGAAGTCCCATAAATTTAATGGATTCTTCTTTATATTTCTCATCCTTGAAAAAAACATATTCTAAAGTCGCCTTGGAAACCCGTTGCGTGATCGCCCGCAGCCTACCGCAAAACGATACCGTCGCGGCATCCATAGTTTTTCCCATCTCCATAACCACCTGGTTGGCTTCTTTAAAAAGAGGAACGTTGGTATCAACAATAGCTTGCAGGTTGACTTGAACCTTACCCCAAATATTTGACAGAGTGTCGACATTTTGGCTGAACATCGCCCACTTCTTATCAACTTCGCCAAGTTTTCCAGATATCTCTTTAGTTTCCGCAGGAGGAAGTTTCAACTTCGCATTCCCTTTTTGCAATCCAGCCAAAACTTGACTAAAACTTTTCTGAATCCCTTTAATTTCTTCAATTTTAGCCATATTGCCCAATTGCAATTCCATCGCAGCTTTACTCAATTTCTGAGTCAGCATTCTTTGCTTACCGGCCAAATTAATTACGTTGGAATCGTCTTTTTGGTTATCTAATGTGGTAATGGTGAAATTCATAACTAAGCCAAATGCCACAAGCAAAACTATTACCAACCCATACAACTTCACGGGTATTCGAAATATTCCCAATTTAAAATCTTTAGCTAATCGAATGGAGCCAGTCATTGGGCCTCCTAATCAAAAATAAAGGGTTCAAAGTTTATATTTACAGGAAATGTTACGTTTTTTGTCAATATTTTAATACAAAAAGATGTTTTATTCCATAAAAAATTCAGCTCTTCGAAAAAAAAGCTTAATTTTCAAAATCTACTAGGGAGATAAAATATTTTTATATGGTAATCCAAAAATAAGAAATTTCAAAAAGTTATTGTCTGGTTTTCAGAGTTTTTTCATTTACCAGACTGATTATTATGAAACTTTTCCTTAAAATTTCTAATTTCTCGAATAAAAAAAGCTTCTACTTGATCAAAATTTAATTGCGAACATCCCGAACAAAAAGTAGGCTTTAAATGAATTTCAAACTGATTTTTTAGCCAGTCTTGAATTGGAATCCAATCTTGGTCGTTGGATTCCAGTTCTTTATTATCAAAAACTCTCGTGCAGAGGCTACAAGAATGGATTTCTTTTTTAACTTTAAATCCATTTGGCTTAAGTTTTTTAGATTTTTTTAATCCCTCTTCAAGCCGTTTCAAAAAAGTAACAGGGTTAAATGGTTTTTCAAGATAATCCATTACCCCTAATCTAAAAGATTCTAGGGCCGATTTGTACTCTCCATTTCCCGTTACTATGACGCACTCTATAGCTGGATCAACGAGTTTTAGTTGAGAAATTAGCTCCACTCCCGATGTATTGCCAAGCGCCAAATCCAAAATGACTAGATCAAATTTCTCGGCAATAAATCTTTCAAAACCGCTAGAAGCGCTTTTAGCGATAGAAACATCGTAACCTTCGTTACTCAAAACCTGTTCTAAAGACACCAGGAAATCCCAGTCGTCGTCTATACATAAAACGCGTCCTTTTAAGGCGATTTTTTGAGAAGTAATTTCCATTATTCTAATTCGTTATCAAGCGTTTCTTAGTCTCCCACCATTTTGGAGAGGCCAGACGCCGCCGTTTGTAAATCTCTAAAAAATAAATTCGAGGGAATAAAAGCGACCACTAGATTTACAGAAAATGTTGATAGTAATTTTCGTGTATTATTAATAAGATAACAACCCAGAAAAAGTAGGTAGAAACTGGGTATTTAGCTCAAGAATAAAAAATCTAAAGGAGCGAAGGTGGGTTAAATGCTTTTTAAATAAGAGGTTAAGTTTATATTTTGGTTCGCCAAGCCTAGTTTCTTTCTAATATTACTACGGTGGGTTTCAATGGTTTCGGAAGAAACCGCTTGGATTTCCGCAATTTGCTTACTACTCAAACCGGAACGAATCATATCGCAAATTTCGATTTCTTTAGGAGTGAGTTTAAATTGCGGATCGGATATTTTGGATCCAAAATCAGACGAGAGTTCTCTAATTTTTCTTTCTAAAATTTCGATATTTTTTAAATTATCGTCGGAAGAATTTGCTTTTATTTTAGTAATGAGAGGAAATACTATGTTCTCAATATTCGCTAGCATTGTTTTACTCAATTGTTTTTTTTCTACCTCTAACTGACTTAACAAAACCCCAAGAGCGGTATTTTTCCTGTCCAACTCTGCGGTTCTTTCTTGGACACGCGTTTCCAATTCAAAACGAACTTGTTGTAATAATTTCTCCGATTGCTTCCGTTCTTCGATTTCTTTTTCAAGACGCTTATTTGCCGCAGCTAACTCTTTAGCTTTTTCTTCTACCTGACGCTTCAAATCCAATTGGTCGAGGGCCACCTTCACCTTTTTTAATAGGCTCTCTTTCTCGCAGGGTTTTTCAATAAAATCAAAAGCCCCTAACCGCATAGCCTGAATAGCCGATGGCAGATTGCCGTGAGCCGTTAGGAGAATTACCATAGAATCGGAATCGATTTCTTTAGCGTTTTTTAAGACATCCATTCCCCCCAAATTATCCATTACCAAATCTGTTATCGTTAGGTCGTACGACTTCGATTTTAATTTCTCTATAGCAGATTCGCCATTAGAAACGGTGTCGACTTGGTATCCTTCCTTCGCTAACTCATTTCCAAGTCCAAACAAAATAGTCTCTTCGTCGTCTACTAACAGTATTTTACGATTTTTCATTTAATATCGCTTCAATAGGTAATTTGATAATAAAAGTAGATCCCTGGCCTAACTTGCTTTTCGCCTCTATATTGCCGCCATGATCTTTAATAATACCATGACTTATGGAAAGTCCCAATCCAGTGCCTTTAACGGAAGGTTTTGTCGTAAAAAAAGGATCGAAAATATTTTTGATATTTTCTTTAGATATTCCGACGCCATTATCCTGAACCCGAATGGTTATATGGGAGCCATTAACTTCTGTCTTTATTTTTAATTTATTTTTAATAGAAGCTTCCGAATAGGAGTCTTCCGCGTTCTGTAATACATTTAAAAGAACTTGTTTGATTTGATCGCCAACTGCCACTACTTCCGGCAACCTCTCTTCAAACTCATTCTCGATAGAAATTTTCTTTTCCTTGAATTTATTTTTCATCAGAAGAAGGACATCGAATATCAAATTATGAACATCGACTCGTTCGGGTTTCTTTGAAGTGGGTTGATAAAAATCCCGAAGCTTTGCAATGAGATCCGCCATTCTATAACATTCCTTGATGGCTAAATTGAGCCCCTTCATTTGTTGGCCAGTTAAATCCGCTTCTTCCTTTAATTGCTCTAAAATAATTTTAGTGCCATAAATTGGATTGTTAAACTCGTGGGCAATCGAACCTGTCAACTTCCCAAGCGCCGAAAGCTTTTCCATATGTAAAATTTGATCTTCCGTCTTTTTGAGTATCTCTTCGGCTTTTTTCCGCTCTGTAATATCGTGAACGGTTCCAAAAACTTTTGACGGTTTTTCACCGTCATCGTAAAAAGTTTTAGATTGCTCGTGAACAACTTTTAGAGATCCATCCGATAAAACGATACGATACTCAATGTTATATTCTTTTTTTTCATAAATTGACTCTTTACTGGCTCTATCTACAAATTCGCGATCTTTAGGATGAACTCTTTCCAAAAAAGCTTCATAACTAACGGCAAATTCTTTCGGTTTCAATCCAAATATATGGTACACCTCGTCGGACCAACGCAAATGATTTTTTTCAATATCAAGCGACCAACTGCCAATATGAGTTATTTCTTGAGCTTGCGCTAATTCGGCCTGACTAATTTTTAATGCCTCTTCCGCTAGCTTTCGTTCGGTGATATCGGTATCGGAGCCCACCATTCTTAGGGGGGCCCCGTTGGCGTCACGCTTAACGACTTTACCGCGATCTAAATTCCAACGCCAATACCCGGCTTTTGTCAAAAGTCGGTTTTCACATTGATAGAAAAGAGTTTTGCCTTCTAAATGCGGAGCTAAAGCTGCCATGACTTTGGGCATATCTTCTGGATGAACCAGTTTCTTCCAAGAATCCACATTCGGCTTCAATTCTCCTGGCTTATAGCCTAAAGATTCTGACCAAGTATCGCTAAAAAAGACTTCGTCCGTTTCTAAATTCCAATCCCAAAAACCGTCCGTTGTCGCTTCTAAAGCAAATTTCGTTCTCTCCTCGCTAATTTGTAATTCTCTTGTAATATCGTTTAGTTTTTCATTAGCTTTAGTAAGCTCCTTGGTTCTTTCCTGAATAATGTTTTCTAACTGGTCTTTATATTCTTGTAGTTTTTTTTCGGCAATTTTTCTTTCCGTGATATCGGTAGAGATACCACAGATCCCATAAGGGTTTCCATCTTCGCCACGTAGTGGAAATTGGACCGATAGCATGGTTCTTAAATCGCCATTAAATGGGACTAGTTCCTCTACCTCTACAGGTTTTAATTCATTCATTACCCTTTGATTGTTTTCTATGAAACGATCCGCTATTTCTTTTGGGAAAAGTTCGCGAGTTGTCTTTCCAACTATTTCCTCATTTTTTAAACCAATAACTTCTTCATTTTTTTTATTGACTAGTAGATAACGTCCTTGCATATCTTTCATAAAAATAATGGCTGGCGTATTATCCAAAATACTTTTTAGTTGTCTTTCTCTCTCCGCAACTTCTTCTTCCGCTTTTTTTCTATCCGTCAGATCTTGCACCAAAGCTGTAAACCCTTCGGCATCTCCTTTGAAATTTTTGTGCGGAATATAAGATACCGAAATAAATCGAAGACCTTTTTTAGGATGGGGAAAACTTGTTTCGTAATATTGAGGTTCTCCTTTCAAAGCCGACTCAATGTAGGGTTTTACGGTTAAAAACCCTTCTTCCCCCAATACTTCTTCAACTTTTTTTCCTTGTAATTCACTGGGAAATAAGCCAATCCAATCAAAATAAGCCTCATTATTAAATTGATAACGCATTTCTGAATCTACGTAAGCGACTAGAACAGGGAGTTTGTCAGCTATTGATTTAAGCTTTTCTCTTTCTAATCTCAACTGGTTTTCAATTTCTAAACGTTCATTTTCTTTTCTAAATTTCAAAATCAATTGACCGCTCGTTGAAATCAAAGGCTCTAAAAATTTTACGATTTCCCTTTGATATCCGCTAGCTCTGTTAGCGACTCCAATCATTCCAACCAACCGTTTATCGACATGTATTGGAACACCCAAAAAAGAATTTAAATCGGGGTGTCCTCCTGGAAGCCCTCCACTATTCGGGTCTTCTTTAGGAGAATTTGAAATGAACGCTTTTTCAGTAAGAATAGTTTGTCCAAAAAGGGTTTCCATATTATGGAATTCGAAACCTAATTCAATGGATTCATCATAAGTTTTTCGCGTTGCATCATTCCAAGCAATATTAGTTATTGCATAGGTTTTTAAGTATGGCGAACCTTCATCATCGTGTAAAATTTCTCCAATAAAACCAAAAGCGCTTTCCGTTAAACTAATAAATTTATTTAAGAGGTCCTCAAATAAGACCTTGGGCTCAATCTCCGTCATATATTTATTCTGGATCTCCCGAATCGAATCCAATAACCTGTTAGATTCTCTCAACTTATTTTCCGAAACAATTCTTTCTGTAACCGCTCCAATAAGAATTAGAGTCGTTACCATAACGAACCAACAATAGGTTTGGAGTAAAATCAACGTTTCAAAACTTGAATGTCCTACAAATGGGCCGTTTTGGTTGTAAGTTCCCCAAATGGCAAAGCAACAAATCAAAAAAGAGGTCATGAGTGTCGTTCTACCGTCAAATCGAAAAACAGCCCAGACTAGAAAAGGGAAAAGAGAGTAAACCAAAGGATAATGAGGGCTTCCAATAATTTCTCCAAATACGATTTGTCCCGTAACAAATAAGAAAAAAATTAAAAGATAAAATTCAAGACCTCTTAAATTTTTGTTAAATACAAATGGCGACTTATCGAATACCAACAACCAAATAAGGGAAACAACTATCAGAATTCCTGTAGATTCAGCTAACCAACCGCTAGCGACATAGGCGTTAAAGCTATTCCAATCTCCGAAGCCGCTTAAATAAATTGTTAAGGTCCCCAATACAGGACTTATAAAAGCTCCTATTCCAGTGGGTAAAACCGCAAACCATAAGACATTTTGAACATTATTAAAAAATTGGGATGGGTTACAAAACTTTTTAAAGGACCAGACCACAAATAAAGCTTGTAAGGAAGCTCCAAGGGCAACTCCCACTGAAATCAACGAGGGATGAAAAGAATTCGTATTTGCAGTCTCTATCCAAACGGCAAGATCAATACCGATGGACCCCAAAACCACGCCAGGCCAAACTCGAAATCCCCAAAAATAAATTCCAATAAAAGCAACGCCTGCCGCCGACCATATTGGGGTAACGCCGATGGATAAAATAGTAAGTTTCAGACCAATATAACCCGACAGGAAATACGCTAAAGCCAGTAAAAAAACTTTAACGACTATTGGAATTTGTTTATTTTCAAGGTTCATCAAAAAGCCGCACCGATAATTTAGCGCCACCTAGCGCCATAGCGATTAACGCCATATTAATCTAGAGAAGTAATCCGTCTTATTTCAATTTCGTATATTTTTATAATGTACTGGCGATCAAAAACATTTGCAATAGGAAGCGCTTTCAAATAAGAATAAAATTTAAGAAAACTTAATTTTATTCCGCCCTATTGAAAAAAAATTGTTCTATGGTTTGAAGGAAACCAATGGGATGGTAGGAGATGCGATGTCGATTAAGCGGAGTTTGCCCATCATTATGGGAGGAGCTAGGGCCATTTCAAATAGAAAATCGATTTTAAGTTAACGTAACTTAATAAAATTTCGCCTCCCAATTCAACCTTTTTGAATTTATTAAAAAAAGCTTGAACCTTACTTTAACTTTAAAAAAATCAACCTCTTGTTCTGAAATTAATTGACCCGCAAAGTATAAGTGTTCTGGTGGTGGTTTTTCGGATATTTATTTTCCTTTGATTTATCGGTTGCCGCTATAAACTTTGCATGACCAATAATCGATCTTTCAGAAATTCCTTTTTCTAAAAAACTTTTTTTCAACGCGTCTGTTTCCGGGGGATACGCAAAATATAGATCTGCATTTTTATTATGTAAAGACTGAACGGCGCTGCTTGCCACTACTAAGTTGACCCATAATAACTCTGTTGTCCATTGAGCGATTTCTTTTTTATTTATCCAAAAATACCAGTTTTCTTTTATCTTCCTCATTCCCAATTGTTTATTGATTATCTTAGACGCCGTTTCTTTTTTAACAATATGTAAAGCGCAAGGTTCTGTCGTTGCCGGGAATTCCTTTGCTTTGACCAGTTGGTAACAACTTGGGATATTCGTTTCTTCGGCAAAAGCTGGAAATGCAATTAAAAGGAGCGCTAAAGCAAAATAAAACTTGGTCATTTGGAAAGCCCTTTTTAGAAGATTAATGGAAAGATATCTCCCTCTTGTCTCCTTAAATCCAATAATTGTCAAGGAGAATCATTATTCTTATTTTCCAAAAAAGGATCAAAAATAGATTTACCTTTCAAATCTTTCGCTTTTACCGCAAATCATGGGAAAATAATCTTTTTAATAACCCATCATTTTTAAAAACATAAATACAAAAGGCGCTCATTAATCGTTAATGAGTTTAAAACTATTGGAAGAAAACAAACGTAATGAGAAGGAAACCCTAGAACTTATTTTAAAGATCTGGACGCTATTTCTAATTGGTCTTCATGCGTTAGGGTTTATCGACGAATCTTACTTCCCTGGCTTTAGAACAGAACCATTGGAACAAGAAGCCATCATCTGGAAAGCTCAACAAGTCATTTTTTTTGGGATTTTGTGCTTAGGTTTTTTAACCGATATTTTGCAAATGCGAACCGAACGAGGGAAAGCTTATCAATTTTTAATTTTATCTCTGGTTTTAGGAAGCGTTTCCGGTTATCTCAGCGCTTACCAATATAAAATCATTGCCGCATTCTTTATACCTAACTAAAAGCATTTCTAATAATTTTAGCCTTGTCTATTTACATTCTCCAAAATTTTCTGAATTGCAATAAAATCGTAAGTTTTTAAATGTTTATTCAATTCCGTCGCTAACCCCTCTCCTGCCTGCCCCGTCCGCTCTAATTCATTTAAGATCTCTGAAAAATGAGTCAAATTAAAGTCCTCGGCGGCGTTCTTTAAACTTGCATATAAATCATGAGGGATTTGAATATCTGAAAGATCGGGTTCATCTGAAATGGCGCTCGTAGAAGAATCCATACTTTCTCCTTCCCATTCCAAGGTAAGAAGCTTGTCTATGCAACCAATGATCTCTTCAGTTTTGAAGGGTTTGAGAAGAAAATCGTCGAACCCTGAGCTTTGCACTTGTTCGGTTGAATAATCGTAAACCGAAGCGGATAGTCCTACAACTTTCAAATTTTTCTTATTTAAAACATTTTTAATAAAAACACAGGCTTGGAGTCCGTCCATAATCGGCATTCTCAAATCCATAAAAACAAGATCGTAAGATTCCGTTTGAACTTTTTCGGTGGCAATTTTTCCATTTTCCGCCAATTCAACTTTTATATTCAATCCCAGCAAAAATTTTTTCAAAACTTCTCGGTTTTCTTTTACGTCATCCGCAATAAGAATCTTCAAAGAATATTTTTGAGCCAAGCTTTTGACATGCTTATATTTTTCAATTTTATTGGAATTTGATTTTTTTATTGCAGGTAAGAGTTCGATTGAAAAATAAAAACGAGAACCTTTCCCTATTTCAGAATCGACTTGGAGTTTCCCATTCATCAAATCAACTTGTTTTTTGGATATAGCAAGCCCTAAACCAGTCCCACCTTTAGTGGCGCCTTCGTAATCTTGTTTGAAAGGCTCAAAAATTTGCTTTTGAGCCTCTTCTGGAATTCCCGCGCCTGAGTCGATAACCTCAAACGTATAATAATCGTCTGGATCTAATTTTAAATTGAGAGCAACTTCTCCGTAGTCCGTAAATTTCACGGCATTTCCCAGAAGATTTATTAAAACTTGTCTGAGTTTAGTTTCGTCTCCAACTACCCAAGTGTGAGCTTCTATAAGCCCTTGACTATTCCAAGATAGATTCTTCTCTTTACAACGCAAATTAAACATGGCGGACATATCTTTGCAGATCTCGCTTAAATCAAAGTCCGACATATTGAGTTCCATTCTACCGGCTTCAATTTTTGATAAATCCAAAATTTCGTTTATCAAGTTCAATAGATGATTGCCGCTAGACAATACATTTCGGAGAGATTCCTTTTGATCTTGATTCAAGGTATCATCGCGTTCCAATATTTGCGCATACCCCAAAATAGCATTCATTGGAGTTCGGATTTCATGACTCATATTGGCAAGAAAAACGCTTTTAGCGGCGTTTGCGTCGTTAAGTTCCTCGTTTTTTTTATTAAGTTCAATAGTCCTTAATCGAACTTGTTGTTTCAGAGAAGCGTTCCAAAAGATAATACCCACGATTCCAAAAACTGCCGTTGCGCTAAAAAATAAAATCAAAAATTGTTTTAATGAAAAACCGCTATCGATCTTAATACCGACCCATTTCCTATAAATTGTTTTTCTCTCCGCTTCGCTTATCTGAGCTAATGCCTTGTCTAAAATAACATTGAGCGTTGGCCAGTCCGACCTGGAGGCAAGCGCCCATTTATTTATATATCCAACTTCGCCTGCAATTCGTAAATTGGCGATCCCTTCTTTTTCTATATAGTAAGTCGCAATCGCAATGTTAGCGGCCATAGCGTCTACTAGACCAAATGAAACTTTTTTTAAACCTGTTTGAATATCTGGCACGGTGTCAATTTTCAACTCGGGATATTTTTTGGTCAAGTAATCTTGAATAGCATAACCTTCAATTACGGCAATTCGCATTCCCTTGAAAGATTCAATTGAATTTAACGACTTATCAACGTTCTTCTTCACTAAAATGATCGACGGCAGTTTAATAAGAGGCTTAGTGAATAGCATATAGTCCAATCGTCGAGCGGTAGGAGTCGCCGCCCCCCACATATCGTTTTCCCTTTTCTTGGTTTTTTCCAGGACCTCGGTCCAATTATCAAATTTTAAAATATTTATCTTAACGCCTAGTTTTTTCTCTATTAAACGGACGTAATCGGCCGCAATTCCTTTGTACTCGCCAGTTTCATCAATGAATTCGATGGGGGAAAATTCAGGATCTGGAGCCAAATTAATCGTGGGGTGTTTTTCCAGCCATTCTCGTTCTGCAGACGTTAAAAAACTAATATCAGAGTCGCTCTCGATAGCGTAACCAGATGGGATAAACAAAAATAAAACTAATGAAATTAAGAAAAGCTTACACAGTGGACGGGAAATAATATTAAGCATGCGCCAAAAACGTGCCAACGATTTCATCCATTTTATCCATGACTCTAACTTTGATGAATTCAAAGAGTTTTGTAGAAATTTTTATCGTCGAAAATAATTCTTCGTTAATCGGAGGGAAAAAGTATTCGCCGCCAGTGCCAAGCTGTAAATCGTAAGTCAAGCGGTCGGCAATATGAACAATTCCAACTTCCTGCGTATTTTCTTTTGCTGATAGTGGATCGTTGTGGAATAAAACGGTATCTATTAATAAATCGGGCATACCCCATGATTTTAGTAAAGCCCCTCCGACATCCGCATGATTAAACCCTAAAATCTCTTGTTCAGCTTCATATAAAAATTCTCGTGAAGAGTTACAACGATTCAAAATCTCGCGGGTTTTTTCGGGTTGGCGATCGCAAATAACCAAAGTTCCCAAATCATGAATTAATCCCGCTAAATAAAGTTGTTCCGCATTTGGGTTTTTATTATATTTTGCAATATCTCGGGCAATCATCCCGCAGGTAATACTGTGTCGCCAAAACGATTCCATGTCGATAAGGTCTTCATGAATCCCCTGAAACTTATCGGCCACCGCAGTAGATAAAACAAGGTCACTTAACTGTTTCACGCCAATAATGCCCATTGCATGGGAAACGCTGTCTATTTTTTGAGATAAAGCAAAAAACGGGCTATTTACGATTTTTAATAATCGAGCCGATAAACCGGCATCCATACTAATGATATTACCTATATCTTCAAAAGAACTGTCGGGGTCTTCGCAAGCTTCGGTAAGCTTATAAAATACGGCAGGCAGCGATTTTATTTCTCCATCCAGTAAATCTTCAATTGTAATTCCCATGAAATTTGACCTTAAAATACTTCGTTAAATAGAAACTTAAAGGATTGATGGGGATTTTCACATTTTTGTGCAATTTGGTCAATAAGGACGGCAAGTCGTTATGAGTTTGTAAATCAACCACCTTTGGGGAATCCAAATATATTTAAACCTCAGACCCTTCCTTCTTCCCAGTCGACATAATCTGCCCAGGTTGTAACTTTAAGCTCGACAAATTTTATTCTTTCGGGAAACGCAAAATAATATTTTAAGCATTTTAATAACCCAACTTTCTTTTTTAAAATACTTCTGTTCAAATGTTCCCTATCCTTGATATTTCGATTTTCCATAAACTCAACAAGCCATTTTCCAAATAAAACGTCGTCTGCATTTTCTGCTTTTATAGCGAATTCGTCGCCATTTAGTTTTAGAAAAGTTAAAACTTCTTTATCGATGGGACATGGATAAATATAATCTCCTAAAAAACCTTTTTTATAAGCTCTAGCTTTATCCAACATCCTTGGAATATGGGCAAATCCTGCCAGAGTTTCTTTTGGGCTTCTTGGAACCGATTCTTTTAAATTCATTTCAAAGCTCTTGCAATAATTCAAAAGTTTGCCTTAGGAACAACTTTTCTGGCATTACATCTTCAATAAATCAAAAATTTTTGACTTAACTTAATATTAGAGCTCATTTTACTCTCTCAATAACAATTAAAAACTTAAAACATAGACAAAATTTAAAATTTATAGAATATAGTAAAAATAAATAGACAAAAATGCTAAAAAAGTTGAGATAATCAGAGTTTAATACAAAGCACAATAAACGCCTTCCTGGTATTCAACAAATCGTTTTTCTGTAGAAAGCTGAAGGATCTTATGAAAATTTTAGTGGCTGGAGCTTCTGGGTTTATAGGAAATGAATTACTCAAAAAACTGACCGACTATAAATATGAAATTGTCGTTTTAACAAGAAACTTAGATAAGGCGACATTTCGATTGCCGGTTCTTTGCAAAGCTTATGAATGGGAACCTGAATCTGGCAACCTACCATTGAAATCGCTTGAAGGAATAGACGCCGTAATTAATCTGACTGGAGAAAACATAGCATCTGGACGATGGTCTGTTAACCAAAAAAAATCGATTGAAAACTCGCGAATTCTTTCTGCGAGGAATTTAGTATCGGCCATGAAGAATTTAGACAAAAAGCCAAAAGTTTTTTTATCTGCATCGGCAATAGGCTTTTACGGAGATAACGGAGATAAAGAAATGAACGAAAACTCGTTACCTGGTTCGGATTTCTTATCTCAAATTTGCCAAAAATGGGAAACTGAAATTTTTAAAGCTGAAGAGCTTGGAATTAGAACTGTCGCTTTAAGAATTGGAATGGTACTTGGTCACGATGGTGGAGCTTTACAAAAAATGCTTCCGCCTTTTCAAATAGGCCTTGGAGGGAAACTTGGAAGCGGAAAAAATTGGATAAGCTGGATTCATTTAGAAGATCTAACCGAAATGATAGTTCATGCACTAACCGCCACGAATCTAAACGGTCCAGTAAACGCTATAAGTCCTTATCCGGAAACTAACGAACAGTTCACAAAAACTATGGGGAAAGTTCTTAAACTGCCTACAATTTTTACGGTTCCTACTTTTGCCCTGAAGTTTGTCTTAGGAGAACTATCCAGTTTACTTCTAGCGAGTCAAAGGGTTTCCGCAAAAAAAATATTAAGATCTGAATTTTCTTTCAAATTCCCTCATTTGGAACAAGCCTTAACAGAAATATGTTCTCGTAAATTCCACGAAATCCACCTGGAGCAATGGATTAATCAACCGATAGAAAAAACCTATTCCTTTTTTAAAGAAGCAAAAAACTTAGAACGATTAACTCCGGATTTTTTGAGATTTAAGGTATTAAATCAATCTCCAAAAGAAATTCAAAAAGGCGCTAAAATAAATTACCGCCTTTGGTTACGCTGTATTCCATTTTGGTGGCAGTCTCAAATAGTCGAATGGGAACCAAACTTTCGGTTTTCAGATAAACAAATACGCGGCCCCTACAGCTATTGGCTCCATATTCACGAATTTACCGAAAAAGACGGCGGCACTCTAATCCGAGACAAAGTAAGTTACCGGGCTCCTTTTGGGGTTTTTGGCGATGTCATTACTAATATTTTCATAAAAAAAGATTTAGAAAAAATATTTAGCTACCGAAAACAAATGATTGAAAAAATTTTTAACTAAATATTTCCCGAAAAATGAAAAATAAAATTACAATCGGCTTAAGCTTCGTATTAATGGTTTTTTTTTATAACTATTTCGACATTGGACAATACTTAACGTTAGAAAGTCTGAAAGAAAATCGAGGATGGTTGCTATCGTTCTACCAAAAAAATGAAATGGGAACTATTTTTGGATTCCTAATAATTTATATAATCACTATGGCTTTGGCGATTCCAGCGGCCCCTATAATGACCTTGGGAGCTGGTTTAGTCTTCGGACCTTGGCTAGGAACATTTTTAGTCAACATGGGGGATACTTTAGGAGCAATTCTAGGTTTCATTGCAGCGCGTTTTTTTATTAGGAACTGGTTAGAAAATAAATTTCAATCGTCCATTGCCGCATTTAATAAAAAAATAGAGAAAGATGCGGGAAAGTATATTTTGTTTGTTCGTATGGTTCCTATTATGCCCTTTTTCATGGTTAATATTTTATCGGGATTGACTCAAATATCATTACGAACTTTTGCTTTGGCGACTCTTCTGGGGTCGTTGCCTATTACTTTTATTTTCGTGGGAGCCGGAAACCGGTTAGCGACTATTAATTCCATGGAAGAAATTGCGACTCCTGAATCCATGGGAATTCTATTAGCTTTAGGTTTAGCGATAATAGCTCCCGGGCTTTATAACAATTGGAAACAAAAAAAATCGAAGATCGAGCCGGAAGCTACTGCGCCATAATTTAGGGACCGTCAATACTATCAATCCCATCTTCTTCAAAAATTTCGGATAGAATTTCTCGTTCGTTCTTCTCAGTATTTCTTTTATCAATGCTATCTATAAATTCGTTAACTTTTTTTAGTTGACCGGAATCTATTTGACAAAAAACCAATCTAGCCATTAACGTTTCTTTGTCAAAACGTTCGAACAATTTACCAATACAACCGTTTAAAAAAGGGGTATAAACAGTATCGACGCCGTTAAAATCAAGTTCTACAGTTTCTCCTTTATTCATACTAGGCAACACTATATTGTAAAGCTTTAATCCATCTTCAAGAGCCACACAAGATTTCCCTATATTTTCAAGCAAATTAACCTTCATTAAATCTATCTCCTCAATTAAACCAAAAAAGACTCGGCCTACATCATGATTATTTTTAATATTATCCCTAAAAGATTTCACGTTGTCTTTTTTATTATAACAATTATGACATCCTTTATTGACGTCGGGATTGAAGCTAAGGAAATAAGCTCTATAAGATATGTTGCCATAGGCGACTCCTACACCATAGGCGAGGGGCTTACCAAAGAGAATTCCTGGCCTTTTCAACTCACACAAAAACTGAATGAAGCGGGTGTTCCCATAGTCTTAACCGCAAACCCTTCACAATCTGGGTGGACTGTTCCAATGGCAATTCAAAGAGAACTGCCAATTTTAAAAAAATCTCAACCCAACTTTGTCACTCTTTTAATGGGAGCAAACGATTGGATAAGACATGGTAATGGAAAGCGCTTCAAACAAGATCTAACAATTCTTATCGATGAAATTTTAAAGACACTTCCATCTACAAAACGGTTAATAATAGTCGCTATACCAGACTTTTCCTGCTCGCCTACAGGCGCTAAATTTGGCTTTGGGAAAAGCGCCGTAAACGGAATTTCTAGGTTTAACGGAATCGTCAAAGCGTTGGCCAATGAAAGGGAATTATCATTTATCGATATCTTTCCCCTTTCGCAAGAGCTTTGCGACAAGCCCCAAATGTTTGCCCCCGATGGGCTTCACCCATCGGCTAGACAATATGTAGAATGGGTTTCAAAAATTTTTCCTGCCGCGTATGCTCTTTTAAAATAATATTGCGCAATTTTTCGACTTTAAAATCAGATGTTTTTTCTAGCCTTTTAATAAGAGATGAAATACCATAGCAATCGTCTATTGACCTAATTACTTAGGAGAATAGGATGCCTCCCCATAACCAAATCATTGCTTCAATTAGTTTTGTCGCCCTCATTATATCGTTAGGTCTGCTATTGACCTGTACTAATGTTTCGGCTCAAACTGCCATTTCTAATATAAAAAACCCGTTATCTAAACCCAAAGCAGCGCCTCCCGCAAACCAAAATAAAACCAAAGTAAAAAAAACAGATGATTTGATAAAGGATATGGTCTTAATCTCGGGCGGAAATTTTCAGGTTGGTTTAGCGCCTGATAAAGGATTGGAAGAGTGTAAAAAATATTTTGACCGGTGCAAAAGATTTACTTTTTTGGAGGAAGGCCCTGAACATACCGCTTTCGTGGACGATTATTATATCGATAAATATGAAGTAACTCAGAAACGATTTGAAGACGTTACCGGTAAAAACCCCTCCGAGTTTTTAGGGGAGAACCACCCTGTAGAAAGAGTCCATTGGAAACAAGCTAGCGATTACTGCGAACAAATTGGAAAACGATTGCCTACCGAAACAGAATGGGAAATTGCCGCGAAAGGCGGCGAAAACTCCTTATATCATTGGGGAGACGCCATGGTGTCGGGCAAAGCAAATTTATGCGATAAAAATTGTATTGTCGTCACCCATTCCGGTCAGTTTGAAGATGGCGCAAAATACACGGCTCCTGTGGGGAGTTATCCGCCAAACGGTTACGGTCTCTACGATATGGCTGGCAATGTTTGGGAATGGGTGAACGATTGGTATGGAGAGGGCTATTATAATGTAGCTCCCTCAAAAAACCCTCACGGCCCTCACTTTGGCTTTGCAAAGATTATTCGAGGCGGCTCCTGGATTAACGCGCCAGATTTTTTGCGTTCCGCTTTCAGAAATTGGTCCGACCCGGCCTCGGCTGCCAACTATTTTGGTTTTCGTTGCGCTCTATCCTCTTCCAAGGTCTTACAATAACTTAGATGAAAAAGTTTTTTTTGCTAAGCATTGGGGTCGTTTTACTTTTTATTGCCTTGTTTCTCGCTACGCCTACTCGAACCATTGGAACTGGTATTTTATTAGGTACAGACGGTCGTTTGATTACATTGACTCACTTAGTGGAAAACGCTACGGACATCATCGTCAAGTTTCCTAATGCCGATGACATTAGAGCCAATAAGGCTATTAAAGCAGATTCAAATCTCTTATCCATATTACAACTGGAAACCTCACCCAAGATCGAAAGAAGCTTAATCCGTTTTTCAAATTCAATTGAAGTAAAAAAAGGCGACTATGTATTCGCTCTATTTTATCCTATAGCAAATACGCAAGAAGACCAGCATATCGCCGAGGAAGGAAATATCATTTCAATGGATGGAACGAACGGAGATAAAAGAGTGTTTCAAATAAGCTTTCCCATCAAACCGGGACAAAGCGGAGCTCCGGTATTTAATAGCAATGGAGAAGTAATAGGATTCGCGCTTACGGCTCAGGATTTTGAAAAAGTTCTCGATATAAAAATAGCTTTATCTAAAGAAGTGGGTTTAGTTTTAAAAAACTCCGCAATCAATGGATTTGATAAGATTATCTCAAGAAATACTCGTAGCGCTAAATCTAGGCCGCAAAGATCGCTAGGCCTTTCCAAAGGCCTTTCCTATTTTAAGGAAGGGATTCAAAAAAATATCGTACTAATCGAAACAGGAACTTAATTTTAATTAATAGTTTCTATGGAAAGAAAAATCGTAGACTTCATCAAAGATGAAGAAGGTCATTGGACAGCGGTTTTAGCTTGTGGGCACAAGCAACATGTTCGACATAACCCGCCATGGAAGATAAGACCTTGGACACAAACTCAAGAGGGAAGGAAAGAGTTTATAGGTTTTCCCCTTTTCTGTAAAAAATGCGTAAACTCTGAAAATTAATTCATTTTATCGATCTGGCTTGAAACTCAAAAAGATTAATCAACCCACACCCAACCATACCAAAAATCATGAAGCCTTTTTTTCAAACCTTCGGTTACTTGGCTGTATTTATTTGGTAAACTTTTATCATCGCTATCAAAGTTCTTTTTCAGGCCTCGAATATCCTGTTTTTTAAGCTCATTATTTTTTTCAGACTTTTCAATAACCAGGTTCATTTTTTTTCTCCTAAAAACATGTTAAATTAGTACACGCCTTTTAATAAGCAAAGTTAGCGCCAAAATTCAACAAAAACCATAACCAGCTAAAAACAAAGGATTTATTCAGTTTTTATTTTTAGTTATTAAAAAAAATCAACCTATCTAGTACCAAAATGGAAAAAAATGCCACTCCCTAGCATCAAAATGCGAACAAATTTACTCATAAATTGCATGCATTGCAGTTTATGAGTAAATTAGTATACATACAAAATTTTTTTAACTTTATTCCTAAAAAACCATGAACTTAATCGGATATATCGTTCTTTTTTCTTTAATATTCGGGTTTCTTTTAACCCTTTGTGCCGACTATTTAAATATTTCTCACCTCAAAGCTGATTTACCTGATGCGGTTAAGGATATATATGAAACGGAAAAATACGAAAAGTCTCAAGATTATTTACGCGCAACCACTCGTCTTGAGCTTTTTTCGGGCGGCGCAGACCTAATTATCATTTTGCTATTTTGGTTTGCCGGCTGCTTTAATAGCTTGGATCAATGGCTAATAGGCTTTGGCCGGGGACCAGTTACTACCGGCATTTTTTTCATCTCAATTCTATTATTTGGGCAAAGTTTACTTTCTTTACCCTTCAGGATTTACTCCACTTTTGTGATTGAGGAAAAGTTTGGGTTCAATAAAATGAATGCGAAAACATTCTGGCTCGATACCCTCAAATCGATTCTACTCACTTGCGCTCTTGGAATTCCGATCTTAGCTGGGATTTTATCGTTTTTTGAATATGCAAAAGCGGATGGTTGGTTTTATTGCTGGATAGCTACAATTTTATACATGGTGGTAATCCAGTTTATTGCTCCAACCTGGATAATGCCTTTATTTAACAAATTTGAGCCTCTGGAAGATGGAGACCTAAAAGAAGCAATCTTAAATTATTCCAGATCGGTTTCATTTTCTTTAAAGAATATTTATGTAATGGATGGTTCTAAAAGATCGAGTAAATCCAACGCTTTTTTTACTGGGTTTGGAAAAAACAAGCGGATTGCCCTTTTCGACACTCTTTTAGAAGGCCATAGCGTCAAAGAACTCGTATCTGTTATAGCTCATGAAATTGGCCATTATAAAAAGAAACATATTTATATAGGAATGGCGTCTTCAATTATTCATATGGGACTATTGTTCTTTCTACTTTCTATTTTCTTAAAATCCCCTGAATTATTTTCCGCTTTTTATATGGAAGAAATGTCTGTTTATGCCGGCTTAATTTTCTTTGGAATGCTATTCGCCCCTATTGAGTTATTTTTGTCAATTTTTCTTCAAAAATTATCACGAAAACACGAATTCGAAGCGGATCAATTTGCCGCGGAAACAACAAAGCAAACCGAGCCTTTAATTACAGCTTTGAAAAAACTTTGCGTCCAAAACTTATCAAATTTGACCCCTCATCCTTTTTATGTTTTTCTAAATTACTCACACCCACCTCTTTTACAAAGGATCGATGCGATTAAAAAGCTCGAAGGAAATATTCCAATAAAATGAAAGAAATCGCAAAACAATTGAGGCTTTGTTTTTGGGTTTATTCGCTAACGTTAGGATTATGGATTCAAGGAAACAGCTTGGCTCTTGCGCAGGAAAATAAAGATAACCCAGACGAAAAAGAAGTGGAGTTTGTGAACTTTGGGTATGTCTCCGTTTCGCCAAAATACAAAATTGGCCCTAGGGCCAAAAGAATTATTTTCAAAATAAAAAATAACGCTACCCGAAGTATTCAAAGTATTTTTGCTTGGGTGTACGAAATCAAAAAAGAGGACGATGGCCAAGTTTCGGAATTTCGTTTAGTCAACAATCCCAATAAAAGCGGACTCCCTATAAAGGGAGGAACGCACGAACCGTCTACGGAAGAACAATGGAGCTTTCCGCTTATTGCCGCAAATCCTCCGGTCGATCCTTCAAAGCAGTTCACTCTTTTAGTAGATCCGCGAGGAGTTAGATTCGCGACAATCGAAAAATATTAAATGAACTTAAGCTAAAACAATTTTCAGTCTAAAAAATTCTTTAGCTTAGAAATTACATATTTTTTTCAATTTGCGCTCTTGCTTTAGATCTTTTGAGTTTACTCGAATTAAATATCGATGAAAAGTAACTAGATCCATCCTTTCCCCAAAAACCTCTATTTCGGAAACGTCTCAATATCTTAGAATTCTCTCACGCTTATCTTCTATTTCGTCTCCTTTGTAAATCAAAATGTTTCCGTTTAATTCTTTTACATTCTCCGCCACAACCATTCTCGGACATAGCTTTTTTAATAACGCCGCCGACCTTTTATTGTCTTTATTTCTACTTTCATGAACTAAGGGCGATTTTTCAGAGAGAATATCTAGATTTTTTGGATAGATATAACTTGAAAAGGAGCTTTCATCGATAGATGAGGCAGTTCTCAAATGGAACTGTTTATCCTTGGTTGGGACTTAAAAAACTTGTAGTTGAGCTTGCAGCAACCGTGGTGGTGCCACAAGTTGCATGATTCACATGAAAAGGGTTTTCACAATTAAACCCCGTCGTCAAAAGATCATGTTCTCCTTGTGTACAAGAATTACCCAACATGCCTAAAAGAATAATAGGCAACGATACTAGCGCTGGAGTAGCTTCGACAATTCGTTTTCTAAAGGATTTTTTTTCCATTCTTTTTTTGAAAAACTCAAAGTTTAATCTTATTTAATTCTTATCGAGCTAATGGAAAAATAACTTTAAATATTAAGTTGAATCTTTTCAATATTTATTTAACAAAATAAAAAATAAAACATCATTCCTCAACTATATTTTATGAAAAAACCTTTATTTGAATGTATATATTCAGAATTACAAAGAGAAAAGCTCTAGTGCGGGTGAAAAAATCAGAAGAAAAAGCAAAACCCGTTTGCCAGGTGGGCAGGATTCCCGGCAAACGGGTCAGCTAAAAGGAGGATAATTCGTCCAATTAAATTATATCACTTCACATTAATAATTCAAGTAATTTAAACAAATTAATATAATCTTTAACTCAGTGGCATTATTTGCGCTCTGGCAACTTCTAATTAATTTGACTTTATTCAATCCTAAAATTAGACTTTAAAAAAGCCCATTCTTAATTAGGGTCTCTTTATAAAGCTTAATCAAGGAGCATTTGTCATGAATACTTCTAACCAATCCTCCGAAAGTTCTACTTTATTCGATAACTGGATAACGAAGTTTTCTAAGTTTTACGAAACATTTCAAATAGCGTTTTCTCAGCTACTGATCTTCTTATTTCAAGCTATGGTAAAGGGGTTAAAAACTGCTTACAACGAATTTAATGAAATTCGCGAAAAGTTAACAGTGGTAGATTATGCTTTTTTAGCGGCAAGTTTATGCGCCATTGGGTGCGCTTTTTTAGTCGTTTTTTCTGGTTTCGGAGTTTTGGGTTATCAATTGGCTTTATGGTTGCAAGAAGGGGTTTGGACAGAACTGCCGTTATTGATAGTTTTTAACTATCTTTTCGAAGGAGCCGCAATTCAAGGCTGGGTTAATAGCCCTCAATCTTGGTTTGGGTTGCATCAGGTTGTCGATTGGTGTTTGCAAAACATTCCACTTTCCCTAACTTTAATTTTCGAAGGAATGCTTTTAGTTACTTTCACAGGGTGTTTTTTGTTTTTGTCGATAGTTTTCCGTTATATCTGGATAAAAAGATTTTAAAGAAACATTGAGAAGAAGGGCGCTACATACTTAAATAGCCGCTAAAGTTTCATTGGGGGAGCCCTCTTTACCTCCTTCAAGACTTTTAATTCTTTCCTTTGCTTCAACGGCTTTTTGGAATTGATTGTTTGCGGTAAAAACATACTCTGCTCTTCTAAAATGAAAACCCGCATAAGACTTATTTTCTATTTCTTCATATACTTTTCCTAGCTCAAGATTAGTTTGCCCATCCAATGGATTATTTTGGAGAATGGAATTATAAGCCCATATAGCAGTCTCGTAGCTGCCTAATATAGTTTTAGAAAGATCGGCAAATTTTAATAAAGCTAGGTTTTCAACTGGAGGTAATGAATCTAAAAACTTGCGAGATTTTAAGTAATCCAATCCCAGAGATTTTAGTGTTGGGTTCTGATTATCCTTATTTTTAATTAAATCTTTTTTGAGCTTTTTTATGGATTCGCTCAATAAAGCTAATCGGATTTTTTTAAACCTTAAGGGGTCGTCATCGGTTAAAAAACCTTTTTTCTTTAGATCTTGCGCTATCTGGTAAGCCAAGCTGGATTGATCTTCTCCAAACTCCTCCTTTAGTTTTTTCTTTTCAGCGCTAATAACCTCTTCCGCCGAAAGATTTTCTCCAGAATTGGAAAAACCTTTCTTACCGTTTAATACGCCAGTCCCATCCAAAGCTTTTTGTTCGTCGCTCGAAAGTCCTTCGGCTCCAAGCAATTTTTTATCTTTCTCCTCTTTACTGTTTTTCTTTTTCGCGCGCGCAAGCGCTTCATTCAAAGCCTTAATCCGTGATTTAGCAGACTTAGATCTTGCGCCAGACCTTTCGAACGAATTAGATCTACCTCCTCTAGAAGATCTAGAGCGTGAAGAAGCAAAATTATTTCTCCCTGTTCTTCTCGAAACAGAACGTTTTGTACTTTGGTTTCCGCTGCCAAAGTTAGAAACTCTTTTTTGCCCTCTTGATAAAGAGTTTCGTCTTTGGAACCCTCTTCGTAAACCCGAACCGGCTTTAACGCGGTTTCCTTTTCTACCTCCAAATCTACCTTCAGATTTTTTTTGCCCTCCTCTTCTGGTAAAAACTCCTTTTAACCCTTTTCTCTTTCCCGCTCCTTTATCAAACCTGAAACTCTTTGACGATTTTCTGAGGGACGATTTTCCAGAGAGCAAAGAGGTTAAAGTACTGGCTTTAGCCGTTTGTAAAAGGTCTCTATTCTCTTTACGAATTTTAGTGGCGCCCTTTCGAGACCCCTGGTAAAAAGAAGTTCCTTTACCGCTAAACCCTTCGGCGTCAAATTCTGTTTGAGAAACGACATCTCTTAGCGACGCTAAGTCAAAGTCGCCGCGGGAGGCGCTAATATCGTATTGGTCCTCAATCTCTAATTCGGAAGTATCAAAGTCCGATTTGGCGCTACCAAGCTCTTTCGTTAATCCTTCGCTTTCTTTTTTAAGAGAATCTGTTTCTGACTTTAAAGAATTGACCGTATCGCCAACATCTAACTCTTTGGATAACTCTCCTAAGTTTTCTTTCGGAAGCTCTAGCTGTTCACCATCCGGACCGGCCAATCCTCTGACTGCCTCGCTTGAAACATCCGCAACGTCGCTTAATGCGCTTTGTAAATCCCCAGCATCTAAACCTAAATCTCCATCTAAACCAATTTGCACATCTTTAAGAGAATCCGTGACACTTGGGTCAAAATCTTCAGGAGCCGCAAAAGCTTGGCTTCCTGTAGCCAGGAGAAACCCAAAAACCGCAAAAAAATATTTCCAACAACTTAGTTTCATTTATCTTAAATAAAGTTATTAAATATCTAATAATTTCTTAACCAAAACCATTCTCCAGAACAGTTAAGACACTCATTATATCAAAAATCTGTATCATGAAAAAAAACCGCTAATTTTCTTTTCGGAAATTACAGTATTTTCAAAAGGAATAAATAATAATTCACTTAATTTTTTACCCAAAACTCCTAAAAAGCATAAAAAATCCACTGATAAAAATGTTATGCAATCGCAACTAAATCTCTTTATTTCAATAAATTAATAGAAAAATAGATCCGCGTAGTGTAACCTAAATAAAGTTTTAACTAAGACAGTTTTTAAAGTTGTCTTTACCAAATTATTGTTAAATATTCTTTCAATGAAGGGACAAATTTAACGTCCCAAATAACTTCTAATGCCGCCATTAAAAAAAATTAGAGTTTTAGTTGTAGACGACGCAATTGTAGTTAGACGTATAGTTACCGATACTTTAGCCACAGACTCCGAAATCGAAGTCGTTGGGACTGCGGCTAACGGTAAAATTGCCCAATCCAAATTCGATAATCTAAAGCCAGACGCAATAACAATGGATATCGAAATGCCTGAAATGGATGGACTTCAGGCCCTTCAAGAAATCAGGAAAAGGGATAAAAAAGTTCCCATCATTATGTTTAGCACCCTTACTCAACGGGGAGGTAAGGCGACCTTGGACGCCTTATCATTTGGGGCTAGCGATTATGTTACCAAACCCGCAAATGTTGGTAGCGTTTCTAAGGCAATGGACCAAGTCAAAAATGAATTAATACCGAGAATAAAGGCTCTTTGCGGAAGATCGGTTCCTAAAGTAACCACTGGCATTTCTAACAAACTCGGCGGAGGGGGATTAGGCGCTAAAACTCCATCTCTCAAAACCTCCCCCATCAATAAAGGAAAAGTAGATATTTTGACGATTGGAGTTTCCACTGGCGGTCCAAATGCATTAGCGGACCTTTTGCCTTTAATTCCCGGTAATCTTCCAGTTCCAGTGGTTCTTGTACAACATATGCCGCCTTTTTTCACAAAGCTTCTAGCAGACCGATTAAATGAGAAATGTAAACTGGCGGTTAAAGAAGGCGAATCCGGACAAAAATTAGAACCTGGAACCATATGGATTGCGCCTGGGAATTTCCATATGGTCTTAAAGAAAAATGGAGCCAATTCCATTACGATAAACACTAACCAAGGCGCTTTGGAAAATTCTTGCAGACCCGCAGTTGATGTATTATTTAGATCCGTTTGCGAAATTTATAAAGCTAGAACATTGGGGGTTATCTTAACGGGAATGGGCCAAGACGGCTTGATCGGATGTGAACAAATCAAAAAAGTGGGAGGTCAAGTTGTCGTTCAAGACGAGGAAACTAGCGTTGTTTGGGGAATGCCAGGGTTTGTGGCAAAATCTGGTATCGCCGAAAAAGTTTTGCCTCTTAAAGAAATAGCGCACGAAATAACCGAAAGAGTAAAAGTAGGTCGATACGCTTGGATGCCAAATTAAAGTCGGCTAAAAGGCCGACTTTAATAAAACAATTAAGCGTGTTTTACTTTTACCTGGTCGGGGACACTTTCGATGTTAACCGCTGTTTCCGTATCCAGAATCAGCAATAAGTTATCGGAAAGTTTATATACTCCTAAGACTAAATGACGCGTTATCCCATCAATCGTTTCTGGAGGTTGCTCGAAAGCGTGGTCTGGAACCTCTAAAACGTCTCCAATACTATCTACTAATATACTCACAACACCTTCGTTAGTCCGAACAACAACGTTCATCGGCAATTGCCCCTCGGGCCTTTCATTTAATTCCAAACGTTTTCTTAAATCAATGGCGGTAACAATTTGACCTCTAAGGTTGATCAAACCGCTAACGGTAGGGGCTGATAGAGGAACGCTGGTCATTTCCTGATACCTAAGAACTTCTTGAACCTTCGCAACTTCAACACCCATAAATAAATCGTCTACGTAAAAAGTACAAAACTGCTTTTCGATTTCCATTATTACCCCTCCTGCAAGGCCGGCGTTTCAGAATCGTAATATCCCATAATTGTAGACTGAATTACGTCGCGAACGTCCACAAGATCCGTTACTCTTTGCTTAATTACTGCAGTGCCAAGTACTCCTGGTCTATCCGACCCCCTTTGAATTGATACGTCCTCTTCAACAATATCGAGAATTTGATCGACCACTAACCCAACACTACGACCATTTTCAGAATATACTACCGACTGCATCATATCCTTTTCTTCTCCATAGGTATCGGCGTTAAACACTTGGGATAAATAAATTAGAGGCATTATTTCACCGCGATACTGGACAACATCCAAACTACCTGATTTTTCTACTTCTGAGGTCTTAAATTCTTCCAAACGTCCAACCATATCTAAAATAATCGCCATTCGCCCTTTTTGACCAACGGCAAACACTAAGAGGTTCTGCATAGATGTTGATTTCTTCGCTTCTACTGTTGATTTTTCGCTCATGGCTCGCTCCGCTACTTCAGATAGGACTCTAGAAGATTGCGCGAGACCCAATACATCAAGAATTAAAGCCACTTTTCCATCTCCCATAATTGTTGCGCCGGCAAAAGCGTTAGTTCCTTTTAATTGCTTGCTAAGCGGTTTAACAACAATTTCTTCCGTATCGGCGATTCCCTCAACAACCAACCCAAAATGCCGGTCATTCACTTGCAATACAACAATAATTTTAGCCTCATCCAAGCTATCATTTTCTGTATCCAAACCCAGTTCTTTGTTCAAGTTTACCAATGGCAATAAATTGCCGCGCAATCGATAAACGGGAGTTCCATGAATCATCTCCACGTCGCGATTTGCTTGTTGATCCAATCGAACTAACTCCAACAAGTTAACTTGCGGAATAGCAAACCGGTCGCCGCCACAAGTTACGACAAGAGCTGGGATAATTGCCAAGGTCAAAGGGATTTTTACTTTTAAGGTAGTCCCTTGTTTAAATTTACTATGAATATCTACCGAACCGCCTATTTTCTCAATGTTAGTTTTAACAACATCCATTCCAACGCCTCGCCCAGATACATTGGTGATTGCGGCAGCCGTTGAAAAACCTGGAGCAAAAATCAGGTTAATTAATTCGCGTTCACCCATCCGACCAGCTTGTTCAGACGTTATCACGTGTTTTTCAATAGCTTTTTTCTTTACTTTTTCTGGATCGATACCGCCGCCATCGTCTACAATTTCAATAATAACCTGGCCGCCTTCATGGAAAGCTCTTAGCAAAAGACTTCCCTCTTCGTCTTTACCATTAGCAATACGATCTTGTGGACTTTCAATTCCGTGATCTACTGAATTCCGGATGATATGTGTAAGCGGATCTTTGATAGCTTCAATAATAGTTTTATCAAGTTCCGTTTCCTTACCTTCCATATCTATTCGAACTTTTTTATTACAAGCGACGGCAAGATCTCTAACAACACGTGGGAATTTACTCCATACATTTCCAATAGGTTGCATGCGAGTCTTCATGACCCCTTCCTGCAATTCAGTTGTAATGAGATTTAAATGTTGAGAACTGGCGACAAAAGCCGAATCTTTAGCTTCGTCATTTGAAATGGAATGTTGCATAATTTGGTTACGCGCTAAAACCAACTCACCGACGAGATTCATTAATTTATCTAACAAACCTACATCCACTCTGATGCTTGACTCTGAAACTCCAGCCCTAGCTTCTTGCCGACGTTCTGGTTTCTTCTCGGCAGACGGCTCAACGGCGGGCGCTGGAGCCGCTGGCTCATTAGCAACTGGAGCAACGCTGGTTTCGCTTGCAGCTTCAACTTTTTCAGGCGCATTTTCTTCAAATGCGGGAGATGCCCCAGGCACTTCGTCAACCGCCTCGCCTTTGGTTAATTTGCTCAATACTTCAATCAAAGCGCTATAATCCACATTGCCTTGATTTTTATCGGATTCGATACTCCCAAGTATTTGCCTTACCGCATCTACCATTTTTAACAAAGCGCTTGCGATAGTCGGATTAAGAACTAGTTCGCCTTCGCGTAATCGGCTAAGCAAATTCTCTCCAACATGGGCTAACGATTCTAGTTTAGAAAAACCTAGAAATCCGCAGGTTCCTTTGATGGTATGAATAACTCGAAAAATACTGCTTAATAGTTCTTTGTCGGAAGGGTTTTGTTCTAAATCGACTAAATCACGGTCAATTTGATCTAAGTTATCGTAGCTCTCAACTAAAAACTCATTTACCACCGCTTCCATTTCGTCGCTTATTTCAGGATCTTCAGAACTTTCGGCAGCAGCAGTTGGGGCGGGAGCTTCAGGTGTCGACTCTTCGGCGGCTTTTTCCACAGGTTGTGCGGCAGGTTCCTCCTGAGGCGGAGCAGCAGCGGCAGGAGCTTCGTCCGGAGCGTCAGAGACCCCTACACCGGACTCTCCTTTAGTGAGTCGGGCTAATTTATCCTTTAACACGGTAAAATCTTCATCGCCTTCGTTTTGGTCCGCTTCAATACAACTTAAAATCCTGCGAACGCCATCAAACATGGCTAAAACCCCGCTAGTAATTTCGGGATTTAAAGCCAACTCCCCATCGCGGAGTCGACTTAAGAGATTTTCTCCTCCATGCGCCAATGATTCTAGTTTTGAAAAACCTAAAAAACCACAGGTACCCTTAATCGTATGAATAATACGAAAAACATTACTCAAAAGTTCGGTGTTGGAAGGGTCTTGCTCTAAGTCCACCAAATCTTGGTCTAATTGGTCTAAGTTTTCAAAACTTTCCACCAAAAACTCATTGATGACGTCATCCATTAGGAAACCTCCTGGAAATTTAATCCAGATTTAATTATTTATCTTGCAAACATTAATCGGCTTATAAGAACTAAGCGTTCTAATAATATAGCTAGTATACTGTAAAACAATAATATTCATACCGAATATTTAATTATTTTTTTACCTGAATTATTAAAATTCGGGCAAAAAAATAGGAAAATCTAAAAAGTAGATTTTCCTAATTTTATACTGTTTAACACTGAATGTAAACAATAATTAATCGACAAACAAAAATATTTTTTCAAACCTTATCACATTTAGGCTCCAGGTTTTTTATGTCCCAAATGATCCGGTTTAGAACCTGCTACTTTCAAGGTAAAATTACCATGACTGGAAGTAAAACCCATTTTTTTAGAAGGAATACCTCTTGGCAAAAATGGTTCGACATTTTCACCTCTCATAATAGTGGGTAGAGACATCTGGACTTTAACTCCTTCCGTACTCAAACGACCAACTAAATCGCCCGCTAAAACATTAGCCAGTTCGCCAACGACGTCGCCCATATCTGGGCTATCATAAGGCACTTCGAAACCCGTAAATTGGTTTCCCATTTTGATGGCAGACTCTTTTGGCAAAACTAATATCATTGACCAGGAAATATCTCCGACATAAGAAATAATTCCAACCACGCCCTCGCCACCTATGCCATCAACACCACCTTCACTGTATTTGGTATCCACCCCAAGGATTGTGGTAAAAATACTTTCAGTTCCTTTTATAACGCAATCAGTTAATGTTTCTAGCGTTTGCTCGTCCGATAAATCCAAGGCTGCCATAGCTATTCCTTTTCTCGAGGTTGGTAGCGTGTCATTTTCCTTATCTTTACTAAATCTTTATAAAAAAAATGCGACCGTTAAACCATATGCCCAATCGGGCTCCTTTAATCTTAGATAAAAACTTCGAACTGCTTACTCAACAGAACAATCAAATAAACTACAATTTTTCAAACATATACTATATTAAAAACTTTTCATGGAATCCTGTCAACAAAAAAATTGATTTTTTTTTAAATAACTCTCGGTTTTTGAACGAAATTTAAACAGGAGGTAAAGCCCAAAATAGATACCATGCAAACAATAGCTGTTAATTTCCTTTAGCGTGAAGGTTTTAATTTTTTAAAAAATTATTAAATAAATAACGACATTTTTAATATTTAAATTAATTAAAAATAGAAATTCGAAAGTTTGTAAAGCTTGCCTTAAAAAATCGGTGGGGAACCTTTAAAGCAAACCGATTCAACATAGAAATGGTTGAAGCGTTAAAATTAGAAAGGCGAGAAATAAAAAAAGGCCCGGATTAAAATTTAATTTTAATCCGGGCCTCTAAAAAAATATTAACCAAATATGGCTTTAATTTTTTCTTCTAATTGATTCGCATTGAAAGGTTTTACTATGTATTGATTGACTCCGGCTTGAACAGCCTCCATGATTTTTTCTTTTTCAGTTTCTGAAGTTACCATCATAAAAGGAACGGCTTTTAATCCTGCATTAGCGCGAACAGCTTTCAAAAATTCAATGCCTGTCATTTTAGGCATATTCCAATCGGAAATCACCAGATCAACCATATTAGCTTCTAAAGACTTTAAGCCTGCAGCGCCATCTTCCGCTTCGGCGATATTATCGGGTTGAAAACCTAATTGCTTCAAATTATTCTTAATAATCTGCCGCATTACGTTCGAATCGTCTACAACTAATATTTTTTTATCACTCATCGATTTTAGAACCCCTAGCCAAATTAGTAAACAATTTGATACCCGAAATAACTCTATTAGTCGATACTCTATCTCGGCCCAAGCATCTATTCAAAGACGCAAAACTAATGTTTTTTTTAATTTGATACTACTATGTAAAGCCCATGTCAAGAAAATAAACTGTAACATAAGTTTCGCCTGGCTTGCGAAACCGCCTACGAATCAAACTAAATGCTCTTGAAGGTCTTCATAAAGAGTATCGCGCTCGACTGGAATACGTCCAGCTTCGCGAATTTTATTTTCGATATTATTTTTATGGAATAAATGCCCCGTGACGCCTCCAGCTGCATGAATAATTTTTTCTTCCACTACCGTTCCATCCATATCGTCGGCGCCATATGCCATCGAAAGCTGGGCTATCTCTGGAGTGATCATAATCCAAAATGCTTTAATATGAGGGAAATTATCTAACATTAATCGAGAAACAGCCAAGGCTCTTAAATCCAATTGACCGGTCGTTGAATTCAAAAAATCCAAGTTTGTGTTTTCCGGATGAAAAGCCAAAGGAATAAACGTCACAAAACCGTTTGTTTTGTCTTGCAGCTCTCTCAATCGAATTAGATGGTCAACGCGCTCTTCAACTTTCTCCAAGTGGCCATATAACATTGTCGCGTTGCTTTTTAAACCAACCGAATGAACAGCTTCTTGAACCTGTAGCCACTCCTCTCCAGTGATTTTGTCGGCGCAAATTTTCCTTCTGACTCTTTTCGCAAAAATTTCGGCCCCACCTCCCGGAACCGAACCTAAACCAGCCTCTTTAAGCTCTAAAAGAGTATCTCGTAGCGGCATCCTTGCTAATCTTGCCAGATATTCTAATTCTACAGCAGTAAAGGCTTGAATGTGAACTTCAGGAAAACGACTTTTCAATCCCTTCAACATATCGACATAATACTGATAAGGTAAATCTGGATGCAATCCTCCCACAATATGAAATTCGCTAACGTTGCCGCCTTCATATTTTTCGGCATCTTCAAAAATAACGTCTAATGATTTTACATACGAACTTTCATCTTCGGCTTTGACGCCAAAAGCGCAAAATTGGCAGGTATGCACACAAATATTGGTTGGATTGATATGACGATTATGAATATAGTAAGCGTTATTTCCATTCAATCTTTCTCGCACCTTATTAGCCAAAAAACCAACTCCATTTATATCTGGAGAATTAAATAAAGTTACGCCATCGTCAAAACTAAGCCTTTTACGTTCTTCTACCTTATCGTAGATGGGATCTAACGCTTTATCTTCAAACTCAAACAACTTCATAAATTCCTCACACACACCCAACCTAGTATTAAAAAAAGAAAAAACTCTTCTCTGCCAATAAAATTGAAAACAAGCGGGTATTTTACATTAAAATTAAAGCCAAACGCAATCAACAACCACTGCCGCCATTAAAGCGGCGCCCACCCAACCGTTAATATTAAAAAAAGCTATATTCACTTTCGAAAGGTCATTCCATTTAACTAAGGAGTGTTCATAAACTAATAAAGCGGCTACCAATAAAACTCCTACTAAATATAACGTCCCTAAAAGCGGCAAGAACAAAAGTCCCAATAAAAAAAGTATCATAATCGCATGGGAAATAGCCGCTAGCCGTAAAGCGTTCCGAGTCCCAAATTTAGCGGGAATAGAATGAAGTCCAGCATTTCGGTCAACCTCAATATCTTGGCAAGAATAAATAATATCAAATCCAATCAACCAAAACACAACAGCCGCCCCTAATACCAAAGAAGCAAACGAAATTTCTTCCCGTATCGCTACCCATGCCCCTACTGGAGCAACCGACAAAGCGATTCCCAGAAAAAAATGAGAAAGCGAAGTAAACCGCTTCGTAAGCGAATAGAAAAAAACGATTGCCAATGCCACAGGGGACAACATCAAAGCTAATTGATTCAACATACCGCTTGCAATAATAAAAATAATTGAAGCCACAATTAAAAAAACCCAATATTGACTTGAGACTGCCTTACCTGATGGTAAGGCACGATTTTCCGTTCTGGGATTGGCTTTATCATACTTGGCGTCGACAATTCGATTAAACGCCATTGCTGCGCTCCGCGCCCCCACCATCGCAATAACAATCCAAAATAAAGATCGAGTTTCCGGCATTCCTTCAGCCGCAAGAAACGCGCTCATCACCGCAAACGGCAAAGCAAACACCGTGTGCTGGATTTTTATATCAGCTAATATGAGTTTTAGTTTTTCGAAGATAGTAACCGCCTTTATCAAAAATATTTTTTTGACTATCTAAAAATATTCAACTAACTACAATTTTAATAATCGAAAAAAAATAAACGTTCTAACACTTTTTATATCTTTTTTCTTAAAATTCCTTCTAATATTTAATGGCTTTTGACCAAGTTATTCACCTACCAATAAATCGCGGACTATTGGACGACCGTCTTTGCTTAGCTCTAACAAAATCTCCGCATTCTTTTTCCTGATAGCCTTTTCTAAAGCCTTACCCTTATCTTCGGGTATAAAATATTTCCTCAACTCTGGAAGAAACTTTTCTTGCATTAAACCGTCGCATCGATCTATCGCCTTTGAACAGGACATTTTTGAAACCTTAACTGAAGCTAATGGATCTTTTTTTCTTTTAAAACATAGACAACATTTTTTTTTATTTTTGCAAATTCCTTTATCTTTTTCCCAATCAAACTCCACTTGATAGGTCACATAATGCCCGCGCAATAAATCTCTTGGATCGTAACCGGAAATTTTAAATCTCCACGTTTCTCCATTAGCTAATTGATATTCAGACTTTCCAATTGCTCCTATAACTATTAAAATCGGTATAAGCAAAGCTAGTATTCGATATCTCTTATTCATCATTTCTCAACTATCTCTATTTAGAAATCAAAGCTTCCCATCTTGGAAATTTTTTCAAGAAAACCAGCACAAAAGATAAAATGATAACTCCCGTGGCAATCAGTCCAAAACCGGTTTCTAGCAAAGATCCAAATACTTCAAAATAAACTGTCACTATGCGAAAACCCGCCAAACCAGCCATCCAATTAAACAACTTTTTATGATGTATCTTTAAAGCGATCCATCCTAAAAATCCGCATAAAATAAAGTGGGAACCAACCCCGATTAAATCAAAAGCAGGTCTTTGAAAAATCCACGGAAGACAAATTAATAATGAATTTAATACTAAAAAAGCACGTAAAATTAATGCTTGCATGGAGTTTTCAACGATCCACTCTAACTTATAAAACCAAACGAAAACTAAAGTAAACATCGAAATAACTACAGGACTCCAAAACAAAACTTCGTGATCTGAAATTTTTTGGTACCAGATGAATTGAGAAACAAACCCCATTGCTAAAATCCAAATAATTGCGGCGGGTTTAAAAACCGATACAAAATTGGGTTTTGCGATTTTAAAAAACGATAAAGAAGAAATCATCAATAACGCAAAAGGAGGAAAAAATATAAATAAAGCAATCGCTTCTTTTTTATATATATGCTCCAAACCTCCAATAAATACTTCAACAATACATGCATAAGTTGCCAAAATTCCTACAAGCCAAAATATCGCCAAGGATCTACTAGCTCCCATTAATACCAAAGGCGCCGAACCTAAAGTCCACAAAATCATACCCTGGTAAGTAGGGGTTCCCAGTTGATAAACTTGACCGACAAGGCTTATGGAGGCAAGAAAAACGATATAATAAACAATTATAAGAGTTTCTTTTTGCCATTGTTTAGCAAAAGTGTCGGCCCAATTAATCCCAAATGAAAGCGCGATCAATATTAGAATATCTGTCGTAAGCTTTATCCATGCCGGAATAAACTCCCAATTACTGGCGACAATTGAAATTATTCCAATGCCAAACGCCAAGCCGCCCAAGGCCCCTAAAACAAAAATAACGCCAATTCTGTTAGTATTCCCCTCAAATTGGCGAATTCGATCGGCCGTATCTTTATCAATAACTTCCGCGTAAAGCCATGAGTTTATTTTTTTTTCTAAATTCATTTGGATTTATGAAAGATATTTTCTCAGCGCAAACATTTTTTATTCCGCTTCTTTAAACTCGCAAATTCAAATTAGACAGATATACTACTGTCCAATTTAGAACGTACGTTCTATTAGATTGAGCAATTATCCATCTTAATAAACGATCTAATGCTTTTCACCCAATATGATACCCGTTTTTAATACAAAAACCCGCTCTCATATAACCGCTCTTTTTGGCGTTTCGTTAATTTTCTACCTACCCTTTATTGGCAAAGCATTCCACATTGACGACCCCTTGTTTGTTTGGGTAGCGCGTCAAATCCACAACAATCCATTAGATTTTTTCGGTTTTTCCGTAAATTGGACCGGAAAATTATTACCGATTTCAGAGATAACTCAAAACCCACCTTTTGCCGCTTATTATATTGCTCTAACAGCTTGGATTGGCGGGTGGGACGAAACAATCCTTCACCTATTCTTTCTTTTACCTCTATTATTATTCATTTTCGGAACCTATTTCCTAGCTCACAACTTTTGCAACAAACCCTTTGAAGCCAGCTTAATAGCTTTAGCCGCTCCGGTTGTTTTGGTTTCTAGCACAAACTTAATGTGCGATATATGGTTGGTCGCCATTTGGACATGGGCAATTTATTTTTGGATGTTGGGAACAGATCAAAATCAATATCGATATTTCTTAATTTCGTCAGTTCTTATTGGCCTTGCATTCTTAACTAAATTTTTTGCCGTTAGCTTAATTTTTCTTTTAACCGCTTATACTCTGGCTTACCGAAAGAAATTATCTAAAGAACTCATATTCCTAACAATTCCCATTTTGACTTTAATTGGCTATGAATGGATCACTCATTCCCTTTATGGTTCCGGTCAGTTTTTTTCCGCGATGAAATATTCTAGATCGGCGAGACAAGCGGTGAGCGAATCTTTTTGGTTAAGAACATTAGTTGGATTATCGTTTGCGGGCGGTTGTTTTACCTCTATCCTATTTTTCTCTCCCCTTCTTTGTCGGATGAGAATTTTGATCAGATGGATAGGATTAATTTTAATTTTGGGTTTAATTTTGCCAAAAACGTCTATTCATGAATGGCCGCCATTTCCAAACGAAGGCAATACTTATTTGATGGGAATTGTTCAGTGTTCAATTTTTGCAATTAGTGGACTCAGTTTGATTGCTTTAGTTTTTGAAGATTTAAAAAATCGTTTTGAACCAAATTCTATTTTATTGGCTCTTTGGATCTTGGGAACTCTTATTTTTGCGGCGAATGTAAATTGGGCCATTAATGGTAGATCTTTTTTACCAATGGCTCCCGCTATCGGATTTCTGATTATTCGAAGATTTGAAATCCTCAACTCTAGCAAATCTTTCAGTTTCATTAACCAAAAAATAATCGCCCCCTTAGCGATTTCATTAGCTTTCGCGTTATGGATTACTGCCGCAGATTATAAAATGGCAAATAACGCTCGCAACGCCGCGAAACAGTTTACTCAAGCCTACGGACAAAAGCCCGACACATTATTTTTTTCAGGTCACTGGGGTTTTCAATATTATATGGAAAATGCGGGGGCTAAACATTTTAGTGGAGCAGGTTTAAAAAACGGGGACGTAATGATCGTGCCAACGTTCAATACCCGCGATTTCAACCTTTATTTTCCTCCAGAAAAAACACTTTGGAAAAAAAAGGTCGAATTTGATTCTTTTTTTGGCGTCGCTTCGATGAATAACGTAATGGGAGCTGGATTTTATTCTTACTCATGGGGACCGTTACCATTCATTATTGGTAACGTTCCTAAGGATCAGTACCTTATTTTTAAATTAGGGATCAAGAAAGACTAGAATCACACATTATCAAAACGCTAAATAATTAATCGATAATTAAAAAACAAGTTCAAGTAGGGGTGAAGGCGGATTTTTATTATCCACAAACACCCAAACTTTTTATTTGGTTTTTAATAATTGAAATCTATTTTTCAACAGAATCTGGCCACCATTGCCCCCATTTCACTGAAGCAAGGTTTGTTTTAAAGTTTTCGTAAGGTTGATAATAAACTAAAAATTTTCCTTTGGAAACTCCCTCGGCGCCCACCTCCGTCCATTGGTTCTCAGGATACTTTTCCAAATCGTAAAGATAGATAGGTTGATCGTCCAATTTATGCAAGATCAAATACCCCTTATCTGTTGCGTGATTAAAATTCCCAAATATTGTAGTGGTAGATCCCGCATCCCCCCAGAATGTAAGATTATATTCATTATCTTGGAAAAACTGACTGTAGCTTTCGAGGCTACTAACATCTTGGTCTTCAAAAACAGGATAAAACTCTCCACAAATGGAACACAAAGTGAAATTATTAACTTTAAATAGCTTTAATTGGGCTGGATCGCTTGCCCAAGAACCTGACGGGATGAGCAAAAAACACAAAACCAAACCCAAAAATAGATTTTGACGCATAGCTTTTTCCTTTAATCAAGTTTTTAAATTATATATGAGACAGATTTAGCTGCTTTCAACAGATAAAGTACCTCAGGTGTTTAGTATAATTTCAATATAATACTTTACAAAAATATTGCAAAATTTTTCAGAATAAATTGTTGGTTTTTCTGTTTGAAATTCAAAGTCCTCTCAAAATTATTATTTCATTGATAGTTTTATTTTCGGTTGCTTAGAACTAATGTCGAGAATTAAGGGAGGAGTGTTTGGTTTTATGCGATTAAATACTCATTTTAAGGACCATGGATAAGATCTTTTTATTTCTGCAAAATAATTTCCAAGTTTTGCCGCGCATTAATCATCTGTGGGTCTAAAGTCATTGCTATTTGAAAATGTTTTGCGGCTTGTTTAAATTCTCTTTTACTTGAAAAAGCAATTCCCAAGTTATTGTGGGCTTTGGCAAAATTGGGTTTAATTCTTAAAGCCTTTTTATAATGACTAATAGCTTTTTCAGTTTCGCCATTTTTTAAAAAAATATCCCCTATATTGTAATAGGTTCTGTGGTTATTAGGGTTAATTTTGGCGGCTTTAAAAAAGTGTTCCAACTTTTTGTCGATATATTCTGAGTCAGAATAAGCGATCCCAAGATTTAAGTGTGCCGTTTCATTATTTTTGGTGTGTCGAAGGGTATGGGAAAATAGAGCGACGCTATTTTCCCAGTGTTTAACTTGAAAAAAACTGGAAAGCGTTAACAAAAATACAATTATTCCCAAAACAAACGATAAAATTGTTTTTTTCCATTTATGAAGCTTTTGGTAACTTGACAATTCCCAGCTTACCGCAATATACAACCCTATAGAGGGAAGGTACATATAACGATCCGCAAAAGCTTGAGCTCCAATTTGAACTAAGCCTATTACCGGAATCAAAGTTCCTAAAAACCAAAGCCAGCCCACTAAAAAATAAGGTTTCTCCTTATTGCAAAATATTGCAAAAAACGAAATTGCCATAGTAATAGAAAACCCAAAAACAACCTCTAAACTTCCATACTCATTTTTTGGTAAAGGATAAAAAACCGTTAAACCCAACGGCCATAACGATTTTTGTAAATAAACCCAATAGGAAACTAACGCATTTTCAATTCTTGCCAAAAAAGAGACTGACTGAAACGTACTAATTGCATTTGCTTTAGCTTGAAATAATAAAGCGACCCAACAAGAGAAAACAGTAATCAAAAAAAATGGAATTTTTTCAATTATTAAGTTTCGATTTGTTTTAAAAAAAACAGGGCCGTTGAATTTAATTCGCTTAAGAGGCCAATGATCGAGTAGAAGAAGTACAAATGGAAAAGTAACCAACATCGGTTTTGCGGTCAACGCTAAGAAAAACAAAATACAAACTTGAAATAAATTTAAAATTGATTTTTTTTTTGTATACTTTAAATATGAGTGCAATGCCAACAGACCTAAAAAAAGGCTTAACACATCTTTGCGCTCCGCTATCCAGGCAACCGATTCAACATGTAGAGGGTGGATGGCAAATAAAACCGCGACCATTAAACTTGACTTTTTATTTCCAGTCGCCTTTGTCAAAAAACCAAATAGCAATAATACGTTTAAAAAATGAAGACTGCTGTTTATTAAATGATGAGCCGTCGGATTTAATCCAAAAACCTGAACCGAAATCAAATGAGAGAGGTGGGTCAACGGAATCCAATTTGCTGGAACCCATTGCGAGTTTTTAAAGTCAATCGAAAATGCCCATTCAATACCCCGCCAAGTAAGTCCATTTTTTATGAATGGGTTTTCGGTTAGGTAAAAATCATCGTCGTAGTTTACAAAATCATGATTAACAGTTTGCCCATAAATTAATAAAGTCAGTAAAGACAAAAAAACAATAGCACTAAGATTCTTATTTAAGTAAAAAGTAGTTTTTTCGGAATTCATTTCATTAAATTGAAATTATAAGCAAACCTTTAGATAGTCTTTTTACCAACGCATGAAACCCAGGCTTGGGCGAAAAACCCATTGGATTCACTCATCCAATTTTTTAACGATTGCGCATGAGTTAATTCTCCGCCTTTTTCAAGTTGTAACGCCAAAAACTTGCCAATGAAGTTCAAAGATGTATATACCTCATATCTTGCGTCCATTTTTATTTGTTCAAAACCCGTATCCTCGAAAAACCTTGAAAGCTTGCGGCCGACAAAAACATCGCCTCTATTTTTAGTTTGAAGATTTTTATACGCTTCGATAGCTTGGTTTAATTCTTCAGAAGATGGAGCAAGAAGAAACCCACCCCAATCAGGACTACATACGGCAAGCGTTCCTCCAGGTTTAAGAATTTGCCAAGCCTGTTTGATAGCTTTAGAGGGCTCTGCAAGACGCTCCATTAACGCGTGTGAAAACACTCCATCAAAGGCTTCGTTTATACTTTGTAAATCGTATACGTTGGCTTGTTGAAACTTTGTATTTTTTATTCCCCTTGTTCTCGCTTCTTCTTCGGCAATATTAATTTGAGATTTATCCAAATCAATTCCAAGGACATTTCCATTTGGAATAAATTCGGCAATATCGCAAGTCAAAACGCCAGGACCACAACCGCAGTCAAGAACGGCCATTCCATCTTTTAAAAACGGAAGGAAAAAAGTTCCATGTGTTTCAAGTCTCCGGTTTGACATGAGGGAAACAGGGTTTTTGTAAAGTTCCGCTGTGTATTTTTCTTGCATATAAAGTTTAAAAAAAAGTAATCAATTTAAGTGGATTATAGCCTTATTTGATTGGAATCAGAATCTAAGATCGGGGAGGAAGCCAGAAAAATTAGGCGAAAAAAAACCCGCTAACAATATACATTGTTAGCGGGTTTGAATAAAAATCCCGGCCTTGTCCTACTCTCCCACACAGTCGCCCATGCAGTACCATCGGCGCAGAAAGGCTTAACTTCCGTGTTCGGGATGGGAACGGGTGTGACTCTTTCGCTTTAAAGACCGAGAAAAACTTGGAATTTTTAAATTGAATAAGTTTGAAGTAAGCTGAGATCGCCTCCAAGCCGAAACTTGGGGGCGAAAAAAAAATTTTGAAGGTCAAGCCTCACGACTTATTAGTACTGGTTAGCTGAACACATTACTGTGCTTACACATCCAGCCTATCAACCATGTAGTCTTCATGGAGTCTTCAGTCTTCCCGAAAGAAGAAGAGATATCTAGTTTTGGAGTTGGCTTCCCGCTTAGATGCTTTCAGCGGTTATCCGTTCCGAATATAGCTACCTGGCAATGCCACTGGCGTGACAACCAGAACACTAGAGATTCGTCCACTCCGGTCCTCTCGTACTAGGAGCAGCTCTCCTCAAATATCTCACACCCACGACGGATAGGGACCGAACTGTCTCACGACGTTCTAAACCCAGCTCG
>CAZMZH010000002.1:0-447068 GCA_964570665.1 uncultured Nitrospinota bacterium | reverse complement strand
CGGATGCAAATAATTTCGTTTTTGAAGCCATTTGCCTTCTCCTATTTTAGGTTAATTTATTAAATTAAAATTTATCCAATTAAATATAAGCCTTTTCGCTTATTAAAACCATAGCCAAAAGTAATTTATTTACCTAGATAAAAAAAATCCCCGACCGACTTTAGTTGTCGGCCAGGGATTAAATCATAAACTTAGAACTGAACGTCTATCATAACATAGGCCCAGTCTGCATCGTCGCCAGGATTGTTTCCAGCGCCGGAGCCTTGAGCTGTAGTGAATTGCAGATTCAAATCTTGTACCAAATCGTCGGCAAAGAAATGTGAATAACCAAAAACTATGTTGGTGCTTGGGCTATAGTTATTAGTTAAAGTAATATCCAACTCTTCACCGATATGACTTTCGCCAACGTTACCAGCGGTATAAGTTCTATTTGCGCTATCAAAAGAATCTTCAGCAGTCCAGAAGAAATGGAGATGAGCTCCTAATTTCCAATCAGGACGTGGGGAAATTCCACCTTTAATCGCGAAATCCATCAAACCTAAACCATTAACGTTATCCGCTTGAAGTCTTGCTCCACCAGCGCCAGTACCTGCAGTTCTTGAAGTTGTACCCATGTTTAGGAACATATCTTGAAAACCGTAGAACTTATGACCCGTGTCAAACAAGGTGTCAAAAGACGCATTGTCACTGCTAGCTATATCGCCAGCATCGGTACCAGACACATAGTCAAACCACAAGGTTAAAGATGGTTTCATGCTACCGCCAAAACCTTTACCTGCACGAATACCAAACATATAAGCGTCTCGTTCCCAACCGGAGCCATTCGCTTCGGAATCACCCCATTGGTAGTAGAACTCACCACGATACTTAATACCACCTAAAACACCCGCTTGACGGAAACCAGCAGTATAAATATCATTATCAGTAAAGCCAGCGGTACCTTCTAAACTATCGTCATTAATATAAGAAAATTGCAAAGAAAGCGCTCCGCCCAAGATACCTTTAAATTGACCATAGAAAACATGGGTATCGGTATCAGTATCGTTATCGCTCGCATTATTTTCGTTACCATTTGCTTCAATGTTTCGACTCATGAAATACATTAAAGTATGGTTACCTGCAGAATGGCTCAATCGAAAACCATCATGAGTTTGCTCACCAGGTGTCCACAAAGTATCACCAAACAACCGATGACCGTCCAAGATAAATTCTTGACGACCAAACCTTAAATCAACAGGCAGGTTGTAAAGATCTTTAATTGTGAAAAAACCTTGATGAAGACCAACACTCGTGTCTTGATCATTTGGGACTTCAGATCCATTACCTAAAACTGGATCACCCCAGGTTCTGATAGCTTGCATTTGAATAAAAGCGCTAGTCTTCTCATCAATATCAGCTAAGGCATTTAACCGAACACGACCATCTACAACGGTATTACCATCGGTAGTGTCATTAAAATCTCGGTCTTGATACTCCCAACGCGGTCGAATTTGACCACTGAATTTGATATCCGCGGCTTGAGCGATAGTCGAAGCCACAAAAATAAATGCGGCCGCTACTCCAACTGCAGACAGTAGTTTTTTGTTCATGCTACCTCCTCCATTGTTGTCCTTAATAGGGCTTTTAAGTAAGAAATCCAACTAACTATAGTAAATAATATTAAATTGACGAATTAACCCTTATATTTTCTCGCGAAACAGATCGACAGCTGCTGCTCTAAATCTATCAATCACCTCCTATTCTCCAACCTGCCATTTAACCTTACAAATCGTTTAAAGAGTCCAATGATACGTAAAAATGGAACTAACTGTGTCTGATGTCAGCCCCCCCTTCTCAACGGTGGCGACATAAATATTCTTTCTTTTCTTCTCAGGAAAACTGGCAACCTGGAAAGCGGCTAGATAACCTTTTTGCTTTTTAGTTTCAGCTACCTTTTCAAATCCGTCTTTTTCAATCCCTAGAATCTCTAAGTTGCTATTATTCACCAAAACTAGGTTAGATAGCAACCCCCCTCCAAAGGTGTGATTCTTTGGAATCAAAATAAACCGCTTATCTCCATAACTCTCTAAAAGCACCCGACCTCGAAATCTTACAGGTTGGCCTTGCACCTCTAAATCAGAAACCTGCCGAACAACACCAATGTCGATCAAACGCGGGTCGTGCCCATAATATTCATCTGACTTTATAAGCAAATTGCCCGTCGGAGAATATACCCGTAAATGATAATCCTTGTCAAGCATTATTGTCTCAATATTTTTATCCAGATTAATATCGGCCCTTGTTAAGCCGTAAAGGATTACCTTTCTATTTCTTCCAAAATCTGTGCTTAAGGTCCTTATAGGCCTATATTGGCCATCTTTGTATTTGATAATGCTTATGCCATCTTCAAAAGGATTGCGATATCCCGTGTCTTGGGCTAATAATTCTGGTTTTTGCCCAAAAGGCTTAATAATTCGAAAATAATGCTCAACTTCTTTCCATTTTTTCTTTAATTTTTTATTCTCTAGCTCTAATACAAACGAACCAAGAGTATCTGAATATTTATTTGTAATAAATATCTCGTCCTTGCCATTACCATTGATATCGCCTACGTCGACTGATAAGAATTGATTCACCCTTTCCTTGGTGGCGACACTGGCAATACGCTTGAGGCCATCCCCTTCAATCCGGTAGATCATTACCCTATAAGAATCGACCATAACAACTTCTTTTGTCCCATCGCCATTGATATCGCCAATGTCAAAGTCTACGATCTCAAAAGGAAACGTTTGTTTGCCTATAAATTGAACATTACCGGTATCAGCGGCAAAGCTTGTTTGGACTTTTTGCTCTCGAATTTTTCGTTTAGATTTTGCCGTTCTAGTAACTGAACCCAACAAAACCCTAGCCTGCTTCACCTCGTCTCCACTATCAGTTGCCAATAGCCTATACTGAAGGGTGGATCGTCCTTTTACTTTTTGAACTCTAGGGAATAAAACAAAATCCACTCCAGCTTTATTCTTTAGTTGGCCTAAAACATTTGCCTTAACTAAATTTTCCCGATTAATTCCGCTTTCTAACAACCAAAGCTCTAAATCAAAAGCAGGAATGGCAAATCTGGGATTACTTTTAAAAGCTTGCTCTAAACGAGAAATTAAAATTTCCAATTCGCTACCCGGTTTAACTTTATTTCGCGTAGCGGTTAGCAAGGAAATACTTTTAAATCTCGCTCGAACACCATCGCCTTTAACGGCTTTAATGGCCGGGCTCAAGGGTAAAGCTCTAGAAAAGTTGGCCCCTACCTCAATCAATTCAATCTCCCCCAACCTACTTTCCATTCGTCCCATTTTTTTCCCTGAGGATGGGTGGGTCAGCTCATCCCCATAACGAAATAAACGCAGACGGTCGCCAACCTTAACTGGATGACCCTCTTTCAAGTCAAGAATAATTTCCCCATTTTTAACGGCTATCACTAAGCCTTCTACGAAGGGAAAACTTTCTTCAATTTGCCCAACAACTCGATCTAACGCTTTTTCAGTTTGTCCCGCAAAACTTAAAATCGGCGCAAAAAATAAAAGCCCTAGGATCAAGAAATATCGAAAAATAGTCATATCTATACGATCAAAAACCAAATTTCATTTATAACGATTATAAAGTTAAATCATATTTTAACAAATTTTATGGCAATTACATCATTTTTTTTGTTTTTAATTATATAAAACTTGAACTAAAGCTTGGTCTCCTTCCCTCATTTCCGAAGAATCTTTAGGAAAAATCATTAAACCGTTTGCAGTAACCAAAGATTTTAAAATACCAGAACCCTGTTCTTCGTTAGGAGTCACAGTAGTTTCACCATTTTCAAAATCTAAGCGGGAGCTTAAAAAGTGGAGGCGCCCAGGTTTTTTGGTCACAGTCTTAGTTAATCGAGCTTGGACCGTTTTTGGCGACAAACTTGAAAAACCTAAAATTTTCTTTATTGAAGGGCGAGCAAACTGCTCAAAAGATACAAAAGACGAAACTGGGTTACCTGGCAGTCCAAATATTGGTTTGCCTCCAATGAGCCCAAATGCCAACGGCTTTCCCGGCTTCATAGCCACTTTCCAAAAAGCCATCTCATGCCCCAACTTTTTTAAACTAGCCTTAACTAAATCGTAATCGCCCACAGATACGCCTCCAGAAGAAACTACTACGTCGCATTTGATAGCTGTTTCAAATTTTTCCAACAAATCTTTCTCAATATCTGGCGCAATTCCCAAATAAACAGGAATTGCGCCAGCTGAGCGAATTTGTGCGGCTAGCATATAACCGTTGCTATTATATATACAAGAACCGGTGGGTATTTCGTCTAGATCTTTAATCTCGTCTCCCGTTGAAATAATAGCAACCGTAGGACGTTGGCTCACATAAATTTGGGATCTTCCAACGACCCCCATTATTCCAATATGAGCGGGTTCAATTAAACATCCCTTTGAAATAACCGTTTCGCCAGAGGCAACATCTTCGCCTGCCAGTCGAATATTCTCGCCAACTTCGGCCATGTCTTTAACTAGAATCCGATCCCCATTTTTATCAGTATCCTCTTGCATCAAAACCGCATTGGCTCCAGCAGGGATTGGGGCGCCTGTCATGATACGAGAAGCATAACCTGGCTTTACTTCCACCGTTCCCATTGCTCCTGCCGCAATCTCATCGGAAATCGTTAATTCAACTGGATTTTCGGGAGTCGCATTTTTAATGTCCGAAGCTATTAAAGCGTACCCATCCATAGCGGAATTATCCAAAGGTGGATTCGGACGACGGGCAATTATATCTTCACAAAGAATACGTCCTAACGCTTGGTCGATGGGAACCTTTTCAATACCCTTAAAATGAATTTTGGAAAGAATAACTTCCAATGCTTCATGAACCTCTATCATTTCTTGCTCCCTCTTTTTATGCTTTATTTATTGATTAATCTGTGAAATTTTAGCGTCAAACAAAAGTTTAACTTTAAGAATGTTTTCCAATTTATTTTATCCCACGTTTCAAACAGGCAGCCTCATATTCTTCAGGATGATTTACATTTGAAAAACGAAATCTTTCACCTTCAGGTATAACTATATGTTGAAACGGTAACTCCCTAATAATCCTTGAAAGCGATAGCTCTCGACTAGACATTGCTTCGAATAAGGGATATATGAATTTGGGTTCATATATTGCGCACATAGGCTCAAAACCATGACGACCTTTTTTAATAAAGCAGGTGCCGTATTTCAAAGGATTCCGGTTTTTTATAAGATGCGAAAAACTTTCTTCGTCTAATAAAGGTAAATCACAAGCGGTAATTAAGAAAGCCTTATCCGGAAACCGGCTCATTAATGTAGCTAACCCCCCAACGGGTCCCAGGCCAGTATGATCGTCGTTGACTCGCTCGCATTGAATCATTTCGGGCAAATCTCCCATATCTAGGTCTGACCGCGCCGACAATACAACTTTTTCGCAAAAGTTTGATAAAATTTTGGTCATTCTTTGTGGTTCTGTTGTCCCATTATATTCTAAGGAAAACTTTGGGCGTCCCATACGACTGCTCTGTCCTCCGACAAAAACAGCTCCATAGACTTCGCTAGCGCAACTTTGAAAATGTTTTTTTACAAAATCGTAAATGGGATCGATATCTTCCCGATGAAAAGTCAAGAGCCTAGAATCGAAGGAATTCGAAATTTTTCCTTGATGTATGAAAGCTTTTATATTGGGCGTTTCTGGGGAAATGGGCATATCTCCATTTTTATCAAGAAAAACAATTTTATTAAAAGGAGATTGTTTATAACCCTCTATTAAAATGCAATCGCATTGTTCTAAGGCATGAGTTATTGTGATTTTTTTAAAATTATCGTCGCCTATAATAGCAAAGTGCCTAGGGTCGTTGATCACTACGATTTCAGCGCCAGCTTGAGCGCATATCTGAGTATCTTTTCCTTCCTTATCCATAACGAAACGATGAGAGTCATGCTTGTAATACCCCACCCGAACGCCATCGTCTTTAAACTTTTTAATTAGTTTTGACAATAAAGTAGTTTTTCCGACTCCAGAAAAGCCGCCAAAACATAGAAATGGAGTCTTGAATCTCTCCCAATAGTTGTCCATATAAAACCCAAAGTAGGATATTTGAAAAGGGGTATAGCTTTACGCTGAATGCGCTCTTTTTTTACTCATTACCTAAAACCAGATTTGGAAAATACGATTTCATTGAGGTATTCCCGATTATTTCCGAAACCATAGAATCTGTCAACTGCCTTAGCGCGAATCCCAAAAACATTATTTTTGATATTACTCTAAGGTTTTAATTTCTAAAAAAGTTTCAATTAAATTTTTTGAATTTTTACCCAAAGTTCTTTCTTTTCTTTATCTCTCAGGGTGACAGAAGAAAAACGAGTTTTCTCATAAGCGCGAATAACTTCTTCCGCTACATCAAATTTTTCTAGAGGAAGGCCTTTAAGGTTTTTTAAAAATTCGCGGTGGGTCCATTCAGGTTTTTTAGTAAAACCAGAACGTTCTAGTCGAGCTATTAGCTTTTTGTATAGCAATATAGGAAACTCACTCTTCCATTTACGGCTTAAATGCGAAAAAGAAAAAGTAAAGAAGAACTTATACATAACAAAAAACCAAATTAAAACTAAAATCAAATTGGCATGGTCTTTATATACTTGCTCAATATCATCCCAACTTGGCGGGCGAATACTTTTTAATTTTTCTTTCAAACTTTTGCCTTCTGATCCAATAAAAGAAGCAAGACGTACCTGATCTTTAAAAGAATAACGAATAACATAACGTTGCCAATTTAGTCGAAGCACATCCATATATGAGGAAAATAAATTAAGTTTTTTAGGCATAGCCATTGGGTCTGGAGGGGTTGGATCGTAAACTTTCCATCCATACCCAGGAAAATAGGCTTCAACCCAAGAATGAGCATGTTTTTGCCGAATAACCATATAATTGCCCAAATCATTCCATTCAGTTCCAACAAAACCATTCACCAGTTTGGTGGGTATACCTTGTAATCGGAGTAAAATTGCCATTGCAGAAGCAAAGTATTCGCAATGACCTTTTTTACGGACGAATAGAAATTCGTCTAATCCGGATAACTCAGTTTCCTTTACCATTTCAAGGGAATAACCAAACTCTGTCTTTAAATAATTTAAAATTTTATCGGCTTTTTCAAAACTTAATTCTCCAGAGCTAGCTAATGATTCCGCTAATCGTTTAATTTCAGGGCTCAAAGGAGGTAATTGCAAAAAACGTTTTAATGCTTGGTCGTCGTACCTATATGGTTCCGGATTAACATAACTCTTAAGTGGAGAATTCATTTCAGCAGTTATCACAAATTTTTTAGGTCCATACACTTGATTTATAGTTCTCAAAACAAAATTGCGATCTAACTCCAGCCCTCGAAAAGATCCATTAATATTAATAGGAATTCCATTTGTAAAAACAACATCGGAATCAAATGGTTCCATGAATATTTCCTGTTTAAACAACTTCACGGAAGATGAAGGCGCAAATAAATCTAAACCAGATTTAGGATGATTTTTTTTCATTTGCCAATCTACTCCCGCAGTGGATCCCCATGATTTTCCGTCATAAAAGTCTAGCGCAACTCCACGCCATAAAAATTTAGTGTCTGGGCGAATTTTTTTCCCATCTTGAGAAAATTCGACCCTCATCACCACATCAACATTTTCTTTAATGCTTCCCACCTCACCTAACGTTACTTTTTCCGAAAAACCTGTTAGTGGATGAGAATTTGAACCAATAGAAAATAATCCTAATTCTACTCTGGGAAAACTAACAAAAATTATTACCGTTAAAGCTAGACTCCCAAAAACTAAACCTCCCGCAAGGCTAAAAAGAGGCCATTCAATTTTTTCATCGAGACCCGCTAATCGGAGTTTACTAGGAGTAGCGCCGCTTCCAATTTTTCTGACTACTAAGTTGTAAAGAATTAATACCCAGCAAAGAATCAAATAAAAACTTAAAAACAGGAATCCGAAAGACAAACCTTTCGCATAAATAGCGCCTATTAGCAGATAAACAATGCCAATCAAATAACCATATAAGTAGTCGTTTAATTCAGTTTTAAATACCAACTTAAGAAACATAATTAAAGTTAAAAAAGAAACTAAAATAGGAAGGACTTGGAAGTTCCCGAGAAGATAAAAAATGACAAAAAACGCCACTCCAATTTTCCAAATTGATAATTGGACAGGAGGTTCTAAAGGGATTTGGCCTTTAGATTCGTAATAGAAACAAATCGATAAGGCAAAATACAAACCAAGATAGATACCGTTTGGGAACACTTCGCTGAAAAATAAACAAGCAATACCAAGAGCGGAAAGCAAATAGTTCAAAAAAATAAAACTTTGCTTTAAATTTATGAAAAACAAGGAAACTATTAAACTCCCTTTAATTAATGAAATATTCAAATATTTAACCGTTTGACAATCATTGTCCTATTCTTTAAAATTTTTATCTACCCCTGTTTGCCAATCTAAACTTCCTTATTTCCTGGCAACACATTATCTAAATCTACAAGGAGATTTTATGCGAAAATTGGGCCGCTATTTTTTGTTAGTAATTTTTTTAGTGTTAATGAGCACAACCCAATCATATGCCAACGACATCGCAGTTTTGGACACGACTTTAGGAACTATTAAGATAGAATTTTTTAGAGATAAAGCTCCAGGTCACGTCAAAAATTTCAAAAAGCTGGCGAATAAAGGTTTCTATGACGGAACCACTTTTCATAGAGTGATTCCAGGATTTATGATTCAAGGCGGCGATCCTAATAGCAAAGATGACGACCGAAGGAACGACGGCACAGGCGGTCCTGGATATTCCATAAAAGCCGAGTTCAACGATATTCCGCATAAACGCGGAATTCTTTCGATGGCTAGATCCCAAGATCCAAATAGCGCCGGATCGCAATTTTTTATTGTTGTAAAAGATTCACTTTTTTTAGACCATAATTACACTGTTTTCGGCAAAGTAATTCAAGGGATGGAAGTTGCCGATCGAATTGTTGCTGTAGATCGCGATAGAAGCGACAATCCACTTAAAAAAATCACCATCAAATCCATCAAAATTGCAAAAAAATAAACTTATTAAGAGGAAATCATGACCGAAGATTCAGGCCAAGAAATTGCTATACTTGAAACCACAAAGGGTACTATTGAAATCAAGTTTTTTGAAGATAAAGCTCCTAACCATGTCGCTAACTTTCAGGAACTAGCTCAAAAAGGGTTTTATGATGGAACCAAATTCCATCGAGTAATCCCGGGTTTTATGATCCAAGGAGGCGATCCTAATTCAAAAAGCGACGACCGTTCTTCACATGGAACGGGAGGACCCGGCTACGCTATCGACGCAGAATTTAACGATGTGAAACATCATCGAGGTATCTTGTCGATGGCTAGATCTCAAGATCCCAATAGCGCCGGATCGCAATTTTTTATTATGGTAAAAGATTCATTTTTTCTTGACGGTCAATATTCCGCTTTTGGAGAAGTAACTTCCGGAATGGATGTTGCGGACGAAATCGTCAATACTAAACGAGACGATAGAGATAACCCAATCGAACCTATGGTAATAAATTCTATCAAGATTGAAGTCCGTTAATTAAAAGTTATCTTTTAAAGTTCCAAGTTATAAAGTTTTGCTATCGCCGTTTCCTGTTTATAAGAATCGGCGATAACAAGCTTAAATTTTTATTGAAGCGCTGTAAATGTGGGCAAGGGAAAAATTATGGAAAAAGAACTTCGGTTTAGCGTTTACCAAATTGTAAAAACTCAAACCCCGGAAGGCAGGACTTCTGATGATGGGGAAACGGGAGCAGATAACGTTCGTGAAATGATTATTAGTAATTGGGACAAATACGAAAAAATAGTCATTTCTTTCGAAGGCATTGTCAAAATGTCTCGAGTGTTCGTTGACGAAGCATTCGCAAAAATTTTAGAAGAACGATCGTTAGAAGAAATTAACGGAAAAATTTACTTTCCAGACGCAAAAGAAGCCATTGTTAAGGATTTAAATTCCGCTTTGAAATTAAGAAGGAAAATTCTTGATTCTCAACGAGAACGGGAGGAAATCTAAGACAGGTCTAAAATAAGGCGACGGTTACTACAAAGCCCTTTATTTATTTTTGGAAATACTTTTTAGGGTTTTAGTCTAGTTTTTAGAACCGTTTCAATAAAGGTTTCGGCAAATTCTTCAATCGCCTCATTGCCCGAAGCAGTGATAATCGGGATATCATATTCTGTACTTAAACTTGCATTAGCGCTGACTACATTCTCATCGGAAATAATCACGGAATGCTTTTCCATTATTTCGTCCGCATATTTACTTTTTTCATAGGTGGCCATTACTCCTTCCAAGAGTCCGCTTAACGCCAGACAAGGCACGGCAGAACCAATCGCCCCAACCAAAAACCCATTTTTATGCCGATCGGCAACAAGTAACTTAAGAATTTTATCATCCCATAAATATTTTTTTGCCCCTTTTCCGCCTATTAAAACAATACCATGGAAAATTCCTTTAATTTGGCGAGTGCCATGACCCGCTTCAGTAACATAACTATCTCCAGTAATACCTTCCATGCAGTCAACAATCAAAAGATCGGGGTGAATTTTCCCATTTCTCATACCGATTGCTTCTTTTAATTTAGATGAAGCTATATTTAAGGTAGCGTCTTCTTTATTAAATATTTCTAAGAGCGGATCCAACTGACTTTCGTCAAAGTAATCTTTTGGAATAACAATTAAAACGTTTCTTCCCGTCAAGCGACCCATGTCGATCTCCTTAAAATTCGTGAACGCTTGCCGAAACCAAAAATAAATTTCGCAAACTGAAAAACGGATATTTTATCATAAGGCATAAAGGTAAAATTCATTTTTTTCAAAAATTAACCGACCACTGAGATTAAGATAATTTTTCAATAATTCTTGTTCTGTTGGGTTTAAAACCGAATCTTTTCCAAATACAAAATTATAGTCGAAAGCCAAATGAGTCAATTTTCTTTCTTGCCATCTTTTTAGTAATAATTTTGGGGTTGGACTATCCTGAAGAATTTTTTTTAACGTAAAACCTTCGAAAAAAGTATCGCTATAAAACTTTTTATCGCAAAAAAATCCATAATTTCTTAAATAAACTAATAATACTTGATCGTTTGTTGTCAAGCGATTATTGATAGCCTTGTAAATAGGGTAAACGGAAACATTTGATTCTAAATAATCGCTTCTCGACTGATTCCCAATTAAAAAAGGGATTGGATTACGACTAAACCATTCTTTTAGAATAATTGAACCGTTGAAAAACAATCCCAAAACAAATACGGCTGCCGCTAAAATGCGAAGTGGCCTAGAGGCGTTTAAATAAGCCATTTCTAGACTAAAAGCCAACAACATACTTAAAAAAATAAAAGAAATTGTTAGAATTCTAATGTATTGCGACATGTAAAACCACGAAACAAAAAAAACGCAAAACATTAACAAGCTGATGAAAAAACCAATGGGAATCGATTTCTTGTTTCTAAAAAGCTGAATTCCCAAAAAAGGTAGCGATACAAAATAGAGTAATCCTATTTGTCCATCGAACCGAAGGCTATTTTTTTCGCTAAAAAATGTTAGATTCCAAGGTAAAAGAAAAAAATCTTTCAACCCCCTACCCATACCGAATGACTGATAATATTCAAATTGCATTGAAGATCGTAAATTATCCCAGTTGATACCATCTCCTCCAAAAAACTGTATTAGATAAGGGGCAAAGGGATTACCTCCCGTAAATATATAGTTACGCCCCCACCAAGGAGCCAACATAAAAAAGACTATTAGGAGAAACAATGAAGAGAAAGCGAATGTTTTTTTTAAAGAATTTCCTTTTAATAAAACAATCCCAAGAATTGCCACCGAAATGATAGCTAAAGAAGTTAATTTGGTAGCTATCGCCATTCCCGAAAAGAAGCTCATCAAAATAAACCACCCATTTTTTTCTTCTTCACGCCATCTTGTCCAGGCATAAACCGCCATTAAAATAAATCCTGCCACTTGCAAATCCACATACGCTAAAAAGGAAATTTCCCAAAAAGTTGGCGTTGAAAAAAAAATCAGACAAGGAAGCCAAAGCAAAGTACTTGAAAAATAACGTTTATAAAATAGCGCCACTCCTCCAATAACAGTAATCGACATTCCAAATCCAATTAATTGCGCCAAAGATTCACCCTCAAGAGCTAACCCTAGCAAATAAAGCATTTCAAATTGTAAGGGGAAAAAAGAATAAATATTATTAGGGAGGGAGATCATTCCACCAGCCTGGAGATAAGCTTTGGGAATAGCTAGATGGTAAACTAAAGCATCAACACCTGTGGGTGGGGATAATGCCAAAGTGAAAGAGCAGAGGAGAAGTACCGAAAAAATAAACCAACAAAATAAATTCGAGGCATTTCTTACTACCTCACTTTCAATTTTTTGTAATTGTCGCGGAGGCCATAATGCCGATAAACACTTGAAAAGTTTATACCTATTGAGAAAAAACGGGATAGATACACAAACCCACCCCGAATAGGGATTGATTAATTGGAAACTTGCTAAAATCAAAATACCTATTGAAAAAATGCAAACTCCAAACCCAATACCCAAAAACCATTCTTCCGATGAATCTAATCGACCTAGATCCAAGCGAACTAATATCCAATGTCCAGCAAGAAAAAAAGAAAGAAATAAGCCTAAAAAGAAAATAATTACCATTCAGGCAGGAGGGGAAAAGTATTTTCAGAATCAGAATAATATTCTTATATTAATTAAAATAATATAACCAATTCAAAAAATCACTATGCAAAGGGAATTTTATTAACCTATCTCTAAAAAGTTTAGAGAAATAGCAAATCCTGTCAATAAATTTAATTTAATACTGAAAACTCTGAAACAGCTTCTTCGTAATCGTCAAACCAATAGGCTTCCGGGTTTCTTTTATAAGCAATCAACTTAGCGTTGTTTTCATTTTCAGAGGCTCTGTGATACTTAAAAAAGATTTGGTCTTCAGTTAATCCTAATATTTCAATTTTCCCTGTAGAATGTGACATAACCAATCGAGCTCGTTTTGCCAAACCGGAGCATTGCATCCTCGCTTTTTCAAAAATCTTATAACTTTCTTCTATTGAAGTAACATAAGACTTATTTCCCAATGTAGGTCTACATTGAAACACATAATATGGGGGAACTCCCATGAAGGATAGCTTTTTGAATAATTCTGTTAACACTTCCGAATCATCGTTAACCCCTTTAATCATTGGGGTTTGGTTAACAACTATAGCTCCTGCCTTTAATAAGAAATCAATGCCTTTTATAGCTTCTTTTGTCAATTCAACTGGGTGATTAAAGTGAGCCATAATATATATCCTTTTTTCTGGAAGGCTATATTTTTGAATCATTTTGAATAGCGACTCATCTTCATAAATCCTGAAAGGATTAAATGCGGGAATCTTCGTTCCAATTCGAATTATTTTGACATGATCTACTTCACGAATTTGCCTAATGATAGGTTCTAACTTACCTGTAGACATAATCAAAGGATCTCCACCCGTCAACAAAACATTCGTAATTTCTTTATGATTACGAATGTACTCAAGGCCTTGAGAGATATCCTTAGTTACCTCTTCATTATCATCCATGAAAAGTCGTTTTCTAAAACAAAACCGACAATAAGCGGCACAAACTTCATTAACCAATAGAAGCGCTGTTGAATCGTATTTATGCTCTAACCCCTTAACTTTGGTGTAAGTTTCTTCGCCAGAAGCGTCAAGTTGCCCAAATTCTTCCATTTCCTGGATATCAGGAACAATTAATCGACGAATAGGATCGTCTGGATCATCCCAGTTTATTAAGGACTGGTAATAATCATTAGACCGAAATATAAACTTATCCGTAACTTTCTTAAGATCGTCAATATCTTCGCTATGGATTTCAGAAACTTGTTCTATTTTTGTTAAATATTTAACCTTAGTTTTGGGCTTAGCGACGACTTGGGAGTCTATAATAAGATCCTCAGAATGGCCATTATTATGTCCATTTCCGTTCCCATTCCCATTTTGTCCGCTCTTAGCGCCATTATCTAAGTCTTTATTCCGACTTGTAAAGATTGAAAACGACATAAATAACTCCTTTATAAATACAAACCCTCGCTCCAACAGCCATCAACTTAACCGAAGATTTATAAGAGGAATTAATAAAAGGATATTTGAAATTCCCTTTTTAAATTTAAACTTCTTTATAAATTAAGAAACAAATTAAAAAGGAAATATATTCAAAAAATACTGAAGAATAATTTTGAGGGTTTTAGGATACTTTTTAACCGCCCTAAAATCAAGCTAAATCAAGGGAATATCACCTAACCCATTAACTTTCAATTAGATACTATCAGGTCATTTATTGACTAAAAAACCTAATCGGTTGAGAACAAAGTTAGTAGCAAATTTTTTCCATAAAAGTCCTCAAATTTTTTATTGACAGACCAAGCAGATAAACTATAATTCAACCTTTCAATTTTTAATGCAAGTTTTCCTATAGGTCTTAAAGGCGTTTCGCAAACTTGGGGAAATGCTTAATAAAAGGTTGTTTTTGTTATTAGATAATTATTTTAAAAGGAGAAAGGTTAAATGAAAAAGTCCTTCATTTGTTTGATCGCTGTTCTTTTCACCTTATCGGTGGCAAGTTCTGCTTTTGCATCTAAATGTCCTCAACCGAGGAAAACCAAATCGGCTCCAGCTAACGTGGCTAAAATGGATAAAACCAAAGGCGCCGATGCAGCTCACGGTAAAGCGCTTTACACTAAAAAAGCAAAGCCAATGGCTTGCAAAAATTGTCATGGAGACAAGGGTGATGGCGCTGGTAAATTAGGAAAAGCTTTAAAACCTGCTCCTAGAAATTTCACCTGTGCCGCTACCATGAAAAAAGTTTCCGCAGGTCAAATGTTCCATATCATTAAAAATGGTTCAAAAGGAACAGGTATGGTTGCACATAAAAAGACTTTAAAAGATAAGGACATTTGGGATGTAATCAAATATATCCGCTCTGATTTGATGAAGTAATTTTAGTTTCTATATCTTAATAAAAAAGGCAAGGCGTTAAACGCCTTGCCTTTTTTTATTTCTACCTTCCTACTCGTTGAACTTAAAACCAAATACTACATATAAAACAAATGATTAAAGGATATCTTAGATACTTTTAGTGATTATTGAGAGCGCTTGTTTACTTCACAAGAGGAACAAATAAGTTTTGGTAGGGGTGTTACAAAATAATCAAGAAAACTTATCCGGCAGCTTAATCGTCTTCTATTATTTTTAAAGTTGAGCGAAGACGCGAGGCGAGAATTCTTAAAAAAGGCATTAAAGCCCGAGGATTTCTTTTAGCTAACGAGTTAAACATTTCTAGAGTAAATTCACTTACAGTACAATTTTCTATGGCCGTAACCGTCGTTGAGCGAGGCATTCCATCAATTAACCCCATTTCGCCAATAAAAGCCTTTTCCTCTAAAATGGCCATAACTTTTTTTTCGCCGTTAATACAAGTTTTACTCACTTCCATTTTCCCAGATTCGAGAATATAAGCAGAACCTGAAGGCTGGCCCTCTTCAATGATATTATCGCCTTTTTTTATATTGATCCGCTTCACGAGTTAACCCAACTTCGCCTTTAAGCTTAAGTTTTCTGCTTTTAAAGCTTCAATCTCTTTCCTTAGGTTATCGTTGTCTCTATTCAAAGCTTCCACTGCTTCTTCTCTGTAGGACGATTCTAATAGATTTCTAACTCTAGATAAAACAACTGGAACGCTAATAGGTTTCTCAAGAAAATCGCGCGCTCCAGCATTATAAGAAAGAAAACACGTCTCAGGGTCTGTTCTAGCCGTCATAACAAGAATCGGAAGCGTTCCATCTCGAAATCCTTTTAAGTTATCCAGCTCTTTGAGTTGATCCATAACTTGAAACCCATCCATATGAGGCATCATAATATCTAACAAAATTAAGTCGGGAAGGAATGACTTATAAATATCGCAAACTTCCCTTGGATCTAAAGTGCTTTTAATTGCCGAAAATCCACCATGCTTTAAAGCCCTTTCCACAAGGACCAAATGGGTTCGCTCATCATCTACAATAAGGATCTTTGAATCCAATACCATTTTTTCGATGTCCATTAAACCTTAACCTTCCCTAAAAAATGGGGATATTTGGATAACTCTCCAAAACCGATAATAAAAACTGCTATAAAAATAACAATCCTATAACGATTTAAAAAACAACTAATAACTATTTTTTCTAGTTTTTATACCCAGCCATTTTAGCATTTACAATGCCCAGCCGCAAACACAAGGAGTCATATTTTGATCCCAAAAATTTGAACCACATCGCCAATCTCAAAAAAAGTCGTTAAAATAGCCGACAAGGCCATTTATAGGTAAAAATAGAAAATTTAATAAAAGAAAAATGGTGCGAAGGGCGGGAATCGAACCCGCACGGTGTTACCACCGCAGGATTTTAAGTCCTGTGCGTCTACCAGTTCCGCCACCCTCGCACGAATATAAGGCAGGATTTAAATCAAACCTCAAGAAGATTGCCTCGGCGACGACTTTGGTTTATTTTGGAGGAATGTTATCAAGTTTTTCATAAAAATCAACCTTGATTAGTGAATAAACATAGTTTTTGTAAATTAAATACATTTTTAATCTAAATTAAAAAACAAACACTACGAAATGAAATTTCCTTTACGACACTTAGAAAAATTAATAAACCCCAGTATAGGTTTAAAAGATTTCGAAACAGTCAACGAAGATCTTGAACTCCTTATAGAAACATTAAGAGAATTAGAAAAATGTAGAAAATGTAGAATTTATTTGAAAAACGAATTTAAAGTAGAATTGTTTCTATCTTCAAAGGCGTTTAACAATCTTTTACAAATTCGTGAAATCGATATGGTGGAAACTCCCACCAAATCAGGAGATGTTGAGCGCATTTCCCTTAAAAACTCTCGCCAAAACGACGATCCAGTTTCCGTATCAAACCTTAACGCTACCTTAAGAGAATTGAATAGAGATCTATTAAGAATTCAAGAAATTGCCCAAAAAGAATTTAAAAAATTTGATTTAATTGAGGACATATCAACCGAAACGCTCGAAGAGGCTTGGCAAATAATAATTTCACTTAAACAAATGGAGGGCAATTGGTTTGAAAATATATTAAATAAACGAAAAACAAAAAAAGCTACCCAAGAATTTGCTCGAATATTTCCTAATTCAAAAATGATCCTTAAAAAAAATCAATTAGACCAGCTCCAAAAAGAATTAGCTTTTTTTCGCCAATGCTCTGATTTAAGCCAAAAATGGATACCAATAGGATTAAATTTGGTTTCTTGCTTGAAGTTAGGAGCCCTGGATAGACTTATCCAAAATGTTCAGGAAATGGGAAGTACCGTATGGACAACGGTATATAAGGGACAAAGGTTGGACAAGTCGCTAGAAATCACAGGAATACATTTTGGAGATATCAGGACCATATTTGAAAACTCTAAACTGGCCCCGCTTAAAGAAATTTCAAATTAATAACCAAACCGCGTGCGACTTCCTTTTTCCTCTATATTATATCCTTCATCTTTATCTAGTAGGAGATGTTTCAATCCCATCACCTTTTGAACTTCTCTCATTGCATCTTTACCCTCTTCTTTAAGCCGGTTGTACCTCATATCTAACCTAACTAAATTAGTAAATAAAGGTAAAAACTTTGCCAACATGACGGCGCCTTCATCTCCAATCTCGTTATCGGATAAATTTAGATTCTTTAAGGAAAGAAGATTATCTGAGACTGCAATATGCTTACAACCTTCGTCTAAAATCCTATTATAAAAAAGATTAAGCGAAGTTAAATTAGTAAGATATTTTGATTTTGCAATATGCCGAGCGCCTTTTGCACCGCACAAATTGTTTCCAAATTCGAGGGAAGTAATTTCTGAGACTAACTCGCTATTAGATACATCCTTTGCCCCAATTTCCTCTAAATGCATCGCCGTTACATCTAAAGTTTTACCATCTTTGCTAAGTTGGGCTTGAAACAATTTTTCGGATTCGGACTTTGACATGAACCGCGGTTGTTCGGCGGAAAAATATGTCATAAATTAAATTCTCCCAAAAATTCTAAAAATAAAGAACGTTAAAAAACTACCAGAAAAATCTAACGCTTTTATGAAAAAAAATAAATCCAATAATTAATATTATCGAATTAAAGTTATTGTTTGATTTTTTTTTGAAATCTTTTTATGATGATATACTAAAATCGTTATAGAGTCACCATTTATATAAAAAGGAGTTCTGCATGGCTGGCGCTCGATCCGACCTAGAAATGAGCTTAGGGAATAATGTCATAGTTACTCAAATGACCCAAGCTATTAACTGGGCTAGAAAATATTCTTTCTTTATTTACCCGTTCATTACCGCGTGTTGCGGTATGGAGTTTATGTCAGTGGCAGGGCCTCGGTACGATCTTGATCGTTTTGGAGCCGCTTTTCCTAGGTTTTCTCCCCGACAAGCAGATTTGTTAATGGTGGTTGGAACAATTAGCCATAAACAAGCTCCCATTTTGACAAAAGTTTATAATCAAATGGCCGAGCCTAAATGGGTTGTAGCTTACGGAGTTTGCACAGTTTCCGGTGGATTTTATGACAATTATTCCACAGTTATGGGAATCGATACTCTGATTCCAGTGGATGTTTATATTCCCGGATGTCCTCCACGACCAGAAATGGTAATTGACGCCCTCATTAAATTACAAGACAAAGTACAAAATGAAACTTTGGCCGACCATGTAAAAGGCCCGGCAATGATTACTTCAGGCGAAAATATATAAGCTAGAAAACAAAAAAGTATTTAGAAAAACTATTGAACTCCAAGCGATTCTTCTTTCGCTTGGAGTTCTTTTTTTATTGAATCAATTATTTCCTTCCCGCCAGCGATTTCAATTTCAGTTATTCCATCAATTTCCAACATTTTTTCAATATTTTTTAATTTCCTATCCACGTAATTTTTGAAATCTTCTGTGTCTATAGGGGTTAAATCAAGAATACCTTCTTTAGAAAAAAATCGTTTTTTTAGAAAATGAAAATATAAAGAAAGTCGTTCGATGTCATTCTTAACTTTGTTCTGATATTTTAAAATGGTTAACGCTTCATTTTTCCGGTCAATGACATATCCTAAGTTCGTATTATCAGTTTTATCAAACTGTTGATTTAATAAATCAAAAGCTTTTCTAGTGGTTTCTTGAGAAGTTTTTAATTGTGGTAACTTTAAAGTTAGAACTGCCGCCAAATCAAGAATTAAAGATCTCACTCCCGTTTGTTCACTGAGATATGCGGATTCTAAAGGATACTGACGAATAATTGTGGAAGCTTTATCAAGAACTGGTTCCATTTGTTCAATAGACTTTGCGACAGCCTCCAAAGTTTCAGATTCAAAAGGTTCGCTAAACTGAAGAATTTGTTCCGGCACTCCTTTAAAACCTCTGAGATCCCGCCCATAGAATCTATTTAACATCCCGCCAAAATCAGCTTTAAAAAATCCTTTAAAAACATTTTCAAAGTAAGGGAAATTTAAAAACATAAAACGAGGATCAGAGCGAATATTTAGCCCATATGCCTCTAACTCGTTAGGATGGCCTACAAAAGGTTGAGTCAAATGAAGAATTTCATGATACTGAGTCTCATGGCCATATACCTCTGCATCAACAATGATGGTCCTTGGAAATAATCTAATCGTGTCAAAGGTTGCATGGGCAAATTGCTTAGCCTGCAGCAGGGGGTTTGAGTAGGTTTGGATAATATACTGGCGAAGTGGAATCTCTCCAACTTGAGGAAGGACTTTTTTCATACGGACTATTATTCTAATAATTCTTTGAGTCGCTTTTTCAATTAGCGCCTCAGGCTTATGGCATTTTCCGCAATTAAACGACTGGAAACCAGGAATAGAAAACAAAACAGGCTGAGAGTTAGAAAATAATAAAACCTTTTTCTCAAAACGATCAGACGGAGGTTGGGAAGATAATATTGGCCTATGAAACTTTAATAATCGAGCGACTTCTTCTAAACCTTTTACTTCATTTGCAAAAACGTTTCCCCCCTCATAGAGTCCAACAAAACAAAAAAGGCCCAGAAACAAGATTTTTAAAAAATCTTGTTTCTGGGCCTTAGAATTATTTAGGATAAAAAAACGATCCACTATTTAGCCAAGATATTCAAACGTTGCCAAACGCTAACCACCTTACGGCCATTTCTATCTTCTTTCAACCCATCCCAAACTGCAAACGCAACTAGGATAGGATCTTTTCTGGTTAAATTTATATCCCACTTACCTAAAGGAATCATATCCCGCAAAAATACCACCGTCCACTCGCCGTCTTTCCATCGACCAGATCCAATAACATGCTGGTTATCTGAAGGTTGAGGAGTGATCGTACCAAATCCTTCTGCGTTTAACTCTGTAATCGCAGTTTCTTGAGGTCTATTCAAAGCTGCGGCAGGACTTGAATATTGGCCTCCAAAAATCAGAGCGTCCATATCAACATCGCCGTGATATTCTTCATCTTCCGCTTTTTCTAAAGCTTTTTCTAAACCAGAGCGCCAATGCCAAATATTTACAGGCTTTCCACGATTACCCATTCCCCAAAATGGTTCGTTATGACCATGGGTGTGCAACGTTACAGAACCAAGAGCAAATTGCATCGCCGCTTGATCCAAATATTGATCGCCTAAGGTTTGATCTTCGTCCGGCGTTGGGTCCTTCCATCTTAAACGCACAGCAAGTTGCTCTCCATTATTTACCGCAGAAAAATTAATGGTTTCAACTGCGCCGCGTCTTGCAGAAAGCGGCCGCAAAACAATATCGGTGGATTCAACTCCTTCCCAAACAGGACTATAAACTTCTGTATCTAATTCAAAATTAACTTTTTTAGAATATACATCTGTTTCGAAAGCGGCATTTTTTATTTCTTTAGTAAAACGCGAACGAATAAAATTTGTTAAATCCCAGCGGTCTTTCTCAGGAAGATGGGCATATGATTCCATCGGAGTTCCATCCAAACCTGTAGAAAGAGTACGGAAGATAGATTTTGCATCATGGCCAGCTTTCAAATATGCTGGATTGGTAATATCATGAACAAATACAGCATGCTTCCAAGCATCCATCAAAGACTCTGCCAATTTGCCGTCGCCTCTCCCAGATTTTCCATGGCAATTCGCGCATTTATGCTTCAAGAATAAATCTTGACCTCTTGTAATGGACTCTGCGGAAGCTTTGGGAGGTTCAGAAATTGCGACCGCTTTTCCTGGAGGTTCAGACTTAAATCTAGGAGAAAAACTTTTTATCATATTTACCAAAGCCCAAGTGTCTTGAGGCGAAAGGGCCGCAGACCAATTAGGCATTGAAGTTCCAGAAATACCTCTAATGATAGTCCGATAAATATCTCTATCATGAGGCAAAGTTCCTGTTGGTGTCGAACGAAATTTAAAAATCCCCGATCTAAAATCACGAGGCCAGGGATATAAAAAGCTCATTGCAGGACCGCCTCCATTTCCATCCTTCCCGTGGCAAAACACGCACATATGCATATAAATAGCTTTGCCTCTAGCTAATAAGGCTTTACCGGGAGCAAGTTGGCTTTTACCCATATCATGGCCCATCAAATCGTGGGCGCCCATCGTTCGAAAAGGATCGTCTTTTTCTGATTTTTCTTTTAAGTATTCTTGGCCAGGCTTACTATCCTTATCAAACTGGATCATCCCGTCGGGTTTTGGAACCATATTATCTAAATCGTGTTTCTTCTCGCCTACACTATGGCTTAAAACCAATTTAGGTTGGATCAAATACAAAGAACAAAAAAATACTAACCAAATCCACGTCAACCCATTTTTGTTGAGAGACAGTAAGGATTTAAAAGGATTCATTGCGGCTACCTCGCAAATAAAACGGCCTTTGGCAAAACACCTTAAAGACCACTTGTTTATTTTTCTTTTCGAACTAATTTAACGCCCTGCCCCAAATCGCTCGAATCTTTTAAGTTAAAATAATCTTCAGCCTGACCTAAACCAAAATACCAGGCAAAATCTAAACCTCTTTCGTCGCTTGCCCACAAATAATAACTTCCCTTGCCTGCAAATTGTTTTGGCAAGCCAATATGCTCTTCGTCTTTACTTAAATTAGGCAAGTTAAAATCCCAAATGGCTTTTATTTCTGCCATGGTAGGGAGTCTCCAATCAATAAAACCCGCAAATTTTTGTCCGTTTTTCCGTTCTGCATAGTCTAATGCGTCATACCAATTCAGTCCCGATTTTCTATCGTGATAAGAATCTTTCTTTTGCCACATAAGACCCGTTTTTGAATCGGAAATCGTATCATTTTTATTATCAATAAAACGGTCCTGCAAAGAGCCCGCAACAGCGGACTGTCCAGAAAATAGAATGAAATAAAAAAATATTAAAACTGCCCTCGCCACCATATTTCCCCCAAAATTTTTCTCAAATAACGCGATCTAAGCGCATTCAACCTAATGGCAATAAAATTAATTTAACTTCAAGAAACCGCTCTCTTCAAATTTTCTTATAAATTAATAATTTGCTATTAATCTATTATACAGAAAGGCACATAGGGTAAGAAACGATTAATCTAAGAAATAATTCATAGTTATTACTTAACAAGAGTTCAGAAAAAGGATTTTAACTACGAAATGTTCTTTTTAACAGTTGTAATATTTTCATCTAACCTATAGATACAAAACAAATTTGCGTTATCAATTTCCCTCGGTTTACAATCCCCGCTACAGTCAACGCCAAATTTATAATTTTACCTAGATATAGGATTATGCAAACAGTTCACGCCCCAGCCCTAAACGCAAATAATTTACCTTGGTTCAATGTACACAAACCTCTTGATTTACCAGACCTAAAAGGAAAAGTTACCATCCTTGATTTTTGGACCTTTTGTTGTATAAATTGCATTCATATAATCCCCACATTAAAAAATTTGGAAAACCGATTCCCAAAATCTTTAGCGGTAATTGGGGTACACAGCCCAAAATTTCCAGGTGAAAAAAATGTCGATAATGTTCAAAAAGCTATCGAAAGATATGAAATTGCGCACCCCATTGTCCACGATACTGATTTTTCTATCTGGAAACAATATACAGTCAGAGCTTGGCCCACATTGATATTTATTTCTCCCGATGGTTATATCCTTGGGCAACTACCTGGGGAACCCGATCCTAAAATGCTTGAAATGACGATGGCCCAGTTACTGGAGGATTTCGAAAAAAAAGGAGCTTTGGAAGGAAATGCAGAGGATCTTTTAAAACAACAGGAAAAACAATCAAACGAAGGAGCTTTAAAGTTTCCTGGGAAAATCTCGTATAGCACAGAAGATAATGAGTTTGCTATTGCCGATTCTAATCATAATCAAATTGTAACCGCTAATCGAAAAGGAGAAATTACTCGGAGAATTGGAACTGGGAACATTGGAAAAAAGAATGGGAGTTTTGAAGAATCTGAATTTTTTCGACCTCAGGGATTGCATTACGAAAATGGCGCTATTTGGATTGCCGATACAGAAAACCACATGATTCGCCATATAAATTTAAATACTGGAATGGTATCAACAAGCGCTGGAACTGGAACCCAAGGCCCTCCATTACAAGGACAATCGATTGCAACTTCAGCAGCCCTTAGTTCACCCTGGGACGTTCAACTCGTTGGAGACCAGGTTTATTTTGCCAACGCTGGAACCCATCAAATTGGAGCCTTAGACATTAAACAAAAAATTGTCTCAAGGTTTGCAGGCACTGGACAAGAAGCTCTTTTGAATGGTCTCAGATCGGAGGGAGCTTTCGCGCAACCAAGTGGCTTAAGCTATGGAGAAGATAAGTTATTTTTGGCCGATAGCGAAACCAGCGCCATTCGAAGCGTTCGAATTGATAAAGCCGGTTTTATTGCAACTTATGTTGGGACTGGCTTGTTTGATTTTGGCGACAAAGACGGTCGCGGCAAAGAAGCCTTACTCCAACATCCTTTAGGAGTTTTTTACTCTAATGGGAAAATATACATTGCAGATTCTTATAACAATAAAATTAAAACGTTAGATTTAAAAACTCAAGAAGTTGTCGTTGTTCAAGCGTCGGTAAATATTGTGTGCGACGATACCAACTGCTCCAAACTATGGGAACCCGCAGGGGTCATCGAAGTTGGTAACTCGTTATTTGTTTCAGATACAAATAATCATCGTATTTTAAAAATTGATTTAATAACGGAAAAAACCGAAATATTTATTAAATAAATAATAAAATAGTTAAAATAATTTAAAACCCTATTAAGAAATATTAAATCCATGAATGAAATCAAAGACGCCATAATCAGCTTTGTAGAATCGCTACCCCCTTTGTTACAACTTATATTTGGTATGGCGCTCGCTATAGGGTTTGTAAAATTAATTATAGTAGTTGCAGATATTATTGAAGCTAGAAATGAAAAAAAAGATTCCTAACGATTTAAAATATTCTTCTATGATTAAGTAGAGAAACCAAAATGACCATGGGAAAAAATACAATTAGAAACCCTGCCGTTGCAGGTCGTTTTTATTCCGCCGATCCCATCAAGCTCGTTAATGACATCAAAACTTACACAAATATCTCCTTAGAGAAAGAATCTGTTTTAGGAGTTATTTCTCCTCATGCTGGTTTCATATACTCCGGCAAGGTTGCTGGATCGGTTTATTCATCCATTAAAATACCTAAGACCATAATTTTAATTGGTCCCAATCATACTGGAGAAGGTCCTGATGCATCCATTATGACCCAAGGCTTTTGGCAATCTCCTTTTGGCTCGGTTGAAATCGATAATAATCTTGCCGAAATTCTAGCGGATAACGAACCTTTTTTTAGAAAAGATAGCAAAGCCCATATCAAAGAACATTCTCTTGAAACACAATTGCCTTTTCTCCAATTTTTTCAAAAAAATATTAAAATTGTTCCCATATGTTTGAAGCGTATTGGATTTGATCAGTCAACAAAAATTGGCCAAGCTATTGCAGATTCCATAAAAAAATATGGCGAAGAAGTTCTAACAGTTGCCAGTTCGGATATGTCACACTTTGAGTCTCACGATAATACCGTCAAAAAAGACCGTAAGGCAATTGATTGTATTTTAAATTTAGATCCAAAAGGACTATACGAAACAGTGCGCGAAAAACAAATTACTATGTGTGGGGTCCATCCTGCAGTTTCTATGTTAACCGCTTGTTCTCGAATGGGATCCAAGAAAGCAGATTTGATAAACTACAAAACTTCCGGGGAAGTTAACGGCGATATGAATCGTGTCGTTGGCTATGCAGGAATTACAATAAAATAAAGAGGAGAGGAACCGATTAAAAGAAAAACCTTTAATTCAATCTTGCTTCCGAAGTAGAAGTTCTACGGGAACGTTTTGCAGGGGATTTATTTGCTTTTTTTCCACCGGCTTTTGGAGATTTAAAAGAATTAACGAATGATAGTTTTATTACTTCATCCATTGACCTTACCGGATAAAACTCTATATTCTTTTTAATTTTTGCGGGAACTTCTTGTAAGTCTTTTTCGTTATCTTGCGGAATTATAAGCCGCTTAAGTTTGGCTTGATTAGCCGCCAAAGTTTTTTCTTTAAGGCCGCCGATAGGCAAAACCCGACCCGTTAGAGTTACTTCACCTGTCATCCCTAAATCTTTACGGACTGGGTTTTTTGTAAGAGCGGAAATAAGCGCAACTGCCATAGTAATTCCAGCAGAAGGTCCGTCTTTTGGTATTGCTCCTTCGGGAACGTGAATATGGAAATCAAACTTTTGGTAAAAAGTCTGCGATAAACCTAATTCTTTAGCTCGGGACCGTACATAACTCATAGCCGCATGGGCCGACTCTTTCATCACATCGCCCAATTTGCCAGTAAGAGATAATTGGCCTTTTCCTGGGGTAACAATCACTTCAATTGACAATAATTCGCCCCCAAACTCGGTCCATGCTAATCCAGTAGCAACCCCAATATCTTGGGCAATCTCGTCCTGATTTCTTTTAAATTTTTCAACACCTAAATATTTAGAAATCGCCGAAGGAATAATAGAAATCTTTATTTTCTTTCCTGTCTCAACGACTTTTTTAGCCAATTTCCGACATACTCCAGCAATTTCTCTTTCCAGGTTTCTAACTCCAGCTTCGCGAGTATAATCCTGAATTATCTTTTCGATTGAGCTTTTTGAAAAAGTAATGTTCTTTTTGGGCAATCCATGCTCATCTATCTTTTTAGGAATCAAAAACTTTTCAGCAATAGAAACTTTTTCGTCTCCCGTATAACCCGGTAAATGAATTACTTCCATGCGATCTTTTAAAGGCTGTGGAATTGCATGTAAAACATTTGCCGTACAAATGAAAAAAACTTCGGACAGATCGTAATCAACTTCAAGGTAATGATCGTTAAAATTAGCATTCTGCTCTGGATCTAAAACCTCCAACATCGCGGAAGATGGATCTCCTCGAAAATCGGAATTCATTTTATCAATCTCATCTAACATAAAAACTGGATTTGTAGACCCAGCTTTTTTCATTCCTTGAACAATTTTTCCAGGCAACGCCCCAATATAAGTTCGCCTATGACCTCGAATTTCAGCTTCATCGCGAATCCCACCTAAAGAAACTCGAACAAATTTTCTTTTCATAGCTCTAGCGATAGATTTTCCAAGCGAGGTTTTACCCACACCAGGAGGACCTACTAAGCAAATAATTGGTCCGCGGATTTTTTTCACTAACTTGAGTACCGCGAGGTGTTCAATGATTCTTTCTTTTACTTTTTCTAAACCATAATGGTCTTCGTCTAATATTTTCCTAGATCCTTTAATATCAATATTTAGGGCTCCCGGTTTTTTCCAGGGCAGATCTATTAACCATTCCAAGTAATTACGAACTACCGTCGCCTCGGCTGACATTGGCTGCATTAATTCAAGACGTTTTAGCTCTTTGTCGGCCTTTTCATTAATGGATTTAGGCATTTTCGCTTTTTTAATTTTTTGGCGAAGTTCGTCTAAATCGGTTTTAAACTCATCTCGTTTTCCAAGCTCTTTTTGAATGGCCTTGATTTGTTCATTAAGGTAAAACTCTTTTTGGCTCCTCTCCATCTGTTTTTTAACGCGGCCATGAACTCTTTTTTCAATCTTCAATACTTCCATCTCGGACTTCATCGCGCCCAAAATCTTATTCAATCTTTCGCTAGGGTCGAGAATTTCTAATATTTCTTGCTTCTCATCTGTTTGGAAAACCATATAAGAAGCGATAGTATCTACGTACCGGTTTGGCTCGGTAATATTATTCGTTGAAGAAATTGCTTCCAACGGAATCTTTTGATTTAGTTTTACATATTCCTCAAACATTCCGCCCATGGTACGCATTAACGCCTTAATATCAGGCGTTACTTTGGTTTCTTCATGGATTTTTTCGACTTCTACTTCGAAAAAATTTGGATTTTTTTGATAACTTAAAACCCGACCTCTTTGAACGCCTTCAACTAAAACCTTCATGGTTCCATCGGTCAATTTCAATATCTGGAGGATATTGGCAATACAACCTACCTCATAAATTTCGCTAGGAGAGGGGGAATTTGCGTTAGGGTTTTTTTGGGTAGCAAGAAAGATATGTTTTTGCTCGGCCATAGAGAATTCTAGGGCACGAATGGATTTTCCACGACCAACAAAAAGAGGAATAACCATAAAAGGGAAAACAACTATATCCCTCAAAGGTAATAGAGGTAGCGAGATCTTTTCCGAACTCATTAGCTTGCTTGCTTTTTCTTTGAATAGACCATTAGAGGATGCTCGCCTTTTGAAAAAACTTCTTCGTTAAAAATAACTTCTTCAATATCCTCTCTCGATGGAAGATCGAACATGATATCTAGCATAGACTCTTCCAAAATGGACCTTAATCCTCTAGCTCCTGTCTTCCTCTTATAAGTTTGTTCTGCAACAGCTCGAACAGCTCCTTCTGTAAACTTAAGCTTTACGCGCTCAAATTCAAACATTTTTTGATACTGCTTAACTAAAGCATTCTTAGGCTCGGTCAAAACTTGCATCAATGCGGAAACATCCAATTCATCTAAGGTCGCCGTAATAGAAAACCGACCTACAAACTCAGGAATTAAACCATACTTCAATAAGTCCTCGGGCTGCACCTGAGATAACACCTCGCTGGCTGTCCCATCCTCTTTTGATCGTAATTCTTGACCAAAACCAAGAGTCTTTTTACCAATGCGATTGCGTATAACACGATCTAAATCGACAAAAGCTCCACCACAAATAAATAATATATTAGTGGTATTTACCTGCAAAAACTCTTGGTGGGGATGCTTACGACCTCCTTGTGGAGGAACACTAGCATTGGTACCTTCAATTATTTTCAGTAACGCCTGTTGAACGCCTTCGCCAGAAACATCACGTGTGATAGAAGGGTTTTCCGATTTGCGGCTTATTTTATCGATTTCATCAATATAAATAATACCTCGTTCGGCTTTTTCAACGTCGTAATCCGCGCTTTGTAATAATTTAAGGATTATATTTTCAACATCCTCGCCAACATACCCTGCTTCGGTTAGTGTTGTGGCGTCAACAATCGTGAAAGGAACATCCAAAATTTTTGCTAAAGTCTGGGCCATTAACGTTTTTCCAGAACCGGTGGGTCCTAGCAAAAGAACGTTACTTTTTTGAAGCTCCAAGCCATCTAAATCAACATTGGAATCGATCCTTTTATAATGATTATGAACCGCAACGGATAAAATCCGTTTGGAACGTTCTTGACCAATAATAAATTGGTTGAGATGATCGTAGATATCCTTTGGTTTGGGCAAATGTTTAAAATCTTCTTTTTTCTCCTGTGCCCATTCCTCAACCATTATTTCGTTACAAAGCTCAATGCATTCGTCGCAAATATAGACGGTTGGTCCAGCTATAAGCTTTTTAACTTCTTCTTGGCTTTTCCCACAAAAGGAACACCTAAAATTCCCACTATTGGCGCTTTTTTTTGCCATAGATTTTCCTCAAACGATGGAAGGTTTAAGCGATTATATAAATTTACGAGTCGCCTTTTGAATCTCCAGATCCATTAGTCTTACTTTTTTCTTCATCTCGCTTTTCAATTACATGATCAATCAAACCATAGGTTTTTGCTTCTTCTCCTGTCATGTAATTATCGCGTTCTGTGTCCTTATGAATTTGCTTTGAGTCCTGACCGGTATGCTTGGCTAATATCCCATCCAAAACCTTTCTAATTTTTGAGATCTCTTGTGCCTGGATTTCAATGTCTGAATGTTGCCCCTGAAAACCACCGGAGGGTTGATGAATCATTACTCTTGAATTGGGTAAACTAAATCTTTTCCCTGCTGTTCCAGTCGCCAAAAGAAGAGCCCCCATACTAGCCGCTTGCCCACAACAAATAGTCTGCACATCCGGCTTAATATATTGCATCGTATCATATATTGCCAACCCGGAGCTTACGTGTCCACCAGGGCTATTAATATACAAATAAATATCTTGATCAGGTTCGTCAGATTCCAGAAACAGCAATTGAGCGATGATCAAATTTGAAATATGATCGTCAATAGCGGTACCTAAAAAAATTATCCGATCTTTTAATAACCGGGAATAAATATCATAAGACCGTTCGCCGCGGCTTGTTTGCTCGACAACGATTGGGATTAGCTGATTGGAAATCGGGTTCATGATTCTCTCTTTCGACGTTATGAATGATTTTGCTAAAGGGATAAGGAGCTAAAACTGGCGAGTAAACTTATAACCAATTGAAACAAAAAGGATAACTTACAATCTTTAATTATCTGCAATTCCTTTATCCCTGTCAACAATTTCTTCGTTGACTTTAACCTTTTCTAAAAGCAGATCTAAGGTTTTTTCTCGAACCATTTTCACTTGAAGTCTAGCTAAAGTTCCATTTTGACTCCATTCTTTTTTCATTTTCTTAACGTCCTGTCCACCCACCATACTCATAATATTATTAACTTCCTGATCCAACTGCTCGGAATCTACTTTAATTTCAAGATCCTCAGCTAATTTTCCAACAATTAATTCCTCTTGTAAAATCTTAATTGCGTTTTTCCGATATTTTTCATCTTCTTCAGAAGGAATAGGATCGCCTTCATGAACTGATTCTCCGCCGGAAGATGAATTTGCCTTATTAACCATAAATCTAATTTGTTCCGTTATTAAAGCTTCTGGCAAATTGATTGGGTTTAAATCGACTAATTTATCACCCAGTTCCTTCTTGGTAGCGCGGCTAGCAGTTTTACGAGATTCGCTTTCTAACCTATTCCTAATTTGATTTTTCATTTCTTCTATAGTATCGAATTTATTTTCCGGATCGGCATTCTTTGCAAAATCGTCATTAAGCTCTGGCAGTTCTTTTTCCTGGATCCCCTTAACAAAGATTTCAAATTCTGTATCTTTTCCCGCTAATTCTTTACTCTGATAGTCGTCTGGAAATTTCATTTTAATGGTTTTGTTCTCTCCAGCTTCCAATCCTATAAGCTGTTCTTCAAAACCCGCAATAAATCGATTGGCTCCCACTTCGAGAACATGGTCTTTAGCTTCTCCACCTTCGAATGGTTTTCCATCCAAATAACCTTTAAAATCAATTTTCACGAAATCTCCCGTTTGAATTGCCCGACCATCAACTTGAATACTTTTTGCATTTCTGGAACGAAAGGCCTCCACAACCGAATCCACATCTTCGTCAGTAACACGAGGAATTTCCATACTCACTTCAATTCCAGAATAGTCAGTTACCTCAAACTCAGGAAAAATCTCAACATCTGCCGACACCTCAACGTCAGTTCCTTCTTCAGCCTCAACATTTAAAAGCTTAGGAGCTCCTACGGCCTTTAATCCTTTTTCCTCCAAGGCAGCAAAAAGCTTTTCGGAAATTAATTGGGTAAGAACTTCCCTTTTAGCTTCGGGACCAACCGTTTTCTCCAACATTGCTTGGGGAATTTTCCCTTTTCGAAATCCTGGTATTTTAGCGTCGCGACCAACTCTATCAATATAGGCTTTGACCTTATTTTTATAAATAGCGTTTGGAATGGTAATTTTGATTTTTTTGTTACAGGAATCAATATCCTGAATTTCTATATCCATTTTTAAATAATTAAGTCCTAAAGGTTCATGCGAAGGGGGGGATTCGAACCCCCACGGTTGCCCACTGGATCCTAAATCCAGCGCGTCTGCCAGTTCCGCCACCCTCGCTATCGGAAATCAATGACTGTTTGACTTTTTTACCGTCTTAAATCCCGCAATAACAAAAGGTTTTCAACAGAAAAATCGCCATTTCAATTTTTGGGAAAAATCAATCAATAAATACTAGGGATTTTTCAGTAATTAATCTTAACATATTAGAGGTTTGTTAGAAAAAGCATTTTAGTTAGATGCAGCTAACTGATTTTGCCATTCAACGCGTTTGCATTTTTTTTCAGCGCTAATCCTAAGAATAAGTACAGGAACACCGACAGACAGCTTTCATCAAAAAACTATAAAAAGGTTTTTTAATTCAATTATTAAAGGGGCTTATTTTAAGAATAAAAATAACAGGAAATTCGAAGAGGATTAGATCTTTGCGTCAAAAGCTAATAATGGCCTAAAACTGTTAAAAAATTTATTTTTGAGAAGTCTCGTATTCTCCATACCTTAAATCAACTGTTAAAGAATAAACTTTGTTTCGTTGAAAGTTTTTTCGAAATTGCTTATATAATTCGTTAACCTGTCGATAATATTCTGAGTCCATTAATCGAGTCTGACCATTCTTCGCAACTTCATTCCATACCTCATCAACTAATCCTAATCTTTTGACAGGTTCTGGCGATAGGGCGATTGGTAAAAAGTTTTTAACCTGGGCTTTAAACTCAGACCAAGTTTTAATTCCAATAATATTTCTTTTGAGAAATGAAAAGAAATCAAACCAATCTTCATCCTTAAGAGGCAACTGACATAGTTGAATATTTTTAAATTGAAATTGGGAAACTTCCGTATTTAGGAAAGAAGCCCTACCAAGGAAAACATTTTCAAATCGAATATTCTGCGGCGTTTCCGCCTTGATAGAAGTAAAATCGGCCACACTATCCTTACTAAAAAAAGTGTCTACAAAGTCTACCTTACCGCCCTCTATAAATGTAACTTTACTAAAATTAGGTCCTGAAGAACTTGTAAATTGAGCGTCTGAAAAATCAGCTCCTTTTTTAAAACAGGCTCCTGAAAAGTTTGTTGCTCCAGAGAAAATAACTCCCGAAAAATTAGCATTATCCTTAAACTCCATATTGGAAAAATCAACATCGCTAACCGTGAGGCCAGATAAGGAATCGTTCGCTTGGATTTTTTCCAAGAGTTTTTCAGTTTCAGTCGCAATAGTATTTTGCGATTTAGTTTCAGTTACAACGGGAACCGATTCGCTTTCTTTAACAAACTCAGTTTCAATTTTGGTTTTTGGAATTGTATCAGCCTGAATTGCCTCCACTTTCTCAGCTTTAGGAGTTGTTTCTGATTTCGAATCTTTTAAACTTTCAACTATTTTGACGGGTTCAACATGAGCTTTAGGCTCTTCTTTTTTAGCGATAACAGGTTCTTTTAGGTTAGATTCCGTTTTTGTTTTCGCTTTGGCTTTTGGTTTTAAAGTTTTTTCTTCTTTCTTTACGGTCGTTTTAGGCTCTTTAACCTTTTCAGCTTTCTTTGGAGCGGCTTTTTTTGGGGTAGCTTTTTTTTCAGCGACAACACTTTTTACTTTTTGGTCTTTAGACTTCGAAGCTTTAGGAGTCGCCTTGATTTTTTCAGGTTCTTCTGTGGTTTCTTTAGATCCTTTAGTCGCTTTCTTTTTCGACACAACATCTTTTTCAACAGGAGGCAATCCCTTCAAACCTCTTTCTATTGTTGGAATAACTCCTCTAGGATCTTGAATTAATTCTATCTCCTTAAAATACAATACAATGTAATCTCTGCTTTTTAGCCATTGATCTTTTTTCTTCTCTTCGGTAGATTCCCGATCTTTATCGTCTGTTTCAATTTCTATAACTACACGCCTTTCCAAACAAGCAAAATCAACAATAAAGCTACGAAAAACATGTTTACGCCGGAACTTATGACCGTCTATTTGACCACGACGTAATTGTTCCCATAATTTTGATTCAGCATCGCTGGGATTATCCCTTTGCTCTTTCGCAGTAGCTTTTAATTTCGAGGACATGTTTTTCTCACTATGATTTGGAAATGGTTTAACATTAAAAATGAAAAAAGAAATCTACTAAAGGTTGGAAAAAATTAATCGGAGAGATTGACTAGGAAAATAGTTTTATATTCTCCCTACATGGATTCAATATTTTGGCGGACACATCATACCGTTTTCTCAAAAAAAAATAAAGTCACTCGAAAAGATATTCCAAAATAATTGAAAACATGTTCAATATAAGAGTTAGAAACGTTTTTTTAAATTGTTTTTTATAGTATTATTGGAAAAAAATCTTAACTTTGGATCAACGCTTAAATATGAATGATTACGACGTCATTGTGATTGGCGCAGGCCATGCTGGCTGCGAGTCGGCTCTTGCAGCCGCAAGAATGGGCTGCTCCACCTTGGTTTTAACGCTCGATTTGGAAAAAATTGCTCTTATGCCATGCAACCCCGCAATTGGAGGGGTTGGGAAAGGGCATATGGTAAGGGAAATCGATGCCCTTGGCGGCGAAATGGCCAAATGTATAGATAAAACAGGAATTCAATATAGGATGTTGAATTCTTCTAAGGGGCCCGCTGTACAAGGCCCTAGAGCCCAAGCGGATAAAAAACTCTATCGCCAAGAAATGCGCCGAGTTCTAGAAAATCAACCTGGTTTACGCATTGCTCAAGAGCAAGCTGAAGAACTTTTGATCGAAAATGGAATTTTGAAAGGTTTACGGACTTCGGAAGGTTCAGAATATCGTTGCAAAGCTTTAGTCATCACAACAGGAACCTTTTTGAATGGTTTGATGCATATTGGAAATAAAAAAATCGGCGGCGGTCGATTTGGCGAAAAACCATCTTCAAAACTTTCAGAATCTTTTTTAGCCTGTGGATTTAATCTAGCCCGATTAAAAACTGGCACCCCACCAAGAATTTTGGCTAGCTCTATAGATTTCGATAAATGCGAAATACAAAATGGGGATACGGTTCCAAAACCATTTTCATTTTCTACACCTTTTATTAATCGACAACAGGTTCCATGCTATATAACGCATACCAACTCGCAAACTGCGGAAGTCATAAAAAATAACATACATTTATCGCCTCTTTATAGCGGCGAGATTCAAGGAGTAGGTCCTCGTTACTGCCCCTCTATAGAAGATAAAATAGTCAAATTTCCAGAAAAAAAATCGCATCAAATATTTCTGGAACCTGAGGGTCTTGATACGGATTGGGTTTATCCAAATGGTATATCTACTAGTCTTCCCGAAGAAATTCAACGCCAATACGTCCATACTATACCAGGATTAGAAAACGCAGAAATCGTTCGACCTGGTTATGCTGTTGAATACGATTTTGTTCCACCAACTCAATTGAAAGCAACTCTTGAAACTAAAAAAGTAAAAGGATTATTCCTTGCCGGACAAATAAACGGCACTTCGGGGTATGAAGAAGCCGCAGGACAAGGACTGATCGCGGGTATAAACGCAGGTTGTTATGTGAAAAGAATGCCCGAATTCATTTTGTCTCGAATGGACGCCTATGTGGGGGTTTTGATCGATGACTTGATTACAAAAGGAACGCGCGAACCTTACCGGATGTTCACTTCTAGAGCAGAATACCGATTGCTTTTAAGACAAGATAACGCCGATTTAAGACTTACAGAAAAAGGATATCACTTGGGTTTGATCGATCAAAGCAATTATGAAAAGCTTATAGAAAAAAAATCTTCCGTTGAAAAGGAAATTAAAAGATTAACTTCTATAACCATTGTCCCAAATAAAGAAACTTTAAACAGGTTATCCCAATTGGGGATTAACGAATTACGTTCCCCCACAACTTTAGGTGGACTACTAAAGCGTCCAGATATTACTTATGAAAACCTAATTAAAACTTTTAATGGCTCTTCATTAGATTCGGTAGCTGGCGAGCAAGTCGAAATCCAAATAAAATATCAAGGTTTTATTAGTCGTCAAAATCAAATGGTAGTTAAACAAAAGCAACTGGAAAATTATTCTATTCCCCAGGATTTTGACTTTGATTTGGTAAGCAGTCTTTCTATTGAAGAAGCGCAAAAATTAAAAGAAATTCGTCCTCTCACTTTAGGTCAAGCTTTGAGAATTTCTGGCGTAACCCCTTCGGCCATTAATATTTTAATGATAGAGTTACAAAGGCAAAATAAAGTAAGAACACCGCAAAACAAAAAACTAGATCTTCCCGCTTTGTCCGTAAAAACTTAAATTATTTCGAATGCACTGCGATTCTTTAAACTACCAATACGAAGTTGATAAAAAAGATATAGCGTACATAGTTTCTGTGGTAGAAGCTTACGATCATTTAGCTGTGGTAAGAACTCTTGACCAGGGCCGAGGCCTAATTGAGCTGCTAATTTCTCCGGATTATATTGATGACGTCAACGAACTGATAGAAAATCTAAAAAAAGAGATCCCAATTCGAAGAATTAATTGATCAAATCCATTGTCTTATAACGCCACTCCTTACTACATATTCAATATAAAGGCAGAATGTCTAGCCTAAAAAATATTCCGATTTTTATTACAGGCGCAGGTGGAGTCATTGGCTCTCAACTCACTAAAAAGTTAATTGAACTCAAGGCTGACGTTTCAATTGGATTAAGAAATCCAGAAAAAAATAACTATTTAAATCCAGAAGTTTTAAAGCAGGTAAAAGTCTTTCCTTTAGACATCTTAAACACCAAACAAATTAAGGAAACCTTCGATAAAGTAAAGCCTCGTAAAGTTTTTCATTTAGCCGGTATTATTTCAAGAACTCGCGACCTTTCAGCCTTAAAATCAACTTACGAAACTAATGTAACGGGAACTTTAAATCTTATCGAATCGTTAAAAGATGGAAACTGCGATTGTTTCATGCAATTTGGCACTGCTGGGGAATATGGAAATGGAAACGTACCCTACTCAGAAGAATCTACTTTAAAGCCTAACACCCCTTACGCTTATTCCAAAGCTTGCGCTTCCATGCAAGGTTCCTTGTTGTCAGATACGTACAATTTTCCAATTGTCTCCACGAAATTATTTTCCGTTTATGGAGCCCAATGTTCGTTAAGTTTTGTTGCAGACTTAATTAATGCGGCTAAACAATGTAAAACGTTCCAAATGACTCATGGCGGACAAACTCGCGATTTTATTTACATTGACGATGTAATTGAAGCCATTGTAAAGTTATCAACTAAGAAAGCCGCTGTAGGAGAAATATTTAATATTTGTACCGGCACGGAAACTTCCTTAAGAAATTTTGCCTTAGAGTTTGTTAATCAATTAAAAAATCCCATTGAAATTGAGTTTTCCGGAAAAGAAGTTCCGAAAAATGAAATTTTGAGAAATTTAGGCGATCCAACAAAAATCAAACGCCTTCTAAATTGGTCCCCTTCCTTTAATCTTAAACAAGGAATTAAAGACATGATCCAAAATTTGGATTTATGACTTGTTTTAATTTCTTATTTATGAAAAAAATTTTTGAAGATAAGTATTTCTTAAGCGCTCTCACTTTTATCGGAGCCTTCCTATACTTTTTTAATTTAGATAATTATTATCTTGGATTAGACCAAGGCGATTATTTAATTCACGCTATCCATATCTTAGAATATGGGGTCCCTTATATATTAGGAGATACGCCTCCTTTTTTTGATAACCGGTTTGCCGTTGACGGGGTTTGGGGTTACCATCCATGGCTAGGTATGTATCTAATTGCTGGCTCCATTGCAGTGTTTGGTCAAACGACTTTTGGCGGCGTTTTTCCTTCTGCCATGTGTGGCCTATTGAGTATATTTGCCATATACCACCTCTCCTATCTCATACATAAAAATATTCAAATATCTCGACTATCTGCAATATTTTTTACATTTTCGGTTCCATATATCCTATACATGAGAACCTCTCGATACTTTGGACCTTCAATTTTACTCGGAATTTTAACGATTATTTTTTTTATCCAACTTTGGAAAAACAATGAAGAGCACATATATCTTTTCTGTATAAGTTCAGTTCTCCTTTTTTATTCCATGTATTCCCAGTTTTTTGGATTGTTTGCAGGACTCACTTTGTTTAGCGTCATTACAATTCGAAATAAAAATTTTTATAAAAAGCTCATTTTATCCTACTGTATTATTGCAGGCCTAACGCTACCTTGGTTCATAAAATACTTTCTTCCGGTTCGAAAAAAAGTTAAAGAGTTTTATTCCAATTATTTCAATAAGGATTATGAAAAGAATACTGGGACAATTATTGAATTTACCGTTGGATACCTAGGCCAAATTAATTCCTATATTTTCCCTTTTATTTTGATAATAACTGCATGGTTATTAAAAAAATATAACTCTCGTTTCGAATTGAATTGGGATAAATTTAAAACTTTATTTTGCTTATGCATCGGTTGTTCTATATTAGTGGCAACTCTACACACTATTCCCTTGTTCAACTATATTTTAGGAACAGTTGCAATTTGGGCGATTCTATTAGCGGAAATAGTCTACCAACTGTCAAAAATAAATTACTTTTTAGCGGGTTCTACGACGGCGATATTATTATTTACAAATTGGCTTCATATTGCGCCATGGTTTCTTTATGATCAGATCATTTTCCGAAAAAGTGTCGCTGAAAAATTAAATTTAAAAATCTTATCTTCAGGATTATTAAATCGGTGGGATAGAAGTATCCGAGGTACCAATAAGGCCTATTATCTATTGTCGAACTACGCTAAAGAGTTAAGCGGAGATTATAATGGGGCCTTAAAAGAAATCGCTATCTATTTAAAAAAACATGGCGACCCAAAAGATACGTTTGTGATTGCACATGAAGGAGATTCTTTAAGCTATTATACTGGCATGGAATGGGGAAATGTTTTTCCGTTTAAGTCTCCTCCAAAATGGATCATTCCGAGGCGTGATAGACTATTCTCTATTAGAGGGAGACAAAGTACAAAAGAGGAAAGAATACAAATGACCGATTATGTTAACAACTATTTAAAAACACACACTTATAAAAAAATTACTTTAACCAGTTGCAATTCAGGTTTTGAAAATTCCTATAACATTCAAAATCATTACTTCATAAGTTGCCAACCTCCTAGTCCAAAAACTGTTATTTATGAGTATTTAGAAAAAAATAAAAGTAATTCTCCAAAAATGTAAAAGAGTCATGGACTAATAATGGAAAAACTATCTAAAGTAGCTATACTTTGCGGAGGTAAAGGGGTCCGACTACGCCCTCTTACGGAACAAATTCCTAAACCTCTAATTGAACTTTCTGGAAAACCCATTATCGAAAGACTTTTGGAATTGTACGTCCAAAAAGGATTCAACGATTTTTATCTATGCATTGGACATTTAGGACAAAAAATAGTCGACTATTTCAAAACTAAAAAACAATTCAATATCCATTATGTGGATTCAGGCGCAGATGCAACCCCCCTTCAAAGAATCTACGATTTAAAAAATCTATTTGATGACCGCATTTTACTATCCTATGGCGATACTATTGCAGATATTAATTTCGAAGAATTTTTTAAAACACACGAACAATATAGTACAGCAGCTACTATCTTGACGGCTCCATTCGTATCTCCCTTTGGTCTCGTGGATTGGTCTGGAAACGGGAACCTTTTGGCTTCATTTGAAGAAAAGCCTGTCCTTGATTATTATGTGGGTTATGCTATTCTCGAAAAAGAAATATTTAGTAAAATCACCCCTGAAATGCTTCAAGACCCTGTCGGGCTGGTGTCCTTATTTAAACTCCTAATCGAAGAAAAAAACCTTTCGGGGTATAAACACGACGGTCCTAAAATTACCTTCAACACAGACCACGAGTTAGAACGCGCCGAAAAATTAATTCTAGATTTTTATACAGTTAAAGAATAATGAAAAAAGAAAAAATACTTATTACGGGAGCAAGCGGTTTTATTGGTTCCCATTTGACTAGAAAATGTGTCGAGTTGGACGCTGAAGTTTTTGTATTAACAAAGTATTTGAGCCAAGTCGAAAACGTCCGGCTTTTAGATATCTGGGATAAAATTAATTTTATCGAAGGCGATATACGAAATTTAGACTCTTTAGGAGCTATCCGGGAAAATCGTTTTGATAAAATTTTTCACTTAGCCGCATACAACCATGTTGGGGATAGCTTCAGACACATCAACGAAAACTTGGATACAAATGGTAAAGGAACAGCTAATTTATTAGAAAGCTGTAAAGATTATAAACGATTTGTTTATACTTCATCTTCGGAAGTCTATGGAAAGCAAGATTCAGTTCCATTTCGAGAGGAGTTTTTACCTCAACCCATTTCTCCTTATGCTGTTGGAAAATATACAGGCGAACTATATTGCAAAATGAAATACGAAGTCACTGGATTGCCTATAACGGTGTTAAGGCCATTTAATACTTTTGGTCCCTACCAAAGCGAAAAAGCGGTTATTCCTGAGCTTATTATGAATTGCTTATTGGGCAAAGACATTGTTACAACCGAAGGTAAGCAAACTCGCGAGTTCAACTTTGTTTCAAACATTATTGAGGGTTTGGTCATGGCTGCGGAATCCAAAGAAACTATAGGGAAAATGACTAACTTAGGAAGTAAGGAAGAAATAAGCATTAAAGACTTGACCCTGGCTATCCACGAATTATCAGAATCTAATTCAACCCTGAAAATTGGAGAATTGCCTTACAGACCGATTGAGATCTGGAGAATGAGCGCAGAAAACCAACTAGCCTGGGAACGCCTCAAATGGAAACCTAAAATTCTTTTTAGGGAAGGTCTAAAAATCACTGTCGAATGGTACCGTCGTTATGTAGAAACATTTCGAAACCAAAAATCTAGCTTATTGGGGCTGGGAAAAATGAAAGTTTCTTAAAAGTTGGCGTTACTTGAATAATATATAACGTATAAAATTAAATAAAAATTCAAAGGCTGTCTTAATCTGAACATTCGACTTTCCTTCTAACCTTTCCTTAAATTGGATTGGATAATCTATATAACGCACATTGAGACGCGTCGCTTTTATCATTATTTCTGCGTCAATAAACCAATCTTTTGATTCTAAGTTTAGCTTTTCAAACAATTCCCTTTTAAAAATTTTTGGTTTGCAATTAATGCCTAATGTTTCTATGCGGAATAAGCTAGTAATAAACGCGTTGTAAAACTTAGAAATATATCGGCGTATAAAACTTCCGGGAATTCCTCTTGGAAAACCTTTAGCCAAATCAAAATGATCGCTTATTTGTAATTCTTTATAACATCCAAGAACGGCCTCAGGGTCAATTTGCCCATCGCCATCCATATATCCTATAAATCTACCTTTCGACGCTCTCAATCCCGCTAGAATCCCATTCCCATAGCCTTGATTCACCTCAACACGTAAAGGCTTGATCCGAGAATTATTCCTTGCCATCTCTGCAATTATTTTACCCGTCTGGTCTGAAGATCCATTATCTATGGCTATAATTTCAAAATCCACGTTATTGGCAGTCAAGATTTGAATACTATCTTCCAAAACTCGTCTAACATTCGGTTCTTCGTTATAAAAAGGAATTGATATACTCAAGTCTTGCATATTTTTCGCTTATCCATATAAATCTTCTAAATATTTCATCAAGTATTCGATCTAGCCATTAAATTTTTATTTTCTAAAATTTTCGCCAAACAAGGGGAAACCAGTTTGGCTACCCTCCCAGAGCCTTCGAGTGTAAAATGACAATCGTCATAAAAAACCTCCGGTGAAGCTTCCAAGTTTTTAGCTATATCGCAAATCGGAATTTCATTTCGGCTTGTAAACTCCTTGATATAATTATTATACAAACTTGATAAATGAATCATGGATTCAAAATCAAGAGTATAATTTGAAAAAGGCGGCGTCATCCAAAATAAGCGCTTATAGTCAGCGCTAGCAGTTTCTTGATAACCGCTTGGCTGAGTCAAAAATACGCAAAAAAGTTTCTTCTCAAAACAAGTTTCCTGAATTTTTTCCAAATATTTTTTAAACTCTTCGGAAACTTCTTTAGGTTTCCACGAGAACTTATTCGGCCTATTCAACGAATCCTTTTTTTTCTCTTCCCCTATTTTCTTTGATTGGCTCTCTAAATTGGTCTCTTTAACTTCTTCATTTTGGTTACCAAACAGTTTTTCTTTTAAAGGTCCGCCAATAAAAACATCCGCAGCCTTAAGCGCTTTTGCCAATAATGTTTTCTTTAAAAAATAGGGCTCCATTTTATGAACCCTTACGGAATCGGTTATTTGCTTATTCCAATCATTGATTCCTACCAAAAAAATTACCATGTCTGGACTGTACTGGATAATTTTTTTTAGCTTGGCAAAATGATTCCTAGCACGCGTTCCCGAAACGCCTGTATTTATAATTTCAAATTTTCTTCCAAATTGATTAGACAACTTTAATTGAACTAAATGCGGCCAAGTTTTTTGATCGTCGATGAGGATTTGTTCAGTAGTTGACCCTCCTAAAGCAAATATCCTAAATCCTTTTTTATCGCTATAATCAACTTTTGGATAAACTCGAAACCCCATTTCATCAGTTGAAATTTTTTGAATTTCCCCTTCGGTTTCGGTTTCTGTATTTATATTTGCCTGCAAAGTCCTATATTCAATATGATAATGAACATAAGGAGTTAACAATGTTTGCAAAGCCATAAAAACCCCTAACCACAAAGCTCCATATCGAATAACTGGATTCTTAAAGATCTGGCAACCCAGCGGTAAAGCATAAAACAGAATAGTTGCGATACTCCACTCTAAAGAATCTAGATCTATCGTAACGATTCCAAACATTAAAAAAAGAATCGCTAAGGTCCAATTCCATGGGATTTGCAGAACTTTATTCAAAATGGAAAATAAATCGTCGAGTTTTGTCATTAAGACAATGCAGATTTAAAAATAGAAGATTATTGGGGAGAAAAAACCTAGCTTAAATCTAATTGGAATATTTTACTTTCCTCTCTATTTATGTCAAATCCTTTGTCTGCAATATGATAATATAAAGGCCATATCAAACTCCGGTGTTTCCAACTCCGGATCAACAAAAAATATTTCCATCCAAGAATCTCGGTTCTATTTCGCGTGAAACTCATAATACAAATCCCTTGCTTAAACGAGGAAAAAACGCTTCCGGAAACTTTAAAAGATCTCCCGGAAAAAATTGAAGGAGTAACCTCAATTGAAATTCTGATCATTGACGACGGAAGTACCGATAAAACCGTCGAAGTGGCGAAATCTAATAACGTAGATCATGTCATTAGCCTTACAAGCAATAAGGGGTTGGCAAAAGCGTTTAAATATGGAATCGACGAATGCCTTCGGCTAGGAGCGGATATTATTGTAAACACCGATGCAGATAATCAATATAATGGAGCAGATATTCCAAATCTTATTAAACCTATACTAGAAAAGCGGGCTGATATCGTAATAGGCGATAGACAAGTAGAAACTATAAAACATTTTTCACCTCAAAAAATATTCCTTCAAAAATTTGGTAGTAAGGTCGTACGTTGGATATCCGGCACCCAAGTTCCTGACGCAACCAGCGGATTTCGCGCATATTCTAGAGAAGCCGCGATGCAGATTAATGTCGTTTCTGACTTTACCTACACATTAGAAACCATTATCAGCGCAGGTAGAAAAAACTTAGCAATCACGCATGCGCCAGTAAAAACAAATCCAAAACTGCGAGAATCTCGTTTATTTCCCAACATTAGAACCTATTTAATGAGATCTGCAGTCACTATGTTAAAAATTTATTCTATGTATAAGCCTTTAAGGGTTTTTACTATTGCAGGCGGTATTGCTTGTGCCAGTGGGTTTCTAATAGGGTGTAGATATTTATTTTATTTTTTTATGGGGCAAACCGCCGGACACATACAATCTCTAATACTTTCTGCAATTTTATTGATTGTCGGCTTTCAAGTATTCATGATGGGAATAGCTGCGGAATTGATATCCATTAATCGCCAATTATTAGAAGATATTCAGCTCAGAATAAAAAAAATCGAACTAGAGAAAAAAGATTGATTCAAATCTCACTTTTTTCCACCTATTTTCCTCCCACAACATCAAAAATTGAATGCCAGATAGCGATCAAAATAAAGAAACTCTTTTGATATTCACTTCAACCTTTCCTAGATGGCTTGGAGACAAAACTCCTGCCGACTTCGTATATTGCCTAGCGCAGGAAATGAGCAAGTTTTATTCAACTCATGTCTTGGCGCCTCATGACCCAGATGCGGCAACTCATGAAACGATGGAATCTATATCTGTTTTTCGGTTTCCTTTTTTTTGGCCAAAATCTAAGCAAATATTAGCAAACGGAAAAGGAATGCTAGCCAATATCCGTCAAAGCCTATTAGCCAAAATTCAGGTTCCATTTTTAATGTTCTGGGGAACGATCGCTTTTTTGCGTACCCTCAGAAAGACTAAAGCAACGACAGTCAACTCTCATTGGTTAGTTCCTCAAGGCCTTATTTCAGCCTTTTTTAAAAAGAGGTACGGCTATTTTCACGCCGTCACCATTCACGCAGCCGACGTCTTTTTATTAGCCCGAATTCCTTTTGGAAAACTCTTAACTCGCTTTATCGTCGATAACACAGATATTTTTTTGCCGGTAAGCCAAAAAAATCAAGAGGTCTTGGAATCTTTAGCTCCTGATAGGAGAATTCGATCTAAAATTTTACCTATGGGAGTTCCGGTTCAATTTTTTGATTCTTCTGAAAAGATTTCCCCAGAAGACCTAAATATTGATACCACTAAAAAAAATGTGCTCTTTGTGGGAAAAATCACCGAAAAGAAAGGTTTGCCATATTTAATTCGCGCATTCGCGGATTGGTCTAATATTGAAACCGACGCCCGATTGATAATCGTAGGAGACGGGTTCATGAAACCTGAATGCGAAGAGGAAGCTAATCGACTTAAATTAACGAGTAAAATAAGCTTTGTTGGAATGAAATCAAAAACCGAAGTTCGAAATTATTTAAAAAACTCCGATCTGCTTATACTTCCTTCTATCGTCGACAGTCTTGGAGAAACCGAAGGGGCTCCGGTAGTCGTTATGGAAGCCATGGCTGCAGGAAAACCTATTATCGCAAGCGATGTCGGAGGTATTTCCGATATGGTTAAACACGATATAAATGGAATCATTGTCCAACCTAAAGATGTAGCCGCTTTAACTAAAGCATTGATGTCTGTTTATTCTAAAGATTGTTTGCAAACAATGGGTAAAAAATCATTTGAAATTATTCAAGATTACGATTGGAAATCCATTGGCGCAAAATATAACGACGCTTTTTCCAACCCAAGTAAAACCTCCAAGCCACAATAAAACGCTCTTTATTTTCCTAAACGCATTCTTGCGCTTTTTATGAAATGTCGATTCCGTCCCGATTTTTTCCTTTAATTATTATCGTATTATCTCTCGCCGTTCGAATCGCCTATTATTTCCAATTTCAGAACAATCCCTTCTTTGACTTTGTGCCACAAGCCTGGGATCAAGATATCTTTGATAAAGGAGGAAAAGAGTTTGCCAATGGAAATTTTCTAGCCAAAGACCCTGACCAATCAGACGTTTTTTCTCCGCTTTACAAGTATTTTCTTGGAGTAATTTATTTGCTCTTTGGCGAAACGTATAAGGCAGTATGGCTCACCCAATTTTTATTAGGAACCGTGTCGGCGCTTTTAATATATAAAATATCAAATTATTTTTTTAAACCTATCGTTGGACTCCTTGCCGCTCTATTGTTTACTTTTTATGGACCTAATTGGCTTTATGAAGGATCGCTATATCGCGCTTCTTTGACAACCTTTTTAACGGTCTTCTCCTGCTATGGAATCCTTTGGGCCTCTTATAAACCAACTGTGGCCCGAATCGCTTTAAGCGCCACTCTATTATCTTTAGTCATGCAATGCAGATCGAACAATTTGCTATTAATTCCCGTTGGCTTTTTTTTCATTTGGAGGGCTCTCCAAAATCAAGTTGAAAATAGAAAAACTTTAATTGGATTATTCACAATCGTTTTCATCTTATTTTCCACACCTCTACTTTATAGGGGGTATCTAGTACATAATCACTTGGTATTTTACGATCAAGGGGGACCCGAAACTTTGCTCATGTCGAATACACCCGATTATCCAGGGCGCGGTTATCGTCATTCCCCAATATTTAATAATTTTATCAAAGACAATCCCTTAACTACCACTTCAACCATAAATTTTTTAATTCAAAACGCGTGGGAAAATCCAAAAAGTTTTCTTGAATTGTATTTAAGAAAAATATTTTTTCTATTCAACAACTATGAAGCCCCCACAACTTTAAACTTTTACCTTTTCCAGGAGATTTCTCCCATTCTCCAATGGAGTTCAATTCCCTTTGCTTTTTTTGGATCGTTTGGAATCGTAGGAATTATTTTAACAAAAAAGAAAAAAAGACAATGGACATTATTACATGCTTACTTTTTTACGCACTTATTAATGTTTCTGCCATTTTACGCAACTTCAAGATTTCGATTACCTGTAATTCCATTTCTAGCAATATTTTCTGCCTATGCTATTTATTGGATTTCAAAAAAACTTAAACATAAAAAGTGGTCCCAAGGCATTCCCGTATTAATATGCGTTTTAATATTGAGCCTAGTTATGAAAACATATCCCACTCCGGAAGGGAAAATCCGAATCTCCGATTATTTCCAAATGGGCATTGCTTATTTTAAAAACGCCAGGACTTTTAATCTCAACAAAATAGAAATCATTGCTTCAAAGCTTTGGAATGATGAAATAAATATCGACACACAGCATAACAAAGGGTCCGTTCTATTATCGACAGTTTACGATGTTTACTCGGCAGCCCTTTTAAAAAACGATCAACTGATAGAAGCCGCAAAAATTGCAAATCTCGCATTTGAGATAAACCCATTCCACCCTCTTCCATTTAAAATCCTATCAATGATTTATCAAAAAACTGGAGACCAATCTAAGGAGTTTCGCACTTTAGTTATAGGCTCGCTTATGGAAATGGAAGATCCAAAAATATTTACTTTACTGGCGAAACTTTTCGATCAAACCAACAGGAATCAAGCAATAAAAATATGCATAATTCAACGCTGGCTTAAATTAGAATCGGACAAGATCAAAGTAGCGGCTTTAAAAATTGAGTTAGATCGATTAATGACTTTAATTAAAGAAAAACAAAATCAATTTAATTCAGAAAAAAATAATGCAAGAAGTCATTTTTTAAATCACCGTTGGGAAAAAGTAATTAATAGCTATTCAAAATTAAATCTATGGAACACAACAGACGCATCATTATATTTAGAACTCGGTGTAGCATTGGGTAAATTAAATCAACCTCAAAAAGCCATTGATACTCTTTATTCAGGGTTATTGATTGCTCCTAACAACCCTTATATTCATAGAATGTTATCTGATTATTATTTAAAAGTAGAAAACTCGCCTTTTATGTTCGCAATCCACCTAAAACATTATTTAAAAAACGCAGATAAAAAAACAGACGAATATAAGGAAAAGTTGGCCACTTTCAATCAATTCCAGCTCCAATATGGGTCCTTGGAAAGAAAACCACTTTTACCCACTCTTTCGATAAAGCAAAACAAACAAGCATTAGAAGAATATAATCGAAGCACCTTCAATTCTAAAAGCTAGCAAAGAGACAGAAATTTCTATACCTATTCAATAATATATTGAATCCTCTCGTTATTTTCCGTTTTATATAAATTCTAAAATTTTGCTTTAGAATTTTGGTCAATTAGCAATAGAATATAAGGTTTATAAATTCTTAAAACTGGATTATGCAAAACTTAATTTATTTTAGAAAACTAGCCGTAATAATTGGGCTTCTTGCGCTTGGGGTTCCTTTCAAAGCTTTTTCGGCGGACTCATTTCCCTACAAAAAAATAGGCGATGGGCAAAAAGCCACTTCTGTAATTTTTACTTTGGTTGACGGTATTGCTATCGGCCCAAAAGGAAATATTTATATTTCCCATCGTTCTCAAAATAGAATTCGAAAAATTGATCAAAACGGAATAGTAACCACTATTTCGGGTAATGGGCGCGCAGGATTTTCGGGAGATGAAGGACCAGCAATCAATGCATCGCTAAACTTTCCAGCTGGCTTAGCTTTTGATTCAACAGGAAATCTCTACATAGCCGATCGTAATAACCATCGTGTACGAAAGATTGATCCAGATGGAATTATTACAACAATTGCCGGTAATGGAATTCCAGATTATTCGGGAGATAACATGAAGGCAACTGAAACCAGCCTTCATTTCCCATCTGATGTAGCCATCGATAAGTCTGGACAAATTTATATTTCAGATCGGTCCAATAACCGTATCCGAAAGGTAGATACTAATGGAATAATTACTACCTATGCAGGAATGGGAGTTCCTAGTTATGGAGGAGATTTCGGTCCTGCCGACGAAGCTTTTTTTAAATTCCCCTTTGGGCTTACATTCGACAACCAAGGTAATTTATTTGTTGCAGATCGTGGGAATAACCGCATCCGAAAAATTGATCCGGATGGAACCGTCTATACTGTTGCCGGAACAGGTCTTTTTGCCATTCGAGGAGATTATGGACCCGCAAATCAAGGAGATTTAGCTTTCCCTACCGATGTTGCCGCAGATAATAAAGGCAATATTTATATTGCCGATCGCAATAATAATCGCGTTCGAAAAGTAGACCCTGATGGAATTATAACTACATTTATGGGAACAGGATTAACTCATTATAACGGCGATCAAGGCGTCGCTTCTCAATCCAATTTACATTTACCATTTTCTTTGGCTATTGGATCAGATCAAAAAAGCCTACTCGTGGTGGATAGATCCCATTTCCGAATTCGAAAAGTCGATTTTCTTTCTGGTCGTGTCAAAACCATTGCCGGGAATGGAAAATCTTTATTGAAAGGAGATGGAGGACCCGCGCTCGGAGCAACACTTGAAGGTCCTTCAGGGATAACCTTCAACGAAAAAAATGAAATTATATTCGCAGACCAAATGCAAAACAGGTTGCGAAAAATTGACGCCGACGGGAATATTCATGCCTTTGCAGGAACTGGCAAGGCTAGCTCAAGCGGGACCTCAGGACTAGCGCTTGAAACTTCTTTATTAAGGCCAAATTTTGTCGCTAGAGGAAACAATGGAGACATATATGCCGTTGAAAGAAATGGTAACGGCTGGCGCATCATAAATATTGATTCGAAGGGGCAAATAAAGCCTTTTGCTGGAAATGCCTTGGCTGGAACCGGCGGGGACGAAGGCCAAGCTTTAGACGCTTCATTTGTAACTATAAGAGCGATTGCGGTGGGTACTGAGGATGAACTATATATAGCGGACAGATCTAATCGATTTATCCGAAAAATAGCCACCAATGGAATCATATCAAAAGTAGCAGAAAAAGCTTGGGATGCCTTGCCCGGCGATATTCATCCTAATGGAATAGCAATTGATTCCGCAAATAACATATATGTATCAGATTCCGGCGTTGGGAAAATATACAAAATCAACTCTAATAATAAAGTTGAAATCATTGCAGGTAACGGGGATTTTAGAGATCATGGCGACTATGGTCCCGCTATTTCGGCAGGCATTCGGTCTCCGGGAGCCTTAGCGATATCCCCTGACAACGAACTATACATTTGCGAACAACAAACGCATCGCATCAGGAAAATTGATAAAAAAGGTCAAATTATTCCAGTCGCGGGTACTGGCGACGGCGGTTTTTCAGGCGACGGCGGTCTTGCCGTTAAAGCCAATTTTCAAAATCCTCGCGATATGGCATTTGACTCAATGGGCAATCTCTATGTCACTGATCGAGGAAATAATCGAATTAGAAAAATAGACCCTCAAGGTATTGTAACCACAATTGCCGGTATCGCTAACTTTGGTTATTTGCAAGATGGTTTGGAAGTAAACCTTATAGTCCACAATTTCCCTTAATCCTCAAAGATCAAAATAATATGAGAAAAATTAAAGAAGTTAAAGCAGCGTGCTTCTTTTTTACATGTTTTACCGTATTTCCTCTCTTAACCCATGCATTTGACGTTAATCAATTTATATTTAACGATTTAACCAAAAACAATACTCATTTGGATATGGGAGGAAGTGGAATTCTAAAAGATTCAGGGATAAAAGCTTTAGCTCAATCAAAAATGATACGCCATGTGAAAACTCTCCGTCTACAAACCCACGAGATAACCGATCAAGGCGCACAAAATTTAGCGGATTCTCCTTATCTCACTAACCTTAAATCGCTAGACTTATTCCATAATAATATTGGATCAGATGGCGCAATTGCTTTGGCTTTTTCTAATAATGTAAAAATATTAACTTATTTAAATCTCTGGGGTAATAAAATTGGAGATAAAGGAATCGTCGATGGAATCGCTAAGTCGCAAAACCTGACGCGATTAGAATTTCTGGATCTTTCTGGAAACCAAATTGGTTCCGATGGAGCAAAAGCAATTGCAAAAGCAAAATTTAATTCTCTAAAGGTATTATTATTAGGGGACAACCACATTGGAAACGAAGGAATTGCCGCGATTGCAGAATCTTCTAATTTGCCTAATTTAAGAATACTAGACGTTTCGAAAAATAATATAGGCCCTAAAGGAATAAAACATTGGAAAACATCCGCTAAGATTAACGGCTTAATTGAACTAAATTTGAGGCAAAACAAACTAGGCAACGAAGGAATTCGACATTTAGCAAACACAAAAGCTTTTTCCAAACTAAAAAAATTGAATCTACAATGGAATGGATTTGTCCTTCAAGGAGCAAAGGATTTATCCAAATCTGCTCATCTCAAATCCTTGTCGATTTTGGAAATCTGGGGAAATGAAGTAGGCGACAAAGGTATTCAACTAATAAAAGAATCGCCCTATTTAAAAAACTTGACTAATACTATTTTCCCCTTTGATCCAGGAGAAGTTTTGTCGGGTCGAGAATTGGAAGGACGTCAAGAAAATTAAATGATTATACAAAAAGGTAAAAAAACCACTTTGCAAGTAAAATCCTGGGCTTGGATTTTAATATGTTGCTTATTTTCTTTCGGAGCATCGGCGCCAGTAACTATTGAAAAATTAGAAAAATACGTTAAGAAAAAGATTAGAAGAAATAAACATACGTTAAGAATTAAATCAAAACTAATAGGAATAGAAGGCGCAAAATTTTTATCTCAGTCGTCTTTACTTAAAGACCTCGACACTTTGATTTTATACGACACAGGAATTGGCGACGAAGGTCTCAAGGAATTAGCTACATCAAATAAGTTAACAGGGCTACAAACCCTTGAGCTAGGCAACAATAACATTACTGACATCGGAGTTAGCGCGATTGCCCAATCGCCAATTTTTTCGAAGTTAAAATCGCTAAGTTTATACCGGAATAATATTAGCGATAAAGGCGCTACGCTTTTGGCCAATTCGAATAACATGTCTGCGCTAAAAGAACTAAACCTAAGTTATAACAACATTGGCGCCGACGGAACTCTTAAAGTAACTTCCTCAAACAAACTAAATAATTTGATAAAATTATATCTTTCATACAATCCTATTGAATCGAGTGGAAAGAAGGCGCTCTTAAAGTTTGAGCACAAAGTTAAATTCTCCGACATGCAAAAAAAAGGAACTTTAAGTAATTTGGAAAATCAGTACATTGGCGATATAGGAATTGAGGCCCTATTAGAAACTCCTTTCGCTTCCCAATTAGTTAAATTGAATTTAGCCTATAACGACCTAACCGATGCAGCTATTACTCAAATCGCAAATTCTCCAGCTTTTTCTCAATTAAAGTCTTTAAAATTATCCAACAATAAAATTGGAGATATAGGAGCGATAGTAATATCCAAATCACAAAATTTAAAAAAACTAGAAAATCTTGATTTAAACTACAACTTTATTGGAGACGAAGGCGCAAGCGCTATTGCCAAATCTCCAAATTCAGCACAACTGAAAACGCTCACTTTAGAAGAAAATAAAATCAGCGCGATTGGGGCCGAAGCTTTAGAAAATACTCCTTATCTGCAAAACCTTACCGAACCCATATTTGGATTTCATTAATTTTTATAAACCTCTTGGGGTTTTAAATAAATTCAAGATATCATGTAGAAAAACTTTTTATCTTAGACCAATGAAATTGCCGCTCCAAATTTCCGCCGCTTTCTTAATCTGTTCTTTAGGATGCGCTGGGCCTAATTTGGAACAAATCCCATCCAGCTTATCAAAATCTCAAAACTTAAGTAAGCAGAGCGATCCTTTAGATCGAGGAATTATCCCCATCCCAATTATTGATGGAGAAGGAGCGACTATTGGCTTATACAACGAAAGTCACGCGCTGTTAATTGGGGTAAGCGACTACAAAGGCTTATGGCCTGCCTTACCTGGAGTCATTTCAGACATCGCATCGGTAAAAGAAGTTCTTGAAATATTAGGATTTTCAGTTGAAACTGTTATAGATCCGACACGCGAAAAGCTAAATCAAGCCTTTGATAGCTTTGTAGACCGATATGGTCTTGCCGAGGGAAATAGACTACTATTTTATTTTGCAGGTCATGGATACACATTAGTTCCTCAATATGGAGGAACAGAAATGGGCTTTATTGTTCCAAGAGACACTCCGAATCCAAATACGGATAAAAGAGGCTTTTTACGCAAAGCCATGAGCATGCAAAATATAGAGGTATACGCAAGAGCAATTCAATCTAAGCACGCATTGTTTATATTCGACAGTTGTTTTGCCGGGTCTATATTCGCCACTAGCCGTGGAATCCCGCAGATTATAAAAGAAAAAACTGGAAAACCAGTTCGACAATTTATTGCCGCCGGTCGAGCCAATCAATCAGTTCCAGACGAAAGCATTTTTCGGAGACAATTCGTTCGCGCTTTTAATGGCGATGGCGACTTAAATCGAGATGGTTATATTACTGGGTCTGAGTTGGGACAATTTTTAGAAAATGCAGTTACCAATTATTCTAAAGGTAGTCAAGTTCCACAATATGGGAAATTACGAGACGCCGTCCTAGATCAAGGAGATTTTGTTTTTCCAATTTCTATTTCCGATCGTGTGGTTGACTTAACGAAAAATTTAAAGAAAAAAAAACATAATCTTGAAGTAAGTCAAAAGGAAGAACTAAAAAAACAAGAAAAACTACTTCAAGAATTAGCTTTATTAAAACTTGAACTTCAAGAAAAAATTGCATCCGTAAAGCAAGGCCGCGAAAAAACAGAACGCATAAATCAATTGACTCGGCTTGAAATTCGAAAAAAATTACAAAATCCTATAAAATATAATTTGAAACTTCCTGCGAATAAAGCCGTACAGGTATTAAAGGTTGAAGAAACAGAATGCGGTACCCATAAATGTTTAAACGTGCGATTATTATGTAAAACTGAATCTGGATCGGGATGGTTTATAAAAGGAAGGCCTGGTATTCGGCTTACTTTTTATGATAAAGATGGAATTCCCAAAGATTCTTATTTGGAGTCAAAGCCATGTTTCCGAAAAGGGGACATTTTAAAGCTTTCTATGGATTTATTATCGGCAACCCCAGATTACACTTGGAAATTATTTATTGAAGATTGAACGCGCTTTATCACGATAAAAGAGGCATAGATGGAGTCGAATCAAAATCCAAAAGAAAAAACCTCAAAAATTGTTAAACGGATCAAGAAAATCCGTGAGAAAAAAGGAATCGCGGGATTAATTAAAGAACCGCTAATAATTTTAGTGATATTTGAAATCCGAGGAGCTTATTTTGCTTTAAAGGGTTTAGACGTTTCTGAAATTATTCCTATTAAGAAGATCAACCCTGTTCCAACTGCGCCTAAACACATATTGGGATTAGTAAATATCCGAGGAGAAATTGAATCGGTTATAGAGATTGGAGACTTTTTAGGATTACCTTCTGAGGAAAGAAACGCAAATAATCGAATAATGATATTAGAAAACGAGGATATCCGTGCCGGAATACTTGCCAGTTCGGTATTAGACGTCATCGATATTAAAAAAAGTCAAATAAGAGACGCGGGGTCGACTCTATTCCAAGATTTTAAAGATTGGGTTTCGGGAGAATTAGATTATGAAAACCATACTGTAACTCTTCTAAACTCTTTAAATGTCTTGCGTAAAACATTAATTAAATAAAAAATACTCTGTCGTTTAAGCATGAAGCTTATTCAAAACGGCTAACCCACAGTTTTCCCACTCCCTTTTTCGAATCCACGCTAAAAATATCCAAATAACCGTCGCCATCAACATCTCCAAAGGTCATTTCATCAAGTCTCCTATCCTTGGGGAATCTTCTCAAGGTTTCATCGGAAAACTTCCAACCTCCATGGCCAACCAAAAGGTGAGCTCCTTTTTTACTTATAATAATAATATCTGGAATATCATTACCATCCGCGTCTAACAAATAAACGCGCGTTGATGGGTATTTAGGTAAAAGCTTTAATGAACGCTTGGTAAAATGACCCTTCCCATCGTTCTCTAAGAAAAAGCTATATTCGCCTTCAAACCTCGAAAACCGTTTGGTTAAATTTGTAGTGGTAACTAATAAATCGTTATCCCCATCTTGATCAAAATCTGCCCAATCGGCAAAGGCGTAATGTGCTGGAATATTTGGAAGAGAATAAGATGAGGCGTCCTTAAACTTACCAGAGCCATTATTTATCCAAAGCGTATTTTTTCCATTAGAATTCAATAAAAATATATCAAAAACTTGATCTCCATCATAATCCGCTATAGAAAGTCCAGAAATAGGATGATTTATTTTGGGAAATAGCAGGGACGTCCTATCAATAAAACCTCCTTTTCCATTATTTACAAAAAATTGTACTGAGTTAGAGTTTTTTACTCTTCCCTTACCCCTTCGAGTAAAAAACATATCTAAATCTCCGTCATAATCCAGGTCAACAAGCAAACCTCGATCCATGGAAGGATCAATTTTCGGAGTTATCTCTTTTGGAGGGCGATAAAAGTACCCTTTTTTATTATTAAAAAAAACTAGAGCACGATTACCTTTTCCAGTATTGCCTAGCAAAAGCAAATCCTCCGCTCTATCTCTAGTCAAATCCCCTGGAGAAATATCAAGCTGCTTAACTTTTAACGGATTATTAAAACCGGTTCGATTAATTCGCGTAAACGGTTTATTTTTATTATTTAAAAAAAAATGAAGGCTAGGGTTAGGGTATTTTTCTCTTGGCCTGGTCAAAGCCATCCAATCGATTTTTTTATCAGAATTGACAAAGAAAAAAAGCGCTTTGCGAATACCAGTGGGCAAATCGGGAAAATATTTCTTTGTAAGGTCTACATAACGATGGGATTGGGGATCTGGGCCAAGTATCTTTTTAGTAGAGGAACAACTATCTAAAAAAAAGACTAAAAAAAGAAAAAAGGAAAGTTTAACTAAACAAAGAATCAGGGATGGGTTTGCCCACTTCAATTTCCAATCCTTCATAAGCGGCGATGGAATTTGGAAAAACCTCCTTGGCATTTCGTTCAAGTCTACAAATAAATTCATCGTTATGGGTTGGATCATGATGGAAAAGGACAAAGTTTTTAACGCCAGCTTCTTTAACTAACTTTAAACCTTCTTCAGCTGTACTATGTCCCCAAGTTTTTCGAGACATCTGACCGTTTAATCCATGATATTCGTCATAAGTGTACTGGCTATCATAAATTAAATAGTCGGCACCTTGGCACAGCTTAAGCAGGTTTTCGTCCATTTTATCTTCATAATGTTCTGTATCGGTAGCAAATACTATCGATTGATCCTCACAATCTATCCTAAAAGCAAAAGAATTATTGGGGTGGTTCTGACTAGCAAATGAAACTTGGTAACTCTCCCCATTAACAATATCTCCAGGAGCAACGTCAAAAAACTCAATTTTTGCTCCCATTATATCCATTGGCACTGGAAAACAAGGGGCTGTCATTTGTTTTTTTAGAGTCTCTTCAATCGTAACAGGCATACTAGAGCCGCCATAAATTTGAAACTCATTACCGGGAACGTAAAGTGGAGTAAAAAAAGGTAACCCTTGAATGTGATCCCAATGAACATGGGAATAAAAAATCTTGCCTTTTATAGGCAAGCTCTTCATCAGTTCATTACCCAAATATCGTATTCCGGTGCCGCTATCAAAAATCAGCAATTCTTCATTGCAACGAACTTCTAGGCAAGTAGTATTACCGCCAAATTTTGCGGTATCAGGGCTCCCAGAAGGAACGCTACCTCTTACTCCCCAAAATCTAAACTTTATCATTCTTCCACAACATAAAAATGAGAAAATGGAACCCTTTTATAGGGTTTTTTAGAAAAACAGACAATTCCAAAGACGGTAATTGTATCATAACGTTATATAAAAAAAAACTTCCGAAGAAATGGCATAAATTCACAGCCTACAATCTTTTAACCATTGTCCTCTATATTCCATTTCTTCATGAGTCAACATTCCTGATTTTAATTCACTTCTTAAAAAATTGGAAAAACCATCTTTAAAGACATTAAAAACGCGTTCAAATAAGATTGGAGAACCAAAATACTCATCAATAGCAATGGAAGACTCTATCAATTTCGTTAAATTATCTTGAGCTAACTGAGAATTTTCAAAAAATAGTAGCGAATTTAAAAAGGGCCTATTAAACTCTAAAATAAGAGAACCATGTTGTAAAAACGCCCGCTTCATTCGCCTCTGGGCGCTCCCAATTATTTTTTTTCCGCAGCAAGTCAATTCATAATGGTTTGCTAAAGAAAAACAAGCTGGTCCGAGTTGGCTTCTGGACCGGGTAGGAAGGGCAAACTTGATATCGGTTCTAGAACAACCTAATTTCACAAGACACTCTGTTAATAACTCTGAAATAACGCACATAGAATTCTTTATATCTCCTCCAAAAAGAGGATGCTCATTTGGAGCAATCAAACTATATGTTAGCTCTTGATTATGCAAAAGCACCCTCCCTCCTGTCGGCCTGCGAATAATGGGAATATCCAATTGTCGAGCTTTTCCTATATTTATTAATTTATTAGGCTTTTGGGAATAACCAACCGTTAGGGTAGGATTTTTCCAACCATAAAGTTTAATCGTTGGAGGAGAATTCCCATGTTCGCATGACTGCAGACAGGCCATATCTTCAGCCATATTATCGGCGCCTTCCGCCAAACCGCCACCCATAAAACGCCAGTCAGATTGATCCATTTGAAAAAATTTTTGCTTTGACTCGCTTAATCCCATTTTATATCATTCATATTTAATGAATTATCCCACTATTTAAAATCAACGCTCCTTTTAAATGTTAAATCAAATACGCTTAACTTTTTATATTTTTTTTATTTTTCAGGCCTTCTTTATATTTAATATAGTTTCTTCTGTTTTCGGTTTTGAAAAATTTTCTCATTTTAAAAGTTCTAACCAAACTTGCCAAACGAGTTGTCACCTGCCAGAAAACCTGACTAATATTAAAAAAAATAAACTTGAGTTGGACTCCTGCAAACAGTGTCACTCAAATAGAAAAAGCGCTATTCCAGTATCGCCATTTAGATCAAGCTTAAAAAATAAAACTCCAAAAAGACTTAAAATTGCTTCTAATAACCTTCAAATAACCCCAGATATAACTCACCAACCAGATTTTAAGCTTACAAAAAAGGTGAAATCAAAAGCTAATAAACTCACTCCTGAAAACATGGCCTTTATTCCAAAGGGGGAGTTCATCATGGGTTCTAATGACCGGTGGGATGATGAATCTCCTGAGTTTATAACGGAAACGAAAGCGTTTTATATAGATCTGTTCGAAATAACCAATCAAGATTATAAAAAATATGTTGATGCAACAAACTCAGAGCCCCCTTACCACTGGGCAAAAGGACAAATACCCAAAGGAAAGGAAAAACACCCCGTAATTTATGTAAATTGGTTTGATGCAACTAATTACTGCAATTGGTCGGGAAAACGATTGCCTACTGAGGAAGAGTGGGAAAAAGCAGCTCGAGGGGAAAACGGATTAATCTATCCCTGGGGAAACAAATGGAGCCTAGATAGGTCAAACAATCCTTATATTGGTTCCACAGGAACTAAACCAATAGGCTCTTACCCTCAAGGGAAAAGCCCATATGGATTGCACGATATGTCCGGGAATGTCTGGGAATGGGTAGATAGCTTCTATCTACCGCATGAAGGCAACACCATCCCCCGTCCAGAATATGGAAAAAGGAATAGAGTATTGAAGGGAGGATCTTGGTTCGATTGTTTATCTTATGGGTGTGGATTAAGCGCTCCTACATTTAACCGCAGTTTTTTTACTCCCGAAGTAAAAAATAATAGTTTTGGCTTTCGTTGCGCGAAAGATATTAAAGAAAATATCTCTTCAAGTTTTAAACCTTAAATAAAATAACTTTTTCATTTCTCCAACAACAAAAAAATGGAAGAAAAATCATATAAAAAACCTGAAATTAGTAAAACCCGTAAAATTTTTATTTGGGCCTTCATGATTGGCTTTTGGGTTTTTTTCTATTGGTATCAAAACCCGGAAAGAACATCAAAAACTAATAAAACAATCGATCAAGGAATATCAAATACAAATTCTTTGACTGAAAAAGTTGAGAATTAATAAAAATTCTTAGGGAGTTTTACTAAAACGGTCTTTTATAATACTCGGATTTTCCCTTAATAAGTCCAAAGAGCTGCTTGTAGGTCTTAGCTGAATCAACCCTTCAGGGCTCTTTTTTAAATGAACTAAAGTTTCAGGAATTTTTTTTGTTTCTTGAAAATTATTTCTAACACTTTTCTTCTTTTTCTGATTTTCCTCATTGTTTAAGGATATTTCGATTTCTGTTTCCGTTAAAGCAGAAAAAGCCCCATGAAAAATTAGGCTTTTTTCCTCTGGTCGCAATTTTTGGTTCATGTTTGTAATGCCTTTGGCGCCAAGATTTGCTGATTTTTCCCTTGGAGGATTGATATAAGTTGAAAAGTCTCCGCTTAACTTTCCATCATTTAATTCCTCAAAATCCCGAGTATCAAACCCCTTTCCTCCAAAAATAAGTTTTTTATCAGCCACACGCAACCTTTCGGCAATACCTATATTTGGCCTTGCGTCCAACTCAGCTTTATTTTTATACGCTAAAGAATCTTCAAAACGATCAAGATTTAAATAATTGAGATTAATTTCAGATTCTGGAAGGATTTTTACGTCTTCCGTGCGTTGTAGCAAAAAATCTTTATCGTTAGAACCTTTGTCTTTTTTCGAAGAATCAATTTTTAAATTAGGCTCAAAACTAATTTCTAAAACCATTTGATCGTAGGGTAAGCCTGCGGTCGTATCTAATCTTAAAGCGGAAGCAACTACGATAATTTCTTCTTCGCTTTGACCACAACCTAATAATGATGCCCAAAGCACCAAAATTCCTGCCGCCAAGAACAAATGTTTCTTAGTATTTTTTAAAAATAGGCTAATTATTGCTTCCTCCACCCAAAATCAGAATATATTGCACGCTTTTTGCGGTTTTAAAACTAGCAAGCAAAATTAATAAAACAAAAAATGGCATTAGCTTTGCACCTTATAATATTTATCGGAATTTTGACGCAAAACGTTATTTGGAAGGAAGTTTTATGGGCAAATCAGTAACATTAAACACTAGATTAAACCCAAAAGGAGTTCAGGGCCTAAAAAAGAAACTGATTGCGGGAGAAATAACTGCAGAAACCTTTAAAACAGTAATAAAACGTCAAATTTTAAAACAAAACAATATTACTCCGGTTAAAAGAAAATCAAAAACCTTGAGTAACTCAATTTATGCGATACGAAAAAATATTCAGTTATTTCTAGATCGCTTTACTTCGACAATGTTAGACCAAAGTTTAATTGGTAAAAAGTTCAAGATATCCCTAAAAAACTATAATTTAATCTAGTTTAAACCTACTAACTAGTTCGTTCAGTCTTTCTGACATTTCAGATAATTTATGCGTCACATTCGAGGTTTGCTTAATCGCAGACGACGATTGCCGCGTTCCATTAACAATTTCTTTTAATGCCGACAATACTTGTTCAGTGCCCGTTTTTTGTTGTTTTGTCGAAAGAGAAATTTGAGACGCCGCATCAGCAGCGCTTTTAGCTCTATCGACCAATCTTTCTAATTCTTCAATTGTTTGTCCAGCCAACATATTTCCTTCTTTAATTCGATTGGATCCTTGCTCTGAATTTATAACTAACCTATTAATAGCCTGTTGAATTTCATCAATTTTGCTTTGGATTTCGCCCGTCGAATCCATAACATTATCTGCTAATTGGCGAATTTCAACCGCTACAACTCCAAAACGTTTTCCCGCTTCACCTGCGCTAGAGGCTTCTATAGCGGCATTAAACGCAATTAACTTGGTTTGATCCGCAATATTGTTAATTATTTCCATAACTTTACCAATTTCATTAGATTTTCTACCTAATTCGACAATTTCTTTCATTCCTCCCTGATTATCCTCAGAAATCTCATCCATCTTAAGCTTTAAAGACCCAATAGCTTTCATACCCCGTTCAGAGTCATGCAACGAATCGGCTGAAATACGGGCTACAGAATCTGCATTCTCCGCGACTTGATTTGACGAAGCCGAAAGTTCTTCTACGGTGGAAGAAATTTCAGTTACAGACGCCGATTGCTCGGCGGAAACCGATGCCTGATCTTGGACAGAACTTGAAATCTCTTTTGCGGAAAATGCCAAATCGTTTGCCATGTTAGCTATCCCCTTCATGTTAGTCGACAAATTATCAAAAAACATTTCCAGACCTTCTCCCATTTGGCCGATGGCAGATTCTCCCTTCACATCTATATGTTTGCTCAAGTCTCCTTTTGCCGCAGCGCTAACGCATTCCAAAATGGCGTCGACCTTATTCTTTAAATCTTCCGCCTGCGATTCTCTCTCTGTCGCCATTTCTTTAAATTCGATATCAGCGTTTTGCTTGTCTCTAAGCTCATTGGTCATCTTCCCAAAAGCAACAGAAAGTTCTCCTTTCAACTCATAAGTTTTCGATAAATCGCCATCGGCTATATCTTTAGCCTGATTAACAATTTGCCGCATGGTGCCTAACATCGTATTATAAGTATCGGACAATACTCCAATTTCGTCTTCAGAAACCACTGGCAAGTTTTCCTGCATAAAATTTCCCTTGGCTACTTCGCCCATAACTCCAGAAATTTTACGGACCGGTTTTACAACAGAAGTAGAAAAGAAATAAGCTATGCTAATCAAAGCCGCTAAAATCAAAATAACAAAAACTATGACTATACTTTTTATACGCTTTTGATTTTCATTGGCTAGTCGATTATACAAATCCACAATCTTATTGCTCTTATCTCGCAATTCATTTGATAAACTTACAATTTCTTGTTGCGCGTCTCTATATCTTGGAGAATTTACTTCCGAAGTAAGAAGGTTATCCACTGCCGCCAAAAACTTGTTAAAAACTCTATCCACTTCTTCAAGATTATCTTGAATTGTTTCGTTATTTATGGCGTTTACGGATACCGACTTTTTAAATCCCATATCTGCAGGATATTCCCCTCCCTTTCTCATAGCCTTTAAAGTATCTTTAAAAATTTGTTTAGCGTGGTCAAACTCCGTTAAGCTTGCGTTTAATTCGTTTCGCCCTCTAGAAATATCGGCTGAAAACAACAAATTGTACTTTCTGATACCTAAAATATCTCCAATTGCAAAACGTTTTCCGCCCTTCAAAGCCATATGACAATCAGCGCAAACTTGAACGGTAGCCTTATCGGCGGTATATAATCTGATATATAATTTATCGTCCAATTCAAAAGTTCTTGTAAAAACACTTTTCGATTTTTTTGTTAAAAACTCATAAGCTTCTTTATCAAAATCCGTGATTAACCCTTTATCAGGGTTTACAGGATCTGGAGAAATAATATCGATAGTAAAATCTCTGCCAGCTCCAAACTTAGCGTTCACCATTCGCGTCAAAGTAGCGGGAAAAGGAATTGCCGGATGCCCTTCGGATTCGGGGTCCATGCTAATTGCAAGACCATTTTCTTTAGCTGGCCCAATTACCTGCTTTGTATAAGTTCCTCGCATTTGAGTAATATAATGATCCAGAGACTTTACGCGTTGAACTATATTCTGCTTGCGGCTTTTAGCCATAGCGTTACCCAAAGCGGCTTTACCCATAGCCTGACTCAGCATTCTTTGTCTTCCCAAAGCGTTGGTGATATCCGCGTCTTTTTGAGCTGAACTCAAGGAGTCAAAAATGACGTAGGCGCAAAATCCCATAACTACGATCATCAAACTAAATACAAATATAGCTTTTTTGTTTAAAGACCAGTTTTTCATTTAACGTCCTCCCGGACCAATTCGTTATTAATCAAACGACTGCTTGCTGCCTGTGAAATATTATTAAAACGGATATGGTCAAAGCTTTTAACCGTAATACTACAGGCTATAAAAAGTTTGCGCGTTGTCGTCAAAATTCCCTCTTAATTTTTATACAATTTAAATTTACTTAGACTCAATTTCAAGATCTTTAGTTTTTTCCAACGACTCCAAATTTTCTACCTCGGGTAGGCAATCTTGAAGACGATAAAAATCCACTAGTAAAATTAAATCTTCTCCCAAAAATAAAGCCGCCCATATTGCATCTACAGTATCCTGATTTTCTAAAAGAGGAGGTAGTAATCTTATCGATTGAAAATTAATATTCACTATATTTTCAGGCTGATCAATAACAATACCAACATCTTGATCGCTATCTTTTATCAATACTACTTTTGGCTTTTTGTATTCAACCTCAATATCTCTAAAAGAAATTGCTTCTGTAAAATGTCTAATATCCCAGTCCTCTTGTTGGGCCTGGGAAAAGTCAACCATCTCCTCAATTTGTTCCATGTCTGCGCCAAAACAAACGCCCATAATTTTAAAAATCAATAAGCGAATTTCGTCTTCGGCAACTAAATCATTTTCTTTAATTGCTTTGATTGCAGTTTCGTTCATTTGCTTGGAGTTTCAACTGATGATTCAATCTTACCTTCAGATATTTTTTCAAAAACCTTTCCAATATCCAATAACACTACGTTATGTTCTTTGTAGGTTGTCTCTCCGACAACAAAATATCGAATATCTTCGTTCAAGGTTGAAATTGCCTGTTTAATAGACTCTTCTGGCACATCAACAACATCAACAACAGAATCTACTAGAACTCCAGATCGCACATCATTTTTCTCGGCAATTACAATTCTTCCTTTTGCCTCAACCAACTCATTTTCTGGGATATTTAAAAATGTCCTAATATTTAATACCGATTGAATATCTCCGCGAACATTAACGATTCCCAAAATGTATTTTGGAGTGCCTGGAACAAAATAAATGGTTAATACTGAAAGGATTTCTTTAACGTCTTGTCCATAAAACGCATAAAAGGCGTCGTTTAATGTAAACACGACAAGTTCAACCTTTTTCTCTTCGACTTGGATAGTTTGTTTTTCATCCAAACGTTTTTTTATCGCTTCAAGTATTCGATCGCTTTTTCTTTTTTCAATTTCTTCGCCCACAGCAATCCTCCATACTTTTCAAACTAATATGAATAATCGAAATTATCTTTTGTCGCAAAATTATTATTTAGTGGTCATCACGAAAGAACCGTCCCAATCATCCGCAGGCGGATTCTCTTTATAAAGGCGCAATCGTTCAACATATAAAGATGCCGGCTTATCATTTGGATTGAGCGTCAATACTTCTTCAAAGAACATAACGCCTTCGTCCCAATTTCGCTTAAGATAAGATTGATATCCTTCGTTAAATATTTCTAAACATTCCTTCATTTTAGGAAAAGTTGATTCGTTATGAAAATCTAAAACTTCAAAAACACTAACGGGTTTAGTTTTTCCTTTAACAACTAATTTGTCAACTTCGCGGTATATATGGTCTTGGGTTAACTTATTTTTTGTGGATTCGCTAATCAAAATCTTTGCCCCATAAGACTTTGTAGCCCCTTCTAATCTGGCAGCTAAGTTAACTCCATCGCCAATTACGGTATAATCCATCCTTTTTTCAGATCCAATATTTCCAGCCAAGACAGTATCCGTATTAACCCCAATACCAATATCAATAGGATCTTTATTCTCTAGAATTCTTTTCGCATTAAATTCCGTCAGAGATTTCACCATTCCAATGGCAGCATTTACGGCATTTTCGGGATCTTGCTCATTTGTAAAAGGAACTCCAAAAACAGCTAAAATTGCGTCTCCTATATATTTATCAAGTATTCCCTTATACTTAAAAATATAATCAACCATCTCCGTAAAATATTCATTTAACATTGCCACCGTTCCCGCTGGACCTAATTTCTCGGTAAGCGTAGTAAAACTTCGGATATCGGAAAACAAAACCGAAGCTTCCTGGCTTTGACCGCCGAGCATATCTTCTCCGCCTTCCATCAATTGTTCAGCGACATCTTTATCCATGTACCTGGCGAGGGTTCCTTTCATGCGCTTTTCAGAAGTAATATCTTCTAAAACTAACATGGATCCAATTAATTCCGACTTCGCGTTTTTCAAAGGAACTGCAGTAAGATTTAGAGGAACCACTCGATCATTATCAAAAATTAACTCGGTATCCATCACTATGGCGGGGGATCCCATTTGAATAACTCGCTTTAAATTATCCAACACCCACCGGTTATTTTGCGCAAAAAATTTCTGGGCCGATTGATTAACAATTTGATCTTCTTGAGTTTCTAAAATTCTTAATACTGCAGCATTACATTTAATTATTTGGTTATTCGCATCTAAAGTTATAACGCCATTAGTGAGACTTTCAAGAATGCTTTCATTGTAATTTTTTATATTTAAGATCTCTTCAAAAAGTTTTTCCGCTTTCGCTTCTAACAACAAATTATTTACGGCTACAGCAGCCTGAGACCCTAAAGCCTTTATGTATTCTTCAGAACTTTCCGAAAATGTAACAACTTCACCTGTGTCAGGATCTTTAGAATTAAGCAATTGAAGCACCCCAACAACGTCATTCATCCGATTTACCATGGGAACAACTAACATCGATTTCGATCTATAGTTAGAAGTTTGATCAAATTTTTTAGGGCCGGTAAAATCGAACAATTCTGAAGAATAGACGTCTGGAATATTTACAACTTCTTTTTTTAAAGCAGAATAGCCTGAAACATTAGATTCCTTTATTTCAACTGGAGGAAACTTAATTTCTTCGCTGGATTTTCCTCCTAGATGGATTTTTAGAGTATCGTTTTGAACTATTTTAAATGATAGTTTCTCATCTTCAATTAAATATAAAGTACCTGCATCCGCATGAGTTAATTCGCGAGCGTTGGAAATAATAATCTCCATTAAGTTTTGAAAATTTTTCTCTGCAGAAAGAGCGGTTCCCAAATCATTCATTCGCTGAATTATGCCGCCCATTTCTTCATTCTTTTGGGTTATGTTGTGAACTAAAGCTCGATTTTCATCTACAATTCGTTTGTTTTCCAAAGCCTTGTTTAAGGCCAAAACGATAGTCTCTTGCAAGTTCTCGTCCTTCAAAATATATTCGCTGGCCCCACTATTAATTGCGTCAATAGCAATGGCAACTTCGTTATTTCCAGACAAAACAACAACTGGAACTTCAGATTTGACATCGTTACGAAGCGCTTTAATCAAATCAACTCCACCCATAATGGGCATATTAATATCGGAAACAATGACATCTATTTTGGAAGCATTTTCCTTATATTTATTGAGCGCATCTAAACCATTTTCCGCCGTATCAGTTTTAAAATCTTCGGACTCCAATATATCAACCAATATTTCGCGAACAAAACTGTCGTCGTCTACAATTAATATGGTGGTAGAACCCATTACTTTTTCGCCTTCCAACTTATTTTACAAATTTTGAAAAAAGCCAAAGCTTTTGCTATCAATCTTGGCTCAGGTATATCTAAAAATTAATGTATCAAGTTTTGTACCATTTTTAATAATCTAGTCTGATCAAATCCACCTTTCACAATAAATGCATCCGCCCCAGCCTGCATTCCTTTTCTTTTATATAATTCCTCATTTCGAGAACTGACGACAATGACCGGCGTATGTCGATATGAATCTTCCATTTTTAGTTTTTTGATAAAATCAAATCCATTCATTCTCGGCATTTCAATATCGGATATCACCAAATCAAATTGCTCTTCTTGCGCTACCCTATAACCATCCATGCCATCTACCGCAATCGCAACATTATAACCAGAAGACTCTAAAATACTCTTTTGTACTTCTCTTGCGCTTTCGGAGTCGTCAACAACTAATATATTACGTTTTGGCTCTTCAATAATTTCGCGATTGGAATCAGGGGCTAATTTTTCGGGATTTTCATCTTTAGCTATAAAAAATAATTTGGGCACGTGCAAAGCCAAAACAACCTCGTTTTTACCAGATAAGGTAACTCCCGATACGATTTCATTACTTTTCATATGATTGGGTAATGACTTAATTTCCATATCCTCTTCGCTTAAAATTGTATCGACTACTAATCCCAGGCATTCATTACCCATCTCTACAAGGACGATATTAAGCTCTTCCGAATTTTCTTTACTCTTTTCAGGTAAATCTAGCGCAAAATCTAAATTTACAATGGGAATGATTTCTTCTCTTAAAGAAATCGCTCTTTTATCCACAACTTTAATTATCTGGTCTTTATTTGCTTTGACTATTTCTTTTACAAAATCTAGAGGAAGAGCAAATTTATATTTTGAAACGGAAATCAACAGAACGCGCATCACTGCTAGAGTTAATGGCAACCGGATAAAAAAACAAGTTCCTTTTCCCTCCACAGTTTCAACTTGAATCGATCCCTTTAAGTTCATAACAATATTTTCCCGAACGACATCCATTCCTACACCTCGTCCAGAAACATCCGTAACCGAAGCGCTAGTGCTGAATCCAGGCCTAAAAATCAAATTAACGATCTCATTTTCGGTCATATTGTTCAGCATTTCTTCCCCGAACAACTTTTTTGCGATGGCCTTTTCTTTGATCTTTTTTAAGGGAATTCCGGAACCATCATCGCGGAGCTCAATCAAAACATTACCGCCTTCATAAGAAGCTTTTAATCTAATAGTTCCAGCTTCAGGTTTGCCATCCCTGATTCGATCGCCAGGAGCTTCAATACCATGATCTACACTGTTTCGGATCATATGCAGTAGAGGGTCGCCAATTTTTTCGATAATTTTTTTATCTAATTCCGTTTCGCCGCCTTCGACTAAAAAATTAACTTCTTTACCGCATGTAGAGGATATGTCTCGAACCATCCTTGGAAAAGCGTCTAAAACGGTAGACAATGGCAACATTCTCATTTTTAAGACTTTTTCGCGCAACTGATCCGTCAAAAGAGTCTGAAAGTTTAGAACATCTTTAGTCCAAACCGAAAGTTGTCTTAATTTCCCATAAATACCTTGGAATTGTTCAAATAAGTCCCGACTATCTTCAGGACTCAGTTTTCCATCTTCATAAGTAAATCCTGAAAAATTTTCCAAATATTTCTTAGAAATTTTTCCTATTTCATTTATATCGACCCAATTTTGCTTTAAGCGGATATGATTTGAAACAATTTCACCCATCAAATTAACAGTTTCATCTAACTTTTCTGTTTTAACTCGAACTGTTTCAGAAACGCGAGGTTTCTTTAACGGCTTTTGAGCTTGCGGCTTAGGGGATGGAGAAGCGACCGAAATATCTTTTGGTGAGGCTAAATCCGGAGAAGGCTGTTCTTTTTTTATAGAAACTTGCTCTTCTTCTTTTTTTACAACTGGAGTTTTTTCTTCATGAATCGGTTCTTTTACTTTTACCTCATGGGGAGGGTCCTCTTTTTTATCAGCTACTTTTTCTAAAGATGGAGAAGGCGCGGGTTCACTTTCCATTTCGCCTGAAGCGGCTTTCTCTAAACGTTCGCAAATTTCAGTCGTATCGTCTTCTACTTCTTCTCCTTCGGAAACTCTTTGAACAAATTCTGAAATTAAATCGGCCGCTTTAAAAAACAAATTAAATAAAGCTTTGCTTTGAGAAATCTTTCCATCTCTTAAAGCTGAAAGAGCATCTTCCAGTTTATGCGCAACCACACTGATGGATATTAATCCTAAAATTCTAGAAGAACCTTTAATCGTATGCGCCGATCGAAAAATTTCGCTTACGGTCTCTTGATCTCCTGGGTTAGATTCCAAACTCACTAAACCGTCGTTCAACTTATCTATATGATCGTTAGCTTCATCGACAAATTTGTGAATAAATTTTTTCTTATCAAAAGCCATAGTCGCAATAAAGTTTTAGTTCTTTTCCAATTCTCTTAATTTACGCTGACAATGATCCACTAACTGCTCCTGATTAAAGGACAGTGGGAATAACATCAAACCGCACTCAGAGCTACCCAACTCTAACAACAATTTTTTCGATATAGAATATTCTCTTTTAGCGTCCTTATAGTTTTCCGTTTCTACAAATATTTCGGCAAGATAAAAATGCGACAACCAACAAGACGATTCAATATAAATCGCTCCCTTAAAACGCTTAACTGCCTCGGAGAGATTTTTTTGCAAACGACAAATAATTCCTAAAAGCAGATAGGCTTGACGATTCCATTCTTCAATCTCTAAAACATTTAAACAATCCTGAAAAGCTTCGTCTAACCTCTCTAAATTAACTAAAATATTAGCCCGTAATAAATAATCGTTAACATTAGGAACCTCTTTAGAAAATAAAATCTCAATGTTATCCAAAGCTTTTTGCCTTTGTCCGTTTTTCGCAAACCCTAAGGTTTTTTGAAAAAGTTCCTCGTAAGAATCTTGTTTAGCGGTTTTTTTAGTCGATTTTTCTATTTTAATCTTCGTTTCTTGGGCGCTAGATAAAGATGTTAAGGTCTTTTTTTTGGGAGACAGTTTTCTTTTTGCTTTTTTAGGACTCTCAGGTCGTATTTTATTTTCTTTATAAACCGGACTTACATTATTGAATAAATAATTATCGTCAATCTCTTCAAGCGCTAAAACACCAAAATTATGATGGCTCGTTTCAACAACTCCAGCAAATAAATATCCTGGTTCTTTCAATGCATTTGCTAATTTTTTAAATATTATTTTTCTGATTTCAGGAACAAAATAGATCGAAACATTGCGATAAAAAATCACGTTCCACTTTCCATCAAAAGAAGGATTAGAATCCGCTAAATTTACTTTATTAAAATAAGCTGAATTTATAAAGTTGTCGGCAATTCTGTATCCACTTTCATGCTCAGAAAAAAAAGCGTCCATAAAGTACGAGTCAACATTCCTGAATGAATTTTGATTATAAATCCCTTTTTTAGCCCTTTCTAAGACTTCCGAATCAATATCAATTCCCTCCGCATGAATCATCTTTAGTATTTCTTTACCAAATTTTAACGTTAAGGAAATTAAAGCCGAATATAATTCTTCTCCGGACGAACATCCTGCGCTTAGTATTCTAAATTTTTCGTCATTTTTTCTATTTTGGATAAACTCTGGAAATAAACGGTTAGTCAAAATATTAAAATGTCCCCGCTCCCGCATAAAATAAGTTTCATTGACGGTCAATAAATTTACCAACTTTGTAATTTCAGCTTCGTCATTTTTTAAAAGAAAAAAATATTCAGCTAACCTATCAATCTGGGTCAATTCCATTCGTTGAATTATTGCTGAAGGCAATTGGTTAAACGTATCTTCTTTATAACCTCTAGAAACTTTTTCAATTAAAAGTTGCCTAAAAGGCAAAATATCCATCGCTTGATTTGATACGTCAATAGCCATTAATTAACTCTGCGCTAATTGATTAAGATGTATTGCAATTTTATTTAATGGTAAAATTTTTTCAATAACTCCGGCATTTATGGCCCGGGAATTCATGCCAAACACAACGCTACTTTCTTCGTCCTGGGCGATAGTGGTTCCCCCATTAATCTTAATTTTCTCTATTCCAGCGACTCCATCATCTGCCATTCCAGACAATATCAATCCCACACTTTTTTCTCGAAATGAATAGGCTAAAGACGCTAACAAAATATCGCAGGATGGCCTGAAAGAAGACGTTCCAGTGGCTCCAAGAAAATTAATTTTACCGTCTGGCGATATTTGCATATTAGATTCAGGCGGACAGATATAAATCTTTCCGGGCATTAAATAGTCCCCCTCTTTAGCCTCGCTAACAGGATTTGTAGAAATGTCGTTCAACCAAGACGCAAACCCAGCTCCAAAACCATTTTCCATATGTTGCGCAATCGCTATTGGAAAAGGATAATGAGAATTTAATTCAGATAAAATTACCGAAAGAGCCTTTGGACCTCCCGTTGAACAAGCTATTGCCACTACTTTTTCAAATTTCGATACAGTTACTTCGGATCCATTGAAATCCGAAATAGCAATTCGGCTTTTTTTCTTCTTGAACCGACGAATAACTTTTATTTTGGATAACAATTTAACTTTATGTATTAAAACATCCGCTGTAGCAGTATCTAATTTACTTTTAGGAAATACTTCTAGCGCTCCTCTTGAACAAGCATCAAATGCCGTTTTAGCGTCTTCTGAGCTGGAAATTACTAAAATAGGAACTGGTTGACTACCCATTATTTCTTCAATAGCATCCAACCCATTCATTATTGGCATATTAATATCAAGTGTAATAATGTCTGGCTTATATTTTTCAGCTTGATGAACTCCTTCTTGGCCATTTCCAGCGACCCCAACCACTTCAATATCTGGGTCAGATGAAAATAATTCCTTTAAAACCTCTTGAACTATTAAACTGTCTTCTACTATTAAAACTTTTAAACTAGACATCAATCACCTAATTAATTGACATTAAATGCTTATAAAACAAAAATTAACCCATACTATATAAAAATGGCTTCGATTCTTCGCATTCATATTTCCTTATTTTATGAAAATAGCAGATAACACCTTGAAATACCATTTATTTTGAACTCTTATGTTAATGTTTAAAATCCAATTTTTTCTAATTCCCTTAAGGTGCGAAATTGAACCATAATTCCCTTGCCATTTAGCATTTCGAAGGCTATAACTTGAATGAGACTTCTTAAAAGATCTCAAATTTAAACTCTATTCTTTAAGAAAAATTAGAACGATAGAAATCAGCTCCAAAAACGGTAGTTTTTCAAATTTTCCTTAATTTTAAGGAAGTCGACGCTCCTTTTCAGTTTTCTAATTGGAAACCTTTCGGGTTTTTTCTCTGTTAACTCCAATCAAAAATTTTTAAAGAGTTAAGAGAAGAATAAAGGATCAATTCAAAAGGCTTAACTTAAACGCCTCTTGGGTTAAACCAGAAAATACTCATTTAACTTTGAAGTTTTTTATAGAATCGGTCTCGAATTTTTGGATCGGTTTTGGCGATATTGAAGTATCGGAAATTATACTTTTTAAAATTGCATTTATCCCGAAAGATACTGGATACAAGAAACTATTTGGTTGTTATCATAAAAATAAACTTAATTTCGGATTATAGATTGTAAATAGGAGGTTAAAGGTGGCCGCGGACGAAAATAAAAATAAAGCTTTGGAAATGGCTTTTATGCAAATTGAAAAGCAATTCGGTAAAGGCTCCATAATGAAATTAGGCCAAGCCGAAGCTCAAAAAGGGATCCAAGTTATTTCCACAGGGTCTATTTCTTTAGACTCAGCTCTAGGTGTTGGCGGAGTTCCACGAGGAAGAATCACTGAGATTTTCGGCCCAGAATCTTCCGGGAAAACCAGTCTTACGCTGCATGTAATAGCCGAAGCCCAAAAAGCTGGCGGCGTAGCGGCCTTTATCGACGCCGAACATGCATTAGATCCACACTATGCGCAAAATTTAGGGGTTAATTTAGACGACTTGCTGCTATCTCAACCAGATACAGGAGAGCAAACACTTGAAATAGCCGAAGTCTTAGTGAGAAGCGGAGCTGTAGATGTAGTCGTTGTAGATTCTGTTGCCGCCTTAGTTCCAAAAGCTGAATTAGACGGCGATATGGGAGACTCCCATATGGGCCTACAAGCTAGATTAATGTCTCAAGCAATGAGAAAATTAACCGGAGTTGTTAGTAAATCGCGCTGCTCACTTATTTTTATTAACCAAATAAGAATGAAAATTGGCGTCATGTTTGGCAACCCTGAAACCACAACTGGCGGAAACGCTCTAAAGTTTTATTGTTCTGTTCGGTTAGACATTCGCCGTATTGCAGCCTTAAAAGATGGGGATAGTGTTATAGGGAACCGTACGCGAGTTAAGGTTGTCAAAAATAAAGTTGCCCCACCTTTCAGGGATTGCGAATTTGATATCCTTTATGGAAAAGGCATTTCAAAAGAAGGGGATATTTTAGACCTTGGAGTGGCTCACGATTTGATCAAAAAAAGCGGCACTTGGTACTCATACAAAGAAACTCGAATTGGCCAAGGTAGGGAAAACGCCAAAAACTTCCTTAAAGAAAACAAAGATATTTTAAACGAGGTAGAAATCGTTATTCGTCAAAAATTAGCAATTCCATCCCATGATGGCACTATAGAACCTACCGTATCCGGAGTGGAACATTCGGAACCATCAGAAACTTCTGAAAAAAAGAAAAAAAGTAAAAAGGAAAATTAAACTTTTCAATACTTTATTTAGACTTTCGGTTTTAAAAATCTATTTAAACATCTGGTATCAATGAAAAATGATTCAGATTTTAATAAAAGCAAAAAACTAGCTTTAAAATATCTTGCAAGGAAACCTCGATCTGTAAAAGAAATAGAAATTTATCTGACACAAAAATTTTTCGATAAAACAGCGATAGAAAGCACGTTAGAATATTTAGAAAACTTAGATTACTTAAATGACAAAAAACTAGCCTTAAGCTACGCCGAGTATCGCAAAAGTTTTAAAAAAGAAGGCAACCTAAGAATTGAAAAAGAATTAATCCGAAGAGGAATATCTACTGAGAATGTTTCTCAAGCTCTAAATGTTTTATTCCAAGAAGGCGAAGAGTTAATTTTAGCTAAATCAATTGCTGAAAAATTATCGATACAGATGGGTTCGCAAGAACACGAAAAATTTAAAAAAAAATTAGTTCATAAGCTGAAACGAAAAGGATATTGCGATAGCGTTATATTAACCATCATTAATAACTTATCCGACGATGCAACATTCTAAATGTTAAACTCTAGAGATTTAGCCCATCAATTTCGCCCTCAGGTTAACTTTTTTCAAATGTTTAGTTTTTGATATTTTTTATGAGCCCTTTCAATAGTCGAACCAAAGCTACCAAACCCAATAAAACTTTCGCAACGTAAAATGGAATTTCTCAATTCTCTTCCCACGTGGCTTTTAACGACTTACTTTTTTATTTTTGGACTGGCAATAGGCAGTTTCTGCAACGTTTGCATTTATCGTTTACCGCGTGAAGAGTCTATCGTTTTTCCTTCGTCTCATTGTGTTGCTTGCAAAAATAAAATTTCCTGGAGAGACAATGTTCCTCTATTAGGATATTTAGCTCTTCTAGGAAAATGTCGAAAATGTGGATCTAAAATTTCCGTTATTTATCCAATTGTAGAATTAATTAATGGGATACTTGTAGCGGGAGTTTACTTAAAATTTGGACTAAGCTGGGAAACAATGATTTTTTTAATTGTTGTTCCCACTCTTGTGGTAATAACAATTATTGATTGGCAACATCAAATAATTCCGGACGTCATTACACTTCCAGGGATTTTATTTGGCTTTGTCGCCGGTACATATATGAATGGATTACTACCTTCTCTAATTGGTTTTTTGGTGGGGGGAGGCCTTTTCTACCTAATAGCAGTTTTAAGTGGGGGAAAAGGAATGGGAGGCGGAGATATTAAATATATGGCGGCTGCGGGAGCTCTATTAGCTTGGAAAAAAACCTTATTAATAATTTTTTCTGGTTCTTTGCTAGGTACAATATATGGTTTACCTCTAGTTCTTTTAGGGAAAAAAGGACGAAAAAGTAAAGTTCCATTCGGCCCTTTTTTAGCTGGCGCAACTCTTATCGCAATTTTTTCTGGCGACCAATTAATATGGCTTTATTTAAATTCAATGACATAATTAAACTAGAAACCTCAATTTCCTTTGTTTTGTAAACCAACACAAATAAAATTAAACTATACGTAACCTTTTTACTTTTTTAAAGAATATGAAAAACGACTTTTCAGAAATTCAAGAATCTATCTTAAAACTGGACCAAGAGATTCAAGAAAGGAAAAAGGAGTACGTATCGCTAAAAATTCTTTTATATGCCGGAGTTTTGCTTTTGCTTGTGGGCGGAATATATTCAAACTCCACATTGCAAAAAGTACAATTACAAAGTTTAGAAAACAGTTTTTCAAGTTTTCAAAATAAACTGAACCAAGATTTCGGGAATATTGAAGTCGCTTTATACAATTCTCTTCAACAACAAGGGAAAGAATTGGAAAAATTGATTACCGAACAGCAAAAGCGCCATGAGTTGATAAATGCAAAAGCCCAATTCGAAAGCTTAAAAAAATCCTTTCTTAAAGCTGAAAAAAACCTCGATAAATTGAAGAATTTAGATCCTCAAACTATAGAAGCAATTTCAAATTATCGAAAACAGACAGCGTCAATTTTAAAATTTTACGCTAAATCTCTTCAGCCTCCGGTAAAACCTAAACCAGCTCCCTCTTCACTAAAAAAATAGCTCATTGAAACAAACTACTCGCGTGAATTTAGAAAATCTTCCCTAGCGCTTTTCTTCTTTTCTTTAAACTCAGCTCTTGCATTTTTTCTCTTTTCCTTTGCTACCGCGCGAGCGCTTTGCTTCTTTTCCTTAAACGCAGCCCTAGCATTTTGTCTTTTTTCTTTTGCTACCGCGCGAGCGCTTTGCTTCTTTTCCTTAAACGCAGCCCTAGCATTTTGTCTTTTTTCTTTTGCTAATGCACGAGCGTTTTGCCTCTTTTCAACCAAATCGCTTTGCGCAAAAACTGGAATCCCATTGACAGAAATAAAAAATAACATTCCTACAAAGATGGCGAAAAATTTTGATTGCATATTAATGCTCCTTTTTATGAAAACCATTATTTCTAAAAAAAATAAATGATTTAAAAGTCTCTGGTCATACCTTTTCTCTTAATAAAAGACTCCTAATTTAACTTTTTAACTAAACCAGCAATTTCTATTCCTTTAAAAAAAATAAATCGCACTACAACAAAAAAACCTTAACCCCCTATTTTTCATAAAGTTATACATCTAAACCCATTATTTTAAAAACCTGCTCTATGGAAAATTCTCTATTTGGGAAAAGTTTTCCCAATAATTTCACAATTAAAAGAACTTTAAAAAAAATAGATGAATTCAAAAAATATAAAGTTTAAAGACATTTTTAAAAACGCTTGAAATCAATACCTATTCGCGAGAGAATAAATGTTTTTAATCTATACAATTAAATTATGCTCGCTTTTGCCAAAGATATAACTAAGTCGGACCATATCCATCCTGAAGAATCCAAAGATCCTAAGCTAAAAGAATACATGGATTATCAAAGAGGAATTAACCATGAAATGTTGGTTTACCATTCTTTGGATCACGCTAAAATTTATTTTCAGAGAACTTTAAGCGATGAGAAAGATGAAGAAAAACTCAAGGCTTACTTGAGTTCCGCTTTCCCTTTATCTCAAATTTATGCTGATTCAGATAAAATTTTATTGATGCTTCGTAAGCTAATTAATGGACACAACTCAACAAATAATTGGTACAGGATGAATTCCTATTATCAAGCGGTTGTATACGATTGCATTGAACGATTTTGTAAGATATACAATCAATTATTAAAAGACGCTCCGGATAAAGCTGAAAACTATAATATTACAAGAAGCGGCGAGGTTGATTTTGACGATTGGGTTCAACTTCATTTTTTCAACCTTGATTTTATGGTGGGTCGTCCTTCTCAATACACACATTTCTTGTACGGTCAACGGAACCGGGCGATCGAAAGCGCTCTTGCAGTCGAGCTGGAAAAGGGTTCTTCCAAACAAGACGCTTTAAATGCTATTAAAGATAACTTTTCCCTCGAAGAAGACGCCCTTAAAACAATTTTAAGCCAGCCCATTGCCGATAAAGACTTAGAATTATTTTATACTTCAGTTGAAAACCCAATTTATGAATACTTATACGATATTGACCAAGCAGGTATGAGCGAAGAAGAAACATTGATCGACCACTCCTATTTTATGGGCTGTCAATTTAAAGGTTTAAGTTACGAGGAAGCCGAAAAAACAATGGAGTCCATTCTTAGTTCACAAAAAAATATCAATTAGATCAAAATAAAATTACAACTTATAAGAGACGAATTAATTTAATATTCGTTTTTTAATCGTCTAACCCTGAAATTCAAAAATTGGTTTTCTATTAAAAGCATTTATTATTGAAGGGTGATTTTTTCTCAATAAAAGTATGCGCTTAATAGAAAAGTTTGACAATATTTTATCGGTTTGTTAGCGTACCAGCCTCACTATACTTAAGGATAATGCACTATGCCATGGGATGATTTACATGATCCAAAGGGGCCCAGGGAGGGTTCTGGCGGTGGTCCGAAAAAAAACCCTTCGGGTGGACCACAGATGGAAATTCCACAGATTAAAATTCCAAATCTAAAACCATCGTCTTTTCTTGGAATGGGAATTCTTTTACTACTTATTTGGCTTGTGCCGGGAGTATTTTATACCGTTCAACCAGACGAAGAAGGCGTTGTAACCCGTTTTGGCAAATATGTACGTTCAACTGGCCCAGGTTTACATTTTAAATTACCGTCGCCTTTTGAGCATGTAAATACCCCTAAAGTCAAAAAAGTACGAAGGATTGAAGTAGGGTTTCGAATCCTAAATTCAGGTCCACCTCAAAAAGTCCGAGACGTCCCAGTAGAATCGCTAATGTTAACTGGCGACCAAAACATAGTCGACATTGATTTAGTCGTACAATACCAAATTCGAAATGCGGCCGATTATCTTTTTAATATTGAAACCCGCCAAAAGTTGATTCGTAATGTGGCCGAAACGGCTATTCGTGGAATAGTGGGCAGTAAAAATATTGATGAAGCTTTAACCACAGGAAAAAGCGAGATTCAAATATTCGCAAAAGAACAAATACAAAGTTTGTTGGATAAATATAAAGCCGGCATTCAAATTGTTACCACGCAATTACAAGATGTGCATCCTCCAACTCAAGTTGCTGCGTCTTTTAAAGATGTTGTTAGCGCGCGTGAAGACAAGGAACGTATGATAAATCAGGCTCAAGGTTATCGAAAAGCAGTCATCCCTGAAACGCGCGGTAAATCAGCACAGATTATTCGACAGGCAGAAGGTTACAGAGAAGAAAAAATTCAAAGAGCTCAAGGTGACGCACAAGGTTTCCTAGCTTTATATGAAGAATATAAAAAAGCTCCAGAAATTACGCGCAAAAGGATTTATTTAGAAACCATGGAGGAAATCCTTCCTAATATGAAAAAAGTTGTGGTTGGGCAAAAAACGGGAAATGTCCTTCCAATTTTACCATTAGGACAAACACCTTCTCCATTACTACAAGGAAAATAAATCGGTTTTTGAATAACCGTTTAAATTTATCTGGATAAAAACTATGGCACAAAAAGTAATATTGACCATCTTAGGGGCATTGATTCTAATAATATATTATTCGGTTTTTACCGTTCATATGACGAAAACTGCCATATTGCTTCAGATGGGACGCCCTGTTAAGGTCGTTACAACTCCAGGCTTACATTTTAAAATCCCATTTATTCAACAGGTAAAATATTTTCCAAGTATCTTACTATCCAACGACTCTGCGCCAGCAGAATTAATAACTAAAGATAAAAAGAACTTACTGATAGATAGTTATTCGATGTGGCGAGTGAACGACCCTTTAAAATTTCTCCAAACTGTACGCGATCAAAGAGGCGCTCGGTCCCGTTTAGACGACATTATATATTCCGAACTACGAGTAGAAATGGGTACACATAATTTAATCGATATTATCTTAAAAACCCGCGAAGCTATTATGGATGTTGTCGCCAAAAAATCTAACGAAAAAGCCAGCGAATATGGCATAGAAGTTGTGGACGTAAGAATTAAGAGAGCCGATTTACCTCCTGAAATAGCAAACTCAATTTTTGACCGAATGCGCACCGAAAGAGAAAGAATCGCCAAAGAATATCGATCTGAGGGAACAGAGGAAGCCACAAAAATTCGGGCGCAAACTGACAAAGAAAAGGTTATCTTGTTTGCTGAAGCATATAAACAGGAAAAGACTCTTAAAGGTGAAGGAAACGGTCTTGCAGCCAAAATTTATGCGGACGCATTTCAAAGAGATCCAAAGTTTTACGAATTCATTAGATCCATGGAAGCTTATAAAAATTCTCTTAAAACCGAAACCACGATTATGCTTTCTGAACAATCGGAGTTTTTAGAGTTTTTGAACCCAAATCAATAAAATTTCCAAACTTCAATATTAAGCGGTCATTTTTTAAATATTCTATTGAAAATAGCAACACGTAAGATTTTCGAAAACTCAATTTAATAATAATGGCCTCCAAGCCACATTCAATTTATCCATTTCAACTTTTTGACTCATATTTTCATTTCAGGCAAATGTCATGAATATTGTCATAGTTGGAGCTGGAGTAGTCGGTTTTAATCTTGCTGAGGAGTTGTCTCAGGAAGGTCACGACATTTCTATAGTTGACGCCGACCAAAAAAAAATAAAGCAAATTGGCGAAAAGCTTGACGTTCTAAGTGTACAAGGAAACGCTTGTTTTCCTACCGTTCTTTTGCGTGCTGGAATTAAACAAGCGGAAATGGTTATTGCCGTCACAAATAAAGACGAAATTAATCTTTTCGTCTGTATGTTAGCCGACAAATTTTCAGTTAAAAAACGGTTTGCCCGCTTTCAAACAATGGAGTTTACTTCAGAAAACTCCGTCTTCCCTTCTGAACAATTATTTATTGACCAAGCCATAACTCCCGGCCAAATTATTGTCGATTTTATTCAAAAAATATTGGCTACTCCTGGAGCTGTCAATGTCGCTGAATTCGCGGATGGGGAAATTTTATTAAGAGGGTTCGAAATCCACGAAGATGCTCCCTTGGCTAATAAAAAAATTGAAGCCTTAAAGGCGGTTAACGAATTTAATTCATTCTTGATCGTCGCTATCGTCCGAGATAGCAACCTTATCATTCCCAAAGAAACAGATGAGATTCATGTTGGCGATAAGATTTATATGCTTGTTCAGAAAGAATTCTTGCCCCTAATTCTTCCTATGTTGAATAAAAAAATAGAGGAAACACATAAAATTGTAATTGTTGGGGCAAATTCGGTATCTATCAATCTTGCCCAAAAACTGGAAAAAAACTTTAACGATATTTCAATAATCGAACCTTCGATTGAAAAAGCCGACTTAGCGGTAGATGAACTCTCTAAAACAGTCGTTCTACATGGTAGTGGAACCGACCCAGATTTATTCAATGAAATAAATGTTCAAGACGCCGATTTTTTTATGGCTCTTACCGATGACGACGAACATAACATACTTTCCGCGTTATTAGCCAAAAAGCAGGGAGCAAAACGAGTATTGGTGATAACTAATGATCCCGATTACGTTCCTATTTTAGATTCAATTGGAATGGACATCGCAATAAATCCTCGATTGATAACGGTTGGAGCTATCCTAAAGCATCTTAGGAGAGGACAAGTTCGTTCGGTTTACAAACTTATTGAAAATGAGGCAGAAGTTTTAGAAATTGTAGCAAACCCTAAATCTTCCATAATTGATAAAAAAATCGAGAAGATCAAATTTCCTGAAGATGCAATTATTGGAGCCATTCTACGAAATGGAGAAATGATTGTTCCCGATCAAGAATGCTCGATTCAATCAGGTGACTCGGTTATCGTAGTAGCCCTTCCTCATTCAATCGATAAAATAGAAAAACTCTTTGGAAAAAGAAGGTTTTTTTAGGACTGATGAACCTAAAAGCCGTATTTAACGTTGTAGGTATTTTACTTATCTTACTGTCGGGGATTTTTCTAATCCCCTTAGCAGTTTCCATAAGCTTTAGCGAAACCGCAATTGATGGAAATATGTCCTCAGTACAAGCTTTTTTGTGGACATTTATTCTGACTTTTTCGCTTGGAATCTCCATGTGGAAATTGCTCCCGTCAGGATTAGACAATTTAAGAGATCGAGAAGGCTTTGCCATTGTCTCGTTTTCCTGGGTATGTATTTCCTTAATTGGAGCAATCCCTTACTATTTGACCGGTGTTTGCCCAGAATTCATCGACGCATTTTTTGAAAGCATGAGTGGCTTTACCACTACAGGGGCCACAATAATAAGAGAAATAGATCCTCTACCTAAAGGAGTTTTGTTTTGGCGTAATCTTACTCAATGGTTAGGAGGTATGGGAATCATTATGCTTTCCCTTGCCGTTTTTCCAGCTCTTGGGATAGGTAGTTTTCACCTATTCAAAGCAGAGGTCCCTGGAGGGGCGGCTGTTGAAAGAGTGCAACCACGATTAGCCGAAACTGCTAAAATTCTTTGGAAGGTTTACTTAGCTTTAACTGCGATCGAAATTCTATTTTTGAGATTTGGAGGAGTGGGATGGTTTGACGCAATTTGTCATACTTTTTCTACAGTTGCGACGGGAGGGTTTTCTCCTCACACTGCCAGTGTCTCCGCATTTAACAGTTTGTATGTTGAATGCGTAATCATGCTTTTTATGTTTTTAGGCGGTATTAACTTTGCGATTCAATACGATGTAATGCATGGGAGCTTCAAATCCGCTCTTAAAAATCCAGAGCTGCGGTTTTATGTAGGATTAATCATTTTTGGAGTCCTCTTTGTCACCTTTGGACTTTGGGAAACAAATCCACACGATGGTTTTGGCTCTGCATTAAGAAGAGCGTCATTTCAAACCGTTTCCATAAATACTACCACTGGATTTGCGACCGACGATTTTAACGCCTGGCCGAATTTCTTAAGAATATTTTTATTGGGCTTGATGATGATTGGGGGGTGTGTTGGCTCCACCAGTGGTTCGTTAAAATCAATAAGAATCTTAGTAATTTTCAAGGTCATCATTAGAGAGCTACAAAAGATTGTCCAACCAAGGGGAGTTTTTCACGTCAAAGTTGGCTCCAAAACTGTGGATAATAATCAATTATTAAATGTAGTTGGTTTAGCCGGACTTTATATGGGAATCTTTTTTATGGTTTCAATTTTCCTATCTATGTTGGGTTGCGACCCAACAACATCTATCTCTGCAACCGTGGCGTCCTTGTTTAATATAGGGCCGGGATTGGGTCAGGTTGGGGCTATGGGAAACTATGCGGATATTCCAAATCTAGGCAAATGGGCCATTATATTTTGTATGTTTATTGGAAGACTAGAAATTTATGGAGTTTTAGCTTTATTTATGCCTTTTACATGGCGCAAATAATATTTGATTTTCATTTTTTTATACTCTAATATCCACTAATCCCTGCCTAATCTATGCATTAAACGGTGCTTTAAGTTTTAGGTTGGCTAAAAAATATTTACTAAAGTTAATTTCGTTTTATAAAATATCTAACGATTTTATTAAAGGATTTAAGCGATGGAAAAAGAGGCTAAGCCGCTTAAAATTACAGATACTATTCTTCGAGACGCTCATCAATCTTTGTTAGCGACTCGCATGCGTACAGAAGACATGCTCCCGATAGCGGCAAAGCTCGATCAAGTGGGTTATTTTTCCCTTGAAAATTGGGGCGGAGCCACTTTTGATAGTTGCGTCCGTTTTTTAAATGAAAGTCCATGGGATCGCGCTAGAGAGCTTAAAAAACGCATGCCCAAAACACCCTTCCAAATGTTATTGCGAGGGCAAAACCTATTAGGCTACCGTCATTATGCGGACGATGTAGTGGAGCGGTTCGTAAAAAAATCAGTTGATGTGGGTATCAACGTTTTTAGAATTTTTGACGCTCTAAATGATTTCCGTAACATTAGAAAAGCCATGGAAACCGTTAAAAAGTGCGGCGAAACTGTTGAGGGAACCATTAGCTATACAGTCAGCCCAGTTCATAGCGTTGACCTTTACGTTAAAATGGCTAAGCAACTAGAGGACATGGGTTCTGATATTATTTGTATCAAAGATATGGCAGGACTTTTAACTCCTCAAATTACTCGTTCTTTAATTAGAGAAATTAAAAATACGGTTAAACTTCCAATTCACTTGCATACCCATGCGACAACTGGATTGGTAGGAATGAATTTACAGTGCGCTATCGACGAGGGTGTTGACATGGTTGATACTGCCATTTCCGCATTAGCAATGGGCACTTCACAATTTGCTACGGAATGTGTTGTCGCATCTCTTAAAGGAACCCCGCGAGATACAGGTTTAGATATAAACCTTCTTCATGAGATTTCTGATTATTTTAAAGATGTCAGAAAACACTATGCACAATTTGAAAGTGATTTTAAAGGCGTCGATATTAAAATCTTAGATTCGCAAATTCCTGGCGGAATGATTTCTAATATGGAAAACCAACTAAAAGAACAAAACGCCACGGATAAAATTGAAGAAGTTTTGAAAGAGGTCCCAAGAGTCAGGAAAGACCTAGGATATCCTCCCCTGGTGACTCCCACAAGCCAGATTGTTGGGTCCCAAGCGACACTCAATATCCTGACAGGTGAGCGATATAAAATTGTTACTAAGGAAACCCGGGAATGCCTATTAGGTAAATACGGGAAACTTCCGGGCGAATTAAACCAAGAACTTTTTGATAAAGTATCTGCAAATGAAAAAATCATTGATTGCCGACCTGCAGACTTACTTGAGCCAGAATGGGATTCAGTTGTAAAAGAATGCGGAGGAAAGGTAACGGAGGAAGAAGATCTATTAACTTACGCTATGTTTCCTAAAGTAGCCTTAAAGTTTTTTGAAACGCGCAACGACCCAACAGTAACAGAAAAAGCTAGAGCCGCTGCGGCAAAACCTAAAACAAATGGAACTGGAACAGTTTCAGCCGCTCCTGTCGCTCCCGTGGCTACAGGTCCAGCAAATTACACGGTCAACGTGAATGGTAAAGCTTATTCCGTTGAAGTGGTTCCCGCTGGCTCAGCGCCGGCGCCAATTGCGACTTCACAACCCGCTCCAGCAGCTCAACCAGCAGCAGCTCAACCAGCAGCGGCTTCAGCGCAAGGTGGATCTGGAAATATCATAGACGCTAAGTTACCTGGAACAATACTTTCGATTAAAGTTCAAGTTGGCGCTTCCGTTTCAGAAGGAGATACCGTTCTAATTATCGAAGCCATGAAGATGGAAACGGAAATAAAATCAAATTTCACTGGAACTGTTCAAACTATTCACGTTCAAGAAGGCAACAATGTGAGCGCTGGAGATGCACTGGTAACTATTGGGTAATGGAAAGTTCCTTAGCACAATCTTTTTCAAAAATCGTCGGCATGACGGGTTTTGTAGCAATGACAACTGGTCATTTTATAATGATCGGGGTTTCATGCGTATTGCTATATTTAGCTATCTGGAAAAAGTTTGAACCCTTATTGCTCCTCCCAATTGGATTTGGTTGTCTTTTAGCTAACCTTCCATTAAGCAATATGGCTTCCGATGCTGAAGGCGGTCTCTTAAATATATTTTATTTTGGCGTCAAACATGAAGTTTTACCGCCTTTGATCTTCTTAGGAGTTGGAGCGCTTACTGACTTTGGTCCTTTATTAGCTAATCCTAGTACTTTGCTTTTAGGGGCTGCCGCGCAAATTGGTATCTACTCCACTTTAATTGGAGCGGTGTTTCTTGGGTTTAACTTACAGGAAGCAAGCGCTATTGGCATCATAGGCGGAGCTGACGGCCCGACTTCTATTTTCCTCGCCAGTAAACTAGCTCCACACCTATTAGGTCCCATAGCTGTAGCCGCTTATTCTTATATGTCGTTGGTTCCATTGATTCAACCTCCAATTATGAGGTTTTTCACGACGCCCGAAGAAAGAAAGATTCGGATGGAGCAACTCAAACCCATTTCACAAAATGTAAAAATCGTATTCCCTATTGCTACTACGATTTTATGCACGTTGATATTACCTGGAGTAGCTCCCTTATTGGGAATGCTCATGTTGGGAAATTTATTTAGGGAATCTGGAGTAACAGGAAGACTTCATGAGACTTCTGAAACACACTTGATAAATATAGTTACTATTTTGCTTGCTCTTTCCGTTGGCGGTTCTATGACAGCCGAATCTTTTCTTAAACTTGAAACTATAAAAATTATTATTCTAGGTTTGTTGGCATTTGTTGTAGCTACTTCGGGAGGCGTTTTGTTTGGGAAACTTATGTGTAAAATTAGCGGTGGAAAAGTAAATCCATTAATTGGGTCCGCAGGAGTTTCTGCAGTCCCCATGGCCGCAAGAGTTTCTCAAAAAGTTGGTTCTGAAGAAGACCATAACAACTTTTTGCTAATGCACGCAATGGGTCCAAATGTAGCTGGAGTTATTGGTAGCGCTGTCGCTGCCGGAGTATTTGTTTCATTATTTGGAACCCCTGATCCAGTGTCGCATGCAGCTTTGCAAACTGCTTCTCAATTAATCAACCCTATATTGCCTTAATAAAAAAATGTCGCCGATAACATCCTCGATATTCGTATCTCTAATTTCACTGTCAGTAATTTTTATTATCCTTACGAGCTTAATCTTTGTAATTAAAACTTTAGTAAAGTGGATGCCCTACGTTCCTCCTCCGGCAAAACCAGTGTCTTCTTCCGGCAACGAAGAAACATCAGAACATATAGCCGTTATTCATTCGGCTCTTGCCCATTATTTGAAAAAAGCCCCTAACGAAATACAAATTACAAATATTCGATCCCTATAGCTTTTTAAATTCCCTTAGATTGGCCTTATCTTAAATCTGGCCGTAGGAGATAGAGCTCCCATCCTTAACCCTCCCATTCTTAAGCCTGTTAATACATCGATCGAAGGCACAAAAGCGTAAGAACCAAATTCCAAAAATAAGAAAAATTTTGACTCAATTCGGCTTATCTCTTCTAATACATCCTCCAACTGCTGAGGTGTTTTACTTAAAATCATTAATAAGAAATCATTCTTATTTTGAAAAAGTAATGAACGCGCTAAAAACTGCTCCACTATTCCTTTAAAATGTTTAGATTCAATAAAATTTCTAAAATCTTTCGCTAAAAGGTTTTCGGATTCATCTTTTTCATCCCAAGAAAACTTTAACCTCAAAGTAAAACATCCTCCTAAAAACTCAGGATCTTCTGAGCCTATTAAAACTTTTTTATTATCTTTTAAATCAGTTGAAAAAACGGGCCATCCATTAAATTGATCGGCGGTTTCTGTCAACTCCCTAAGATTAATCTCGATTTCGGAAAGTAATCTTTCATTCCAATCTGAATTTTGAGCGTTGAAAAAGATAAAAAAGTCTCCTCCCACTTCTACTGGATCAACTTGCTTCAAATTCAAAGGACGAAAACGTTCAAATGCTTTAGGTAAGTTCAAATGAAAAACTAAACTCCAAAACCTAGCCCCAAAACCAATCATATAATTATTTTTGGAATCAAAATCACACTTCTCTTTTTCTTCAGCTAATCCAGCAATCATGGCGGCAATTTTGGAAACGCTCATAGCGTTTACGCCAAGGTCTTCGACATGATAAACCAATGAAATGAGATTGTTTTGCGGAGGAACAATTAAACCAGATTGAGGACGGCCCATCGAAATACTATGAACTTAAAAAATAAAAAAAACAAGCAAGGTAGGAAATTATATCTGAGTTGGAAAAAACCAAATAGAGTAGAAAAATTGGTAGGCACGCCCGGATGATATTCAATACCTGGTTTACTGAAATCATCCGGGGTAAGGAGGTGTGCCTGTCCGAATCTTCACTTATTGTTAAAGCAATAAACATGCCACAAATTAAAAATAAGAAAAATTTTAAAACTCATTTAAATACAATGCCTTACGAAATAACATCCAAAAAACTATGAGACTAATTACAGAAAAAATGACCGCTTTTGAAAAAATTACCATCTAGCCAAACTCTTAAAAGATATATATAATATTATTTTTTCCAACCTTAATTTCATAATATTTTGCATGAAAAATAAAAACTCCCTATTACGTATATTTATAATCTCTTGCTGTTTTACCTTAACTCTAAATTTCATAGCCATTCAAAAGGTTTGGGCAACTCCCAAAACCTTAAAAGAATGGGGAATTCCGGATTGGAAGGGAAAACGAAGTATTTTTTCCAGCTTGGAGGATCATTCATCAAAAATGCCTGGAAAGGAGACCCGCTTTAATATCTACGAAGTTGGAAAAATTTCAGTGGGAGTTTATACAATTAGCGGAAAGACATATTCTGTAACTGCCGATTTTGACAACCAAGAGCCCCTTGATCTTGCTCTTATCGATTTTTCTGGCAAAGGTATATTTGAAGAAATTTCCCCAGGAAGCTCTTTTCAGGCCCCAATTTGGGTATTAAGTTTAGGGGAAGCAATTGCGGATAAAGATTTAAAATTTGGAAAACTAGCTAAAGAGGCTAAAAAACTTAATCCTTATAAAAACCCAGATTCGGTAATAGTTCTTTTAGAAAGATATAAAGATAAGCCTTTAATAGATAGTTCAGAGTTTTTTAACCAACTAGGTCTTGCTTATCAAAATAAAAAGAGAACTCTTGAAGCAATCGACATGTATGAAAGAGGCTTAGCCCTAAAACCCGATCATCCAAATTTAATTTTTAATTTAGGAGTATCTTTAACATTTAATTCCGATTATGGGGCGGCAATAAAACAATTTAAACTCTATAAAAAATTAAAACCCAATAGCGCTCGTACCCAAAAATGGGTCGATTACATCCATAGCCAAGTTAATTAGATAACCTTTTAAAAACTTCCTCCTCCTCTTGTCTCAAAGTGCCCCGAAAGTTTCATTTTGAGACATCCCGTCTTATCAATTCCAAAAACTTCACTACTTTTTCTGGTCCCTCAAGAACAAAAACCAAAATCCATTGAATTAATAGGACTTAAAAAACAAAAAAACCGTTGAAAGTTTTGGAACAGAAAATGCTTACCAATAGATAGTTTACAAAAACTAATGATTACCCAAGAACTTAAACTAAGTAACTTACCTGTGAAATTTCATATTTTTTTAATTTTTTGCATGAAGGGTTGGCAACCCCCCTCGTCGACCCTAACGTTCAATCGGACCTAAATTGGTCCGATTGAACGATTGTAAAAATTTTTGATTTTAGAGAAAAAATGGATCTTGATCAAAATGAAGTCGATAAGCTTTTAAATTCACAAAGGATAGATGAAGCGGTGCCCGAGAAATCTTCCATTGCTTCAAACCTTGATCCATTGAGAACTTTTAGAAGCTTTATAAAACAAAAAAGGAAGACCTTAGGAAATAACCTACATCTATTAAAAGAAAAAGAGATTCAACTAATTAAACTCCACCAGCAAACTGTTCAAAAAATAAAAAAAACAAAAAAGATTTGTTTGGATTCAATTCAGTTTTTTAGGGAAAGAATGAAAGATTATGAGGCAATGGTCGCCTTTGCCCTAAAAACTATAAAAAATGGACGTATTTTAAACCTTCCGCCCTTCGGTTCCCCAACCTTACGAAGACTCGACTTAATTTCTTCTTAATTTTTTCTAAAATCTAAAGATTTTAATTCTAGAAAATACGCACAGGAGTTTGTTCCGTATTTTTAGGTTCAATGCTATTTTTTGAATTATGAAAAATAAAAAAGGTAAGAAACTTGGTGGGCAATTGAAAGGGGGAAGAAACGATGAAAAGTATTAAAAAAACAAAAGAAAATAACGATTAATTTGAAATTAACTATTCGCCAGAATCTTCCTGTTTTTTCTCAATTTTAACTCCATAAACCTTGGCAATTATTTCATTAATAATATCTTTACCAAGAATATTATAAACAACATTCGCAGATTTAAAGTGCTGGCTTGTAAAAAGACTGAGAACTTTTTTACTAGAATAACCTAGCATCATAAACTCATGAGCGTAATTTTCAGCTACCAAGCGTAAAGTCTTTTCATCGGCATCTTCGTCGCCAGTTGGAGGTCCTGCATCAGGATCTGCATCTTCTTTAACTTCATAAACATAAATCAAATGCCAACCAAATTCAGTTTTAACCGGATCGGTAACCGAGCCTTCTTCTGCGGAAAACGCAGCCACTTCAAAAGGCCGTACCATAGCTCCCTTTCCAAACCAACCTAAATCGCCTCCTCGCTTTTTTGAAGGGCATTCGCTATTTTGTTGAGCTAACTCGGCAAAGTCTTCGCCATCTTCGTATTTTTTCTTAAGATCAAGAGCCAATTCCTTACTGGAAACTAAAATGTGTCTCGCCTGAACTTTTTTAACTTTTCTAGTCTTTGATGACATAACATTTCTCGTAAAGATTAAATTGTCTAAATCGATTTTTCATAAAAGAAATAACCAATTAAGTTTATGAAAAAATATTACTAAAATTTTTAAAACTATTTTTTAAGCGCTTTTTCGCAATAATTCTTCGCCAAGACTTTTTGCTTCCCGGTAACGATCTTTCAACATATTTCGTAAGTTTGGAATAGAGGCATTCAACGCAACAACTAAAGCGCTGTGATCATCCGGAATTTTTTTATCTTCCGCCACTCTTAGGTCTTCATTAAAATAATAAGCATAATTAAAGATAGGCGGTTTGTTTTCTTCTTCTAAATCCAGCTTAAAAAACGCCAGCTTAACAGTTCGATTTTTATTATTAGGATCAATATCATAAGAGTCTTCAATTAAGTATTGAGCGCTATCTAACGAAAACTCAATCGGTTTATTGGCTTTTGGAAAAAGTTCAACAAAAGTGAAAAATCGTCCAGATTCAAATTCTAAATAGGACATAGGGTTTTTCTCACCGTAAGCTTTTGCCTCAAAATAACGTTGTTTAAATAAAACCATTAGTTCTTCTGGAATCTCTTTTACAAAACGTTTTACAATTTCTGTTTGAACATTGGTCAATGTAGGCTGATTCGGAGGAAGCGTATATGTCTTTTTGAATCCAAGTAAAAAAGAAATTCGATTATCTGGTTTTTCACTATCCCTAAATGAAATTAATGCGTTTTGATAATCGCAAAATGGATTAGTGTGATAATAGTCTTCCAAAACATAGAGATTTTCAAAATCCTCTTCTTCAAACCTATAAGTGAGAACCGAATTCTGACTCTCCTGCGGATTTATTAAGCGATAAGATTCGATGGTTTATTTCCTTTTTTAAAAATTGATAGATCTTTTAAAAAATCACCATTATTCAACTAAACGAACGGCGCGAACGCTACATTTATTATAAGCGCCAAATTTCTGAGCAAGGTCCTCATATCCATATCTATAATAGAAAACGACTGCGTTTTCAAAAGGCCTTTCATCGCTAGTCCATAGCGTATATGAACCTCCTGGAGAAAAACTAGAATCGATATAAATTTCGAACCTATCCATATCGCGAATTCGCCTATCAGGATCGTAAAGACTTTGAGCTTCTTCTAAAGTTGGGAGCCTCCAATCGTTAAAGTCCGCAAAGTTATCAATATTTAAATTTCTCAAATATTTCTGCGAATCATACCAATTCATAAACTCCCCATCGTCCTGAAAACCGTCAGTTTGCTTCCACATCAACTTCATTTCGTGATCCGTAACTGTACCATCTCCGTTATCTGTGAACCTTTTTTCCATAATTCTAAAAAATTTATCCTTTTATAAGACGAACAGGTCTTACCCCGTGACTTCGGAGCCCTCGTTTGTACCATTTAAAATCGCCATTATAGTAAAATACCCGCATAGCCAAATGTTCATCGTTTTTATTTAACGTTCTTGTCCAAGTAGTGACGCCACAACCTGCGGGGAACAGCTTCGGTAAATAAACTGTATCTCCATAAACATCGGTGTTTGCATGACCAGGACAATATATACTCAAGGCCTCTTTTTTGGTTGGCATCCGCCAATCAGTAAATTTAGCAAATTTATTTCTGCATAATTCTTTAACATAAACTTTTGCTTCATCCCAGCTAACCCATTTATCTAGCTCTAAAAGCGAGTCAAGCTTTACCCACATAAGGTTAGTTTGCAGATCGCTAATGGTGCCGTCTCGATTATCCACAAAACGACTAATTTCTTCGACACCCCCTTGACCATCGTCAACGGAAATTAACATCGAGTTTTCAGCGCCAGCGCTTCGTACTAATCGCACATTACTTGATGAAGAATCGTGATCTTTATCCAACCAATATTCATAGTCATCGCGAAAATCAAAGCCCATTGCTTGTTTCGCCGCGCGCGTTTCGCTAGTCCAAGTAGTGTATCCACAGCCTGAAGAAAACGATTTATCGATATGAACTTCACACCCATCTTTGTCCGTATTTATCGACTCATAAACATAAAGGGTTTTAGCTTCTTTAGCGTTAGGAACACGCCAGTCTGAATAGCCAGACAATTTCTCATCATTCTTTTTTTGAACATATTCTTGAGCTTCTGCCCAAGTGATGTATCTTTCCAGGTCTAACCAGGAATCCCCTTTAGTCCATATCAAAGACGATTCAATATCTGTTACCGTACCGTCTCCATTATCGACAAATCTATTTTTCTGTTTTATTTCCAAACTATCCTCTTTTTCATTCGTCTTTTTGTAAATTCCTCACTAAACGAGTAGAGCCTCGAGACGTTCTATAAACATCGTCGTACATAGTTCCGCCTTTTCTATAGCTAAACCTAACCGCTTGAATCTTATTTCTAACATCGCTTGTCCAACACAAAAAACCAAAACCAGGAGCGAATGCATTATTCAACCAGGCAATCTGCCCCATATGATCCTTATTTGATTGGCTTTTTTCGTAAATACTCTTTGCTTCCTGAGTTGTGGGAATCCTCCAGTTAGAAAAACCTGAAACCTTATTTTTGTTTTGCTCTTCGGAGAACTCTCGACATTGTACCCAACTCAACCACTTGCCGCTTAGCTGCCAAGTATCTTTTTTAAACCACATTAATCGGGTCTTAACATCAAAAATAGTATTTTCGTCGCAATCAATAAATCGTTGCGAATTAGAATCGTTGGAACTTGTCATTGAATGCAATCTTTAATTTTTTACTATCCACGCTTTAAGGAACGGCGCGCTTTACCAACAGCATCTTTCCGACATAATCGAACGCTTCCAAAACTATATTCTTCGGCTGTTAATAGCTTCCCATCGGAATAATCAAAGCGAGGTCTTTTAGTCGAAGTATCGCCAGCAACCCAACAAGTCTTAAATGCCCCTTCAGGGAAAGCGGGATCTAAGTGGAGACTCACTCCTCCTTTGCCAACAATTTCTTTGTCTTTAACAAATAAAGTTTGCGCTTCATCGGCTAAAGGCAATCTCCAATCCTCAAATTTACCAATCTTTCGAATACATTTTGTATCCGCGTAATCTCTAGATTCATGCCAATTAAAAAACTTTCCTTTATCTTGCCAGGAATCTTTTTTGAGCCATGAAATCCCCGTTTCTGTATCGTAAATCACGAACGGTCCTTTTGGGACAAATCGTTTAGGACCCTCGTCTTCAACCTTTTCAATTTGTTCGTCGGTTTTTTTTACTTCTGGCAAATCGCTCATCCAAACTCACCCTCCACTTTAAAGTCTAAAAAAACCTCAGATATAATGTCAAAAAGTTTTTTCATAATCTTCTACTATTCGCAAAAAATATAATTCAAATCGGAATCAATCCCCTGTGTAGCCAATCTCCACGTTTCCTTCGTCAACATTCACAATCACTGGCACAATATATTTCCCATTAGAATATTCCAATAATTGTTCTAAACCCCGTGGGTTATTATCGACATCTATAAACATAAAAGATTTTAACTCTTTTTTATAATCAGCCAGCGCCTTCTGAGTATGCGGGCAATCTCTTTTCCCAAAAATCATGTAATTACTCATACTCTATATTCCGAAAAAATCTTTTTTAATTTGAAAAATTAATAAAGCTTATCGCTTAATAATTTCAATTAACATGAAACTATCCGCCATATTTCTTAGAATCTTTTCTCCATTCAGGTTCCCAATCCTCTTTTTGCTCGTCCCGAACAGCTCTGACGTGGGAATATTCATTATCTTTATTTTCCCACATTTCATTTCCAGTAATATAACTAAACTTCATAGCATACTGGTGGTAATCCGGTTTTTCGTCGTATGTCCAAGTATTATGACCGCCATTTGACTCAAAAATTGGATCAATATGAATCTCAGCATCGTCTTTATCGTAGTTTGATTTTTCAAAAGAAAACAAGGTAACAGCCTCGTCAAACCCTGGTAATCTCCAATCGTCAAAACCCGCAAATTTTTTCTCGTTTAAAGCTTCACAGTAATCATGAGCTTCATACCAATTGATACCGTAATTAAATTCTTTAAATGAATCTGCTTTTGCCCACATAATAAAATGACGAGAATCGCTTATAGTTCCATTTTCATTGTCAACATAAATTGGGGCGTCAGTTTCTATTGGAGACTCTTCATCCTCACTCTCTTCGCCCCAATCTTCGTCTCCTTCCCACTCGTCAACTACATAATCTTCGCTTTCCGCGGAATCATCCAGAGTTTGGTCGACTTTATGAAGCTCATCTTCGCCTTGATCTGTTAAATTTTCATCAACCATAAGGTCACCTATTGATTATAAAAATAGCGCTATTATTAAACTTCTTAAAAAATATCAAGTTTATATTAAAGATCTCGAACTAAGCGAACTGAAGTGCCTGTTGTCGCAACGCTTTGATCGACACATACTTCTTTACCAGAAGGAAAGTATGATTTCCATGCATATGAACCATATCTTGTCTCGGAACTCCAAAGACTTTGTTCTCCCCCCGATTTATAATCGGACACTTTACGTTCAGCTTTAGGGGGTTCATTTAGAAAAATTTGACGATAATCTTTCTTATTTTTTAGCAGAGAGCGTAATTCACTTTTAGTCGGCATACGCCAATCCACAAAACCCAAGTATTTTTGCTCGTTACATACGCGCATATACTCTATAGCTTCATCCCAATTGAGCCACTTTTCAAGCTCTGCCCTTGAATCTTTTTTACACCAACAAAGATCTTCTTCAAGGTCGGTAACAGTACCATCTTTATTATCTTTAAAGCTTGAATCTTGAGTCATAATTAAAACCAAACAATTAGCTTAAAATAAAAAAAAACACCCCTATCGACGGTTTTCCCGGAAAAAAGAACATTTCGACTCTCAGTCAAAAGAGCCAAACTTCCCAAGACAAACTAATGCCAATATCAGAGTGTTCCCCTAGAAAGATTCAATCAAAATTAAAATCGAATATAGATAAAGTAACATTAGCAAAAGCAATTTTCAAGGCAAAAACCTTTCAAAAACCTACTGTTTCGATGCAAACAATGCTCGCTAATAATTTATATAACTAAACCTCTCGTATTTAATATAATGTTATTTTTCTCTGAAAACAAAATCAAATACAAATTCAAAATTGGTCAATCTTAAAAAAAATTAGCCTTTTATAAAATAAATTTCAAAAACCAATATTAAAAAAACTCTCTTTAATATCCATTAAATAGCGGTAAAAGCTAAAAAAATCACAAAAAACTATAAAACGATTATTAGATTAAATTTTTAAACATAGAGGATCCTCTATTCTTCTACAACTTCCAAAGCTTAAAAGTTTCATGTTCCTTTTCTTTTGACATACCATCTTCCTAACCTGAAACGATCTAGTTTTTTTTATTTCCACTGATAGCACAACTAAAACAGTTTAGAGAAAGCCTTACTGTAAATTTCAGGACTTTCCATTTTTTAAGCCAAAAAAAAAGCCGGAGGGGGAAAACCCCTCCGGCTTTAATAGAACTAAATTCGGCTTATCTTTGATACTCAGGCTTTTGGTTTTGGTTAGAGAAAATTCCTCTTTCCGTACCCTCAGGCAACCCTAAACCAGGCTCAATATATGTACCAGGTTGAACATGGTCCATATGATAATCACTTTGGTAGGTTTTACCAGAACCAGCATCAATTTTCCAGTCATGGCGGTCAAAACGCTGACGTTGGCAGTTAACTTGAACTACTCCTGGGCCATTATTCTTAAAATCTGTTTTAACGGCAATAGCGTTGGTTTGATACCCACCAGGTGGCAAGTCTCTTTTATACCATTTACCCCAACCGTAAGCATGAGGACCAATATCAAACTGGACATTAGTTGAATCGGTTTCACTTACATTGTAGATAATCCAAGAAGCGTCTTCACACACACTCGATTGGCCAGCCTTTAAAGTTGAAACATTAGCGGCAGCAATTGAGGTAAGCGCAAAAAACGCCAAGGCCGTGATAACCACGGTAGTCGTCCTTCTCATCATGGTCTCCCCCTTTCAAAAAATTGAAAAGTTAAACTAACTCCAAAATAATCCCTAACAAATATTCAAATTGGCTAAGAACCCTAATATTCGTTTTTTTATGCCCGGGTCTTTGGGCTTTGATTGTGGACCGAAAGTATCAAAACGGGCAAAATAAGTCAAGCGCTATTTTTCTATTTTCAGCGCACCCCACAAGCTTAATAAAAACAATTACTTATAAACCATTAATTCTAATAATTTTTTTTAAAAAAAAATACTCAAACTCGGAATTTTAAGGAAGTCAAACTTGTTAAGCTTTTAGAGTTAATCAGCAGTTTTTCGCCCTTTTCCGAAATATCATTGACTACCAATTGCAAACTTTTTAAACTTTTCAAAGTTGTAGAGTTTGCCAGGTATTCCGCGCCAATATCAGTGATTCCATTTGATTTTAAATTCAGAGTTCTAACTTTAGATAAATGAGGCGATTCCGCAATGGCTTTGGCTCCATCGTCGCCAATAGCGTTTTGAGTTAAATCTAACGCCCTTAAATTTGAAAGCTCTTCGCATTCCGCTAACTTCCTCGCGCCTACTTCTCGAATAAACTGGGCCTTGAGATTCAAGACTTGACCGTCTTTACTCAATCGTTCGCCGATTAGCTCTAAAATGTCAGCCATAAAAAAATTCCTTTTTAACTCTTTTATACTTTTAAACGATTAACCTATGCCTTGAATATTTTTAGCTTCAAAACCGTACTCATCATAGATCATCCATCCTTCCGCTAACATTTTTTTTCCCAATTTTTCTAATAGGGCGGCAGGAGAATTATTAGGGTCAATTTCTAAAACTTTTTTTAAGTGCTTCAAAGCTCTTTTAATATCGTTTATTTCATCGCCATAGTTAGTAAGCTGTCTCGACTTATCAACTAAATCAGATGCCCATTTATAATAAATATTTGCTATCGATAACGGGGCATTTTCTGAAATGTATTCCGCTAAATCATCGTCTGCTTTCAGCATCGGCAAATATTTTAATGCCTGCTCAAATTCATTAATTGGGTTTTGATAATCTTCAGCCAGAACATCCGTAATTGAATCTTTTTCTTTATGCTCATTTAACAATCCAATAGAACTTTTGATAACGTCTGAAGAAGCTCCACCTAAAAGTTTATTGTAATATAAATTACCTAATCCAAAATGAATCACTCCTCCAAAGGAATTATCTTCGTCATACTTCAAAGCCAGCTGAAATTCCTCTAAGGCTTCGTCATAATGCCTTAGCTCCTCTAGAGCTTCGCCCAAATTATAGTGGTGGATGCAGTTTTCAGGTTCTTCTTCAATCTGGCTTCTAAATAACTCAATCTGAGCTTCCAGGTCAAACTCCACTTCATCGTCGTCAAGTTCTTCCTGTAAATCCGGCTCTTCCTCTTCTAGGGCTTCACTATCTTCAAGCTCAAGGCTCTCGTCCTCCGTCGCTTGGTCTTCTAAATTATTTTGATCGCTCATTTTGAGTCCAGTTTAGCCGTTATAGTTCTAACTGGCCGTATCACCGTTAAGGATTGCATTATACCGCCTTTAAGACTTAAGTATGACTGCCCTCTAATAAAATTAAACCCATATGCGTATTTCTCTTTATATTCCTCGCTAGTCCAAAAGCAACAACTAGTATCTCCAAAAATTGGATCTATATGCACAACATTTTCCGTCCAATAATATTTCCAAGGAATTTCCTTCTCTTCTTCATAAAGGGATTTAAGCTCTTTCTTTATGGGTAATCGCCAATCATCATGCCCAGCAAACTTTTTTTCATTCATCTCTTTTATGAATATTTGCGCGTCGTGCCAATTCAACCATTTTTTTCTTTCTTGGTAAGAATCACGAGCTTTCCACATAAGATTTTCTTTCTGATCGGTAATTGTTCCATCGCCATTATCGGCAAATCTTTCAGGCAATGGAAGGCCGTCGGGTCCCAACTTTGGCTTGAGCGGTTCAACCTCAACTTTATGGCCATAATAATACCCTTCATCCCCAAAAACGGTGGAACTCAGAAAAACCATAATTAGGATTAAAAAAAATCCACATTTTGCCGGGGATTGAAGCTCAAAATTTTGCCAAACTTTTTTCAAAAAATATTTTTCCTTATTCTAAATATTAGTTACAAATAGTTTTGGTTAAACTATTCGTCTTTTGGAGCCCAATCGGGTTCCCATGTAAGGCAAATTCCAGCAGGATCCTTTAACTGGCCCAATTCTTTTCCAATGGAACCCCATTTCCCAACAAAGTTAAACTCTTTATCAAATTTCTGGATTCGATTATTAAGCGTATCTACTACAAAGATATAACCATATGGATCCTGGGCCAAACACATTGGACAATTAAATTGCCCTTCGCGTTTGCCTAATTCGCCAAAACTTGAAATAAAATTTCCTTCGTTATCAAAAACTTGGCAACGGTTTTGGCTTTTTTCAGAAACAACTATCGTTCCATCTTTCCGCACCACAATACCATTAGGGAAATTAACAAATCCTTCCTCAAAACCATATTGACCAAACTTTGAAACGTATTGACCGTCTTCATTAAAAATTTGAATTCGCTGGTTATCTCTATCTGCCACATAAATGTTACCTTCGCGGTCTAGAGCTACTCCGGTTGGGTATTTTAAAAAACCGTCAAAATCACCCGAGAAACCAAAGCCCAATAGAAACTCTCCATCATCGTCAAAACGCTTAAAGCAATGGTTTGCCGTATCGGCAACAAGTATAGTTCCCGACGCCTCCACCGCTATACCTTCTGGCATATAGAACTTATCGGGTCCCCAACCTTCCGTGCCAAACTCCAAAAGAAAGCCGCCCTCTTCGTCGAATTTCTGTATTCGATGACACCCTGTATCGGCCACCCAAATGTTCCCATAGGAATCGACAGCAACTCCCATTGGAGTTTTGAATTCGCCTGGGTTATAGGGAGCCCGCGTGCCGGCAGGCCGACCAAACTGCATCAAGAACTTCCCATTCCCATCAAACTTTTGTATACGATTATTACCGGCATCGGCAATCCAAACATATAATTTAGAATGATCGACAACCGGTTTTTCTTCAGGTAAAGTTTCCTCTACCACCGTCAGTTCCTGCCCCACTTCTAACTCTTCATTTTCGTTTTTTTCTTCTTCCATTTTTCTTAGGCAAAAATTCTTAAATAAGGTTAATGGGAAATTTTTTTAACGTAAGGGAGCGAGGATGATTTAAAAACTCCGCCCAGGAGGGAGAAACTCTTGGAGGTAATTAGAAAATAATCGAATTTATAAAAACGACTATACCCACGGCAAACTTATTTTCGCAAAATAATCAAATCGACTTCTCACGAAACAACCATCCCCCAAGCAGTTTCGAATTAAATAAACAAATATAAAGTTATTTTATCTGAAAACCTTTTACGTCTAAAATCTGGTATTCAAAATCACAAACTTTTTGAAATTCGAGCAATCTATCGTTCCAGTTTTCTTTAAATGTATCTAGGTTTTCCATTTTAGGCTTCTTCTTCATAAGCTTTACTTCTTTGAAAAGCGGCTTCACCATATTTTTATTAACTTGCTGGAGAACGTTTCTCAATTTGATAACACATTCTTTAGTAACCTGCTCGCGCGTTACTCCATCAACTTTTTCCAATAGCCTTAGAAAACTTTGAATAGTAACCAACTGCGTCGTATAACTTTCAACTAAACGATGATCGTATTTTAAGCCGCAGTCAATGTAAGAAGGCATCAAGAACATTCCTAAATGATGATCAAACTTAATTGTCAAATTAATTAGCTTTTGAAGATAATCCGCCTCTCTAGCGTCTTCGCCTTCCTCTTCCTCGCCCACTTCAAGTTCTTGCGCAGCTTTTACTTTTTCAAGTTCTAGTTCTTTTTTTATCTTTTCCAACTCGCTAAGGTCGGCCAGTCCGCCTTCTTTAGACGAATCTCCCCTGAGGGATTCTTCATCGTCTTCCGCTTGGGTGCCTTGCTCTGCCGGATTATTTTCTTTTTCGCTCAATGGATTAGCTCCTCCAAATACCCAGGTTAACGCTAGGTAATAAATTGAAAAATTCTTTCAGGTCTAAGGATGTGAATTTTGAAGTATATTATTTTAGCTCAATAGTGTCAAGGTTTTGTGGGATTAGTTAACCTTAACAATTTAAATTTGAAGAAAAATTTTTAAACTTTTTTTATAAGAAAAAAATCAGATGCAAAACTGCCCCAGAGGGGGGGGAGGGGAGATATTAAAGTAATCTACTTAAAAAAATGAATCTTTAGGAACAACCGGACGTTGCGCCACATGACAGGCATTTTAAACAGGTACCATTGCGTATAAGGGTCATCTGCCCGCATTCATTGCAAGGGTCGCCTTCATATCCTTTCATTCTAGCTATTTCAAAAGCGGAAACTTTAGGTTGAGCCAATCCAACCGTAACCTCCGCATGTTTTTCCGCTACCGCTCCATTTCCGTTCCCATTTCCATTTGTTTTAGTTGCGGCTTTTGGAACCTCGGAAACCACCTCTGTTTTTTCCAAAACAACGTTTGATTCTTGAGGAGGTTTAATGCTGGAAGTAACATCGGAGCTAAATTCAGAATCTTTCTGAATGGCATCTGCGCGTAAATCTTCGGGGGTAACTTGAGACAAATCATTTCGATCTAAATATGAAATCGCTAGGTCTCTAAAAATATAATCAATAATAGATGTCGACATACTTATATTCTTACTACCAGAAACAATCCCATTAGGCTCAAAACGGGTGAAAACAAAGGCGTCAACAAACTCTTCCAAGGGAACTCCATGTTGAAGACCCAAAGAAATAGAAATAGCAAAGCAATTCATTAAGCTCCGGAAAGCGGCGCCTTCCTTATGCATATCAATAAAAATCTCACCCAAGCTTCCGTCCTCATAATCGCCCGTACGGAGGTAAACCTTATGTCCTCCAATCATAGCTTTTTGAGTATAACCCTTGCGTCTATATGGAAGCTTTTTGCGGTATCCCATTTGATGAACAATTCTTTCCGCAGCGGCAAGAGCTGGAGATTTCGCTTCCTTCCGATCTTCACTTTCAGTTTCAATCATTCTAAAGTCTAAATCGGCTACACTATTAAGAGGTTGGCTTAATTTGGACCCATCTCGGTAAATAGCAGTCCCTTTAAGCATAAGCTTCCAAGATAGAATATGCGCTTTCTTAACATCGTAAATGGAGGATTCAGACGGCATATTTATGGTCTTAGAAATCGCTCCAGAAATAAAAGGCTGGGCGGCTGCCATCATCCGAATATGCGCTTCATGAGGTATAAAACGCTTTCCATATTTACCGCATTTATTGGCGCAATCAAATACAGGGTAATGCTCTTCCTTAAGGTGAGGCGAACCCTCAATCGTCATAGTTCCACAAATTGCGTCGTTAGCTTTAGAAATCTCATCGGACGAAAAACCGATAAATTCTAAAAAATTAAACATTGGAGATTCTAATTGCGCCTCGGTAATACCAAAAGTAGATTTACAAAACTCTTCGCCCAACGTGAATTTGTTAAACGCAAACCCAATATCGAATACTTTTGGCAGCTCTGCCTCAATTTTTTCTAAAACCTTATCGCTAAACCCTTTTTCCTTTAACGATTCCCTGTTAATAAATGGAGAGTCTTTTAAACTTCCCGACCCGACACAATATTTTACAATTTCTTCGGCTTCTTCTTCACTATAACCGAGGCGTCCTAGGGCTGCGGGTACAGACTGATTAATAATTTTAAAATATCCTCCACCAGCTAGCTTTTTGAATTTTACTAAAGCGTAATCTGGCTCAATACCCGTGGTATCGCAATCCATTAACAAACCAATCGTTCCCGTTGGAGCAATACAAGTCACTTGGGCGTTCCGAAAACCAAACTTTACGCCTTTTTCCAAAACATCATCCCATTCTTTTTTCGCCGCCCTCAAAAGATTATCTTGGCAAAACTCGGACCGAATTCCTCTTGGGAAAACGGTAAGACCTTCATATTCTTGCTCTGGAGCATTTTGCGCAGCCCTTCGATGATTCCGCATAACTCTTAACATATGAGTTTTATTCGATTCATATTGAGAAAAAGCCCCTAATTCTTTAGCCATGTCGGCTGACATAGAATAAGAAGCGCCTGTCAATAAAGCGGTTATAGACCCAGCAATAGACTTAGCTTCTTCCGAGTCATAGGGGATACCAGAAACCATCAACAAAGCTCCAAGGTTGGCGTACCCCAAACCCAAAGTTCTGTAGTCAAAGCTTTTTTCAGCAATCGCTTTATTTGGAAATTGAGCCATCGCAACTGAAATTTCCAAAGTCAAAGTCCAAAGCCTACAAGCATGTCTAAAATTGTGAATAGCAAACCTGCCGCTCTTCGCATCGAAAAACTTAATCAAATTTATCGAGGCTAAATTACAGGCCGTATTATCAAGAAACATATACTCAGAACATGGATTGGAAGCGCGAATTCTACCGCCTTCTGGACAGGTGTGCCATTCGTTAATTGTGGTATCAAACTGCAATCCGGGATCGGCGCTTGACCAAGCCGATTCATTTATTTTCTCCCACAAACTATCCGCAGAAACGGTCTTGTTAATTTTTCCATCAACCCGATTTAACAAGTTCCAATCGCCACCACACTCCTCAGCTCTTAAAAACTCATTTGTGAGCCGAATTGAATTGTTGGAATTTTGACCTGAAACAGTAGCATAAGCCTCTGAATTCCAATTAACATCGTATTCCTCAAATTCAATATCTTGTACTCCCTGCTTAGCTAACTGGATCACTCTATAAATATAGTTTTCAGGAATGCAGTCTTCTAAACCTTGTTTAACAGCCTTGCGTAATTCCCGGTTCTTCGCCAAATCAAAACGTAAAGATTCGTCTTTTTCTGCCCAACAAGCCTTAATAACCTGTTTCAGTCTTTTTCTAGTTATTTTACTACCAGAAACAAGCGCCGCTACCTTTCGTTCTTCTTTTACTTTCCACTCAATAAACTCTTCAATATCGGGATGATCAATATCTAAGGTCACCATTTTTGCCGCTCTTCGCGTAGTTCCACCGGACTTTATAGCTCCAGCCGCTCGATCGCCAATTTTCAAAAAACTCATCAATCCAGAAGATTTTCCACCACCCGAAAGAGGCTCTCCTTCTCCGCGAAGACTAGAAAAATTTGTACCGCTACCCGAACCGTATTTAAATAATCGGGCTTCTTGGCGCCATAAATCCATTATCCCGCCCTCATTAACCAAGTTGTCTTCAATTGACAAAATAAAACAAGCATGAGGCTGAGGTCTTTCATATGCGGACTGAGATTGCACGACTTTTGATTCATCTGAGTCATAATAATAGTGACCTTGAGCCGGACCTTCTATCCCATAAGCCCAATTTAAACCTGTATTAAACCATTGAGGTGAATTTGGAGCCGCCAATTGTCCAGCTAATTGAAAACACATTTCATCAAAATAAATCTGAGCGGATTCTTCGTCTTCAAAATAGTTATTTTTCCATCCCCAATAAGTCCAACAACCCGCCAACCGCCTAAAAACCTGCCGAGCGTCGGTTTCTCCACCATATTGACTAACTTTCGGCAATTGATTTAGCGCCGCAAAATCAGGGACTGATGGGCAAAGCCACTCGGGAGCTCCTTCTTCAACTTTTCTTTTTAAACAAGAAGGAATTCCAGCTTTTCGAAAATATTTTTGGGCCATGATATCCACTGCGACTTGAGACCAAAAATCTGGGGCAATGACCTCCTTCATTTCGGAAACGGTGGAACCATCCGTATTTGTAATTTTTGAAGTTCGCTCCACAAAATTAAAGGCTTCAAAAGGATCTTTAAGATTTTTTGTAAATATTCGGATGATTTTCATGGCTTTTTGGAGGAAAAAATATAAGTTTAAATTTTAGATAATTTAAATAAATTAACGTTTTTTTTTGAAAGTTCCAACAAATCAAAGCAACAACATTTTGTGCCCACTATCCAAAATAAACACAATATGTGGGGTTGTCAATGACTTTTTACTCAAAAAAAGTCTTGACTTTTTAGGGAGCCAAATCTTTAGGAGGTTTACACGTAAAAGATTTTTTTTCTTCGATTATTTTTTTCTTAGAAAGGAGTAATAAATCCAAAAACCAAAGTTAGAAACCGACAAGAATATCGGTAACTCATTGAAAAAAAATTATTTATATAAATAAAAAATTTATAAGCTTTAGTTTTCTAAAATCTCAATTTGGAGCTTACCCATAAACTCTAAGAGTTTTAATGGGCCAGATTCGCCTCCTTTTGCCAATTTTATATGGGTTGCATCAGCAACAGCCTGCCCCAGTGTGGGGTCTAACGCTCGCCATTGACCAACATATACTTCTGGCCAAGCATGGTAAGCAAAACCTTTGAATTCTCTAGAGTAAACCAATCCATTAACTATGCGAGCTGGTAACCCAGACGCTCTTGCTAGAGCAACAAATAAATTAGTATGAGATTGGCACTCTCCTTTTCTTTTTTGGAGAGTGTCTAAAGCAGATATGGAATCTTCCAAGACTTTATCCAAATTCTTATAAACCCATTCATTTATTCCAAGCGCCGTTCTCCAAGGACTCCAGTCTTTTTGGACGATTTCACGCGCTAAGGCTTTGATCATTGGATGGTTATATTGAATTTCGGCAGTTTCCTCTAATGTTTTGGGATCTAGAGCTTCTTCTTTTAAAATTTTTTTGGTTTCCACATTTTCGGTTTCAGATTTTATCATTACAACAGATGCAAACGTTTGATCTGGAAGTGTTTCAGAACTTATAATCTTTTGCCTGTGATCTTGAGGAATGGAAGTCGGTTCTAAAAGGTTGCTTAACCTAACTTTTAGAACCTTTTTAGAAAATGGGTAATGGATTACTTTTTTAGGCTTGATCACGCTTAAAGTGATAAGGCTTGAAGCGGAAAAGGCGTAACCACCCATATCTTGAGCTTTTTCCTTGGATTCTAAAATAGATTCAAAACCGTCGGCAGATATTTCTTTTAAAACTCTACCTTCTGCAGTTACCCAGGTTTTAACCTCCATTCCGCCAATCTTTTGTTCCAAAATGAATGCTTCTTCAGCAAAACCTCTAATATTTAAAGTTTCTTTTCCGATCGTTTTAAACTGTGCTTTAGAATAAGCTCGAAAAGCTTCCATAAAAACAGGTAATTTTCCACTTTTACCAACCTCTAACCCCTCGCTAAGGATTTTGAGTAAGAACGATGACGAAAGAGCGCTCTTTTTTTTATAAGACAAAGATTTATTTTTTTTAAAACCTTTAGTTGAAACTGTCAAAACCAAACGATTTTCTTCTAACTTGCCATGTGTTTGATGGCGAGTACCCATTACCTCTTGTAAAAGATAAAAACTCTTAGGCTCTAAGTTTTCTTTTAGAATAGTCTCCTGGACAAAAGAAGTGGTTTGATCGCCCCCCGCAACTTTAATTCGAAAAAAAACTTTAGATTTAATTTGAATGACGCCTGACAAGTTTTTGAGGGAATAACTGGAAAAACCTAATTTATTACCTTTAAAATAAATTCCAGACCAACCCTCCTGATCGGGAAATAGAGGAACGGCAAAAACATTCGAACCACAAATAAAAACAAAGATACTCACCAATACACAAAAAGCTAATCGCTTCATATTTTTTTACCAATAAATATAAATTCAAGGGAATTTAATTTGTCTTTAAACTCTTTTGTTAGCAATAGCTTATCAAAATAGCCTTAAAATATTGTCACAAAAGCTAAATTTTATGAAATAAACATAGGTATGTTAAAACCACTTACTTTAAAACTCCGTTGAACCTCATTGAATCATTAGCTCTTTTCATTTTCGCGAAAATTTTATGAAACGGAATTCTTTAGGTCATGATAATATACAAACGCTTAAAAAAATTATTCGTTTATTCATCTCGCTCCACCTTTGCCTGCTATGTTAGCCCAGGAAATTCCCACTTACCTTACCTTTGACGACGTACTTTTACTGCCGGGTTATTCTAAAGTTTTGCCTAAAGATGTAGATACTTCTACACAACTAACCCCAAATATAAAGTTAAATTGCCCCTTAATCAGTTCTCCAATGGATACTGTAACTGAAGCGGCTATGGCAATAGCCCTTGCTCAAGAAGGAGGAATTGGAATTATTCACCGCAATATGCCCTTTAACCAACAAAAAAAACAAATTGAAAAAGTCAAAAGAGCTGTCAGCGTCATAATTCCCGATCCTATTACTTTGAATCCAGAGCAAACAATTAATGAAGCTAAAAAGGTGATGGAGAAATTCCAAATTACGGGAATTCCAATAACCAAAGGCGAAAAGCTAGTTGGTATTTTAACCAATCGGGACTTGCGAGTGGAAACCAATCATGACCGACCTATTTTGGATTTAATGACCAAAGAAAATTTAGTTACAGCGATTGAAGGCGCTCCGATCGAGGAATCTAGAAAAAAACTGCACGAAAATAGAATTGAGAAATTACCTATCGTCGACCAACAAGGCAACTTAAAAGGTTTAATCACAATTAAAGATATTGAACAGATGGGGAAATTCCCAAAAGCCGCAAAGGACTCAGATGGACACCTTTTGGTTGGGGCGGCAATAGGAGTCGCTAAAGAGTATTTGGAAGCCGTACAAAGCTTTGTAAACGTGGGACTGGATGTATTAGTGGTCGACAGCGCACATGGCCACTCGGAAAAAATATTATCTTCTATTAGAGAAATAAAAAGCCATTTTCCCGATTTGCCCGTTATAGGAGGAAACGTTGCAACCGCAGAAGGAACCCAGGCTTTGATTGACGCGGGAGCAGACGCCGTCAAAGTGGGTATCGGCCCTGGGTCTATATGTACAACCAGGGTGATTAGTGGGGTTGGAGTTCCTCAAATTACAGCCGTGGCTGAATGCACCAAAGTCGCTTCCAAAAAAGGAATTCCCGTAATTTCCGATGGTGGGATAAAACAATCTGGAGACATCGTAAAAGCTATTGCGGCTGGCGCTCATTCAGTAATGCTTGGTTCGCTTTTTGCCGGAACGGACGAAAGTCCAGGCGAAAAGATTTTTTATCAAGGCAGAAGTTACAAAGAATATAGAGGAATGGGTTCAATTGCGGCTATGTCAGAAGGAAGTGGAGATAGATATTTCCAAGAAAAGGAACTTTCAAAAAGTAAACTAGTTCCTGAAGGAGTCGAAGCTAGGGTGCCTTATAGAGGTCCTTTAGCGTTTTCTGTGCATCAATTCTCAGGTGGACTAAGAGCCGGGATGGGTTACTGCGGGTGCGCTACAATTAAAGAATTAAGAGAAAAGAGTTCCTTCATTAGAATTTCTTCTTCAGGGTTAAAGGAAAGCCACGTCCATAATGTTATGGTAACTAAGGAAGCTCCAAATTATAATTTGGAGTAAAACAAGTCTTCTCAAAGTCTATCCTTACCTAAAATTGTTTTGTCTTAAGGAAACCTATAAAAAATTAATTCCCGGAATTCTATATTTAGAACTCAAGGTATAGACAATAACAATCAGACAAAAATATCCATTATTAGATAATTTCTTAATTTTCTTTTTTCAATAAATTATAACGTTTTAAAATTCTATGCTTCCCGAATCCCTTTGTGACGAAAAAATTCTCATTCTCGACTTTGGTTCTCAATATACTCAAAACATTGCCCGACGAATCAGGGAATGTCAGGTTTATTGCGAAATACACCCTTATACAATAAGCATCGACGAAATCATCCGCTTTCAACCCAAAGGCATTGTACTTTCTGGCGGACCCAGTAGCGTTCTAGAAGAAGGCGCCCCTAAGGTTGATCGAAAACTCTTCGATTTAAATATACCCATTTTAGGGCTCTGCTATGGAATGCAGTTAATTGTCCATACTCTTGGCGGCACAGTGGACCCTGCTCCAAAGAGGGAATTTGGCAAAGCAGAACTGATGGTTCGGGAATTTTCACATCTTTTTCAAAATATCCATAACAAAACCATCGTCTGGATGAGCCATGGAGACAGAATCAGTAAAATCCCTAATGGTTTTAAATCGCCTGGATTTACTTTAAATTCACCCGTTGCAGCTGTTGAACACTCAATTAATAAGATTTATGGGCTACAATTTCACCCCGAAGTAGCTCACACCGTGGAAGGAAAAAAAATTCTAGAGAATTTTCTTTTTAATATTTGCGTCGTTCAACCATCTTGGAAAATTGAATCTTTCGCAGGTTTTGCTATCGATAAAATTCGATCGACAGTAGGAGATAAAAAAGTTTTATGCGCTCTTAGTGGAGGAGTGGATTCCTCAGTCGTCGCTTTACTTTTACATAAAGCGATAGGAAATAACCTCGTCTGTATTTTTATAGATAACGGTCTCTTACGCCTTGGAGAAAGAGAGAAGGTTGCGACCACCTTTAAAAATAGTTTCCAATTAAATTTAGAAGTTGTGCAGGCAGGAGACAGATTTCTTAAAAACCTAAAAGACATCTCCGACCCTGAAGAAAAAAGAAAAATAATTGGAAGAACCTTTATTGAAATTTTTGAAGAAAAAGCCAAAAAGCTTGGAAACTTTACTTTTCTAGCTCAAGGAACTCTATATCCCGACGTTATTGAATCCGTATCGGTCAAAGGACCATCTGCCGCCATAAAAACCCATCATAATGTGGGTGGGTTACCCGAAAAAATGAACTTAAAACTGATCGAACCTCTCAGAGAATTATTTAAAGACGAAGTTAGAGTTCTTGGGAGAGAAATTGGATTACCTGAAGAAATTGTAAACCGTCAACCTTTTCCAGGTCCAGGTTTAGCAATTAGAATACTAGGAATTATTACTGAAGAAAGATTAGAAATTTTACGCCAGGCTGACAGAATTATCTTGGAAGAAATTAAAGAAGCTGGTTTATATTACGAAATTTGGCAATCTTTTGCGGTCCTTCTCCCCATCAAGACAGTTGGGGTTATGGGGGATGCCCGAACTTATGAAAACGTGATTGCGTTTCGGGCGGTAAATAGCGCCGACGGTATGACGGCCGATTGGGTTCAACTGCCATACGATTTACTGGGAACTATTTCAAACCGAATCATAAACGAAGTACGCGGAGTCAATCGCGTCACCTACGATATCAGCTCAAAACCGCCAGCTACTATTGAGTGGGAATAATTAATCAATAGCAACTCTCTGTTTTTTTTTACTTCCAACCGATTTCCTTAAAATCTACTCACCAAAGTTTTTGCTTGTTTGTTTCATAACCTTACATAATAAGCCACGCAAAACTTTGACTACTAAAAACTAAAGTAAACTAAGACGCTGATTTACCCTTAAAAAATAGAGTATTGTGTGAAATATTTAAATCACCTATTTAGCGTCTAATAAAATATTCATAATATGGGTATAAAAGTTTTGAAATCGACCTCTTTCGATTTATCTTTACTTGGAAACATTAGCTTACCCGAAATTTCAAAAAGCATTTCAGCTTTCATAACTTTAAGGCCATTTTTTATTTCGAAATTTCGATACCAACTGGGTTTAACTGTGTTTATCCCATATCCATTAGCAACCCAAGAGTTTTCTGAAATAATTGGCAAATCAATTTTTAATTTTCCGTCATTATAAATATTTAATTTTAACTCTGTAAAAATAAATTTATCCGATTTCGAAACGCCCCAGAAATAAGAATTGATTTGAGTTTTTACATCATAACCAGTTGGTTTTTTTCTAATTTCAACTTGAAATATAACCGGATTGGTAATCTCCCCCTCTAAAAGAATGTATTTAATCTCTAAATTATCGAGAACCCCAGCAGAGTCAAATTCAAATTTATTTTTTAAAAGCTTATTATTAGATTTTTGAAAATTAAATAGATCGTCATAAAACGAATTATCTTCGAGAGTCACTGGAAAAGGATTAATTTGGTTACTATAGCAATTCTGTTTATTTTTAGGACGATATTCATAGACATGGTACTTTCTATTAACGCGCGATATACGATGGAATCCAGGGAGATCGTCGCCCTTAAAAGAAACCATATAACTAGGGGAAATTTTTAACGTGGGATCTTTTAAAAAAATATCTAGTTTCTCTCTCTCCTTTTTCAATTTGCTATCGCTAACTTCCGAGATAATAAAACTTGCGTATTTTTCAGCAACCGGGAAAAAACGATCGTCAATGATGAAAAAACAATTTTCTTTAATTAATGTTTCCTTATTTAATTTTTTATTATTGTTTAATAGTTTTGGATTTTCCGTCGACAACAAAAACATTTTTTGATCAAAAACATTACTGAAAAACGTATTTAAAGATATGCCAAGAGCTTCTGCGAGCTTATTACTCAAAAGTTTAAACCCATTATAGTTTTGATAATCTCCAATATAAGCCATATCGCCGATCGTTTTTTTTGAATCACGGATGTAGCTTATATTATAAAAAGTCCAATAACCTAGAAGACTTAAACTTATTATTTTCGCTATTAAGTTTATTGAAATGGTTTTTTTTAGAACCTCTAAAACTGTTGTAATAAATTTGCTAACTAATAACGCTGTTGGAAAAATAAAAATGTAGTTGTACCAAAAATGAATATCCCAAGGCCTAATTAAGTCATAAATTAGGGCCGGGCAATAAAAGAACAAAAAAACTAGTATTTCCTTTTGGTAGCTTTCAATTCCTTCTTTTTTAATTTTAAAAATACCAAAAATCACTATCCCCAATAAACTTATATTCAATAAAGTAAACTGAGTTAATGTAAATAATTTAGAAACTTCGCTAAAGTTCGTTAAGTTACCTTGACCAATATTAAAATCAGTTAACCTGTTTACCGTATTTTGGACCGTTAAGATTTTTATTGGTTCAAAAAAATTAGAAAAAGGGTCAAATTTAGTTACGTGACTTATAGGTAAATCAGGTTTATATGAGTTAAAGAAATAATATATAAAAGGTAAAAAAGTAGCCAGACTTACAAGCGCCGTTCTTAAAATTTCTCTAGTAGAAATCTTTATGCGAAAGATAATACTCCAAACAAGCGGGACTAGTAAAAACGTTGCAATTGACAAATGAATTTGTATTCCTAATGAAATAATCAAACCAACAAACTTAAGGGCTTTTTCATTTCTATTTAGAGAAAACTCTAGGATTGCCCACAATAAAAAAGGTATGAGTGGCAATAAAAACGTTGGATTTATGGGAAACGCAATTGCTTCAATATATAAAAGATGGGTCGATTGAAGAACGGTAACTAAAAAAGCGGTATTAAAGTTAAAATATTTCCTTACTACATAAAAGGATACGAAAAGCGATGCAGAATTAATTACGAAATAGAAATTAAATAGCGACTCGTACGAGGTTTCAAAGAAAAAAGGAATTGCCATTAAAATATATAAAAATGGCCCTGGTAATCTTAGCCCATTAGTTGTTTCTGGCCCTGCAAGCGGGAAGTAAGTACCGCTAAATAGATTTAACGCTCTATCAATATCACGGGAAAGCCATTCGTTAAGCCTAACTATATCTAAAGCTTCCCAACGCAACTTTATTCCAATTAAAAAAAAACCAATTAATAAAACCCATAAAAATAAAGCTCTACTCTCGTTTAAAATTATTTTTATTTTTTTGAAATGAATCATCGATAATTCAATATTTTATTGCGGTTTCAATTGCTTAAATTTTTAATTTAAAAATTTGAAAATAATTATAATCGGAGCGACATAAAAAAGTAATAAATTAAATTTATTAAAAACGATTTAATTAATCTAAAATAGATAGATCGATAAAAAATAACTCGACAAACTCATTGGTAACTTTCGAATTCAAATACCACAATAATCTGTTATGCGACCAGTTTTTTTTGACTGCGCTTAAATCGCTTATATCTACTCAATTTAAACTAACAAACCAAAAAAAATTTGGAACCGTAGAAGAAACCCAATCGCTATAATTGACGAGCCATTTCGTTAAGTCAATGATATTGACTACAAGCAAAGTGGGTACATAATGAAGGCGGGACGGAGGGTATAGTTAAAAATACTAAGAGGTGTGAGGCGTTGGTGGAATAAAAATAATCAAATATTCAAAATCGACAAACATTAGCGGCTTTTTGAGGAAGCGCTGAAACATACATATAATTTCGAACGTCTCCTCGCATTTTAAAAGACTTACAATTCGCATATCCACACTCGGGAACTTGTGTTTTGAGGTGGTTCGCTTTCTTTAATTGTTTTTTGAGAGACTTATGCATCCAATATTCCATTTCTTGAGGTAAAAATAAACTCACATAACCGGCGGGCACGCTTCCATCTTTCGAAGTTAACGTTAACAATTGAAGCTCTCCCGTTTGATTTTCAGGAGTTTTACAATATTGGACGGCAACATCTCCTCCCCGCGTCATTATTTTGCCTCGCTTAGTCAACCCGTATGCCCATAGACTCCCAGTTTTAGAAGTCAAGTTTACTTGGGGAGAAGTAACTTCCGCATGAATATCTCCCGAAGTAGAAGTCGCTCCAATTAATGCCTTCATCCCGACAATTTGCGCTTCAGCCTTGTTATACACATTTCTAATTAATTGTGTAAACGCCGGAGCTCGAATAATCATTTGCATTTCGCAATTGTCAATTTTGGAACGACTTTTTCGCTTTATAACAATTTTTAATTGATCGGATTGCTTTTTTGGATTATCGATAATAAAACCGCATTGATCGCCCCCGCTTATTTTTTTCATAGAAACATGAAAATCGGTATTACAATCTATTCGATTATTTTCGACATCTTTATCTTTACCCTTGTCAGAGTTGTCACACTCCCTTTCTTCCCAAGCTTTGATCAAAATATTAGAGGATGATCTGTCTGTAGCGATAGAGTTTTTACCGTATAGAACATACAGTTTATCAACGGAAGGTAAAGAAACTAATTTAGAACAAGCCTTTATATTACTTTGCAACTTAGAGGTTACTTGACATCTTTCCTCCCCTTCCGAAGCAAATGCCGTTGCGTATATCTGACAGGCCGCTAAAACTCCAATAAAAATCCTCAAACCATTTTTTTTTATTGAAGTTGGTTTCATAATTCGATCTTAGAAAAACTTAGTATGGACAATCGTTAGTGGTTCCAGCAGGAACATTTTTCTCAATAACGAACACATGACCCAAACTGATTGGTTTATATTTAAACCTACAAGTTGGACAATTACCCATATCATTTCGATATTTGGTTAAGTCTACATCCAATATTTCTTTGAACCCAGTTGTCGGAAGAAATTGGACGTCTATATTTCCGTGACTGTCTTCATCTTCCTCATCCTCGTCTTCATCTTTGTCTTTATCCTTGTCCTTGTCTTTGTCCTTGTCCTTGTCTTTGTCTTTGTCTTTATCCTTGTCTTTGTCTTTATCCTTGTCTTTGTCTTTATCTTTGTCTTTATCTTTGTCTTTATCCTTGTCTTTGTCAGAGTCATCCACCACACAAGCAAGCTTTTTTCCGGACCTCTTTGTTTCTGTTGTCAACGTTGTATTTGTGGTAGGTATTACACAATAAAACGCTCTAATATCTGAACAAGTCCTTAAGGTAGCTACTTTTTTTAGTCCAGAAGCCCATAGATTACCGGTTTCGGATAATAAAACTACCTTGTCAGACGTAACGTCAGCGCGAAGATCGCCTATCGTGGATTTTGCTATTACTTGGCCTGTCATTCCTTCAACGGATGCCCAAGCTTTATTGGCAGTAATATTATTTATATTCATGGTTCTGGGAGCCGTAATATTAGCCCTAATTTCGCAATTGGTCTCCCCATTTCGACGCCTGGTATTTAAATTCAGTCTTTCGCCACTTTTATCTGTATAAATTTTATAAGCACAGTCGTCTCCGCCCGATACTTTGGTCAAATTAAAATCAAACGTACACTCGCTTGGAGTATCTTTTCCTAAAACATAAATATTAGGCGCAGGAAAATTAGTAGAAGTAAATGTTGCATTATAAACAACTCTTAACCTATTTACTGAATCGCAATCAACCGATAGGGTACAACTACTCCAATCATAATCCCATGATCCTTCATCACAATCGGCGGCTTGCGCTTGGCCGATTAATGGCAAAGGCGATGGCGCAAAGAAAAATAATATTGCCAAGACACAAAATGAAAAAATTCGAAAAAGGGTTTTAATATACTTTGAAATTTCATTCATCACCTAGTACCCAAATTATTTTAAAATTTAAGATTAATTCAAACGCTCTATGGCAATACATTTACTATTTCTTTAAAACTAAAAAAACAGAAAGCCATCCTCCCACTAATTCCTATTTTATTTGGAAAAAAGTTTGACCCGCATCGATTAAATAGAAATCAGAGTTCACTATAATTTACGCCTCAACACATTCAAAAACAACCTTTTACAAAATATTTACCTTAACTTGGGGATTTTCAATCTTTTTCACAGGAGGTTTACTGGAAAAAACCGCGTGGCTTAATCAACTTTTTAAAAAAAGGGAAGGGGAAAGCAAAATCGAACTTTTACTTACTATCTACTTGGTCATTTAAAGGAATGAATTAATGAGCGCAAATGTTCGTTGTTCCGGAAGGAACATTTTTATTAATTATATAAACATGCCCCAAACTATCTGCGTCTATTTTATAACTACATCCTGGGCAATTTCCAATATCGTTGCGATATTTGGTTAAATCAACAGCCAACTCTTCTTTGAAGGTAGTCGTAGGAATATATTGAACGTCAATATTTCCATAAGGATCTTCATCTTCGTCTTCATCCTTATCTTTATCTTTGTCCTTGTCTTTATCTTTGTCACTGTCTTTATCTTTGTCACTGTCTTTATCTTTGTCACTGTCTTTATCTTTGTCACTGTCTTTATCTTTGTCCTTGTCTTTATCTTTGTCCTTGTCTTTATCTTTATCTGAATCGTCTACAGAACATGTGGTACCACTATTCCGAAGCCCATTACCCGCTCGCTTCGTATCAACTCTTAAATAATTAGATCCGCTTGGAATTGAACAATACTCAGCTCTAATATCAGAGCAAGTTCTTAGTTCAGCCTTCTGGGTCAAGCCTATTGCCCATAAATTCCCAGTTACGGATGTCATAAAAACATTACCCGATGTTACGTCTGCTCGTAAATCTCCTGTCGTTGAATGAGCGCTTACAAAACCTTTCATGCCTTCAACAGAAGCCCAAGCCTTATTCGCCCAAATACCAAAGCCGGTCCAACGAGTTTCCGAGCTAATGCCCAAATTAGTGGTCCTCGGCGCCGCAACAGTAATTCTTAATTCACAATTCGTCGCCCCATTAATGGCATTGGTATTTACTTTTAATTGTGTACCGCCGCTTGCTGTATATAACGCGTACCCACAATTATCACCGCCTGATACCTTGGTAAAATTAACGTCAAAGGTACAACTATCACCCGCATCTTTCCCTGTTACCGTTATATTCGGCGATGGGAAATTGGTAGCGGTAAAATTTGGATGGTAATACATCTTCAAAGTATGAATCGAGTCGCAATCTATAGACCGAGAACAATTATCCCAATCATAATTCCAATCAGTACCTAAATCGCATTCATCAACAGATGGCGATGGAGAAGGCGACGGTGATGGAGAAGGCGACGGTGATGGCGACGGTGATGGTGAAGGCGACGGTGATGGCGATGGAGAAGGCGATGGAGAAGGACTCCCCCCACCCGCATACGCATTGTCGACAATATTACTATTTATCGGATTAGGCGACAATAAAGCCAAAACAAAAAATAAGGTAATACCCAAAGCCTTTAAAGATGGGAAATCCTTAAAAATAAATTTTACCTTTTTATTTTTTACGGGCTTATTTTTCATTGGCCTTTTCACTGTTTAAATATTAGATTTTTTTTCCTAACTACTAATTTATCCCTAAGTGTTTTGAAAAACAACCTTTTATCAAACTTTATGGGTCGTTTTGGATTAATATGCCGTTTTTCAAAGAATTTCATCCTACCGATTGACGGTCTTACAATAAAAAAAATATAAAAAAGTTTATTTCAGGAATCGAATGGCTGGTTTCCATAATAAATCAACGCTAAATAGAATCAAAATCAACCAAAAGAATACATTACCTACGTTGTAATAAATAGATCTGTCTTTGGGAATAAATAATGAAAAAGAAGTTGCCACTGGCTTAAATAAGGAGGTCTGGGATGAAGGTACTATCTCTCCTGTCGCTTGAACAAATGCTCCAACTCCAGAGTTTGTAACTCGAACCATTGGCACGCGGTATTCTACTGATCGAAATACCGCTAAAGAAAAATGAATTAAAGAAAGACCGCTTTTTCCAAACCAAGCGTCGTCGGACATATTGACAATGGCGTTTCCCCCTCGGTCAATAAATTTACGAATTAGATCGGTAAAAACAGATTCATAACAAATGACAGGTAGGATTCTTTTTCCTTCGCCTAAATCAAACACAATATGTTCTTTGCCGGGAATATAGTATCGAGCTTTTTTAAATAAGCTTCGTAAAAAAGGAAAATTGTTCTCAAAGGGAATGTATTCTCCAAAAGGAAATAAAATCATTTTATTATATTCCTTGCCAAATTCCCCCGAAGGCAGTGTCATCCTCATAGTATTTGTATATCTATAAGGCTTTTTCGACACCCAAGTACAAGGAGCTAAAATCCTTCGGTTTATTTTTATTGCCAAAGCGCTTAACTTTTCTTGATAATCCTTATCCTCACAAGTAGGGGTTAGAGGAATCTCGGGCCAAACCACAAATTCTCCTTTAGGATGTCTTTCCGCGCTTTTTTCCGTTAACTCAAAAGCGCTGTCCAATAGGTCAACGCCGATTTTTTTTGATTTTAAGGGTAAATTGGGTTGAATCGATTCAACTTGCAAAAATTGATTAGCCTTTGCAGATTTCTCCGCGACATGAAATTGATCTAACCTAAACGTGCCATAACCCACTATGAATAGATATAAAGATACCAAGCAAATTAAAACAACGACTGGCTTTTCTTTATTCTTTAGCTTTAAGATTAAATCCAGTATCAACCAATTCGACAAGATTATGGAAAATAACAAAAGAGGAATTCCGCCCAAATCAAGAATTTGGATAACGCGGGGAGAATTATAAAGAGCATGAGTTATGTTGCCAGGAAGCAACGCCGGAAGAATAGTAAGAAGTAAGCAATGACAAGCGGCTGCGCGTAAAGGACCAAAAGGGTTGCCTAACCATCCAAATTTGCTTTGGCACCAACCAAACAATGCATAAGGCAAAGCTTGAAAAACACAAACTACGCTATACCAGAATAATGTTAGAGAAAATGAAAGCTCAAGCCAACTTTGCATCCCATTGATAAATCCCGAACAAATTGCAAAAAAAGCAAAAAAAGCAAAAGCAAAACCACAAACAGCTCCTTCAATAGGGCGTGTATTCACCATAGCCAAACCCCACGGAACCATTGCGAACCAGACTAAAAACGAAAGTCCTTCTCCTTCCAAACCGGGGTATAAAAGCCAAGCCAATACAGAAGAAATGCTAGTCAGTAAAACTCTGTTGGAAATGGGAAGCGATACTTTGTTGCCAATCAAGAAAAACCCGGCCTTTCTATAAAAAAGTCACTAATTGGAAAGATAATTTTGGCGCTAGGTGTATAGTAACCATGAAATAGAAGTTAAAGTTTGTAAAACTGTATATAATATTTTAATGTCAAAACTGTTGAATATTAAGCCCTTTTATAAGTTCTTCTAAAATATTGAAAGTTAGGGTAAAGAAAATAAAAAAAAAATTTATTTTTTTTCGTAGGCTAACTTAGCGTTTTTCAACCCATTTCAGAAACTAGGGTAAATTTAATGATATCAACTATTTGACAGCCTATGACAATGAGCTTATAATTTTTTACTTAGAGACAAAATTTGAATTGGGTTTTCAATGAGAATTCAGGAAAATAAAAAAATTAAATCATCCTCTGGCTTTACAATGATGGAAATCATCATTGTAATTTTATTGATTGGCATTATTGCCGCAGTTGCCGTACCCAATCTAAAAGTAGATTCTATTAACCCAACGCTTTCTGCGCAGGCCTTAGAATCCGATATTCGCCTAGTCCAAGAAGTAGGAATGACAAGAAATTTGGGGACTGGAGATAACAAGGCAGGGCTCATTTTTAGCCAAGTTGGATCAAAATGGACCTACAACTTAGTCGACACTAATGGAATCTTAGCCGAACAAAGAGAGTTTGCTCCAGAGGTTACCGTAAATTCCATAACAACCAACTCGCTTTATTTCAACAAACACGGAGAGCCAGAAATCGGCGCAACTCCTTGGGCTCTTAATTTAGGCATGGGAACCGTGACATACACAATTACGGTCAAGCCCTATACTGGAATTGTTGAGATAACCGAGCCATAGACAAAATTATGAATATGCTAGCGAAGTTTTTTCCTAAATGGATTTTTCTTGAAAATAAGGGTTTCACTTTGGTGGAAGTTATCATGTCTATTGTCCTCATAGGCATTTCGGTACCGGCCATCATGGTTCCATTCACCAGTCTAAAGTTTACGCAATCCCCTGAAATTGTAGTCAAAGCTTCATTTCTAGCTCAAAAACATATGGAAACTTTAGTTGATAAAACGGTTTCTTCCATAAACACAGATTGCTCTAGTTTAAATGGTGCCGACTCTCAGATACCCGCATACACCTTAAGCTGCTCCGTAATTGACGTAGCCGCAGGAGATTTAGATACTGCGCTAGGCGCTGCCGGATTTGGAAAAAAATTAACGTTGACCATTGACCATGCTGAAATGGAACCGCTAAGTTTCGTCAATCTTTTTACGCAATAATTTCAAATTATGAAATTAATAAAAAACAAAAAAGGCTTTACGCTTATCGAAATAATCATAAGCATCGTCTTAGCATCTGTGGTGGGGACAATATCGATGAAGTATATATTGGATATTGTTAACCTCAACCAAATGCACGCTCAAAAGAAAGATATGGTAGACGAAGCTAAATTAGGCATGGAGTATCTTGTTCGGGAAATCCGATTTGCCAAAGGCACCCCTGCTATTGCTTGCGGAGCATTATTAGGAGCTTGCACTATTGGCGCAACTTATAACTCTATCTATTTTGATCGTGGCGCTTTATTGCAAGACACAACCAATCCCAGATCTGTTTCCTACACGGTTAGCTCTACAAACCTAGTTAGAACGGGAGCCGCTGCCGAAAACATAGCTACCAACGTTTCCGGTTTTACCGTAGAGGTTGTAGAAGCTAACTTATTTCGCTTTACGCTTTCTCTTTCCAAATCCACTGGAGAAAGTTATTCGATTCAAGCCGCTGTGAGGCCTAGAGGATATTTATGATATCGAGCTTCTTTGAAAAATATTTTTTTCGCCATATAAAAGGGCAATCTGGTATCGCAGCTTTAATGGCAGCGGTGATTACCATTGTTGTATTAGGAACGGTCGCTTTAAATTTTTGGGTCGAATCAAAACATAAACATGCCGGCAGCGCCTTAACCATGACTTCAACAAACGCTTTTTTTATTGCCGAATCCGGTATCAGATATGTAGAAGGTTGTTTAATTAAAGACCCTTCCAATGCCGCTTGTTGGTGTAATCAAGGCGGATCTAGTTGCTCCACATGGGCAACCACTCCAGACCTATCAACTCCAGTTCCTATATCCGGTGGGGCATTTACGGTTACATTTTCAGCTAAAAGCGCCGGGTCTGTTAGAGCTACTTCTATAGGAACATATAATATGGGCGAAAGAATCATTTCTAAGACGATTTCCACTGCTGGCGGATGTGCCTTTTCAACCAACTCCGTTTCTGCTTGCACAAGTATTAATATACTTAACAATGCCGAGACCGACGCTAGTTCCGGGATAGTATCTTGTACTCTTCCTTTAGTATCTACAGTGGTTGTTGATGGCGCTGGATGCCCGAATGCCACTTATCCAGATTTTGATACGGCAACTCATGTAACTTCAGGGGAATTGAACCACTTTCAATTCTGTAACTTTACGATTGATGGATCAGATACATTTACCATTTCTAGCGACAGAACTATTGAAATTGAAAATGATTTAAACGTTAAACAACAAAGTTCTATTAAGATTAGAAATAACGCCAAAGTTGTCTTTAAAGTTGAGGGTAAAATTACCATTGAAGGAAATGCCGATTTTGACCTTAATGACAGCACAAACAAAGCTGGAACATTGACTTTACATAATAACGACGATTTTAAGCTACAAAACACCGCCAAAATCAACCAAGTTAATGGTTTAAATCAAACTCCTTTAATTGGAGTCGAAGACGTATTGGTATTAGCCGGTAAAGATGCCACCATTGAAAACTCCACAGTTTACGTGGGTGGTATCATTGCAAATAATGATATTTCTATCGAAAATAATAACGATTCCTACGGCGCAATATTAGGAGACAACGTCACCCTACAAAATAATTCCAACCTTACTTACGGCAGTTTAGCCGGTTCAGAAGCCACAGGGTTTGACGAATGCCAGGGCGGAGCTGGAGGAGTTTTGCTGCCGCCAGACTATTCAGGTTAGTCCACTTTTTTTCATCCAAATCATTTAATTCCCTCCAATTTTTAAAGTTTTTTTGCCCTCATCGCAAAAAAACTAGACCCCAACGGGGAAGTTGTGCCATAATTCAAAATAAGATACTGCCTTTTTTTTGAATGAGTTATGAGCAAACTAAAACTTCCACCCATAAAACTTCCTTTTAAACTTCCGTTCAAAACGCCATCTATTAAGATTCCGGGACTTGGTAAAGGTTCCATTGGAAAGAGCGTTGGATTAGATATAGGGTTCCACTCAATAAAAATAGTCGAAGTAGTTTCTCATGCCTCAGGGTTTGACATTACTAATTTCGCGATAAAAGAGATTCCTCCTTCCGTTTTATCTCTTCCCGACCGCGCGCAAGCTCTTGGTCAGATGATCAAGCAAATGTTTGAGGAAAAAAAGTTTGATACAGATCAAGTGTATCTGACTGTTAGCGGACACAACGTTGTTATCCGTCATTTGGAACTACCTAAAATACCCAAAGAGGAAATTTTAGACGCTACCCGTTGGAACGCCAAAGAAGAAGTTCTTTTTTCTGTCGAAGACGCCTTTGCCGATTATCATATTACCGGCGAAGTCACAAAGGATGATGGCATATCCTACTATCAATTATTAAGCGTTATCGTAAGAGCGGATATTGTTCCATTCTTAGTTTCTGTCGCCGAAAAAGCGGGTTTAAAACCATTGGGAGTCACAATTATTCCTCTGGCGTTATGGCATTACGATAGTTCCTTTAATCAGTTGGAACCTGGCACGGTAACTAGCTATATCGATATGGGAGCCGAGAGGACTAGGGTTTATTTTGTTATAGACGGCGAATTAAGATTTTCACGCGAAATACCAAATGGAGGAAAGAACGTTACAGCCGCTATTGCAGGCGACTACACCTTGGAAGACGCAACTAAGGTTACTGTGGACGCAGTACGAGCGGAAACGATCAAAAAAACTTATGGATTGCCTGCGGAAGATTCATTAGAAATCACACAAGAAGGTATCCCTCTTCTTGATATCCGCGAACGCATTCTTCCTATAGTAGAAAAACAGCTGGAAGAATTTATGCGGTCTATCGATTACTTCAAAAATCAATATAAACAAAACGCCGTTCATCGCGTCATACTTTCTGGCGGTTCTGGCAGTCTAAAGGGCTTTTATCAGTTTCTTTCTGGAAATTTAGAAGCCCCGATTGAAAGATGTAACCCTTTATTCCAATCAACTCAGCCTTTAGCTAGCGTATCGCAAGAAAATACTAAACTTTTAGGTCCCAGCTTAACCACAGCAGCCGGTTTAGCCCTAGGTAAATCTGGTCGAATTAACGTACTGCCTGAAGAACTGCGCTATTCCGTTAAAAAAGACATTGTTAAATGGGCTCCCTATTCTTTAATTCCTATATTTATAATTGCATTGATGTTAGTTAGCTCTAGCATAAGAGGAAAAGTAACCGCCGCAGAAAAAAGATTGGATAGAGTGCAGCAACAGTTAGCAACTTTGCAAGCCGCTGCCGAAGCGGCACAAAACCCCGTGGCGACTTTAGGAAAAATTACCGCTAAAAGAGAATCTTTAGAAAAAGAACTTAGAAAACTTCCAGGGGTTTATAGAGTTGTCGATATTAAAGAAATTTTAAATGAATTGGCAAAAATACTTCCCCCTGAAACGTCTCTACTAAAATTAGTTTACAAAGCCAAAAGGGATAAAAGGGACAACAAAAGGGGAGATATTTATCTTAAAGGTATTTTATTTGGAAACGAAAGAACCTCATTACAAGCTCTCACAAATTTTCTAAATAGTCTTAAAGAATCTCCTTTATTTACTATTTTTAAATTAGAAGACACAAAAGCTGAAGGAACCGAAATTTACACTAGCCCAGGTCTTAAGTTTAAAATCTCCGCTTTCCCTAAAGAATCGGAGAATTTATCGCTTAGAAAACCAACAAAAAAACCTACACCTAAATCCACCTCATGAATAAACTTGATTTAAAAAAACTTACCCCAAGGGAAAAAGTCATATTGGTTGTAATGACATTGGTTATAGTCGGTCTAGGTTTTTTTAAACTGGAATATGAAGTCCGAGAGAAAAAACTTAAAAAGATTACCGGTCAAATAAATAAAACTAATATTGCGCTAAATTCCCTGGCGAAAACAATTCCTGCGGGCGCTAAGGTAAAAAACATTGAAAAAAAGATCGCCAAATTAAATGAAAAAAACGCTCAACTTAAAAAAGATATAAAATTTGCCAAAAGTAGAATGAGAGGAAGTTATCTCGAAATATTAAATGCCATGAACGCAGAAGCCGAAAAAAGTAAAGCGATACTAAAATCGACTAAAACCACCGACGAAGAAATAAAAAAAGGAAAATTGAGGTATAAAGAAGTGACTGTGACAATGGTGATTCACAGCGACTATAAAGCTATTGCTAGTTTTATTGAAGGTTTAGAGAAAATTCCCGCAATTATTTTTTTAGACACAATAGAAGTCAAAAGAAAAGATGAGTTTTTACCAAATATTCAAACAAAGCTAACCCTAAAATTATACGCACTTGTATGATCTCATCACGCTCAATTTTATTTTTGGTTTTTTTATTTATCTCTTTTTTGGTTTTCTCCTCTCCATCGTTTTCTCAACAAACAAATAACCAACCACCTTTATCCAAAACAGGCAAACTCCCACCTCCTGCAGAGAATCCACTTTCCATACAAACCAAGCCTCAAGATAATTTTTCAATGTCGCCACAACCCCCTATTCAAGTTGAAGAGGAAGAAGTACGAAATCCTTTTTTATTACCTGAGGGCGTTTATTTAAAATCTGAACTAGTAAATGAAGCAAAACCCGAAGAACCTGAAGGGGAACCCAGTTTACAGGCCGTTACAATTACCAAAAAAAATCGAATCGCCACTATTAACAACTTTAATTTTGAGGTTGGAGATATTGCCTTTGGCAAAAAAGTGGTCGCAATTTCAAATGATCGAGTAATACTTGAAAACGACGCGGAACGTATTACGTTAACTTTAAAAAATAATTTTTTTAGAATTAAGGTTAATAGAGAACAAAATTGAAAATATCCTAACCCTTGAAATAAACTCCGCCAGGCTTCTCTAATCCCCTGATACATCAAAAAATATTCAATAAATTCAAAAAAATTAATTACTTGTTTCATCTTTATAAATATTTCTATTATTCAATAACCACCCTTTCCGTAATTTTCACCTAAAACAGCTCTTTTTCATCAAATCTCCAAATCCACTCAAAAACTTAATAACTTCAATAAAATCAATTTTTTTTAGACTATTTGACAAAATTAATGTATTATTATTTGGTATAATTTTATGTAATTACATGTAAATTTAATTAACCTAAAATAAAACCGATAAATGCCCTCCTGCCTTGTTCGTAAAATTAATGGGTTATTAAAATATCCAACTCACAAAATAAACTCATTACTTTTCTTAGTAATTTTTTTCCTTTCAGCCTGTATATCAAACAAAATTGCCTACAAGGAGAACGAAAAACAGCCAAACTCGCAAGAGGCCGCTCTTTCCGTAAAAGCTGATAAAACAGAAGAATCAGAATCTAACGAAGACTGGGATGAAGATTTTGAAAATACCAAAGTATCTAAAACGTATAAAAAAAGCAGCGGCAAAAAGAAAAAACGGAGATCTCCTCTTAGAAGTTTAGTCGAAACCCAGCAATCGTTTTTATACCCTGAAGCTAGTTTAGACGACGAATTAGAACCCATGACTGGCAAAGGCTTTAGGGGAGATAAATCAAATAAAAAATCGCAATCTGAAGAAGATCCCCTAGAAATTCTTTTAACCCAAAGCGATACCGAAACGAGAAAACTCAGAGAAAGAGGACCAAAGTTTAGTATCTCTGCAAAAGATGTCGATATAAAGACAATCCTTTTTTCGATCTCAAAGGAAATTGATCAAAATATTTTAATTGATCCAACCATTAATCAAAAAGCTTCTATGGATTTAAAAGATGTCCCGCTTACTGAGGTATTAGAAGCTTTATTAACTCCATTAAAACTAAAGTACACAATTGAAAAAGACTATATTCGGGTAACTGCCGATAAAATGGAAACTCGAATATTCCATTTGAATTATATTATTTCGCGTCGGCAAGGTAGCAGTAACCTTCAATCTTCCAGTGGCTCTCAAATTTCTGGAGCTGGAATTTCAGGAAGTTCAAGCGGTTCAGGAAACGCTCGAACAACGAGTAGTTTACTTTCTTCGGAAGAAACCGATTTATGGAACGAAATCACAACCGGTTTGAGACAATTTCTTAGCCCAGGAGCTAGTATTGACGGAGTTGGAGAAACTGGCGCCGATGCATCTGCCGCAGTTCCAGCTGCAGGAGCCTCCCCAGACGCTGGCGGAAGTCCTCTCAGCGCAGCTCTAGGGGCATTAGGTGGCGGAGCCGCAACCCCTGCCGCAGCTCCGGGCGACGCCGAAGCTGAGGAAGATGCTGGTGGGGCCGATGGATCAACGGAAAATGGTTTTGTTTCTATCAATAAACAAGCGGGATTAATAATAGTAAAGGACTTCCCCGAACAATTACTTAAAGTCGCAGAATATTTAGAAGCCGTCGAAGGTTCGACCCAACGTCAAGTTTATATTCAGGCGCAAATTTTGGAAGTCAATCTTAACGATGAATACCGGTTAGGTATTGATTGGAGTACTGTAACTCCCATAAGTATCATCCATGATGGATTAGCTTCTAATCCAGCTACATCGTTAATACAAGGGACTTCTAACTTAACTTACGGAATTAGCAATGCTAAATTGAATTTAGTTGTGGAAGCATTACAGAATCAAGGCTCTGTATCCGTGCTTTCAAGCCCCAAGATTGCAACGCTAAATAATCAACGCGCCGTAATTAAAGTTGGCACTGAAGATGTTTTCTTCGTTCCAGAAGTAACTCCAGCGACAACTACAACCGCATCTTCAACAACTTTTCAACCTGCCACCGTAACGGTGGGTATCATTTTAGACGTGTTGCCACAAATAAATATCAATGGACAAGTCATGATGAGTATTAACACCAGTATTTCAGAACGTACTGGAACGGCTGTTTCTCCAGATGGAATTAACCGCGTTCCTATTCTAAATGTTCGAGAAGCTAACAACGTCGTATTATCCCAAAATGGCCAAACAATCATTATCGGTGGCTTGATGCAAGATCGGAAAACTACGGGAACAAATGGGGTGCCTCTTTTGGAAGATCTACCAATTTTTGGACGCTTATTTCAACGAGAATTAGAAACCACCGAAAAAACCGAATTAGTAATTTTGTTAACTCCTGAAGTTTTAGCCGGGAAAAAAATCGACGAACGAGTCCTTGCCGAATCCCTGAATGCAAAAAAAATGGGAGTCAAGTTTAATTGAATCTATAAAAGGCCCAAAACGCCTTTTTGACCTTTAATATTTTTTTTACACTTTTTTTGGTTACCTATGTACGAAAGCTTTTATGGTTTAAAAGAAAAACCCTTTAGTTTAACGCCAGACCCAAAGTTTCTATATCTAAGTAAACAACATCAAGGAGCTTTGGATCATATGTCATATGGCATAAAACAAAAAGAAGGTTTCATGACCATTGTGGGCGATGTAGGAACCGGTAAAACGACTTTGTGCCGTTGCTTACTTGACCGTCTAGATAATACCGTTCAAGTCGCTCTCATTTTAAATCCAATGCTTTCGGATATCGATTTACTTCGCACCTGTCTATACGACCTAAGAATAGATCCTAGCTTGTATTTAGCGCACACTCCTGTCGACGTTATCCCTGGAGACCCTGGGCAAATGGCGCCCAACGCAGTGGGTGGGAATAACTTAAAATCTCTTGAAGAAAAATCTTTAATAGATTGTCTTTCTAAAAAAGAATTAATAGACGTTCTAAACGCTTTTTTATTGAGACAACATGAAGAAAATAAATCGACCGTTTTGATAATCGACGAGGCTCAAAACCTTTCTTTGGACGTGATGGAACAAGTCCGGATTTTATCCAACCTTGAAACTGAAAAAGAAAAATTACTACAAATCATTTTCGTCGGACAACTGGAATTAACGGAAAAATTGAATCGTCCCGAATTAAAACAATTGAACCAAAGAATTTCTATCCGCTATCAAATTCCTCCATTGACTCGAGAAGAAACCTATAATTATGTAAATCATCGAGTGATGATTGCTGGGACCATTTCCCGCATTCGTTTTAATTCTTCGGCCTTAAAAACAATCTATAACTATTCAAAAGGTTATCCTAGGCTCATCAATCTGGTAAGCGATCGAGCTCTTCTTTCGGCTTTTAATGCGCAAACTGATTCCATTGAAACCAGTCATGTAAAACAAGGAATAAAAAGCCTTTCTGGCGGCGATTCAATCGAGCGTTCTTGGAAGGATATATTTAAAGAAAATATAAGTTTAGCGTTTTCTATTCTATTTTTTGTCGCGGGATTAATTTTCTTTTTTTCAAACCAATCAAACGATGGCAATGCAAGTTCGAGAAAAGATTTATCACAAAACGTTCCCTCTCAAGTAAACGCTCAAAACCTCGAAAAATCTCAAAATATTGATGAAATCAAAAAAGATTTCATTCAAACTAATGATAATTTAAAACCCGTGGTTCCTTCAAACAATTCGCCTCTCGATTCCATGGAACCAAGAGGTAAAGGGGATTATAGAATACAGGTTTACGCTTTTAGCAATCAAAAAACCGCCGAAGACAATGCAAGGATATTGAAAGCTGAGGGATTTAAAACCTATTGGAAAAAAATCAACTCGTCAGGGCAAATCTGGCATGTAGTCTATGTAGGTCCATTTGAGGCAATAACTGAAGCAAAATCCAGCCTAAAGCGTTTAAAAACTTCTGGTCGGGAACCTTTATTGCTTTCGCTTTCTAAATCCGGTTAGGAGACCGCCATGAGTTTAATAGCCGATAGTCTTAAAAAAGCGTTAAAAGCTAAAGAATCTCTAGGGCCAAAAGTACCACAATTCAATTTAATAGGCTCAAAAAGCAAGATTTCTGGAAAAATTCCCGACAAAAAAGTTCTGGGACAAGCGGTAGCTATCGGAGTTTTAGGCATTATATTTTCATATTTGGTTTTCTCAGGAGCTTTTGATAAAAACACCAAAGTTACCGAATTACCAATATTGGAAGACCTGGGCTTAAAAAAGAAAAAGTCACCTCCCATCCAAACAGCGAAAATTCCGGCACAGCCACAAGAACCAAAATTAACCCCACAACCTACAACGGCGCCGGCGAATTCCAAAGCAACTGAAACTTTAGAACCTTTCGTTCCCCCACAACCTGCGAATGATCAAGCAAACAAACCTGTTTCAAATTCGCAAAACGTTGAAAGCAAAACCGAAAACTTAGAACCTTCAACACAAACGATGGCTCAGGAACCACAGATTCCTATTGAAGAAATTGAAACCGAAATACCTGAGGATGAAATACCCCAGCCACAAAATGAAGGATCAAAAGTTGTTCCGGTAAACGAGTCTCCTCCGTTAGAAATTAGGATAAGAAGAGGTCCTAAGAAAACGGCAAAAAAAAATCGGAGAAATCGAACAGTCTCCAGCTCAAGGTCAAACTCGGTTAGAGATCAAATTTCAAGCGGAAAAGTTAAACATGTTGTTATCTTAAGTCCAAAGGAATTTTTAGAGCAAATTTCGGGAGATGATGGCGAAAAGTTAGAAATGGCAAATTTTTCTCCCGATGAAATGATGCCCATCAAGAGCTTAGAATCCCCTCCACTCCCTAAAACTGCAACTCCTGAAATATTTAAGGATTCAAATTACTATTTCAACATGGGAACTTTCCACCAAGAAGCGGGCGATCATCAAGAAGCTTTAATCAACTATCAAAAAGCCGCCGAATTAGACCCTAGGAACCCAGAAATCTACAACAATATCGGGTTAATTTATAAAAAGTTAAGGATGTATGACGCTTCGCTTGAGCAATTTATGCGCGCCCTATACATAGATCCCAATTTCTCTAAAGCATATAACAATATTGGGGTCGTGTATTATAAAAAAGGAAATATCAAGGGAGCCATTTCCAATTACAAAAAAGCAATTCAGGCAGAACCCGATAACCTCGAAACCTACAATAATTTAGGTATAATCTATAAAAAACAAAACTGGTTAGAAAAAGCACAATCTGTATACAATAAAGCGTTTAAAATCGATCCAGACCATCCAGGTACAAATTACAACTTAGGTTTGCTTTACGAAGAAATGGGTAATATGACTTCGGCTATTTATTTCTACCGAAGATTTATTAAGCTTGGGGGCGACCGTCATCCTCAATTGGTAACACGAGTAAAAAATCATCTAGAATCTTTAGTAGGCTAGTCCCTTCTATTTTTTGGCTATGGTTCTTATTATTTTTTGAGTTTTCTCCTTCCCTTGTTTAAGTAATTTAAAAAGCTTAGAATGAAGTCAAAATAATTTTTATCTCCTAGGGCGTTTCCATGCCTCAGACTTCTATTAAAACCAAAATCAAAAAAAATATCATTGCAGGGCTTCTTGTAGTAATTCCAACCGGCCTGACTTACTTTCTGTTTTCATTCGTGAATTCTAGCTTAGACGAATCGTTGGTCCCATTTATAAACAATCTATTACACAAGACAGGCATCCATATATCGGATAACATATATATCCCTGGAACTGGTTTTTTCATTCTGTTTATTTTAATAATTTTAGCGGGTCTTTTTGCGACTAATTGGTACGGCAAAAAAGTTGTCGGCTTTGGCGATATTATTGTTCAAAGAATTCCGTTTGTACGCTCAATTTATGCGACCATAAAAAAGTTAATGACAACTGTTTCGGAAACAGGAACTCCAAAATTCCAAAAAGCTGTCGTCCTGGATTATCCAAGAGAGGGATTGCAAAGCCTTGGAATAATATGTTGCGACGCATTTGGAGAAGTGGAAGATAAATTAGGAAAAGGCTTCGTAAATATTTTTGTTCCAACCACTCCAAACCCTACCACCGGCTTTACGGTAATCTTGCCTAAAGAAAAGGTTATTCCTTTAGACTTTCCTGTTGACCAAGGGTTAAAAATGATTGTTTCGGTGGGAATGTATAATCCGGAAGTTTCTGAAAAAAAAATACAGAAACATTTCCCCGCTTCGGAAAATAATTAATGCAAGTCTATCTTTCTTTATACTTCGCGGGATTTACTAGTTTTTCACTAATCACTTTTACGGCTTTAGGATCCATTTGACTTAAAATCTGAGCCGCTATTTTACTCTTCATACGAGAAATTATTGGAATTCCAATACGCTCATCCAAAGCTCCAATTAAAGGAGCGGCATCTTCGGGACGCATGGAAGAATAAATATTTACCAAAAGATCCAAGTTTTCTTGATTTAAATCGTCTGAAATTCCTAACAGAACTTGGCCTTGATTTATTGCGTCCTCAATTTTCTTTAAATCTTTTTTTACCTTTTTCTCAAGGTCTTTAAGCTGTTGTTCCTTTAACTTCACAGCTTCTTCTCGTTTCTTTAATTCTTTAGTTTTTGTTTCGATTCGCTCGATAAGGCGAAGAGTTTCCACATTAACGTTTTGCGGTTTGCGCGATAAACCTGGATCTTTTGCGTCGTTTTTGAGCTCTTTTTTATCGGCCATTTGCGCAAAAGCAATTTTTTGACCTATATTCCAATTCATCCATTTGCAATCATAAGAACTAAACGGCGTAAAATAAAAAAAGAAAAAAGAGAATAAAAAAAGAAAATTTCGAAACATTATTTCGACCTTCTATTCCACTGGATTGCGGCAACTTCATCCAACATGGCCGTTTCTATTTTAAGCCGCATGTCTTTTTCTTCTTTTAATTGTTTCTCTTTTAAAATTTCCAAAGTTTTCCTACTTTGCATTGCTTTTGCTAAAACTGTCCTTTTAGCCCTAGCTTTTTCATCTATCTCCGAAATAATATTTTGCTGCAATTTTTTTTGGCTTTCAATACCGTCAAAGAATTGATTGTATACTTCCAACATATTAGGATCGATTTGCCCGCTAATAGCTTGATTCCAATTAACTTTAGTTTTATTGCCAACGTTTTCCATAAATTGAAGCCGTTTTTGCTGAGAAATTAAATGATTCTGAATTTCCGAAAACTCTTTTTTTATAGAATTTTCATTATTAATTCTCATTTTTAGGAGCGTTTCTAACTTAAATGCCATAATATTTTTTCTTAAAAAAACGATTTGTTTGCTTTAATTAATTATTTGTTTTAACCCACCAATACTTTCTTCAAGGCTAGACGTTTCCATAATTCCCTGACGAAGGAAATTATTCATAGCGTCAATTTTCTCCATGGCATTATCAATTTTGGGGTTACTCCCTTTCGCGTAGGCGCCAATATTAATTAAGTCTTCAGCTTCTTTATAAGTCGCTAATATATCCTTAAACCTCATTGTATCTTGATGGTGATCTTTTGACGCAACATCTATCATCAATCTACTAACGCTGCTTAAAACATCGATTGCTGGATAGTGATTATGAGACGCTAATTCTCTAGATAACACAATATGCCCATCTAAGATTGCTCGAATAGAATCGGCCACAGGTTCGTTTAAATCGTCGCCTTCCACTAAAACAGTATAAAGCCCCGTGATACTTCCAGATGCCTGGGTAGTTCCCGCTCTTTCTAACAATCTTGGCAGTAAAGAAAATACCGAGGGGGTATAACCGCGAGTCGTTGGCGGTTCGCCAGCAGATAATCCAATTTCTCTTTGCGCCATCGCAAACCTAGTTACAGAATCCATCATCAAAACTACATTTTTACCCTGGTCTCTAAAATATTCGGCAATAGTGGTGGCAATATAAGCTCCCCGCAAACGAACTGGCGGCGGTTGATCAGACGTTGCGACAACAACAATAGATTTTTTTAATCCCTCTGGTCCTAAGTTTTCGTCTATAAATTCCCGAACTTCACGTCCTCTTTCTCCAATTAAAGCGATTACGTTCAAGTCTGCCGATGTATTACGCGCAATCATTCCCATTAAAACAGATTTACCCACTCCTGTTCCCGCCATAATACCAATGCGTTGACCTTTGGCACAGGTCAACAATCCATTAATTGCGCGGACCCCCATGTTTAAAGGTTCGTTGATACGATTTCTTTCCAAGGGATTAATAGGCGTACCCATTAAGGGATATTGAACGCCCAATGGAATATGGCCTTTGCCATCTATGGGAGCTCCTGTCCCGTCGATAACTCGGCCAATTAAATTTGGAGTAACTGAAAAGGTTGGAGAATCTTCTTCCGCTTCAATTTTGCTTCCAGGTTCTATTCCATAAATATCGCCTAATGGCATTAGAAGCGTCTTATTATCCTGAAAACCGACAACCTGAGCTCTCACAGGATCTTTCCCGCTTAAAGGAAAAATAGTGCATGTAGCCCCCACTGCGCATGGAGGTCCATCGCCCTCTAGTATCATTCCAACGATTCTTTTAACTTTACCGCTCTTTTTTACTAGTCGTGTATTTGCTATGAAAGATCGATATTTTGATATATCTATACTAGTTTCCATCGGATTCCGTATCCTCTAACTCTTCTTCCAAGTCCCCTTCTTCTTCAAACGGCCTTGGCGTTAGATTAAGAATTTTATCAATTTCTTCATCTAAGTGTTTAATCTGCGCATCCACAGTTCCAAAATTCGTTTCTATTACGCATCCTCCTCGTTCCATTGCTGGAGAAGCTTCGAAAGTAATATTTCTAATCTCGTCAAACAACAAGTGCAATTCGGGTCTAAAGCTTTCCGCATAACCTTTGTCGGCAGGGTTCACTTTGATAATCATAGTCTCTTTATCTAATACCGAATCCACTGCCAATCGGATCATTTCTTTTATGCTATCTTCTCGGATGCTCATTTCATGATGGACAATTTTCTTGGTTAATCCAACCACCATCTCCATCATTTCCCTTTCCACCTTGCCGTACATCTTTTTTCTAAAAACCGTTAGCTCTCGGACACATTGATCAAATGTTTTAAAAAAAGGCTCAAATTCTTGCGAGGCATCATTTTCGCCTTTTTGAAAGCCTTCTTTATTTCCCTCGTCATATCCTAATTTTCGAGATTCGTCTCTTATTTGAGTCGCTTTAGATTTTGCCTTATCGATAGCGTCGGCAAGAATCTCTTTAACTCCTTCGCGAGCGCGCTTAACGTTTGTTTGGTCAAAATTACGAGCTTCATCCGAGTCGTAAATAAATCGTTTCTCGCCAACTTCTTCGGGATTGACTAAATCCGTAAGCTCATATTCCCATTGTTCTTTAGTTTGAACGCTTTCAGCCGTTTCGCTTTTAAGGAAATCTCTTTGGAAAGATCCCGAAATTTCATCAGACATATTGATCCTCTGCTCCGCCACCAATTACAATTTTTCCTTCTTCCTCTAACCTTTTACACACATTAATTACTTTACTTTGGCTATTTTCTACTTCGCTAATTTTTTTTGGCCCCATGGCTTCTAGATCTTCTTTGAGCATCATGGAAGCCCGCTCTGACATGTTGTTAAAGATTTTATCTTTTAACTTATCGGTAGCGGTTTTGAGAGCTATCAGCAAATCTTCCTGATTCACTTCTTTTAATACCATTTGCAAACCATGGTCGTCGATTTTGACAACGTCTTCAAAGGTGAACCTTAGATTCCGAATTTCATTAGCTAAATCAGGATCTACCTCGTCTAATTCGGTTAAAATTGAAGTCTCAGTGGTTCGATCCAAAGTTCCCATGATCTTAGCCGCATTATCGACTCCTCCCATTTTACTACCAGATACTGCGGTAGAAGCGCGTAACTCGTTTTGGAGGGCTTCGTCTAATTCTCTAATAACCATAGGAGCAACCCGCTCTAAGGTAGCGAGGCGATGTACAACCTCCGTTCGCATATCTTCAGGTAATTCCTTCAATACTGCGCTGGCGACAATAGGTTCTAGATGAGCCATAATTATGGCTGCGGTTTGAGGATGTTCATTCACTAAAAAGTTGGATATGGTTCTAGGATCCAACATTCGAACCGTTTCCAAACCGCCTTCTAGTTCATCCGTAGGAGAAGTAATGTTATTTAAAATTTCCGCCGCTTTAACAGGATCCAACGCTTTCATAAGAGTTGATTTTAAAAACTCCACACCGCCTAATCCAATACCGCCGGTTCCAGATTCTACGGCTTCATGAAATTCTTTTCGAACTTTATCCATAGTTTGGATATCCACATCGGCTAGAGCCGACATGTAGTTACCTATGGATTGAATTTCCCGTTCGTCCAGATTTGCTAAAACTTTAGCGGCAGGCTCTTCGCCTAAAGACATCAAAAAAATTGAAGCTTTTTCAGGTCCCGTATATTCTCTAGCCATCGTTATCTCCTATTTTACTCGTCTACCCCTTTACGTTCCCTCAACCACTTACGGACAATACTGGCTGAAAACGCAGGATCTGTATCTACAAATTCGTTAACGGCATTTCTAATTTCTTGAGCGGCAGGTCCTAATTCTGCCAATCTTTGTCTTTCTTCTTCCAGTTCTTCATCAGTCGCGATGATCTCAGGAACTGCAGGTCCTTCTTCAACGACTTCAACGCTTGTGGTCATCCAAGTAACTAGCGGTCTAACTAATCGAGTATAGAACAAGAAGACAAAGATGAAACCTAATAATATTTTACCAATTTCTAACCCAAGTTCCAATTGTTCAGCCTGCTTTAAACGCTCGGCTTCTTGCAACTGAAGAGTTTTATCAAACTGGACGTTCTCAACTTTAATTTTGTCTCCACGTTGAGCGTTATAACCAACCGCTCTTTTAACTAAATCTAAATAAGTCGCCATCTCTTCTGGCGTTCTCGGTTTATAATTGGCCTCTGGGTCGAGCGTACCATCCACCATAACGCTTACGGAAAGATTCGTAAGTCCACCCGTCGGTTTGGTAATTCGACGTATTACCTTGTTAATTTCATAATTCAGAGTTTGCTTTTCGTTATTCCTCTTGGCCGCATTCCCAGCTTTTCCTCCTGGAGTTTGTCCCGTAGGCAATAAAGCCTGGACTCCTGGCACTCCCCCTGGCGGTACAGCACCTACAACAGCCTCGGTTGCTCTTTGTTCGCTCCGGATTACTTGCGATTCAGGGTCGTAGATCTCTTCAGTTCTTTCTACCTTATCAAAATTAAGCCTTGCGGTTACCCGAGCAATGACTTTTCCTTTTCCTAAAGCGCTTTCGAGCATATTTGTAATGCTATTTTCGAACTCCATCTCAAGATTTCGTTTATGCTTGTAATTGCTGCCCGTCATCATGGCTTCGCGAGAAGATTTTTGATCTCCAGAAAGAATATTTCCCTTCATATCAACAACAGCCACATTTTCTGGAGCAATGCCCTTTACGCTACCCGACACCAAATGGACAATCCCCTGAACTTGGCTTTCCGACAAAGTTCTTCCTGGTTTAATTTTTAAAGTAATAGAGGCTTTACCTTTAGGCTTTTCCCTTAGAAAAATATTTTCCTCTGGAATGACTAAATGAACTCGAGCTTGACTGATTGAATCCAACGATTTAATAGTTCTCATTAATTCGCCTTCTAACGCTCTTTGATAATTTAATTTTTGAACAAATTCTGTCATTCCAAGAGATGAATCTTCGAATAATTCCATTCCCACTTCTCCGCCTTCTGGTAAACCTTTAGCCGCGAGTTGCAAACGCAATTCGTGTACTTTATTAGAAGGCACCCTTACAATAGTTCCATTAGCTCCTAACTCATAAGGTATCTTTTGAGTTTTCAAATCATCCACTATCGCTGCGGCATCTTCTGCAGCCAAATTAGAATAAAGAAGTTGAAAGTCAGGTTCTTGAACCCAAAAAGACATCGCAACCAAAGAAGAAACTCCAATAGCGACTAAAGCCCAAACGGCTCCTTTTTGACCTGATGTAAACTCTTGGTACCTACTTTTAATATTTTCGATAAAAGCTAAGATTTGTTCCATGGGATTTATGGGTTTAGTTAATGTTTAATAGTTCGATTATCTTCCGAGATCAATAGCCCTTAAAGCCATATTCTTCGAAGCGTTAATAGCCGTTACGTTTGCTTCATAGGAACGGGAGGCAGTCATTAGATCCACCATTTCGCTCATCAAATTAATATTAGGCTTGGCAACATAACCCAATTCATTTGCATCTGGATGATTGGGTTGAAACTCTAATCTGGGTTCGTCTTGATCTTCAACAATATCGGTTACTACAACTCGATTTACGTTTGATTGCATTTCTCTGCTAAGTTTTTGACCGAACTCATCTTCTAAAGGCAAGGCTGTAACGACTAAATCTTTTCTCCTATAGGGTCCGCCTTCTGGAGTTCGAGTCGTTTCAATATTGGCAAGATTACTAGAAATAGTCTCCATTCGCTTCCGTTGTACTGATAATCCGGAAGAACTAACTCTCATTGAAGATAAAAAATCCATATCCGTGGCCTTTCATAGACAATTTTTTGACAATGTTTATTCCTAAACTGTTAAGAGCAAATAACATGCCAAAGAATTTTGCCAATATTTTGACAAAACGGATTTCGAGGGATAAGAAGGAAGGCTAAAGGGGGGAGAATAACTTGTAGCTAACTAATCTCTATCAAAAAAAATACAAATCTTTACTTTGATTTTGCTTCATATTCGGTCAATTTATTTCTTAAAGTTCTAATACTTATACCCAAAATTTCAGCGCATTTCGTCTTGTTGTTATCGACTTCTTCAAGCGTTTGAAGAATCATTTCCTTTTCCATTTGATGAAGAGTTTTTCCTACAAACGACCCAACTTCAGGAGAAGGCGAGGTCGAAGAAATCTCTTCTTCATCTAGAAAAAGATCTGAGGGCTGAATAGTGTCTCCACGACATAATAGAACAGCGCGTTCGATCGTATTTTCAAGTTCTCTAACGTTGCCGGGCCAGCTATATTTTTTCAATAGATCTAAAGTCGTCGGCGCAATTTTAGATATTTTCTTACCTACTTCCTTGCCATGTTTTTCAATGAAAAATTCGGCTAACACAGCTAAGTCTTCTTTTCTTTCTCTTAACGAAGGTAAAACTATGGGTATGACATTTAAACGATAAAATAAATCTTCGCGGAATTCATTTTCTCTTATTCTTTGCTTAATATCACGGTTAGTAGTGGCAATCACTCTAACGTCAACCGGTATAGATTCCCTACCTCCAACACGATCAATCTCATGCTCTTGCAAAGCGCGTAATAATTTTGCCTGAAGTTGAACGCCCATTTCAGTAATTTCGTCTAAAAGAAGGGTGCCTTTATTAGCAATTTCAAATTTGCCTTCTTTTCGAGTTGCCGCGCCAGTAAAAGCCCCCTTTTCATGTCCGAATAGTTCGCTTTCAAGCAACCCTTCGGGTAATGCAGCGCAATTTACGGCCACAAATGCCTTATCTTTTCTAGGGCTGCAATGATGGACATAGCGAGCAAACATCTCTTTACCAGTTCCACTTTCACCAGAAATTAAAATAGTCGATTTGCTGTAAGCTACATTTTCGACAAACTCTAATTTTTCTTTCATTTTAGCGTTTGCAGTAACTATTCTCCGCTCTGGAAGGCTTTTTTCTCGCGGAGTTTCAGTTTCTTCGGTTTTCGGCTCGAAAGAAGACCCCGTTCCTTTCAAAAAAGCTCTTTTTATAGTCGAAGCGACTATTTCAGCTGAAAATGGCTTTAGTAAATAATCGAAGGCTCCCACCTTCATACTTTCCACAGCGCTGTCAATAGTTCCATAAGCCGTCATCATCACTACTTGAACATCTGGATAACGTTTCTTTAAAGATCGCAATAAATCCATTCCACCCATTTCAGGCATTCTCATGTCTGTTAAAACCAAATCGAAAGACTCTTTTTCTAAACGATCCAGCCCCACTTGTCCATTTTCGGCAGTAACAGTCTCATAACCTTCACGTTTAAGAGTGGCTTCTAAAGCAATCCTCATTTCTATTTCGTCGTCAACTATTAAAATTCTCTTTGTATTTTGCTCGCTCATTTTTTTGAATCCCATACTGGAATCTTTATGGTAAATGTCGTTCCAACATTTTGATGGCTTTCGACTTCTATCGTGCCTTGATGAGCTTTAATTATGTTATAGGCAATCGCCATACCTAACCCTGTCCCACGCGCTTTAGTGGTAAAAAATGGGTTAAAAATCTTTTTAATATTTTCTGGGGAAATACCCACCCCCGTATCCGATATTGAAATAGCAATACAAGCTCCTTCTTTTTTTCCCTTTTTATTTATACCAATTTCTCTACTCTTTAACACTAATTCTCCATCTTCCTGCATTGCTTGAATTGCATTTCGGATAAAGTTTAAAAATACTTGTTTCAATAAATCAGTGTCGCCTCGACAAAATAACTTTTTATTGCCCAGCTTACGAACAATTTTAATGTTTTCTGGATAAATAATGTTAGAAGAAAACTCTAATAATTCCTCCAACATGGCATTGATATCGCATCTTTGGCAAGAAGGTTCCGGAGATTTCGCAAATAATAGAATACTGGAGATGATTCTATCCATATTTTTGACGCCAGAGCAAATATGATCCGCAAGAAGCTGTTTGTCCACATCTTCTTCTAAATCTTTACGCAAAAGCGACGCAAAAAGTTCAATGCTTCCTAGTGGGTTTCGAATTTCATGCGCAATACCAGCCGCCATTTCTCCCATTGCTGTGAGCCGTTGGTTTCTCTGAACTTCCTCCTCTAACCTTTTTAAATGAGTCACATCTTGGACTATCAAAACGGTTCCAACTTCTTTGTTTTTCTGATCTTTCATTGGAGAAGCGGATACTCGGATATCGATTTTCTCATGATCTTCAGGATAATACACCCGGTCCAAACTCTCGTTTTTTTCTTTAGTCTGGATAAGGGGAGCAAAAGTCGATTCAATAAAATCGGGAGAAAACACATCTTTTAATTTTTTCCCTAAACATTTTCCTGGAGATTTATTCATTATTGCCCCAGCCGCTTGGTTGAAAGCGGTGATTTTTTCATCCGAATCAATTACAACAACGCCATTGTGAAGGTTTTCTAAAATATTATTGAGGTTATTCTTTACTTTATCTTTTTCTTTTAAGTTTCGTTCTAGTTCTAAATTCTTATCGGCCAGTTGCGAGTCCAACTCATTAATTCTTTCTTGAAGCTTATCATAAGAACCTTGCAGCTGCTGTGACGCTTCATTAAATGACTCGAAAGCTTTATGAAGAACTTGAATTTCTTGTTCTCTCTTTTTTTCTACCAAGTTTTCAACCATTTTGAGAAAAGAATTATAATAAGAAAATCTATAAACAATTACATTATAGGAAATTAACCAAAGTCTTTGAACTTTTTTTCCCAATCAATGATTTTTAGTTTATTTTCTGCAGCTCTTTTGAGTAGGGGATCGTATTTTTCAACTTGAATAAATTTTTTCATACGATCAATTGATTTTCCCGCTTCTTTTAATTTGGAAAAAGAATCCGCTATTAAAAATTCCGCCCAATCATTTAAAGAATGATTCGGGTATAGTTGACGGGCTTTATCTAAAGCTTTTACGGCTTCTTCATAATTTTCATTGTTATACAAAGCAATTCCATACTTATAATAAGCGTTAGGAACATGTTCGGGAGGCGGTTTGACAGCTCGATTAAAAGTTTGAATTGACTGGTTAAAAGACTCAATGGCTTCCTTTGGTTTATCCATTTTCAATTGAACTTGAGCGATCCGATAATGAATATCCGAACGATTTCCTAATCCCTTTTCAAGAATTTCCCTATAAACGCCAATCGACGCATCAAATTCCTTTTTTCCTGTCAAAGCCTCTGCCTTTAATAAGAGGGTTTGAGGCATTAAATCACTCTCGGGAAATTTATTCACAAAAGCTCGGGAAACCCTTTCAGCTTCTTTAAATTGTTTCTCGCTTAAATGAATCCTTCCAAGGTTTAGAAAAATCCTATCGCTATATGTTTTATGAGTATCTAGACGTTTTACTCTTTCGTAATGCTTAATTGCCTCTTGCTCCATACCAATTTTCTGGTAAGCCTCTCCAATAAGTAGAACTGTTTTAACGTTATTTATATCTCCCAAAGAAAGACCCAGATAATCGCTATAAGCATATAAAACAGGTAAATAACCCTTTTGTTTAGAAAGCTTTTCTACTAAAAATATCAAAGATTGCTTTAAATACTTTTCAGCAGCTCGAACATAGTTTTTTTGAGGTTTGGCCGCTAATAAGCTTTTAAAATGGGCTACGGCATCTAAATACCTTTGGCTACGGAGATAGGCGATTCCAAGACTCAGAAGAACTTCTGATTTAATGTTTGGATCGGCGGCAGATTCAAATATCTCATCGTAAGTTTTAAAGGGATGAAAATATGGATCTAAATCGAAAACAATATTATTTATTTTTAGATTTGGATTTCTAATTCCAATATCTGCGAGCCTTATTTTTCCATATTGAGCTTCGCGACCTCCTGTTTTTCTCTTAGCAGATTCGTCAAATATAGCCAGTCCAGCGCGATCGTTTCCTTCGATAAAAAAAGAATCGCCAATTCGATTTAGAGCTTTAAAGGATAAAGGGGTGTCTGGCAAAAGGTTAATATAATCAAAATAATGTCGCCGCGCTTTATTAAAATCTTCATTTTTAAAATAAATTTCCGCCATATAGTATTTTACTTCGGCTTTTTCATTTAGAAATCTTGGCCATCTTTTTTCGCCGTCTTCATAAATTTCAAGCGCTTTGTCGTATTCTTCTTGATCAAAATACCATTTCGCAATCCGGAAAATACCATCTCTTGCATTTTCATCCCTAGGAGATCTTTTCAAAATGTTATTTAAGGCTAAATAGGCTTCTTCATATTGATTTTCCCTCAACTGCAAAAGAGCTAACTGCGTATTAAAATAATTGGAGAATAATCCTTTGGGGTCTTTCCGCAATCCTTCCTTGTAAAGAGCTTTCGCCTCCAAAGACAATCCCATTTCATCGTAAACAGAAGCCAATTGAGCCAGAGCCTGATCGTAAAACTTAGATTCTGGGTATTCTCGTAAAGCAAAATTCAAAGCTTCAATTGTCTTTTCAAATATTGGGATTTCTTGACGAAAAGTCAGAGCATATTCTGCTTGAGCGGTCAAATACGCGATATCTCCAAGATGCCTACTACCAGGGTATTTTTCTCGAAATTGTTTAAATAAACGAATGGCTTCGGGGTATCTCTTTTGTTGGAAACGTAATAGGGCTTCTTTGAAATCGTCTCGCCCATTTCTAACGCGATCTTCTCTATCTTTTACCAGCGCTTCCTGGATGTCTGCTTGAGTGAAACCAGGTATTTTCAAACCACGGTTTCGAGTTTTATTTTCTTTATCGCTTATCTTTTTCCCATCCCCATTCTTACCACCCTTGGGAGTGGCCTGTGAAGCCATCTTCGTGGTTTCAGATTTTTTCGTCTGTGGACTGATATTCTTAATTCTAGCCTTAATAAAAGGTTTACCTTTTCCAAGAACATCCACAACAATTTGTTGAGGTAAGGTTCTTTGAAAATGAAAAAACCTGCTATTTTGATTTTGCAAATGTAAAGCAATTTGAACAGTACCAAGACTTGGCTCCAAAAGTTCTACCATTTGCAAATTTAAATCTTTAAATATTCTAGCTCGAGCTTTAGGCCCTAATTTTGCATTTTTTATTACTATGACAATCCGCTTTTTTAGAAAATCTGCGTCAACAGTGTACTGAACGGCCTTATTAAGTTTAATGAGTAACCTAGAATAATCTGGGTGTGGACCAATTAAAACTTCTTCAATAATAGCGCTATTCAAACCACTGGCAGGAGATTGGACTTCTTGCGAGAAACTAGATAACGGAACAAAATATTCCGCGCTTAGAAAAAGCAGCAGAATAGTTATAATTTTATTTTTTAAAGTTTTTTCTAACTGCATAAGAATTATTGGTTATTTTTAGTACTGAAATAAACTTAGCAAAAACCATACCGAAAAACGCTCATCAGTTTACTTTATAATACTTTAGGGTAGAATAAGCAGTTCGAATTGCGATTTCATTGAAAATATATTATAAATCTAGCTATTCTAAATCATACATCACCATAAATACTTTACTGGATCATCTCTTTTTCGTCATTTTTTTGACTTAACTGAATGTAAATCTAAAAAAATATTCTTAATTTAAGCTAATATTTCATAATGGCTAATAAGCGCCCAGACGAAAAAGATACAGAATTGTCTATAATTCGAGATTTGCTTAAAAAGCAAAATGGAATGCTAGGACAATCCTTATTATTTTCCAACCACTTACTTTACTTACAAAAAAGCATTAGTCTTCTTGACCTTGAAGAAATTAAACGCGTTCTAGTAGAAAAACTACCTCACATTTTATCTATTAGATATTTTACTTTGTTCTTATTTGACAAGAAGAATAATAGGCTAGATTTAGCTTGTCATAATCGACCTGACTTGCAAAAAAATATGTCAATTGCCGTCGACGATTCCCCCGTTATGAAAGATGCTCTTAGCAATGGTAAATATATTGTCGAAGCGAATTATCAAAATTCAAAATTTTTCCAAGGAAAGCGTAATAGCCTTTTTCAAAATAATTTTTTAGTCTGCGCTCCCTTGATGATTGAAAATGAAATCGTAGGAATTCTAAATCTAAATGACAATATTAAAGGTTTTTTTTCAGTAGGCGAATTAGACTTTGTTATCAATATTACTGAATTTTTATCGTTAACAATTAGCAATGCCCTTCTTTTTGAAAAAGTAGAGGATTTATCCGTAACAGACGGATTAACCGGAATTAAGAATAGGCAATATCTTGAAAATGTATTTACTTCAGAATTTTCTAGAAGTCTACGTTATAAAAGCCCCTTGTCTGCAGTCATCATAGATGTAGACCATTTTAAATCAGTCAATGATACTTACGGTCACCAAAAAGGCGACCAAGTCCTTATCGAAATTGGAAATGTCTTAAACGTAATTTGTAGAGCCCACGATACCATTGCTCGTTATGGCGGAGAAGAGTTTGTGGTCGTTTTGCCAGAAACTAATGCTAAAGGAGCATTCCCAATTGCTGAAAGAATTCGAAATCAAGTTGAAAGTTTATCCTTTGAAAGCGACACAAAACCTTGGCACGTAACAATTAGTTGTGGCGTTGCTGAAATAGATTTCAAAAAAATGAAAAACAAAGACGATCTTCTAAAAGTCGCCGATCAAGCTCTATATAAAGCTAAAGAAAACGGAAGAAATCAAACGATCCTTGGATAAACTAATGAAACCAATAGATATAGATGTTTTTGGGGAAATTGAAATGCTTCATTCTCCTCCCTTCCAAATTGTAAAAGTATTGGATCAAGTAAACACTATGTCTTTTAAAGATTTTAGAGCTGAAACAATGATTCAAAATGACCCGGCAATGGCTTGCCAAATCCTCAAAATAGCAAACGCTCCATTTTATGGTTGGCCCTCTCAAATTGTATCGTTGCAACAGGCCTCCAATCTCTTAGGGCCTGGACCCATAAAAAACATCATACTGACTACCCCTATATTAGAAAACGATCTTGAAGCTTTTAGCGACTATAATTTCTCAGTTAAGTCTCTATGGCGACACATGATAATTACTGCAACATTAGCTTTAGAAGTTGCGGAACTATCCGGCAGCCACGCTCCAGACGAATGTTTTACCGCAGGTTTAATACACGATATTGGGAAAATAGCGCTCTTGGTCCATCAACCTAAAATTTTTTCAATAATCGCTAAGAAAGCAAAAATAGAAAAAATTTCTTTATCTCAAGCAGGAAATAAGATATTAGGTTGGCCAATTTCTGAGATTTCTGCTTATTTAGCTTCCATTTGGGGCTTTCCCGAAAACCTAATTGAGGCTTTAAAATTAGGTCACAATTTAAATTCAAAAAATGGAGGCTTAAATAAGCTATCTGCTGTGGTTTGTTTGTCTAATAGATTAGCAAATAGTCTCGATTACCATGATGGGTGGCTTGCTTCAGAAACATCCATAGAACCATGGGTTTTCAAGGCTCTGAAATTAGATCAGTCGACTTTAAATGGGTGGAGCCCAAAATTAAAAGAAACCGCAGAATTGGCGGCGACTGCTTTTGAAAATTAAGATGAATTGGTAGGACGATGAGAAAAACGAGCCAATTACATATCAGGACCCATCAATCTAATAAATGCATTTAAAAGTTTGGGATCAAAATGATCGTTCATTTTTTGCTTCATGAGAGTTAAGGCTTCAAAAGAATTCATTGCTTTTTTATAAGAACGTCTAGTGGAAAGCGCATCATAGACATCCATTATTTTACAAATTCTAGCGTTAACGGCAATCTGATCTCCAACAAGGTTTTTTGGGTAACCTCCGCCTGTCCACTTTTCATGATGCTGACCTGCCATACAAGTAACTTTATTGCTGTAACAATTTAAATTGGAAAGATATTCCTCCCCTTTAGGCGAATGATTCTGAATAATTTTAAATTCTTCGTCTGTTAACGCTCCATTTTTATTGATCAGTTCATGAGGTATTTCCGCTTTTCCTACATCGTGCAACATACCTCCTAAACCCAGTTCACGCACGTCATCCCTGCCCATTTTAAGCTTTACGCCAAATGTCATACAATACAGTCCGACATTTACGCTATGCGTATACGTATAATAATCTTTGTTCGTAATCGAAGAAATTGCCTTAAACCCTACGTTATTATCGGAAATACAATCTTCCATAATTTCCATCACTTTTTCCGACGAACCTAATACTTTATCTGTAGCGGAAAACTCAAAAAAATCCTGCATAATTTCTTTTGAAACTGAATAAACTTTTTTAGTCTTTTCTTTTAGCGGTACTACATCGCTGGACATCATTTTCTTTAAGGATATGGTGGCTTGATCGTAATATTTAAATAAATCTTTTTCTTCAATATATAACTGGATATTAAAATCTGGATTGCCTAGAAACTCCTTAACCTTTTCTTGATGCCTTGGGTTATCGGCGCTTGCGAATTTTACGTAACTCCCTCCATCAGCCTTCGTTTCGTAATAAACGTCAAATGTCAAATTTGAGCCCTTACTAATATTTTCCAAATTAATCGGGCGATATAGACCTTTTTCTTCACTCATTTTTTTAAAAAATACCTAAAATAATCAATTTTTACAAAATGATTATACCAAACTACAGACAGTAACAGAAAATAAACTAACTATTTCCATTTCTAACTTTTTGGAAATATTTCTAAAGATTTGCATGAAAAATAAATCATGGATCGAACGCATCCAAGCCAATCTTTAACCGACATACTTTCTCCCGGCTCGTGCATTTTGGAGTTAGGATCATAAGCGCCTAGGCATAAAGGCGGAATTGGACCTAAAGCGTCGGTCAATTTAGGAACAAAAGGAATTGTTCCTCCACAACCATATAAACAAGGTTTTTCCCCATAACCTGCTTCTAAAGCTTCTAAAATTAGCGAAAATGCAGGGTGCTCTATTCCAGTTATCCAGGGTGAAGCTCCTTTATCAATTACAATATCAATTTCAAATCCTTCAGAAATCTGCGCTAATAAATATTTACGCAACGCTTCTGTGGCTAGCGCCTCGTCATTCCCAGCCCCCAAACGAATCTCGACAATAGATTTTGCTACTTTTGAATCAAATAACTTATAACTCCCATCATTATCCGCCCACAGAGATTGAACTTCAATAATAGGAATCGAGTAATTTTCCCGAGTTTCTATACCTCCCAGTACTAAAAACCCGTTGTCTCCTATTAGTTTATCTATAATTTTTGCTAATTGTAATTCAGCAACTGGAAATGGTCCTCCATTTACCCCTGAATGGGGATTTTTTGTAGAGGATTGTATATAAAAATCAACAATTAAATTTTCCCCTTGGCAAAAACTTTTGATCCAAGTTTTAAGACGAAATCGATTTAAATCATTAATTTTTTTTTGGAGCAAAGATAATAGAAGCTCCTCTTCCAAATTATCAGAAAGTTTAATTATCAATCTAGCCGCTGCCGAACCAAAAATAACGCTTCCAGAAACTCGGTTGCCCGGGCGAACATTTGCGTAGGATTTCCTCAGTTGAGCTTCAATAACACTTTCACGTTCAGAATCTACAGTCAAAACTGTGTCTGGAAGTAATCCACCTGTTTGTTTTAAAAAATCTACTGAAGTTGGAATTCGTGCAAATCCTTCGCGTTCTCTTTCGGTTAGCGGTAAATCTGCTAAGGCGATTTCCTCAATTGCCAGCGAATGGTCATCCTTGATCAGGGTAGATAGTAATTTATATAAAGCGGTTTGCTCGTCAATCTTAATTGAGGAACCTTTTTTCTTCTTCAGAGTTATATTCATCTGAACAAGACCGCGTAAACAAGTGGTTAAACCTGGTATCCCTTGATCCGGATTAATCACATCTGTAATTAAAATACAATCGGACGATTCAAAAAATTCTCGGTTTTCTTTAATTTGATCAACCAAAGTTTTAGAGCCCGATTCTTCCTCAGTTTCGTAAATCACCTTCATGTTGCAGGGTAAATTATCTATTTTTTCTCTATTTGACGCTTCGGCGTCGAAACCTACCGCCTTGAGTAATGCATCCACTGTCATCCCAATTGCGGTCACCCCTGCCAAGTCGTCAGCGGCGCCGCGGCCATAAGCTCTTGTTTTATTTTCGTTCCACCTTAACTTAGTCGGAGAAACCCCTCCCCATTTTTCAAATTTTTCATCGTCCATGTAAGGCTGCTTATCCAAATGGGCATAAAACAACAATGTTGGCTTTCCTTTTCCTGAAAATAATTCCGCCATTAAAATTGGATTAGGCAGTTGATCTCCATTTGAACTTTTATTTATTTTTACAAAATCAAAGCCTATTTTTCTTAAATATTCCTCGGCAAGAGATAAAATCTCTGTCATATCGCTAGGTGTTTTTCTATCGCCTATAAACTCATTGACGCCAAAACTTCTACTATCAATCGCAACCATTTTTCTTAAATATTCGAAGTGCCATGCAACGAGAGAAGAATCAGGTTTAATCAATTCTCTAGCGTTCAGATCTAACTCTTCAGTTTTCACAAATTATTTCCTCAGCAAAAATTTTATTAAACTTATTCAAAATCGCCTTAGAATCATACTTGGATAGAAAAATAACTCTATTTTCAAAAAAATGTAAACTCAGATTAAAAGGAACACTGGAAAAAGTCTTCAAAAAAAGGAATACTACAATTGTAATTGGCGAAAAAAACCAAGATTTTTTATTTTAAAAATCGTTGTAATTGAGACTTAAAACTTAAAAGAATATTCTTATGATAAATAGACTTCTTAATTTATTTAAGTTAATTCAAATCCTAAAAGTTAGAGGCAATTGGCTTTTAATAAGACGTTCTAAAAAACAGCTATTAGAATTTATTTTGTGTAAAAATGGTTTAAACAAAAAACCTTTAATCCAAGTTATTCCATATTGGTTTTACATGCTTAAAGGTTTAGATGCTTTGGTTTGGCGTTTAGAAACATTTGGTTTTTTGTTCGCTACAAATTTGAACGAACCGCAAAAGAAAGATCTCACTAAAGATCTGCCCGCTTAAAATCCAATCATTCAGCATTTAGTCTTTTGTATTTATTTTTCGTATTTTAATAATACGACTGTTTCCGTCAAGTCTTCCATCCGATCTTTTATCGCTTTTTCAAATAAACTAGCCAAAGCTATCCAAAAACTTCCTTCCCATTTCCACTTAACATCCCTTTGAATCAAAACAAAATTAATATCCGCAAATTTTTGTTTCCAGTCGTTTTCTTTCATTGCGATTAACGCTATTTTTTTTAGATTCAAGTTAATTAAAAGTTTTTGGGGATCCTCAAATCCATATACGGGTTTTCCAGTTAATATGCTCAATTTTGCTCGATCGTTTCCCAAACCAAAAACCGCCAACGTAGCGTCTTTTTTTAAAGGCATCGTGGAAATCTCTTTAAATTTATTCATAGGATACCGGCTGTAAAATGGAAGCGCATCTCCAAAAATAAAGGTCAAGGTAATTATTTGCATCAACGCCAAAGTTACAACTATCCCAAAAATCTTTTTATAAAAAAATAAAAAAGTAAGCAATGAAATACCAAATGCCAAAGTAAAAGGAACTATACCCAATCGGAATGGAATCGGTTCCATTTTTTTATACAACACCATTAATACGACCATCCCAACAGCAATTAAAATATAAAAAATAATGGATAACAAAAAAGGTATCTTAAAAAAATACCAGTTGCGCCAATTGCCATAAGTTTCAATTTGAACAAAAAAAACTCCCAAAATTGCGCACACAAAAGGAAAGACAGGCAATAAATATCGACTATGTTGGATCCCAAGGCTAAAAAATAAGAAAAGAGGAATACCAACACCCAGAAAACAAAATAAAAGAGATTGGGATTCTGGATCAAATAATTTTAAAAATTGAGTTTTAATATTTTTCAAGAAAGTTTTTTCTGTCTTTTTATCGCCTTGCCAAGCAACCAAGCCAAAGTAAACCAAAACTGCAGTAAAAAAGAAAAAAGACCATGGAAGTAAATAACGAAATAAAGACCAAAAATAATAAAAACCAATTGGAGTCGGATCTGATAAACGGTTATTAATTTCTATATTTATTAAATGATCTAGAAACTCTTGGCCATGGACAAGCCACATTCCTCCAAACCATGGCAAATTAATCGCCAACAAAATAGCAATTCCGGAAAAGAACTTTAAACGGAACAATTTTTCCCGTTGCCCGCTTAAAACCAAAAAAGACGAAATGACTAAAAAAGGGATCAAAAAAGCAGGGGGACCTTTGGTCAAAAACCCTAAAGATAACGATGTATAGGCTAGCAAATAATTTTTAGAAGAAACAGAATCTTCCTGATAACCCCGAATAAAAAAATAAAAAGTCGCCAAAATAAAAAAATTGAGAATCATATCCGTGGTTGCCCATCTCGCAACCATAAAATGAATAAAAATCCCGGGTAATATCAAAGAGCTTATGAAAGCGGGCTTAGTTCCAAAAAGCCTCTGGGCTAATAAAAATGTTAGAATAGAGCACCCAGCTCCCAAAAAAGCCGACCAAAATCTTGCCGAAGCCAATCCTGGCCCAAACAATTTATAAGAAATTGCCATTAACCAATAAGTAAAAATCGGTTTTGAAAATCGCTTCTTACCATGATAATAGGGAGTTAAATAATCTCCCGATTCAACCATATGGGTCACGGATTCGACATAGTAGTTTTCATCTGTATGGTATGGTGGAACTTCATTTATTCCAAAAGAATAGGCTCCCCAACAAACCATTGCCCAAATGAAAACCACGCCTAATACAGCGTTTTTCATTTTTAAAAACCTAAAAAATAATTCTGACCAAAGCGCTTAAAGTTATCAAAGCGTTAAGTTATAAAGAAGAGTGAGATTTGAATCTACAAAATTGAAAAGTTTAATAAAAACGAGATAATTTGGCAATGGGGGCACAAAATTTATAGGAAAGATACTAACTAAAAAAAATTAGTTAAATTTTGTAGAACTGTAGGAATCCAAAAAGAAAACTAAGTTTTAAAACTTATTTTTCATGGCTGCCGTCGCAGAAGGGCTTATTTTTAGTTCGAAAGCATCCGCATAGATAATATGTTTTATTAGGATCTAGCTCAATTAATTTTGGACCTAAATCTCCTCCACCCGATAAAGTATGATGAGAGGCATCGCAAAAAGGCCAGTGGTTTGATTGCATACACATACAAACAGCGATTTCATCTTCGCCTGTAATTTTTATAGGTCCATCAGAACTCATGTTTTGACCTTTATCGAAAATTTTACCAATTCACAAAAAGGAACGCCTAAAAATAAGATTTCAAGTTTAGACCTTCTCAAAATCAAGTTATCGGAAAAACATTGCCTTAATTATATTGGATAATGGTAAATATAGCAAAAAACCTATCCAGGGGATCAAAATGCTCATTAGATTAAAGGAAATTTATCGAACTAAACTAAAACTTCTTTAGGAGTTAGAGCGTTTGGTATGTATATTTCAAAACAAGCCCCATGAGGGGTTCTACTTTTACATCCAATATACCCGTCATATTGATTAACAATTTTATAAACAACAGCTAAACCCAATCCGACTCCTTTTTCTTTAGTTGAAAAAAAAGGGTCAAAGATTTTATTCTCTAAACCGGGTTCTATGCCATACCCATCGTCTTCGACAGCTAAATAAATACCAGCTCGTTTTGAATGATAATCTTCTCGATAAAAATCTAACGTCTCTTTTAATGAAATTTTTAATTCTCCACCATCGGACATTGCCTGTAAAGCATTGACACATAAGTTCCATATCAATTGGCGAATCAGTTGGGAATCTCCCTTTAAATAACTCTTTTCCAGAGGACAATTTAGAACAACGTTAACCGATTGATTATAGGCTTGATCGTTTTTCAATAAGGTAACTACATCTTCCAAAACTTGAGTTAAATTAACAAAAGTAATTTTAGGCGGCCTCGGATTTGCGTAATTTAAAAAATCAGACACAATAGAGTTAAGCCTATCTGTTTCACGAATAACAATATCCATCAAGCGTTTATCGGTTTGTTCTAAACTAAGCCCGTTTCGTAAAACTTGAATAGAACCGCTCAATGAGGCTAATGGGTTTCTAATTTCATGCGCTAATCCAGCCGATATTTTACCTACTTCAATTAATCTTTGCGATTGGGCAATTTTATTTTCCATAGCGCGTAGCGCTGTAAGGTCTTCAAATACGCAAATAAATCCCGCTAATTCTCCATTCTCATCTTTTAATCCGCTAATCTTCATTCGAATACGAATATTTAGTTTATCTTTTCTTGAACACTCGCCTTCTAACTGGAAAGGAAGCGGTTCGTCTTTAGTTTTAAAGAAATTATTCAAATCGCTTAATTTAAGAATTTCAAAACAATACTTATTTAGTATTTCAATACTTGGAAAACCAATTATTTGTTCAGCGGCAGGGTTGACAGAAGTTATCCTTCCTTCCATATCTGTTGTACAAATCCCATTCCCCATATTTTGTAAAATATTTTGGTGAAACGCTTGTAATTTTTGTAAATTTGCGCTCTTATCTTCTAATTCTTCTTTAATTATTTTAAGACGTTGCGCCAAAATAGAACTTAGAAAAGCCACGCTATAGTAAGAAATAATATTGATAAATATTATATAAAAAACGTATCCACGCTCATAAGAGCCAATAGAGTTTGGAGACAAATATATTGGATTTAAAATACCGTAAAATTGAAAATCCAAAAGTAAACCGTAAATTATACCAGCCGCTGAAGCTGCCAAATAACAGGCTGTTCTCGGAAGAATTATCCCCGTAGCAATGATAGTTAATATATTTAAAAAGGAAAATGGACTTTCTATTCCGCCTGTAGAATACAAAATACCCGCTACAATAGCTAAATCGCCTGATACTAAAACTGTCGCAGTCCAAACAAATTTAGAGCAAAACTTTAAAAGTAATATGTAAATTAGAAATAAAAAGTAAGCGAATCCTATAACAACGCTTATAGGCTGAATTGGTACTGGACCATTAGCCTGCATTTGGAAGATAAAAAGAAGAACCACCAATCCCGTCAGCAAAGCGGCTCTAAGAATCAAGATAGTCTTGAACCTTAAGGATAAATCTTTATCCAATTTTGCTGGGTTTTGATCCATTGGGATATTTTCCCTAGTCTCATTAAATCTTAAGACCATTTAAAAACAGTTTAAAACCCTGTAAAGTTCCGTCAGTTTTATCAAAACGGCTTTGGGTATTTTAGCAACTTATTATTAAGTTGCTTCTCCCATCTTGAATATGGGTAAATACATTGCTACAACAATAAATCCAATAATAATTCCAAGAAAAACCATGAGCATGGGTTCTAACAAAGATGTCATGGCATCAACAGCATTATCTACTTCTTCGTCATAAAAATCGGCAATTTTTTCCAGCATAGCGTCTAAAGCTCCGGACGCCTCTCCAACATCAATCATCTGAACTACCATTGGTGGAAACACTGCCTGACGCTCTAAAGGAGCCGCAATGGTTTCTCCTTCTTTAATAGCTTCTATTGTTTGAAAAATAGCAATTTCAATGATTTTATTTCCGGCAATTCTAGCGCAAATATTTAGTCCTTCAATAATGGGTACTCCGCCGGAAATCAAAGTCGCTAATGTTCGAGTAAATTTAGCTACAGCAACTTTCCTCAATAACGGACCAAAAACTGGAGCTTTTAGAGAAAACCGATCTATCTCTAACCGTCCCTTATCGGTCGCATAAATCTTCTTGAAAATAAAAATAAAAGCTACAAAACCGCCAATCATATAATACCAGCCATAGCGGAAAAAATTACTAACGTCCATAACCACAGCAGTAGGCCAAGGTAGCTCAGCGCCGCCTTTTTCAAACATGGTGGCGAACGAGGGAATTACAAAAACCATTAAAAATGCGACTACAACGAAAGCCACACCTACAATAACGCCGGGATATACCATTGCCGATTTAACTTTCGCCTTAAGGGCTAGCGCCTTTTCAATATATCCGGCTAATCTCTGAAGAATAACGTCTAATGTCCCTCCTGACTCACCAGCCTCAACCATGTTGCAATAAAGGCTATCAAACGCATCAGGATGTTTTCTTAATGCATCTGACAAATTGGATCCCACTTCAATATTTGTTTTTACATCTCGAATAACGTCGCCAAAAGTTTTATTTTCTGACTGCTTCGCAAATATATCTAAACATTGAACCATAGGTAATCCAGCGTCAATCATGGTGGAGAATTGACGAGTAAACAAAACGACATCTTTTTCGGTAATTTTCTGTTTGGATTCGAAGAGTTCTACATCTGTCCAACTTTTCTTCAATTGGACAGTTTGAACTCTTATGTTTTTCTTGGCGAGTAGGTTTATTGCGGCGCGTTCATTTTCCGCCTCAATTTCGCCCGTTTGTTTTTTCCCGCGAATGCGAGTTTCATATTGGAATTTGGGCATATACGGTTTTAATTAACCGTCTTTTAAAGAAATAGAATGGATGATGTTTCTAGTACTTTCTAATTCGACGCCGATACGACTGAGTTTTTCGGTGGTAATTCTCAACCTTTCCACTAAAGCGGCAAACACCAAACGTAAATCTTCAGGAACTTCTTCTAAAAGAGCGTCGAAACGTTCTTTATCAATAATTCCAATTGTAACTTCTCCAACAGCGGATACATTAGCGCTCCTTAAGGAATTTGAAATTAATCCCATTTCGCCAAAAACATCGCCCTTTTTAAGGGTACTTATGACAACCGTTTTCTTTTCAAATTTTTTTGTGATTTTTACTTTACCAGATAACAAAACACAAGCATTGTTGCTTATCACACCTTCTGAAATAATCGTGTCGCCATCAGAATATCTTTGGATATATGGGGTATCTTCAAGAGTCATATTTTTCCTAAAGCAGTTAAGGTTTCTTTATATACTTTGTAAAAGGTATCGTTTTCAGAAATCGATTGTTTTAATAATCCAGGAAGTTTAGCCATGTCTTTTTCATTAACAACCAAATTGACGCTACATGCAAAAGCCTGCATATTATGACCTGATTTAAAGTTATCTCCCATCATAACAACAAACATTTTTCTCCGGGTAGACATTGGCATTTCTATAATAAAATTATATCCTTCATTTTCTTCTAAACTCTTCCTTTGAAATCTTTCTGTTAAAACCACAAAATGAAATTGAGTAAATTTCATTTTGTGCGCAGCTTGTTCAGGAGATTTAGCAATTTGGATTTTAAAATCCATTTTTTCTAATGTTTTTACCCATGAGTCTTGGTCTTTATCCACCAAGACTAAGGCGATCTTATCGTTTTCGCCATAAAATGGGATATCCTCTTCTTCAAATTCAGAATCTACAACTACCCCTGTATCAATTTCGCTTTCGCTGTTATCAACATTTTGTGGAGTTTCAGTCGCTATAGATTCTTGTTCGGGCTCAGGATCTTTTTTTATATGACCATCTACACGAACCTTATTTTTACATTTTGGGCAAGAAACATTGAACGCTTTACCCTCAGGCACCTTATTATCCGGAATTTTTATTTCATATTCGCATGAAGAGCAATTAACAAGCATCAAAACTCCCTTTCAATTCGACGACAAACATTATTAAGAGGGTCCTCCATATTCGTCATCCATACTCAAACCCTCGATATCTGTCGTTTTCTCCCCTCTTTCAGCTTTGTGGGTATCCAAACCACGACCAACGACCGCTTTACGAGAAGCGTAAGCCATTGCAGTTTCTTCAGTAATCAGATCTTCTTTAAAGAGTCTTAGGATATGTTGATCAAATGTCCACATCCCATAAGCATCGCCATCAGAAATAATTTCGTAAAAAGACTTACCCTCTGACTCTCCGTTTATGATGGTGTCTTTTACTCTTAAATTGGAAGTCATTATCTCTAATAATGCGACTCTTCCTCCGCCTTTTTTTGGCAATAGCCTTTGGCAAATAATATACCTAACAGTATCGGCAAGTCTAAGTCTAATTTGTTGTTCTTCTTCTTGTTCAAACATACCCACAATACGGTTTATCGTTTGTCCCGCATCAACAGTATGTAAAGTGCTTAAAACAAGATGCCCCGTTTCGGCGGCGCTCATACCAATTTCAACGGTTTCTCGATCTCTCATTTCACCTACTAAAATCACTTTGGGGGCTTGTCGTAAGGCAGCTCTTAATCCCGAAGAAAAAGCGTCGTAGTCGCTTCCTAATTCCCGTTGGTTAAAGGTTGCTTTTTTGTGAGGATGAACAAACTCAACAGGATCTTCCAAAGTCACAATATGAATCGATTTTTCGCAATTCATTTTGTTTAAAAGAGCGGCAAGAGTGGTAGATTTTCCACTACCAGTCGCCCCTGTCACTAAAATTAATCCATTTTTTTCCTCTGCGGCTTTTGCAAATTGAGCAGGTAATTTTAGATCTTCAATAGAAGGGATTCTGGTCTCTAATTTACGCAAAACAATCGTGTAATTACCTCGCTGTGAAAAAATATTAACGCGAAATCGCGCTTTACCTACTAAAAAATAAGAGCAGTCACATGACCCTTCCCGTAGAAATATCTCAGTCAACCTACGATCTGAATTGATCAAATTTAAAGCAAAGATTTCGGCTTGAAACGGAGTAAGTTTTTCAATTGGCGGAACTAATGGCACCCCTGTTAACTCGCCGGAAGATTCAACCTGAAAAGGTTTTCCCACGGTTATATTTAAGTCGGAAATATTGCCAAACGCCTCGAGCATTGTAGTTAGAATGTAATCGATTTCCGCTTTACGCATGGCGTCTAATAAAACTCAGGAGGTGTTTTCAAAAAAGGAATAAAACGATCTTTTACTATTGCCTTATCGAAGGCATCTTCAGCGCTAATTTTTTTCTCTTCTAAAGCTTTTAAAATGGCATCGTCGAGAGATTGCATTCCATATTTTTTCCCAGTTTGAATAACAGATGGAATCTGGAAAGTTTTTCCTTCCCGAATTAAATTAGATACAGCTGAAGTAACGACCAAAATTTCCAACACAGCCATCCGTCCTTTTTTGTCAATTCGCTTAAAAAGATTTTGGGCAATTACACCTTTTAAAGCCTCAGATAAAGTGGTTCGAATTTGGGCTTGCTGATTTGCGGGAAAAACATCTATTACACGATCAATTGTCTTACCAGCGCTTTGAGTATGTAAAGTTCCAAAAACTAAATGACCTGTCGATGCCGCTTCTAAAGCAAGGGAAATCGTTTCTAAGTCCCGCATTTCGCCGACTAAAATAACGTCAGGATCTTCCCGAAGGGCCCCTCTCAACGCCGAAGAAAAACTTTGAGTATGAATCCCCACTTCTCGATGATTAATTATACAACCTTGGCTCTTATGGACAAATTCAACAGGATCTTCAATCGTCAGGATGTGATCTTTTCTATTTCTATTAGCGTAATCCATCATTGCAGCCAATGTAGTGGATTTTCCACTGCCAGTAGGCCCAGTCACTAAGACTAATCCCTTATGAATCATGGACAATTTGGTAACAATTGATGGAAGCCCCAATTGTTCTGACGTCAAAATTGTACTGGGAATTTCTCGAAAAACGGCGCCAATACCCCATTTTTGTTGGAAAAAATTAGCGCGGTATCTTGCTAAATTGGGAATTTCATAAGCAAAGTCAATATCTCCAGTTTCTTCAAAAATTTTAATTTTATTCTCTGGAGCAATTTCATAAAGCATTGCCTTCAGGTCGTCATTGTCAAATGGTTTAAATTTAACTCTTTCCATTTCACCATGAACGCGAAGGATAGGTTGCGAGCCCGAAACAAGGTGTAAGTCTGAAGCCCCTTGCTCATTCATTAATTTAAAAAAAGCGTCAATTTTGGCCATAAGAGAATTACCCCGAGGTTTCTGGTTTGATTAAAAAATCCCTTAACACATTATCTTCGCTTTCAGGTAAGTTCAAAATTTTCCCATTCAAAGCTAGCTGAACGCCTTCGCGGTTTCCAACGGTTATTTTGAATTTAAAATTTCCACGAAATGTTTTACCGGTATTTTCAGGTAAAATAAAATCTTGCTCGTCTTGTTCATCAATAACTAAATGAAACCATGATTCTTTTTTTGCCCTAATAGTTAATTCTAGAGGTTTCAAATTATCGGATTCAATTCTGCTTTCCAAAGCCTTGATTATATCATTTTTATTAACGGCTTCCAGGCTTTTTTGTTCTTCCGTTTCGGCAGTAACTCCCCTATTTTTAAGGGAATGCGAAGATGATTTAGAAACTTCTTCAGCTATCGCGGTGGAAAGATTTGACGCCAAAGGAGATTGATTGACTTCAATCGGTATTGAATTAGAAGATTTCATCTTTTGGTTATTTTGGGCCAAATTGACTGGAGTATTTATGCTGTCATTAACCGCAGATTCTGACGAAAAAACTTGAGGTTTTTTAAAAACATCAAACAACTTTGAAACGCCAAAAGCAACAAATCCAAATATCAATACTATAACAACTACACTTAAAAACCGATAAATTTTCCGGTTTCTTAAGTAAGCTTGACTATTACCAAGGTCTCCTTTTTGAATTTCATCTTTCCTTTTGTGTCCTACAGTTTCGTCAAACTTTTCTAATATTTCATTAATATCTGCGCCAATTGCTTTTGCATAGGAATGAACAAAACCACGAACAAAAACTTCCCCTGGAATAGCTTCGTAATAATTCGTTTCCAAAGCTTCAAGAAAACGCTTTTGGATTTTTGTACTTTCAGCTATTTCTTCAAGAGGAATTCCGCGCATTTCGCGCTCGCTCTTTAAATATTTTCCAAAATCCTCAATCATGAATTCTAAGCTTATGGAATTAATTGCAAATATTCCTGCGCTTCAAGCGCAAATTTGCCTTCCTTATCAAGTTTTGAAACTTTATTAAATTGAACTCTTGCTTCGTCAAATTTTTTTTTCTTTAGAAGCAATAATGCTAACTCATGGCGAGCGCGAACCAATGTTGGTTTCAAACTTATCGCTTTTTTTAGAGATTGGACAGCTAAATCATCATTTTCCAACTCCTTTAAAGCCAGAGCCAAATTAAGCCTTATGAGCGCATTCTCTTGAATTTTCAACGCATTTCGCCATTCAATCAAAGCAGAATTTATATCTTTTTTAGAATAATAACAAAGGGCCAAATAATTATGAACTTCTTGTGGAAACGAAACGCCCGGTTTGGACAAACTTTGTTTTAACTCAAAAATAGCTTTATCCCATTTTTCTAGAACTATGTACAACCTTCCTAAATTCCGATGAGCTTCAAGATAATTAGAATCTATTTTAAGCGTTTCGTAAAATTCTTTTTCCGCATTTTTTAGATCCCCATCTTCTAAATAAGCGGTTCCTAGGGCTAAATGAAAGTTAGGCTCGTTAGGATCCATTTGAATCGCCTTATTCAAATGGGAATACATTTCCGACTTAGCATTAATGGATTTGGCTTCAACAGCCTGCCTGTACTCACTTTTGGCTTGAATTGGGTTTACTGTATTCCCAGACACACAGGACCATAGTGCCGATATTGCTAAAAAACAAAAGAAAAAATTTAACCTAATAGAGGTCATAGTCAAAATAAAACTCCACATTTTGACAGCAAGCTAGCGGGAAAAAATAATAGAGAGTATATCAAATGGGGTAAACGTTCTCAATAAATTGGATTTGTTGAATTTTTAGAATTACTACCGTCTATAACGCATTTGGGGATATACCAGTTGTTCTTGCCTTTAAACGAAAATTATAATTCTCTTTTATATATAACAAAAGCTCGTCATAGCTTCTAAAGTGTTCAGTAAATCCATAATCCTCCCCAGTATATTCACAGTCTTTTGTACTATGCTCTCTGCAGATATAAGGTCTTTGTTCATAAATGCCGCATTGATTTTGTGAAGTCAAAAACCTACAACGATTATGAATCATAATATGCCAATTTTTTCTATTAATATAAAATGTGACCTTTTCATGAGCTATTTGCCATAACAAGGCCTCAAAATCCTTTCTAGTAACTGGTTCGTCAATTTCAAATGCAAAATAAGTGCAACATTTAGAAGGAAGACACTTTGCGCATTGATCGTCATCTTCAAAAGAAGAACAGTCTGTACTCGACATAATAACTCGCCAAAAATCGTTAATAAAAACTTCAGTGTTAAAAACTGGCTTAATTTATTCTTTAAACATATTTTCGAGATTTAAAAAGCTTTGTCGGACAATAATTATAAGTCTCAATTCCCAGAATTATCGTTTATTGAAATCTGATTATTTGGATTTTTCTCGTCAATTCGATAAAGACCAGCTTCCTTGGCAAACTGAACCGCCGTGCCGTACTCTTCTTTAGAAATATGACGATTTATTTCGCTATATTTATCTTTTCCAACTTTTCCTGATGGACGATATTGATTCATTATATTTACATAAGTATGAGGGGATATTTCTCCGGCCAAAAATTCCATCGCTTTTTTTGTCTCGCCTAAAAAACCAGGCATGACTAAATGACGTACTAAAACCCCTCTCTTAGCCAATCCATCTTCGTCAAATCGAAGGTTTCCGACCTGAGAAAACATTTCCTTTATTCCTTCTTTTGCAGCTTGAGGATAATCTTCCGCTTTTAAATATTTTTTTGCGAGTTGGGAATCTAAAAATTTTAAGTCTGGCATATAAATATCGACTACCCCCTCCATCATCTTTAAACTTTCAAGCGAATCATAAGCTCCGGTATTATAAATTAAGGGAACTTTTAGCCCCATTTCAACAGCATGCGGCAAAGCTTCAACAATTTGAGGAACGACGTGTTCGGGGGTTACAAAATTTATATTATGGCAACCTCTATTTTGTAGATCTAGCATTATTTTTGCCAAAATTAGCGGACGAGTTTCGGTTCCATTTGGTACAAAACTGATTTCATGATTTTGACAAAATACGCAACGTAAGTTACACATAGAAAAGAAAATCGTTCCGCTTCCATTCCACCCTCGCAAGCAATCTTCCTCCCCAAAGTGAGGAAAATTACTTGAGACAATTGCAAAACGCCCCGATTTACAAACCGCTTTTTCATCTCTAAGCCGATCAACCTCACAATCGCGTGGACAAACCAAGCAAGATTCTAAAGCGCGAGTCGCATCAAGCGATCGTCTCCATAGTTCGCCGCTACGGTGTAATTCCAAATAAGCCGGTTCGAATGTACTTGAATCAATTCGAAATTGTTCCGTTTGATTTAGCATTTTTATCGTAACCTATGACTTATTAAATTAATCTATCCAAACAAACAAAAATTATTTCCCAGTAAGAATTACATTAAGAAATAGCGAGATTATATTTCGCGAGCTAAATTAGACATTTTTATACAAATTAGAACGCAAAAATTTTAGCACAAATAAATTAAACCATTAAGGCATTAAAAAAATATCTAAAAACTAAGTTACTATCATTACTAAATATATTTGCCAGCAAATTCAAACAATAAGAATTCGGCCATTTTTAGTTTCTTATTAATATCCTCGAACGTTTCCTCTTTTGAGGCAATTTTTATTGAAAACTCAAATAGAAACAAAGCCTGAGTCAGAACAAGTATTCGTCCTATTTGCTGGGTTGGGCATTTCTATATACTTTAGCTCCTTAGGGAATGGTTTTGTATTCGACGACAATCTTTACATCATCCAAAACCCTATGATAAAAAATTTGGATTTTCTGGCGTTGAAGGACATTTTTCTTTCTTTTTACAAATGGGACTACCTCCCTCTCACCCATTTATCTTTAAGCATAGATTATCTCATGTTCGGATTAAACCCAATGGGATATCGAATTACAAATATATCGCTACATATCCTAAATGCATGTTTAATTTATCGCCTATTTTTTGTAATTTTAGCAAACAAAAAACTAGCTCTATGGACAGGTATCTTATTCCTTATTCATCCAGTCAACATCGAAAGTGTCGCCTGGGTTTCTGAAAGAAAAAACGTTCTCTCTCTATTCTTCTTATTATTTGCGTTTATTAAGTATCTTCAGAACAAACGGATATATTCCATATTTTGGTTTTCGTTGGCGTGTTTATCTAAATCTACCGCGATCGTTTTACCTCTCTTACTCATCCTTTACGATTTTTGCTTTAAACCAAAGGAATTTATTAAAATTATTTTTGATAAATGGGCTTACGCTCTTATTTCTATTTGTATAGCTGGCGTCACAATCCTATCTCACTCTCAGGGCAAAACATTAAGGGCTCATCCAGAAAACAATCCATTGTTTTCTTTATATAGTATGGTCCCCGTTTTTAAAGAATATTGGTTAAAACTAGCGTTTCCAATAAATTTAAATATTTGGTATCAAAATCTGATTTACAAATCCATTACAGAAATTAGTGGATCGGTAATTTTTACGATTGGATTTTTATTTATTCTATTTATACTTCGAAAATCAAATTTGGCGATTTTCTTTGGCCTATCTTGGTTTTGTATTTCTCTTCTCCCAGTCTCACATCTCGTTCCTCTTCCCCAAATGCAAGCGGACCGTTTCCTATATATACCAAGCATTGGAGCGCTACTCGTATTCTCATATTTTATAGATTACCTATCGAAATATTTCGGCGAAAAAAAATATTTAAGCCTTAATCTTAGCCTTTTAATCTCCCTTTACATAATTTTTCTATCTTGCCTTTGCATTTATCGATTACCTATTTTTAAAAGCGATTTCGACCTATGGAAAAATAGCGTGCGGAAAAATCCTAATCATTCTATTTCAGTCATGTATCTTGGATTAACTTATTGGGGGAGAAGGGAATTCGAGCAAGCTTTAACTTACTTAGAGCGCGCTAAGAATTTAAATCCCAAAAATATTGCGGCAAAAGAATACCGTGGACTTATCTTTGAAGAATTAGGAAAATTTTCCAAAGCTGAATCCGTATATTTAGAAATTCTTAAGGAGCGCCCAAAGAGAGCGGAAACGTATAATCATCTTGGAGTTTTATATGGAGCTATTGGAAAAACAAATGAAGCGCTAAAACACATTGCAATAGCAATTCAAGAAAAACCCGATTTTGCATTAGCTCATTACAATACCGCTGTATTTCTATTTAAACTTGGAGATCTGGACAAATCTTTTCAAGAATATAAGCTAGCGGCAAAACTAGCTCCTAATAATACAAAGTTTCATTATCAACTAGGATTATTTTATCTAAAAGTTCGAAAAGAAATGGAACCGGCTATTTTCCATCTTAAAAAAAGTATCCGGCTAAATCCAAATAGAGCGATTGGATTAGAAGTTAAGGATCTATTGAAAAAAAACCTATAGAGCCCAAATGGATCAAACGATCCTTTCATTCATGGGGAGCGGGTTTTTCAATTTCAGTGCGATGTCGAATGATATTTCCTTCAACGATATAGACAACATCTTCGGCAATATTGGTCGCTAAGTCGGCAATCCGTTCTAAATATCGAGAAGCGCTCAATACAAAAAGCATCTTTTGAATGTCGTCTGGATTTTTACGAACTTCCTCTTGAACAATTTGATACATTTGCTTAAGAGCATCGTCGACATCTTCGTCGGTAGCGCAAATTTCTCTGGCTAGTTTTGAATCTTGTCCTACAAAAGTATCTAAACTTGCCTTAAGCATCCAGAGAGATTTTTTAGCCATATCTTTAAAAACAGGAGGCAACTCAAACTTACCGTGCTTTTGCAGGTCGATTGATCTTTCGGATAAATTCACCGCCATATCGGCAATTCTCTCCAAGTCGTTATTCATTTTTAAGATAGCGACAATCAAACGGAGGTCGGTAGCGACCGGCTGATATAGAGCAAGGGTTTTTAAGCATTCTTCTTCCAGCTCTACTTCGGCTTGATCAATACGTTCATCGGACTTAATCACTTCCATAGCTAAATCAAAATCTCTTTCATTAAGAGATTTTAAAGATCTATCTACGCTCTGCTCGACCAAAGCGCCAATAGAAAGAAGCATCTTCCTTAAAGTTTCTAACTGGTTTTCAAAATGATGGGAATGCCTTGACATAATTTACTCGCAAGAAAAAATGAATTAACCAAATTTGCCGGTAATATAATCCTCGGTTTGTTTTTGATCTGGATTTGTAAAAATATGATCTGTTGGGCCACACTCAATTAACTCGCCCATAAGCATAAATCCAGTATCGTCGGCAACACGCGCCGCCTGTTGCATATTATGAGTAACAATTATTATTGTATACCGTTCCTTTAATGATACGACTAATTCTTCTATTCGGGTAGTGGCAATCGGATCTAAGGCAGAACAAGGTTCGTCCATTAAAATAACTTCAGGGTCAACCGCCATCGCCCTCGCAATACACAACCTTTGCTGTTGTCCGCCAGAAAGTCTCAACGCGCTGGAATCAAGTCGATCTTTGACCTCGTCCCAAAGAGCCACATGCTTTAACTTTTCTTCCACTAAATTATCTAATTCCGTTTTATTTTTCATACCATGGATTTGGGGACCATAAGCAACATTTTCCCAAATGCTCTTGGGAAAGGGATTAGACTTTTGAAATACCATTCCTATTGTCTTTCGCAATTCATTAACCGCCCAATTCGGGTCGTTAATATCTCGGCCTTCAACTTCAATTGCCCCTTCCATTCGGCAGCCATCTATCAAATCATTCATTCTATTTATGCATCGCAACAAAGTAGATTTACCACAACCAGAAGGCCCAATCAAAGCGGTTGCTTTATGCCTAGCTATGGCCATATCGATACCTTTGAGCGCCAGGTTATCTCCATAATAAAACATAACATTTCTTATATTAACTGCAATGTTATTGCCGCTACTTGGCTCGGCATTATTGGAAGGTTCCTGGTTACTCGATTTAGTTTTAATAGAAATATTAATAGCCTTATCCTTAGTTTCCGCCTTATCTTTATTCATGACTTCCAACCCCATGGCTCAATTCCTTAAAATCCTCCCGCAGATAATTTCTTGCGGAGACGGTTGCGCATAACTATTGCGGCAATATTTAATAAAATAACAATACCTATTAACAATAGCGTTGTGGTAAAAACCATTGGTCTGGCAGCATCTACATTAGGGGATTGAAAACCTACATCATAAATATGAAACCCTAAATGCATAAACTTTCTTTCCAAATGAACTAAAGGCCATACTCCATCTACCGGAAGCGAAGGCGCTATTTTCACAACTCCCGTAATCATTAGTGGGGCGACCTCGCCGGCTGCTCTGGCCATGGCCAAAATCAAACCTGTTAATATCGACGGCATTACCGCAGGAAAAACTGTTCTCCATATAGTTTCTGCTTTTGTGGACCCAAGCGCAAGCGAAGCTTCTCGAATTCCTGGAGGAACGGCCGCTAAACCTTCTTCCGTAGAAACAATAACAACCGGCACCGTTAACAAAGCCAATGTCAAAGAAGCCCACAATATACCGCCTGTTCCAAAAGTTGGAGTAGGTAATTTCTCTGGGAAAAATAATTGATCGATAGAACCGCCCAGTGTATAAATAAAAAAACCAACTCCGAAAACTCCAAACACAATGGAGGGTACGCCTGCTAAATTATTAACAGCTATGCGCACAATACTTACAAAAGGACCAGGTTTGGCGTATTCTCTTAAATAAAATGCGGCCAAAACTCCTAATGGCGCGGCAAACAAACTCATCACCACAACCATCATCACTGTTCCAAAAATTGCGGGAAAAACTCCCCCCTCCGTATTAGACTCCCGAGGATCGTCAAAAATAAATTCTCTTGCTTTCGAAAAGAAAAAAAATGCTTTATCAAATACGCCAAACGTATTCGGTCTATATATTCTAACAAGCTGGGACAATGGAATTTTTTGAGTAACTTGGTCGGATACCTTGACTAAAATATAACCTTTAAGCTGTTCTCTCAGGTTAAACAATTGCTTTTCAAATTGATCGTTTTTTATCTGTAATTCCGCTAAACGCTTGTCGGCTTCGTCGGTATCTTCTGGGGTCAAATTTCCATCAAGTGTCAATTTTTTTAAATGAAGGCGAATGCTTTCCATTTTATGGCTGATTCGTCCAATATCTGATTTTTCAATCTCATGAATTTCTTCCCGTTTTTCTAGAATGATGGGCATTAACTCGTTTAAATAACGCCATGATTCTTTTTCGCCAACCACCAAGGGTTTATCGCCAAAACTAACTTTTTGAATCACCCCGTGAAAGTTTCCCCACTCTAAGCGCTCTATTACCAAGGCGGTAGGAACATTTATTTTGGATTGAATCGAGTCCTTATCAATCCACATATAATCTATTCCGTCTACATCTCTATTTCCTTTTTTAACCTTAATTCGAAATCGTTCTTCTCCAGAATATCCTTCGGCGGCTGGAACGCCTTCAGTTTCTTTTTCTTGAACAAAAAAAGACCGACCATCTTTCAAGTTATATTGATAGAGTTTTTCTGGCCAAAAATATCCCAAACCATTCTTTAAAACGATTCCGAGCAATCCCGTAACCATTATCAAAGAAAGCGCCAACGCAGCCCCTGTGAGCCAAATAAAAAAATCTCCGCGATCCCAAATTGTTTTCACAGAACTTTATACCTTTCTCTCAGTCGAAGACGTACCCATTCAGCCAAGGTATTAGCGACAAAAGTAAAAATAAAAAGAAGCAAAGCGGCTAGAAAAAGCAAACGAAATAAGGTCCCGCCTTCAGGAGCTTCGGGTAATTCCACGGCAATATTTGCCGAAATGGCTCGAAAACCAGAGAAAATATTCCAATCCATAATCGGCGTATTCCCTGTCGCCATTAGCACTATCATGGTTTCGCCAACCGCGCGGCCAAACCCAATCATAATTGCCGAAAAAATCCCGGGACTTGCAGTAGGTAAAACAACTTTTATGCCCGTCTGCCAAGGCGTTGCTCCAACCGCCAAAGAACCGGCTTTTAAATGACCTGGAACATTAGCAAGAGAGTCTTCTGCAATCGTATAAATAATTGGAGTAACCGCAAAGCCCATGGCCAAACCAACAACTAAAGAATTTCTTTGATCGAAATCCAACCCCAAAGATTCGGTCAACCACAATCTATAATCGCCGCCCAATACTAGGCCTTCAACCAGATCGGACAACCCAAGACCTATTATTGATCCTAAAATCACTAAAATCGTTACGGGCCATAATTCAGAACCAGCTTTTCTGCCAAAAGTCAAAATATCTGGGTATTTTTCTTTTGCGACTAAATAAACAAAAATCAAAACCATGACAATTAGAGGCGACAAGACTAAACCAGGGAGTAATTTTTCAATATTAGGAGCCAACCAAAGAGCCGCAAAAAAACCTAAAACGACGCTTGGTAGAGCCGCCATAATTTCAATAATAGGCTTAATCAAAGTTTTGTATTTTGGATGCATAAACTCTGAGGTATAGAACGCCCCAAACAAGGCAATAGGAACGGCAAATAATATCGCGTAAAAAGTTCCTTTTAGAGCTCCCTGAATTAATGGCGTCAAACTAAATTTAGGCTCAAATTCATCGGAACCGCCCGTCGACTGCCAAACGAAGTCCGCTTCCTTGTATCCCTCATAAACAACCTGACCAAAGAGAGCCTTCCAACCAACTTCTGGATGCGGATGATGCATTTTCCAATTAAAAAGACTTCCATCGGAATCCAGTAAAATCAACCCATCATTTTTTGGGGCAACATAAGCGGCTGAAATTCCTTTTCTATCATTTACAGGAACGCTAAAATGAGTGCTTCCAGAGGTCCCGTAATGGTAACGTATCGTCCCAGTGGAATCCCCTGTTATAAAACCTTTATTTCTCGACGAAACTTGAATGACGGAAACTTCTTTTTCATGCGACTCGAATGCGTACATTGGCATCAGTCGCCTCGCTCCACCCTTTTCTCTTATTAGTTGATAGGAATTTACTCCGCCTTCTTCATCCCCGACAATCAAAGTTTGACCGCCTAACAGGAAAGCAAGCTTGGAAATACCTATACCATCTCTCGCCGTAGCTCCTAACGTTTCCACCACAACTTCGTCGTTTTTCGGATTTCCCAGGAACACTCTAATTAATTGTCCCGATCCAGTCCCGACGAGCAAAGTTTCTCCATCCGCGCCAGATATCAACGCGGTGATTTCTCCTTTTGCAGGAACCGAAATTTCATTGGTATATTTCTTTTTCTTTACTGTTCCCATCATGGTTCGACGTTCATTTACCGATTTCCAAACAACCTTAGAACCAGTGGGAACAGCGACCCAATACCCCTTTTCGCCTTTAAAAAAAGCCATACGTTTTATCGGAGAACCCTCCGATAAAACTTGAATGGAGGAATTGGTTTTTACATTAGGAACGATGCTTCGAATATCATTACTGAATGAAATATCAAAATTTAAACGCGCCAAAATAACCCGACCATCGGATAAACCTAACGCAAAATCTGATTTTCTAAATTGGAATGCAGAAACAATTGAAGCGCCATTTAAACCAGAAATTTTATTTCCAGCCAAAGGTTTCTTATCAACTAAAGAGTAGAATGAAAAACCTTGCGTATGAACTGTGTAGGCTATTTCCCTGTAGTCGTCAACGCCAACCAGAAAAACGTTATCGCTTTTTTCTAAGGGTCGAATAACGTTAGTTAAGTCAAGCTCAGGACTTTTAAATAAAGGGTAGGCAACTGCAAGTATTACAAAAAGGATGGCTAAAATGGAAAAGATAATAGATATCCCACCAAAAGAGACCAGAGTTTTTGCCCAACGATCAACCCCAAGTCGGCGGGCAACGTCCGCCGACATGGATTTGGATTTACTAGAACTTGAAGGAATATCTCCTAAGTTCGTAGATTCACTAGCTCCCATTAATTGGTCATCGATCCGCCCAAAGAAGCTAAGTCTTGTTGGGCAATGGCGTTAGCAATCGGGAAATATCCATCTTTTACAACCACTTGCTGCCCTTGTCTGGAAAGGACCATTTTCAAGAACTCATGCGTTAAAGGATCTAACGCTTTTCCTGGAGCTTTATTAACATAAACATACAAGAAACGGGCTAACGGATATTCGCCAGCTAAGGCGTTTTTAGCGCTTGGCTCAATATAATCTGCGCCACTTTCAGCAATAGGGATAGCTCGAACGCTTGCAGTCTTATAACCAATTCCACTATAACCCACAGAATATTTATCAACACTAACGCTTTGAACAACAGAAGCAGAGCCCGGTTGTTCTTTTACGGTATCTTTATAATCGCCTTTTTTCATAGCAATTTTTTTGAAGTAACCATAAGTTCCAGAAGCTGAATTTCGACCATAAAGACTAATTAGCCGATTTGACCAACTTCCAGTCAAACCTGCTTGGCCCCAAGTTTTTACATCATTGTCCAAACCTCTTTTCCGATTTTTTGAGAAAATAGCGTCAATTTGCTTCAAAGAAAGTCCTTTAACAGGATTATCTTTATTGACAAAAACCGCTAAAGCGTCAACCGCAACTCTCACAGGAGTCGGTTTATAACCATACTTCGCTTCAAATGCGTCTAACTCTTTGTTCTTCATGCCGCGAGACATTGGCCCCAATTGAGCGGTGGCGGAAATCAATGCAGGAGGAGCGGTAGAAGACCCCTTACCTTCGATTTGAATATTTATATTTGGGTAAATTTCTTTAAATTTTTCGCTCCATAACGCCATCAAATTATTAAGCGTATCTGAACCGATGCTAGAAAGGTTTCCGCTAACTCCGGAGCTTTTTTGATAAGCTTGCAAAGCAGGATCTACTTCAATTGGACCTGCTAAAACGATAGATTGAGATAAAATAGCAAACGTAATTGCGACCAACGAAAAGGCCAAAAACTTCTTTATTTTCATTAAATCCTCCTTAGATGGTTTATTGTTCGCAACTATATTAAAAAATTAACTTTGGGAATCTATGAGGAGAAAGTTAGATTAATATTTGGAGTTTTCTAAATGAGTAGGAGCTACCAATAGAACTTAAAACCAAACTAGCCCTCCAATGTTAGATTTCTGTTAGATTAGAATTTGATTCCTAATAGAACTCTAACGAAAAGACCCACACTAAAACACACGCCCCATAAACATCTATAAATAAAGCGCTTACTCAACAACTCCTAAAGAATGAAAACTTTGTAGTAGCTTGAAAAGACCTGAGGGCAAAGCCTACTAATTTGGAAGGAAAATATAAAATAAGCTTCCTTTATTAGGAGAGCTCTCTACAGCCACACGCCCTCCATGAGCCTGTGCGATATGTTTAACAATAGCCAAACCAAGTCCCGTTCCTCCTGAATCTCGGTTTCGCGACTTTTCAACTCTATAAAAACGTTCAAATATTCTGGAAAGATGCTCTTGAGGAATACCCGGTCCCCAATCTTGCACGCAAATAAATATTTCTTTATCTTTAATCCCGCTTCTGACTTCAATGCCTTTCTCAGTTTTTCCGTACTTCAACGCATTTTGTAATAAATTAACCACGGCTTGCTCTAATAAATGTGAATTCACTTTTATTTCCAAGCCTGGATCGCAAACTAAATTAATTGGCGCCCTCTGAGTTCCTGTTTCTATAAGACATTGATCAGCTGAGTTCTTCAATAAATCATAAATATGCGTATTCTCTAAAGAGATCTGCGCTTGACTTGAATATTGTTCGATCCGCGAAAGCGCTAATAAATCTTCTACAATTGCATTCAAATGATCAGTTTGCTTAGCGATAATATCCAAAAACCGATGAGCATTTTTAGAGTCATCTATTGCCCCTTCTCTTAAAGTTTCGACAAAACCTTTTATAGAAGTTATAGGAGTTTTTAATTCGTGAGAAACGTTAGCTACAAAATCTTTACGAGTGTTTTCCAAACGCCGTAACCGAGTCACGTCGTTTAACACCACAAGAGCTCCGATAGGGTTTTCCTTCGCATCGCGAAGTATAGTCCCCAAAGCCCGCACATGCAGTTCGGTTCCATAGTTAAGGGTAAAATCACCATCAATAGCAGTTGAGCTTTTCAAAGCTTTAGCGGTAAACTCCTGGAAAGAAGCATTGCGAATAGACTCGTGCAAAAGCTTTCCACGACAGTCTTCTATGCCAACGCCAAAAATTCGAGTTGCTTCTTTGTTCATTCCAATGATTTGCTCTCGAGTGTTCACAGCAATCACGCCTTCTGACATACTGGAGAGAATCGCTTCTTTTTCATTTTTCTCTGCGGTAATTACATTTATTTGATCGTTCAATTGACGGGCCATTTTATTTAATGTTCCGGCAACCTGATCAATTTCAATAGAATCGGTTCTCTCAAATTTATTTTTTAATAATTCATTAGCAAAATGAGCAGCCGCATTTTGTATATTCATCAAAGGGCGATTAATACGCTTAGAAACTAAAAAAGCGATCACTCCCGAAACAACAAAAACTAAAAAACCAGAATAAAGAAACCCTTTTACTGACTCTTCTTGAGCGAGTTCAACATATCCACCGGGAATGGCTAAGCGAACCATTCCTACAAGGTCGTCATTTTTAAAAATTGGGGAAGCAATGAAAAAATGGACTTCCTCATAAAGATTATCTTTACGATGAGAAAACCCAACCTTACCCAAAAGAGCTTGTTGAATTTCAGGTTTATTGGAATAATTACCTAATCTTGCGGGATCTTCTTCCGAATCACAAATCACCTTTCCAGAAGGTTCAATCAAAGTGATTTTTGCAGACTCGTTTTTGTTAAGGGTCAGGCAGGGATCTTTTGATAAATTATTTTTATTTTTTAAAAATAAAGGCTTTGCGGATCTAGCGACAAACTCTGCCCTATTCTCCAAATCCGCTACCACTCCGGAAACGAAGTTTTCCTTAAGCCTATTGGCTCCAAACCAAGCGCTAACCGCCATGGCAGTAAAAGCAGCGAACAAACAAGCAAAATAAATTTGCCAAAAAAGTCTTTTAGCAAACATAAAAAATTATGAAATAAAAAAGCGACCCATAAAGGACCTATTCAGGAAGATTAGAAAACTGGTTATCAAAAAATTTATTAACGCACCAATTTCATTTAAAAATTAACGTGCAACTTAAACTTATTCATTAAATTTATAACCTACGCCTCGAACTGTTTGGATATAACTAGAACAAGAACCTAGCTTTTTTCTCAACCCTACAATTTGAAAATCAACCGATCTATCTGTAACGGCATAATTATCGCCTCGAATAGCGTCCACTATTTGGGTTCTGGTAAAAACCCACCCTGGCCTTTCAGCCAAAAACTTTAAAATACCAAACTCAGTAAAAGTTAAGTCGGCAGCTTGTCCATTAACAAATACTTCTCGTCTAGCTGGAAAAATTTGCAAGTCCTCAAAGTCTAATACAGAAATATCTGGAGAAGGAGCGGTTTTTTTCCTTCTCAATACGGTTTTAATTCTTGAAACTAAAACTTTTGGACTAAATGGTTTGGTAATATAATCATCAGCCCCCAATTCTAATCCAGTAACAATGTCTGATTCGTCATCCTTAGCGGTAAGCATAATAATTGGAATATCTTCCGATTCTTTTTTTACCGCTCGGCAAACTTCTAGTCCATCAACCCCTGGTAACATCAAATCCAAAAGCATTAAATCAGGCGGGTCTGATTTAGAGAGTTGAATGGCTTCTTCGCCAGTTCCTACCGATGAAAAACGAAAACCCTCTCTCTCTAAGTTGTATTGAATCAATTCCCGAATAGCTTCTTCATCTTCGACGATCAAAATACGTTCGTTTGGCACGCTAAAAACCTCTAAATAATAGTGTTATGGGTAAAAGCTAAAATTCTTTTCTCAAAATCTAACAAATTTTTCATTAAAACCCTTTGAAACTATTTTATAAGTTTGCCACGAATTAGAGTATTAGATTTCCAATAGTTTTCAACCTTCATTCCTAATGCTTTCCTAAAAATTTTTATTAGCGCCTTAAGTTTAACTCTTTTTATCCGATACGAAACCAGGAATTTATTACCCAAAAACAGCCCTGTTTTCTGTCTCATTTTTTAGGCAACTGGATTAAAGCTTAAATATATGGAAATTCACAATTCCGGATTTAAAATAGTCGCCACAACTCCGCTACCAGCCGGCGAATGCGAAGATTGCGAAAAAAATGAACTTGAAAAACTTCGCGCAGAAAAAGGAATTCAGCAAGCTCGAACCGAAGAAACTATTAAAATTAGCGAAGAAGGAAGGGCTGCTCTAGATGAATCGGAAAAAGAAGAAGATACAACCAAGCCAGGAGCGGTCAAAAATAATTTTAATAAAGAACTAAACGAAGAAGAAAAAAAAGTAGTACAAGAGTTAAGGGCTCGCGATCAAGAAGTCCGAGCTCATGAAAATGCTCATAAAGCCGCAGCAGGCGGTTATGCCACTGGCGGACCAACGTATACCTATCAAACGGGTCCAGACGGTAAACGATACGCTATTGGCGGCGAAGTTCAAATCGACACTTCAGAAGTTCCCAATGATCCTGAAGCGACTATCCGAAAAGCCCAGGTTATTCGTCGAGCGGCGTTAGCCCCAGCCGAACCGTCTGGTCAAGACCAACGAGTAGCCGCTCAAGCTAGAGTAATCGAAAATCGCGCTCGCCAAGAAATCGCCAAAGAACGACGCGAGGAAACTCAAGAAAAAACTGAAGAAACTTCCGAAAGCTCTTCATCTCCGGTTTCCGGCGAAAATGCTGGAGAAACAAGCGGAAGCTCTAATGAAAATGAAAGTGGTTCTGGACAAGAAAATAAAGGCAATTCGCGTCTAATCAAACGTTTTGAACCTGAAAGCGCATCCGCTAGCGGTCAAATTATAGATCAATTCTTTTAAGTTCTTCCTCTCCAATCAATCAAATTAATCTCCCATATTTTTCTAGCTTAAATTATAATTTTTAGTCTTTTTGATAAAATCAGATCAGGAATAAAAAATAGCGAAAAAAAAAAGACCCCGTTAAACCGAAACTCGGCCTAACAGGATCTTTGGAGGAGGTCGCCCTATACGACCTTATAAAACTTTTATTTTTTCTTATATTTTTTTAGAAGGAAACATCCCATTGCAGCCTGACTCTAAAATCGTCTAAATCCGCTCCAGTGGAACCATCCTTTAACTCTAAAATAGAGGAATCTAGCGTAACTTTATTGTTATGACCCGCAATAAAGTAGTTCAAAGCCACAGTGTATTCGTCTCTTTCGCTTGTCAACGAAAGGTCATTACTATCTGGCTCGTCAACATACGCATAACGAAAAGCCAATTCAAGTCCTTCAGGAATAGCTGGAACTAAATCGTGGAAAAAATATCCGGCTTGAGCGTACATAGCCTCAATTTCACGATCAATCCCACTATTGTTAACTTCTATGTCTTTCTCATGATATTCTTGTTGGAAAGAAAAACCCCTATACTTGAAAGCAGCTCCCTGTGCCCACTGTTCAACTTTATGCTGATCGGAAGTAGAGAATCCAGATAACGAACCACAACCGGAAGAACTCCATCTAGTACATACGCCTTCATGCTGCGCCACAGAAAAGGACAAACTACCAGTTGGTTTTTTGTGGTATTTAACGTCTGATTGTCTCCATTTTAAATCCCGACCAAACATGTTCCATTGAACTCGCCCCATCCACATCATTTTTTCATCAGCGTTATCAACGGAACGGCCTTCGCCATTGTAAATACCAGCATAATATCGTACATCCGCTACAGTGCCTTTATTAAACCGACCTCTAAACGTTACGCCCACTTGACGATCAATGGTAATAATTCGGTTAATAATGGACCGTTCTACAAATTGTTGACGACCAGAAGAGTCTACCCGTTCTCTGCTATATTGAATTTTTCTTTGACCTACTTCAAAGCCGAATTCGTCCCAAGGTTGAACGGCAATTCTCCAATCGATAAGTCTTGATGAAGAATTGGTAGATGAAGAAGTTACGGACCTGGATGGTTGTAGATCCACTTCGAAATAATATTTAATGTATCTCTTATAACCATGACCGCCAATTTTCATCCGAACCCGTCTGAGTTCGAAATTATTTGTTTCATCAGAACTAAAGTTTGACTCTGATCTAGGATCGCCATCGCCAGGATTAGCAAATCTCATTTGAGCGCGCCATTGAAGGTTTGTAGAAAACAAACCATCAGAGGTTTTAAACCCGAATCCCTTTTTTCCATAACCAACCTTAATATTGCCTTGCTTTTTAACGCCGTGACTATTGAAAGCTTCTTTTGGCCCGCTACCGCCATGTTTGGCTGACATAGCTTCCAATCTTTCTTCCATAGCCCGCAAACGTAATTCAGTTTCAGACATAGCCCAAACCGACGTTCCCCCTATGAGCCCGACTACAACAAAAACCGCTATCGCTTGGCTCAGTCCCTTAATTAACGTGTTCATAATTCTCCTCGAAAAGTAATTGAGCTAAAAAAACAAATGTAAAAAGTCCGGTAAATATTAATTGGCATAATTTAGAGGGATACTATTGTACTTAGATTAGAGAAGTATTAGGTTTGTGTTAGAATAAAACTCTTTTAATTTCAGGGTTTTGCTCAGAAAAACGATAGGAAATTTCCTGCTTATTTGTATAAGCCTAACTGGAAAACAAATAACCTATTCTTTTTAATAGAAGATTTTTTCTATTAAATGTATTGAATATTGACCTTTATTCATCCAAACCCTAAGATTAATACTCGCTTATACTCTTTTCCGAAGCTTTCAATTTTTGGTTAAAAAATGAAAAAAAAGTTTTTTATCACATCAGTTTTTCTTACTGTTCTAGGAATAGGTTTTAATCTAATTCCCAAAAATCAATCTACTGGCAAAGACATAGCTCGCCTCCAATCTTTTTTTTCTCCGCCTTATAAAATCGATAAAAAGTTTAAATCGATGATGGGTCCTTATAAAACCCAGAAAATATATTTAGAAGATCCGGAAAAACAAGAATTATTATGGATCACGGGCTACCAAGCGGAAATTGTGGACGCCGAGAAGAAAACTTCAATGCCTCCTGATTTTATGTGCCACAGCAATCTGGATTACGACGTAAAAAAACACAAACTTCTGTTTGGCTGGAAACAATACCCAAGTCCAAGACTATTTACTCTTTCTCAAGGTAGACTCGATGTTAAGTTTCCCGAAGGGTATGGTATCCCCATCGTTTCTGGAAGAGCGTTGACATTGAATACCCAAGCCTTGAACCACAATATAGAAAATCCAAACATTAAAGTGAGAGTCAAAAGCTCGGTTCAATATATTCGCGACCGCGATTTGAAAGAACCCATTCATCCTTTAACCATGAGCGCCGCGACCGGTTTGGTTCTGGTCGATGGGAAAGACGGAGTTTTTGATATTGGTTCCCCAGACCCTAAAATACATGGACAAGGGTCTCATAAAGGTGAAGCGGTTAACTTTTCCGAACATTATGTAAAAGATCATTTCGGCAGGAAGTTCTCGGCTCATTGGGTCGTTCCGCCAGGAAAACACGAATATCGATCTTTAGTAACACGGTTTATGCGGCTTCCTTATGACACAACCCTTCATTATGCCGCAGCCCACTTGCATCCATTTGCAGAATCCGTAGAACTTTGGGATCGCACCGAAAACAAATCTGTTTTAAAAATTACCGCTAAAAATAGAAACGACGGTATTGGCTTAACTCAAGTTAACTCCTACTCTAATAATAAAGGAGTTCCCCTATATCAATACCATCAATATGACCTGATCACGATATACAACAACCTTTCTCAAAAAAACCAAACAGTCATGTCTGTTATGTTTTTATATATAGAGGACAAAGAATTCAAAAAACCAAAACTTTCGTCTGGATTTTTCTAAACGTTTATGAAAAATAACGTTTTGATGAGGAACGTTCCCAAGGGAACTTTTGCCTATGGGGATTCTCCCATAACCGTAGAATTAAATCACGATTTTGAAATTGACGCTTTCTTAGTAACCAATGAACGTTTTGAGAAATTCATTGAATCTGACGGGTATTCAAACCAAGAGTTTTGGGCAGAAGAGGGTTGGGAATGGAAAGAAAAATTTGGCGTTATCCAACCGGACTTTTGGGAGGACTCTAAATGGAATTGTCCAGAACTTCCTGTTGTCGGGATTAACTGGTTTGAGGCGCAAGCTTTTGCAAAGTGGGAAGGCAAAAGACTACCCAATGAAAAAGAATGGGAAAAAGCAGCTCGAGGAACGGATTGGCAAATGTACCCTTGGGGCAACGAATTTGAAGAAAATAAATGCAATTCTGCCGAATCTGGAATCGCGAAAACCACTCCAGTTTCAAAATATTCTAACGGTCAAAGTCCTTATGGATGTTACGATATGATGGGCAACGTTTGGGAGTGGACTTCAAGTTTCTTTGAAGAAGGAGAAACATCCCGAGTCTTGCGTGGCGGTTCTACATTCATTTCGGCGATTGATTTAGGAGTTGAAGGTCGGTCTGCTAGCGAACCACAAATTCGTATGGTAGATGTCGGGTTTCGTTGCGCTCTCTAAAAACTTTTTTCACCACTTCGCTTCTATTCAAAGAAACTCAAAAAATCGCTCAAATTTTTAATAATTACAACTATCAGGACTCGTTATGAAAATAAAACAAATCGCCCAAATGGTTGGCGGTCAAGTCGCTGGCGATGAGGCTCTAGAAATCACAGGTTTAGGAATGCCAGAAAACGCTAAGACTGGCGATATCATTTTTTTAGATAAAAAAAAATATGTGGAAGTCGCAAAAAGTTCTTCAGCCTCGGCCATATTGACAACTCAAAAAATTGAAAGCGATAAAACTCAAATTATAACGGCCAATCCAAAATTAGCTTTCGCGAAAGTCTTAGCGGTTTTATGTCCAGAACCATCTCTCGCTTCAGGAATTGATCCTCAGGCTTCCATTGGAAAGAATGTACAAATTGATGAAAGCGTTTATGTTGGTCCATTTGCCGTTATTGGCGATGGAGCGACCATTGGTAAAGGAACTGCGATCCATTCTGGAGTTGTTATCGGATCCGGTTGTAAAATTGGCGAATCTTGCATTATTTTTCCAAACGTAACATTGTACCCCCAGGCCAAATTAGGAAACGAAGTAATTATCCATGCGGGAGCTGTCATTGGCGCAGATGGCTTTGGTTATATTCTTGACGAACAAGGAAAGCATTTTAAAATCAACCAAGTCGGAAAAGTTATTATCGAAAATCGCGTAGAGGTAGGAGCTAATGCTTGCATTGATCGGGCCAGTATGGGTACCACCCTTATTAAAGAGGGAACCAAAATCGATAATTTAGCCCAAATTGCCCATAATGTTACTATTGGAGAGCATTCCATAATCGTTGCTCAAGTCGGTATTGGGGGGAGTTGCAAAATCGGAAAGTACACCGTTTTAGCCGGGCAAGTTGGTGTAGCCGATCACGTAACCATAGGCGATAAAGTAACGCTTGCCGCCCAATCTGGAGCTTTTCGAGATATTGAGTCTGGAGCAATTCATGCAGGTACCCCCTCCAGTCCTGCCGGTAAATGGAGACGTTACGTAACTCATTTACCTAATTTAGCAGATTATGTAAAGAGAATTAAAGAACTTGAAAAACGTCTCGCCAAGATTGAAAAAAAAGATAGTGACGATTAAAATAGAAGTCTAATAATATATAAATTGCCTTAAAGTTCTTCCATGCGAATTCTTAGTTGGTTGGTTCTAGTAACATTGGTTTTTTGTTTTATTTCTTCCCCTGTGTATTCCAAACCTATGATGAGTTTGGAAAAACTAGAAAAATATGTAAAGAAAAAGCTTGGGAGAAATCCTAAAGCATTGAGACTGAACGAAAAGTTAATTGGCAATAAAGGAGCCAAATTTTTATCGGATTTTCCACTTATAACTTCTGTCCAAACTTTAATTATCTATAACGGTCAAGTTGGCGACGAAGGAGTTCAGGCTCTTGCAAATTCCATTTACTTAAAAAACTTAAAAAACTTGAGTCTGGAAAGAAATCAAATTACCGATCAAGGCGTTGGTTATTTAGCTAATTCTCAATACTTGAGAAATTTAGAATCTTTGAACTTATACAGGAACGAAATCACCGACGAAGGAGCAAAAAAAATAGCTGAGGAGGCGACGTTTATAGATTTGCAAGAATTAAATTTGAATTTTAACCGAATCCAAGATAAGGGCATCGCTTGGCTCGAAAATTCTAATAAATTAAGACAATTGAAAAACTTAAACCTAGCCTTTAATCCCTTAAATGAGCTAGGGCAAAACTCGCTTTTTGAGTTCAATTTGAAAAGAAAATTAGATGCCATTTATCAATCTGGTAAAATAAGCCAATTAAACAATCAATATATTGGCGATGCAGGAGTTATCGCTTTATTAAATTCTCCCTATGTAGAAAATTTAAAAGAATTAAACCTTGAACGAAATAACCTAACGGATGAAGCAGTGATCGCCATTGCCAAATCTATTAAGCTCAAAAAACTTGAAATGTTAACATTGGCGCACAATCAAATAACAGATGTTGGAGCTTTAGCGTTAGCAAATTCTAAAACACTAATTAGTTTGAAAGAATTGGATTTAAATTTTAACCAAATCGAAAATCAGGGGGCTATTGCCCTTTCAAAAGCCAAAATCTTTACGAACCTTGAAGTTTTAAGGTTGGGGCAAAATAAAATAGGTACCGCTGGAGCAAAAGAATTGAAAGAGTCTAAAGTTTTGGCAAACCTCATTTATCCCATTTTTGGATTTTATTAATTTTGTAAAATAAAGACTTGCCGTGCAAATATTAGATTTTGAAAAAGAAATTTTTAAGGTCGAAAAGCAAATCAAAGATTTGACCTTACAAACACATATGATAGATAGCGTGGGCGACGTTTCTCACGAAATCGTAAAACTCAAGAAAAAGCTCCGCCATATGAAGCGGGACATTTTTGCGGGACTAAACGGTTGGCAAAGGACTCAGGTGGCGCGACACCCAGATCGCCCTTATACTTTAGATTATATTCAATTCATATTTACCGATTTTTTTGAACTGCATGGCGACCGTCGAGGCGGCTATGGACCTTCTATTGTTGGTGGATTGGCAAAACTGGAAGGACGTTCTGTTATGGTAATCGGCCATCAAAAAGGCCGTGAAATGGAAGAAAAAATACGAAGAAATTTTGGCATGTCCCAACCAGGTGGGTATCGAAAAGCCTTGCGACACATGAAACTTGCCGAAAAATTTGGAATCCCCATTATTACCCTAATCGACACGCCAGGCGCCTATCCGGGAATAGACGCCGAAGAAAAAGGGCAGTCGGAGGCTATTGCTTATAATTTATTTTGCATGGCCGATCTACGCGTTCCCATCATTTCAGTTATCGTTGGAGAAGGCGGAAGCGGCGGCGCGTTGGCCATTGGAATGGGAGATCGGGTTTTAATGCTAGAGAATTCGGTTTATTCAGTGATTTCACCGGAAGGATGCGCTTCCATTTTATGGGGAGACAAAAGCAAAGTGGAACACGCTGCAAAGGCATTATGTATGACATCCGAAGAACTCATAAAACTAAAAGTCATAGATATGATTGTGCGAGAACCCTTTGGTGGAGCCCATCGCCATCCAAAGCAAGCGGCTATTCAATTAAAAAAAGTTTTGAAAATGTCGCTTGATGAACTAAATCAATTATCAACTGAAGAGTTAATTCAAAAACGACAAGAAAAATTCCGAAATATGGGAGAGTTTTTTCAAGAAGGTTAAGGTTTTCTAAAATTCAAACCGGCCCAATTGCTGATTTTTTAAAGCCTAACTTGACTTTGGAATAACCGAGAATAAATTGTATTACGTTCCATCAATTCGTCGTGAGTACCTGTTTCTACCAATCGGCCTTCCTGCAATACCAAGAGACTATCTGCATTTTCTAAAGTAGACAACCTATGCGCAATTATCAAAGTCGTTCGATTATCCGCCAATCGTTCTAACGCAGTTTGAATTTTAGCTTCCGTTTCCGTATCCACGCTTGCGGTAGCTTCGTCCAATATTAATATAGGAGGATCTTTTAAAATAGCTCGGGCAATGGCTAATCTGTGCCTTTCACCGCCGGATAATTTCACGCCTCTTTCTCCAACAATCGTTTCATATCCGCTCGGTAAATTAACCACAAAATCGTCGGCAAACGCCGCTTTTGCCGCTTCCACCGCTGTTTCTCGATCCGCCTCTAATTTTCCATAAAGAATATTATCTAAAACGGTTCCATTAAACAGGAATGGTTCCTGAGAAACCAAACCAATTTGATCTCTTAAATACGAAACTTTTAAATCTTTAATCGGATAGTCATCAATTAAAATCTCTCCAGAGTTTGCGTCGTAAAATCTCATTAACAGTTTAACTGCCGTAGATTTCCCGCTTCCTGTATGGCCTACTAAAGCGACTGTTTTACCCGATCCTATTTCAAAAGAAACACCTTTTAAAACGGGTTGTTCTTCAAGGTAAGAAAAATTAACGTTTTCAAAAATAATAGCCCCATTCGAAGACGCGGAAGGAACCAAAGCATTTGGCGATTCAACGACATTCGGTTTAGAATCGATAATTTCAAACAAACGCTTGCTGGAAGCTAAAGCCTGTTGCAGCATATTATTCAATGAATGCAGTTGATTAATTGGAGTGTAAAACAAAGCTAAATAGGTTAAAAAGGCCACTAAAGAGCCGACAGTTAACTCCCCAGCTTGAACGGCAGAAATACCATAGAACAAAATAAAGACTGTGCCAAGCGAACCTAAAAACATCATCGCCGGGGAATAGATGGCCCATAGTCTCATAACTGTCAAGGTGCCATCACAGTAGGCTTGGCTTTTTTGATTAAACCGGAGAGTTTCGCGCTTTTGCCTATTGTACGCCAAGGTTTCTTTAATTCCTGAGACAATATCTTGTAATATAGCATTGAGCCCAGCGGCTCTTTCGCGCTGTTGGTAGTATAAATCGCGGGCCTGGTGCGTATATTTCCAAGCTCCATAAGCTAATAACGGTATCGGTATCAGGGCGGCCAAAGCTAATTCCCAATGCATGTAAAACAAAATACCCGTAATACCAACCAAAGTTAGTATGGCCGTTGAGGCTTGTTCGATCCCGTCGATGAATATCCGCTCCACATGAGTGACATCGTCGTTAACGCGAGACATAATCTCGCCGGTTGAACGATTTTCGAAGTAGTTGAGGGACATCTTCTGTAGAGACTGAAATACGTGAGAACGAATATCGTAAACCACTTTTTGCTCTACTTTATTATTGAGCATGATTCGTTTATAGTTGAATAAATTTCGGGTTAAATAAACCACGCCTAAACTACCGGCTACCCAATATACGGTGGAATCGACAGTCCCTTCGACCAGCATATCAATAACGATTTTGATGAGCCACGGCGGGATTAAATCCATCAAGGTGGTCATTATTGCAAAAGATAAACTGAGTCCAACTAGATATTTGTAAGGTTTTAAGTAACTAAATACGCGGGGCAATGAATTCATAAGATCACTAGAAGGGCCATAGGTTCGCTCGAAATAGATAAAATATGTTATTCCTAAGATACAGTCAAAGTCAACTATCGTAACATCTTAAAGAAAGTTTTATTTCGAATTAAACAGGGAAATAATAATGGAATATAGACAACTAGGCCAAAGCGATTTAAAAGTATCCGCGATCGGTTATGGGGCGTGGGGGATTGGCGGTTTTCCTTTTTGGGAAACAGAAGGAGAACGAGCATCCACAAAGTCAGTTAAAAAAGCTTATGAATTAGGAATCAATTTTTTTGATACCGCTCCTGTTTACGGCTTTGGGGTATCAGAAGAGCTTATTGGCAAAGCCCTAAAATCCGTTCGCGAAAAGGTTTTAATCGCTACAAAATGCGGTTTGAAGTGGGACAAAAAGGCTCTTGGATCGATTAAGAAAAATGCAAAGAAAGATTCCATAATTCAAGAAGCAAACGATAGTCTTCGACGATTACAAACCGATTGGATCGATTTATATCAAGTCCATTGGCCAGACGTCGAAACCTCGCAAGAAGAAACTATGGAAGCTCTCTTAAAATTACAAGAGCAGGGGAAAATACGATACATCGGAGTGAGCAATTACTCTGTCGATCAAATGCAAGATTGTTTAAAAAAAGGAACTATTGTTTCTTTGCAGCCAGAATACAGTTTAGTTCAAAGATCCATTGAAAAAGAGACAGTGCCTTTTTGCATGGAAAATAGAATTGGAATTATCGCCTACAGTCCATTGGCCTCTGGTGTATTAACTGGGAAATACGATAAAAACACCAAATTTCCCGATTGGAGAAGCAAAGGAATTATTGGACAATTTACCGGTCAAGGATTTATCGACAACATCGCTAAAGTGGATAAACTTCATATTATCGCAAAAGAACTAGGAAAAACTTGCGGCGAATTGGCGATCAATTGGGCAATTCATCAACCAGGAATTACCACAGCACTAGTAGGAGTGAAAAACGAAAAACAAATTGAAGAAAATTTGAAATCCGCAGAATGGAAACTCGATCCAGATAAACTTTCTGCAATCGACGAAATATTTTCCCTAAATTAGGAAACAATAAACCCTGTTTAAAGCAACGTTAGGCGATAGATCTTCCATCATAAATTTAATGAACTTTTTAATTACAACTTTTCGATTTATCGCATTATTGATTATTTTATTAACCCAACTGGCAGTAAAACCTAGCGAAGAAAAAACTTCCTCTTATACCTCAAAACTGGGGATTGAGTTTGTGGCTCTTCCCGGAGGCTGTTTTCAAATGGGATCGGAGCTATTAAAAGATTTCGAACAACCCATCCATGAGGCTTGCGTAGACAGTTTTTACATTGGTAAATATGAAATTACCCAAAAACAATGGAATCGATTGATGGATTCAAATCCTTCCAAGTTTTTAGGAGAAAACCATCCGGTTGATAGGGTATCTTGGTTAGATTCAAAAGCCTTTATTGATCGACTTAATAAATTTGAAAATACCGATCGATACCGATTTGCCACAGAAGCTGAATGGGAATATGCAGCGCGCGCTGGCTCCCAAACGGAATACTATTGGGGACCGACTATCGACAACGATTATGCCTGGTACTATGGAACCGCTAACTATCGCACACATCCAGTGGGTTTAAAAAAACCAAACGCTTTTGGCCTTTACGATATGTCGGGCAATCTTTGGGAATGGGTAAACGACTGGTTCCATAAAGATTACTACAAAAAAAAAGAGAAAAATAACCCAAAAGGCCCTAACTCTGGAAAATATAGAGTTCGCCGAGGAGGATCTTGGGCCAATTTCACCAAATACATACGATCTGCCACGCGTTATCGTGGACGCCCAGATCACAAACATCATATAATGGGATTTCGAATAGCTTTTACCGACCTAGAATAAAAATTCCTTTTAAACAGACCTGAGGTTGAACCATCTATTTTTTTATGAGAATTTATTCAATTAAATTAGCTATACGATAAGTTTAAAACAAATTAAAATTTTTATATAAGTTTTTTTATTTACAATTAATAGTAATTCCTGAAATTTGGAGATTGGTAAATATGGCAAAAAGTTGTTCATTTGACGTTATGTCAGTCGTCGATTTAGCTGAAATAAAAAACGCTGTTAATCAATCGATGATGGAAATAAAACAGCGCTTCGATTTTAAAAATAGTAAAAGCGAAATTTCCCTTGAGGAAAAAACGAGCAAATTAACTTTAATTTCTGACGACGACGTGAAATTGAAATCGGTAATCGACATATTGCAAAGCAAACTTATTAAAAGGCATGTTTCAATAAAAGCTCTTGATTACGGCAAAGTTGAGGACGCCGCAAGCAATACTGTCCGGCAAGTTATTTCTATTCAACAGGGGATCCCTCAAGAAAAATCCAAAGAGATAGTGAAATTCATTAAAGGACTAAAAATAAAAGTTCAAGGCCAGGTTATAGACGATCAAGTTCGGGTAACCGGAAAGAGTAAAGACGATCTACAATCGGTTATGGATGAACTAAAGGGGAAAGATTTTGGAATTGCTATGGATTTTGGCAACTACCGATAAAAACAAAATACTTTCATTTCTATGGAAGAAATAGAACATTTTTTTACTTGCCCCTACTGTAACGAAGAAATTTCTATGCTTTTAGACGGTTCTCAAGGAGGACAATCCTATATCGAAGACTGCGAAGTTTGCTGTAGTCCTATCGAGATAGTTTTTCAAATTGAGGCTGGGGAAATAGAAAATTTCGCCGCAAATCGAGCGCAATGAGAATCAGGGCAAAAAAAATGGGCAGCCCAAGCTGCCCATCTGAGAGTGCGAATCACTTAACCCAGCATTGAGGGTTCGTGGGAAAAGTCATTCGTCAGCGCGTATTTTCTTTACGGATATAACCAAAAAAACTTGAGCTTTTTAAGAACTTTCTAAAGGAAATTCCTAAAGATTAACTACCCAATAGAGCTAACTCGTTAAAATCAAATGCTTGGCGGTAAATATCAATTATTAGCTCTTCCCTTAAACCGATTCATAAACAGGTTTTAACCCCAGGCCCTCTATCATTTCAATATCCCGAGTAGGGTCTTGGCCTTTAGTTGTAAGGTAATTTCCACCTAAAATCCCATTAGCTCCTGCCGCAAATAGTTTTTCCTGGTTACCTTCCAAAACTTCTTCTCTACCGCCGCAAACAAACAAATCCATCTTTGGCAAAACTAACCTTAAAAGCGCTATTGTCCGAAGGGCTTCATAAGTATCCATGTAGTCCAAATCTTCCAATTGCGTCCCTTCAACGGGTTTTAAAAAATTTATTGGAAAAGATTGAGTTTTCAAATCGCGAATATCAAACGCCATTTCGACTCTTTGATCATATGTTTCTCCCATTCCAAAAATACCGCCAACACAAACCTGCAATCCTACTTCCTGGGCATTTCGGACTGCCGTGACTTCTTGTTCGTAAGTATGGGTCGAAACAATTTTGTCAAAATGGCTCTGCGCTGTTTCCAAATTATGGTGTAACCGATCAAGACCTGCAGCTTTAAGCTCCTTCAAATGCTCTACACTCATTAAACCTAAGGAACAACACGTTTCTAAATTAGTTTCAGCTTTAATAAGCTTGATAGCCTCAATTAAAGTATCCAATTCCTGGCGATTTTCTATAGCTGTTCCTGAAGCCACAATAGAAAATTCATTGGAACCAAAAGCTTCAGCTTCTTTCGCGGCTGTCAGGATCTGCTGAGGGTCCATCAAACCATATTCTGGCGAATCGGTTTGAAATTTTGAAGATTGACCGCAAAAACCACAATCCTCAGGACATTTACCAGACTTCGCATTAACGATTGAGCAAATTTTTACGTCTTTATCTTTGAACGCTTCTCGAATTTTATTGGTCCCTTCAAAGAGATATTCCAACTCTTCTCTATCCAAGGTTCCTACTAATAGCGCTTGTTCCCTATCTATACTCTCTCCCGATAGAGCGGTCTCTATCATAGAATCAATTATCTCAGTCCTCATAAATGGCCCAAAAAATAGGATTTAAATATCGTTTTAATAAATCTTGGATTTGTAAAAATATCCAATGTAAGGATTTGTAAATTTTAGCATAACCCGTTAAAAAAATAGGACAAGAAAAGTAAGGTCATTAATCCTTGCCTGATACCATTGAAAATCTATATTAATGAAATTCACGAACCAACTTAAACGTTTCCGCTAAAAGCCGGTCTTGTTCCTTATCTTCCACCGTCAAGGTCAATTTTTTACGTCGTTTAAATTGCGATAGCCACTTATTTTTATTTAATTTTAATAAAAGGTAGCTTTTTATCCACCAGAGGCCCATTTCTCCATAATGCTTTTTATAAAAGTATAATTGGCTGCGTCGATGTTCTAAAAAAACTCGAAAACGGTTTTTTGAAACACTAATTCCGCCATGATGAACAATTTCGGCTCCAGGCTCGAAATATACCTTCCATCCTATTTTTTTTAATCGGATACAGAGATCCGCTTCTTCAAAATACATAAAAAAACGATCGTCTAAAAAACCGACATCAAAAATAGCCTCGCGGCGCAACATCATACAAGCGCCCTTTACCCAATCCACCATCCTCGGTTGGCAATGCAATTTTTCCATTATCAAACCAACAATCCGATTTTTGTGAATCTCGTAGAAATTCCAAAGCAGCTTACTTTGCACAAACTCGCTAATATAAGGTATTAATTTACCAAACGATTGTTGAACGGTGCCGTCCGTATTTATCAACTTTCCCCCCATAAGCCCCACTCCGGGGTGTCGTTCCATACTATCCATCAAACAGCTTAACGCTCCTGGTTTGACAGTAGCGTCATTATTCAACAATAAAATATTTTTCCCCTTAGAAATCTTGATTCCTTGATTATTAGCGCCCGAAAACCCTAAATTATCTCGATTAACGATTAACCTTATGTCTGGAAATTCAGAACGAATGTCTCTGTCGCTTCCATCCTGGGAATCGTTATCAACAACTATGATTTCATAAGAAATACCTTCTGCGGTTTCTTTAATAGACCGGATACAAGAACCCAGAAAATCAACGGATTTGTAGTTGACGATTACGACCGATAAGTCGAGAGAAGAGGAAGGAATTGAAACCATTCTAAATGGATAACCTATGGTTCTATATTAGCGTTAAAAATCCCTATTATAGACTATCCATCAAATATGCTCTATTTCGAAAATTAATTATTTTGGATAACTTTTAAGCCGTTACACCTGCAGGAAGAGTTACAAATATAACATCACTAGAAACACCCTCAGCTGTCGCAATAAAATTAAGGGCTATTTCTTGAGTACTTGCGTCATTTGTTAAACCACAAGAAGCTAAGCCCGATACGGTAGATTCCTCAAACTCGATTATCACTGCACCAGTTGAAGGTCTTGTATATCTACAATTTACCAAAGTATCATCTTTAATTAGGCTCCCGGCCTTACTCAATACCGTAATTGAAAAACTAACCGTGGCCGAAGTTGTAAAAGACGCTTGAGTCAGCACTTGCCCTACAATTAAATCGTCATCGTTATCTTCGGAGGAAATTTCATCTACAATACCACTAAAAGTATCGGAAATAGCTTCGATTGGATTACACCCTTGAATACTAAAAAAAAAGATAGCTAATATAAACCAAGATACAAAATTAAATTTATTTACGAATTGTTGTCCTAACATGAAAACTCAAACATAAAGTTAAGTCGTCGAAGTTCCATCTAAAAATAGTGATGTAGTATTATTAGAATTAACTCCTCCCGCTGTTGCAAAACCAGAAAAATTAATTCCATTTACATCGCCATTAAAAATTGAACAAGTTGCTTGGCCATTTGTTGTGATGCTTGTACTTTGGGTAACTAATGCCTGAGTATTTACATTTGTAAAAGTACAAATAACTTGAACTGGCCTTGTTATACGATCACCATTGGAATTTAATACTGTTGCCAAAAACTCTGCGGTGGTTGTTGTACCGCCATTCAATGTAAAATTTACACTAGAAATAGTTTCTTCAATATTTTCATCTTCTGGAATCACTTCATCAATAATATTCGCATAAGTATCTGTTATTGCTTCAATGGGATTGCAACCAATAATTCCAACTGCAAAAGTCAAAAAAAGAAGGTAATAAACTTGACAGAATAATATCTTATGGTTCATGTCTCTAATATTGCTAAAACCAAATTTAACTTCGAGAAACTAATTAAGTTACGCCGAGGAAAAAAACTTGGGCTTGGGAAGATACTCCTTCGGAAACAGCAACTTGGCTAACCGTTAAGCCTAGAGAAGTTCCATTTATGGCATTACATTGTCCGATTCCATCAGTCGTAACTCCTGAAGTTTGGGATATGACGGTATTATCCGAAACATTGGTAAAAGTACAACCTATCCCCACTATTCTAGGTATTACGTTCCCTAATTGATTTAAGACTGTTACCGTACTGGTGACCGTATTAGTCGAAAGGGTTATAGCACTAATAATCACCTCTCCAACGTTTTCCTCTTTATTTTCGTCGTCAGGAACAACCTCGTCAATTATATCTGCGTATGTATCTGTAATAGCTTCAATCGGATTGCAGCTTATAGTGTTCAACACAAACAGTAGAGCAATAGCGAAAAATAACGAATAATGTAAATTTCTATTTTTTTTCATCGGCCTTTAGCCAAGTTTCAAAAAACTAACTCTAAATACTTATAAAAATAGCGCAAACGCTTTTTGCTAAAAAGCTTATCCAATAATAATTTTATACTAATTTATATTAATTTCAATTAATTTTATACCTAAAAACAAAGATTTACGCCATTTTCTAACCAAAATCTCTATTGTTGGAAAATTCTCAACTTGAAGGCACTAATTCTAATTTTTTTATAGATTGTTTTTCTTTAGTCCAGGCGGGTTTGCGCATTATTTCAATTTCAGCGCGTGTGGTTTCTTTGGGGGCTAAAAATAAAAAAGAAGTTGGCTGACCATAAACGAGAGCCGTTTCTTGTTGAGGGGCGAGAATTTCCTTTGCACGATCTAATTCAATGCCTTTGGCGTCAAATAAAGTCACATATAAATAAAACCTGGGGTCCCCATTATCCGCTGTCGGTAGATTGTGCAACGCAAATTTATTTGTTAATTTTACGGTTATTGCAGTCCCTTTCCATTCATAATCCACCGCTATATCTTCCTCTTCTACAATTCCAGCGGGAAATGAATGGTTCGCCACCTGCTTTGACGAATGGAAAAAAGAAAGCGGGAACTTTTGGGTCAAACGCCCTGGGTTACGACGCATATGACAATCTTGGCAAATGGCGTCTTTACCTATCGCTTTCCATTCTTTAAACGTTTTGGGATGGCAAGATGAACAAAACTTTGATTCTCTATAGTCTCCGTTCTTTTTTGTCGGATGAGGTGGAGAAAATAACTCAAATGGACCTTCCATGGCTCCATTTCGAACATGACAAGAAATGCAAAACACGCCGTCGTCGCGGTGGTCTAACCTAAGAGAAGGTTTTTCACCTGGTTTTACAGTTCCTGGAGAGTGGCAGGATAGACACTTTTCTTTGGAGCGATTTTCGGAATCTTCAATGAAAACAGGACTCGTCCAAGCTTGAAAGTGGCGGCTTTTTTTCCAAGCTTCAAATATTTCTTCATGACATTCGGCGCAATCCTTAGCTTTGGCGTTTTTAACCAACTCTGGTTGGCGAACTAGCTCAATGACAACTTCTGGAATGAAAGGGTAAGCGAAATTTATCACCGCATATGGACCCATGATCATGCCAATTAAAAAAATTGACGCCCCGATCCAAATATATTTTTTCCATTTTGTAATCACGAATTAAATACTCGAAAAAAAATTAGACGACCAATGTACCACGACTTCTTTATCACATTAACCAAACATTCATAAAACAAAATATTACAACGCCAATATCTCCAATTCCAATGCCTTGGCGATATTCCTTTATCTTTTAGCTAAATTTTTGTATTTTAAAACTATACAAGCCAATCTGGCCTTTTTGAGAAATTTAAAAATGTAAAAAATTTATGAATCAACCCGTATCGACCATATCTGAAACGCCTAACTCTAAAATTTCCTCTCCAAACGATAAATCAAAAATGGATGCATTAAAGAATGCCATTGAGCGTTCTAAACAATACCTTCTTTCGCAACAAGACCCAGAAGGATATTGGGTAGACGAATTGGAGTCTAACGCTACCATAACCGCTGAATTAATTTTCTTAAGGCATTTTGTAGGAAAAATTAACGAAGAGACTCAAAAAAAATGTGTCCAATATCTACTAAATGAACAAAGGGAAGACGGGAGTTGGGCAATTTATTATGGAGCCCCAGGTTGTATCAGTACCACCATAGAGTCTTATATGGCTATGAAGATGGCCGATATTTCTCCCGATCATCCTCAAATGAAAAAAGCTAAAGAATTTGTCTTAAAAAACGGGGGTATCAAAAAATCTCGCGTTTTCACAAAAATTTTCTTAGCTATGTTCGGTCAGATTTCATGGAAACACATTCCGGCAATGCCAATAGAATTGGTCCTAATGCCAAATTGGTTTCCTTTAAACATCTATGAAATGTCAAGTTGGTCGCGAGGCGTCATCGTTCCCTTATTAATTGTTTACGCACACCGACCGATTCATAAAATGCCAAACGAAAAAGGCATCTCAGAACTCATAACAAATCCCAATGAAGACTTTTCGGTTTCTTGGTCTAATGGCGGATTAAACCTCCATAATGCTTTTATATTTTTAGATAAAACCATCAAATTGTTAGGAAAATTTCCATTTAAACCTTTTCGCAAAAAGGCCATGGATACCGCTATAAAGTGGGTTCTCGACCATCAAGAAGACGAAGGAGATTGGGCAGGTATTCAACCGGCAATGTTCAATTCAGTTTTGGCTCTCAAACTTTTGAATTATCCAGATAACGATCCTATTGTTACTAAAGCCTGGGAATCCATAGATAGGTTTTGCATCGATAAAGGAGATAGTATTGTAATGCAATCGTGTATCTCGCCTTTATGGGATACCGGAATTGCCTGCAACGCACTGATGGATTCGGGATTACCTAAAGACCATCCTGCCTTGATCAAAGCGGCAGAATTTTTCTTCAAAAAACAAGTGGTCAAACGCGGCGATTGGCAAGTTAAAAACCCAAATGCCGAACCGGGAGGCTGGGCTTTTGAGTTTTATAACGAGATGTATCCAGATAACGACGATACGGCCGAAATCCTAATGGCAATTCATTCGATTGATTTCCCCGACGTTCGACAAAAACTTAAAGAAAGCCAACGAGCTCTTAGTTGGCTTTTGAGTATGCAAAGTAAAAATGGCGGTTGGGGAGCTTTCGATCAAGATAACGATCAAGAACTTTTCAACGCCATCCCCTTTGCGGATCATAAAGCAATGTTGGACCCCCCTACCGCCGACGTTACTTCGCGTATTCTTTGGTTATTGGGAATTCTTGGATACAGTCGAGAGCATCCTCAAGTAATAGAAGCTATCGCTTATATTAAAAATGAACAAGAGCGTGACGGAAGTTGGTTTGGCCGGTGGGGAGTAAATTATATTTATGGAACATTTCTGGCATTAAACGGTCTTCACTCTATTGGAGAAGACATGCAGAAAGGAAATATAATAAAAGCAGCGCAATGGTTAAAGAGCAAACAAAATCCAGACGGCGGTTGGGGAGAAACTTGCGCTAGTTATGGAGATCAAAAGCTTGCCGGTATAGGAGAAAGTACCGCTTCACAAACAGCTTGGGCTTTACTTGGACTTACGGTAGCTGGGGAAGCAAAATGCGAACAAACCGCTAAAGGGGTTCAATTTTTAATTTCAAATCAAAACGAATCGGGGACTTGGTACGAACCTCAATTTACCGGAACTGGGTTTCCAGAACATTTTTATATTAAATACCATATGTACCAACATTACTTCCCGCTAATGGCTTTAGCGCGCTATCGTCACGCAATCCAAAATGACGATTTAGAACCAAGAATAGAAAAACGATCCTAAACTATTTCGAAGCAAAGTAACTCTCCAGAGCTAAAACCAAGGACTCAACAGTATATTTTTCAGGAATCACAGTAGGGGTTAAACCATAATTTTCCGCTGTTTTAGCGGTGATGGGTCCAATACAAGCGATCACAACGTTTTTAAGAGCGGATAAAGAATTTCTCCCAATTAAATTAACAAAGTTATCGACCGTCGAGGAAGCCGTAAAAGTAATCACATCAATTTCTCCAGCTTTTATCTTTGCTAATATCTCAGAGTCAACCTCTTTAGGAGGTAGCGTTTGATACGCTGGAGCCACATCAATCTCCGCTCCATTTTTTCTCAATTCTTCAGGCAATGTTTCCCGCGCTACCGTAGCGCGTGGCAGTAAAAATCGTTTTCCATTTAATGGTTCTTTCCCAATACTTTCTAACAAAGATTCGGCCACATAGTTTTCGGGAACAACATCAACCTTTATTCCGAGGTCTCTCACGGCTTTTGCCGTCTTAGGCCCTATCGCGTATAAACGAACTCCCTTTAGCTCGCGAATATCTTTGTCCAAAAAGTGCAGACGCTCCATAAAATAACGAACGCCATTAACGCTTGTAAAAATCAACCCATGGTAACTATCCAATCGATCTATAGCCGAATCTAAAGCGCTCCAACTCTCGGGAGGATATGTCTTAATAACTGGAAAGAGGATGGGATTCGCTCCATCTTCCAACAATAATTCGCGGAAACCTTCCGATTGTTCTGCAGGACGAGTAATAAGAATATTTTTTCCGAACAAAGGAAGAGTCTCATACCAATCCAAAGTATCTTTTAATGCAACGACATCTCCTACTATCGTTAAAGCGGGCGGTTTGATAATTTGTTTTTCTACCGTCTGAACGATATCGCCTAAAATGCTGGTCCAGGTTTTTTGTTTTGGAAGAGTGCCCCATTGAATAACCGCTATAGGCGTTTCAGGTTTCTTTCCATATCGAATTAAGTTTTCCGCAATGCTTTTCAATTTTCTAGCGCCCATCAAAAAAACCAAAGTACCGGGCCATTTAGCCAATTCCTCCCAATCAATGGGAATACTATCGGGAGCGTTGCCAACAGAACCTGTCACAATGGAAATAGTGGAAGCGCTATCTCTATGCGTCAAAGGAATACCTGCGTACGCAGAAACGCCAACGGGCGAAGTTATACCTGGAACTATCGTAAAGGGAATCTTTGCGGTACTCAGTACCTGGACCTCTTCCCCTCCCCGACCGAATATGAATGGATCTCCACCTTTTAGACGAACGACAATTTTTCCCTCTTGAGCTTTTTCTACCAAAAGCTCATTTATTTTATCCTGGGATAATATAAATGAACCTGATTTTTTCCCAACATAAATCAACTCTGCTTCGGGTCTTGCAAAGCGAGTCATTTGCGGGTTTGCCAAATGATCGTAAATTACCACATCGGCCCTTTCCAACCAGCGTTTACCTTTAATAGTCAATAATCCTTCGTCGCCTGGCCCCGCGCCAACTAATATTACCCTACCAATACTCACTATGCCTCCTCAACTTGGTGAAAATAATTTGAAATAACGGCAAAATCGTTTAACGAAAGCGTTTCTCCTCGTCTATTTAGATCTATACCTTCAACATGGGTTATTTCCTTTTCATTTTTGAAAAGAGGTTTCCATTCTTTCAAATTATTTTTGAGCATTTTTCTTTTGTGTAAAAAAGCTGCATGAACGACTTTAAAAAATGTTTTTTCACTCGAAACCTGAACTTTAGGAAAATCTAAAGGCTTCAGACAAACAACTGAAGAGTCAATCTTTGGAGTTGGAGAAAATGAGAATTTTGGAACTTCTAATATTCGCTCTGCGTCGCAATGGTATTGGACAAAAACGCTTAAGGAAGAATACTCTTTATTACTAGGTTCCGCGACTAACCGATCGACAACTTCCTTTTGCAACATAACCGTCATAGAACCAATTCGCGATCCATAACGAATGAGGCGTTTTAAAATATGAGTTGCGGCGTAATAAGGTAAATTAGAAACCACTTTAAAATGCGAACCAACTTGACTGAAATCAAATTTTAAAGCGTCTCCCTGAATAAGCTGAAAATTCGAGTTCTCGCCAAACCTTTTCTGAAGAGGTCTACAAAGATCGGGGTCAATTTCCAGAGCTATAACTTTTTTAGCTCTTGCGATCAACAATTGCGTGAGTATCCCAGCGCCAGGCCCAATTTCTAGCACAATATCGTCTTCTCCAATATCTGCAGAGTCAACGATCTCGACGGCTATAGATTCGTCGGTCAAAAAATTTTGTCCCCACTTTTGCTTCTTTTTCATTAAGAAACCGGTAAAGAATTAGATAGTTTCGCCGCAGATTGAACAGCGTTTATTAAAGAATCTGGAGAAGCAATACCTTTACCGGCAATATCATAAGCTGTGCCATGATCAACGGACGTTCGAATGATTGGTAGTCCCAATGTTAGGTTTACCGCACAACCATCCGATTCCATTTTTACGGGAATCAGTCCTTGATCGTGATACATAGCAACTACCGCATCATATTTAGAATGTCTCTTTGGAACAAAAAGGGAATCCGCCGGGAAAGGTCCCTCAACATCTATTCCATTTTTACGGGCAAATTCAATAGCGGGTTCAATAACTAGTTTTTCTTCTTTTCCAAATATTTCCGAATCGCCACAATGAGGATTTAAACCGGTAACGGCAATTTTTGGTTTAGATTTGATATGCCGAACTAACCAATCATTGGTCAACCGGATTGTTTTTTCAATTAAAGATTTATTTAGAAATTCGGGAACATCTTTAAGAGAAATATGCAAGGTTACTAATGCAACACGAAGCTTTTCGCCAACCATCATCAGGGCGAAGTCATTCGAATGAGTTAATTCTGCCAAGAACTCAGTATGCCCAGGATAGGAATAACCCGCCAAACGAATTCCTTTTTTATTAATGGGTCCTGTAGTAATTGCGTCAACTTTATCTTCTAGAGCTAGTTTGACGGCAAGGCGAATGTAATCCAGACTTGCCGTTCCGCTTTCCCGACTGGCTTTTCCTATCGGTAAATTTTCTGGGACATTTTTTAAATCTAAAACGTCAAGCGCTCCAGGTTCAAATTTAGCTTCGTCTACTTGTTGAATGGAATTTAAGGAGGGAGAAAGATCAATTTTTGAGGCGACAGAAACCAAAAGCCGGGTATCTCCAATAACCAATATTCGGCATCCTTCTAATTTACCTTCTGGAAACGCTTTAATGATCGTTTCAGGTCCAACTCCAGCAGGATCGCCCATGGTTACCGCTATAAGCGGTCTATTCTCGGAGGTTATGCTATTTATTTCCAAAATTTTGTATAAAAGAGAACTAAAGGAAAAACTTTCTCTTTGAATTATCTACGAATTACGTCTCAATTTCTTTATTTTTCCGGAAGACGATTTACCCGAAGTTGAAGATAACATCTTAGGACCCGAATTTTTTAACTCTTTACTCACTAGGGCTTCATATTCTTTAAAATTTTCGATAAATAAACCGGCCAATTCACGGGCTTTTTGATCATAATCTTCAGGACGTTTCCAGGTATTCCTTGGGTTCAAAACTTCATCGGGAACTCCTGGACAAGAAATTGGAATATTTAATCCAAAAATAGGATCAGCAAACGTTTCGACTTCATTCAAACTTCCGTCTAATATTGCATTAACCATTATTCGAGTATGCGCAATCTCCATTCTTTTTCCAACTCCATAAGGTCCTCCTGTCCAACCGGTGTTTACCAACCAACAATCTACATTATGCTCGGCGATTTTTTCGCCTAAAAGGTTCGCGTAAACAGTTGGATGTAAAACCATGAAAGGGGCGCCAAAACAAGTACTAAAGGTTGCCGAGGGTTCACGACTTAGTCCTTTTTCCGTACCAGCCACTTTTGCCGTATATCCGGAAAGAAAATGATACATCGCTTGATCTGGAGTCAGCTTAGATACTGGCGGCATAATTCCAAAAGCGTCGCAAGTCAACATAAGAACTTGTTTAGGATGATTCCCTTTCCCTGATAATTCGGCGTTAGGAATATGAGATATAGGATAACCAGCTCTCGTATTCTCCGTTAAACTCGCGTCGTTTAAATCTAATCGACGCGAATCACTCATCACCACATTTTCTAAAACAGTTCCAAACCGTCGGGTACACTGAAAAATATCAGGTTCGGCTTCGGAGGATAATCGAATAGCCTTTGCATAACAACCGCCTTCAAAATTAAAAACGCCATTATCGCTCCACCCATGTTCATCATCGCCAATCAGTTTTCGGTTTGGATCTGTCGATAGAGTGGTTTTACCTGTACCAGATAAACCGAAAAATATAGCTGTATTTGCATCATCGTCCATATTGGCAGAGCAATGCATGGATAATACTTTATCGAGATGGGGTAGAAGGTAGTTCAAAATCGTAAAAACAGATTTTTTAATTTCACCGGCATAACTGGTACCCCCAATTAGAACCAATTGCTTGCCAAAATCAACAATTACAAAAACTTCAGAATTGGTTCCATCAATAGCGGGAACGGCCTGAAACCCTGGAACATTGATTATGGTAAATCCCGGATTATGCGATTGTAGTTTTGCTTCGTCTTTAATTTGAATGAAAAGGTTTCTAGAAAATAAACTGTGCCATGCCGTTTCTGTAATCACTCTGATATGGAGTTGGTGGCTTTTATCGGCTCCAGCATAGCAATCTTGAACGTATAAACTCTTTCCTTGTATATAAGCTAAAACCCTAGAATACAAAGCGTCAAATTTTTCAGGAGTAAATCCTTTGTTCACTTTACCCCAAGCTATATTTTCTTGACTAGAAGGTTCTTGCACAAAAAACTTATCATTTGCAGCTCTACCGGTATGCTCCCCTGTAGTTACCACAATGGGACCTAAATGGGATAAGTGTCCTTCTTCATTTTTTATAATATGTTCATAAAGTTCTGGGGTGGTCAAATTCCAAAAAATTTTCTTAACATTTTTGATGCCATGGTGCCCCAGTCCAACTTTGTGTTTCTTTTCTTTACCTTTCATCTACTTTCCTCCCGACGAGCGGCTAAAAATCTATAACTATTTGGTTTATTTGATTTTATATCTAGCAAATTCAAATTTATCGAAAAAACAGAGAGTCCGTCTTATCATTTGCTAGTGAATTTGAAAAAAATTCAAAATTGAATACGCGAAGAATCAAAAAATCTTTGTTCATCAATTTAACACATTATCTAATCGTTTAAAATGAGTTTTGAAAAATTCGAAAAAGCCCTTCAAAATTTTTCTCAATGGTCATTTTTATTCTTTTCCCCGTTATAAAATTAGGTTTTAATACCTCTAATATGATTTTGGTCAATATTTCGAATGAGCTCAAAAAAAAAGATTATTTACACCCATAAAACCCCTTTCAATTATATTGTTGTAATCGAATACGACGATATCCGCGAGTTATGGTTCAAAAGTCCAACAGACTATTTTTTGCAAAGCAGAATTTCTATAAAAGATCTTATTGCTCCTCGCATGACCTATTCTCAACTATTACTGGCAGGACTGTTTTTTACTCCTTCCCCTAAGCAGATTTTAGTCATTGGAGTTGGCGGTGGACTGGTGCCTCATTACTTTTCGCATTATTTCCCCAACGCTTCAATTGATGCGGTTGACGTCGATGAAGGAGTCATTCAGGTCTCAAAAAAGTTTTTTTTCCTAAAGGAAACCAAACAAATAAAAATTCACGAAGCCGATGGTCGACTTTTTATTCAAAATCAAATGGGAAAGGTAAAATACGACCTCATTGTTTTGGACGCTTTTAAAAGCGGTTCGGTACCCTACCATCTTAAAACGCTTCAATTTTATGAAGAAATACGTTCTGTTCTAGCGCCAGGAGGGGTTGTCGCTTCTAATTTATATGGCCAAAGCAACGCTTTAAAACCAAACGACCTGAAAACATTTTCGGAAATTTTCCAACAAATTTATCTTTTTGAAGACCCTGATAAAATATCTACTCTTTTATTTGCAACACAGTCGGAAAAAAGAGTTTTGGAAAACGAGTTTAAAGATAGAGCCATAAAGCTTATGGAAATGCATTCTTTTTCAACTTCTTTAGAGGCTGTAGCTCAGATGTTTGTTTCAAACGAAGTTTTAGGCAAGATTGCTCTGACATTTAAAGATAACTTTCAAAAAAACCAGCTTAAGGAAGCGGCAAAAAAAAACAATCTCGATAATCAAGAACCTCGCCCTTATTCCATAGTAAACTACAACCCAGATTGATTATAGTTATAATCTTCCGGTACGTTATACTTACTAGCGTTCCATTGAACTGTTATCTTTCCAATCTTCTCGCTGATATCAAATCGGCAAATTTTCCTTCTTAGCTCCCATGGTTCCCATCTCAAAAAAATTTCAAACTCCTTTTTTCTCTTTAGTAGTTTGGATGACCTATTTTTGTCTCTATTTACTTACCGTCCCAGCGGCGTTGCCAGAAGGCGACGAAGCTATTTTATTAGGAGTCGGACATCGAATTGCCAATCATGGCTTTTCCGAACTACCTCAAAATAGCGACGAACTAAATGATTTTAGCAGTTACGGTTTTTACAAATCTGGTTTCAGCAAATATGGAATAGGACAATCCTTACTCAACATACCCATAACCAAATTCTTCCTTGACGCAAAAAAAGCAAAAAGTTCGGAAGAATTTAGGTCAGCTATGCTGAGACTATATTCTCTTCCCGCTTCAATAGGGGCTACAACAAACACGCTTTTTTTTCTAATTTGTCTGAAATTGGGAAGACGTCTTGACTCAGCGTTTATTTTAGTCCTAATCCTGGGAACGACAACTATGGTGTGGCCATATACCCAAACCTTATTTTCAGATCCCACTTTAGCGGTCTTCTGGCTTTTAGCTTTTTACTCGCTCTTATCCTTTCGAGATACCAATGGAAACGTCTGGTTAGGAATCGCAGGAGGAGCGATTGGTTTTGCCGTATTAGATAAAGTTGTTGCCGGTTATGCTATCCCTCTGTTTGGCTTTTATTTTTTTTACCTTCTTTGGAAAAATCGTTTAAAAAACAATTATAAAGATTCTTACTTTTCAAAAAGTATTGTCTTCTCAATATTTTCTTTCCTAACGCCGCTTGCTGTAACGATGGGTTTGTTCCTTTATTACAATTACGTACGATTTGGCGATGGGTTTTCTTTCGGATATGCAAACTTTAAAAGCTTTGATCCAAGAGATACCGTTTTTGGGTTTAACGTCCCTTTTTTAGCAGGTTTGCATGGACAACTTATAAGTTCCGGAAAAGGATTCTTTTTCTATAATCCTTCCTGCATACTAATATTTCTAGGTTGGAACAATAGTTTCCGTAATAATAAGGCAGAAACTATTTTAATGGCTTCTCTGATTGGCGGTTCTCTTGTAATCTATAGCACATGGTTTGCTTGGCATGGCGATTGGTGCTGGGGATTACGTTTTTTATCCTGTATGCCGCCATTTTTTTTACTCATTGCAGGTTCTTTTCTAGATAATCTAATAATTAAAATCAAAGCGAAAAGCCTTAACATATTACTCCCAACAATTTTAGCTTCCATCTTAGCTATATGTTCTTTAGGGATTCAAATACTTGGTATTTCCATAAAAAGTAACGACTACATTTATGCAGCTTCAAACACAAATATTTTTAAAGGAAAATTTTTCGACTCAGACTGGCCTATTCGAGACGATTCACTTCAACTCCACTACATTCCAGAGTTTTCTCCCATTGCGGGGCATTTTTGGATGCTCAAGACAATATATTATCGCAATACTGCAAAGCATCAAAAAGCTTTCGAAAACCCGCCCTGGATCAGTCTCAATTCTTTCTGGAAACCTAAAAACTTCCAAAATGAAAACTTTAAAATTAATATTTGGTGGCTTAATTCATGGGAATCGTCATCAATCAAAACGTCGTTTCCAAAAATAAAAGTAGGATTTCTTTTTGTATTATTTTTTTCCCTACTTACCTTAGGAATAATAAGAGCCTTTCACCAACAAAATCAAATTGATTACAGTAAATAAAAAACAAATCCTAAAATGAGCGTACTATCCAATTCATCGATATCAGTATTATCTCCCTCCAAAATAAATAAAAACTTTGTTTTGGCTGGAATAATCTGGTCGGCATTTTTTTGTCTTTATTTACTTACGGCTCCATCCGAATTGCCTGAAGGCGACGAGACAATAATTCTGGGTGTAGCAGATCGAGTATCTCGCTACGGTTTTTCTTGGCTTCCTCCAAACGCCAATCACAACCATCGTTATAGTTCTTATGGTTTTTTTGCTTCTGGGTTTAGTAAATATGGTTTGGGACAATCCTTATTAGCAATACCCTTTACGGAAGCATATTTAGAGGCAAAGGAAACTAAAAGCTGGGACGTTTTTGCGAATGCTATGCTTCGTTTATTTTCACTATCAGCGGCAATAGGAGCTTCGACTAACACTCTCTTTTTTCTTGTTTGCTTAAAGTTAGGTAGAAGAACGGACACAGCATTTTTACTCACATTTATATTGGGAGTGGGCACAATGATGTGGCCCTATTCCCAAACCCTTTTTTCCGACCCTACTATGGCAACCTGCTGGCTGCTTACATTTTTTTCTTTTTTATCTTATCGAGATAGTAAACAAGGATTTTGGTTGGGAATTGCGGGAGCGGCAATTGGATTTGCCATTTTGGACAAAATCGTCGCCGCTTATACCGCTCCTATTTTCGGAGCGTATTTTTTATATTTATTAAAACATTCTTCCAATACATCGGATTATCAAAACCCCATATTCTCCAAAGCCTCAATTAGTCCTTTTATTTGGTTTACCGTGCCTTTGGCAGCGGCTCTTTACGCCATTCTTTATTATAACTACATTCGATATGGGAACTGGCTTACTTTAGGATATACAGATAGTCGTACATACGATCTTAGAGATACATATTTTGGATTTAACGTCCCATTTCTATCCGGACTATACGCACAATTACTTAGTTCTGGAAAAGGATTTTTCTTTTATAACCCATCTTGCCTTTTAGCCTTTCTTGGGCTAAAAAACAGTTTTAAAAGCAACAAACCGGAAACCTTAATGATTGTTGCAATGATTCTAGGTATGCTAGCTATATATAGCACTTGGTATGGCTGGCACGGAGATTGGTGTTGGGGTTTGAGATATTGGTCATGCATGCCTCCGTTTTTTTTGCTACTAGCGGGTCCATTTATCGATCAATTAGTTTTAGATTGCCGAAATCGAATTTTAAATTGTTGGAAATCTGTAGTTTTAGTTTGCTCGATTCTAATTATCTCTTTGTTCGTTCAAATATTGGGAGTCGGGATAAAAAGTAATAATTATATTTTAACGGCAGCTAAAGTTGACGTATTCCAAGGTAAATTCTTTAATCTGAAATGGCCAATTCGCGACGATTCGCTTCAACTTCACTTTTTTCCAGAATTTTCTCCAATTGCGGGACACCTTTGGATGTTAAAAATGATTTTTTATAGAGACAGTCCAGAATATCCTAAAATATACTCTAATCCTCCTTGGATTAGCCTAAATGAGCTCTGGAAATTAGAAAAAATAGAACCAAAATTTTTTCGTTACAACGTCTGGTGGATGCATATATGGGTTAACAATCCTGGCAATGCTCACGCTACGTTGATGAAGGCGGGATTTCTTTTTTTAATATTTTTATCGCTCTCGGGGTTAGGAATCCGCCAAGCTTTTCACATTCAAAATTCTCAAACTAAAACTCTAAATAACTAGGCTTCAGTCGCTTGAGTTTGAAAGTTTTCCAAACGGTTGTTTCGAACCGCTCGCCAACCTTCCATCCCAACAAAAATCGCTAATCCAATAAGAATTAAAGATGTAATACCAAGAAAATAATTTGGCTGAGGCGAGGAAAGAAATTTAAAACCCTGCCAAGCTAAAGCCGCAATGGTTGTCAAAATCATAAATACGGCGGGATATAAAGTATATTTTGAAGGCTTTTTAATACCAATTAAGTACGAGGAAATAACGAATAAGGCCACTGCGGCAATCAATTGATTTGTCGCTCCAAAAATTGGCCATATTTTTTGCCACCCATCTGTTGCTCCAATTAAATAAGCCAAGAGAACAACTATACCCGTAGCTAAATACTTATCGTTAAAAAATGGTAATCTTTTACCAAAAGCTTCCTGCGTAATAAAACGGGTAATTCGAACTGCAGAATCTAAAGTCGTTAACACAAACGTATTTAAAGCTAGTACTGCAATCATTGAAGAAACAGAAAACCCTAATATTGGCAACATTTGGCTTACTACATTACCGTAACCGTTTCCAAAAGCCAGAATCCAGCCTCCACTTTTTAAAGTTTCGCGAAATCCTAAGGTTTGCATATCGATATTTCCGCCAACAGGCGCAACCCAATACAAACCCCCTCCAATCAATAAAACGGTAACGACTGCAACAACACCTTCTGTCAACATACCGCCATAACTTACAAAGCGTCCCTCGCTCTCTTTAGACAGTTGTTTAGAGGTCGTTCCACCTGCAACTAACGAATGAAATCCCGATACCGCCCCACAAGCAACTAAAACAAATAACATGGGCCAAACAGGTCCCTGGCCTTCAGAATACCCTCCTAAAAAAGCCGGAGTATGCAATTCAGGTCGAACCCATAACAATCCCACGATCCCTAAAGACATTGAACCAAACAAAACATATGTTGAAAGATAGTCTCTAGGTTGGAGTAACACTTGAACGGGAGTCACCGAAGCAATCGCCGCATACGCTAATAAAACAACAAACCAAATTTTGAGCGCAGTAAATCCAAATATTTCATTGGATAGTTCTATCGGGAATTTAAACCCAATATAGATACTTACTAATAAGCCTACCACTCCAGCAATCGAAGCAAGAGTTAAGTTTGCCGATTTCTTATAAATCGCCCATCCCAAAATAATTGAAATAGGGATAATAGAAAAAGTAGGGAAAACTGTTTGTGGTTGAGCCACCAAAGTTTTTGCAGCCACAACTCCAAAAACCGCAATCACTAAAAGCATTGCTAGCAATAAAAATACTGAAAATACAGTTTTAGCATGCGGCCCCATTGAACCTTCCGCAATATCGGCTATAGAGCTGCCGCGATTACGAACAGATACCATTAATGTCACATAGTCATGAACAGCGCCGATGAATACATTACCTAATAAAATCCAACAAATAGTAACTGCCCATCCAAAATGATGCATAGCCACTATTGGACCGATAACAGGACCAGCTCCAGCTATCGAGGCAAAATTATGTCCAAATAAAACCATAGGTTTACTTGGCACATAATCGACGCCATCATTTTGCTCCATCGACGGAGGAGCTTTGGAATCATTAGGTTGGATAACCTCTTTATCTAGAAGTCCACCGTAAAACTTATAACCTATGCAATAAAAATAGAGGCAGGAAAATGTCAGGATTCCAAAAACTAACACTAGGGAAATCTCATTAAATTACAAAATCAATTAATTTTAAATTATTAAAAGACCCAAACTTAATAAAACTAATACAGAATTTCCTAAACTAGACTTAAAATAAATTCTCAATCTGAATAGTTTGATGACGTTCAGGACCCGTTGAAATTGTCATAAAATCAACGCCAACAATTTTTTGTAGCTCGTCAACATAACGTTTAGCATTATCTGGTAAATCGCCAATAGCAGTAACGCCTGAAGTATTTGATTTCCATCCAGGAAATTCTCTATACACAGGTTCGCAGTTTTCTAAAAATGTTGCGCTTGCGGGAAATTCAGGTACATCCTTACCGTTATGTCGGTAGCCAACACAGACTTGAATTGTATCGAATGAATCCAAAACGTCAATTTTCGTTAGAACCAATTTATCAATTCCATTCAAGGCAACAGCGTATTTAGCCACAACCGCGTCAAACCAACCACAGCGACGAGGTCTTCCAGTAGTCGCTCCAAACTCATGACCTTTTTCTCCTAAATTTTTTCCATTTTCGTCTTTTAATTCAGTAGGAAATGGACCTTCGCCAACTCTTGTTGTGTACGCTTTAACAATTCCTACAACACGATCAATTTTAGTGGGGGCAATCCCTAATCCTGTACAGGCCCCACCAGCGGTCGCATTCGAAGAAGTAACAAATGGATATGTTCCATGGTCTACGTCCAACATTGTCCCTTGCGCGCCTTCGCAGAGAACTTTCTTATTCTCGGAAATTTTTTGTTGAATCATGGACCGTGTATCGGTCGCAAAATGCATTAAAGTATCGCGATATTGAATTACTTGATCGTATAAATGGTCAAAATCTAAGAACTCTTTTTTATAAACATTTTGAAAAATTGATTGTTTGTCATCAAAATTAGCTTTCAATTTCTCTTTTAAAATATCTTTATCAAAAAAATCTCCAACTCGGATTCCAAAGCGAGCAATTTTATCCGCATATGAAGGTCCAATTCCTCTACCGGTGGTTCCAATTTTTTGGCGATTTTCTGAGCTTTCACTCGCTTGATCAGACAATTGATGATATGGGAGAATAATATTAGCTCGCAGACTAATTGCCAATCGATTTTCTAATTCCACTCCAGCAACCTTTAATTGATCCACTTCCTCTTGCAAGGCGGCGGGATCCACAACAACTCCATTTCCAATAATACATAACTTATCTTTTCGGAAAATCCCAGATGGGATCAAATGTAAAACGAATTGTTTTCCATCTACGTAAATGGTGTGCCCTGCATTATGCCCTCCTTGATACCGGGCAATTACATCTGTTTCTTCAGAAAGTAAATCAATAGCCTTTCCTTTCCCCTCGTCACCCCACTGAACTCCCACTACAACAACAACTGGCATAAAAAACCCTTAATAAAATCCAATTAGTTGAAAGTTTAAAAAACTATAAAACATTTTTTAAACTCGCTAAAGTTTATATACTTTTTTTACCGCGCTAAAATCCGTATTGTATTGTTAATTTTTTATCTTATAAAGTCAACCCATCGGTTTTTTTCACGCACAATAATTAAATATTAGTCTCTTGATAAAGCTATTATTATTGAAATAAACACTCTTTTTAAAAACGCTCCAATAAAGGCTAGATTAACTAGGCTCAATTAAAAAAATTGGCTCCAGATCGATATCCGATCGGTTCAATCCAAGTTCCTTATTCAAACTCATGTTTTTTTGGAATAGAGCGTGAACAATTTCCTTCATTTAATTTTTAAAACTCGACCTAAGGTTAAAGTTTTTATTCTTTTAGCTGTAGGACTTTTTTTAATATATGGTCAAACGCTTCGCCATGATTTTGTACATTTCGACGACGATGTGTATGTTTCGCAAAATAAGCACATCCAACAAAGCTTTTCCATAAACAGTATATTTTGGGCATTCCAATTCTACGCTTCAAACTGGCATCCCTTGACTTGGCTATCCCATATGCTTGACTACCAATTATTTGGTTTAAATCCGGCCGGTCATCACCTAACTAATTTAATACTACATTTGATGAACAGCATGCTTCTGTTCTTAGTATTTGAAAAATTAACCGGGGCCTTTTGGAAAAGCGTCTTAATCGCTTCTTTATTTTCCTTTCATCCAATTAATGTTGAGTCGGTGGCTTGGATTGCGGAAAGAAAAAACGTATTAAGTACATTTTGGGGACTTTGGGCCATATGGGCATATAGCGATTTTGTAAAAAAACAAAAATCTTTTTCCTGGGTAGTATTATTTTTTTCATTAAGTTTAATGGCAAAATCCATGTTAGTGACTCTACCATTTTTGCTTTTGCTTTTAGATTTTTGGCCTTTAAGAAGATTGTCGTTTAGCTTAAACAGTTCAAAAAAAACTAATACCTTATTGGAACTTATTCGAGAAAAATGGATTCTCTTTTTTTTGACTTTTTGCGCTTGTATTCTGACTTTCAAAGCTCAACAAACAGGCGGCTCTATTACAAACTTTCCTTTAATTTTAACTCTTAAAAACTCAACAATTGGTTATGTTAGCTATTTCGGAAAAGCTCTTTGGCCGACAAAGCTATCAGTCTTTTACCCATTGAACAACCTTCCCCTATGGCAGGTTATATTCCCTGCCATTTGGTTAATTTGTATAACAAGTTTATCCATTCTGTTTGCAAAGAAGATTCCCTATTTGATTGTTGGCTGGTTTTGGTATTTAGGAACTTTGATTCCTGTGATTGGCCTCGTTCAATTGGGTGGACAAGCAATGGCGGACAGATACGCCTACGTACCGTTTATTGGATTATTTATAATTTTTTCTTGGGGAATTAGCGAATTAGTTGAAAAAAAACAAATTAATAAAAACTGGATCGCTTTTGGCGTCATAGGCGTTTTTTTATTTCTTCAAACCCTTTGTTGGGCTCAGGTTAAGCATTGGCGCAATACAATAACGCTTTTTGAACAAGCTCAAAAAGCGGTAAATGACAACGATGTGGCTCATCTAAAATTAGGGTTTGAATATAACAAAGAAGGAAAACTTAACAAAGCCACATATCACCTCTCCGAAGCTATTAGAATAAATCCTAATTTTCAAACCGCTCGTTTAGGTCTCGCTGGTCTGCTTATAAGGCAAGGAATGATTGAAGAAGGCTTAATCCACTTTTCAGCAATAACCCCATTTATTCTTCAAAATGAAAAAGTTAATTTAAATTTTTCGTCAAATATATCATTTAAAGAGAAAAAAAAATTAAATGAAGGGTTAGAAAATTTTTACTCATTTCTAGAAAGTTTTCCAAAAACAAAATTTCCCGATTATCACCATGGGATTGACATGCTAAAAAAGAAAAAGACAGAAGAGGCTATGGCATATTTTCAAAAAGCTATCGAAAAAAAACCGAATTTTCAAAATTCAAACCATCAAATAAGGCCGGCTTTAAAAGCTCTTAAGAAACTGGAAATTAGAGCAAATTTATTAATGCAGCTGTTGATGGATGGGGGAAAAGATGGATCAATCTATTATCAATTGACCGATATAATAATAATTAAAGAAAAATTAACCGAGAATCTTATTGATTTTCTCCGTAGCACAGCCTCCTAATCAAAAACTAATTAAACTAAACAAGAACGTACCCCAGCTTCTAGTCTATCTCTGTTTAAATTTCGACCAATAAAGATCATTCTGTTTTCTCTCGGATCGTTTCCCCATGGACGATCTTCACGATTCTCAAATACCATATAAACTCCATGAAAAATTAACCGATTTTTATTATCTGGCAATGAAAGTATACCTTTCGAACGAAACACATCCATTCCTTCCATTATTCCTAACATACGAAGCCACATTAAAAATTTGTCTACATCTATGTTGCCTTCTAAAGTAATTCCAACCGATGAAATCGCTCCAGAATGCTCGTGAACTTCGAAGTTTTTTCGGTCCAATAACTCCTTTAATTCTTCCGTGTTTTTTAACTCGAAACCTTTTAGATTAAATATTTTATCCAAATCAATTTGAGAATTTTGCGTTTGGTAAATACTAGCGGATGGATTTATTTCTTTTATTCGGCTTTCAATAGCGTTTAATTCATCACTAGAAACCAGGTCCATTTTATTTACCAATATTACGTTCGAAACCGCAATTTGCTCCCAAGCAACATCAATGTCTTCCAAATGTTTCCAAAAGTGTTTAGCGTCAACAATATTTGCTGAAGCGTCTAACCTCAATCCACTCTCTATTTCATCTTCCATTATAAACGCTTGAGCCAAGGGACCGGGAGACGCTAATCCCGTGCATTCAATTAAAATAGAATCAAAACATTCTCTCCTTTCAATCAACTTATTTAAAGTCTTAACCAAATCTCCCTTCATTGAACAACAGACACATCCATTACTCATCTCAAATATATCTTTATCTGCCCCAATAATTAAATCATGATCTACACTAATTTCTCCGAATTCGTTTTCTATTACCGCGATGCGCTTTCCATGCGCTTGTGTCAAAATATAATTTAATAAGGTTGTTTTTCCAGAACCAAAACAACCTGTTAATAACGTTACCGGAATTCTATTTTTCATTTCCTGTTCCATACCTTCTCCTAGACAATTAAAAAACGAACTCTAGCAATCTCAAGCGCCATTTTGGATCACTTTAAGAAAAAATAGTGTAATATCATAGTTAAAATTTTTAACAATATCTTCGAAGATTCAATAAAACCAAACTGTTATGCTTTTAATAAATAGTTTGAACTCATTTTGACAGTTATGAATAGTATTTTTTGGAAACCCACTTAAATTACTAAATAATGGACGAAAAAAAATTAGCTTTCATTTTAATTAGTCTGCTAGGGATTGGATGCATAGGAGTATTATTTATTGTCGTTCCTTGGCTAATGGGCAGAGGATTTGTTAATTGGAAACAAAACATGGTGGACGATGCCTTAATTTTTGGAGTAATCGGCACTATTGTTTACGGACTTTATGTTGGCACTAAATCCCATAAATAATTTCCCTTCTCTATCTTCTCCCTCTTAAGCTCAATGAAAATTTCCTTCCTTTGTTTTGATATATCAGATAACTCATTTGCGAGAGCCGCGTTACTGGCAGATGCCATTTCTTCCGAGCATGAAGTTGAGCTCATAGGACCGGCAAAACAAAATAAAATCTGGGAACCTCTAAAAAATTTTCCACATCCTGTTAAATTATTTCCCTGGAAGAGATATCCAGGTTTTCTAAGCGTAATACCAAAAATTATAAAAGCGGCAGACGGGAACCTAATATTCGCCTGTAAATTAAGACCTACTAGTTTTGGCATCTCCTTATTGGCAAATCGCAAGATTCCAATTTTGCTAGACATAGACGATTGGGAACTAGGATTTTTTAGTCAAGCCAATTTTTGGGGGAAACTAGGTCGTTTCTTAAATTTTTCAAATCCTAACGGCATGCCTTATACCTGGGCAATGGAATACTTAACTGGTTTTGCCGATGGAATCACAGTAAGCAATCGTTTTTTACAAAATCGTTTTGGAGGAACATTAGCGCCTCATTGTCGCGATGCCACTAAATTGGATCCAGAAAATTTCGACGCTTTACAAAATAAAAAAAAATTGGGCCTTGAAGGGAAAAGAACATTAATGTTTTTGGGAACTCCAAGGGCCCATAAGGGAATAGAGGACTTATTTTTTCTTTTGGATAAAATCCAAACGCCGAATGTCCAATTAGCGGTAATTGGAAATAAAAATTCTTTTATTGGCAGAAAAACCGATAAACTCAATGCTTTAGAAGGAAAGATAACTTTTCTTCCTAAAGTTTCATTTTCGGAGTTGGGAGTTTACCTATCTGCGGCGGATGTAATAATCATCCCTCAACGTCATTCAATGGCAACTGTAGGCCAAATGCCCGCCAAAATATACGACGCCATGGCGATGGCAAAGCCGATTGTTTCTACTAGCGTTTCTGACATTCCCGAAACGCTCGGAGATTGTGGTTACCTTGTAGAACCAGGAAATCTTGAGCAACTAGCTCAAGCGGTAGATTCCTTTTTTTCAAATCCCGAAAAAGCTAGCGAAATGGGACAAAAAGCTAGAATGCGATGTAAAAAGCTTTACGATATTAAAATACTTGAAAAAATCTTACTCAATCTCATTGACGAAACAATTGTTAAAAAAGAAAGAAATTAAAGAATACTTTAGTTATATCCCTTAGATTTTTTTTCCGCATAATCAAACGCTAGCTTAACTTTTTCCCAAACAATTTCTTCCGTAATTGCTAAAAACGGATTTAGTCTTTCATTGGGATTAGATTTTAAATGCCCATCGTACTCTTGCGAAAGAATCAAAAAACAATTTTCGTCTTTTGGGTTTGGAGGTCCACTATAGTCTGGGTGAGTGGCTCCAAATAAGGCTATCGTAGGAACGCATTGAGCGAAAGCTAAATGCATCGGGCCCGTATCGGATGTGATAGTCAGGCGCGATTGGCCAATTATAAAAGCGTCTATTGCGAGCGATAGGTTTCTTGTTGAAATAACTCGTTTTGTATTAAATTTTTTAACCAAAAAATCTACCCAATCTCCTTCTGTGGGGCCCGCCCCTACAATAGTATTAAAAGGAGTTTTGTCTAATAAACGTTCAATTATTCTCATAAACCGGTCGTCAGGCCATCTCCTACTAGTTGAAGAAGCTCCAACATTGACATAAACATATTGATTTGGGGTAAATCCTGTTTCTTCTAGAAAATGGAGACCGTTTTTTTTTGCTTCTTCTCCTAAAATAAGATCCATATTGGGACCATCCGGTATTCCTCCAACTTTTTCTATTAGTCTTAACCTTTTTTGAATTGCGTGAACTGGACCGTCAATAGGAACTTGACGCTCTCTAGGAACCCAAGGAAAATCTTGAAGACTCCAAACTTGGCTACAGTCAATAAACTTTTGTACTCTGGAAAAATCTTTATTTGCATGAAAAACCAATACGCAATCAAACTTGTAACTTCTTAGTTTGAATATAGTTTTCCACTGTAGGTACCATTTTGACTGATAACAAAAAACACGATTTAAATTTGGGTTATTTTCAAGTAAGGAAACCCAAGGCTTATTCGTTAAAAAGTTGATCTCAACTTCAGGAAACGTTTTTTTTAGAGCCCGAATAGCCGGAGTCGCCCAGAGTGAATCTCCCATACCAGTAACGCTGACTATTAACAAGGATTTCATAATAATTCAGGAATAATAGAACCTCTCAAAACATTCAAATGATTTAATCTTCTAATTTATTTTCCAAAGAGTGAGATCTTGGTATTAAATTTAGGAAATTCTCTTAAAAAATTTCACTTTAATCAACACGCGCCAATCCTAAGGTATTTACAATTCCCTCAATCACTTCATTAGCAGAAATCAAGCGCTTACATTCAGAGTTTCCCTGAAAACATTCTTCTTTTCGCGAAGAAATATTACAGGGCGAACATTCGAGCTTCTTATAAAATACCAGGTTGGGATTAACTTGAGGTATCCAGCGATCGGGAGCAACAGGTCCAAATAATGCAAAAACTGGGGTCTCAACTGCGGCCCCTATATGCATTGGCCCACTATTGTGCGTCAATAAAAATTTTGCTTGTTTAGTCATTGCCGCAAATTCTCGCAATGTAGTTTGAATAGCCCTTGCAGGCGTTTTCATTAGGGTCAAAACTTCTCTAACCTGAGGCGCTTCACTTGGAGCAAAGTCAAATAACGCCTGGATTTTAAATTTTGACTGTATTTCATCTGCAACCTGTGCAAACTTTTCTGGTTGCCACTGATTGTGTATGGATTCAACACCTGGATGAATAATGGCAAAGGGTTCTTCAGGCTTTACGCCAACCAATTTAATTTTTTCCTTAATTTCCAGTAACTCTCTTTCTAATAAATGGATTTTCGGTTTTTGACGACGTACTTGGAGCCCAAGTAATTCGAGCATTTTTGATTGAAATTCAACTGCGGGAACAGAATGATTAAATACTGGATCTACTTGCACATTATAAAACCGTGCTCTTCGGCTTCGCGCTAACCCAACTTTATATTTAGCTCCAGAAATAGAGGCAATCAAAGCGCTTCTAGGTCCTCCATGCATATCAATTACTATATCGTAACGGGTTTTGCGAATGCGTTTGACCAAATTAATCCATTCTACAGTACCCTTCCAGCCGGAAAGCTTGGAAAACTTTAAGATTTGATTGATATTTGGGTCGTGCGTAACAATCTGATCGCATGGAACCATAACTAAGTAATCGAGTAAACATCCAGGAAAGTTTTCTTTAAGCAAAGGAAAAACAGCTGTATTTAAAGTGACATCGCCGATAGATTTTATCCTAATCAGTAATATCTTAACTTTTTCAGGAAGATTTTCTGTTTTGAATTCCATTGGCGAAGTCATAAAAAATAAAAGAGTGAATATTATTCATTAAAGTATCCAATATACCAAATAAGAGATGCAATCGACACAGCGTGAAGGATATGCTAGATTATTTTCCCATCCCGTTCAACTAACCGATTAGGAAGAAATATTTTGGACTCATTTCATCTGCTCCATTCCGAAGCCGCAACCGGTTGGGGTGGCCAAGAAATTCGGATTTTCCAAGAAAGCCAAGCCTTGATCGAAAGAGGATACCAAGTTTCTGTGATTACACAACCAGGTAGTCCTCTTGCTAAAAAATGCAACGAATTTCACCATCCAAATTTTTCAGTTTATTCTATACAAATGACAGCATCGTGGAATCTATTTGATTTTGCCTCCATTTATCGAATAGTCAAAAGAATTCAACCAGATATCATTCATACTCACAGTTCAATAGACAGCTGGCTTTTTTCAATGTGCGGTAAAACGTTAAAAATTCCAATTGTAAGAAGTAGACATGTTTCTATTCCAATAAAAAATTATTTTCCAAAAAATGCTGTGTATTCTTATTTTCCAGATAAAATCATCGCCAGTGGAGAAACCATTCGATTAATGATGTCCAATATTTCGGGGGTTAAGAGCTCAAATACCTATTCAATACCGGCTGGAGTCGATATGAAACGTTTCGATTTCCAGATTTCCCCTAAAAAATTTCAAAAGGAAATCCAGATTGACCCAAATCAACCATTAATTGGCAAAATAGGAGTTATTAGAGGTTGGAAAGGTCACGATTATTTTTTAGATGCGGCAACGATTATTTTAAAAAAGGTCCCCAACGCAAAGTTTGTTATAGCAGGTTCAGGTCCTGGGTTTGATGAAATTTGCAGGAAAGTAATTTCAAAAGGTCTGGAAAAAGCAGTTTTTATGCTGGGCCACAGAGAAGATATTCCAGAAATTATAGCAGCGTTAGATATTTTAGTTTTAGCGTCAATTGGCGGCGAAGCGACATCCCAGGTTATCCCTCAAGCATTTGCAATGAAAACTCCTGTTGTAGGAACACACGCGGGGGGAATACCTGAAGTTCTTGGCGACGGTGAACGAGGGTTAATCGCGGAACCAAAAAATGGCTCTGATTTAGCGGATAAAATTCTTTCTCTTCTAAATGATCCAAAATTAGGGAAACACTTATCAAATAAGGCGTACGAATTTTGCGTTAATAAACTTACCTTTGAAACTCAAATGGACAAAACATTGTCCGTATATCACGACATTCTAAAAGGACGCGCATCGGCGTGAAAGTCACATTCATCCTACCTCATTTGAGAATAAGCGGCGGCGTTAAAGCTTTGCTGGAATATGCGAATCGACTGACTGAATTTGGAGTCGAAACACTAATTGTAATACCTGAAAAAAGTCTTAAGTGGTATCGAGTATTTGAGTCCATCTCCAGAATTAAAAAGGGATCAATTTCCATTGACCCAAAATCAATAGATTGGTTCTCTAATAAAGTCCCAATTATAAAGGTTCCAACAATTGGGAACTCAACAATTCCCGATTCGGATATATTGGTGACGTCTTCTTGGGAAACGGCTTATGAGGCAGAAAATCTATCGCATAAAAAAGGACGAAAATTTTATTTCGTCCAACATTACGAAACTCTTTGGACCCGGAAAAAAAAAGAAGCGGAAAAAACTTACCAAATGAATTTCGAAAAGATAGTTATTTCCGACTGGCTCCAATCCATATTAATTGAAAAATTTTCACAACCATCAAATGTTTTAGTTACTCCAGTCGATGAAAAACAATTTACTAAAAAAGAAAAAATTTGGAACGACCCTCCCAAAGTTTGCCTCATGCATCACGATTACGATTGGAAGGGATATAATGACGCTATCCACTCTGTCCGCCAATCTCTTTGTCAAAACCCCAATTTTAAAATATCGATTTTTGGAGAAAAATTAAAAGATCCAAGTTCTTTACGCCAAAACGCCGGGTTTGATTTTGAGTACGTTTATCGTCCAACGGGTAACGCCATTAGAGACCTCTTTATAAATTGCGATATTTATCTTTGCCCTAGCTGGTATGAGGGACTTGGTATGCCAGCCATGGAAGCAATGGCATCTCGTTGCGCATTAGTCACAACCGACACAGGCGGCTCACGAAATTATGCTTTTCACGGTCAAACGGCATTAGTTTCCAAGCCCAAGGACACAATAGCTTTAACAAAAAACTTAAACGAAATAATAGAAAACTTCGAACTCAGAAAAAAACTTTCGGAAAATGGATATAATAAAATTAAAGAGTTCGATTGGGATAAAAACTGTCGAAAATTAATGAAAATTTTTGAAAGCTCTTCCGAAAAGAAATGAAAATTGCAATTATCCGACAAAAATACGCTTCTTATGGAGGCGCTGAAAAATTTTCCGCGCAATATATTGATCGATTGGCGGCGTTAGGCTATGAAATCCATATTTTCGCTAGAGAATGGAAAACTTCAGGTCATTCAAATGTCCATTTGCACCAAATATCCGTTAAGTCTAAATCATCAACTTTAAGGCTTCTGGAATTTAACCAAGAAGTCGAGCGAGAACTATCAAAACATTCCTTTGACTTAATTCAAAGTCACGAAAGAACTACGGTTCAAGATATCTATCGAGCGGGTGATGGTTGTCATAAAGAGTGGTTAGCTCAAAGAAAAAAATATTATCCAATCAAAGGTTGGCTTTCTTTTTTAAACCCTTTTCATTGGGCAGTCCTTAAAATTGAGCGGGAAATATTTACTCCAGATAACTACAAAAAAATTGTCGCCATCTCTCAAATGGTAAAAAAAGATATCCAATATCATTACAAATTACCTGATAAAGATATTTCTGTAATACATAATGGCGTTTCTTTAAAACGCTTTCATCCCAGTAACCGCTCTGATTATTATCGCTACATTCGACAAAAATTAGATATACCGCCAAATGCAATTTCCATTTTGACAGTAGGGTCAGGATTTGAAAGGAAAGGACTTAAATTTTTAATTAAATCTACGAAATATTTAGAATCTAAAGATTGGCGGCTCATTGTTATAGGAAAAGGAAACTGGAAAAAATATCGGAGATACGCTTCATGGAAAAACCGAAATAAATTAATTCACATACCCCCCCCTGTGGAAACTATAGAACAATATTATGCGGCTGCCGATATTTTTGTATTGCCATCACTTTATGAGCCATTTGGCAACGCGAACTTAGAGGCTTTAGCTTCAGGATTGCCAGTTGTTACAAGCAAAAATAGTGGCGCCGCCGAGCTTATAACCCATAAACTCAATGGAATGGTGGTCCAAAACCCAGGCGATCGTCGTGAAATTGCCGCGCATTTGAATTACTTAAACGATAAACCAATTAGGGACTCTATGGGACGCCAAGCAAGAAGACTAGCCGAAGAATATTCGCATGATAAAAATATCGAAAAAATGGTAAGACTATATAAAAACTTAGAATTGGCTCCATCAAATTAAGAATTTTAAAGCTTTGGCTACAAAATCAACCAACGTTGGCTCGGTAAAAACACATAAACTAGCTAATGAAGCTAATATTATAAAAAAGCTATTTTCAATTTCCAAAAAAGTTTCAAACCTAAAAAACTAATAAAAAAGTGACAAAAATTGTCACTCCCTACAAAAATTATAAAAAAAACAGCTAAAATCTTATTTTAAAAACGAAAAAAGCCTTATAATTCAGTAAAAAAAAAATTAAAAAAAGGTACTATTTTTGCATTTAATCATTAAATTTAAAAAAAGGGAGGATATGATGGTTTCCAGAGTAATATCAGCAAAAAATGAAAAAGGATTTACCCTAATTGAATTGTTAATCGTAATTGCTATTATCGGAATTTTAGCGGCTATCGCTATACCCCAATTTACTCAATATAAAGAAAGAGCTTATAACTCAAACGCCAAGGCAGACTTACATAATATCTATTTAGCGTGTAAAGCTTATTGGTCAGATAACTCTTCCAGCGATACTTGTGCGACTGCCGAAATAACAAATGCAACGTATGGTTATACGCAAGGTACAAATGTTTCAGTGGTCATTGGCACTGCGACTGAAGCTGCTTTTGCGGCAACTTCCCAGCATTCAAGCAGTAGTACTTCCTATACAATTGATAGCGCTGGAAATATTGGATAATACTCCCCAAAATAAGCTCAGGATTATTTTTTAAGTTAAATATAAAAAGCCACTCCCTTAAGGGAGTGGCTTTTTAATTTAAAATAAACCTAAGGGTTTGTATTTCTAAAAAGATTAACCCCCAGGCGGTAAAGTATAAGATTCTGCAATCATTACAATTTGTTTTTTGTTTAACGCCAAAAACTCAGATTGAAATAGTAATTTTTCGGTCGTTATTGAATAAATTTTTGCGTTACCTAAAGCAATGTATAACTCATCTTGACGGTTTAATGCGTCTAATAAACGGGTTCCGGGTAGGATTTGAATCTCGCCCTCAATTTTTTCACTGTTAGTCCTAACAATAATCTCTAACCGTTCTTTTTTTAGATGAGTCTTATAAACCATAAAAATCTCTCCTAGGCGAAATCTATAGGTTTTCAAATTGACCTTTATAAAATTACCCAGCCTCTCTATTTTTTAATAACCGCTCTTAATACCTATTATCAATAATTTTAGCTAACCTTAAAAGTCGAGAACTAATTTTTAACCCAGCTTTTTTGACTTTTTCCAAATTAATTTCCATACTGAGTTTCCCCTCAGATTCAACCAAGGAAATCATACCTCCCATTTGAGAAAAACCCAAAACATCCCCTATCAACAAAACAGATGTATCTTCAAATTGTTTTAGTACATCCGGTAGCATTTGTTTTTTAGAATTTGAAATAAAAAGAATATGACATTTTTTTTTGTCTTCATCATTAATTCTGTATTTTTTTAAGGCCAAATTTCGTCCTTTTACTTTTATGTCTCCCAAGCTCTCAAAATCATTAAACAATCCCCCATCTCCAAGTACCGATATTATAAACGCCTTACTGTCTATATCTGGCCATTCAACAAAATCGACAATTTTAAATACAAAAGCAGCTTTGACCTGAGATACAAAGGTATCAGAATAAACAGTAGCAACAGCAAAAAACCATTGAAACAAAAAAGTAATCCCTAAAAATATACCTAAAAAACTATTTTTAATTCTTATTGAATACAACTATGCACACTCATAAGATTCAAAATTAAGAAAAATGGAAAAAACAAAAGCTAACTAAAAAAACTCCAATTTAGACTAGAATCGATAGTTAAACTTACCAAGGACGCTACGGGGGACTTGAGTGGAAAAGTTTCCTCTGTCAGGACCAAATTCAGGGTGGTCTGGGTCTAAAATATTATAAACTCCCAAACTAACTTCTATATTTTTTAAAGGACTCCAACCCAACCGCAGATCTAATCGAGTGTAGCTGGGAATAGCGCTTCCATTTAATTTGTCTACAAAATAAAGAGCCGAATCTAATTCAAAGTTTTTGGGTAAATCAAGATAAGATCTAACGTGAAATTGAAATTCTGGACTTGTCTCTTCAAAAGGCTCTAAAAAAGTATCCTGACTAGATTCTTCTAAGTGCAGTTTAAGTTTTAACCAAGTAAATGAGGCATTTAATCTCCACCAATCCGTCACATCCAATTTTCCGCTCAATTCCATTCCATAGGTTTCTCCAAACCCTTTATTTTCAAAAACATTAGGAATTACTAATTTCGTTGGCTGAGGAGAGGTTTCAAAAAAAGCATCTATTGACTCGGCAGTTGTTAAGTTTTCGTACTCATTATAAAAACCCGTTACATCAATAAGAAAACTTGAACTCTCCCGCAATCGGTAACCAAGTTCAAAAGAAATTAAATCTTCAGAATCAAAATTATGGTTTCCTAAGTTTGATATGGAGCTTAATCCAGTTGTGGTAGGAAAAGCGGAGGCATTAATCCTTATTCCATCTTCGGCTCTACTAGGAGTTCGGACCGCTCTTGAGATAGATCCCCAAATCGTATGATTAATTTTAGGCGTTAATAAAAATCTAAAATTAGGTTGGAATTCAATTCCAGAATAATTATTCCAAGAAAATTTGGTGCCGACAATAAGACGTAATCGATCCTCAATCAAATCTATCTCATCTTGGATAAAACTACTTGATATTAAACTTAACCTATCATTATTAGGAAATGCAGTTGATGTTCCTCCATTTAATTTATCAAAAATAAATCGCTGACCAAGTCCCCAAACGACACGATGGTTTTGAAAAAGTTTTTTAGAATGCTGGAAATCTAAATCCGCCGTTTGAATGGTTTGCCGGAGTATTCTTTCTTTCCGTTTTGCCACATCATAATAAAATTGAAATCGAATATTGGAATCAGGAGAAGAGTTTCTTTCTAAACGAGCTAATAAATTTCCTCCACTAACTTGAACATCTTCATCGGCAGTTTGGCTAAAAGGAGCGGTAAATGACTCCAATAATGTGCTTCTAGTTCCTGAATCGCCTTGGTAGTAGTCACCTTGAATGGTATATGATTTTTTAGGAGAAATCTCGGAATCCATTCGAAATCCTCCTCGAGCCGAATCCCAACCATCTGCCCCTTCAATTTCATCAAGGTCGTCAAAATTGTCTCGATTAAAATATTTTAAATATCCTCTAAAATTTCCTCCAGATTCTAATTCGCCGCCATATCTTAAGGCTCCAAAACCCTTTTCAATAGAACCTACTCCTCCCTCTACGTAAGTTCCCTGCGTTTCGGATGCATTTTTTGTAATTATATTTATGACTCCATTAGACGCATTCGCGCCCCAAAGCGTTCCTCCAGGCCCTCTAATAACTTCAATTCTATCAATATCCTCTAACAACGTATCTTGTACATCCCAATATACCCCAGAAAACAGGGGCGTATAGACAGATCTACCATCAATCAAAACCAATAACTTATTGGAAAATCTTTCTTGAAAACCACGGGAAGTAATAGCCCATTTATTAGCATCAATAGAGGCTACTTCAAGACCTGGTACCATTCGCAATGCCTCGGGTATGTTTTGAGCTCCCGAGCGGCGAATATCTTCTCTGGAAATAACATAAATAGCCGCCGCTGCTTCAAACGAACTTTCTTCTCGCTTGGAAACTGAAAAAATTGGTATGTCCATCAAACTTTCTAGACTAAGTTTCCGTAATTCCTTAGGATTTTCCTTTAGTTGCTCAATATCGTAACAAATTCCTATAGAAGGAAAGAAAAACAAAAAAATAATTAAAAAAATCAAGTAATTACGTATAAACATTGAGCTATCAAAATCAAAAAAAGGTTGATATTATGAAAAAGTGGATTAAAAATCCAACAGTTTACCGATGCTTTATCTAATTTTTCAGAGTTTTCCTTAAGGTTATAATATTTATATACACATTTTCGTGTAGCACAATAAAATCTCTTTAATTGTGTTAAAATTCAAACCATAATTGAGAATGTAGCAGAATATTCATCTTTTAGTTTTCAAAAAATAACAAACAAAAATGAAAAAAAACTCCAATTTGAACAAAAACTCTAAATATAGATTACAAGGAACGGATGGGATCCGTAGCGATGCTCGATTAGCCACTCCAGATGAAAAGAAATTACCAATAAAAACCTTTTTAGAGCAAAAAGTTATTACCCCAGAGTTTATGGAGTTGTATGCCTATGCTTGGGTAAAGTCAATAATAAATAAAAAACCTAAAGTAAACAACTCAGCCATTATCCTAGGCTGGGATCCGAGAGATAAAGACACGAAATTTGCCGATGCCGTCATAAAAGGAATAAGAAAAGCAGGAGCAAATGCAATTTCTTTGGGAATAGTTCCGACTCCTTTGGTACCTATGTATCTTTTACATTGCCAAGCCCAAGGTGGAATAATGATTACGGCTTCGCACAATCCAAAAGATCAAAATGGCATCAAATTGTTTTCAAGCTACAGGGGAATGAAACCTCTTCCAAAGAATGACATTAGTCTTTCGCAATTAGTTTCATCTACAGGCTATCATGAAATATCTAAATTAAAACTTCAAGGTCAAAAAATTGACCAAAGAACCCAAGCTCTAAAGCTTTTTTCTAAATTTTGCCTTGATCCAAGAAACTCTTGGGCCGAGAGAATTTCATTCCGCGATATTATTTTGGTAGTTGATTGTGCAAATGGGTCGCTTTCTGGAATTGCCGCAGAAATATTCAAAGAAGCAGGCTTTGGAGAAGTTTTCGAAGTTAACGCAAAACTAGATGGGAACGTAAATCAAAATAGCGGAGTTGCTGATTTAGAAGGTTATTCGCTTATCACTCCCGCTATGATTCGCGATGAAATTGGAATTTTTAGTAAACATTCTGCCATCCTCACAATGTTTGAATTAGGTAGAAAAAACACCAAACACCTAATGGATGGAAAAGTTAAAATTTCTGGCGCCGTTTTCGACGCTGATGGGGATCGTTTTTTCAGATTAGAATACCAGCCTCTTAAAGATTCGTTAATAGTCCAAAGTGGCGACGATACTACATGGTTACAGGCTCATTTTTTAATGAAGCGAAAACCAAATCGCTTTAAAGGGTCCAGTATCATTAATACCGTGGAAAGCGATTTACATGCGGTAAACGAACTTCAAGAACAAGGGTTTAAAACAAGTGTAGCGCCCGTAGGCGATAAATGGATATTGTCTCGAAGCGCTATGGCAGACCTGAGAAGCAGATTGGATCACCTAAACGAAAATTGGAAGACCACATCTCAAAAGAATTTAAAGAAATTCGAACAGGCTAAAATTCAACTTGAAGAATTTGAAAATTTAGGAATTTCCGATATAGAGCAATTAGAAAAATTAGAAAAAAGCGTTGGCGAATTATTAAACTCTCAAAAAATTGACCTCGGTGAAATTCATCGCCCCGATTCAACAGAAATTTTTGGTATTGGCGGAGAAGTTACAGGACATGTCATTACTAAAGGTTTCATATCAACAAAAAATGAAGAGTCCATTCCTATTTATTGTGGCAACGGCCTTAAAAATGCTCTCAATACTTTTGTCGCCTCCAAGCATATTGGACTAACACTAAGAGCTTGGTATAACCGGATGGAAAATCCTTTTAAACCTGGTTATAAACAAACCAATTACGCTTATTACATCGACAAAACGCTTTTTTTCAAAAACTCTGGGATTTGGCAACAAATTAAAACTTTAATCGAATCGACAGTAAAAGAATTGGGATGGGAGTGCAAACAGACTGAATTTCCTGAAGATCCTGATATGCTTTATTTAAACCTATCGGTTATTTCACCAACTGGGAAATTAGATCAAGCGTCTATTTTTATCCGAAATTCAGGCACCGAAAACAAAATTGGAGTAAATATCAGAGGAGCCAAAAGACTTAAAAAACACCTTGGTTTTTTAGGAGAAACGGCTACCCGTCAACTAATTTCAGAAATGAAAGATAGCCAAAATGAGTTCTGTAAAATGGAATGGGATACTGTAAATAATCTTTACGGACAAAAAATTCCTGAGGAAGAGATTCTGGTTTCCCCAGATAAACGTTCTCGGTTACTCGTTGAAATGAAAAAACAACAATTTATTGAACTAACCGGAAGAGGCTATGGATTAACCCAAAGAGGTAAATGGTACGTAGAAAAACACGCTAAATAAAAAAACCATATCAAATTCCAAAAAAAATAATATTTTATCCTTCCTTTAGGTCTATTAATAAATCAAAATAGACTGCCCTATTTCGCTTGAATCCTCAATTTAATTTTAAAAAGATAAATCTCCTCGTTAATTAATGTCAAAAATATTTCAAGACTACTTCGATCATTTAAACGATTTCGGCCATAAAGATTTATTTCAAAACTCAAATGTTTTGTGGGAGCCGCTAAATCGATTAGAAACTTATTTACCTAAACTTTTAATACAACTTCAATCGAGCAACTCATGGGAAGAACTTAAAACAGGATTTAAAAAAAGTCTTTTTCAAGCCAGAGAAGGAAAGTTTAAAGAGTCTTGCTTAATAATTGAAGATTGGTTCGAAGCAAAAACCTCACTATTTTCTCCAGCGCTCGGAGTCTGGATTGGAAAAGGAACTATTTTAGAGCCAACAGCCATTATCAAAGGTCCCGCAGTAATCGGAGAAGTTTGCGATGTAAGGCAAGGGGCCTATATAAGAGGAAATGTTCTTACCGGGAACAATTGTGTAATTGGCCACGCCACAGAGGTAAAAAATAGCCTACTAATGAACCATTCGGAATGCGGACATTTTAATTATATTGGCGACAGTATAGTCGGCAGCTATGTCAACATGGGAGCTGGATCTAAACTCGCTAACTTACAATTTCGCAGTTTAGAAGAAAAAAAAGAAGAAAACCCCATTCGCGCCATAATGATTAAACATAAAGGAGAGATCATTGACTCACAAAGGCCAAAACTAGGGGCCATTATAGGCGACAATGTAGAATTGGGTTGTAATGCCGTTACCTTTCCAGGGAGTTTTGTGGGTAAAGGTAGCATAATATATCCAAACTCTAGCTTACCTAAAGGCTTTTACCCACCTGGAACTACTTTTGGGAAAATATCTAAACCTTGAAAAAAATTTCTGCAATCGTCGTCAATTGGAATGGGAAAGAAGTTTTACTGGATTGTTTAGAATCATTAAACAATCAAGATTATCCAAACTTAGAAATTATAGTTTCCGATAATGGTTCTAAAGATGGATCAATTGAAGCGGTTCAGGTTAAATATCCAAACGTTCGGCTTTTAGAAAATGGGAAAAACTTAGGTTTTGGACCAGCCGTAAATAAAGGTTTAGAAATTGCCTCAGGCGATTATTTTATTTTCCTTAACAATGATTTATACCTTAGACCAAATAGCCTTAAAGAGCTTGCCAACATTTTGGATGCAGAGCCAAATACTGGAGCGGCAATCCCAAAAATTCTTTATTATGAAAAACGGAATGTAATTAATTCTTATGGCGTTCTAGTTCACTATACTTCCATTTGTTGCCCAAATCTTGTTGATAAAACAGATCCAAACAATTTAGAACCTATGGAAACGGCATGTGGCGGCATTTTTATGTTCAGGCGAGAAATTTATGAATCCGTAGGATCGTTTGACCCCGATCTATTTCTTTATCACGAAGATCACGATCTCTCTTGGAGAATACGTTTATTTGGATGGAAAATTCGGGTAACTCCTAATGCTGAAATTTATCATCACTACCATTTCAACAAGGGAGTTTTTAAATATTATTCTTCAGAAAAAAATCGACTTTTTCTTTTAATAAAGAACCTTGAGTTAAAAACTTTATTTTTGATTTTGCCTGCGCTTATTTTAATAGAATTGGCGCAAATTGCTCATTCAATAACTAATGGATGGTTTTTTTTAAAAATTAAAAGTTATCCAGAAATTGTAGATATCCTTCCTAGGATTTTAGTCAAACGAAGAAAACTACAACGCGAAAGAAATACTTCCGATCAAGAAATATGTCGACTATACGAAGGAAAATTAAAAATTGCTGGAATCCAAAGTAATTTACTAGATATATTACTCAACCCAATTCTAAATATCTATTGGAAGATAATTTCTCGCTGGATTTAGTTCTTCAAAACTTCGGCAGTTGACGCAGATTTCTTGTTTTTATATTTATTATAAATAGTGGGTATAAGAGCAAATACTCCCAATAAAACAAAGGCTCCAATAACGCCTGGAGAAGCAATATCGCTCAGCGATTCAATAGAGGCTAAATTGCTTCCTGCGTTTGTATAAACAAACGTTCCTGGCAAAGTTCCAAACATAGTTCCAAAAAAATAAATTCTGATCGGTACTTGAGTCAATCCGGAAACCAAATTAACTAGGAAAAAGGGAAATAAGGGTACCAACCTTAAGAAAAGAATATAATTAACTGCATTATTGGAAAAACCTTCATTAAATGGTTTAAGTCTGTCTCCGAACTTTTGTTCGACCCAATCCCGCAATAAAAAGCGAGCGGCTAAAAAAGCTAGCGTAGCGCCTACCGTTGCTCCAACATTGACAGCTAAAGTTCCCATCCAAGGCCCAAAAATTGCTCCACCCGCTAATGTTAAAATAGTCGCCCCGGGTAATGAAAATGCAGTTGAGATTATATAAATTCCGATAAACCCTAAAATCATAGTAGTGGAGTTTGCCTGATAAAATTCGTTTAGTTTTTCTTTATTCTCTTTTAAGCTCTCAAGAGATAAATATTGCCCCAGGTCAAAATAAAAAAACGAAGTAACGCCCAAAATAGCAACAATCACAAGTAAAATTTTCTTATTCATCAAAGCTTTCCTTTATAAACTTCCGTATTTGGATGAAATGCATACCAAGCAAACCAAAAACCCACTACAGATGGATATAGTTCGTCTTCTAAATTCTGAATGCTTGCAGTTCTAGAGTTAGAATCGTAATAAATTTTTAAAACAACCCCTCCCACGACATCCTTAATAGGAGTGGAAACTTTAGATAATTCAGAAAATGGATAAACTTTGGCCGAATCCCCCACAACTACCCCTATAACCTGTTCTTTTGGATGGTACCAATTTTTCTTTTGATTAACTTTAAACATTAAATTCGAACTTGAATAATAGTCTTTATATGGATCTTTCTCATAGTTTCGTTTATATCCTGTCTTAGTTGATAAAACTAAAGATTCGGGATGTTTTTTCTTCCATGCTTTCCATGTTGTCTGAGTAGATGGCAATAATTTCAAACGAACTCCAGTTAAATCCCCGGCAACAGCAGAAGATTTTATTTGCGACCACAAACTTTCAGTTTCACGGTCATAAAGCAACATATCACTCTGATAAAGCAAACCTGAAACTCCAAAACTAGAAGGTTTGCCATTAACATTAGAATCAAAAACCATTCCAGTTCCGCATAATGGACAAAACGTCACAACAATAGACTTACCCCTTATGCGATCATTTACGATTTCATGCCAATTCAAAATTCGGATTGGGTACGCTTTGGCTTTACCATTTAAAAAAACACCGACGATCCTATCTTTATCATTTAGAAAACTTTCTTCTGCTTTTGAGCCAGAAATAAAGCGAGGATTATCAATCGAAGGGATACCGTCTTTTGGAGGACCGCCACTATATATTTCATTTGGCGGAATGGAGTGTTTTGAAAGGTCAAATCCAACAAGAAAAGAACACGAAATCAAAACTAAATAGAAATAAAAAGTACTTTTCATCGACTCCGCCAACTAAGTTTAAAAATTCTTTTTGCTATTAGTCGGGCAAAAACCTAAGACCTTACTATTTAGGAATGATTTTAAGAAAAAACCTATAGGTTCAACAGCTTAAGTTGTCGGAGAGATTCACTAACCGTTTATAAAAAACCGAATCAATATCGTTTCGAACAGCTTCTGAATCGTATTGTAAAACCGTGCCGCCATTATCCATATAATCGATTTGATTTTGAATGTTTTGGCAAGCTTCATGAGAACCTTTCTTTAAATTCTTAACCTTAAGACCCGCTTCCATAGTTTCGGTAAATCTAATACCAGCTTGAATAGACTCTGCTTGTTGTGGGTTTACTGGAAAATTCATTTTATTTTTAAGTGTTTCAATTATTTCGAGAACTTTCAAAAAATTTTCTTTTCCCTTTTCGTATTTTTCATCTAATAAATCTTGAATTGCTTTCATCATCGCTAACTCTTTATTCCCAGGAAAACTGGATTCTGAAGACCGAGATAAAAATTTACGTTCCAATAAGTCCATAAGCTCTCTGGATCTAACTTTACCTACCTTCGCTGAAAGAGGATGATTGTCAGCCAAACCCGCATTAGCTGGGTTAATTTGTTCCGAGATATAAAACCAAATTAGCGTTTTAATAGCCAATGGCGTTGAAATATCGTCCAAACGCACTGATCGTTCCAAATGCTCAATTCCTACTTGCCGAAGATCGCGCCCTCCTTGCATAATAAAGTTTCCAATACCTCCTACCCGACTATTCCCATATCTATAAATCCCTAGCCCTAAATACGCTTCTTTTCTTCCTGGGTCTAATTGCAACGCTTCTTCCAAATGACCGTCTGCTTGAAACCCATTGATTAATGCTTGAAATAGATTTCCTGCGCCATATTCAAAAATCCCCAAATAACCTTCTGCAGCGCCAAGATATAAGTAACTTTCGGCTTTTTGCCGATCTGTCAAATTTTCAGAGTCCAACAGTTTTTGAGCGGTTTCCTTGGAAAGTTTAATAAAGCGATAACAATCCTCCGCTAAAGAATCAATTTTATATTGGCTTGTAAACGCTAAAGCGTGCGACCATTCAACGTTAATCCCAGCCATAAAAAAATAATACTTCATTAACTCTATTCGATTTTGAATGGTGTCTGGCTGCAATTCTAATTTTGCGATACGATCTTTAAAAAGACCTGCCCATTCCTGAAATCGATAAAATAAAGTCGCCGCTAGCGCTTCGCGAGCTGCATCTTCAGCTTTTACAATAGATAAAGACGGGCTATTTTTTTCGACTCCAGTCGCTAAAGCCCCAAAGAAAGATGGAAATAGAATAAAAGTGGTAATTCCTAATAAAATGGCTACGGAAGATTTAGCTTTATATAGAGCATTTTGCATATTAATAATTCAATTACTCCATGTGTTTTAATTTAACTAACTGACAGTTAGCTCCTATTCGCGGTATTATATATTAAGAGAATTTCCAACGAATATCATAATAAAAAAGAATTTCTATAACGACTTCTAAAATAAATGTCGGTTAGAGTAGGTTTTTTCAAAATCCTTTTTTGAATCAAAATTTACTCCGGAGCTAAATCTCTTTCAATGACAAGCTCAAAAAAAATTAAAAAAATAAAACCTATATTATTTTGCCAGGTTATAGTCCTAATTGCAGTTTCATTCTATTTTTTTTATGGTACACATTTGGCTAGACATGCTTTGGCTTCAGACAATTCTCAACCATTAAAACTAAATCGCCTAAAAAAAGAGAAAAGTCCATATCTTTTACAACATGCAGACAACCCGGTTCATTGGTATCCTTGGGGAGAAGAAGCATTTGAAGCGGCAAAAAGTCAAAACAAACCCATTTTTCTTAGTATTGGCTACTCTACTTGCCACTGGTGCCATGTTATGGAAAGGGAATCTTTTGAAAATGAAGAGGTGGCCGCCTTATTAAACGCTAACTTTATTTGCATTAAAGTAGACCGCGAGGAGTTGCCAGATGTCGATCAAATGTATATGGATGTTATCCAAGCAATGACGGGAAGTGGCGGTTGGCCAATGACAGCCATATTAGACCCTCAAAAAATTCCTTTTTTTGGCGGTACTTATTTTCCTAAGGACGAACTCTTAGAAGTTTTACAAAGCCTAAGCGACGCATGGAAACTACAACCGGAAAGAATTAAGTTGATTGGTCAAAAAGTAAAAAACTTTTTGGAATCGCGCAACCAACTATCGGTCGATTCTATTGTTCTAAACGAATCAATTTTAAAAAACGCTCATAAAAAACTTTTAAGTTTGTATGACCAACTCCATTCAGGATTTGGAACGGCTCCAAAGTTTCCCCCAACTATGAAGCTCGCCTTATTAGCGCGTATTGCTCGCAGATCCGGAGATACAACATCCAAAAAAATTATAGAAAAAACACTTGAGGCAATGGCGCGGGGCGGTATTTATGATCATTTAGGCGGTGGGTTTCACCGTTATTCGACGGATAGGCAATGGATGATCCCACATTTTGAAAAGATGCTTTACGACCAAGCCGCCTTATCAAAATCCTATTTAGAAGGCTTTCAAATTACTAATAATCCGTTTTTTGAACAAGTTGCGCGAGGAATTCTGGATTACGTTTTAAAAAACATGACTGGACCTAATGGGGAATTTTATTCTGCCGAGGATGCCGATACTGAAGGAGAAGAGGGTACATTTTACCTTTGGTTAAAAGATGAGGTCAAACTAGTTTTAAATAAAAATGAATTCAAAAAATTTAAAACCTATTATTCATTCTCGTCAGGGAGTAATTATGAATTCAAAGAAAAAAAACTTAACGTTATTCATTTAACAAATACTCCAAATTCAAGACCTTACGCAATACCTATTTTAGAAAAATTATTCCGACATAGAGCTAAAAGAGAAAAACCTTTTAAGGACGATAAAACCATAACAGCCTGGAATGGTCTTATGCTTGGATCTTTCGCAAAAGCCTTCCAAGTATTAGGCGACGATAAATATCTTAAGGCGGCAAAAAAGTCTGCTCTTTTTTTAAAAGAAAATCTAGATAAGAATAATAGCCTTCTAAGACGCTTTCGCGCTGGCTCTGCCGAACATTCGGGAACTTTAGACGATTATGCCTACTTAATTTCTGGCGTAATTGATTTGTATGAAAGCGATTTCGACTCAAATTGGATCCAATGGGCAATTGAATTGCAAAAAAGACAGGACAACCTTTTGTGGGACAAAGAATCAGGCGGGTATTACTTTGCCGAAGAAGGAGCTCACGCCCTACCTGTTCGAAAAAAAGAATTCATGGACAATGCGCGCCCAAATAGTAATGGTATATCTGCTCTAAATTTACTTCGCCTTTACAATGCAACGCTGGATGTCGAATACAAAAATAAAGCAAAAAAAATATTTGAGGCCATAGGAGAAAAACTCATTAATTTCCCTCAAGCATATGCCCAATTGCTTATCGCATTTGATTTTTTTAGCGATAGCTCTAAACAAATTGCAATTGTAGGGCCGCTAAAAACAGCCGACCCAATATTAAAAGCTTTAAAATCCAAATTCTTGCCTAATAAAATTATAGCTTATCGGAAGCCTAATGAGCCGACCTCGCTACCAATTTTGAAGGACAAAATTACAACTGAAGGTAAAACAACGGTTTATGTGTGCGAAGAAAACCGATGCAAATTTCCAACTGGAGATCTCAAAAAAATTCTTGAACTCGTAAATGAAAAAAAAGCCTACAAACTTTAGACCCCCGCTCCAATATTTTTTGAAAAACTCTTACTCTAAAAATTAACATTACAAACTAACGATCTCGTTTAGTTTGCATTATTGATATTGAATAGAAAATTCATAAACCTTGTAAGGGTTTTCTTTGGAAATCGACTAATGAAAAATCAAGAGGATTTCCAACAATTAATTAATAACTATGAATAAACTATGAAAATATCAAAAGTTATTGTGAAAAACAGAAGATACTTGGGAATATTAATTCTAGTTGGAATTTTTTGTTGGCAAGGATTGGTTTCAGCTCATTCGAGTAATTCCAACGCGAAGTGGTTACCCGTTAAATTTAAAGCTCCAGATTTCGAAGGACTTACAAATTGGTTAAATTCTTCAGGCTATAAGTCCATGCAAGATTTGCGAGGCAATGTTGTATTGATCGATTTCTGGACTTACTCTTGTTATAACTGTGTCAATACATTTCCATATGTTCAAGGCTGGCATGAAAAATACGCCGAAAAAGGATTAACGGTCATTGGGGTTCACGCTCCAGAGTTTGGTTTCGAAAAAAAACTTGGAAATTTGAAAAAAGCGGTAAAAAAACGCGGACTCACTTTTCCCATCGTTCAAGACAACGGTTTCAAATTGTGGAGGCGATATGCAAACCGATATTGGCCGGCTTTTTATCTGATCGACAAACGCGGTCAAGTCCGTTATTCCCATTTTGGAGAAGGACGCTATAAGCAAACAGAATCAGCCATCATCGCCTTACTTAATGAAACTGTTTAAAACTGTTAATAAGCCAAAAAAGAAAACTAATAATCTAACCCTAAATTATTTTTTAAAGTTATTTCTCTCCCCCCTACCCAAATATAATTTAAATATCTTTTTAATTTATATAACTCCGAGTTTCCTCAACCTCAAAAACCTAGCAGTTGATTTATCTCTTTTTCCAAAACACAACACATTGGAAACATAAAATTAATTAAGTCGGTTTAGACTATAGTTAAGAAGAATAAGATTCTTTTTATACATTCTTAGATTCAAATCCTAAATGGCTATTGTTTATCCTTAGAGTTTCGAAAAAAAACTAGATAATTTTTTCCAAACCTGTAACAATTTTGTTTCGAGCATCATTGAATGACATTTCTAAAATCATTCAAACCTCTTGATCAAATTAATTTCTGGCCAAATATCATGCCGTTTTTCAGCCAAATGTTCATTCATTTTCCACGTCATTTATCTTTAAAACACATATTAAGTATTTGTTTTTTTTCCTCGATTCTTATTTTCTCCTCAGTAGAAAAATCAGGCGCTATTTCAATTGAAGACCTACAGGTATATGGCTATCTGGATGAGGTTTACTCTAAGTCTAATAATGCACAAGGAAATAAAAATGGTTCGTTTGATCTAGCCCACTTTAATCTACTTTTAGACTTCCCACTCAACGAAAGATGGATTATAAAAAGCCACATCGAATTTCAACACGGAGTCGATACGGAAAGAGACTTTGGAACCGTGAAAATTGAATGGAATTATTTCCAACACAGTTTTATGGATGAATTTAAAACTAGAGGCGGCCAAACAGTCACTCCATTCGGAATATTTAATGAAGTGAGAGATACAGCTCCCGCTTTTTTAACCGTAGAAGCCCCACAAAACTTAATATTACCAACAACCCGTGGAGGGTTTTCCTTTTATCCTGAACACAACAAAGGATTTACGATTTTAGGTAATTTTTTAGGCTCGAAATACGATCATCCAAATTTAGATTGGGACTATACTTTATATATTGGAAACGGCGAAAATAGAGACAGCGTAAATGCAGCACAATTTGACGACAATATAAATAAAGCCATTGGGGGACGATTCCAATTTATGTATAAAGAGACCATCCAATGGGGAGTTTCATTCTACTCAGGCGATCGAGCAATAACAGCGGACCTTGATAGCGTTCACCACTCTTTAGGCAGTCATTTTGTAATCGACAATGGAATATTTAATATATCTGTAGAAGGAGCCTATTCAAAGTTTGACCAAACTGAAGAATGGGGAGGTTTTGCTCAAGGTTCCTTTACCGTTTTTGATCATTTTTTCCCTTATTATCGGTTCGAATTTCTGAATCCAGACGCATCAATGGTAAATGATAATTGGGAAACCCATATTATAGGAATAAATTGGAACCGCTTTTCAGGGGTTTTCATGAAGTTGGAATGGAATTTCCATAATAGGGGCATTAATAACAAACTAGTAACTATGGGACAAACTTCTTTCAATGAGGTTCAATCCTCCATTTCCATTGCTTTCTAAAATTAAGCGTCTAAGCGCTATCATTTGCATAACGATAGCTAGCTTATTTTCTTTATTTATTGAAATAGGTTTGAGTCATGAATTAAAAATTGTCGTAAACCCCGAAAATCCTATTTCAATTATTAGCAAAAAAGAACTGACGCAAATATACCTTAGGAAAAAAGGCTTTTCCAATGATGGTATGGCCTTAGTCCCTATGGATTTCCGCGCAAACAAGATGGATTTTTACGAAGGCGTATTGAATAAACCATTTCCTCTAATTAAACGTTATTGGACTAGGGCAATTTTTTCAGGCAAAGGCACTCCCCCCAAAGAATTTCGAGATTTAGACCGCATGTTGAGATCTTTAAAAGAAATGCCCGGTGGCCTAGCCTATGTTCCTGCCAATTCAGAGCTGAAAAATTTAAAAGTCTTAAAAATAGTTCCATGACTGAATCTTCTTCAAGGCGCAATTCCTTCCAAAAAAAAATTTGGATTGGAGCCTCTATTATTATATTCGTTTTATTGGTCGAATCAGGAACATCCATCTATATAACCCTACAAGCTCAAAAATATCTTAACCCTATAAGGGTCCAACAGGTTTCCTTAAATAATGAGCTGAAATCTAAAACACAAAAGTTAAGAAGCTATTTGGAAGATTACACCATTACCGGAGAAGCTCCGACCCTTGAAGAAATAAAAAAGTTAAAAAAACAATGCGAACAAATAATTTCGCAAATTCTGGCTAACTTATCCAAAGAGGATACTCCTTACAAAAATCTAGGCGTCTTATTAGGAAATTATGTAGAAAATGGAATTAAACTTGCCGAGATGGTTCTAAATTCTCAACCTTTAGATCCTCAATTGAATGCAAAAATTGGCAAAAATTTTAGCACTTTGATAAACCTCATCAACAACCGCATTTTCCTAGAACAAGATAAATTAATACTAGCGTTTCAAGACGCTAATAACGGTTTAGAGAAAAATATTCAGCTATTTATTTTTGAAACATTGTTAATTTGTTTATTGAGTTTTTCCCTAATACCATTATTAATCAAAAATATTACCAAACCCATTGCTAGTTTAGATGAAGCAACACGCTCTTTAAGCGAAGGAAACCTTGATATACAAGTCTCCATCAATACCAACGACGAGTTCCAGGATTTAGGCGAATCATTTGATTTTATGGTTAAAAATCTAAGAGAAAAAACCTATAGACTTGAAGAAACGCGAAGTGAATTAGAAAATGCTAAAGATGAAGCCGATAAGGCAAATAGAGCTAAAAGTAGTTTTCTGGCCAGCATGAGCCATGAGATAAGAACTCCTATGAACGCCATCTTAGGATACGCTCAAATACTAGATCGTGAAAAAACTCTAACCGATAAACAGAGGAAAGGCGTCGAAGCCATATACAGGGGCGGCAATCACCTCTTAAGCCTTATAAATGATATTCTTGATATTTCAAAAATAGAAGCTGGTAAAATGGAGTTTAAAGTTTCCGATTTTGATTTAACGAGTTTATTGAACGATCTTGACGCAATGTTTAAAGTCCGTTGCCAACAAGCTAACTTAGAATGGAATATCGAAGGAATAAACCTGGAAACGCCTATTTTAGTTCAGGGAGACGAAGGAAAACTACGGCAAGTTCTTATAAATTTATTGGGAAACGCTGTAAAATTTACTGAATCGGGCAAAATTGTATTGAAAGTGACTGGATTAGAAACGGATCGATTCTTATTTGAAACCATTGATTCTGGCATGGGAATTCCGAAGGAAGCTCAAACTTCTATTTTCCAAGCTTTCAACCAAGAGCAAGCGGGCTTCAAAAAGGGCGGAACCGGATTGGGACTGGCAATTTCGAACAAACAAGTTGAATTAATGGGTGGTAAATTAGAATTAAAGTCAGAATTGACCAAAGGTTCTTGTTTCTATTTTTCGCTAAACCTCCCTACATCCAAAGCCCAAATTTCCCAAGAAGATAACCGGTGGACAAAAGTTTCTAAACTTAAGAAAGAACAAGTCGTTAACGCCCTTGTTGTGGACGACAATCCATATAATCGCGATGTTTTAAACGAGTTGCTGACTTCTGTTGGCGTTACCGTTCAACAAGCAATTAGCGGCCCAGAAGCTTTGGAAAAAATTCAAAAAAGTCATCCAGATATAATATTTATGGATTTTCAGATGCCTGAAATGAATGGCTTAGAGGTTGTTTACAAAATACAAAAAGAGTACGGAAAAGATAAAATTAAGATAGTTATGATTTCCGCTTCCGCATATCACCATGAAACTGAAAAATACTTAAAAGGAGGCGCTCATCATTTTATCCCCAAGCCATTTAAAGCAGGTCAAATTTACGAGGCTATAAATATACTTTTGAAAGCAGAATTTGAATTCGAAGAGTTAGAAATTACCGCCAACTCAGATGGGGAAAATCAAAATTTAGATTATGCCGCTTTAGAATTACCTGCCGATTTACTATCTTCTCTCAATGAAGCCGCGACAAATGGAGATATTGGGGAGATAGAAAATTTAATTCTAGATCTTAATGAATTAGGCTCAGAAGCGGCTAAATTGGCGGCCCAATTAAAAAGTCATGCTGAAAATTTTGATACAGATGGCGTTTTGACCATATTGAAAGGGATTTCCAATGAATCAGTCTAAATTAGATTTGGCTGGGTTAAAAGTATTGGTTGTCGACGATACTCCAACCAACCTTGCGATTTTGCGACAAACATTAGAACCCGAGGGATACAAACTTTTTTTCGCTAATAGCGGCGAAAAAGGACTTGAGATTGCCACGAAAAATTTACCTGATTTGATTTTGTTGGACGTTATGATGCCCGGTATTGACGGTTTTGAAACATGCAATCGACTAAAGAACCAATCGGAAACCAAAGATATCCCCATCATTTTTGTAACCGCAAAAACAGAAATGGAAGACATCATAGAAGGTTTTGAAAAAGGAGGGGTCGACTATATTCTTAAACCTTTTCAACAAAAGGAAGTCTGCGTAAGAATTCGTACTCATTTAGAATTGTCCGAATTTAGAAAAAACCTCGAGAAAAAAGTTCAAGAACGCACCCAACAGTTAAACGACAGTAGATTAGAAATAGTTAGGCGCCTAGGAAAAGCTGCCGAATTTAAAGACAATGAAACTGGATTGCATGTTATCCGTATGAGTCACTATAGCGCTTTATTAGGAAAAGCATACGGTATGAGCGAAGAAGAATGCGAAATGTTATTAAATGCAAGTCCGATGCACGATGTGGGAAAAATTGGCATTCCAGATCGTGTTCTTTTAAAACCCGGAAAACTAAATGATGAAGAGTGGGAAATAATGAAAACCCACGCTGAAATGGGTGGAGAAATATTGTCTGAAGGAACTTCCGAAATTCTAAAAATGTCCAAAACTGTCGCTATTACTCACCATGAAAAATGGGACGGTTCTGGTTATCCAAAAGGTTTAAAAGGTGAAGAAATTCCTCTAGCCGGTAGAATTGTCACTATAGCGGATGTTTTTGACGCTTTAACATCCGAACGCCCCTATAAAAAAGCTTGGAGCGTCGAAGACGCTATAGGCGTACTAGAAGCAGAAAGCGGAAAACATTTTGATCCGAATCTTGTGCCACTTTTCAAAGAAATCCTACCTCAAGTACTAGAAATCAAAAAACGCTTTAGCGAACCCGAACACTCGGAAATCTAAATCAAATTTGATCAGATTCTACATTCTAGTTTCTACTTGGTCCATCCACCTTGAAAAGCCCATGGCGAATCGAGCGCATCTAAACAAGTAATTGCGTTAGTTCAAAAAACTAATTTCGAAATAATTTCTTCAAATTAGATAACTGAAAAACTGGAGAAAAAAATGGGGCACCTTTATTTAGTAATTGCCGTAATTGCAGAAGTAATTGCAACTAGCGCACTTAAAGCTTCCGAAGAATTTTCAAAACCTATCCCAACAATTATCGTCGTGTTAGGTTACGGAATCGCTTTTTATCTATTAACGCTCGTTTTAAGGACAATTCCCATAGGCATTGCATATGCCTTATGGTCTGGATTGGGAATCATTTTAGTCGCGATTGTCGGAGCGTTATATTATAAACAGACCCTCGACCTACCAGCTATACTTGGAATTGGATTTATCCTAGTGGGAGTTTTAATAGTCAATATCTTTTCTAAATCCGTTGCCCACTGACCTTCCATTGCTAAAACCTAATTTTTAGGGAAAAAAGTTCCAAGTCTCCTAATTATCCCTAGAAAAATTTTCCTTAAAAAGAAAAAATTGGGTCAACCTCTCAAGAAATCATAAAATAAACCCTTATTTATCAACTATCTAAAAAAATAAGCCGAAAATCAGTTTTTTGGTACAGAACTTGCGATTAAATTCCGATAAAGAAATAAACGTCAATTTTTTAACGGAGTTATAAAGATGAACACGCAAGAAGCTAGCAAAACAATAGAAAATACGAACAGCATTTCCAACAATTCAAAATTCAAAACAAATTGGGAAAAAGAACTACATCAAGAAAATGTCAAAGTTTTTAAAAAAATTTTTGGCGTAAAAGATGCAGAAAATAAACTCGGTTTATTAAACTAAATTGACACAATCCTTTTGAAAGGGATGGAAATCAATCCCCAAACCTTTTTCCAGGAATTAAAAAATTTTTTACGTAATCGCTAATACCTTCTTCTAAAGAATAAACTGGTTTATCATAACCAACTTCGTTGATTCTTTTCATTTTAGCGCAAGTGTAATATTGATATTGACTGCGAATGCTTTCTGGCATTTCAATGTATTCAATATTTGTTTCAAGTTCTAATGCGTCAAATATCCCCTTCGCCAAATCATTCCAACAACGCGCAATTCCAGTCCCAATATTAAATATTCCGCCAATCTCTCGGCGATCTAAAAAAAACAAAGTCATATCCACTGCGTCTTTAATATAGATAAAATCACGTACTTGGCCTCCATCAGAGTATTCGTCTCGATAAGACTTGAATAATTGCAATTTTTTAGTTTCGCTGATTTGCAAAAATCCCTTGCGCACCATGCTTTGCATATTCTCTTTATGATACTCGTTTGGTCCATAAACGTTAAAATATTTAAGACCAACAATTCGATCAAGGATATTTTCTTTTTTTGCCCAGAGATCAAATTGCTGTTTACTATCGCCATAAGGATTAAGTGGGGCTAATGTCTCCAACAGTTTTTCATCGTCATCGTATCCTTTATCTCCATCTCCATAAGTTGCAGCGCTTGAAGCGTATATAAAGCGAATATCGTTTTCTAAGGAAAATTTTGACAGATGTTGGGTATATTCAAAATTATTTTTCCTTAGATAAGTCAAATCAGTTTCGGTAGTTGAAGAACAAGCGCCCATATGTAAAATAGCTTCTACACCAGAAATTTTTCGACCCAAAACATCGTTCAAAAACTGTTCTTTGGACTGCATCTTAGAAAATTTTATTCCCTTTATATTTTTCTCTTTTTCAGGATCGTTTGCTTCGTCTACGATTAAAATATTGTCGTGCCCGCGATTATTTAATTCATGAACAATAGCGCTACCGATAAATCCAGCGGCTCCAGTTACAACAATCATAATTCTTCTCCATTTGACTTATTTAATGGCAAGCTGAAACCCTAAAATATTTTTCAATTTTCCAATTCCATAGTCATTGTCTAAATTTCCCGCTAAGACCAAAACTTTTCCACCTTGCGATAAAAATATATTCGGAAACCAAAGCCTTGGAAAAAAATTATTCCCATACGGGTGCTCCATGACCCAATCGTTAGCAAACCATGTCGGGGCAAATTTGACTTGGCTTGATTTTTCTTCCCCCCCAGAAAAAATAGGGTGAACGCCAGGCAAATAATTCGTCATTAAAAAGTTAATATTCAAACTAGCGTCATTATGTTCCAATTTTCTCGGATAATTTTCGGAAATAAAAAAAGAATCCTTATATTCTAAAACTATTGAGGGATCGTCTTCATCATTGGTTAATCTTATTTTATCTTTGAATTGCGAAAAAATTGTCCATTGTTCTTTGTCGCTTAATTTTTTTAAAGACATTGTTTTTTTAAAATATTTCGAAGGAATCTTGTAAACTTTAAAAGCTCCAAAATCTTTCTCTAATTTCCAAATCAAATTTGAAAATTGAATATAACGATTTCCAACTTCAGCTAAAGGATGAAATGAAAAATCCGACATGTCAATTTCAACATGATTTTTAACGGTTTGAACTTTCAAATCAGACTGATCTTGACCAAAACCAAAGTTTTCTACGAAATATACGTCTCCTAACTCGCCAGTTTCTAAAATCCGCAAAACCCTTTTTCGCATTTCTTTTGCGCCGTATAGATAAAACCAAACATGAGCCTGTTTAGAAACTAAAATTAAATCATTCGGTCCTAATTGTCGAAAAAATTTTAAACCTTTGTCATAGGGTACTCTATCGTTTCTTTGCGTTATTTGCTTATTTTGGAAATCTTTAAACGTAAACAACAACATCGCAATCAGAAAAAAAGAAAAAATGCAAAAGGTCGTTGCCTTAAGATTCTTGTATTTCTCAAAATAAGGTCTTAGTTGGGATATCAACACCCAAGCGCCATTACTTACGCATATAAAAAAGAACGGTTGTAGATAAAATAAAACTCTTGGGTGAGGTATTTTTTGCGCAACGCCAAGCCAATATGACACAAAAATAATGGTTAAAGGAATACCAAACATAACTCCAAACCAAATGGCAAGCGGCCTTCGAGTTTGAACTAATCCAATAAAACCTATAACAGCGAAAATTAAAAATCCATAGTTCACATAAGCTTGAGATCCTGTAAAAACAACTAGCAAATCGGTTAAAAACCTAGTCAATTCCACATCGGCGCCATTAGCAATAGCCCGCATTAGCATAGCTTCTGGGATCAAGACAAAATACTGATAATATAAAGCGGCTATTGCTAATAATAAAATTAACAATAGTACGCTATATACCCGTATTTGATCGCGCACCTTTTCACGATAAAATAAAAATAAAAAAACAATTCCCGCCGCTAAAGATCCTTCATATAAGCCAAAAGTTGGGATTGTCCAGGAACCCAAAGCACAAAAAATAAAAATTAAAAAATAATGCGACCAACTATATTCAAAATTATTATTTATTTTCTTGTCATCTAATTTACTAATCAAAGGAAGGATTAAAAGAAAAATAGTTAATGCAAATGCTTGAGTGAGGGTATAACCTCTGGCATTAGTGGAATAATAAATTTGTTGAATATTAATTGCCATCAAGAAAGCGGCTCCAAGCGCCACTAATGAGTTGCCTGTAACTTTTTTTGCGCAAATGACAATCAAATAAACGGTAGACAACCCTCCAACTAATGCAGGAATCCGAAAGGCAAAATCATTTATGCCAAAGAGTTTTAATATTATTCCAATTAAAATACTGTGAAAAATATGATTATTTGGAAACTGGTAATTTTTAGCAATCTGAACTAAAGGCATCTGACCCCATATAGATGCCGAAACTAACTCATCGCTGGCGAGAGGAGCGGTAATTCCCACTAATCGCAAAACCAAGGCTAAGAAAAAGATAACCCAAAAACCTTTTAAAAAACTGAATTCATCATTTAAGTTTTTATTAGAAAAAGCGTTCATACGCTAAAAATTTAAGGGAATCAAAACGACCAATAAAAGGAAGGTAAAATAAATTGGGTCGGTAGGTTTAAAGGAAGATCTCTTCTAAAAAGAAACTCTTTTTTTATTTTGGTTTCTGAATGAAATGAACATATTCAAGGCGATCATTTTTATCATAATAGGTCTCAAAAACAATTATTGGCATAGTTCTGGTCACTGGATCAGCTACAATTTCGGATAGCCCTATAGTTGAAACGGCAAGAAAAGCCGCTAGACCGCCTTTCCAAAATTTTGTAAGCGATTTTTCTCCCTGTTCTAATCTATATAGATCTACTTTTCTACCTTTTTTTATTTTTGATTCAACAGGCCGCCCAAACCGAGCTAAAACATCTACCCTGGGCATACCCTTTTTGAAGGAATTTTTTTCAATATACTCGCCTCGGTTTGCAATATTCGATGTGGAACAACTCACCGTAATAAGAAGTAAAATCAATGCAAATATCTTTTGAATGGTTTTCATTCAATTTTCCTTTTTTTTCTCTAGTTCAAAACAAGATCTGGTTTTATCATCACTAATCCATATGACGTAAATCTATTTTTTGATAAATAAATTATATAGCATTTAAATTAAAAAATGGATAATTATCATTTTGGTTTTATACGTTTGGCTTATCTTCTTAATTAAGAATAAACAATTAGGTTCCAACTATTTTTATTGAATTTCAAAAGTTATATCGGGTCGGACAAACTGCAATTGTTCCTTAAGAATGTTGAATTTAATATTTTGAAAAACCTGTAAAATCACTTGCAGACACTAGCGCGCCCCTTAAATAAAAGACTCTAGAATTACAAATACGTTCGACATTGTATAATTGGAAATGACGTTAAACTCATAGAAACTCGACAACAGAAGCCTTTTATAGTATTTATTTTTTTCGCTACTGTTAGGGTAAAGATTTTTATCGGCGAGCTTATTTAGCTTTAAAATTTTTGGAAAAATTATTAGAAGTATTTAGTACTTGTTCAATTCAAATTTAGAGACTTGTTTTACAAGAGGTAAATCCCATTCCCGTTTTAGATCGGGTTTTTTTTTCGGGTCGCCATATCCTTCAACAATAATCGTTCGAGCAGCGTCGTTCGCTTTTACAATTAATTGCCTTCCGCCGTTAGGATCCGTTTTGCCAGCAAAAAATTGAACGCTTCTTGGAACAATCGGCGCGCCTTGTTTAAAAGCTTTATTGCGTACATCGGGATTAGAATCGTCGTTATCTAAAGAATCCGGCCATTCGGCTTTCCCCTTCTCCGAAAACACCCACTTCACAAACTCCGATGGAAGACAGTTTGGATATAACGCAGGGAATGATGTCTTTTCCAATTTGTACTCTTCTGACATAAAACGTATTACTTTTGCGGCTCTATCAAGATCGGCCGGAACCGCTCCTTCACACCCATAAAAACTAAACAGAGGGGCAAGGCAAAATATTAAAATAAAAAATCGAAACATAAAAAATCTCATCACCGATAAAGTATAAATCTCTGCTCTGAGTATTAAAAAAATTTCCAAATCACCTACTTCATATTTAAGAAATATGTTTACCTTATAACTCCAACATCAGTAAAAAGGTTTTTTTCTTACGATTGATTGTAACAAGGAATCGTTGTTTTTGATAAAGAAAGGTCTCTTAAATTAAAAACACAATTAAGTCAGAGCAAAATCATGTTACTTAGAATGAAGGCGGGGTGAAAAGAAAAAAAGGACCAAATTAAATTTAAAAAATCGGATTTTATAAAAAAACTATTTAATATCGTAGGCAATCTGCTGTTGAGCCCAACCCTTGAAACCGTCTTTTTCGGGTATTCCGGAAAATGGATCGGATTCTTTTACCCAAGTCTCTGGTTTGTCCCAATTATCATTGTAATGATAAAGATACATCTTTTTTCGTATCTCGGGACTTAGAGTCATTAGTTCGTGGTAAGAGGCATGCACCCCACCTACAAACATTTGGCAATCATGAAACATAACTTCGGCTTGTTTGGCAAATCTTGTAGGATATTCATAATCGAACATTGTGTCGCCAGAAATCCAAACTTTCCGGTTGATAAAAACGCCACAACACCATTGAGATTCATCAACATTAACCGCGCTATCTGGAAAATGCCTGGTTCTCATAATGATAATTTCAATAGGACCATGATTATAAACCCACACCTTTCGTCCTTCTACCTGATCTGTGTTTGGGCGTAAGATTTCGAAAAAATCCGTAATTTGTAAACTTCTACCTTGGTTAGCTTCGCAAAACTCCGCTCCCCCGGCCAAGGTTTTACTCCATAATAAATCTTGGTAATCACGCAGAATTATCATTTGCGGCTTACCTTCAGCGTGGGGAGTGTATCGATTACTTAGCGCAATTTCTTCAAAACCACCAACATGATCGGCGTGGCTGTGAGTAGGCAAATAACATCTTACAGATAATACGTTTAAACCCAAATCATTCAACGCCAGAGGCCCCTGGGTACCACAATCAATTAAGACATGATGATTGTCTTTTATTATCAAAATGTTTGATTGGCGTTTTCGTTTGGCAAAAGCGGAACCAACGCCAATAAAAACAACTCTAAGTGAACCGTCTGTTGTCAAGGTCAAAGGTTCGCCATTTTGGCAAATCTCATTAATTTCCAGCATAAGATTGAATTTCCTTTTCTAATTTCGGAAATAAGGAACGTATTAGCCTTTAGCCCCCCCATTTTCCCCTCGGAAAAATGCCAAAAACCTAAGTAATCTAAAAATCTCACTTGTCTCTTGAATTATTCCACAAAAGCGATAAAAAGTCTATAATATTTAATTTCAATGGGTTACAAAGCACAAAAAAATATATAATTTTGATAATCGGATAGTTATTAAGTATTTTATAAGTTAGCAATTTAAATACGGTTTTTAAAAAAATTTGAATGTTTTTAAGTTTCAACCCTTCATTATTAATTTTTAATCGGTACAAAAAATGAAAAAAACATCCATTGAATAGCCCTATAGCTAGGTAAAATCGGTCAAAACCGTTATAATGTAAAATTTTATCAAATATTCTTAAGTCGAATGAAATATCTTATCATTATTGCCAATGGGTTGACGGACGACCCTATCGCTGAAAAAAATAATTTAACTCCATTACAAATCGCAGAAACCCCTAATTTGGACCGCCTAGCTACGGAAGGTCGTTGTGGATCGACTATAACTATTCCCGAAGGATTAATTCCCGGCAACGATATCTCATTTCTTTCGCTCTTAGGGTACGATCCGGTCAAATATAAAGCCGGAGCTGCTGCTTTTGACGCTTTAAGCGCAAATGTTTCTCTTGAACCGGGAGAAATTCCGTTATGCTGCGACTTTGTCTCCTTACAGTCCGGCCATAACGATATGGTAATGAAAGATTATACGGGGGGACAACTTTCTAAAGAAGATTCCGAAAGTTTGGTTGAAGCTTTGCAAGATCAGGTATTTGACGCTAAAGTACGTTTTCACTCTTTAGGCAGTTACCATAACTTAGCAACTATTCAAGGACTGTCTCTTTCCGAGCGATTAAACCCTCCCGACGAATTGATCGGAGAAGGAATTCGAGATTATATGCCAGGTGGAAAAGAGGCTAAGGGTTTGATTTTTGTTTTAAATCAAGCTCAAATCATTTTACATAATCATCCGTTGAGTAAAAAACTTAAAGAGAATAATAAAGACCCTGTTAATAGTGTTTGGTTTTGGGGAAATGGCCCAACTCCCCAACTACCGCCTTTTGAAGAAAAGTATACTTTTAAAGGTTCTGTAGTTTCATCTTCCTCATTATTTCAAGGAATGGCTAAAGCCGCAGGAATGGATTTTATTTCCCAAGGCACGGGCTTTATGGACACCGATTATCAAGCTAAAACTGAAGCCACTTTTGAAGAATTAAAAACCAAAGATGTAGTTTACTTACAAATTTCGGCTCCCGAGCGGGCTTCGATGCAAGGCTCTATAGACGATAAAATACTAGCAATTGAAGATTTTGATAAAAAAGCTTTAGGACCAATCCTGGAAAAACTTGACGAAAATAAAGAACTGACCGCTTTATTAACTGTCAATCATTTCTGTTCGGCTAACAAAATGAAGTTTGGAAGAGATCCTGTCCCATTTGCCGTCTACCCTAGCCGGTCTGGCTCCGATACTGTAGAAGCTTTTGACGAACAAATCCTTTCATCGAAAACTTTGCAATTTGAAAGCGGCCCCAATTTAATTGCGGCTCTATTCAAGGGCGAACTATAAATTGATCGTTTAATAAATACTTTTCAAAATCACTAATATTCTATTTAAGACTCATAAATTAATCTTTAAATTTAGAATTTTTCATTGACTCAATATCCGTCAAGGAAATTCTCTAAATTTTAACGTTTCTAAATAAATTCAAGACTAAAAATGTCCAAATTAATTGTTCAAAAATTCGGCGGAACTTCCGTCGGTAGCATAGAACGGATAAAAGCCGTTGCGGAAAAAACGTTGCGCGCCCGAAAAGCAGGCGCCGATTTGGTTGTGGTGGTTTCGGCTATGGCAGGCGAAACGGATCGACTTCTCGAAATGGCTGGAGAAATAACAGATCAAACGGATCGACGAGAAGTCGATATGTTGTTATCATCAGGCGAACGAATTTCGGCGGCATTATTGACTATAGCCTTACACGCTATCGACTGTCCCGCTATTTCGCTTACCGGAAGGCAATTAGGAATGATAACCGACGGTTCTCATACCCGAGCCCGAATAAAAGAAATTGACGCTGAAAGAACAAAAAAACTAATAAGCGAAAACCACGTAATAGTTGCCGCTGGCTTTCAAGGTATTAACGAAATCGGCGACGTAACCACTTTAGGACGAGGAGGATCGGACACTTCCGCTGTGGCCTTAGCCGTCGCTTTAGGCGCAGACCAATGCGAGATTTATACCGACGTTGCCGGCATATATACAGCAGATCCTCGAATTGTTCCTAAAGCCAAAAAGTTAAACTCGGTTTCCTTCGATGAAATGTTGGAAATGGCAAGCCTTGGGGCTGGCGTCCTCCAAATCAGGTGCGTAGAATTCGCAAAAAATTTTAATATGCCAATCGTGGTTAGATCCTCCTTTCGGGAAAACGACGAAGGCACGATCGTTTGCAAGGAGAACATGAACATGGAACAACCCGTCGTCTCGGGAGTTATGTGCGATAAAAAGCAATCCAAAATTACGGTTAAAGGCGCCCCAGATCATCCTGGGATTGCCGCAAAAGTTTTTAGCGCCTTGAACGAAGCAAAAATCTCTATCGACATGATCATTCAAAATATGAGCGATGACGGCTTAACAGACATTTCGTTTACTTTACCAACGGCCGATAGTCTTGAAGCTACTCAATTGATGGAAAAAGTGCGCGAAGAAATTCAAGCAAAAAGTGTTTCATGTGATTCGGATATCAGCAAAATTTCAATCGTTGGAGCTGGAATGCGAAGTCATTCAGGCGTCGCCGCAAAAATGTTCGAAATACTAGCAAAAGAACATATAAACCTATTGATGATAAGCACGTCAGAAATTCGGATATCCTGTGTCATTGAAAAAAAATATGGCGAATTAGCGGTTAGAGCGCTCCACGATGGGTTTAATCTTGGAGCGGAAAGCAATGCTTAAAATAACGAACCAAATCCTTTGGCTTTAAAATGAATTCTATACAAATTTACGACACCACTTTGAGAGACGGTTCGCAATCCGAGGACGTTTCCTTTACTGTCGAGGATAAGATTCGGATAGCTCAAAAACTAGACGAACTTGGAATTCATTATATAGAAGGTGGATGGCCTGGTTCCAATCCAAGAGACATCGAGTTCTTCGAAAAAGTGCGCGACGTAAAATTTAAACAAGCCAAGGTGGTAGCGTTTGGAAGCACTCGTCACCCACAATATCGCGTTGAAGAAGACGCCTCAGTTCAAGCTCTTTTAAAAGCAAAAACCGAAGCGACGACTATTTTCGGAAAAACTTGGGATCTTCACGTTCGAGAAGCCATTTCGACAACGTTAGAAATAAATTTAGCGATGATTTTTGAAACTGTCAATTATCTGAAAAAGTATTTTGTAGAAGTATTCTATGACGCCGAACATTTTTTCGACGGCTACAAAGCCAATCCGGAATACGCGTTGAAGACTCTGCAAAAAGCCGAATCGGCTGGCGCAGACTGTTTAGTCCTATGCGACACCAATGGCGGTTCTTTGCCCACAGAAATTCAAAACATTGTCGAGACGGTTAAGAAAAATATTAATACACCTTTAGGGATTCATACTCATAACGATTCCGAATTAGCCGTTGCCAATGCCATTGCGGCGGTAAGCGCAGGAGCTATGCAAGTTCAGGGAACCATCAATGGTATTGGAGAACGGTGTGGAAACGCTAACTTAGTTTCTATAATTCCAAACTTAAAATTAAAAATGGGAAGAGATTGTATATCAAACGAGCAAATGGCAAACTTAAAGGAAGTTTCATCTTTTGTCGACGAAATTGTCAATCGAGCTCATTGGAATCATCAACCTTTTGTAGGAAAAAGCGCATTTGCCCATAAGGGAGGCGTACACGTCAACGCAATAAAAAAAAATCGAGCAACGTACGAGCATATCGACCCAGCGTTTGTCGGCAATCAAACTCGAATATTAGTTTCCGACCTTTCAGGAAAAAGCAATATCTTATTCAAAGCCAAAGAATATGGGATTAATGTAGACGACGATAACCCAAAAATTAAAAAAATCTTAACAGAACTTAAAGAAGCCGAAAACCTAGGATACCAATTTGAAGGCGCGGAAGGTTCCTTTGAATTGTTAATGCGCAACGCCTTGGATGAAAAAGTGAAGTTTTTTGATTTTGTAGGTTTCCGCGTTATTGTCGAAAAACGAAGTGAAGATGAAACGCCTATTTCCGAAGCTACCGTAAAAATTCGAGTTAACGGCGAACACGATGTAACCGCCGCCGAAGGACATGGCCCTGTAGACGCCTTAGACAAAGCCATAAGAAAAGCTCTTATAAAATTTTACCCTGAGTTGCAAGAAGTAAATCTTTTTGACTATAAAGTTCGAATTTTAGAAGAAAAGAAAGGAACAACAGCTAAAATTAGAGTTTTAATGGAGTCTGGCGATGCTCATGAAAAGTGGGGTACCGTTGGGGTTTCAGAAAATATTATTGAAGCGAGTTGGCAGGCTTTGTTAGATAGCATTCATTACAAATTGATGCAAAGCAGTTCCTCATAAATTCTAAAGCTTTTTGTAGATAATTTTTCTACCAATTTTTACTACTTAACGTATGAAGATAAAAGGAAAATTTTGATTTGTTGTTCAACAGCCTCTACCCAACTTTTCAAACAAAATCCATATTTGCACCCTAAAAGCAGTTCTCATATAATATGAGAAGAATGAATAATGGAACTAATCATATTACCTCTGAAAACCAAATAGAAAGAAACGCCATTCTTGTCGGCGTTCAATTTCCTGGAACGGAACAGGCTCCAATTGGAATGTGTCTTGACGAGCTTGAAGGGTTAGCCGAAACGGCATTTTATAATCCCATAGTTTCGATTACCCAAAATATGTCTACTCCCAACCCAAAGACCTTTTTGGGGAGCGGTAAAGTCGACGAGATACAAAAAGCCGTCAACTTCCATAATGTAAAAACTGTAATTTTTGACGACCGCCTATCTCCAGCACAAAACCGCAATTTAGAAACGGCTCTAAAATGTAGAGTGATTGATCGCCCCTGGTTAATTCTCGAAATTTTCAGCGACCACGCCAAAACGCGAGAAGCTAAAACTCAAGTTGAATTGGCCAGACTTAAATACGCATTACCGAGATTAACCAAGATGTGGGGGCATCTCTCGCGACAACGCGGCGGCATTGGAATGAAAGATGTAGGCGAAACCCAAATTCAACTAGATCGTAGATTAATACGAGACCGGATTTCCAAACTTGAGAAAAAACTCAGTCAAATTGATAGAGAAAAACAGATTCAGAGAAAAAGCCGAAAATCTTCTTTCAAAGTCGCTTTAGTCGGATACACGAACGCCGGAAAATCGACTCTCATGAATCAATTAACCGACGCTGGTTCTCTTACGGAAGATAAACTTTTTGCTACCCTGGACTCAACGATCCGAAAAATTAAGAAAAATTTTCCTTATCCGACCTTGGTTTCCGATACTGTTGGATTGATCGACAAATTGCCTCACGACTTGATAGCCTCTTTCAAAAGCACCTTGGACGAAGCCCGAGACGCAGACGTTTTATTAAAAGTTGTCGACATAGGAAATCCAAATTTTCGTAATCACATCAGAACCACCGATAATTTATTAGAAGAGATGGAATTGGGAGAATCGCCAGCTATTCAAGTTTTTAATAAAATCGACCGAATCGAAGACCCCGAATTTCTCCGCGATTTACGAAGAAGCTACCCAGAAGCCGTTTTTTTATCTGGAAAAAACGGCTTAGGACTGGAAGAACTTCGGCAATCTATTACGAAGCGTTTTGAAAAACGTCTCACTACATTGCGTGCCGACCTGAATTACAACGATATCAGTACAATTAGTAAAATCCGTAAGCTAGCTTTAATTATTGAAGAAAAATATACAGAGGAAGGTCTTTCCTTAACTATAAAAGCCCCCATTGAAACTAAATCTCGATTATTAGATATTTTAGGTTCTCAATTTCTACCTCCAATCATTACCCTCCAAAATAATTCCAGAACTGAAGTTTAAAGTTTCGTTCTGTTTTAGGTTTTATCAATAAACTTATTAAACCATAAAAAATTTATGGCTAGAGCATACATATGACCAATAGCTCATTTATGGAAACTAATTAATTTCTCCTACTTTTTTAAACCTAATCCCAACTGTGCAATTACATTATAAGTTGAGCAATTAACTTATTAAATTTATAATGTATACCAATTCGAACAGTCCCGTGATTATTCAAACAAAATTAACTAACCGCAAATTTTAAACTCTCAAAAACTTCAACTTTAAAATACTCTAAATGAAGATTTTATTAATAAAGCCCAATAATTTAAGCGACCACATTCAACCATCATTAGGGTTAGCTTATTTGGCTCAGGGCATTCGCAAAAACCATGACGTAAAGATAATTGATTGCATAAAAGAAGATATTCCACCCGAAGAGTTTGGTTCCAGGATTCTTGAAAAACATAAACCTGATTTGGTCGGTATTCAGTGCTACACCTTTGATATTAGGAATGTCAGACTAATCTTAGAATCAATTAAAAAAACAAATCCTAAGGTTATTACGGTAGTTGGAGGCGCTCACATATCGAGCGATCCCGAAAAAGCATTTGAAAATCTCGAAGAATATCTGGACTTTGGATTCGCAGGCGAGGCTGAAATTGGATTTCCAATCTTTTGCGACTTATTGGATTCTGGCAAAAACGATTTTGAAACAGTTCCTGGACTTATCTGGAAAAAAGAAGCCGAGCTCATTTTAAATCCTCAAGAAATGGAGCAAGATATAGATAAATTAGGCGATCCTGCCTGGGATTTAATTCATCCAGAGTTGTACCCAGAATCCCAACATGGAGCTTTCTTTAAAAAGTTTCCCATCGCACCAATCATAACGACAAGAGGTTGCCCATATGCCTGCACGTTCTGCTCAGCCCCCATTCTATCTGGTAAAAAATTACGTCATCACTCTCTCGATTACGTTTTAAGAAACATTGAATTGCTCTACCATCAATATGGAATACGAGAGTTTCACATTGTAGACGATAATTTTACCCAGGAAATCGAATATGCAAAAGAAATTGTTAGAGGAATTATTGGATTAAAATTAGATATTAGCTTGGCCATGCCTAATGGGATTCGTATGGATTATTTAGACGACGAGCTATTAAACTTACTGAAAGAAGCGGGGCTTTATATAGTGAGCGTAGCTATAGAATCGGGAAATGACACTATCCTTAAACAGATGAAAAAAGGAACAACAGTCGCCAAAGTTCATCGTGATATAGAACGGATCCATAAACACAAACTGGATATAGCCGCTTTTTTCATTTTAGGTTTTCCAGGAGAAACCCTGAAGACCATGCAAGACACAATCGATCTTTCACTGAAGTTACCTCTTTTGAGAGCAAACTACTTCACCTATTTACCATTGCCAGGAACAGAAAGTTATCGGCAATTAGAAGAAACTGGCGAAATAGATAAGGTCGATTGGGATAACTTCTATTTTATGAGCGCAGCCTATACGCCAAAAGGAATTCCTCGAGAAACTCTTTTAAAATTAAAGAAAAAAGCTTTTCTGAAGTTTCATTTAAGACCTGTCATATTATTAAAAAATGTTTTAGCCATTCAAAATTTCAACCATTTTAAATTTCTTTTAAAACGTTTCTATCACTGGGTCTTAATGAAGGATTTTATTCCCTCCGAATTTATTGTGGCAAAATCTAAGAATTGATATTATCTATGTCCCTGAGATATAGAAATACTTTTCAATCACTCATTGAGCTAAAAAAAATTCCATTTCGTTTACCTACCTCTACGCGCCTCCTTATAATCTTTTTCTTTTCTAAGATCTTCCCGATTGACTAAACAAAATCTCTAAGCGAAAATTAGTAATTTCAAAAAAGGTAGGAAAGTAAACTGAATATTTCCGTATACTTTCTCTCAAACCATTTTTGATGATCATAATTTGATGATCATAAATGGAGGATAATAAGTTTTGCAAATTTACATGATCTAACGGAAATCAGTCAAAAATAATGAATTTATGGTTTTGACATTTTAAGCATTTTCGGTCACCATATTTTAGAAGCGTCGTGCAAAGGGATGCCGGGGAGTCTTTTGTACGTTTAGGGTACCCCGGAAAGAAAGGAGGTGATCCTTTGTCTAGTCATAGTATAAAGGGAGCTTCCGGAGCAATTTGTTGACGCCGAATTGGCGGAAGCTCCTGGAAAATTGAAACCCCGTCTCAATTGAGGCGGGGTTTTTTTATGGAAGTTTTCTCTTGGAATTTAAGGCTTTTTTTTCTATCCTAATTACTAAGACTGCAAAAGAGCGCTGTCGATTTACCCAATTAAAGTTAGAAAAGATAACCAAATCATGGCCATAAAATTAACAGGCTCACAAAAAGCGGCTATTTTCATGATGTCTTTGAATCCGAAAACCGCCAAACAACTCATGGGAAAACTAGGTATACAAGAAAAGGATATTATTCGGAAGGCAATGTCGCAAATTAATAAAGCAGGCATGCCTATTTATTTGAAAATGTGGGAAACATTCAAACACGATGTAGATGAATCTCCTACCTGCGAAACCCCTTGGCCTGATAAAAATAATCCTCAAAAACAAGCTCCAACTCAAGAACAAGCTCCAAAGCTTACAGAATAATTTTTTATCTAATTAAATCGCAGATCGCACAACATACCTCTAATTTTTCATTCCTTTATTCAAAGTATTAGATTTTTATTGTAGGAATTCGTCTAATTTTTTATACTCTGAGAGTATTGCTTTTGAGCGACCTAGGGTTTTTGGTTTAAAGCATTAAAAACTAAAACATTTTAAAAACCTTTCGTCCCATAGAATCAAGTAAATGCTTGGTATTAAATTCGAGATCCTTAGGCAAACTCAGCGTGAGCCGTAAAAGGAGCTTTTTTAATCCTAGTTATTTTGCTAATCAATCCGGAATAAAATATTCTCTTTTGTTCTGAAACTATTCATCTTCCTTATAAATCTCCTCCTTATGGCTACCGTAAATATTGCTTGCGAAAAAGCTTTAGAATTATTAGACGAACGGCTTCAAGAACTTTCTAGCATCGTTAAACGCGCTTCTTTTGATTACGATTACGAAGCTGGCGAAGAACGCTTGAAACGATGGAAATCCCGAACCGTCAAACTGATATCGGAACATGTTAATCCACAGGAAGGCGAGAAACTATTAAAAAAATACCTTAACTCCACTACAACTAGACGTTCGCAAGAAAACTTAGAAGATGGCGCAAAACTATACCGGGGATTTCTACTCTCGTTAAGAGGAGAATTGCAAGGCCATCCTGAAGATATTCTGGCTCCTCAAGTTATTGAAGCTCAAACCAAAACTGAATCCCAAGCTAATTCCTCCTTAGATCAATCAAAAGAAAATACCGAGACAACCGAAACTGTTTCAGATAATTCCCAACAAATCCATCAACAAAAGGCTTTCATAGTTTTTGGAAAAGACGAGTTAAATTCCTTACGGTTAGAAAAAGTATTACGCGGACTTGGCAATATAAACCTCGAACTTTTAAATTCAAATATTTCTAAAGACGAACATTTAGTTGAAAAGCTAGAACGAGAAGCTCGCTGGGACTCATGCGCCTTTTTTCTATTCACACCCGAAGATTTTACAAAAAAAACGGGAAGCAAAGCTCCCTTAGCAAAACCAGAATTCATATTTAGCTTAGGTTGGTTTTGCGGAAAATTTGGATTTGAAAGAGTCTGTATTCTTGTAAAAAAAGGAGCAAAGCTACCATCAGGCCTTGCTAATTTAACCTGTATTGAATTCGAATATTCTGTCTCTGATGCTGAAACCGATATAGCGCAAAAGCTTAAAGAGCTTGGAATGCTCTAATCTCCTACCTTTATCTTTCAAAAATCGTTGCCCATAGTTCTTTTTTTCGGTTAGTATATATTTTTACCTCGTTCCCATTAAAGAACGCTCGTTTATTAAATCCCGTTCCGCAAAAGTCCAATTGGTCAACGCCTAAATTACCAAAAAAATCAATAAGCATATCGTTTTTAACAAAATAGAAATTTATGGAATCGTACGATTTTAAAAAAATTGAATCTAAGTGGCAAACCCACTGGGAAAAAGAAAAAACCTTTCGCGTTGAGGAGAACTCTGAAAAAGAAAAATTTTATTTGCTAGAAATGTTCCCTTACCCCTCAGGTAGAATTCACATGGGACATGTCCGTAATTACACAATCGGCGACGCAATGGCTCGATTCAAACGTATGCAAGGATATAATGTACTGCATCCAATCGGCTGGGACTCTTTTGGCCTTCCTGCAGAAAATGCAGCCATTAAAAATAATACACATCCTGCCAAGTGGACTTTTGAAAATATTAAATCGATGCGAGCCCAGATAAAAAAACTAGGCTTTAGCTATGATTGGGACCGAGAAATAGCAACATGCCACCCTGAATATTACCGCTGGAACCAATGGATCTTTTTACAACTTATGGAACGAGGTTTAGTTTACCGCAAAAAAACTTCGGTAAATTGGTGCGAAGATTGCCAAACTGTTTTAGCTAATGAACAAGTAATCGATGGTCTTTGCTGGCGATGCGACCAACCTGTAATCGATAAAAAACAGGAAGGTTGGTTTTTCAAAATAACGGAATATGCAGACAAACTTTTAGAAGCTTGTAAAGAACTCGAAGGCAGTTGGCCCGATCAAGTTTTGACCATGCAAAAAAACTGGATCGGTAAAAGCTATGGCGCCGAAACAGTATTTTCTGTTAAAAATAGCGACCAAACTATTAAAATTTTTACTACCCGTCCAGATACTCTTTATGGAGCCACTTATTTGGCTTTGGCTCCGGAACATCCACTAACTTTAGAATTATCGGAAGGAACCTCTGAAGAAAAAACTGTTCGAGACTTTATCGACAAAGTTCGCGGGGAAGATAAAATATCCAGAACCAGCGAAACGGGAGATAAAGAAGGTGTCTTTACCGGTGCGCACGCTATTAATCCAATAAACGGAGAAGAAATCCCTATATGGTCCGCTAACTTTGTTTTAATGGATTACGGAACAGGCGCTATCATGTCGGTACCAGCGCATGATCATCGAGATTTCGAATTCGCCAAGAAATATGATTTACCCATTAAAATCGTTATTGAATCAAACTCCGATAATTTAGACTCAAATTCCTTGGAAAAAGCCTGGACAGAAGACGGTCCAATGGTCAACTCTAATGATTTCGACGGCTTTAAAGGAAACGAAGCTAGGAAAAAAGTATGTGATTTTTTAGAAAAAAATAACCTTGGAAACGCTGCGATAAATTATAGGCTAAGGGATTGGGGAGTGTCGCGGCAACGTTATTGGGGAACTCCTATTCCCGTTATTTTTTGCGACAATTGCGGAATCGTTCCAACTCCTTACGACCAATTGCCTGTAGAACTACCGATGGAAACCAAACTAAAGGAACAAGGTAAATCCCCACTTAAAGAAATTAAAGAATTTTATGAAACACCTTGCCCAAAATGCGGAGAACCCGGACATAGAGAAACCGACACTCTGGATACTTTTGTATGTTCTTCTTGGTATTTCTTGCGATACTGCTCGCCTCGGACGACTGAAAGTCCTTTCGATAAAAAACAAGTCGGATATTGGATGCAGGTCGACCAATATGTTGGAGGCATAGAACATGCAGTGCTACATTTGCTTTATTCTCGTTTTTTTAATCGCGCATTGCATGATTTGGGGTTAGTCCCAACCGGGGAACCGTTTAAGAAATTGCTAACTCAGGGGATGGTCATAAAAGACGGAGCCAAGATGTCCAAATCAAAAGGTAATGTAGTCGACCCCGACGATATCATTGAAAAATATGGTGCCGATACAGCTCGGCTTTTCACCTTATTCGCAGCGCCTCCTGTAAAGGACTTGGATTGGAGCGACCAAGGGGTTGAAGGTGGATCGCGTTTCTTAAAAAGAGCGTGGCGATTATTTCAGGAACTAGGTTCCGCTACTCAAGGGATTGAAGGCTCACCAGATAAAATAAAAAATCCCACACTTAAAGAATTGAGAAGGAAGACTCATATTACTATTAAACGAGTGACAGAAGATATCCAAAACCGTATTCAATTCAATACGGCTATTGCAGCGATTATGGAATTCGTCAATCACCTTTACCAATTTAAAGAATGGTACGAAAATCAAGAAAACCCAGGAAGAGAATATAAACAATGTTTGCGCGAAGCTCTGGAATCTCTAGTTTTGGTTCTCGCCCCTTTTGCCCCGCATATAGCGGCAGAACTGGGTTCCGTCTTAAACCCTGAGATCGATATCGAAAAAGTTTCCTGGCCTGAATTTGATCCTGAACTTATACGCGCCGAAGAAGTAGTTATTGTCGTACAAGTGAATGGAAAAGTGAGGCAAAAGTTCTCAGTTCCAGAAAATATCGACGAAGAAACCTTAAAAACTCGCATATTAGAGGATGAAAAAATTAAGGAATGGACAAAAGATAAAATTCCTAAAAAAATAATTGTGGTGCCTAAAAAGTTAGTGAACGTAGTTGTTTAACTTTAACCTAACCTAAGACTATGAAAAAAAACCTTTCATTTTCATTCCAAATCTTAATTTTTCAAAGCGGGAGATTTGCGCTTATTTCCTGGCTCATTATCGGGATTTTTTTGCTCCCTGCTTGCGGTTATCGCTTGACGGGAACAGGAAACCAGTTGCCGCCTCATATTAAGACACTAGCTATTCCCGTTCTCAAAAACGAAACGAATCAACCGGAACTACACCGAAATCTTACGGATGCGATTAGACAAGCTTTTCTAAACGATGGAAGGGTCAAAATCGTTCAAAAAAAATCTTCCGATTTATTGGTTCAAGGTACATTGAACTACTACGACATTCGCGCCGTTGCTTTTGATAGTAACGATGTGGCAACTCAATATTGGGTAAAAATTGGGGTGAATATTAAAGCCTATGACCGCGTAAAAGATCGACCTTATTTAAAAGACAACTTAAAAACAAGATGGGATTATACAGTAGACGCCAACGTTGCAAGTTCCGAGGATGCGCGCTTACGCGCCCTTGATAATGCCTATCGTGATATTTCCCTTAGGCTGGTAAGCTTATTTCTAGATCCTTTTTAAAGTAAAGTTTGTTGTGACTCCGGAAGAAGCGATAACTAAAATTGAGCAAGGAAAAATTGCGCCAGTATTTTTTTTATATGGTGAAGAACGGTTTTTCCAAATCGAGATATTAAACGCTCTACAAAAAGCTTTAATTACTCCAGAAAATGAAGAGTTCAACCGAGAAACTTTCGATGGAGCTTCTAGTTCCCTTTCCGATTGGCTTCAAGCCGTTCAAACAATGTCATTTTTTGAAGGTAAAAAACTTGTTGCCGTACGCGATTTTCATGAAGCTTCTCTAGATAAACCTGCCGTAGAAAAACTACTTTCTTACATAAACGACCCGTCTCCAAACGGAACACTGGTTATATTCGCAGATAAGATTGATAGAAAAAAAAAGGTATTCAAATCTCTTTCTTCAATGGATTTTGCTATTCTTTGTTCCTCTCCAAACGAGGGGGCTCTCGTTAGATGGATAACAAAGCGGGCTCAAAATGAAGGATACACTATTAAAACCGACGCAAGTCGATTATTGGTCGATAGAATTGGAACTAAGCCTGGACTTCTTGTTTCAGAGTTAGAAAAATTGGCCGTCTCGGCAGGTAAATCTAAGACGATTGACGAATCTTTAGTTTCCGAACTGGTGGGAGCTCTTAAACAGGAAAATGTGTTCGAGCTAACAGATGCCTTAAAAACAAAAAACGCATCGGTCGCAATACAAATTTTGAGGAATCAACTGCGGCACGGAGAAGAGCCTTTAAAAATTTTGGGAACAATAATATGGCAATATCGCCTGATCTGGGAGGTCAAATATTATAAAGACAATAAAACTCCCATTCAAACCGCAGCTGGGCTCATGGGAGCTAAACCGTTTATGATTGAAAAAGCGGCTAGCTATTGCGGAAAATTTTCGGTAGAAGATTTAAGAAAAGCTTTTAAAAGTTTATTCCGGGCTGATCGAGAACTTAAAACCAGTAGCGGCTCCCCAGAACTTATTATGGAAGCTTTAATTTTAAGGCTTTGTTAGCTAACTGAGGCTAGTTGGGCAGTTCGTTTGGCTAGTTGGGAAATTTTTCTTGAAGCGGCGCGTTTGTGAATAACGCCTTTTCCGGCAATTTTTGATATCATTTTACTAGCCGATTTTAACGCTCCTTTTGCAACCTCTACATCTTTTTCATCAATAGCAGCCAATACTTTTTTCGTATTTGTTTTTAATTGAGTGCGGTAAGCGTTATTTCTAGCGTTTCTGGTTACGTTTTGGCGATTTCTTTTCCACGCCGACTTATGATTTGCCAAGAAAAATCTCCTCTAAAATAAAAAGTGAAAGTACAGATATACTGAAAAATTGCCTTGTTGTCAAGAATTTTGGAGCACTTACCATAGTAAAGGCATAAAAAACAAAAAGATATTAATCTGTCGAGTCAAAAACTTCTAAGTCTGCCGTCAATCTTCGAAATTCCTGTTCAAAACTCAAAAAGTATTTTCTTGCTCCAGCTAAGTCGCCTTCCCGAGCCGCCAATTCGATATCCGATGAAGCGTCTTTTAACGGCCCTGCACAAATATTAGCGGAAGCGCCCTTTAAGGTGTGAGCAAACTTCTCTACTAGTTCGGGATCCGATCCCTTAAGGGCTTCTTGCAATTTTTCTCGATAATCAACAACATCGTCCCGAAACATTTCTACAATTTCCAAAAAAAGTTCCTCATCGTTATCAACCAATCTCATTGCGGCTTTTTTGTTAAAACTAGGTTTTTCCTCTGGTTCGAAATCGTCTCCAGTAGTTTTGGGAAGGCTCTTTTCAACGGATTCCCAAAGTTCTATTCCACTGGGTGGAAATTCCAAAAAAACGTCAAAACCTGCATTTAAAGCGCGTTCTTTTTCTTCCATTTTTCCGATTGCCACTGATCGGATATATCCTCCTCGCTCTTCCTCTCTTTTTCTAAGAGCCCCTATTAATTTATAACCCGCTACATCTGGGTCCGATAAATTAACCACAATGGCATCGAATTCTATCTTAAGCCATAAAGCCAGCGCCAATGTTACATTAGAGGCCGGGGCTACTTTATGTTCTCTTTTTTCTAATAATGCTTGGTTTGAAGCGGAGTTGATTTCGGCAAGTAAAATTTTCATTTTAGGCTTTATCGCCAAGAAGTTCCTCAATTTTTCCCATTAATCGCTTAAATTCAACGGGTTTGGTATCATAGTCGTTACAGCCAGCTTGCATTGCTTTTTCTCTATCGCCTGCCATGGCATGAGCAGAAAGGCCAAGGATAGGAATACTTTTAGTGTCTTCTGCAGATTTGAGTCGACGGGTGGCCTCCCAGCCATCTAATTCCGGAAGACTCATATCCATCAATATTATATCGGGTAATTCTGAATGAGCTTTTTCAACTCCTTCTAAACCGTCTACCGCAATAGATACTTCAAATCCTTTACGGACCAACCTACGGCTTAACATATCCCGATTCATTTCATTATCTTCAACTAACAGAATTTTCACAATTACCTAGAACAATAGGACCAAAAAAATAATTCGAAATGAATTTACTTTCAATAAAAAAAAATCTTCCCGTAAATCAGGACTATTCAAAAACTCCTAAAAATTTAATTTTAATTAGGTATATTAACCATCCCGAGGCCGGTTTTCAAGCGTAACCTTTTAAAAACAACGGGTTTTCCTTTAAGGAAATTAAAATTCTTTAAATACTATGTTAAAAGATTTTTATAACACAATAACCTTCTCTTTAATAGCCGTCGTTGGCAAGCTGGAATGGATAGTAAAGCCTTAAAGTTTAATCCTAAACAGTCCAAAAAAGCTAATGCAAAAATTAAACGGAATATAATCCCTAATTTTAGTTACTATTCTGACTTCCTTTAGCATTAAAATCTTTAAATACTCATGATCTTGAAATCAGTAAAAGTGTTCATATGATAAAACAAATCTCAAATCCAAAAACTGCGCCTTATGTATTTTTACTCCTCGCGGCTTGCTTACTTTATCCAAACTTAGGGCAACGCCCTTATTGGACAGATGAATTAGAGGATTTCAATTATATATATAAGATTTTTGAATATGGATATCCGAATATGGAAGGGACGCCTTTCCAAGATACATTCCTAACCAATTCTAATAATACTTACATCCGCAACACTTGGGGATATTTATATCTTCAAGCTTTTATGGTGAAAACTTTTGGTTGGAATAATGAGTTCACCTTTCGATTACCGACAACAATTTTTGCTCTTTTATCTGTAATAGGAGTTTGGAAGTTAGCTAGATTCTGGGAATTAAAAGGATATTGGACTACTTTACTTTATGTTGCATCGCCATTTTTCTTAGTTCCTGCAAAGTTGAGTCGTTATTATGGCCCCATTTTCTTTTTTACTCCTTTTTTAATTTTATCGTATTTTGAAATGCGAGAAGGAAAACCACGGTCAGGAATTAAGTTAGGTTTTTTATGCGTATTAATGTTTCATTTTAACTTAATGATCACGCTTTCATTAGCTTTAGGATTAGTCCTTCATTGGCTCTTTACAGGAGCTCCTCATAAAAAACAGACGTTATACTCCGTTTTAATCGCTTTTATCCCAGTATTCGGATGGCTTTATTTTATGGATTTGTGGAAAAACCCTCCAACCAATTTCTTGGCAATTCCCAAGCAATCCATTAAAGCTATTTGGTTATTGTTAGCCTCATACTTACCGTTTCTTTTAATAATTTGGTTATGGATAAAAAAAACAAAATTAAAAAACTTTTTACAGTTTAACTTTTTTTTATTCGTTCCTTTGATTCTAGTTGCATCTTCTTCCAATGCAAGCGGTCCAAACCTACGCTATTTGCTACCTACCTTATGTATGGCCTGTTGCGCTTTAGGTTTTTTTCTCGAATCTTACCGTTTCAAAACCTCATCAATTCTAGGAGTTTCGTTTTTATTCACTAATTTTTTCCAACTCTTTCCTTTATTTTTTTTTGTTCTTCTTCCTCAAGATAGTCTCGCCATCGGTAAAACAAACCCAAAATCAATAAAACGTTTTGTTGAAACTACTGCAAAACCTCGTTTTTTATTAGTCAACTATTTAGGGGAGATTTTTTCGGACTATCAAGCTCCCAGTCGAGAAATAGCAACCTTATTAAAAATTTCGGGCTATATACCAGGAGAAAAAGTCGCCTACATTGGGCATCCGAATGAACCTAAAATATATTCTTCAACACAAAATGTTTATTTTTTGGGAAACTCGATGTTTTATCTTAATGGAGGAATGCCCCCGGAAGTTGTAAAAGATTTAATAACATTCGAATTAGGAGAAAAGTGGGCGCTTTGTTCTGAAGGATGTTCTAAAGAAAGGATTTCTAGCAATTATCAATTCGTGGGGGTTTTCAAAAACGAATTGGGGTTTTTTATAGACGCTGAAAACCCTTTTAACCGACGTTATAAAACAAAAAAAACGCACTCTTTCAAATTATATAAATTGAAAGGTAGTAAAGAATAAAACTTGGCCCAAAAAATTTAGAAGACTTTACCTTTCCAACGACGCACGTCTTTCATATATTTTTCTCGGTCCATCTCGGCGTTAGAAGGAAAAATATCCATTAAAGGTTCTAAAACGTGGTCAATTTCTTCAGAGGGATAGTATTCAAATCGTCCATCTAAAATTCTATAAACATTATTAAACGTTCGATAGTTTCCACATAGAGATACAAAATCCCAAGAAGTTCTCTTTTCTATTAAGGCGACTAATTCCGAAACGCTAATCCCCTCATACAAATTGATTTTTCCAATATCGCCTTTTTGAATCTTAGGTTCTTCCACCCCAAAGTCAACACACCATATTTCCGATCCACTTTGCCCAAAAACTTCTAATTGATACACAATTTTCCAATGTCGCCAACCAGGCATCATTTCGCTTTTTAGCATCATTTCCATAAACCGATTATTAATAAAATCTTTGACGATTTCCATCTCTCGGTTATGCTGGTTTGTGTCCGTTGTTCGAGTTTGTATCTTCGGAACTTCCATCATAGGCTTGAAAATTACTCTATGACTATCCTCATCAAGCACTCTAACAAACTCTGAAGATTGTTTTTCTATCCTAATGTTCTTAGGCTCAATATGAGCGACATCTCCTGGAAAATATAAGCTATTCTCCACATTTGGACAAAACGCCGAAAGATCGGCTAGAAACTGATCTTGAGTTGTAGGAAACGTATAGCGATTCAAAAAACTAAACTCATCCCGATATCGAAATGCCGCCGAACCAGGAACTACATATTTAGGGTCAAGGCTCTTAATTACATTTAAACAAGCTCCATAAAGCTCAAATGGTAAGTTTAAAGATTTATGAAAAGAAAACCTTCCTTCCATCAATGGAAGAAAACGAGAATGAACAAAATCTAATTGACCAAATTGTTTGCAAATTTGATCAATAATTTCTGGATTTACTACCGTATCGACTTGGTTCCATATGGTTACTTCTCCATCGTTAACGATGAGCCCGTGTTCAACAAAACCATCCTCGTCTTTTAGAAGAGAAGGGGTTGGCGTAATGGTTACGTCTTTCAATTTTATGGAACAAAAATCTGAAACTATTTGAACGTTTTTAAATTCTAATTCTTCGAGAACTTTTAGAAGAAGGGGGTCGTTTGGGGCCAGTATGGTTGCGCCAGGTTTAAGTATTCTGTCGTTGTTTACTAAATAGGCTAATGTGCGAACGTCAAAATGATCTTGATGTCTGTGAGATAGATTAAGTACATCGACCGGTGGAATTTTATCTTTTTCTAAAATAATACTTGGGCAAAGAACATTGATTTCTTCCCAAATATAATCAAACCAAACGGGATCGGTGAGAATTGTTGTCTCTTTAGTCTGTATTAATAGGCAGGCATGTCCTATCAAAGTCGTTTTGATCATCTATCCTATAACCTTTAAATTTCACTTTTAGATTTTTAGAAAATCGCGCTTTATGGGGAACGATTGAACTAAATACCAGGACATATGCTACAAAAATCAAATAAGTTATACTATAAGGAAGTAGAGTTGAAGATTATAAACTAGTTTCTTTTAAAATCAAAATGCGCGGCGATTTATAATTCAAAGAAAAATCCAGTTAAAATGAGGTATGGGAAAAATACTCCAATCTATCCGCTAACTATAGAAACCATGTTTTCACTATTACACTTTTGACATGAATAATTCTAACTAAATTTTAAAATATTTTCGCTTGTCTCTACAATTTGCAATATCCCTGGCCATCAAAATACTTTAAAATCGCTTCGTGCGCATAAAAATTACTGCAGTAGGCTGCAAAAAAATATAATCAAAATGAAATATTTTAATTCAAACGATTTAAGAGGAATGAAGGTTTTGATAGCAGACGACGTTCCCGCTAACGTCGACGTTTTGTACAAAACCTTAACCGCTCAAGGTTATGAAATATCTATCGCCTTAAACGGAGAAAATACTTTAGCCTTTGCTCCAATTTTTTTGCCAGATTTAATTTTATTAGACATTATGATGCCGGGAATGGATGGATTTGAAACTTGCCAAAAATTAAAATCAAATAAAGCGACACAAAATATACCTGTAATCTTTTTGACCGCCAAAACTGGAGAAGAAGACATTATAAGGGGATTCGAGTTAGGAGCGATAGATTACATCACAAAACCTTTTAAACCAGAAGAAGTTTTGGTAAGAGTTCAAAATCAATTAATGCTACGCCGTTATATTAAAGAATTGGAGCGTAGCAACCATGACTTAGAATCTTTCGCTTCTGTAGTATCTCATGACCTTAGAGCTCCTTTGCGCAAAATTGAAACATTGGGAAATTTTTTAAAAGAAGACTATGAAAACCAATTAGACGAACAAGGAATAGGTTTTATAAATAACATGGCTACTATTACTAGTCATTTATCCAAATTAATTAATAGTCTTTTGCAATATTCTCAAGTTTCAATGGAATCTAAAACTTTTGAAGTCGTCGACCTTAACTCCATAGCGGAAAAAGCAATTAATAATTTAGACGCGCAAATAAATGAAACTAAGGCCAAAATTTTGATTGAAAATTTACCCACTATTGAAGGCGAGCCCTCTTTGCTTTATCAATTATTTCAAAACCTCATTGCCAACGCATTGAAGTTTCATTTAGATGATATTCCTCCAATAATAAAGATTTCTTCCAAAGCAAAAGGAAAAGAAAACTGGGAAATTATTATTCAAGATAATGGAATTGGATTTGATCAAAAATATGCGAAGAAAATATTTCGACCTTTTGAGCGATTAGTCAATAGGAGTAAGTTTGAAGGTTGCGGAATTGGCCTCGCCCATTGTAAAAAAATAATTGATCGGCATAATGGAGATGTTTCTGTAGAAAGCGTCCCAAACCAAGGCAGCGCTTTCAAAATAACTTTACCTGAAAAACAACCTCAATAGAGAGCGGCTCTTTAAAATAATTTATCTCTTATTTGGGATAATACGTTTTCCATCCCAAAGACCGCCTGATCCTGGAGCGCTATCGCAATAAGCCCAATTCCCATAAAATTCTCCGCGAGTAAAATTATTAAAACGAAAAGTCCCCCAATGGTAAGTATTGTCTAAAGAATACCCACAGAGACGGCGAGAAGTTTTTTGAAACCAATAACCGACAAGAGCGCCATCATCTTCAATTGAACCTTTGAGGGTTCCATCATAATCGGGATAAAGTCCAAATACAGTCCTTCCAGTAAAACCTGTCGAAATATTGCCCCATGTAGTCTTCCAATTTAAAATGTGGTTAAAGTTTTTAGAAAAGTTATCTTCAGACTTTCCACTGTCAAGTGAGGCTTGGTCGTCATTTAAATAGGTTTTGTAAGTTTCTTTTTCGACAGAACATTGGGACAAGTCTTTTGGATTATCCGCTAAACATTTTTGGTATTCCTCTTTAGACTGGTCGAGTAAATTGATTGAAGTTTCTTCTTCTGGAGGTGAGGAGGGAACTGAAACGCAAGCCTGAAATAACAACGAAAATAAAACCAAACCCCAAAGCATTAACGAGACTCTAATAAAGCTTTGCTTTTAGCAGGCTCGGTTAATATAGTCTTTATTGTTGATTCACGGAAAACTTCTTCCATACTCTCAATAGAATCATTAATCCTTCTATGAAGAGCGCATAAGTTAGTCCCATGAGTTTCCAATTTCAAAGGACAACTTTCTAGCTTTTTAATAGGGTCAACAGCGTTAATTACGTCTAAAAGGGATAAATCTTCAGGCTCGTAAGCTAAGACATACCCCCCATGGAGCCCTCTCCGTGAAACCACTAATTCATTTTTTGCCAAAACTAACATAACTTTGGAAAGATAATATTCAGGTACTTTTGTTATTTTGGCTATATCTGCCGTGGTTTTAGGCGTTTCTGGAGAAAGCGCCAAGCAAACAATGGCCCGGAGTGCATATTCGGAAGTTTGAGAAATCATTTTATGGTCCTCTAAAATTGCCTATTTTGTTTGGCAATTTCGATTCTATCAATAAAACCTATTATTGCACATGTTAAAGGTCTTAGATCGAGGCAATTTGGAAATTCAGACCAAAATCAATAAAAAAGATAAAAAGACCTTGACATCCTTAATTATAAATACTACACTGCACCTAATTAAAGATAAAAACATCTTTTTATATATTTAATTCTTCTGAATCTTTTAAGGAAAAATCATGAAAGCGCTAACGCAACATTTGAACAGTGAACATAGGACTCTGATAAGAAAGCTAAATAGAGTTAAGATGCTTGGAAGAGTTTCTCCCGAAGCAAAAGAATTGTTATTTAGTTGCAAACAAATTCTTTTATCGCATTTAGAAAAAGAAGATGAACATCTTTACCCTATCCTAGAAAAAGCTGGCCAAAACAATGAAAACATAAAAAAAATATCTCAAACATTTTCATCTGAAATGGAAACCATTTCTAAAGGCGCAGTTGATTTCTTTAATAAATACGAAAAAGAAAACCATGGAATTGAGTTTTCCGCCGATTTGGGAAACCTTTTGGCCACCCTTAGACACAGAATTTATAAAGAAGAAAACGCACTTTATGAAATGTTCAACGAAATTAAATATGGAGCTTCTTAGCCTTTAATTTAAAAACATCTCTAATTAAAGATAAAAAGGTCTTTTTATCGATATAACATTTATTCGACGAGGTTTATACCATGAATTTTCAAAACTTAACAATTCAAAGCGAAGTCCGAAATTTTGCAACGCTAAACCCTCAGATTGCTATTAAAACTTTTAAAAAACTTAATATCGATTTTTGTTGCAGAGGAACGAAACCTTTAAACGTCGTTTGTTCCGAAAAGGGATTGGATCCAAACGAGGTTCTAAACCAATTGAATCGATCATCTTCTAACGAAACCTTTTCTAATCAGAAAAACTGGAACTCATTAAGCTCGCAAGAATTAATTGAAAATATCTTAGTCAACCATCACCAAAAAATGAAAGATCTTTTGCCTGAACTAACTCAAATGATGACTAAGGTCTTAAAAGCTCACGGCCAAAAACATCCTGAACTCCATGACTTAAGCAAAGAGTTAAAAGCGCTTCGTGACGAACTTGAGCCTCACCTTATGAAAGAAGAAGCCATATTATTTCCAATGATTCAAAACTTGGAAAACGATGGCTTCGCGGCGAAGAAAGCATTAAAGAATATGCATATTCCCATTAAGGTTATGACAGAACAACACGAAGACCTGGGAAACCTATTAAGAGGCATTAGAAAACTTACCGGTAATTTTTCTATCCCGGATGATGCCTGCAACACTCTTACCTATTTGTATAAAAAACTAGAGGCGTTGGAAAACGACCTTCTCATTCACACACATAAGGAAAACAATATCCTTTTTTCAAAAGTTTTAATCCGACAAAAAATTGCAACACAAATATCTTGATAACAAATTGTTATTTTAATTTTTTACTAACCTCTTCTGCCCTGGTAAAGCTCTTTGAGGTTATTTTAAACTTTTAAATGTATAAGGAGAAGTCCGATGAGTCCATATAAAAAATCTCAGTTTTTTAAATTTTTTATCGTTTTTTTATTAATTAGCTTATATGGAGCGGCTGGCGTTTTTGCTAAAGAAACGGCAACATTAGCTACCGCTCCAAATGTTCCTCCTCCGATAAAACGAAATAGCGCAACTACTGTTGTGGTTAACTTAGAAGCAAAGGAATACGTTTCTGAAGTTTCGCATGAAATCAAATATGGGTATTGGAGTTTTAACGGGACTGTCCCAGGTCCTATGGCAAGAATTCGAGTGGGAGATAACGTAGAATTCCATTTATCAAATGCAAAAACTAATACTCAACCTCATAATATTGATATTCATGCGGTAAATGGAGCCCATGGGGGGGCGGCTTTAAGTACGGTCGCACCTGGCGAAACTAAAACTTTTACATTCAACGCTATGGCTCCTGGCCTTTTTATTTATCATTGTGCAGCAGGGTCCATCGTCGATCATATTTCAAATGGAATGTACGGTCTCATATTAATAGAGCCAGAAGGAGGTTTACCCAAAGTTGATCGAGAGTATTATGTAATGCAAAGCGAGTTTTACACTTCTGAACCCGTAAATGGCGAAGCAAGCTTTGATATGGACCGCGGATTAGCGGAAAATCCTACTTATGTTGTATTTAATGGTAGAGAAGGAGCTTTGTTAGATAAAAATGCTTTGAAAGCAAACGTTGGGGAAACTGTCCGAATTTATTTTGGAAATATTGGACCGAATAAAGCCTCTTCCCTTCATTTAATTGGCGAAATCTTTGACAAAGTCTATCTTGAAGGTGGTATTGGCGGAATAGTAAACAAAAATATTCAGACTACACTTGTTCCAGCAGCAGGTTCCACTATTGTAGAATTCAAAGTAAATTGGCCAGGATCTTATGTCTTAGTAGACCATAGTATATTTCGAGTAGCTAAAGGCGCAATAGGTCATCTGGTTGTTGAAGGAAATAAAGATTCTAAAACCATCACTCAAGGTAAACTTTTCAACTAAAGGTTTATCGGCAGAGAGAATATTTCTCTGCCGATAACCCAATTCAATCTTTCAAAATTAATACTATTCATTTAATAACCCCAAAAATAATTGTTAGTTTTTAGACTATTTTCAAACTTAACAAGCCCATCCAACCAGCAAATTGTCTTATCGTCGAGAAACCTCAAAAATATATAAGCTCTAGATTTAAAATTTTGTCCTAAAAACTTAAATTTTTCGCAAAGCGTTTTAACTGTTACTCTAATACCATGAAAATAAAAATTTTAATCTTTATAAAAACATTATTATTAAGCGTTATTTTTGCGCATCATATTTCCTTGGCTGCAGATACCCATAATAAACATGGGCATCATCATTCTCATTTAAAGGGAGTCGGACCATCAGAAGCTCCACATCTCCATACATTCGATAAAAATTTAATAACCAAAGTTTCTGATATTTCAAAAAAACCAGACGATATTCCAGGTCCAATTTCAAAAAATTCTAGCTCTACAATCTCTTTTAAATTAGAAGCGAAAGAGGTAATTGGGAATTTAGCTGACGGAACAGAATATTTATTTTGGACTTATAATGAAACTGTCCCAGGTCCTTTTCTTAGAGCTCGTTTGGGAGATACTATCCAATTAACTCTATTAAATCATCAATCAAGCACGCACACACATTCTATAGATCTCCACGCCGTAACGGGTCCGGGAGGTGGGGCTAATTTAACGCAAGTTAAACCCGGGGAGAGTAAAACAATTTCATTCAAAGCTCTTCACCCTGGTATTTTTCTATATCATTGCGCTTCAGGTAATGTTCCAACCCATATTGCCAATGGACTTTATGGTATGATTTTAATCGAGCCAGAAAACGGCCTGACGCCTGTTGACCGTGAATTCTATATAATTCAGGGAGAATTTTTTACTCAAGGATTGGTTGGCGAAAAAGGATTTCAATATTTTTCTCCTAATAAAATGATGAGAGAAACACCCGAATATATAGTTTTCAACGGCCAAGTAAAAGCCTTAACAGGTCATAACGCTTTAAAAGCTAAAAAAGGAGAAACCATACGAATATTTTTTGGAAACGCGGGGGTATCAAAAATTTCAAGTTTACATATAATTGGAGAAATATTTGACAAAGTATATCCCGAAGGATCTTTAAAATCTGAGACAACTTCTATTCAAACTACTTTGGTACCGGCTGGAGGAGCAACAGCTGTCGAGCTAAAATTAGAAAACGCCGGGAACTTTGTGATATTAGACCATGCTATTTCTCGTATTGATAGAGGAGCATATGGCATATTAAAAGTTTCAGGGGACCCAAGCCCAGATTTACTAAAACAAATTATAAAAGATTGAACGCCTTTTTCAACTATATCTCGGAAAGTTCCATTTCCAAATTTTTGTTCTAGCCTAACCCAAAGAGAAAAGAGCTCAAAGCCATCCATTTTAAAAAAAACGTTCAGGGTATAAACCTTAGGATAACTTCGTTAACTTATAAAAATTTATTTTTATATTTATCAATGTGTCTTAAATAAATCGCGTTTCCTTTTTTGAAACATCGATATTAATTGCCAAGCTCCTCCAGCTAATAAAATATGTTCAATACTTTGCCCGCTTAATATTTTTAATACATCAAAGGTTTGCCAATCATATGCCCCGAAAAACCCTGAGCTTGCATAAAAAACTAAAACCCTCCAATAATCTCTTTGATGGGTATAGCGTCCTGGGAAAAAAATTAATATCATTAACATCGTAAATGAAGGAAAAATTTGCACAAAAAGATAAGGTTCTAAATCGCTCATCCCATCCCCATTAGTTTTTACCCAAACCCACCATCCAACGCTTACTGCCGTTAAAAATAATATAGGTCCGCATAACTCATTGATCGTATTGGAACGAATCCGATCTCCAATTAAAACTCCAAAAATTCCTATAAACACAAAGGTCATTGGCAGTTGATCCCAAGTAATTCTCGTAACATTAGGCTCTACATGAAACCACATTGCCCCAAGCCCCTTAACTAAAATACCAAAGAAGAAAACTGTCGGAGAAATTCTTTCCCAAGCAAATTCGAAAGCATAACTTTTGACCTGAGACTTCCAAACAAACCTAAGTCCAGAAATGGCGATACATACAATAAATATATTTGATACAACATCTCCAAAGTTTGGGATGCCAAGAAAACTTCGATGGTCGGCAAATTGCAACCATTCAGGGTTTTGAGGAATTTTAACAATTAAAAAAATCCCACTAAATGCGATAACAAAAAATAAAAAGAGTCCAAATTTTCGTAGATTTTGAAAAAAAATTAATTTTTCTAACAAAATGGCTTTACTAAGAGTAAAATCGCCCACTTTTGTAAACACCAAAAATAAACATCTAATTAATTTACATAAAACAAGGTTTTGATCAGCATATTGTGGGCGTATTAATTTATATATAGGCTCTTTCACTACTGACGCTCCATAAAGCTAAAAACATAAATCTGCTTTTGTGATCTAGATCACATTCTTTTAAAAAGCAATTAAGGCGCCAAAAATGAGCTCATTGAAAACCATTGAATTATCGCATTTGTTTCGTATAGCGAATAATCCTTCAAAAAAACATAAAATAATGTGCAATTTAAGACTACATAACTTACTATTTTTGTACTAAAAACCTTAAAAATGAAATAAATGAAAAAAAAACGCTTCCTCGATTCAGAAGATAAAGAATTCTTTTCCCTAACTTCCAAAGCGATTTTCACTAATCCATTTAGCGAAGAATGGGAAAAAATAAAAATAAATTTTAAATTTGGAAAAAATCAGGAAGAAACCGAACAAGAACATTACATTAGCGCAGTTTTCGAGCCGCTGAATGAACGCCTCCGAAAACTTGAAGAAAAAGGTGGGATTGCATTAGACATGTATTCCGACGAAGACCGTACTTTATTAAAAAACGCCTTTTTATTTAGAGCCTACCATCTCTTTGTTTCCCAATTGGACGAATTAATTTAGTTACAACTACAAGCAAAAACTGGCCCAATAACCGTCCCATTTGCCGAAGAGCTAATTCGCGAACTCACTAACCCAGGTTTATTTCATCAGGAAGCGGTACGTTACTTGGGAGTTTTTTACCAATTGAGGCGAGCTTTTTATTTTATATCGGAAGCATTAATTGGCGAAAGCCCCTCAATGAAATCTCTCCGCTTTGCTTTGTGGAATAACGTCTTCACTTTTGACGTAAGAATATACGATAAATATTTATGGAACCGGATGGAAGATTTTTCCACAATGATCCTGGGAGAAACAGGAACAGGAAAAGGGGCAGCGGCTTCGGCTATTGGAAGATCTGGATTTATTCCCTTCGACCCAATAAAGAAAAATTTCACTCATAACTTTAACGAAACGTTTATTCCGATAAACCTGTCTCAATTCCCGGAAACTTTAATAGAATCGGAACTATTTGGTCATCGTAAAGGCTCATTTACAGGCGCCGTAGAAAGCCATAAGGGATTATTTGAAAGATGTAGTTCTCATGGATCATTATTTTTAGACGAAATTGGAGACATAGGAATTCCAATACAAATTAAACTATTAAAAGTCCTACAAGACAGAATATTCTCTCCTGTTGGAAGTCATTCTGAAAATAAATTTTCTGGACGAGTAATCGCGGCAACCAACAGACCTCTTGCAAAATTAAGAGATGAAGGATATTTTAGGGACGATTTTTTTTACCGACTTTGTTCAGATTTCATTACGGCCCCACCTCTACGTCAACGTATTCAGGAAGACCCTTCTGAATTAGAACGGTTGGTACAACTTCTTATTACACGAATGACGGGAGAAAAAAGCAAAAAATTAACGAAGATGGCCCTACATTCATTTGAAAAAGATCTCCCTTCCCAATATTCCTGGCCTGGAAATGTTCGAGAGCTCGAACAAGCTGTGCGGAGAATACTTCTAACCCGCCATTACAAAGGAAACATCACAAAAAAGGAAAACCTGGAAACCAATCTACTAAATGAAATAGAAAATGGAAACCTAAAGGCTGTTGAACTATTGAGCCACTATTGCGAACTACTGCATAAACGATTTGGCACTTACGAAGAGGTGGCAAGAAAAACTGGGTTGGATAGAAGAACCGTTAAAAAGTATTTAAGCCTTCCTAGCGATAAAGACGATTGATTTACCAACTCGATTTTTTAAACTGTCAATGTTTTCCAAGTTGGTCGCGAACTTCTCAGGGAACTCTAGATTTTTCTTCTTCCCTCAAAGCTTGTATTTGGTTACTCAATTTTCTTAGCTGTTCTTGAGAATTTAATAGATTTTTTTCCTCTATATCCGCCAAAAATATTCCGGCTTATTGCTCTACTTTAAGTTCTTCAAATTGTGTAATGGTCTATAAAGCCTTTTCTAAAATCTATTTTATCTCTGCTAAAATTGAAGAGCTTCCGTAACTTCCTGGAAAACTTTGTACTTCTGAGCTAGAAATGATTTATTTTCTATTTCGTTTTGCATCCTAAAACTTCCGCTGTAATCTAACTTGGAACATCAAATAAAAAAAGCCTAATTCCATCGAATATTGAGGTTTGGCCTTCTAACGCTACAATTTGCAACTTCAAATCATACCAACCTGGCAAAATAACTCCAATAAAAGAAGCGGTCATCCACTTAATGGTTCCGGCTGTGGTATTTTGTTCAATATAGCTTTCTATCCCATTATTTACTTTACCCATTCGCAAAGCAAAATTCTCTTTAGTTTTAGTATTTTCCAAAATTAAGGTTGGCGCCGCTAAATTATATCCTCCATTCTTTTTGTTTAAATCCAACCCTCCCCATAACATAACTAAAAACTTGGGTTTTCCAGTTTGAATAATTCTATTCATATTTCCTCTTGCGTAAAAAACCTCATCATTTTTAAAATTTATTATTTTAATGGAACTATTACCTGCTAATATCGCGCTCTTTTCTATTTCCACAGTACCTTCGCCTTTGATAGTCTGCCAATGGACTTTAGATTCAAAATCTTTTTCAAATAAAGCAATGTTTTCCCGTTCTCCTAAGGAAAAAACAGATAAACCTCTTCGTGTATTTCTAGGGACAATATTTGAGTCAAATCTTAAAATTTGAAAAACAGGATAATTAAAAAAACCATCTTTTATTTGAAATTTAATTAAGCTCTTTTTATCCTTCGCAATAACTTTTACACCTGACATTCTATTTAAAAATATGGCGCGATTAAGATTTCTTTTATATATATTATGAGAATACCAATAATACATGGGGTCTGCGATAATCACTAAATCTAATGGGTCTGTAAGCCTTTTCATATCTTCCTTAAAAAAGCTCAAATTGAAACCTTTAATTGAAGAAGGAAAATAAAACCAAAAAGTCTGAGAAATAGCCACTATAAAAAATATTACAACTAACCCGTGCTTTAAAATCCAATTATGTTTCCTTATTTTTTTTTCAACCCAATATCCAAAGGCAACTAAACCTTCTCCCAAGAAGGGAATCGCAATTGGGAGAATAAAAAGATAATTTCTAGCATAGCCGCCAACACCCGTCGCTAATGGAATCAAAAAAGGAATTCCTAAAACACATAACGGTAATATTCTAAAAAAGCGCTTTGAAACATTTCCCCAAAAAATACCTAAAAAAATAAAAGGAATAAAAAATTTCAAATTCCCTTGAAAAGTTATCTTAAATAATTTTTCAACAATTTTAAGAGTAGTCAAAAAAACATTAGACTCTACTGTTTTAGGTAAATGATAACTCTTTGCTTCTTGCGCCATATTGCCCAAAACGGGCCAATACGCTGAAAGAGTCATTAATCCCGCAGAAATAAAAATCGCCAAAAACATTAAAACAACTTTTTTGTGATCATTCGCAGAGAAACTCGTTTCTTTAAATAAACTGGGCACAAAAACAACCAACGCAATCCAACAACCCAACCCAAAAACAAAATAAACATTGGTTGCAATGGTGTAGGTTGACAAAAATGCCGAAATCGATAATACCCACCCCCAAATTCCAAATCTTCCCGATTCAAATATCCTTAAAGCTGAAAGAATCATCAAAGCGGAAAAAAATATAATAAAGCTGTATCCTCTAGCAATATTTGAATAATAAATTTGAATGGGACAAAGAACAATTATAGCTAACGATACCAAAGGGGTTATTTTAGTTTTAAAAATATTTTGGCTTATTTTATAAACTAATAAAAGTGTCGCTAAGCCACAAATAAAAGCTGGAAATCTTATAGCGATAGCATTTTCGTCTCCAAATACTATGATCATTAAACGCATGATCAAAGTATGAAAAATATGATGACCGCCATAAAAAAAAGTAGTGGCTATATATTGGAGCGACGTATTTCCATAATCTATAAGGTATTGGTTTTCATCGCCTGCTCCCAACGTTCGATCAAGATTGTAAATTCTTAATCCAACTCCGGCTAAAAATAAAAACCAAAATCCAATAAAAATGAGATTATTTTTTTTCATGAAAAATCCATCACGAGGAAAAATACTTTGGAACTATTTTAAATTTGATCGTCTGCATATAGTAACTGAATGATACAATTTTGATTTAAAATTATTTTTTTAACAAATCTACAGAACTATACCGTTGTGCAAACTCGTTTCAAAAGCATTATTAGATCTGCTTTAATTTTATAAAGTAAATAAAAAATAAATCCTATTCGTTTTCAAACAATTAATGAAATCAATCCAACCCATTATATTAACGAAACCATTACAAAACGACTGTCGCAATTTTTGTGAAAAGTTTGGAATATCTATCCCGGATTTATTGATGGGAACATTACAAATCCTACTTCACCGTTACTCGAATCAACAGACCATCTGTATAGGAACTGTTCAAAGTCAAAATCCTCCAAAAGAAATGGACCAAAACTTGGACTCTATCCAATGGATACAAGGCAATTCATTCTCTTCTATCTCTTATGAACATTCTATTAGCCAAAATACTTCAGGGGCTTTAAGTACATCTAAGGAATTAAACTCTCCATTTGAAATTTTATTGGAAGTTTTACAACCAAAATCAAATGTCGCTAAATCGCCTTATTACAAAGTATTTTTCAACTTTTCTAAAAATAAACAAACTGAAAACTTAATACAAAATTCATTAGAATTAATTTCCAGTTCTTATTTGATTTTTGATTTTTCCGAATCGGGTGGAGCCATTCAAGGTTGGGTAAAATCCAACGTCGATTTGTGGGACCCTGAAGCCTTTGAACGAATGACGCTACATTTTATTGAACTTTTAAAAGCTGGGATTAAAACTCCACAAAAAATAATATCAAAATTACGATTTTTAACTCCTGTAGAATTCGATCAACTCACCAAAGGTTGGAACCAAAATCGATATGACAACTCAAATGACCTGAATACCCATCAAATTTTCGAATCAATCGCCGAAAAAAAACCGGAAGCGATAGCTGCAATTTTTGAAGATCAGAAACTAACTTACAAAGATCTAAACATTCAGGCAAACCAATTAGCTCATTATCTACAAGAGAAGGGAATCGGTCCCAATAAATTAGTTGGCATATGCGTTGAAAAATCTTTCGACATGATAGTAGGGGTTTTAGCTATCTTAAAGTCTGGCGGCGCTTTTGTTCCCATGGACCCAAGTTATCCCAACGATCGTCTAGAATATATTTTTAAAGAATTGAAATCTCCAATTCTTTTGACCCAAAAAAGGCTTAAAGAAAAACTTCCCTTTCAAGCGGATTCAATAATTTGCTTAGACGAACTTAATAAAATTCATATCAATTTTCCCAAGTCAAACCCTACTACCTCTGAAGACCCTGAAAGTTTAGCGTACGTTATATTTACTTCAGGCTCGACTGGTCAACCTAAAGGAATATTATTACGTCACAATGGTCTTTGCAATTTAATCAGCGCATCTAATGAACTTTTCAAAGTTAATGGTGAAAGTAGAGTTTTACAATTTTCATCTTTTGGTTTCGACGTCGCAGTTTGGGAGATTTTTACCGCTCTATTATCCGGAGGGACTTTAGTGTTCAGTGGCAAAAAAAGTTTATTTTCTATTTTAGAATTGCCTAAAGTAATTAACGAAAAGAAAATAACCCTGGCTATGCTACCTCCTTCATTACTATCGATTCTCCCAAACTCAGGGTTTCCTTCTTTAAAAACTATCGTTGGGGTGGGAGAGCGATGCACAAATGAAAATGTGGAACGTTGGTCAAAAGGCCAAAAACTTTTTAATGGATATGGACCTGCCGAAGGCCATGTCACCGTATCCGCTTGCTTAACCAATGAGTCCAAGTTGTTTCGCGCGTTAGGCCCTACAATTGGTCGCCCTTTAAATAATGTGCGAATTTATATTCTTGATAAAGAACTTCAACCTGTTCCAATCGGGGTTTCTGGAGAAATGCATCTAGGAGGAGTTTGTGTTGCTAACGGTTATCTCAATCGCCCTGAACTAACTCAAGAAAAATTTATCGCGGACCCATTCGACGATAACACCACTGCCCGGCTGTATAAAACTGGCGATTTAGCCCGATATCTTCCTAATGGAGAAATTGAATTTTTGGGTCGCGCTGATAATCAAATCAAAATTCGAGGATTTCGTGTCGAATTGGGAGAAATCGAATCTGCAATGGATACTCTGCCAACCATAACCCGAGCCATAGCAATTTTACGAAGCGACTCAAAACAAAATAAAATTTTGACCGCTTACTTCATTCCAGCTTCAAACAAACCTCCACTTTCAGAAGAACAAATACGACAGGCTCTTGAAAAAAAACTTCCAGAATTTATGATCCCACAAACGTTTGTTAAGTTAGACGCTTTTCCAATATCGCCGAATGGTAAAATTGATCGCGATGCGCTTCCTGAACCAACTAAAGTTAAAGCTCCGAAAAACGTTGAAAAACGGGCTCCAACATGGTTTAAAAACTTTTTAAATCGGTAAAACAAAAAAAAACTGTTACACTAATTTCATTGGATAAAATCGCAATTAAACGCTTTATTACAATCAATATTTTTTTAGATAAAACAAGAATTTAATGGACTGGAAAAACGATTATCGCCTTGCCAATTTAGAAGAAAAACTTGATGACGGCTCTGTCCGATGTCATTTATCGCCTCGAAAATGCCGAATTAAAGAGGGAGAGGTGGGTTTTTGCGGCGTTCGAGGTAATCGCAACGGTCGACTAATTACCTATACCTTTGGTAAAGGCGTTCATATCACCGAAGAAGCAATTGAAACTGAAGCCATATTTCACTATGCTCCCGGTTCTCGTATTCTTTCTTTAGGCAATATTGGTTGTAATTTAAATTGTCATTATTGTCAGAACTGGAAAACGTCGCAATACAAATTTGTCGATGATAAAGACGTACACGAAATGACTCCTCAAGGGATTGTCGACACCGCTATCCGACATAACATTGGAACGCTTTCGTGGACCTATAACGATCCCGTTGTATGGCATGAATTTGTTATTGAAACCGCAAAATTAGCCCGCAAAGCAGGGTTAACTAACCTTTATAAATCGGCTTGTTTCATTACCAAAGAAGCTTTAGACGAGTTACTGCCACACATAGATATATTCTCATTATCCTTAAAGTCAATGGATGAAAACTATTACCGTAAATTGACAACAGGATGGCTTCAACCCGTTTTAGAAGCGGCGAAAAAAATTTATAAGGCTGGGAAGCATCTTGAAATCAGCAACCTCATGATCACCGATATTAGCGATAATGAAGAATCGGCGCGTCGTATCGCTAAATGGATTCTAAAAGATTTGGGACCGGAAGTTCCTCTACACCTTGTAAGATTCCACCCCGAATATAGAATGCAAAATACAACTCGAACTCCAATTGATCGGTTACAAAAAGCGCGGACCGTAGCCCTAGAGGAAGGCCTTAAACACATTTACTTAGGAAACGTCCCTAACGAAAATGAATCTAGCTCTTTTTGTCGAAATTGCCAAGAACTCTTAGTTAAACGATTTGGCCTTGATGCAGAAATCAAAGCTTTAAATTCAGAAGGGTGTTGTTCCTCTTGCGGTGAAAATTCTCATTTTAATTTGGGCAATAAACTACCTTTTAAGCCAAACACTATTAATAGTTTGCCAAATGCAGACTTGAAAGTCTCTTTTTACAATTGGCGCGGCGATATAATTTCAGTCCATATTCAAGCAAAAAACACAGGCCATACTCCCGCTTCAATTTATTATCGTCCTCAAAACAACGACCAAACTAACTGGAAAACAGTTACCTTAGAAGCGCAAGAAAGCTATCGGTTTATTTTGACTAAATCTCAAACCACAGAGATAGGCTTAGAGATCGCTTGGGATTCTTCGATTCAATCAAACCTATTTGAAGTATTTGATCGAGCGCATTTTCCAACCGTACCCATTGACGAAGGAGTCGCAGAGGACGACCAAGTGGCGCTCCCAAAGTTTGAGGGAAAACAATTTCCAGATCGGATAAAAAGCGAATTAGCCAAAAGCCTTTCTTAAAAAATGGAAAACCCCACAAATCCAGTTACAAAAGCTCTTCATGCTAGAGTAGACGATAAAAACGCAAATCCCGCAGTAACCCCTCTTTATCAATGCAGCGCTTTTGAAGCTGATTCTCCTTTTTTTTATACGAGAAAAGATAACCCCAACGTAGCGGAACTTGAAGAAACGGTTCGCATTCTTGAAGATGCAAATTTCGCCGTAGCTTCCGCTTGCGGTATGGCTGCCATAAGCATGACTCTAGAACTTCTCAAACCAGGCGAAACTCTTGTAGTCGATCCCTATATTTACGGCTGTTCATATAGACTTTTTCAAAGAATAAGCGAACGTCTAGGCATCCAATTAAAAACTGCCGACTTTTCATCTGAAAAAGATCTTGAACAAATTACCGCCGAAACTCGCATGATTTTTTTCGAAACGCCAACGAACCCTTTTTTAAAAACCGTCGACATTAAAAAAGTATCTGAGCGTTTAAAATCGTTAAATCCAGATGGTCTAGTCGTAGTTGATAACACTTGGGCAACTCCTCTATTTCAACATCCACTCAAACATGGCGCCGATGTTTCGCTACATAGCGGAACCAAATATTTTTCCGGTCATAGCGATGTAATGAGTGGCATGACATTAACCAACCGGGAAGATTTAGCTCAAGATTTTCGCGATACTCGATTTTATGGAGGGGCAATCCTTGCTCCTCACAGCGCTTGGCTAACGCGCCGCAGTTTACAAACCTTGAACCTCCGCTTAGAAAAACAACAACAGGTCACAAAAGAAATGCGAGATTTTTTAAGGGAACAGCCTCAAGTAACAAAGGTTTATTATCCAAACGTAGATGGCAAACAATTGACTGGATACGGAGGTATATTATTTTTTGAGTTTTCAAATAACTTGGATAAATATTATCAAAAATTTATTCAATCTCTTAAATTGTTTAATACCGGAACGGGTATGGCTTGCGTAACCTCTATGGTTGCCCAACCCTTTTCAGGTAGCCACGCATCCATGACTTGCGAAGAAAAAGAACAAATTGGTTTGGGAGAAAACCTGGTTCGTTTATGCTTTGGATTGGAAAATCCAGAAGATCTCAAAAACGATTTAACGAAAGCCCTAAGGACCTTAGAATCCTAGCTTCTGAGAAATACTTCATGGAAAAACCCCAAATTGAGATGGAACTAAAAAAATATTTTGAAACTGAATTCCCAAACCCTGGATTAGAACTTGAATCTTCTACCGATTTGCTTGCAAATTTTATCACCGATTCCTTACGCGTTGTCGCGACTGTAGCCTTTATGGAAAGTCATTTTGGGATAGATATTTCAGAAGCCGATATCGGGGTCGAAACGTTTCAAGATATAAATAACTTATCCGAATTTGTCTTTTCAAAGTTGTAAATTGTCAAAACCGTATATCCATGCGGTTGCCAAATTTTTTTCCAGCCAAGCCTCTTCATATACTCAAGTATTAATGTAAAATTACCACATGATTGGTCTCGGATTTCAAAAACCCATTTCCGACAAAGAACGAGAGAAAAATAACCAAAATCGCCACGGGTTTGTGTTGGCGACTTTGGCCGTTCTTGGAATTTTCATTTACTTATTCACCGAAATTTATCATCCTCTCGGCATTATAAGTCCTAAGGATTTCGCAAATAACTTTGGCTTTACCCTGAAACATGTTTTTGATAGCGACGAGAACGTTGACTGTGAAATCTATATTTCCAATACCAGCTTATTTAGTAACGACCAAGAACGATTAATTTTGTTCCTTGGGTCGGCGATAGCTTTCCTTTTAGCTTATTATTTACCTTTCAAGTTGAAACGAGCGGCTTTAACTTTCTCTTTTTTAACTATTGTTATTATTCTCTATGGAATTCGGCCCATTGCCGGCCTTCTGGGTTCACACATAATAGTTTATTTAATTTTACACCCCCTCAATCTAAACAGAAAATTTCTAGCCTGGTTACCTGGTAGTTTTATTTACCTAACTTTTTCAGAACCTAGCTCTTTAATACCTGCCGTAATTTTTAATACGGTTTTTTTTGGGTATTTATCTTTCTTTTGCTATTGGTTCATTCTTCGTAATTTATTGGACAAAGACAAATTCCATCGAGTAACTGGAACCATAGCAGTTCAGTCTGCAGGAATTATTACTCTTTTGGGGTCTAGTATTGAAGGTTTAGGGGGAAGCGAATGGAAATTACCTTTAGGAATTTTACTATTTTTTTTCCACTGGCGACGATTGTTTATTTACCATATGGATTTTAAAAGCGGAAGGATTCCCAAAGATCTTACTCTGCTTTCCTATCTTTCGATATTCTTCAGCCCAGGCCAAATTGCAAACTGGTCATGGGGATCGTCAATAGGACAAGGATATTCCTATACGAATGATCGATTTTATAATAAAGATAAAAACCAATTGGTTTTAGACGGGTTGAAACTGCTTGGATGGTCTATTTTTTATTTGGCAATAGGAGATTGGATTAAATACAATTTAATCTATTATGCCCGTCACGAAATGGGCATTCCTGTTTTTTGGAGGTTACGCGAGCTCAGTTGCCACTTTATCGATGGAGGTCAAGCTCCGGTACTCACCATTTGGTTTAGTTGCCTATTTGATCAAATAAAATGGTTTCTGTTAATGACCGGGGTTCTTCATTTCAAAGTGGGTATCTGGAAAATCTGCGGTTACGATATCGAACCCAATATGAATCGGCCATGGTTAGCGACAAACCTGGCAAACTTATGGGGTCGAATTACTTTACATTACCGTGATTTCTTAATTAGGTGCTTCTATTACCCCGTTTTCTTCAGATTTTTTAAGAAGAACCTCTATCTAAGGCTTTTTGCGGCGATAATGGCTTCTGCTGGTTTTGGCAATCTATTTTGGGGTAACATCATTCGCCGATGGATTGGAAGAGGTTTAGAATGGAGATATGCCATTGGTTTATTAAAAACCTGGCCACATTTTGTTACTCTTGGATTTGGAATTTGGGTTAGCGCCGTTTGGCAACTCATAAAAAAAGATAAAACTAGAAAGCCCTGGACATTGGACCGAAAGTTACCGCTCGATCTAATTTCCATGTACATAACTTTACAATATTACTCCTTAACTCATGTCTTTTTTTATACCTGCTCGCGCGGAACTGTTTGGGATTTTTGGCGATTATTTTTTGCGGGATTTGGAATCAATTTAGATCCCTAAAAATTATTTTGATTTGGAGAGAATTTAGCTAATTCGATGTCCTACGCAAATAGTGCCGAGGAAGTTTTTTTCAATTTCATCTTGGTAAACAAATTCATCGGGAACATCCCACATGCCAAACGAGTCAAAAACCAATTTTGTTGTTTGGAACTCTTCCCATAAAACGGAATTAGGATTTGTTTTGAGAATCACATTTAAGCCAAGACTAGCAAAGGGTCCAACTCCTTTTGTGGCAAGCTCTTCTAAATCGAAATCAGAATCTTCAGTATTTATTAATTCAACAATGGGTTTGCCAATGACTTCTTCTGGTTCATAACCCAAATATTTAAACGCAGAATTAGCAAATACAATATGTCTTTCCTCATTTAAAATAAAAACGATTTCGGAAATAGTTTCGACAATGGTGCGGTATAGTCTTTCGCTTTTTTTGAGCTCTTTATATCCCCAATTAAGGGTTTCAAGATCAGATCTAGCTCGATCCGATAAAATTTTCAAAAACTCCATCAAAATTTCGGGGCATGGCGCAAAATAAAGATCGAAGATATCCTTACTGATTTCAAAAAGAACGGTTTCGGTAATAGCTCTAACGCCAGCGGAACGAGGTTTTGGCTCCACTAAAGAGATTTCTCCTAAAAACTCCATAGGGCCTCTAAAAGCGATTGTTTTATCCTTTTTAAATACCTCTATTCTTCCAGAAAGTATTACGTACATCTTTTGACTATAAGAACCTTCTTCAAACAATACTTCTCCCACTTTTAGGGAAATGGTTTCCCCCTTAGCCCAAATTTGATCCGAGGTTTCATTGGGCAACATTTTGATAATTTCTATTTTCTTAAAAGCTTCTTTATAATCGTCAGACATAATATGGGAAAAGTTTGAAGGATCTGGATTGGTTTCGTTCATAAAACTCTCTCGGTATTTAAGTAATTTTCTGGAATTTAGAAAAATACCAGAAATATCCTACACTATGTTTTGCAATCAAAAAGAAAATAAAACCATTTGACTCTAATTGAGACAAAACAAGAATGGAATTATCCATAAACCGATTAAATTTAGCGACTTATGAAAGTCTCAAATTGAGACAAGCTCAACTTGCAGCCACTGTTAATCTAATATTCTAAACGAAAAACTTCAAGCAAAATTTTTGCGATTCTTAAAATTTTTGCCTATAAACTATAAATTTTATAAAATTTTTTGATGTATATTATTGAAACGAAAGGAAAATCCGGAAAAAAAAGAAAACTAAAATAATTATTTTCTTTTTGCTTTTGGGGCGTGGCTCATTTTTCTTAAGGCGCCAAAAGCCAATAAATCTGATTGCTCTGAAGATCTTCGAAGCCACATACTGGCTAAGGATGAATTTCTTTCGACTCCTTTTCCGTAAAAATACATATGACCTAACCGAAATTGGGCGCGTTTGTCGCCACGAACTGCGGCCTTTTGAAACCATTCAAAAGATTTGGAAAGATCTTGGGGAACAAACTCCCCGGTTTCATAAATTTCGCCCAGCATCTTTTGAGATTTAACATTTCCTTGGTCTGCGGATTTATTAAACCATTCTAAAGCCTGATCAATATTTTCTAAAACTCCTTTTCCATGAAAATACATACCACCTAAGTTGAATTGGGCCTCGTCATGTCCCCTTTGAGCGGCCTTGCGGTACCAAAAAATGCTCTCTAAATAATCTTGAGGAACTCTTGATCCGCTTTCATACAGCTTACCAACAAAATTCTGCGCTAGTGGAGTTTTAGCGGCCTTCCGAAACCATTCTGCGGGATCGCCCGTTATTTTTCGATTTTTTCCAAATAACTGTTCTACAGGATTTTCTTCTTCTCCTTTTTGAGATTGTCCCGCTTGACGATAAAATTTTGCGGCTTCTTCGTAATCTTGGTCAACGCCTTTGCCGACAAAATACATCATTCCTAAATTATTTTGAGCCGCTGGGTAGCCTTTTTCTGCCGCTTTTCGATACCAATCTACCGCCAGAGAATAATCTATGGGAGCTCCTTGCCCTTTTTCATAAATAACGCCTAAATGATTCATGGCTTGAGAATTGTCCAATTCAGCCGCTTTTCCAATCCAATAAATTCCTTCGCGGTAGTTTTGATCCATCCCTTCCCCAGCGCAATACATTTTTCCAAGCGTATACTGGGCATAATCATGACCGTTTTCTGCCGCTTTCTTAAACCATTCGAATGCTTTTTGATAATCACGTTTTACGCCCCTACCGCTGAAAAACATTCTTCCCAGGTTATATTGAGCTACATCATTTCCGCTTTCGGCAGATTTTCGATACCATCGGAAAGCGGATTCAAAGTCTCTTTTAGTTCCTTTTCCATGGTAAAAAACCCTAGCCAAATTATATTGAGCAAATTCGTTCCCTTGTTCGGCCGCCATTCTAAAATTTTTTGCTGCCTGAGAAAGGTTTCTTCCAACCCCCTTTCCACGTTCTAACAATAATCCCAAAAAAACGCGAGCGTCAGAAACTCCATTTTCTGCCGCCTGATAAAATTGATCGTATGCAGCTTGAAAGTCTTGTTCAACCCCATCCCCCAATAATAACAAAAGTCCCAAAAAATATTGAGCGTCGGAATTTCCATTTTTCTTGGCTTGACGGTACCAATTGGCGGCGATAACTGGATCTGGTTCTTCAACCCCAATACCAAAATCGCTCATAAGTCCAAGTCGGGTTTGAGATAATGCGTGTCCTTTATCTGCAGCTAAACGATACCATTGAGCCGCTTCTTCATAATCCTCAGAATTAAAAAAATAATTAGCTTTATGGAAAAAGTCTTCAGGACCCGATTTCTCGCTCCCATCAAAATTGCCCAAAAATTCTTGCGCCTTGTCATGCCCATTTTCAGCGGCTTTGCAAAACCAACGTAACGCTTCTCTCGGATCCCTCTTCACTCCATGTCCAGCATAACGAATAACACCCATTTTATATTGAGCGTCCTCATAACCCTTTTCGGCTGCTAATCCGTACCATTCTGCGGCTTTTTTTAAATTTCTTTTTATTCCTTTACCTTGTTCAAACATATCTCCCATATTAAACTGGGCTTCCACATAACCTTCTTTAGCGGCTTTTCGATACCACTTAATGGCATCTTTAAAGTTTTTTTCTACGCCATCTCCATTTTCGTGCATCATTCCTAACAAGTTCTGAGCTGCCAAGTTTCCACTCTTAGCCGACTCTCGAAACAGTTTTAACGCTTGTTCGGGAGATCGTTCAATGCCTTTTCCCTCATATAACATACGGGCAAAATTAAACTGCGCGACTTTATCGCCTTGGCCAGCCGCTTTTTTATACCAGCTTACGCTTTCTTCAAAGTTCTCGGTAACGCCCATTCCTTTCTCAAACATAACGCCAAGAAAACCTTGAGCGCTGGCTAAATCTTGGTCCGCCGCTTTACGAAACCAGCTTGCCGCCGTTACAAAATCGCGCTCCACTCCAACGCCTTTAAAATACATAACGCCCAGATTATATTGAGATAAGGCCTCGCCTTGTTTGGCTTCTCGATACCATAAAGAAATTTTACGGTAACTGACCGGAACGGTTTCCCCGTCTTCGGCCCGATAACGAACCTCTCCCAGTCCAGAGATATTATTTTCAGCGATAAAGCTCATCCCTCTACGGGATAGACTTGAGGCTTTGCGGGCAGAAGTTTTTAGCAGTCCTTTTTCAAAAAACGCCGCAGGAACCTGACTTGTTTGATTCTCTTTATCCAACATTGAGTTTTATAAATAAATTAAATCGTCGGCTAATTTAAATACCCTAGTTTTAATAGACGAGATTTTATCTTCTAGATCCAAAGACATTTCCTTTAATACATCTCGTCCATTACGCTGAGCTTGTTCAATTCGTTCCTTCAATCGATACATTTCAGAATTTTCCAGAGCGTTCAATTCGTTCTCGATCCCAGCTAACCTTTCTTTCACCTGGGCTATTTTTCGAATACTTTTTACCAATTGAATCCCAATAGGAATTTCTTCGGATAAACGGCCCCATTCTTCCCAATCCCGCACAATCTGTTGGATTCTCGTTGTATCCATATTATCGTAGGCGCGATTCAATTCAGCCATTAATTGATGACGTTTCTCTCTCTCTTCGCCCGTGTTTGCCAAATCAGGATGGATCTTTTTTGCCGCTTCTCGAAATAACTTTTTTAAATCTTCGCTAGGATCAAATTTATTACTTAAAGGTGAAGTATCTTCCCAATCGCCCGCTTCTTGCTCGGTTTGTTCGGCATGTTTTCGAGCCGTTTCGGCTTCTTCACGCAGCTGACTTTTGGCGGGATTCATTGAGCTAGCAAATCCTAATACTTGGGCGCGCAACCTATCTAGCTCGGCATATTTGGACCCTACGACTCGATTGTATTTTTTTTCAAAAAAACCCAAATCGCCCCGACAGGTGGATAGTAATAATTCTTTTTCCGCCAATTCCTGTTGGAGGTCGGTTAATTCACTATTCTTTTGGCGGAGTTCCTCCTCCTCAGGGGATAGAACACAGGTAGGTAACATAAAAACCTCGAAAAAAAGGTCGATAGCTCGGTTTCCAAAAAAAATATTGGGGACCTTGCTATTTAACAATCGCTATTTGACGTTTTTGGGGATTAGGTGTATCAATATATTATGCTATTTTTAATAGAGATTTGAGTAAGAAATATCTTTTTCAGGAAGGATCTTTTAAGAAATTTTGAGTAAAAATTGATATGGTGATGGCCAATTATTACCTTAATTTTCTTTAATCATAAAAACTTTTCCTGAAAAAGCCATAAGACCAATTAAATTAATTATTTAATAACAAACCACACACTAATTAGTCAAGTAAATTATTACTTAATTTTAACTAATTTTAATACATTTAAACATATAAATACCAGCTTTTTTACAAAAAAATCATTTCACTAAGAAATAACTTCCTTGACAACCAATAACCAAAATCAGTTACAAAATTTTATTTTCCCCGAAGACAGCCCATTCATTACTTTGGATGAACGTAAAAACCGTTGGGCCATTCCTTATAATTACCATTGCTTAAATGGAAGGACCCAGAACTTATTGATCAAAAATGCCGATTCAATAAAAGGAAAACGAATTCTAGATTTAGGGTGTCATATGGGGACTTTTTCTTATGCCGCTTGGAAAATGGGCGCCCATTTTACTTATGGAATCGATTCGGAAAAGGACACAATAGGACGCGGGGCTGAAGCTCTCCAGGTATTTGACGTTCCAGAAACAGCATGCAGTTTAAATACTGGAGATGTTTTTGAATACTTAGAATCCTTGCAACCAAATGAGTTTGATACCGTTTTTTGTTTTGGCCTTTTGTATTACGCCTCCGAACCTTATAACCTCCTAAAGTTGGCGTGTAGAGCGGCTAAGGAAACGGTTTTACTAGATACTTTCACAGCTACATACGCGGCGGTTCAGGGTAAAGAAGCCGTTAAATTTCAAAAAATGCTTGAAACTGGAGACACGTGGGAAATGCCCATTCTTCTGGTAGCGCTAACGCAACCCCAAAAAAAAACCTACCAATTACCGGAGTCTCACGATACCGGCAAGAAAAAATTGAGTTTGACCTGCTTTCCAACTCCAACTCTTTTAGAAAGATGGTTTTTATCCTTAGAAATGAAATCCGAGAAAATTTCTTGGGAAAACTTCATTCAAGGAGATTGCCGATGGCAGGACTTAATAAAACCAGAGGCTAAAAAGCTCTCCCATTGGGCGGATTTATATGCTTGCGGAATTCGCGAAGCCTACAGGCTCAACAAAACATAATGCGTTTAAGCTTCCTCGCAAAAGATAATAACTTAATTAACTAAAAAAATTTAACCTTAACTTTTGGTAAAAATGGATACTCAAGATCAGGTAGAAAAACTAATCGTCGCTTTAATGGTTATGCTCGAAGAAAAAGGCGGAGAATATAAAATTGAATCAAAAACTTTTTGGGATATGTATAACTCTAGAATGAGTAAAGGAATCCAAGTTCAAGAGCTAGAAAACGACGGGATTCTTTTGAAGATGGGAGATATGAATGTGAGCCCCGACGACGCTTTAAATAATTAAATGTAAAATTAACTACTACAGCGTTTTATTCAAAATTCACTAATGGTTGAACTCATATTAATCGCTCAACCATTAGCAAAAATTTAATTTATTTATGGTTTATAGACTTGCCTATTTTCCATTTCCTAAATTGTAAGCTCCAACAATATCTTTAAGGTCAGAAACCATTTGAGCTAGAGCGCCCGAGGCATCGCTGGTCTGAGAAGCTCCAACCGAAGTATCTTCCGCCGCTTGAGCTACACCTGAAATATTCTCATTAATATCCACGGTCCTGTTGGACGCCTCATGGATATTGCGTTCAATTTCGGAAGTTGTAGCTGTTTGCTCTTCAACAGCGCTGGCAATGGTTCCAGAGATATCGTCAATCCTTTTTATAACTTCGGTGATTTCATCAATCGCAGAAACGGCCTGATCCGTGTCCTGTTGAATCGATTCGATTCTTTTAGCGATATCTTCAGTCGCTTTACTGGTTTCTTTCGCTAAATCTTTAACTTCATTCGCAACGACAGCGAAACCCTTTCCAGCTTCTCCAGCTCTAGCGGCTTCGATAGTCGCATTTAGCGCAAGCAAGTTCGTTTGTTCTGCGATCGAATTAATAACCTTGATCACTTGTCCAATTTCCCCGCTACTATCGCCTAGTTTCTGAACAATTTTATTAGTAGATTCGACTATATTAACGGCTTTTTGAGAAACTTGAGCCGCGTCGCTTGCAGCTTTGGAAATTTCTTTGATACTAGCGCTCATCTCTTGAGCGCCTGCTGATACGGTTTCGACACTGGCAGAAACTTGCCCAGAAGCTTCCGAAACTATTGTCGACTGCTTAGAGGTTTCATGAGCATTCGAAGCCAATTGTTGACTTATTGAGCTCATATGTTGGGAGGAACCATCAAGTTGCTGGGTGTTTTCAGCAATTTTGGTAATTCCAATCCTTAGCTTGTTAATAAACTCCGATAGACCTTCTCCCATTTTTCCAATGGCGTCATCGCCCGAAACGCCAACCTCACACGTTAAATCTCCATGGGAAGCTGCATCGACAGACACAAGAATTTTATCAACCTTTTCTTGTAATATTTTAGCGCCATGCCTCTCCCTCTCTTGCATTGCAATTTTCTCGGTCACCACTGTCCAAGCGGCCATAGGCCCCAAGTATTCGCCATTTTTATCTCTTACTGCGCTGACCAATAAATCAATAGTCTCGGTTCCCACTTTAATTAAGGTTTGGATAGGTAGGTTAGTGGGATTATCTAAAAGCTGACGCTGTCTTTTAGGATCTTTATGAAAAATATCAATGTTTTCGCCAATTAAACTTTCAGCGCTTACGGGAATATAATCTTGAAGAGATTTCAGCGTTTTCCGCGTCGCTGGATTCACATATTGGATTTGAAGGTTTTTGTCAGCCAACATAACATTAATCGGCAAATTCTCAACAACCGCCGTAATTTTATCCGATTCCACCCAAGCCCGAGTTAGCTTTCGCAAAACAAGGGTCGTGATTGACCAAGCGACAAAAATAGATAACGCGGTACCTAAAATCAATGAAATCCAAAGAGCCATATTAAAATGTTTGCTGTCAGCTTTAGTGATAGCCATATCTTTACTTAATAAATTACTTTGGCTATTTAACATTGAGTCTAAGCCTTGTTTAATACGGAAGGCCGTTGGCGCCGCTTTCGTTCCCAACCACATATTAGCCACATTCCAACCTTTTCCTCCGCGAATTTCCAACATCTTAGGTGGAAGCGGCGAGAACAGCTTTCTTGCTTCTTGTAATCTTGCGAATGCAGCCTGTTGTTCGGGAGTTAATAAATCCACTTTCGTGGTTAACACAGAATAACGAACGCTATTTTTATTCCACATCTTTTCAAACAATTTTTCAAATTTTGGATTTCCGGAAAGTAAAAATGCCCGGATATTTGCCAACGCCAATCCCATACTTCCCCTTACGTCGGCCATAATTCCCAAAAGCTCTTTCCGTTCAGGACTCGCCTCTAATTTTAATTCAGCATCGATCATTTCTGTAATTGCGGAAACAATTATTGCCGCCTGAGGAGCTGCATCATTTAGCAATATTTTGTTAGCCGGAGTGTTTTCTAGAGTTTGAGCGATATCCTCAATTTCTTTTTGAAAATGCTTAAACTTTTCTAAATCCAGTTTGATCTGATTCAAAATTTTTACGTTATTTGGATTAGTCCAATTTTGGGACAGCTGTAACATATTATTCATTGATGGCTCAATTTCGCTTCCCCAAGATTTTTCACGCTCATCTTTGAATTTATCTTTTCCCAATATCATCCAACCCCTTAATGCGGCAAGCGAGTGATTTATCCCGTTTAGCATTTTAAGAGTGTTTTGCGCCGTTGGCATTCTTAGTTCTACCAGCCTATCGAAAGAAATTTTTCCTTTTTTACTTTCAACTATCGAAAAAGAAACTACTCCAATTAAAATTATTATCACTACAGAAAACCCAATACTAATCTGAGTTCTTACCTTTAAATGGTCAAACCAAGTAAACATGCCTATTCTCCCTTGAAATTTGTTTATCCTTTTATATACCCATTTTCTATGCGCTAACTAAATATAAATTGATTTAGATTATTAAATTTATATTCTCTTTAAATGTAATATAAATTGACCGATTATTGCGAAAAATGAAGTTAATATGATTTAGTGATATTCTAATCTAGCAAATTGATTAAATCAACATACACACAAAGTTCAAACTACAAAAAACAACATAAATATATATAAATAAAAGCGTTATTTATAAAATAAAATTTCACAATTGTCACAAAAAAAACCTTATCAAACCATTAAATATTCGTATATCTGAATTAATCGGGGAATTTCAAGGGTTTTCAGATATTCATCTTAATTCAGATATCAAGCATAAAAATGATAAGACATTAAAGTGAAGAACTGAAGTCTATATAAAACAGCTAGCTATTGGGTATTAATGCAAAGAGGAATGAGGATAACAAACTATTCGTTTGACCAATTTAACAAATAGTCTTTAATCCTAAAAATAAACCTGGAAAGTACTTTGCCATTTTTGGTTAACGTTTGATCCATTCTATTCACCAACCAAATATTTTCAATCTGACTATAATAATATAGGGTCTCTTCCACATGCCGCTGACCGCTAAAACTAAAACGCGCAACGCTTTCTGAAACCAACCAATATCCATTTTTTTGAATATACTTAAAAGCCCCTAAAACTTTTGTAGGGGCTTCTATTCTATCGATTAACATCCTGGAAACATTGCGTTGTTTATCGTTAATAAAGAGAGAATACCGAGACACTCCATCTTGAAAATCGTCAATTTCAAAATTCATTCGAGTTCCAAAATTACCGTGGGTAGTTTTTCCCGAATAACGAGAAAACTTTTCTATCAATGTTTGAGGTAGAAGGACTTCTTTATAATTTGAAAAAAACCGTAACAAACTAGCTTGCTTTTCAACAGGAAGCTTTAAAGACTGGCCGGCAATTTTGAAGATTCTTCTGTCAGTAACGCTATTCCAAGAAAATTTTGCGGAAGGATTTATATTGAAATTTTCGTCGCCAAAATCGCCTTTTTCTAGCACAACAGTTGCGACTAGACCGGTTAATCCATTTTTTTGAGGATAATAGTAAGCGGAATCTAATTTTCTCAGAGTTTGGTTAGAGTTTTTTTGAGCTAATACAAAGGAAGGATAACTCCAACAGACCAAAAGAATGAAAACCCAGAGTTTAATAATACGTCTGGGGTTTTTCATGGAAAATAAGTTTTGCTTATTTAATCGCGGGATTACTTACTTTACTTAATCTAACATTTTTAAAAATATTCAAAAGCGCTTTCCTAGAAGCTATATGGTCCCAGGCCCTAGCGCCTGAAATAAATCCTCTCAAATCTCCGGCAGAATCAATTAAATAACTTGTCGGCAATCCACGAATAAAATAATCTCTACGCGCTTTTTGTTGGGGATCTAGCAATATTGGAAAATCGATTTCATAGGCTTTTACAAATTCTTCGATTCGATCGCGATTTCGTCTATCTACAGAAACTGCAATAATCTCAAATCCGTCGCCTTTTAATTGAGAATACAAACGCTGCATGGCAGGAAATTCTTTTTTACACGCCTCGCACCAAGTTGCCCAAAAGTTTAATAAAACGGGTTTTCCTTTGAAATCGCTTAATTTAACCGATTGTCCGTCCAAAGTTTGCAAAGTAAAATCTGGCGCCTGTTTTACCGTTCTAGGTTCGACGATTCCTAAGTCTGCAGAAAAATCAGATTCAGCCCAAACTAAATTTGGAAATAAAATCATACAAACCGTAGTGAAGATAATACTTAACCTCGAAAACCATCGAGAATTCATGACGTTGCTCCTTTTGCAAAACGATGCAAATAGTTTCTTATGTTCCTAATTTCCTCCGCGCTATACGACACGCTTTTTTTATCCATATTGATTTTCATCAATTCTAAATAATGATCCCATTCAATCCGAGAATGCCTTGAAGGATGAGGGAGACCATGACAGATCGAGCATTTCTTTGAGTAAAGACGGGCCTCCTGAGATTCTGGGTTGGGAATACTCATTCCTCCGCAGGCAAAAGAGACCAAGGCGACCACAAGGCCGCCTAGGAGGAGCTTTCTTTTTGGTCTCAATGTTTCTTTCTCAGTTACCCTCATGCTAGAAACCTAACTCTTTTGGAGCTTTAGTTCCTACATACCTTCGACTCTTCTTAGTTGGAATTTCAATATAGTAATTGAACATAATCCTCCAATCTTCCGACAATTGAGGTCCATGCAGATTCTGGACAATTGGAGTTGAAACAAGTAGTTCTACAATTTGTAAATCAAAAGGTTGATATTGAAAACCACCTGTGATGTTTAACTTAGTTCCGCCATAAAAATCTGGGTTAAATAACGGACTGGTAAAAGGAGCCGCAGGATTAAAACCTACATGACCCGCCCCCTCAAACCGTTGCGCATCAGGCTCGTTACTGTATTGTCCTTCATGATGGAAATTTAATTGAATTTCTAACAAAGCTTTTGGGTGAAACTGATACATGGCATAGGCGTCAACTTTAGCTTCCTGACCTTGGTGATAACCTTGTTCGTTATCCATCCATCTACCGGTATAAATCGCATTTAGTCCAAACCAATATGGATCTTTCGCGGTTTGATAGGTCAGTCCTAAAATAGGATCGTAAGTGCCGCTACCTTGCTGCATTCGAAAAGGTTGTAAGGTATCGTTAATACCGGGTATCGGATTATTCCTAAATCGAGAATCAACCTCGCCGGTAGGAAAGGACAAACCAACAATTGCCGATAACTGATTCGTAGGAGCTAAATCGTCGTCTGCAAACAACCTGTATTTACCCATCACTTTAACGTCGGTCATTCCATCGGCTTTCATTGTAAAACCGTTTGACCCAGTAGCAGCATTAGCGAGGGCGTTAAACTCCATATCCATTTCGCTATATCTATACCCAGTCATTGCCATGAGGGCAAATTTATCCGTAAACGAATAAGCTACGCTTGCCATTGTCATCCACATGCGCATCTCGGACGGGGCCACAACAAACTTCCCATCTTGAGTAGGAACTCCTAATAAAGAAGTGGTACTTACATCATTAGTACCACTCCTAAAAGGCCCCATCCTCATATAATTTTGACCCACTTTGACTCGAAATTCATGAGTCTCTGGTATTCCCCCTCCTGGAATATTCATTGGCATGTTGCCGCCACAGTGAGCGCAACATAATCCTACATAGGCCTCAACGGGAGACTGAACAAACCAAACGGCTAAATTCAAAATTAAAAAGAAAATAGATAAAAATCGTTTCATATCGGACCACTCCTTCAAACTTTTGATCACAAACGTGTAATTTTAATTCAACAAAATAGAACTCTTAAATCAGAGCTCTATTTTAAAAAAATTACAAACATATTTATTGACCGCAAAATCAGCGGTTTATTCGAATAGTTTTCTTGAAATTTATCTAAGCGAGGCGGGGTGGAGGAGCGGGTGGAGCTCCAATAAGAGAATGATACACTTCAAAACCTGGGACGAAGCTTTGCGAAACTTCATAAGGTTTTTGAAGTTTAGTATTTTCAAAAAAGCCTTGGGAAAAGTTTTTTTGAAAATTTGTTTGCTGAGTCCCTTTGGAAAAAGGAGAATCTCCACAAGTCGATTGCAAAGAAAGTATTTTCTTAGAACCTTTTTTCAACAAACAATGAAAATAATGATGACTTTTGTTTAACAAACAATGAACATTTTTTTTATGCAAATCCTTATCAAATGGAGATATATGTGACTTATGGTCATGGTGCGCATGACCTGAATTTGCAAAAGCTACACCAGCAAGAAAAATACTCGCCAAAATCGAAATCAAAATAAAAAATTTTATTTTCATTGAGTCTTCTTTAATTTCAAGCTGGTAGTTTGAAGTTAAAAATTATCCCTTAAGGATTTTATAACGTAATTTCAAATACTTGTCAAAACTGAAAAACCACAAAAAATATTTAAGCTGTTTTAGTTTTTGCTTTAGATTTTGACTTAGTTTTAGATTTCTTTTTACCTGTTCCTGGTTTTCGAAGTTCCTTTAAGCGGGCGGCTTTGCCACGTAGTTCTCTAAGATAATATAGCTTTGCTCTTCTAACCTTAGCTCGTTTAACGACATCTATTTTTTCTACACGCGGCGAATGAATCGGGAATATACGCTCTACCCCAACCCCAAAAGAAACTTTTCGAACCGTAAGAGTTTTTCGTATTCCGCCACCGTGCATTCGAAGTACAACGCCTTCAATTACTTGGATTCTTTCTTTTTCCCCTTCCACGATTCTCATATGAACCTTAACTGTGTCGCCAATATGAATCTCTGGGGGATTGGCTTTTAATTGTTCCGCCTCTACAGCGTCGATCAAATTCATTGACTGCAACTCCTTTTTCTATATTTTTTGAAAATATCTTTATCGGAACTTTACAAAAAGAAAATTCCGGAAATTACTATTTTAAGAAATATTCGCGAGCGCTTTTCAAGCTTAACCTTTAAATTTAAAGGACTCGCTATTCGCAATTTATACTTTTAAAACAACTCTTTATTTTTCAGATAAAAGGCGATCTAGAATAATAGCAATTGCTGCGCGAACTGGCAAATGATTATATTCCCCTTTTCCCTTTATTGGCTCTAAAATTAAGTCAACTTTTTCCATTAAACCTTTGGCTAAGCCCCAACCGGTTCCAAATATTAGCAAAATATTTCCCGGATCCTTTAGTTCCATACTAAAATCATCAAAACTAACGCTTTGACTAGGCTGTTTTGCTCCCGTCGCTACTGTTTTGGGTTTTTCTCCAAATTCTTCTTCAATTGTATCGATAGCATCTTCAAGAGAACGCTTTACAACCGTTTTTAGCAAAGCCTGTGTGCGAGTTGGGTTATATTCAGCGCCGTAACCCGTTTGCCAATGCTGAATCATCCGGCTCACTAACTCTTGTTGGGATTTTAAAGGCGTAATTACAAAAAAGTTTGAGACGTTATAGGTTCTACAAATACGGGAAATATCGTGAATATCTAAAGTGGTTACCGAGGAAACTACTTCCTCTCCTTTTTTATTGTATACCGGGTAATGAACCAAAGCTAAATGAACGTCAGCCACAATTTTTTACCTGAAAAACCCGTCTCAAACCCGTTCCATTTAGAAAACATGAGAACACTTTTTTGGAATTATTTTTCAACTTTGAAAACCAAAGGTAATTGTTACCTCCCCAGCAATCATAATGAACTACTTGAATTATTAACGAATTTAAAACCTAAGTTATCTTTAATTAAAAGTCTTTTTTAATTTTTCTTTATCTCTATTTTTTCTAAAAGGTCTGGCCTGCGAAGCTCGGTTTTTTCCAAGGCATGACGCCTTTGCCATTCTCTAATTTCTTTGTGGTTTCCAGAAAATAGCACTTCAGGGGCTTTATGCCCGCGAAATTCTCTCGGTCTAGTGTATTGAGGATATTCTAATAATTCTTGTTCAAAAGACTCCTCTTCCGAAGATCTTGGATCCCCTAGAGTTCCAGGAATCAACCGAGCCACAGTATCAACCAAAACCATCGCAGGTATTTCACCTCCCGATAAAACGTAATCCCCAATGGAAATTTCCTCGTCTACATAATGTAGAGCTACTCTCTCGTCAACACCTTCATATCTACCGCAAATAATAATTAACCTTTTATGCTTCGTTAATTCTCTCGCTTTTTTTTGATTTAATCGATTTCCAGAGGGAGACATCAGGACTGTATAAGCTGAAACTTCATCTTTTTTTATTTCATCGAGAGCGAAAGCAATAGGTTCTACCCCCATCACCATACCCACTCCTCCTCCAAACGGAGAGTCGTCTACTTTTTTATGCTTGTTCTGACTATAATCTCTTAAATTATGGGAAACAATTTCTATGATTCCTTTTTCCTTAGCTCTCGCAATGATACTTTCTCGGAAAACGGATTCAAACATTTCTGGAAATATAGATAAGATATCAAACCGCATCGCCTAGGCCTTCGATAAACTCAAAAGTTAAGCGATTACCCTCCAAATCGACCTTTTTCACGACCCAATCTATGGCAGGCAAAAGCAATTCCTTTTTTCCATTTCGCACAACATACACATCGTTACTTCCTGTTTCCATGACCTCTTCTACCCGGCCATGGTAAACCCCTTGAATGTCGTATACCTCCAATCCCTCAATTTCGAACCAATAATACTGACCTTCCGGTAAAACTTGTAATTTCTCACGCGGAGCTAAAAGCACTGTCCCTCGAAGCTCGTTAGAGCTTTCAATCGAATCCCATCCTTTTAACTTAATAATAAATGGAGGTTTGGCTCCTCGGAGAGATTCAATTTGAATTTCCCGTTTTGGGTCATGGTTCTCAAAAGCAACAATCTTTACTTCCCTATACAGGTCTGGGTTAGAAAGGAAAGGATAAAACTTTAATTCACCCTTCAAACCATGCGGCTTGGCAATTCGACCAAACGGCGCCCAATCCTTCATTCAATAATTTCCAAAACGGCCCTTTTTTTTAGCTTTGTCGCAGTCGCATTTAGAATCGTTCGCATAGCGCGGGCTGTTTTACCTTGTTTACCTATCACTTTTCCTAAATCGTCTTTAGCGACACGTAACTCCAAAACCGTTGTTCTTTCCCCTTCTACTTCTTTTAAATCTACTTCTTCAGGCTTATCCACTAGCGACTTCGCAATCAACAATATTAGATCTTTCATAACTTGCTCCCCGACCACAAAAGAATTTGCGATCTTCAGTTAGAGATAACAGCTACTCAGATTCGAGTTAACGCACAGCCTATTTAAAAACCAAGAAGCGCTTCAAGAATAACTAGGAAATTTTAGTTTTCTGGAACAATCCCAGCTTTTTTAATCAAAGCCGCAACCGTATCGGAAGGTTTCGCCCCGTTTTTCAACCAAGATTGAGTTCTTTCGGGGTTCATCTTCAAACCATCTTCTTCTTTTAAAGGATCAAACGTACCTAATACTTCAATGAATTTACCGTCGCGAGGACACCGCTTATCAGCGGCTACAATTCTATAAAAGGGTCTTTTTTTCGCTCCCCGTCGACTCAATCGAATTACTACAGCCAAATCAGCCTCCTAAAAATAATTGGTAGAAATTAAAAATTTACAGTCTACTTTCCAAACGAACACTCTTTGGTTTTTAAATAAATAAAACTTAAAAAACACTCCAAACTATAATTAAAATGGGCTCATTCCTCGACCGCCCATTAAATTATTCATATTTAATCCTCCTTTCATTTTACCTCCGGAGAATTTCTTCATCATTTTTTGCATTTGAGCAAATTGCTTAAGTAACTTATTCACATCGTTTACAGTCGTTCCACTCCCAGATGCAATTCTTCGCTTTCGACTACTATTGATTAGTTTATGTTTTTCTCGTTCTTTTTGCGTCATAGAATCAATGATGGCTTCCACCTTTACTAAGGCATTGTCGTCTACGTCCATACCTTTTAATTTTTGGGCGCCAGGAATCATTCCCATCAATTGGCGTATGGAACCCATTTTTTTTATTTGTTGTAATTGATCCTTAAAATCTTCTAGCGTAAATCCACTCTTTTTAAGCTTTTTCTGGATTTCTTCTTTCTGTTCCTGATCGTAGGCCTCTTCCGCTTTATCAATTAAGGTTAAAACATCACCCATCCCTAAAATTCGAGAAATGACTCGTTCGGGATAAAATGGCTCTAACGCCTCAAGTTTTTCACCAGTACCAATAAACTTAATTGGTTTTCCAGTTACCTTCTTTATCGATAAAGCGGCCCCACCTCGGGCATCGCCATCCATTTTTGTCAAAACAATCCCGTCAATGCCAATAGAGTCGTGAAACGACTTTGCGACATTAACCGCTTCTTGACCCATCATGGAATCGGCAACCAACAATGTCTCATGGGGTTTAATTTTGTCTTTGATAAGACTCAATTCATCCATCAGAGCTTCGTCAATTTGCAATCGACCAGCTGTATCAAGAATAACCACATGGGCCATTGATTTTTTTGCTTGTAGTACCGCTTTTTCGCAAATCTCCACCGGGTCTTTAGAGCCTTCTGGAGAAAAGACATCCACCCCTAAGTCGTTACCCAATATTGTGAGCTGTTCTGTTGCCGCCGGACGATAGACATCCGCAGGTACCAACAAACATTTTTTACCTTCTTTTTTTAATTTCTTAGCTAATTTTCCAGATGAAGTCGTTTTGCCAGACCCTTGTAATCCCGCCATAAGTACAATAGTGGGAGGATTCGCAGAAAATTCGAGGTCTGAAACCGTTCCTCCTAATAACGCCGTCAATTCGTCATTGACGATCTTTACCATTTGGTGACCAGGAGTTAAGCTAGAAAGTACTTCTTGGCCAATAGCTTTTTCTCTAATATCCCCCAAAAATTCTTTAGCGACTGAAAGGCTGACATCCGCTTCCAACAAAGCAACGCGGATTTCGCGTAACGCCTCGTCAACGTCCGTTTCTTTTAACTTGCCACGGCCTTTTAATTTTTTGTATATAGCCTCAAGGCGATCTGATAAATTATCAAACATAATAAAAACGCAGAATTGTCCTGTTTGGATTAAAACCTGTAATTATATAATAGCAAAGAACCTTGTCAAGGTTCACTAAATTCTTTTTTAAAGCCAAAACAACTATAATATTATTCTATGAATCGAGCCGTTATTTTGTTAAGTGGAGGATTAGACTCCGCAACCGTTCTTGCTATCGCTAAAAAAGAGAGGTTCCAGACCTTTGCATTAAGCTTTGACTACGCCCAACGGCACTCACTGGAATTAGAAAAAGCCAAGGTTATCGCAAATAAATTTAACGTTGAAGACCATAGAATCGTAAAGTTAGATTTATTTGGCGGGTCGGCTCTAAACGACGACATCCCGGTGCCCAAAAATCGCGACGAACTTGAAATTGCCTCTGGAATCCCAGTAACTTATGTACCCGCTCGAAATACTATTTTTTTAGCTAATGCATTGGCATATGCAGAAGTAAATAGGTGTAGCGCCATTTTTTTAGGGGTGAATGCCGTCGATTATAGCGGTTATCCCGATTGCCGCCCAGAATATATTTCAACCTTTGAAAAATTAGCTAACCTTGCTACCAAAGCGGGAACGGAGAATAAAACAAAAATCAAAATCCACGCGCCTCTTATTAAATACTCTAAAGCTGAGATAATTCGAAAAGGCTTGGAACTTGGAGTTGATTATCGTTTAACGCATAGTTGTTACGATCCAAGTAGTGAAGGATTATCCTGCGGTATATGCGATAGTTGCCTCTTACGATTAAAAGGATTTCAAGAGGCTGGAGAAAAAGACCCCATTAATTATGTCAAAATCCTTTAGCGGGTCCGACCAGTTTTGAAGTAAATATCTAAATTTATCTAGGAGATGACATGAATATCAAACGATTATCCATTTCTATATTTTCTAGTTTTGCCTTTGTGTTTATTTACGAATTTCTTTTCCATGGAGTCATTTTAAAAAGCATGTATCAAGCTACTCTTAAAGCATGGCGTCCCGAATCGGAAATGATGCAATATATGCCTTTTGCAACGTTAAGTCAGTTTTGGTTCGCAACTATTTTCTCTTTAATTTTTGTGAAGTTTTGTTCAGATAAAAGCCTAAAAAATAGCGTTAATTTTGGTTTTTTTGTGGGTCTATTCGCTGGAGCCATTCAATTCGGATACTATCCTTATATGCCAATTACCCTTACGCTTGCTTTTGCATGGGTTGCCGGTTCCATGGTAGAAGGAACTTGTTTAGGGTGGATTTTGGCAAAAACTTATAGAAACTAAGAAACTGATTTTAGAACTTGTTGAAAAAAATTATTAAACCTCTTTTGCAAAAAATCATTCTATTTTTAATTTTTCAATGAACAGATTTCTTATTGTTAATGTAACTCAATCGTTACACGCTTAAATAAAAATTAAGTTAAAATTCTATTTTTTTCCTTCGGACATCTTATCTGCTTTAACCTCATAATAAAGGTTAATCCGAGTTTGCAATTCCCAGACTTTTCACAAGATAAAGAGATTTTTTTTAGTAAAATCGTTGAATTAGCCGCAGATTCAATTCTAGCGATCAACGAAGATATGGAATTGGTTTTCTTTAATAAAGAAGCCGAAAATACCTTTGGTTACAAATCTGAAGAAATCATTGGCCAACATATCAATAAATTAATTCCTGCCGAATACCATGAACAACACAATCAACACATAAAAAAGTTTTTAAAGAGTAACGTCGTCGCTCGATTGATGAACAATAGGAACAATCTTGAAGTCAAAGGCCTACGAGAAGATGGTTCTGTCTTTTTCTGCGAAATCTCATTAATAAAAGTAGGAATGCAAACAGGTGTTTATTTAGTAGCGATTCTAAGGGATATTACGGAAAGTAAAGAGCGAGAGAAAAAACTTCAAAATCTCGCAGAAACTGACACTTTAACTGGCATCATGAACCGTGGAACTATTGAAAATGTCTTGAGGAAGGAAATCGAACGAGCGTCAAGATACGATAAAAACCTGGCTCTTCTTATGTTAGATATAGATCACTTTAAAAAAGTTAACGATACGTTTGGCCACGAAATGGGCGACTTTGCTCTAAAACATTTGACCCTGATTTGTCTTGATAATATTCGAGAAGTTGATTTTATGGGTAGGTGGGGAGGGGAAGAGTTCGTTATCTTAATGCCTGAAGTTGACGCCAAAGGCGTTTTTGTAGTTGCCGAAAAACTTAGAAAATCTATAGAAAACCAGCCAATAGAGTTTCAGATAGGCGAAAAAATTCAAATCACGGTTAGTATCGGTGGAGCTCTTTTTAAAAAATCTAATCCCCAATGGGAATTTCTTTTTAGAGAAGCCGACACAGCTTTGTACAAAGCTAAAGAACAAGGTAGAAATCAGTTTTGTATGGCGGCGGATAAATAAATTTTCTCTACCTTTTTAAAATAGCTTCTTTATAAATCTCAATCGTGTTTTTTGCGGCGATTTCCCAAGAAAATCTTTTCTTGGCCCTTTCTTTCCCCAATTTAGCCATTTCATCCGATCGTGTTTTATTTTCCAAAGAATTAACAATTGCCTCCGCCAATTCTGAAGGAGACTGAGGGGAAACCACTCTTCCAGTAACTTCGTTTTCTACAATTTCAGGAAGCGCGCCAGCTGCAGTGCATACTATTGGGAGGCTAGCGGCTTGAGCCTCGGCAACAGCCAACCCAAAACTCTCTATTCGCGATGGGAACACTCCTAAAGCGCTTTTGCCCACCAACTCCTGAATTTCAAGCGCCGATTTCCATCCTAAAAAGTTAACGTTCAGCCCTAATTCTTTAACTCGATTTCGATAAACAGTCTCTCGATTGCCTTCTCCAATCAAATTAAGTTGAGTATCCTCTCGTTGTTCCTGGACCAATTTCATAGCCGATAAAAGTTCCGGGATCCCTTTTTCGTCTTCCAATCGTCCCCAAAATAAAATCTCTTTGCAATTATCAAAACCTCTAACAATCTTGAACCAAGAGGGATCTATTCCGGGAGACACCATCTGAATGCGATCAAAACTTGAGCTGCCTAAACCATTAACAATTAGTTTACGAGAAAATTCGCTAAAAGCGATCAAACGATCCGCGTTTTCAGCGGCTTTTCTTAACAAATAAAAGTTAATGTTTTTAAGAAAAAAAACGGGGGATAATAAAGCCCTAAAAATACCAGTTCTCGGGATAAAAGGAGCGTGTGAAGTAAAAATTTGAGCGGTCGATTCATTGGAACAAACTAAATGAAAAAAACAAGCTTCCTCGGCATTTCCATGAAAAATATCGAATTTATGTTTCCGCGCTAACTGCCATGCTTTCAAGCCAAATGAAAAAATATTTAGGTTAATTGTGGCGACATTAAAATGCCGCACCCAATGTATGTTGTAATTCGCGGAAGCTTCAATTTTTTCTGTCGGTTGTTTGGAATAAATTACGTGAACTTCATGTCCTAATTTTGACAATGCAGTAGCTAATAAATGAACGGCGATTTGCCCGCCACCTTTGAATCGAGACCAAGGGGAAGAATTTACCGAAAGACAAATTTTCAAAACGTAGTTTTAATGAAAGAATAAAATCAGAGGATAAAATTTAGTTTAGTTATTTTTAACTCTCAAAATTCAATTCTGAGAGGGCGTTTCTCCGGGCGAATTTTCGAAATCTTGAGGCTCATAATCATATTCTTCGTACAGTTCACTTAAATATTCATCCATTTCCTGTATGGCTTCTGCAGACTCTAATTCTTTTTCCATTAAAGCCTTAGCAATACGTAAATGCAAAATTGCTTTAAACCCTTCCTGATCGGCGTCATACGCCAAGGCCAGATTATGGTGAGCTTCTAAATAATCCGGTTCCAACTTAATCGCATCTTGATATTTTTGAATGGCGGGTTTAATACGATCTAATTTAGCGTATATAGAACCCAACCCAAAACTGGCTTCGGCATCTTCCGGATCTAATTGTAAGGCTTTTTCGCAAGCATCGACAGCTTCTTCTAAATTTTCCATGCCATCGTAAATTGCGGCAAGGAGAAGATAAAACTCTGGCTCCTCTGCATTGATGCGAACAGCCTCCTTACAAGCTGCCAATGCTTCTTCAAGCTTGTCAACTTTTCCTAATACCTTGGCCAAGCTGAAATGGGCTACTGAATGTTCCGAATTCATACTAATAACCTCTCGGTACATTTTTTCAGCTTGCGAAAGATTTTCGCTCTCTTCATATATTGAGCCTAAAATAAATCGAGACTCAGCATCATTAGGATCCGCCTTTACTCTAGCTTCAAAATCTTCGATTATTTTGGAATAACCTTGTTCTAGGTTTTCTCCGAAGTCCTCGCTTTCCATGAAATCTCCTTAAATTATTTTATTTTAAATAAGAGGCGGTTTATTAGGGATTCCTATATAAACTAAATTTCTATTCCGGCTTTTTTCCTCCGGCAAGATAATTTTATGTTATACTCCACCGGGTAAATAACCTCAATCTTTTTAAGAACTAAGGACAATTCACTAAAACCCCTTTTCCTTAAATTTGAAAAGACTCTTTTAAGAAACCTCGAAAAAATATCAAATATTTTCTTTGAATTTGTAACGAACCTTCTCTATTTTTTATCTATTCCGGTATATGGCCTCAAAATCAAAAACTATCTTAATCACCGGCGGCGCCGGATTCATTGGCAGTAATTTCGTCAATCATATTTTCCGCAAATATCCAAATTACAATATTATCCTGTTAGACGCGTTAACCTATGCGGGTAACTTAGATAATTTAACTCCCGAAATGAAACGCGACAACCGTTTTCGATTTTATCATGGAAACATAACGCGGGCCGACATCGTTAATGCATTAGTCGAACAAAGCGATGTAGTCGTTCATTTTGCGGCGGAATCTCATGTTACTCGATCTATATACGACAACACTATATTTTTCACAACCGACGTGCTAGGCACTCAAATTCTGGCCAACGCAATAGTCAGTCATCCCGTAGAACGCTTTATTCATATTTCATCGTCTGAGGTTTATGGTACGGCGTTATCAGACGCAATGGACGAAGATCATCCTCTCAATCCATTAAGCCCTTATGCGGCGGCAAAAGCGGGAGCCGATCGGCTAATTTATTCTTATATGCATACCTATGGGATACCAGCCGTAATTGTTCGTCCTTTTAATAATTATGGACCATGCCAGCATATTGAAAAGGCGATACCAAATTTCATCGTCAGCGCGTTGCAAAACGAACCTCTGACTATCCATGGCCAAGGCCTAAGTTCAAGAGATTGGACATTCGTATCGGACACATGCGAAGGAGTCGACAAGATCCTTCACGTCGATTTAGAAACTGTAAATGGCCAAACAATCAATTTAGGCTCTGAAGTGGACGTCAATGTTTTAGATATCGCCAAAATGATTTTGAAAATTATGAACAAACCCGAAAGCTTGATCAATTATATCGAAGATCGCCCGGGACAAGTTTCGCGTCATACCGCTTCCGCAAAAAAAGCTCGAGATTTGGTTGGCTGGGAAACTACGATAAAATTAGAAGAGGGTTTAGAAAAAACTATAGAATTTTACCGCAATAATTCTAAATGGTGGGAACGTTACCTTTGGATGAAAGAGCTTTGGGAAAAAAATTAGCCTAAAAACTATAAACTTAGGCTTTTTTTAAAATATTTTTTATCATAAACCGACGGTTTGACAGTTGGATATTTTGGCTCCCGACCATTATCCATTGATTTTCCTCTAAAATGGGCTTTAAATTTTCCGGAAAATAACGCGTGCGTGTCGCCATCCTACAACCTTCTTATTTGCCTTGGATTGGGTATTTCGATCAAATTGCGAAAGTAGACCAATTTATTTACCTCGACGATATACAATTCACCCGACGCGACTGGAGAAACAGGAATAAAATCCGAACTGCAGAAGGCTGGATCTGGCTAACTGTTCCTATAACCCAAAAAAATCGATATACCCAGTCTCTTATCGAAACGCAAATTGATTTCTCGTCGAATTGGAAAACAAAGCATCTCAACTCCATCCGTCATAATTATGCAAAAACTGAATATTTTGATCTTTATTTTCCCAAAATCGAGACGATAATAAATAAAGATTGGGATTTCCTGGTAGACCTGTGCCTGGAACTAACAGAGAATTTAAAAGATTTATTGGGAATATCAACTCCGACTTTAAGGTCTTCGGATCTAAAAATTACCGAAAAAAAAGGCGATAAAATTTTAGCGCTTTGTCGAAAACTGGAAGCGACTCATTATTTGACAGGCGATCTCGCTAAAGACTATCTGAACGAATCTGAGTTTTTAAGCTATAATATTCAGTTGGAATATCACAACTATAAACATCCAACATATCGGCAAAGATATCCGGAATTCATTCCCTATATGTCTGTTATCGATTTATTATTTAACCAGGGCGAAAAAAGCCTCAATATCTTGAATCAAACCCAACCGTCTTCCTAAGACGGGGGAGATTAGAGGTTTTCATATAAAACGTATGGGTAACCCATTTACGATAAAGAATATTCAAAAACAGCTCCCTCGGTTATATTCGACAATTCCTTTTTATTTATGGTCGAAATACGCATTTCCGCCAATGCATGTTTATTTTGAAGTGACCTATCGTTGCAATTTGCGTTGCGACATGTGTCATTTTCTAGAAATCATTGAAGACACGGAAAAAAATCGAACTTATAAAAATGAGCTCAGCACAGAAACAATAAAAGATACTATTACTAAAATCCCTCGACATGCAGTAATTACTTTCACCGGCGGTGAAGCCTTCATGAAAAAAGATTTTTTGGAAATTATGGAGTTTGCCGCCGCTCGCAATAAAGTTCATATCATCACTAACGGCACTTCTCTAAACGAAGCTGTTGTGGATAAAATTTTGGAAACCAGATTGAAATCTTTTTGGGGTTCCGGATTATTCTTTTTAGGAGTTTCTCTAGAAGGTAAAGAGGAGTTTCACGATCATTGCACACAGATACCTGGATCGTTCCGAAAAACCACAAAAGGCCTAGAAAGGTTAATCGAAACAAAAAGAAGTCTAGGTTATCGATATCCCATGATTCATTTAACCTGCGTTATTAGTAAAAACAACGTAGAAGACTTAGCTTTTCTATATGATTATGCAGAAGAACTTGGAGTCGACGTTTGTAATTTTGTTTTAAGCAATCCAGCCGAATATTGGCACGGTAAGGGATACGACCAAACTGAAAAACTACGCTCACAACCTCAACCCGTCGAAACTATAGATTCTAAATTATTAGGAGATCAATTAGATTTATTGGAAGCTAAAAGCCAAACCTACAAATCTCAATTAAGATATTCTCCAAATGGGATCATCAAAGAAGAAATTATTAGATATTATTCAAATAAAAGTTCTTATAAAGATTATCGCTGTTTTTCCCCTTGGGCCAAGGTAGGGGTTTCCGCTTATGGCGACGTATTTAGCTGTCCACACTATCGGCTTGGAAATATTCTGGAATCAAACAATGAAATAGCTTGGAACTCTAAGGACCATCAAATGTTTCGACAAACTCTTAAAAACGAATCGATTTTCCCTGGTTGTTTAGGATGTTGTCAATCCGAGTATGTCGGAGGTTAAAAAGTTTAGATTTTTCCTAAGTGAAATTATATCTAGCTTGGTATTTATTTAAATATAATTTCCATTAAACCAAAAATATTTTCAATTTATTTTGAAGTAATAACTACGCTCTAAGAAAATGGCACGAAAACCGTCCTCCTATCCTGTTAATAAAGAAACCCCAGAAACTTTTTTTACCCGCATCTTGAATTCTATTCGCGGCTTGTTTGGATTTAAAAAACCCAAAAAGGTAGCCAAAACCCCCATCCCAAGTCCTGAACAATTAAAGGAAATGGTGGAAAAATTTAAAGAAGCAATCAAAAAAAACCCCAACGATTGTTCTTCCCACTTCAAACTCGGAGAGGCTTTAATTCATTTAAAACGGATTCGCGACGCAGTCCAGCCTTTAACCGAAGCCACTCGAATCGATCCTAACTTTTATGAGGCTTTCTTTCATTTAGGACAAGCCTACGCAGAATTAGGACGGGACGAAGATGCCATTCCTCCTTTGGAAAGAGCTATGGAGCTTAAACCTGAAAGCGAAGTGGTTAAAAAGGTTTTAGCCGGAGTGTATAAAGAGCAATGCGACTATTTTGGAAAATCCAAACGTTATGATTTAGCTCAAGAAGCGTTTGAAAAAGCAATAAAGATAATTCCTAAATTTGGTCCCGCTTTTCTATCAATAGGCATTTCATTATCTCAACAAGGAAAATACAAAGAAGCCTTTAAGAAAATAGAAACAGCTCTAAAATATGACAAAAACTTAACTGTCGACGCTTATTATCAATTGGGGCAAATTCACGAAAAACTTGGCGACATCAAAAAAGCCATGAAGGATTATAAAAACGCTATTTCGGCAAGCCCAAGAGCGGCATTACCTCAATTAGCGCTGGGTTTACTTTACTCAAAACAAGATAATTTTTCCGATGCAGCTAAACATCTCCAGGCCGCCGTTACTTACAGTCCACGGATCGCTTCCGAAGGTTTTTTCCAATTAGGAAGAGCTTTATTAAAGTTAAATAAGCATGAAGAGGCAATTGTTCCCTTTAAAGAAGCGATTAAAATCATGCCTGACAATAAAACTGTTAAAGAGGGCCTTGCTGAATCCCTTTACCGCGTTAGCGAAAAATTAGCTGAGGAAAACCGGATTAGGGATCAAATTAAGATCTTAGAAGAAGCGGTTAAAGCCCACCCTCATTATGGTAAATGTCAATATTCCTTAGCCAAAGTTTACGATGAATATAAGGATGGAATCAATGCTGTCATTCATATGACCTTGGCCCGGGAAGCGTTTGAAATAAGCAAAGAAAAGCAGCCCGAAGCGCTCGCATTAAAAACTTTGATGTCGTATTTTAAAAAGTACGACCTAAACCCGCGAGATTATTCTGCTATCAAACTTCCTCCTAGTTACTAATATGGAAGGACACAATGATATTCTGCAAGATTGCGAAGATGGAAAGTTTCAAAGAGGTATTCGACTTTCCCATTTCACTATAGAGCATTCTCCAGATCCTATATTCTGGTTCGATCAATACGCTCATATTCAACGCGCCAACCCAGCCGCTTGCAAAACGTATGGTTATTCCGCCGAAGAAATGACTTCTATAACCATTCATGACTTAGATCCTAATTATCCCAAAGAAACATGGGAAGAAGCTTGGCAAGAATTTAAATCCGACAAATACCAGCAATTAGAAACTATCGGAATTACCAAAACCGGTCGCAATTTTCCCGTGGAAGTTCACGCGCATTATTTTGAGTTTGAAGGAAAGGAGTATGGTTGTGCCTATACACGCGACATAACTCAGCGAATCTTAGCCGAAACTAATACTCGTTTCTCTCACTTCACAATTGAACACGCTCCCGATCTTATTTTTTGGTGCGATAGGAACGCTTTAATTCAACACGCAAATAAAACGGCATGCGAAGTATATGGCTTTACTTTTCAAGAAATGACAACCATGTCGGTTTTCGATTTAGATCCCACCGTTACTCAAGAAAGCTGGACAGCCAATTGGGAGAAAATTAAATCAGACGGAACAAGTTCAATTGAATCCGAAGGAAGAACAAAAGAAGGAAAAATTTTTCCAATTGAAGTAAAAGCTCATTTCTTAGAGTTTGAGGGAACAGAATTTCTATGTTCTTTCGTTCGTGATATTAGCAAAAGAAAAGAAAAGGAAGCTAAATCTAGATTTTCTCACTTCACCATTGAACGGGCGCCAGATCTAATCTTCTGGTCCGATCGAAATGCCAATATTAAACACGCCAACGAAGCCGCCTGCAAAACTTTTGGCTATTTACCTGAAGAAATAACTTCGATGCAAGTATTTGATCTAAATCCAAATATGGAACCTGATAAATGGGAACCATTTTGGGAAACTCTTAAAAAAGAAGAGGTAATGGTTATCGAATCTAAAGGAAAAACAAAAAAAGGAAAAGTTTTTCCCACAGAAGTAAAAGCCCATTATCTAGAATTCGAAGGAAAAGAATTTGCTTGCGCTTTTATTTCAGATATTACAGATCGGATAAAGGAACAAGAGGAACGAAAACGATTAGCGGCGGAAAAAGAACGGTTCGAAAGCGAATTAAAAATTGCCACGTTGGTGCAAAACGATTTTCTACCCGAAAAACCTCCCGAACGGTTTGATATTGATTTTGCCGCCAAAACGATTCCGGCAAAATTTGTGGGAGGAGATTTCTACGATTATATTCCGTTAGGAGCGGATTTATTAGCAATGGTTTTGGGAGACGTTGCAGGTAAAGGAGTTTCTGCGGCCCTTTACATGGCAAGACTTTTAAGCGATTTTCGACACGTAGCGCCCATGATGCTAGCGCCAGCGCAAACGTTAACAGAAGTGAATAAAATATTGGCCGAACGATCGAGACGAGGAATGTTTGCCACCACCTTATTTCTTTTTTTAGATTTAGAAACAAAATGTCTTACCGTTTCAAACGCAGGTCACCATCCCCTAATAATTAAGAAAAAAGATAACGTCTCCGTTAATTGGGGTAACGCCAGCGGAGCTCCCCTAGGAATTTTACCTACGGTAGACTATCAACAAGACGAAATTCAACTGCATAGCGGGGATATGGTTTTCGCCTATACAGACGGGGCTACTGAACCGATGAATGTTGAGGGAGAACAGTTTGGAGTGTCAAGGATTAGAAATCGAATTGAAAATCATTCAGGTTCAGTTCAAGAATTGATCGAACAGATAGAAAAAGATATTATTGAATTTGTTGGCGACAAACCAGCTCACGACGATCTTACCTTCATCGCATTTCAAATAAAGTAAACATCATTCCCTTAGGATCAGTCACAATTTCTCTTGTACTACCACTTATCTTATGACACTATGGTGGCATATAAAATTACAATTAAAGTTAGTATTTATTTGGCTTAAAGCTTTGGGATTGTTCGCTTGTCTGTCCCATTTTATCGGCATATTTCTTATAGCAAAATGACCTTAGATGCAACGTTTCTAATGATTCGTAACGCCAGAATATATTTCCACTTTCTAAATAAATTTTTATGAGAATATCAACTCTTCTTTGAATTAATTAAGGACTTAGGTAAAACAATGAATACTTCTACTTTAAAAAATCCACAAGCTACCCATAAGAAGGGGTTATTCGGTTTGTTTGGCAATGGCTCAAATTCCCAATTAAAACAAATTGAAACTCAGGCTAAATTGGATGCAATTGATAAATCTCAAGCCGTCATTGAATTTAATTTGGACGGCACGATTATCACTGCCAATGACAATTTTTTAAACTGTTTGGGGTATCAACTTCATGAAGTACAAGGTCAACATCATCGAATGTTCGCCGAACCTTCCTATGCAAATAGTAATGAGTATCGCGCATTTTGGGAAAAGCTAAAAAGAGGAGAATTTGACTCTGGCGAATACAAGAGGCTTGGTAAAGGCAGAAAAGAGGTATGGATACAAGCGTCGTATAACCCTATTTTTGACCAAAACGGAAAACCTTTTAAAGTCGTTAAGTTTGCGACAGATATAACTGAGCAAAAACTAAAAAATGCAGAATTTGAGGCCAAAATAGAAGCCATTGAGAAGTCCCAAGGAACCATTGAATTCAATATGGATGGAACCGTTATCACGGCTAACCAAAACTTTTTAAATGTTTTAGGCTACAAACTTGAAGAAGTCAGAGGCCAACATCATAGAACGGTGTGTGAACCCTCTTACGCGCAAAGTGCAGAATACCGTGAGTTTTGGGAAAAACTTAGCCGTGGCGAGTTTGACACAGGGCAATATAAAAGATTTGGAAAAAATGGAAAAGAGATTTGGATTCAGGCTTCCTATAATCCCATCATGGACTTAAACGGAAGACCTTATAAGGTTATAAAATTTGCAACAGACATAACAGCTCAAAAAAAGATGGAGTTGAAAGTCCAAAACACGATTGATGAGTTGACTAAAAACTCGGACTCGCTTTCTGTAGCCGCGCAACAACTAACCACGGTAAGCACCAGTATGAGTTCCAATGCAGAAGAGACCTCTGCCCAAACCGAAGTCGTTTCCGGGGTTAGTTCGGAAGTGAGCAACAATATCAATTCTGTGGCGACAGGTATGGAAGAAATGGCCGCCAGTATCAAAGAAATCGCTCAAAACTCAAGCCAAGCCGCTCAAATTGCTGGCCAAGCGGTGGATGAATCCCGTAGGACAAATGAAATAGTTTCTAAACTCGGGGTGAGTAGCGGGGAAATTGGGGAAGTCATAAAGGTAATCAACTCCATTGCAGAACAAACTAATCTTTTAGCCTTAAACGCCACTATTGAGGCGGCGCGCGCCGGAGAAGCCGGAAAAGGATTTGCGGTGGTCGCAAATGAGGTTAAAGAACTTGCTAAAGAAACTGCAAAAGCCACTGAAGACATTAGCCAAAAAATTGTTACCATTCAAAACGACACGGAAAGCGCCGTTAAGGCCATAAGCGAAATAACTAATATTATCAATCAGGTGAATGATATTTCCTCTACCATTGCCAGCGCTGTGGAAGAACAAACAGCCACAACTGCCGAAATGGGACGCAGTATTGAAGACGCTGCCAGGGGTGGTAATGAGATTACCGAAAATATTTCAGGAGTGGCGACAGCCGCCGAAAGCACAAATCAAGGCGCCAATGATATGCAAAATTCAGCTGGGGAACTCTCTACAATGGCGGTTAACTTGCATGATCTGGTGAATCAGTTAAAACAAGTCTGATAAAGTTTTTGACAAAAAGTTTATTCTCGCTAATAAAATAATCAGTCCCTGAATCCGTAAACCAAGGGGATTAATCCATTTCAAGTTTTTCTTGTTCTACATTTGATTCTCTTGGTTTTCTATATATTCGCGCCCTTGCCCATAAATGAACCTATTCTTGAACGCTTTCAGAATTATATAAAACAACGTTTTCTTGCTCATTGGCATCATTACGAGACACAATAGCCATTGCGGATTCGGTTTTGCTCAAATTAAAAGGTTGATGCGGAACGCCAGGAGGAATAAAAACAAAATCGCCTTTTCGATTAACCATAGTTTCTTTTAAGCCTTCCCCATAACGTGTCTCAACATCTCCTTGTAAAATATAGATCGCTGTTTCAAAGTCTTTGTGATAATGCGGCTCTGGCGAAGCGTTCGGTGGAATCACCACAAGGTTCATGGATATCCCCTGAGCTCCCACAGTTTCTTTTGATATTCCTACAAAGTATGGCAATTTTTGTTTCGTTATAATTTGGTCGTTTGGTCGAACGCATTGTATGGTTGGTTTGTTACTATCCACTCTCACACTCCTCAAAAATATCTACTTCAAATTCAAACATACTAAATAAAATTCCAATTAGACCCCTTATGGAAAGGTTCACCAGAATTTAATTACAAAATGCTTTTGTAAATTTCACTTAATTCTAAATAATTTAGCAATCCTCTTAGGAAGTAGCAACCTTGCGCTTAGAATAGCTAACTTATAAACAAAGTAAATCAGTTAGAAAATAAATAACCTATTCAGAACAAACGTAGGCCCATTTTTCATCTTTGATCTCATTTTTCAAGAAACATTCTTATAACACTAACCAATTATTTAAACATTTACTTCTCTGGTAAATGGGTGTATAAATAAATCTAAAATAATATGTTGTATCGGGTTGTATTGTCTTCCATCCGATCTAAGTTTATTTTTTCTGGCGTTTTTTTTAGCCTAATGAAAATGGATAATATCTAAATTATGCAACAAATTGACAAAGATATTATTTGGTTAATAATTTGCTCCTGCCTGGTTTTACTCATGCAAGCCGGCTTTTGTTGCTTGGAAAGCGGTTTTGTTCGTAAAAAAAATAATTTAAATGTAGCCATAAAAAATTTCGCAGACCTTTCTCTTTCTTCTTTGGTATTTTGGGGATTGGGATTTGCTTTGATGTTCGGAACTTCCTTGAATGGAGTCTTTGGAACAACTGGATTTTTTATGAAAGGTTTTTCCAGCCCATGGTCTCAATCTTTTTCCATATATGAAATCCTATTTTGTGGAACGGCTGTCACCATTGTTTCCGGAGCTGTCGCCGAACGTATCAGGTTTTCCGGATACTTGATAATCACGGTTTTAATTTCGGGTTTTATTTACCCTATATATGGACACTGGGCCTGGGGTGGAATTGAATCTGATATTCAAAGCGGCTGGTTGATTAAGCTTGGTTTCATAGATTTTGCCGGTTCAACCGTTGTTCATTCAGTAGGCGGTTGGGTTGCTCTAGCCGGACTACTGATCATTGGCCCTAGAACGGGCCGCTTCGATGGGCAAAAACTTTCCCTCCATCCTAATAATTTAAGCTTATCTACTTTGGGAACCTTCTTCCTGTGGATTGGTTGGTTTGGTTTTAATGGCGGTAGTTTTTTGCATTTTAACGACCAAGTTCCTGGATTAATTAAAAACACAATTCTGGGAGGAATATCAGGGGGATTTCTGGTTATTCTTCTTTCCTGGAAAATACATGGTAAGCCAAAGATTGATTTCATTTTAAATGGAAGCTTGGCTGGCTTAGTGGCTGTAACCGCAAATTGCCATATGGTCTCCCAATATGCAGTCATAACTATTGGCGCGATTGGCGGTGGCATTAGTTTATATCTAAGTATTTTATTAGAAAAACTACAGATTGACGACACAGTAAACGCCATACCCGTTCATTTGGGAGCCGGCATTTGGGGCACTCTAGCGGTCGCTTTATTTGGCAATCCTGAAGCATGGGGAGGTAACAGAACGGTTTGGGAACAATTATTGATTCAAACAACTGGTATTGTCGTTTGTTTTATTTGGGCTTTTGGAGTTAGTTATGCTTTATTTCGTTTAATAAACAAATGGTATCCTTTCCGCGTTTCGGCTAAAGAAGAAAGAATCGGTTTAGACATTTCAGAGCATAGTTTGGAATTATTAAAAGCCAAGGCAATTGCAGACGAAGCTTTAATAAACGCTCTTCACGAACATATCAGCGATGGCATTATAACTTTTGATCCCGACGGTAAAGTGGAATCCATTAACCCGGGAGCTGAGTTTTTATTGGGATATTCTGCTACTGAAATCAATGAAAAAGATATTCACATTTTTTTTAGAGATCCGAATGTTGAAGGGAACGAAATTTTAAAAATAAATGAGAAATTAATTGAAACTGCAAAATCGGATTCCATTGGAGAAATAGATATAGAGGGTATCCGAAAAAACGGCGCCAAGTTCCCAATAGGGATTCGGTTAAGCGAAATGAATTTGGATGGACATTTTTTATATGTAGGCGTTTTTCAGGATATTACCGAACGCAAGGAATCCCAATTAAAAACCGAGCAACAGCAGATTCTTTTAGAGAGCTTAGTAAGTCAGAGAACCAAAGAATTAAAAACTTCAAATCAGTTATTACAGGATGAAAGCACAATTACCGAACTACAAAAAAATATTGCCGTTTGCGCCAATGAGAATCGGGAAATTGAAACGGCATTAAAAAATTGTATTGCGCAGATTTGTGAAAAAATGGATTGGCCTGTTGGACATTTTTATAAATTATCCGAGGGTGAAGATGAAACATTAGTATCCAGTAAAATTTGGTTTTTAAAAGATCCAGTTCTTTTCGAAAAATTTCAGGAAATAACCGAAGCCACTTCTATAAAGTTGGGAATGGGACTACCCGGTAGGGTTCTGTCGAGCGGGAAACCGGCTTGGATTCTTGATGTTACTAAAGACTCGAATTTTCCAAGAGCCAAGCATGCCGAAAATATAGGGGTGCGCACTGGGTTTGCATTTCCGATATTGACTGGAAAACAAGTCGTTGGCGTTATGGAATTCTTTTCTAATGAAATTAAAGAGCCCGATGAAAAAATATTAGATTGTATGAAAAATATTGGAATCTCATTAGGCCGTGTTGTTGAACGTGCCAGAGCGGACGTTGATCAAATAAAACATCGCGCCCAGTTAGAAGAAAAAGAGGAAAAAATCCGCACAATTTTAGAAAATGTTGTTGATGGAATTATTTCTATAGACGAATTTGGATCGATTGAGCAATTTAACCCCTCCGCGGAACGGTTATTTGGTTATTCTTCACAAGAAGTTATTGGGGAAAACGTAAAAATTTTAATGCCAGAACCATACAAGTCTGGACACGACCAATATATAAGTAATTATTTAAATACAGGAGTTGCAAAGATAATAGGGTTACGTCGGGAGGTAGTGGGATTGCATAGAGACGGAACGCAATTCCCATGCGAGCTTGGTGTCAGCAAAATTTGGGTCGATGGTCGCCCATTATTTTCCGGAGTCATTCGAGACATCAGTCAAAGAAAAGAATACGAAGATAAAATCCTGCTCGCGATGGAAGCGGCAGATAAGGCAAACCAGGCAAAGTCAGAGTTTTTAGCTCGGATGAGCCATGAGTTACGTACGCCGATGAATGCCATTTTAGGCTTTGGTCAATTAATGAAAATGGATTGTAAAAAATTGGGACCGTCTTCTTTAGACGACAGCGTTGATCGAATCTTAACGGCTGGAAAACATTTGTTAAATCTTATTAACGAGGTGTTGGATCTTGCTCAGATTGAATCTGGGAATTTACTTGTCTCTTTAGAATCCGTGAATATTGTAGGAATTAAAGGCGAGATACTAGATCTAGTAGGGCCCTTGGCTGACAAAGAAAAAATCCAACTTATTGATAAAATTGGAAACGAAACGCAGGTTTTTGTCATTGCCGATCAAACTCGTCTGAAACAAGTAATATTAAACCTGGTATCCAACGCTATAAAATATAACCGATCAGACGGAACCGTTACGCTCTCTTATTCCATTGATAAGGATATATTAACGTTTAAGGTTTCAGATACGGGACAGGGAATACCTTTGGACCAACAAGAAAATATTTTCAAACCGTTTGATAGAATGGGCGCAGAATTTTCTGCGGTAGAAGGTTCTGGAATTGGTATGCCGATTACTAAAAAGTTGACAGAATTGATGGGCGGAACTTTAGGTTTCGAAAGTGAGGTTGGAAAGGGTAGCTGTTTTCATATTGCGCTTCCCATAACTAATAACCCCTCCATGAATGTTGAGATTTTAGAAAAAAATATTTCAGGTCAAACCGAAGAAACTGAATTAAATGGGAAATTAATTCTTTATATTGAGGACAATCCGAATAATCTAGAGTTGGTTAAAAAAATATTTAATGCCAAGAAAAATTTAAAGTTAATTTCGGCTACCAACGCAAAAGATGGTATTGATATGGCCAAAACCGAAAAACCAGATTTAATTTTATTGGATATACATCTTCCAGAAATGGATGGGTTTACCGCGTTTAAGAAATTAAAAAACCTGGATGAGACGCTCAATATACCCGTTATCGCCGTTAGCGCCGATGCAATGGAAAAAGACAAAACGGAAGCTCTAGGTATGGGGTTTAAGTCTTACCTAACCAAACCATTTAAAATTGATCATTTTTTAAAAGAAATTGATAAAGTATTGCATGAGATATCACCTAATCAATTTTAATAAAACTTAAAATAATTTATTCTCCTATTGCCGAAGTAAGATCGGGTTTCTTTATTTTTTGGTCAAAATCATAAGAACCCAATACAATTTTCGTCGATTAGTTTATTGAATGGTCGTTTCACTTTTACCTGCCTTCATATATAATTCCTTTAATGTCTAAGAAACGCATCCCACCAATACCTGTAACGCAATATCTTACCGTTTCCTTTTTTGCCGGTTTTGCGGTGTTGTCTTTAGAAATGCTTGGGTTTCGATTTCTAGCGCCCTATTTTGGATATTCCACCTATGTCTGGGGAGGTCTGCTAGGTTCTATTATGGCGGCTCTTTCAGGCGGCTATTATCTTGGAGGCATTCTTGCGGATAAGAGGCCTGAAGGGCGATTGGCCTACCAATTAATCCTTTACGCCACTTTATACCTATTAGGTATTTTAATTTTTTACAAATCCATTTTAAGTATCCTAGCAAGCGGGGGCATCATTTGGGGGTCATTAGCCGCTTCTGTTTTTTTGTTTGGGCCTCCCATGTTGCTGCTTGGAATGTTATCGCCGTTCTTAATTAAAATAATCGCTCAAAAAGACGCTGTTGGTATGGCCTCGGGAAAAGTATTTGCTATTTCCACTTGGGGTTCGCTGGCTGGAGTGTTTTTTACATCTTTTTATCTTATTCCCGAATGGGGCAGTTTTCGGACTCTAACCTTTATCATCGTTTTATTAGCCATTCTTTATGTTTCTGGGAATTGTAGCAGTTGGCTCAAAACAAGTGGAGGGGCTGCAGTTATTGCCTTAACTCTTATCTTTCCTAATAACCAAGCGGCAAGCGGAGTGGTTTATCAAACTGAATCGGCGTACAACTTAATTCAAATTAAAAAAAATTCCGAAGGTTACTCATTACATTTAAACGATGGACGCTGGACACATTCAAGTTATAAAAAAGGTTTCGTTTCGACAGGAAACTACTATGACTTTATGCTTTTAGGAACTTTGCTGACTCCCTTCAAAGACGTTTTGATATTAGGCACTGGCGCCGGCACGTCCATCAGGCAATTTTTATTTTTCGAACCAGATGTTCAAATCGATGCGGTTGAATTAGATCCTAAAGTTGTGGATGCAGGAAAACGATTCTTCGAATTACCAGAAAACCCTAACTTAAAAATATTTGTGGAAGACGCGAGACCTTTCTTGACGAGAATTGACAAAAAGTACGATGTTATCGAAATGGATATTTTTTCGGGTGGACCGTTTGTTCCATTTTACCTTTCTACCAAAGAATACTTTGAGTTGATTAGTGAAAAACTAAAACCCAGAGGTTTGTTAATGATGAACTCTCTAAGAATTGGAAATAATGACAATTTTGCTAATCGATTAGCCCAAACAATATTAGGAGAATTTCCATCCCTATATAAACTTAATTTGAATAACAACGTTTTAATTCTGGCCACTAAGGAAAAAACAACTATAAGCGCTGTTAAGAAAATTTTGTCTGAACACTCAGAATCTAAATTTAAACCGATTGTCGAATATGCTCTAAAAAACATTCAAGAATTCACGGGCGACGTAAAAAATGGTATTTTTACTGACGATAAAGCTCCCACCGAAAGACTTGTATACGAAATGGTGAAGGACAGCTATAATTAATTAATAAAAATATATATAAAAGTCATTCTAGACTTTTATCCCAATAGTGTGTAAATAGTTTATTTGCAAGGGTTTGACAGGTTTCTAGATTTATGTTAGTTATGATAAATTCAATCTTAATAAATCAAAACTAATGGCTTAATTTCTTTGTTTGGTTTTTTCTAACTCACCTTCGCAAAGTAAATCAGAATCCTTTTCTAAGTATTCGAATCTAAATAAAAAACCAAAATTTAACTTATAAAACAATGACTATTCCATTTACAAAAATGAACGGCGCGGGCAACGATTTTGTCATTATTGATAATCGTGAGTCCATAGTCCCAGACAAAGCAAAAGTAAATTTTGCAGATAAGGTTTGTAATCGAAGGTTTTCAGTTGGAGCTGACGGAGTTATATTTATCGAAAACTCAGATAAAGCCGATTTTCGTTGGGATTTTTATAATTCGGACGGCAGTAGCGCAGAAATGTGCGGAAATGGGGCGCGTTGCGCAGCTCAATATGCCGTCGACAATAAAATTGCTTCTCCTAATTTGTCTTTTGAAACTATTGCAGGAATTATTAACGCTGAAGTCGGCGACAAAACTATTAAAGTTAAATTAACTCCTCCACAGGATTTCCAACAAGATAGAAAAGTCGATTTAGATTCTGGTTCACATTCTATAGATTCCATTGATACTGGTGTTCCACATGCAGTTCTTTTTTCTGATAACGTTAAAAATGAAGACATTCGAGCTATTGGATCCGCAATTCGAAATCACAAAGAATTTGCTCCCGCTGGAACAAATGTAAACCTAGTCGAATTAACGGGTAAAGATTCCATAAAAATTCGTACTTACGAGAGAGGCGTTGAAGACGAAACGCTTGCTTGTGGAACTGGCGCAACTGCTGCAGCTATTTTAGCGGCGAAGCGCAAAAGAGTGGTCGCACCCGTAACGGTTGAAATTGCAAGCGGCTGTGAATTAAAAATTCACTTTGATCCCTCCTTAAGCAATGGTTTTGGAGACGTTATTTTAGAAGGACCGGCGGAAATCAATTTTCAAGGAACTCTTAACAACAATTTTATATAAAACGCTATTCATAATTGAGGCTCAAGAATGTTTGAAGGATCTTTTGTAGCTATAGTTACTCCCTTTAAAAATGGAACAGTGGATGAAGAGGGGTTGCGCAATCTAATAGAGTTTCAAATTACTAACGGCACAAATGGAATTGTACCCTGTGGCACTACCGGCGAATCGGCGACTTTAGATCATGCCGAACATTCGCAAGTCATTTCTATAACTGTCGACGCTTGTAAAGGCAGAGTTCCTGTGCTTGCTGGCACAGGTTCAAATTCTACCAAAGAAGCGATTAGACTGACCAAAGAAGCCGAAAAAGCAAAAGCAGATGGAGCGCTTTTAATAACGCCTTACTATAATAAACCCACACAAGAGGGTTTATACCGCCATTTTGAAACTATCGCCAAAGAAACAAATTTACCTATCGTTTTATATAATGTCCCAGGCAGAACTTCGGTAAATATGTTATCCAATACGGTGCAACGGTTATCAGAATTAAAAAACTGCGTGGGAATTAAAGAAGCGTCTGGTTCTTTGCAACAAATGAGCGAAATTGTCGCCAATTGCGGAGACCAATTTTCTCTTATTTCTGGCGACGACCCTCTTCTCTTGCCAATATTATCTGTTGGCGGTAAAGGGATCATTTCAGTAACGGCAAATGTCGCGCCTGATAAAGTTTCTAAGCTTTGCGCTCACGCCGCAAAAAATGAAATGGATGAAGCCAGGAAACTACATTTTGAATTAATGGAATTAAATGACGCATTGTTTATTGAAACAAATCCAATTCCAGTTAAAACCGCGCTTGGATTAATGGGAAAAATTGATCCCGAGTTACGACCGCCATTATCGCCCATATCTGAAGAAAGTTTAGAATCGCTAAAAACTGTATTACGAAAATATTCCTTGATCGATTAAAAATATTCTCTGTTAACAGGTAAAGACAATGCTCTCTTTATCATAGTGACCTAAGCGTCCTTTCATTTTTATTGGGAACATTTTAAAAACAAAAGGAGTAACAAGTGATCAAAACGTTAGTCATTGGAGTTGCCGGACGAATGGGAAAAACAATTGTTTCCTGTTTAGAAGACACCGATGGAGTCGAACTCTGTGGAGGCACCGAAGCTCCCGCGAGTTCCAACATAGGAAAAGATGCTGGCGAATTAGCAGGCGTCGGTAAAAAAAATATTATTATAGATTCAGATCTAGATAAATTGGTCGCTTCTTGCGACGCTATAATAGATTTTACCACTCCAGAATCTACGATGACGACATTGGAGTATGCGGTAAAACATAACAAGGCTCTCATCATTGGAACGACGGGACTTAATTCGGATCAAAAACAAAAGCTTAAAGAAAAATCATCAAACATACGTTGCGTGTTTGCTCCTAACATGAGTATTGGGGTAAATGTTCTTTTTAAAACCGTAAAAGATCTTGCTAAAACAATGGGCGACGCTTATGACGTTGAAATTGTTGAAGCCCATCACAAGTTTAAAAAGGACGCTCCAAGTGGAACTGCAGTTAGACTTTCCGAAATCGCCGCCGAAGCATTGGAGCGCAATCTTGAAACTGATGGAGTTTATGGACGAAAAGGTATGAGCCCGGGTCGCGGACCTAAAGAAATTGGTATTCATACCGTTCGCGCTGGCGATATTGTTGGAGAACACAGAGTAATGTTTGGCGGTATGGGCGAGACCTTAGAAATTTCACATCGAGCTCAAAGCCGAGATACTTTTGCTAGGGGATCTATTGCCGCTGCCAAGTGGGTGGTAAACCAATCTCCAGGTTTGTACGACATGCAAGACGTTCTTGGTTTAACCAATTAACCCAAGTTATTATATTAAAATCTTTTTTTAAATAAAACTAGGCGGATTGCCATGGATCAACCTAAAGAAAAATCCATTGCCAGTCGCAGAAATTTCCTTCGCGCTCTTCCCCCATTCCTTGCGGGAATTTTTGGTTATTTATTTAAAGGATCCGCTTGGGCTATTCCCGATCACCGGAATAATAAAAACATCCCGAAAAACTACATTCAAAACCGCGATATCCCTGGTTTTCATATTCGAAGCGCAAATCCTTTTCTTGGGGTCGATGTAAATGAATGGGGCCTCATTATTGGGGGATTAGTAAAAAAATCGTTGACGTTATCATACGAAGATCTATTCGATTTCAAATCAACCAAACAAATTTCCAGACTCAAATGCGTTGAATGCTGGTCAGCTAAAGCGGAATGGGAAGGATTTACTTTTGAAGAAATCGTTAAACGAGTGCAACCTTTACCCGAAGCAAAATACGTATATTTTCAATCTGCGGATTCTTATTATGAGAGCTATCCACTTGAAGAACTTTTAAGACCTAGAGTATTAATGGTATTAAAAATGAACGGTAACGCTCTAAGCAAAAACCATGGTTTTCCTCTTCGCTTAATAGCTCCATTTAAATATGGGTATAAAAATGTAAAATACATTACTCGAATCGATTTTCGAAAGGAACGCAGTCGTAACTATTGGGCCGATAATGGACCTTATTCGATCGATGGAACTATCCAACCGGGGATCGATCACCCACTTGATTATAAGAAAAAACCTATTCCCATCAATGGCGGGGAAGTATTTCATTTCTTTGACACTCCTCCGTCATGAAATGGTTTTGGGCCTTCCTCAAATTTTTTGTCCATTCCAACCTCAAAACTTTTTCATTTTCTTTTTTCAAAATGAAGCGGGCGCCCATACTCCCATACTTAATTCTTTCCTTTTTTATTTCCTGTTCGAAAGATTCTGTCGAGCAAATTGAAGTAAATATTCCCGTTGGTGTCGTTGTGCCCGAAGAAATGGTTTTCATACCTGAAGGAGATTTTATAATGGGGTCGGCTGATGAAAAAAGAACCGCTAAAGGTAAAAAAAAATTTCTACCAGCATATTTAATCGACCGTTTTGAAACGTCGAGAAATGAATACGCAGAACTTCATTCAAATTACAAATTTGCAGAAAATAAAGGCGATTTTCCCGCAACTCAACTCAATTATTTTGACGCTGATTCCTATTGCAAATTAAGAAACAAACGATTGCCAACAGAAGCAGAATGGGAAAAAGCCGCAAGAGGACCAGACGGAAGAAAATGGCCTTGGTTGGTTTATTATGAACATCCAAACGATGGGTTTTCTGGATTTATTCCCGAACCAGTCGCCAAAAGAAAAGACTGGATTGGACCATACGGTCTTTATGGAACTGGCCACAATGTTTGGGAATGGACTTCCGATTGGTACGATTACTCAGGAATGCCTAAGGCGAAACGCAATAAACACAAAGTAATTCGAGGAGGATTATTACAAACGCATACTATGATTCGTTTTTCTCCAACCTGGTATAGAAATTTCCAGGACCCAAACAATAGATTCAATTTTCTTGGAGTTAGATGCGCTCGGGATATTAAATAAAAATTGAAAGCCTCAATTTCATAAGTTTTATATAATAAACTTAACCAAAACCCATAGAGCTTTCTCAGTTTTCTTATGGAATCCCTGTTTAATTTTGAACCCTTTTATGCTTCAATGCCCCAATCATTAAATCCCCAATTGATTTTTTTAGTCATCTAACGCAAAAAATAGGAAATACCGAATAACTTCAAATACAAGATTTTTTCGTTTTTATTCCTCTCCGTTTACAATTCAACAAATAAAAAGACGTAAACTTTTTGTCGAATCCTTGGAGAGAACTAAAAAGTTTTATCTTTATGCTTAGAATATTAATTCTAAGTATTTTTATATCTAAATTATCCGATTAAAAAGTTTTTTATGGAAAAAGGCCGCATTTTAATTGTAGAAGACGATATTTTCAGCTTTGGAGTATTCAAAAATTATTTAATCCAAAGCGATTATAAAGCTACCAGCGTGAAAAATGGCCAAGAAGCTTTGAATATATTAAAAAACGAAACATACGATGTTGCAGTGCTTGATTTAGAACTGCCGTCCATGAACGGAATCGATTTGGCTAATCGTATTCGCATGGAAATTTTTCCACATCCCACTTTAATATTAACAATGGATGGGAAAAGGAAGAGTATCGAACGTCAGGCTTTAGATCAGGGGATCGATCAAGTCGTTTTCAAACCGATAGACTTAAGGCAATTGTACAATTCAGTACTGGATGGAATTAAAAAAAAAAGTACGACTTCTTTAACCGCGAGGTTATTTCCCATTAAAAAAGAATCTTCAATTACGCCTCCATTTTCAGCAGTTGTTATTGCGGCAAGTACCGGAGGTCCACAAATACTTGAGAAATTTTTAAAATATACGGAACTTCCATTGAAAGCCCCACTGGTTATTGTCTTGCATGGAGACGAATGGAGTTTACAGTACTGGGCGGATTACATGGACGAAGAACTTGCTATTAAATTTATTTTGGCAAAAGAGGGAATGAAACTTGAACCTGGAGCGATTTACCTAGCGCCAGGCGATAAACATTTACTCATAACCGATAGTTATAGCCTTTCTCTGGACGACGGACCTAAAGAATGTTTTGTTAAACCATCTGCAAATCCCTTATTTAGAACTGCTGCATCGAATTTCGGGGCGTTTTGCATTGGGATTGTTTTTACAGGATTAGGCGTTGATGGTTCCGCAGGTTCTAAAGCCATTTCTGCAGTTGGAGGCAGCGTCATCGTTCAAGAACCAGAAACCGCTCCAGCGCCTTTTATGCCAAAAGCCGCTATTGAAGCAGTTCCCAATTGCGATATTGATTCTATAGAGAATATAGGAAACCAATTACCTAACAAAGTGGAACTATTAGAAAAGCAGTTAAAACTGAAATAACAAAATATATTTGACCCATAACGCTTACTCTTCAAATTTTTCTGTAATCGAATCGGTTTGTTTTAATTTAAAATATTAACTATGGAAATAACCCCAAAAAAACTATTGGAATCTGATGACAAAATCGCTTCCTTGCCTACGGTTTTTTATCAAATACTGGACGCAGTTCAGAGCCCCGAAAGCTCATTTGACGATATTGGAAAATTAATCGCTAGCGATTTCTCTCTAGTGGCTCAACTACTCAAATTGGTTAATAGTTCTTTTTACGGATTTCCGGAAAAAATCGATTCCATTCCCCATGCGCTAAATATTATAGGGACGGAGCAACTCTGTTGTTTGGTAATGGCTTCGGCAGTGGTGGCGCGTTTTGACGGTATTCCCGAAGAATTTGTCACCATGGAATCATTTTGGCATCATAGCGTTGCATGTGGTTTAGCGGCGCGTTCAATAGCAAAGCACAAAAATTTTTCCAACCCTGAAAGTCTTTATGTAGCGGGAATGCTTCACGATATTGGGAGTCTGGTGATATATAAACAAATTCCAAACCAAGCTCTTCAAGCGTTAAATCGTTGCAACCAATGGGGCATTCCACTCGCTCAAGCTGAAAAAGAAGTATTCGGTTTTGATCATACTTTAATAGGAAAATTATTGATCGAGCAATGGAAGTTACCAGAATCGTGGTCTGAAGTTGCCCAATTTCATCATAACCCTACTGGGTCAATCGAATATGCGGAACAAACGGCTATTGTCCATTTAGCGGATCACATTGCCCATAATAGCCGGCTGGGAAGCGCAGGATATTCTGGAATCAAATCATTGGATTCTATCGTTTGGGAAACTTTAAATATTGATCCTTCAATAAAAGGGCTCGTATATAGAGAAATGCTCCAACTATTCGGCGAAACGGTTGAAATGTTTATTAATTAACCGAAACCTCTTTTAAAATAAAACTTTCATCATTAAGAGATAAGAAAATGTCCGTATCAAAAAAAATTCAAAACTTTATGGAAGGTTCTTCTTGGATTAGAAAAATGTTTGAAGAAGGAATCCGATTAAAAAAGGAATTTGGCGAAGACAATGTTTTCGATCTATCCCTGGGTAACCCCGTAATGGAGCCTCCCAAAGAATTAATCGAAAAACTAAAAGCAAATATTGACGATAAAAAATCTGGAACCCATCGATATATGCCAAACTCGGGCTTTCCCGAAACTCGACGCGCCATTGCAAACTCTCTAAAAGCTGAATGCGACGTCTCCTTTAGTGAAAATCATATTGTCATGGTTTGTGGAGCGGCTGGAGGATTAAATATTACGCTTAAAACTCTCTTAGATCCAGATGACGAAGTAATCATATTCGCACCATTTTTTGTCGAATATATCTTTTATGCGGATAACCATGGAGGAAAAACTGTAACTGTTCCGACTCTAAAAGACTTTACTCCCGATTTTGAAGCGTTTGCACAAGCCATTAATAAAAAAACGAAGGCTGTGATCGTTAATTCTCCAAATAATCCTACTGGAGTTGTATATCCGCGCCAAACATTTGAAGAGATGGCTAAAGTCTTACGTAATAAATCTCAAGATTTTGGACACCCTATATATTTAATTTCAGACGATCCTTATAAAAAAATCGTTTTCGACGGAGCCGAGGCGCCAAACATTTGCGAATTCTACGAAAATAGCATTTATATAACCTCGCACTCTAAAGATTTAGCCGTACCCGGAGAACGAATAGGGTTTGTAGCGCTTCACCCAAAATGCGACCAAGCTTCTCAGGTAATGGAAGGTTTAGTATTTTGCAATCGAGTTTTAGGCTTTGTAAACGCTCCCGCTTTAATGCAAAGAACTATAATGGACTTACAGTCTGTCAAAATTGACGTTGAGCAATACAAAAATAAGAGAGATTTTCTATATAAAGAATTGACCGGTATTGGTTATAAGATCGTAAAACCGCAAGGAGCATTTTATATGTTTCCAGAGTCTCCATTAAAAGATGATACCGAGTTTTGCAAACTACTTGCATCCAAAAAGGTATTAACTGTTCCGGGCAAAGGATTTGGACAACCTGGTTATTTTCGACTTTCTTACTGTTTTCCCGAATCTGTGTTAGAAGGTTCAATTTCTGGGTTTGAGGCCGCATACAAAGAATCGTCTATTCATTAAAATTGCGCAACTTCAGAAGCTAATTCACACTTCTCTCAACTATTTGAAAGATTGCTACTTTTTGCTTCAGGCTTCAATAAAATATCAGCTTTACAATAATTACTAAACTTGATTCAATATATTTTTTTGGACGGTTGAAACCATTTTGATAGAATATGCGTCTAAACATAAAATTGATGAAAACGAACTATTATGAAGAGAAGGCATTATGAGTTTATCGCAAGATCAAATCAGCCGGTATAGTCGGCATTTACTTTTGCCCGAAGTGGGCGTTGAAGGACAACAAAAGATTTGTAATTCAAAAATCCTTTGTATTGGAACTGGCGGTTTAGGTTCGCCAGTTTCGCTTTATTTAGCCGCCGCAGGCGTAGGTAAATTAGGATTGATCGACTTTGACGTTGTCGATAAAAGCAACCTGCAAAGGCAAATTGCTCATGGAGAATCTACCGTTGGAAAACTAAAGGTTGACTCTGCTCAGGGAAAAATTGCAGATCTAAATTCCGATGTTGAAGTAGTCACATATAACGAACGACTTAGTTCTAAAAACGCTTTGGAAATCTTTAAGGATTACGATGTTATTGTCGACGGTACCGATAACTTTCCGACTCGTTATTTGGCAAACGACGCCTGTGTATTGCTTAAAAAACCATATGTTTATGGCTGTATTCTTAAATTTGATGGACAGGTTTCCGTTTTCGACTCGAGAACAGGCCCGTGCTATCGTTGTCTGTATCCTGAACCTCCTCCTCCAGGTCTTGTTCCTAGCTGTGCAGAAGGCGGAGTATTAGGAGTTTTATGCGGTGTTGTTGGCACTCTTCAAGCAACTGAAGCGATTAAAATCGTTCTTGGCAAAGGCGATACCTTAAACGGTAGACTTATGCTTTACGATGCATTAGGTATGAAATTTCGCGAAATGAAACTTCGCAAAGACAAAAACTGCACCATTTGTTCCGATCATCCCACCATTACAGAGTTGATTGATTACGAGCAGTTTTGTGGAATTTTACCTCCAGCAGAAAAAACCGTTTCAGCCGATATGGAAATCGAGCCTACTGCAGTAAAAACTATGGTAGATAGCAAGAAAACCTTTAAATTAGTCGATGTTCGCGAACCAAGCGAATACGACATTTGCAAAATCGAAGGTTCAATTCTTATTCCTTTGGGCGATGTCAAGGCGCGCGATGAGTCATTACTTAACGGTTTAGACCCCGCAGACGAAATTATCACTCATTGCCATCATGGTGTGCGAAGTTTAACTGCGGCCGAAATCTTAAAAGAAATGGGATTTAATAACGTAAAAAGTATGAGCGGCGGCATTGACGAATGGTCTGTTCAGGTCGATGAAACTGTTGCAAGGTATTAAACTAATAAAATAAGGAAAACTCATAGGAAAAGAGTTTTCCTTATTTACCTAAACCAGCTTGACTCCAAAGGCAGCAAGGTTTATTTTAGTTTATGTAATACATTTTTTATCAATCGATTCCATCGAGGTATCCCAGTGACAGATCCTTCCGGACCAGAGCGCGACTTTGAAAAACTTTCTAAAGCCATTACAGAAGCGGTAGTGAGTTCGCCAAAGGTAAAAAAAATCGTGGAAGAAATCTTAAAAAAAGATAAGATCTGCGCAAAGAGCTTCATGGTTTTGGTTCTCAAAATTCAAGCTCTAGCAGATGTTCTGGAAGAAAGCGAAGGCAGCCTCGATCACGATAGTGAAGATCATATTGAAACAAACGATTTAGAATCCCAAGAAAATCAAAACTCCGAAAAAACCTTGCCAAAAAATCCTGCTCAACAAATTGACGGTCGAATTTTAAGCGAAAAGGAAGCCGCATTTGAAGAATTTGCCAGCGAAAAGTTCGACACAGAAGCTTGGCTTAAGAAGTTGGGCCTTATCCTTTAAAGCTTTTTGGATTGCCATTATTGCTTCAATCTTCCCAGCTTGTTGGGAAACTAAAGCGGACACTCCTGCAGAATATGAGACTCGCAGGCGATTCATGGTAATTCAAGATATTAAGGAACGTGGAATTTCCGACCCTGCTGTCATAAAAGCTATGGGCACAGTTCCTAGACACCTTTTTGTCGAACCTTCCGACCTTCCTCACGCCTATTCCGATAGCCCTTTAGCCATAAAAGAAAACCAAACGATTTCACAACCTTTTATTGTTGCTTTGATGACGGAGGCCGCCCAATTAGCCCCAAATTATAAAGTATTGGAAATCGGAACTGGGTCTGGTTACCAAGCTGCCGTACTATCGGAAATTGTTGCGGAAGTTTATACTATAGAAATAGTAAAACTATTAGCTGAAAATGCCGAAAAAAGGTTTAAAGAACTTGGATATAGCAACGTTCATTCTAAATGGGGAGACGGTTACGCTGGTTGGCCAGAGGTATCTCCATTCGACGCTATAATAATCACAGCCGCCGCTCCCAAAATTCCTAGACCTCTTATTAGACAACTAAAAAATGGCGGAAGAATCGTTTTACCCTTAGGAACATCTCCGAGATCGCAAGAATTAATAGTATTAACCAAAAAAGACAACGCCTTGGAACGCCAAGAATTAGGCTCTGTTATTTTTGTTCCTATGACCGGGGATGTGAGAAAATAAATTTTTTGAAACCTTGTATATCCCATAAATTTAAAAAAATCATGCAAACAACCTTTAGACGCTCCAACTTTGCATTAGTTGGCATTTTTCTTTCCATATTAATTCCTATGACAACATTTAGCGAACCTCAGCCAATAATTCTGACTTTTGGAGACAGCTTAACAGCTGGATTTGGAGTCGGTATAAAAGATAGTTATCCTTCTCAACTACAAGATCTACTAAAAAAAAATAAGTCTCCACACAAAGTAATAAATGCTGGCGTTAGCGGAGATACAACCGCCGGAGGACTTCGCCGAATCAATTGGCTTATGAAACAAAAACCTCAGATTGTTATTTTGGAATTAGGGGCTAACGATGGGCTTCGCGGATTACCTATCGTAGAAATGGAATCTAATTTAAGCCAAATTATTCAGATATGCATAAAACAAAATTCAAAAGTCTTGTTGGTAGGGATGAAAGCTCCGCCAAATTATGGAGAAGAATATTCCACTCAATTTGAAGAAACTTACTACAAATTAGCAAAAAAGTTTAAGATCCCATTGATTCCATTTTTATTAGAAGGAATTGCCGCAAAACGAGAATACAATCAAGGGGATGGCATTCATCCCACGGCTGCGGGATATAAAATCGTCGTTAAAACTGTTTGGGATTATCTAAAACCCATGCTTTAAGAAATCTCAACTAAGAAGTAATTCTATAAAATCTAACTTTTCTTATAAAAAACCTAAGAACCATTTTTAGAGAAATCTATAAACCTAGTAAGACTCTTCATGCTTTTTCCAGAAGCTAATATATCTTTAGCCGCAACATAACCTTCTTCCCAGTCTCCAAATAATCCAAACAGTTTACCTATAGATCCCGCTTGCCAGGCAATCATAGCTGCGGCTGGTCCTTTTCCATCCTCCAATGCAGACAACCCTAAAGTGGCTATCGTTTTCACATCGGAAGAACGACCTTTCAAATCTAAATAACTATCTTGGATTTCCCTTCCAAACTTCTCAGGTAAGACAGAAACCGCTTCCAATTTAATTTCTTCTAAATCCTTTCCTTCTGTGGCGCGAAAAATTTTTGCGGCTTTATGAACGCCATATAAAGACGTTCCTTCCATTCCATTACCAATAATTACCTTTTGAAACGGGCTTTCATTAGCGGCTGCGGCCATAGGGATCTCATAACCTCGATGAAAATACGTCGTGGCTAAGTAATTTTTCCCCGACTCTGTTTCTAAAGGACACAACATTTTTTCAAAGGTGGCTAAGGTTGATCGTTTCACCATCTCTGAACGTAGGTCTCTTAAACTTTCTAATTTGGGATGAGTCTGACTCAAATCAAGATAACAAAAACCTTCTTCCTCTAAAAACCAGGCACAAGCCTCTATTGAACTTCCCAGTTTTAGCCCATAATACCCACTCAAAATTTCTGAAAAAGTTATACCTCTTTTTGGAGGCATTGCTAAAGTGGAATGTCCATAACAAGGAAGCCCTAAAGCGGCAATAACAGGAACCGCGTAAAAACCAAAATAAGGAACTCTTTCAAAGCCATCAAAAGCATCCGCAATTTGTAAAGTTCTGTCTAACGATATCTTCCTTTTCACTGAGCTTTTATTCAAAGCTCTCCAAAACCCTATATTTTCTTCGGGAGTTTCTAGTTTCATCCGGGAAGCGATTAAAAATACAGCCGACCTGATAGGAGAAACATCGCCATTAAGGATAAGCTCTAATGCGTCCTCGGCTTCGTTCTCCGTCAAATTCTTGCTTAAGTGAGGCCCTGATGCAATTTTCCCTACATAATCTCGCATCCGACCCTCCGCATCGGTTTCTTTTAATTTGGATATGGTCATTAGATATTTTTAAATAGTATTATTTTCCCGTTAAGGTATGATATTTAGTTACAATTTCAACCTTTGCAAATTTGCTAGTACAATTTGCCATTAATTTGGCAAACAGATTTTTACAATAAACTTAATGAATTTAGCTTTAACCGAAATACAAAAAGGTTTTTCGAGCGCTCAGCGCAAAAATTTGAAAGTCCTATTGGTTTATCCTAACACTTGGGATGTAGCGATAGCTAATTTAGGTTTCCAAAGAGTTCACTCTATTTTAAACCAAATTGACGGCGTCCAATGCGACATATTGAGCCTGCCGAATGATTGGAAACCAGAAACCCAATATCTTCTAGACGACGATCTTCGCTCGCGGGAAATGAACTTAAACCCGCATGATTTCGACATGATCGCGTTTTCTATCTCATTTGAACCGGATTATCTAAACGCGGTTCTTCAACTAAAATATTTTAATATCCCATTAGAACGGAATGAAAGAAATAATTCACATCCGCTTATTCTAGCAGGTGGTTCGGCTATTTTTATTAATCCCGAACCAATGGCACAAATCGCAGACGCTTTTTTTATAGGAGAAGCGGAAGGCCTTGCCGAACAATTTTTTGATTTATACGGTCAAAATGATTGGGAAGACCCAAGAGAACTGCTAGCTGAAGCCGCAAAAATAAAAGGAATGTATATTCCCCATCTATATGACGACCTATTCCAAAAGGGTAATCCTCAGGAGCCAATGTCGGCATTAACTTCTAAATATCCATTAGTCGAACGCTATTGGGTAGAAAACGAACTTTCCCTACAAACTCATTCAGAAATGCATAATGAAACATCGGTTTTTAAGGATATGTCGTTAATGGAAGTTACTAGGGGATGCATATGGGCGTGCCGGTTTTGTACTGCTGGGTTTATTTACCGTCCCCCCAGGCTTCCAGATTTAGAAAAAACGTATAATTCTCTGGCCTCCACTTTGGAAAAACAGGGAAAAGAAACTAAAACTATCGGATTAGTTGGACCATCAGTAACGGATCATCCACAATTGGTTTCTTTAACCAAGCGATTGGTTGAAGAAGGAAAAACCATCTCTTTTTCCTCGCTTAGAATGGAAACATTAACGGATGAATTAGTCGATCTCATGAAACAGAGCGGCCAAAAAACTATAACCGTGGCCATGGACGCTCCGTCCGAAAGAATGCGAAATGCGGTTAATAAAGCGGCAACCGACCAATTCATTATAGATAAATGTCGGTTTCTAGCAGAAAAAGGCATCTTGCATTTAAAACTATATTCAATCATTGGATTGCCTAATGAAACCGACGACGATATAGATCAATTCATAAAAGTCATAGGCGACGTGCAAAAAGGTTATTTAGAGGCGTCTCGAAAACATGGTCGAATTGGTAATCTAACTATAGGACTTAGTCCCTTTGTACCAAAACCAGGCACTCCTTTTCAGTGGCATCCTATGGAAAAGGTTTCGGTTTTAAAAAAGCGATTCATGAAAGTCCGTAAAAGTTTGTCGAAACTTCCTAACGTAAAATTAAGTTTCGGCTCTCCAAATGAAGCATATTTGCAAACTTATCTTTCAAAAGGCGGAAGAGAATTAATCGACTTTTTCAAGAATTACTTAAATTCGGGACACGACGAAAAAAAATCCCTTAACAATTGCCTTCCCAATCCAGAAGATATCGTTTATCGACAGTACCAAAAAGATGATTATTTACCCTGGGATATCATTGACCACGGATATAGAGACAACTTTCTTTGGAACGATTACCAACGCGGCCTACAAGAAACCCAAACCCCTGCCTGCGATACTGCCACATGCCATGTCTGTGGTATATGTTAACTCCTTAAAAAAATCATTCAGCCTCCAACTCTGCGTTAAGTGGATTCGTTTAAAGAATCTATTTTAGACCAATTGGATCGATTGAATGAAATCCATTGCAAGAAGATGTTTGGCGGCTATGGAATATATTATCAGGAATTCTTTTTCCCATCATAAGCGACGATAGGCTTTATTTTAAAACTGACTCTACTTCCGCCCAGCATTTTAAAAATTATGACATAAAGACTTTCCAACCCAATCCCAAACAAAAATTAAAAAACTACTACGAAGTTCCGGAAGAAATACTAGAAGAAAAAGAAGTGTTAATTCAGTGGGCTAGAAAATCTGCAGAATGCGGTAAAACCAAAACTAAAAAGAAATAAGTTTTGTTTATATTGAGTTTTCCCGAAACTCCAAACGGTTTAAATATAATAATAAAATTCCCCCTAATCCAGGAGAGGAAACAATAAAGGAAGTTCCTAGAGTGGTAAATCCTACAAAAAACGCTACTATCCCCAATAAAAAACCGTTATTTTCATGGAAAAACATTTTATCGGGGCTTTGAAATCGGGACCTCATAACAACAAAAAAATGTCCCGCCCAAATAGCCGCCACAGAAATACTGACAGCCGATATCACTAATGCCAAATAAGAAAATGGAAATAAGGTTAATAAAATATGGACAAAATAAAATGAAACCGTGCCTAAAACCACTCCCAACCAGGGAGTCAACCGCTTCATCCACATTCCTATTACACTTCCTATCATCCAGGCAAATGCAACAGTCATATAAGTCAAATAAGCGGAAGAAACATTGATTTGCAAAATCGCCAAAAAGCAAAATTGCAAAATCGAAAATTGAAGTCCGGTAACAAAAGCTAGAGTAGCGCGACTAATCATAATCAAAATAACGGTCTGTAAACCGCTCCCAACCTCTACGCAAAACCAAGTCTAATTCGTTTATCGATAATGGAACCGCTCTTTTTAAATATCGACCAACTTTATTTGGAGAAATGACCTTAAGCCTTGGTTCAAATCTTTTTGTTAAATTTTTCATGTCCTCTTTTTTAAAAGGCAGCTTTTGAGAAGCGTAAGCAAAGCTTCGGTCCGCTTTAGAACTCTTAATAACCATTACCTCATTAAAAACTTCCGCGAGAGCGGCGGTAACGCGAGCGGGAGTCCGGTTATTCTTTTGTAAGGGGCCACTAAGCTGAACGGCTAATACTCCGCTTTCAGTCAAACGATCTTTAGCGAGACTATAAAACTCACGTGTATGTAAAACCGCTTCTTGAATAGTTAATGGAGAAGGGATATCCATAATAATCAGATCGTAAAATTCGTTTTGAGTCCACAGATAGTGTTTACCGTCGTCCACAAAAAGTTTCCAATTTTTTAGGGGATTTAATTTTTCTTGGGGAGTGAAAAATTGTTTGCCTGCGGCTAGAACTCCAGGATCTAATTCAACAGACGTCAAACGTTTTGAAAAAGGATAAACCACTGGGGCGGAAGAAAGGGTTCCATTCCCAATTATCAAAGCGTTATTCGGATGGGTTAATTCTGCTGGAATTCTAGCAATATAAAAATTTAAATATTTTAAATCGCCTTCATTTAAATTTTGTAAACCATCTAAATAAAGATACTTTTCACTTTTATAATCTTCTATTACTTCAACTTTTTGGTAGGGGGAATTGACAGAATAAAGTACCTTAGCTTGGCTCTTTCCATGCTTTTTTTGATACAAATATGCCGTACTGGCTTTGTCCAAATCATCCAAGTAAAAACCAACTATAAGTCCGGCGGCTAAATAACCAATGGTCCAATTTCTTTTTCCTGTCGCAAGAAATAAAACAGCCCCTAATATGGGCCAATACAAAAAAAGAATTGCCGAAACGGGTTTATTCATACTCCAACCGACTGCGACAAATCCTGCGCAAAAACCTAAAAGCTCAAGCGTGTAGAAAATTTTTAACCTTAATTCAGGCGACCATGAATTATCTAAAGAAATTAATCGGGGTAAAAAAGCCGCAAAAAGGGAACTAAAAACTAACGCATAGACAAACAGAAGTAAAAGTAAGAGAAAACCTTGTTTATCTCCTAAAGAATCAGTCCAAGCGGCTAAATATCGATATGAGAATGGAAAAGTTAAATGTAAAAAACCTAAAACTAAGGCGAAAACCTTAAAAAAACTTTGAGAAAACTTTAAAGAAAAAAGATAACCTATCGATAAACCAGAAAAAAATGCGGCCGTTACCAGAATGATCGCAACTTCTTCGCCATATATGATAGTCACAAAATCCCTGACCATCACGAACTGAGTAACGCTTAGACAAAACCCTACAAGAAATATTAAGATTCCATTTTTTATTGTTTGACTAGGAAAATCGACTTCCATGGGCCTAGTTAAGGCGGGCATTAAAAGATTCCGGAGCGCTTTGCGAAAATTTTAAAATCCGTAGTTTGATATCCAACTCGGTTAAAACAAAATTTGCTCTTTTCATGACATTGGACTCTTCCAAAGCCAATTGTTTTTGTTCCGTTTTCAAATCCATTCCGTAAACTATTTTATCTATCACTTCACTCAGAGAGCTCGCTTGTTCGATCAACTTAAGTGGGTTATTTGGCGAGTTTTTTATTTTAGGGTGAATACGTACCCACTCCGAAAATTGTGACTTTGCTTTATTTGCCATTTCTCCATCAGGTTTGTCGTCGCTGATTTCGGCTAAAAAATCTACATTCGCCCGACGATACGGTTCTCCCTTTATTTCCTCCAAAACTTTAAAACGACTCAAACCCGTTAATTCGATATTAAACTTTCCATCTGGCAGGGATACAATTTTATCCATCCGTCCAACACAACCCACTTGGATTATATCTGGGTTTTCGTAATAAGAATTTTCCCAATCAGGAGCTAATAAAACCATTCCAATCAATCCATTTCCCGCTTGAACATCGCTAACCATTTTCCGGTATCGCGGCTCAAAAATGTGAAGCGGTAAAATGGTTTGAGGAAAAAATACCGTCGAAGGCAAAGGGAAAATAGCTATAGGGTTGGATAAATCTTGAGTTTCCATAAATTAATCTCTAAAAAATTTTAATTTTCGCCAAAAAACATACTCAAGCTTTTAATGGGCATCGAATTCGTTGACAATTAGTTAGAAGTTGCTTAACCTTTTTTGTAATGACGACCACACCTGAAGAATTTTGCCATAAAGTTCGAACTTCCTTGATTCAATCTGGAATCTTTTCCGAAAATGGGATCGAAAGAAGTTGGAGAATTTCGCCAAAACCATTTGAAATTTCGAAAGAAGACCACTCCTTCTTCGTAGATCTTGGCGATAGCTTATTGACCTTTTATAAAACTCTCAACAGCTTTTATTTTGAAAGTTTAAAAGATCGCTTTCCCACTTGGTTTGCACAATACCTAGATAATGGAAAACCATCAGATTTGCTAAATTTTAGCCAAATGAAACGGTTTAAACCACAATTACCTGGTATTATCCGGCCCGATGTTATTGTAACAGAAGATCGATTTATTGTTACCGAACTAGATTCAGTTCCTGGAGGTTTTGGTTCTTTAACGCTACTTATGGAATTGTATAAAGGGTCTTTCAACTCTCTTCCGGGAATGGATAACGGTGGAATCCCATCTTTATTTTCTTCCATGATTCGAGAAGTTGCGGGAAAACAAGATCCTGTTTTAGCCATAACAGTTTCCGACGAAGCTAAAGATTATTTAGACGAAATGATGTTCCTCGGCTCTCGGTTAAACGAAGAGGGTCTAAAAACTCATGTCATCCATCCTAAAGATATAATATTTGACGAAGATGGACTATTTGTCGAAAACTCTCAAGAAAAAGAGAAAATTGATGTTCTTTATCGTTTTTTTGAGCTTTTTGATCTAAAAAATATACCGAAATCTGAGTTATTAATGTACAGCGCGAAAAAAGGAAAAATAAAAACTACCCCGCCTTACAAACCATTTCTTGAAGAAAAGCTTAGTTTTGCGCTATTTAAGAACCCAACGCTTAAAAGTTTTTGGGAAAAATCTCTCGGTTTTGAAACTTTTCAAAAGTTATCACATCTAATTCCAAGTACCTGGATTCTGGATAATAGAGAATTGCCTCCATATGCGACAATTCCAGGTTTAGAAATAAAGAAAAATAAGATTAATAATTGGAACCAATTGTTTGCCATGACTCAAAAAGAAAGAGAGTTTGCAGTCAAGGTATCGGGCTTTTCACCAAAATCATGGGGCGGTAGAGGAGTGACAATTGGCCACGATGTCGCAGGCCAAGTTTGGGATCAAACTATAAAAAGCTCTTTAGAAGGTTTTCCAAAAGAGACTGCAATATTACAAGAGTTTCACAAGGGTAAACGCTTTCGCGCATCATATCTGGGTTTGGAAGGTGGCATAAAAGAAATGGAAAGCCGTGTGAGATTAACGCCTTATTATTTTGTCATTGACGACGAAGCAAAATTGGGCGGAATTTTAGCTACTCTATGCCATAAAGATAAAAAAAAGATACACGGAATGACAGACGCGATTATGGTTCCCTGCTCTGTAGTGCAATGAAGATATCGCTGTTTAAGCGACCTAAAAATTAATTTTTTTGAGAATTTTGAAAATAATTACCCCTCAACAACGCTTTTTTTAAGAAAACAAATCTTATGCTAAAACTTTATAACATTGACGGTTGTGGATATTGCGCGATGGTTCGCGACGTACTAGCTCAAATGGGCCTAGAATACGAAAAAATCGATGTTGCTTGGCCATTCTCAGAGCGAAAAGCCGTATTTGAAGTTTCTGGGCAATATACGGTGCCAGTATTGGTTGATGGAGAAACTGTTCTTGCCGACGAGTACGAAATTATTGACCATCTAAAGTTAAATTACTCGAAAACTTCGACAAAATAAAAGGAACTCCATGGAAACCTGGCAAAAACAGTTGAGCCGAAGCGTGACAAAAGTTAAAGATTTGCCTTTCCTACCCGACCTTTCTGGAGAATATAAAGAAAAGCTGGAAAAAGTTGCCAAAAGTTTTCCGATACGAATAAATTCCTATTTTTTGGAACAAGTTAAAAGCACAAACGACCCTTTGTGGAAACAAGTCGTTCCTACTCCTGAAGAATTAGAAGACTGGCTTGACGACGAAGATCTTTCAGAAAGCGACCCTCTAAACGAGGAAGGCGACATGCCTGTTCCAGAATTGGTCCATAGATATCCTGATAGAGTATTGCTAATGCTCAACAATCAATGCCCTATCATTTGTCGTTTTTGCACTCGAAAACGTAAAATTGGTTTTCCTGGCATTGTAACTAGAGAAACCTTGCGTCAAGGCATAGAATATATCAGGAATCATCCTGAAGTAAGAGACGTTATTATGTCCGGTGGAGACCCTCTTCTTGTGCCGGATAATGAACTGGAAAGAATTTTAAGCGAATTACGCTCCATCCCTCATTTGGATATTATCCGCATTGGAACCAGGGTGCCTGGAACTTTGCCTGAAAGGGTTACAGAAAAATTGTGCGCGATGCTTAAAAAGTTTCATCCTCTTTATGCCAATCTGCACTTTAATCATCCAGCTGAAATTACCCCTGAAGTAGAAAAAGCGTGTAATAGGCTCGCGGATACAGGTATTCCATTAGGAAGCCAAACGGTTCTGTTAAAGGGGATTAACGACGATCCTAAAATAATGCGTGAATTAGTTCATAAACTACTAAAAATACGCGTGAAACCTTACTATATTTATCAAGCGGATATCACGGCAGGGGCAACACATTTTCGAACCGCAGTCGAAAAAGGATTGGAAATTATCAGGGACCTTATGGGGAATACTTCCGGGATGGCCGTTCCTTACTTCGTCATCGACGCCCCTGGCGGCGGCGGGAAAATCAGATTACTGCCTAATTCAGTTATCGAGCACAATGAGCGCGAAGTGATCGTAAAAAATTACGAAGGGAAAATTTTTCGGTATCCGCAACCTCGTGAAAAAGAAAAAATCGCCGTTTCTTCTGGGAACGGAAATCATGCCCCAATGTGCGAAATGGCATAAACCTACTTTCTTCTTTTATCTTACTTAAATTCAGTTCAAATTAACGGAAACAATTTTTGAAATACCACGTTCTTCCATCGTCACGCCATATAAAATATTGGCAAAAGACATGGTTCGCTGATTGTGAGTGATCAAGATGAATTGAGTTTTTCCGGTTAACTCTTGCAACATGGTCTGAAACCGCACCACATTTGGTTCGTCTAACGGAGCGTCTACTTCATCAAGAAAACAAAAAGGCGTGGGTCTGATTTTTAGGAGAGCAAATATTAGTGAAAGAGCGGTCATGGCTTTTTCGCCACCGGAAAGTAAACCTAAGTTCTGCATTTTTTTACCTAACGGCTGGGCAAAAATCTCGACTCCCGATTCTAATGGGTTTGTTTCGTCGCATAAATTTAAACGCGCTTTACCTCCTTGAAATAATCGTGCGTAAATTTGCGAAAACTGCTCGTTTACCTTTTCAAATGTATCGGTAAATCTTTCCAGGGTCGTTTGGTTTATTTTATCTATGGCCTCTGTTAGGGTTTCCATCGATTCGGACAGGTCTTGCTGCTGTCTATATAGAAAGGTATATCTTTCGTTAGCTTGTTCGTATTCGGAAAGAGCCGCTAAGTTTACTTCGCCCATTCTTTCAATTTTTCGCCGAAGGTCGCGCAAATGCTCGTCTATTTCCGTCTCGTCATCAATTTTATCATTATAATTTTCCAAAACTTCTTCTAGAGTTGCATTAAAGTCGTTAAACGCTTGCTCTTGTATATGCGCAGATTGGATTTTAATTTCGGAACGTCTTAGTTCATGCTGAGATAATATTTCCGCATTTTCTTGAAAGGCTTTGAATAAAGACTTGGACTCTTTTTCCATATTGTCTAAATGAGTGTCTTTTTCACGAAAAATTTCTTCAGTTTCAATCAAAGCTTCGCTTAACTCATCTTTTTCACGAGACTTTAAGACAATTTCTTTCTCAATTTCGTTTATCTCCTCCCTAAATACGCCAACTTTTTCAACATTATCTTTGGTGTCTTTTTCCCTCTTTTCAACACGAATTTCATAGTTCTCTTTTTGAGCAATCAAACGTTTAATATCCGATAAAATAATATCCCTTTTCCCTTTTAAGGAAGCTATCCATACTTTCTGGGCGTTTAAATCAGAATTACTTTTCTCAAGCTCTTCTCTAATAGCTTCTAAATTTACCCTGGCTTTATCAACTTCTCCCTCAACCCGGTCTTTTTCTGACTCTAATTCCGATAACGCTAAACGTATTGAGTCTCTTTCTTTATTCAGACCTTCTAATTCCATTTCACCAGAAGAACGCTCATAATCCAAAGCGGAAAGCTTACGGTCTAACCTTTCTAGTTCTTTTCTAACTTGCTCAAGGTCCTTGCGTTGTCCTTCTCGTTCCACTTCGGCGTCATTCAATCGAAGGCGAATTTCGGACAACTGCTTTTCCAATTCTGTCAACGATTGGAATGCAGCTTCTTTCGCCTCTTTAGCCAAATCCATTTTGTTTCGTAATATTCCAATTTCCTCTTTTAATTCTTCTAGTTCCCTTTTTTGAGTTAATAACCCAGAAGAACTATTTTTACTGTCTCCTCCTGAAACAACACCTTGGGAATCAAAAATTTCTCCGGCCTGTGTCACAACAACGCCTTGAAAATCAGGTTTTGTATATAATCCCAATGCCGTTTCTAAATCTTCTACTAGCACAACATCGCCTAAAAGATGATCAATAATCGGTTTATATTCCGGAGAACATTGAACCATATCTTTTAATTTACCTCTAACTGCAGGATTGCCATTTAAAACTATTGGTGGTTTTTCAAAAGGCCTAGGAATTTTGGGGATGAAAGATCCTCTACCCGAGTTATTGGTTTTTAAATAATTGATGGCCTGCAAACTATCCGCATAGGAATCAACAATAACGCTTTGTAAACGATTTCCCAGTACCGCTTCTAAGGCCGGTTCAACTTCCTCCGATGCCTTTAGAACATCTACCATTAACTCCAACAAACCCGGCAACCGATCTCCATTGGCATTAGACATTAAAACTTTGACCCCTTCGTCAAACCCTTCAAATTTCTGGCGAAGAGCTTTTAACGAATCGAAGTAAGAGTTACGTGAAAAATAATCTTCGCGGATTTTTTCATATTCCTCTTCGCGTAAATGAAGTTGGTTTTTGTTATCTTGTATCTTCTCTTTAAGTTCTTCTCCACTCAATTTTAGAGTTTCAAGAGTTTTGCACTTTTCGTCATACAAGCTTTCGGCATTTTTCGCTAAAACTTCGGTCTTTTCCTTTTCTTCAACCGACTCCAGGCGCTCGCGTTTTAATTTTTCCGATCTGGATTCAATGTTTTCGATTCTCGTTTCCAAAACAGAACATGAATTGTTTTTCTGAGCCAATTGGGCATAGATTTCGCGGTTCCTATCTTCTTTATTTCTAAGAAGGCTTTCCTCTTCTCTTAGAGCTTCTCTTTTTTCTTCAGTTCTTTTAGCTAAATCTTCGCAGGTTTTTTCCTGTGAATCTATTTCTCCGGAAACATTACCCAATTCAGCGCGTTGAGAAACTGTTCCCAACTCAAGTTCTTGAATTTCATTTTTCATTTCAAAGATTTCATTCTCAGCGGATTTGGAATCTTTTTCTGCCGATTCAACCTGAGTTTGCTTAAGATCAATACTATGCTCATCTTTAGAAATTTGACTTGCAAGGTTTTGAACAGCGTCTTTTTTATAGCTAATTTGAGTCTGCAATTCGCTAATCTCTTCTTTCAGTTCTTCAATTCTATTTTCCACTGAAGAGGTCGAAGAAGTTAACTGAACCTTTTTATCCTCAAAAACCGCTAATTCTTTTTCCAATTTTTCTAATTCTTTTCGAAATTGACGTATTTTTTGTGAAAAAAGGTTTAACGAGAAATTTTTTAACTCTGCTCGATATCGTTTATAACGCTCCGCCTTATCAGCCTGCCTTTTTAAAGAATCTGTTTGTCTAGAAAGCTCTTGAACAATATCGGTTATTCTAAGCAAGTTTTGCCTAGATGCATTGAGCTTAAGCTCCGCTTCGTGTTTACGATGTTTAAACTTTAAAATTCCTGCCGCTTCTTCAATTAGATATCGACGCTGTTCGGGCTTTGCAGAAATAATCTCCTGGACGTGGTTTTGTTCAACAATCGTCATAGACCGCGAACTTACTCCCAATTCCAGAAACAAATCGATAATATCTTTTAACCGACACGGGACTTGATTGATGAAATATTCGCTATCTCCAGACCGATGGTAACAACGCGTCACTTTAACTTCTGTTCCCGTTAGAGGAACATTAGCTACCCTTAACCCCATTGGTATATCTTCTAATACCAAAGAAATTTCGGCTCGGTTCAGCGGTTTTCTTGAAGCGCTACCGTTAAAAATCAGATCTGTTAATTTTTGACCACGCAGAGCTCGCGAGTTTTGTTCTCCGATTACCCAACGGATAGCGTCGGAAATATTACTTTTACCGCATCCATTTGGGCCTACAATTGCCGTAAATCCTTGAGTAAAATCCAATTTGGCATTTTCTCCAAAGGATTTAAATCCAATTAACTCTAAACTTTTTAACTTCATAGCTTTATTAAAGAGATTTGTTTTTCAATTAGTTGGAGTGCGTATTACCGGAACTTTATCTCAATAAATTCCGATTGTAAAGTAGATTATACCACTGCTAGTGTATTTTTTCCATTATACATACTATATCTTGTACCAATTCAATATTATGATATTGAGGTTTTTATTCAATCATTTATACTTGGATCCAACCAAAATGAAATTTAGTTGGAAATGTTTGTTTTTTTTAACTAAATTCAATGCAATCGCAGATGACAAAAAATGGGTTTCAATTTAATATAGATTTGGATATATCCAAATATCGGAACCCTTGCAGGAGGCAAAGTAATGATTCATATTTATCAATACAATAAATGCGGTACCTGTAGAAAGGCTAAAAAGTTTTTGGATGATCGAGGAATCAAGTATAAGAATACCGATATCACTTTAAATCCCCCTCCAAAAAAAATATTAAAACTAGCTATAAAAGAATTTGGAATTAAAAAACTCTTCAACACTAGCGGAGTCGAATATCGAGAAAAAAAGATTAAAGATAAGATCAAAGATATGACGGAAAAAGAAGCCCTTGAACTTCTTTCGCAAAATGGAAGGCTGGTTAAAAGACCCATCGCCTATGAAGGCGACAAGGTTTCAGTAGGTTTCAACGAGGAAGAATTTAATTCGAATTGGGCTTCTTAAATTTACCATGATCCTACTGACAAACCGAATCAAACAAGAGTTTCCCGTTATTAAAGGAGAACCGCCAACTGATGATATGACCGCGGCTGTAATGATTATTATTTATTTAAAAGAAGGAAATCCTTACATTATATTGATCCGTCGATCGCGAGACTTACGCCGCCACCCAGGAGAGATCGGTTTTCCTGGCGGAGTTTATGAAGAGGAGGACCAGAATCTTCTCGTAACGGCTCAAAGGGAAACATTCGAAGAAATTAACATTTGGGTGGAAGAAGCCTTAATAATAGGACGTCTAGATAAAGTTAAAACCTTAACCGGTTATGAAATAACTCCTTTTGTCGCTTTAATCGATCATTGTCCAGTTTATGAACCTAATTTTGACGAAGTAGAACACGTTTTTGATATCCCTTTATTTCCATTACTCACAACCCAACACCCGGATACCGGTTTCAAAGCCTCTATGAAAATGATTGCCTTCTGGTACAAAGAAAACAGAATTTGGGGGGCAACCGCTAAAATACTTCGCCAATTAGCAGGTTTAAAAGGCTATTAATCATACTCGTGGTTCGCGCATACTTTTTGCCAAGCAAGTATAAGAGAGAAATAAAGATTTAACTTGTTTAGATAAAATCTACATGAAAAAAATAAACTTATTGTTTCTTGCTCCGAATTGGAGAGTCGGTCTTATTCGAGCTTTCCAAAGCGCTTTAAGTTCTTTGCCTCCGGGTAATAAACTTGCTGGAGCCGATAGCAATATCTATTCTCCCGCCTTAAAAATATTAAACACTAAAAAAATTATTCCTAGGTTTAACGATCCCGATTGTCTTGAAGCTCTTTTATCGTTTTGTCGGCAAGAACTCATTAACGCCGTCATTCCATTAACCAATCGAGCTATCGAATACCTTGATCAGAATAGACAATCTTTTGAAAATCTGAACATTCAACTCTACATAAACGATTCAGACGTAATTTCTATTTGTCACGATAAAGAAAAACTTTCCAATTTTTTTCAGCAAAAAGAAATTCCTACGCCCGATCCATTCGACCCTTTATCTCCAAAGTATCCGTTATTGTCCAAACCCAAAAAAGGAGAGGGAAGTAAAGACTGTATCTTCATAAAAGACAAAATAGATTTAGAATATTACAAGACAAAATTCCCCGATCAAATCCTGCAACAATTCATAGAAGGAGACGAATATACAATAGATTGGTTTTCGGATTTGAGCGGACTTCCTTTAGTAATAGCTCCTAGAAAGAGAATTGAAACTAGGGCGGGTGAGGTCACTCTCAGTCAAATTGATTTGGACAAAGAGATAATCCTACAAGCAAAAAAGATGGCAAGCGCTTTAGAACTAAAGGGCCCATGTAATTTACAGGGCTTTAAAGAATCTTCAGGTCGTTTTTTATTTACGGATGTAAACTTAAGATTTGGAAGCGGTTCCGTTCATTCAATTGCTCAAGGGGCGGATATTCCAAATCTAATTTTTAGGGAGCTTGCGGAAGAAAAACTGGAATTTAACCAAGCTTCAATTAAGGATGGGTCGGTAATGTCTAGGTACAATGATGGTTTTTATTTCTAAGACCCCTCTGAAGAATTGAAATGGTCTTCAAATAAATATCTTAATTCTTCAATGCCATTTTCAAGGGTAAACCCTGTAATCTTTGCAAAACCGTCAAGAATTAATAAACTGTTAATATTCGCATCGCCAGACGACATGTTTTTTATTCGACCGGCCAATCCTAAGTTCACGATACTAACTTGCTCCAACTCATCCGCTAATTCTTGCCAATCAATTTTTGGAAAAACGTTTTTATCTTTATTTTGTAAATATTTTTTCAGCAAAAAAACTGAAGCGGACCTAAAAGTCGTTTCCTCAGAAGAAGCGAAAGGAAGATGATATCTAACCATCGGCCTTAAAGTGGACAACACTGGGCAACCGCTTGTGACATTCACAATTCCAATCATGCTGGAGATTCCCGATTGCAAGCTAGTTTCCTTAAAATAAACTCGTTCAGGTACTTTTGCTATCACCTTTACTTCTTCAAAAGAAAAACTTGCTTTAAAGCTATCCAATATATAATAGTATTCTTTCGCGACCGGACAGAACGGCGAATCTTTAGATTTTAAAGTACAATTTGAGCACTTATGATTATCAAGTTGCGTCCATTCAGGAAGATTGCTGGGATCAACGGTGGATTTTAAGGCCAAACTATTACTATCTAGTTTAAAGAGAAAATCCCTAGTGGAATTGTCTGGAAATCGAAACTGATATCGTATTTCGAAATCTTCAGATGACATGAAGCGGCTTTCTATTTATTGACTGGATCGCTTTTCCCAATAGAGCGCCTAATTTAGGTAAGAAATGAGAAAAAGGAATCAAAAATTGAATCAAATGCCCGTAAACTAAAGAAAAATCGTTTTAAGGGTTTTTGCTTTATCCATATTATCAGAGTTTTAGAACCAAAAAAACAAGCAAAATTAAAGGCAGCAACTCAAATTGAACCGAGCTAAAGAAAGATTAATATTTGCCCTGGACGTACCGGATATAAATGAGGCTGTACGGCTAGTTAAAACTTTAGATGGACATGTAGGATATTTTAAAATTGGTTTGGAATTATTTGTTGCAGAAGGTCCTTCTGTAATTCAAGCGGTTACTAAAAATAGTTCGGCAGAAATCTTTTTAGATTTAAAATTACATGACATTCCAGCCACCGTTTCGGGAGCTTTACGATCAGCATCAAAATATCCAATCCGTTTTGTAACTGTGCATTGCGACCACCCTAATCTTTTGCAAAATAAAGAGTCTTTGCGGAAAAACATGGATATTTTAGGAATTACTATCCTTACAAGTACATCTCCAGAACATTTATCGCTTTTAGGCTTTTCTCAGAATATTAGCCTTCCCCAATTAGCCACTGAAAGAGCCGAAATAGCTCAAAGAGCAGGATGCACTGGCGCCGTTTGTTCCGCTAAGGAAGTTGGAAAAATTCGCCAAGCCTGTGGCCCCGACTTTTTGTTAATTGTTCCTGGAATCAGACCTCAATGGGAAGGAATATCCACTGACGACCAAGCTCGTGTTTCGACTCCCGAACAGGCTATAAAAGATGGCGCAGACTATATTGTTGTGGGCAGACCCATACGCAATGCTATAGATCCAAAGGAAGCCGCACAAAAAATCGTTAAAGAAATTGAACAAGGTTTGGTTTTTAGCGATCGAGAAAAATCTAGTAATTGATTTTTAAACAATCCTATCCAACGTTCTATTGATGGCGGTAATTTAACAAATTTGATATGATAACGGTGTTTTCTAAAATCGATTTTAAATAAACTTCCCGGTCCCTTCAATCCATTTTTATAAATCAATTACATTCTTCAGTTACCTTATTAAAACCAATAAACTTTAAAAAACCAAATGGTTATTAATTTCATCTATCTTTTGTCATTAGTGGTTTGGATTGGTTCTATAGTCTTTTTTTCGTTTTTCGCCGCTCCAGTAATATTTAAAACCTTAGAACGAGAAAAGGCTGGGGAAGTTGTCGGAATTATATTTCCTAGATATTACTTAATTGGCTATATTTCAGGCGTTATTGCTCTAGCAATTTTGTTAATAACCTCTCAATCTTTCACAGACATAAAACTAGTTCTTATCCTTATTATGTTGAGTTGTTCGGTTATTGCCGGCCAAGTAGTTGGCCCAAAAGCAAGAAATCTAAAACCAATGATTAAAAGCGAAGAAGATTCGGAAAAACTTGAGGAATTAAAAGCTAAATTCAGTAAATTGCATTCGCTATCCGTCAAATTAAATGGCGCAGTACTTCTCCTTGGACTGGTATTACTTGGGTATACGGCAAAAGGACTATCTCTTGGTTAAATTTAATCTATTTTTATTTTTCAAATGAATATTTTAGGAATTTCAGCGTTTTACCATGATTCTGCAGCTTGTCTAGTCCAAGATGGAGAAATAACAGCTGCCGCACAAGAAGAGCGTTTCACTCGTAAAAAGCACGACGCATCTTTTCCTCACAAAGCTGTCGAATATTGCCTCCAAAAAGGCGACATTGGCGTCGAAGATTTAGATTATGTCGGTTTTTACGACAAGCCGTTTATTAAATTTGAAAGAATTTTAGAAACTTACTTAAGCGTCGCCCCCCTTGGATTAAAATCCTGCCTCAAAGCAGTGCCTTTATGGCTAAAAGACAAACTTTGGACACGTCAAAATATTCGAAATAATTTGGATTATTCAGGGTCTGTGATGTTCGCCGAACACCACGAATCTCATGCCGCTAGTGCATTCTATCCTTCGCCGTTTGAAGAAGCCGCTGTTTTAACTATGGATGGAGTTGGAGAGTGGGCAACAAGCAGTATCAGCATTGGTAAAGGAAACAAACTTGAACTCATAAAAGAATTACAGTTTCCGCATTCTCTTGGATTGCTTTATTCGGCCTTTACCTATTACTTAGGCTTTAAAGTTAATAGCGGCGAATATAAAGTAATGGGACTAGCGCCTTATGGAAACCCTAAATATGTCGACCTCATTAGAGAAAACTTGATAGACCTAAAAGACGACGGTTCGTTTCGAATGGACATGTCTTATTTTAATTATCTAGCGGGTCTTACAATGACCAACCAAAAATTTGACAAATTATTTGGAGGACCTGCTCGCCAGGGAGAATCCAAACTCACTCAAAGAGAAATGGATATTGCGGCGTCGTTACAAGTAATTACCGAAGAAATCATGGTGAAAATGTCACGCTATGTTCGCAACCTCACTGGTATGAAAAACCTTTGCCTTGCCGGTGGAGTCGCCCTAAATTGTGTCGGAAATGGGAAAATACTGCGGGAAAAAGTTTTTGACGAAATCTGGATTCAACCTGCCGCGGGCGACGCCGGAGGCGCTTTAGGAATAGCGCTCTACATATGGCATCAAGTATTGAATAGTTCGCGTAAAGTTAATGGTAGCGATTCGATGAAAGGATCTTATTTAGGTCCTGAATTTGATAAAGAATCTATTCGAGCATTCCTACAAAAAGATGAAATTCCATTTAAAGAGCATCAAGATAACGAGTTAATCCAAACCGTTGCAACACATTTAAAAGACGAAAAGGTGATCGGTTGGTTTCAAGGGCGAATGGAATTTGGTCCTAGATCCTTGGGAGGAAGAAGTGTTCTTGGCGACGCAAGAAGCAAAAAAATGCAATCCGTTATGAACTTGAAGATTAAATATAGAGAATCCTTTCGCCCTTTTGCTCCTTCTGTTTTGCGAGAGAAAGTAAGCGAATGGTTCGAAATGGACGCATCTAGCCCTTATATGTTATTAGTCGCTCCCGTAAAAGAATCTCGAAAAATTGCAATGACAGAAGAACAAAAGGAATTATTTGGGATTGATTTATTAAATATTCCGCGCTCAGACATTCCCGCCGTAACCCATGTAGACTACACCGCACGTATCCAAACGGTAGAAAAGAACACCCATCCTCGTTACCATGCACTATTGGAAAGTTTTGAAAAACAAACCGGATGTCCCATCATCGTTAATACCTCCTTCAACGTTCGAGGGGAGCCCATCGTATGTACTCCCGAAGACGCTTTCCGCTGTTTCATGAGAACTGAAATGGATTATTTGGTTTTAGGTAACTTTGTTCTTGATAAACGAGAACAAAAGCCATTAGAAGGCGACACCGATTGGAAAAACGAATTTGAGTTGGATTGATTTTTTAGATCAGCTTTTCCATAATACCTTGCATTAAAGCGGTAATTCCTTTAGATTAAAAGCTTTACAAGTACCCAACAAAACTGAATAAACTCTTATATATCATATGAAACACATCTACATGGAAACATTTGGCTGTCAGATGAATGTGGCAGATTCCGACCGAATGGAACAACTTTTGTTCCAATCCGGCTATTTGCGCACACCTGCCAAAGAGGACGCCGATTTGATATTGGTCAATACCTGTTCAATACGGGATAAAGCGGAACATAAAATCTATTCGCTAGTTGGATCTATTAGGCCACTGAAAAAGGCTAATCCAGACATGATGCTTGCCCTTTCAGGTTGCTTAGCTCAGCAGGAAGGGGAAACTCTGGTAAAAAAGTTTCCTTATCTAGATATGGTTCTAGGGCCGGACTCAGTAGAACATGTCGTGGAAGCGGTTGATTACGTAAAAACTCAAAAAAAACCTTTAGTTTGGACAGAGTTTGACCAAGAAAAAAAGTATTCTATCCCAATCAGCAACGAACCAGCGGCTAAACTTACTGGCCCCAGCGCTTATGTAAATATTATTAAAGGGTGCGATAAGTTTTGCTCGTTTTGTATAGTTCCTTTCACTAGAGGCCGAGAAAAGTCTCGAGAAGCCTACGAAATCTACGAAGAAGTGAGGCAATTAGTTGACCGAGGAGCTAAAGAAATCATCTTATTGGGTCAAAATGTAAACTCTTATGGAAAAAGAGATTTGATCCGTCCCACTCCATTTCATGAACTATTGTATGGTATCGCCGAAATTCCTGGAGTAGAAAGACTTCGATTCACCACAAGTCACCCAAAGGACTTTACCAAAGAAGCGGCTCGCGCATTTAAAGATTTAGATATTTTAGTCAATCAACTCCATTTACCCGTTCAAAGCGGAAATGATAGAGTTTTAGAAAGAATGCGGCGCGGTTACACGGTCAATGAATACAAAGCCTTGATCGATCTATTAAAACTAGAGGCTCCTGATATTACATTTTCGACTGATATCATAGTTGGATTCCCGGGAGAAACCGACCAAGAATTTGAAAATACCTTAGAACTGATGGAATGGGCAGGATTTGACAGCAGTTACATGTTTTCTTATAGCCCTAGACCAGGGACTCCAGCAACAGAAATGGAAGACTCCGTTCCCATGGAGGTTAAAAAGGAGCGTTTGCAAAGAACAATAGACCTTCAAAAGTCATTATCTGACCGAAATGGGAAAAAATATGTAGGGCAAGTAGTAGAAGTTCTAGTGGAAAGCGAAACTATCCATAAAGACAATGATTTTAAAGGAAGGTCTCCACATTATTGGATGGTTAACTTTTCTGGTGGAAAAGAGATTTTGAAACCTGGAAATTTGGCAAAAGTTTATATAGAATCAGCTTCAGGCCATGCTTTAAAAGGAATTTACCGCTCGCCAAACTAAATTTCCTCCTTATTCCGCCTTTTTTATTTCCTATTAAAAAAATTTTAAAAAAAGTTTAATTTTTAATTAAAGTTTTCAAACCGTCTGCCGATACGTGAGTTAGGGACCTTATCCCCTATTTTTTCGGAGCCTGGTTTCTCCTGAAAAAATAATAGTAACCTGGTTTATTAAGAAAGGAAATGCCATGGAAACAAACGCGGTCGATCCATTAGGCCCGGCGGGAAAACCGTCTGCAAATAAGCCGTCCGCGAATCCTAGGCCATCACAAACGTCCGATCAAGGAAAGACGAATTCTGGCGAGGATTCGGTGACACTTTCGAGCGCTTCTCGGGCAGCAGCGTTAGCGCAAAAGCTTCAAAATAGTGGCGGAGAAGAAAATCGACGAGAAAATTCATCGTCGAATAACGAAAACCAGTCCAGCCCAACGAATTTGAGGCGATTATCGATCACTGATAACCAACAGGTAGTATTGAAGATCATTGATCCTTCGACAAGGAACGTGGTTAAACAACTTCCAACGGAAGAATTGATCCGATTACGCGAAGCGGTACGTAGCGCGAACGAAAGTGCAGTTCAAATTCAAGAAACTGAATAAAGATAAATAAGGAGGGATTATGCCAATCGACGGAATAGGAAATGCAACATTGTTAACCCGGGCAAACACAACATCGACTTCGGGTATCTCCGAAAATAGAGAAACATCTTCGGCGAATTCAAGTGGAACGGCTTCTCAAACAACAGGGGAATCTTCTGCATCGGTAATTCCAACTACCCCAGCTGAAGGCACAACCCAAGAAGGAAATTCGGAAGGCGCTTCCAATTTCAATTCTTCGGCCAGTGCAGTAGATACGTCGGCATCCGAGGTAGAATCTAACGAAAGCGGAAGCTCGCAACAACGAGTGGATTTGACAGTCTAATTTTTAAAGCTTTTCGAAATCTCAAACTTCAAAAATAAGTTTTAGATTTTATATATATTTAGCTTGAAGCGGCGGTCATGAATCGCCGCTTTATCTCTTCTGGCGTATGAGTAACGCGGCCTGTATTGTGGTCAAAATTAGGCTCCACCTTTACTAAAATAAAAGACGGTCCTTCTGAATCTAAAGCGCTCCGAAGCGCTTTTTTTAATTCGTCTAATTCAGTAACAGCCAACGAACTCTTGTAACCGGCGCTTTCTGCAATTTTTTGCAATTCAATCCTACCTGATAGAGTTTTTTGATTCCCAGTAGATTCATACACTCCATTATCGATAGTCACATGCACAAGGTTTTTAGGAGCTGCAGCGGCAATCATCGCTAAAGTGCCCATTGCCATTAAAACATTTCCATCTCCATCAAGAATGACTGTCTTTTTATTCGGTTGCGCAAGAGCGACTCCTAGGCCCATAGACGAGGCCAATCCCATAGAACCGATCATATAAAAATTCGCTTCTCGATCCCTTGCATTGAACGCTTCTCTCCCTATGAAACCATTGGCGTTTACCACAGGTTGATCGTCTAACTCAGCCATTACTGCGGCTATAGCTTCACTCCCTTTCATCAAAAAATCCTTTTTTTATCAAAATAGTGAACGGTAATTCGTCTTCTACAATAATTTGGCGCGCTTTAGTCATCACCTCGTCTAAATTATCTTGAGTCAAAACAGAATGTTCCATTCCCGAAGTTTCCAGGAGTTTTTCGTTTATATCGCCCATAATAATATGTTCGGGAGCGTCTTTTCCTCCACACCCTCGCCAACTCATAATAACCAGCATAGGAATCTTATAAATCAAGTTTAACGAAGTGAATGCGTTTAAACTATAACCCAATCCAGAATTCTGCATAAGTAAAACGGGAAGCTTTCCGCCCATGTAAGCGCCAGAACATAATCCCACAGCGGCATCTTCGCGGACGGAAGCTAGATAAGGGAATTCATCTTGGCTCTCCAATATAGAAAACAACCCAGCTAAAAGCGAGCAAGGAACCCCAGTATAAAAATTAAAACCTTCTTGGGTTAATCGATTAAAAAAAGTCTGAGAATTTAGCACGTTAAAATAAAGAGAGGGAAATTACCAATTATCTACGGAACGTTCTCCGCCATATTGAACTTGAAGTTGATGAATCAGCTTTATGTACTCTTTGATGCCTTCTAAACCTTTGAACTCAACGCCCAGCTCCTTAGCCGCTTCGGAACTCATTGGAACGCCTTCCTGACCTCTAACCCCCTGGGCTTCGCCAAATGAATCAATGATTTCGGCAATCAATTCCCCAAGATCTAAATTATGAATGTGGCCATCCACCAAATGGTAAGCAGATTTTGCATCGGTTTTCCCAATGACTTTTTCAATTGCCTGACAAACAGCGTCGACCGAAACGTACTTCGTGCTACCTTTCAAATCAACATTATAATTAGTCGCTAGATAATCGACCGTTTGGAACCATTCAGATTTATCTATATCGGGCTTCACACCGTATATAGTTACTGGCCGAAAAATGGTTAAATCAAACGCGCGCGCCTTATGATACGAAAAACAAAAAGCCTCGATCGCAGATTTAATGGCTCCAAACAAACCTGCAGGATGAACTGGATGATTTTCGTCTAGTGGATTATCGGAAGAAACCGACGGCAACACATCCCCAAAAATAGCGCAAGCGCTCATAAAAATAAACTGTTTTACCTTAGCTTTTTTTGCCGCTTCCAGCAACTCATAACTACCGTTAACATTTGTTTTTACTAATTCGTCGGCAGTCTGAACCGGTCCCGGAAAATGCGCCAAGTGAATTACAGTGTCGGCGTCTGCCACTAACTTCGCTAGCGAATCCTTGTCGTTTAGATCTCCAATCACATAATCTATGTCTTCAAAAGGTTTCAAATGTTCAACAACGCTAGATTCGCGAATCAATGCGCGAATATTATATTTTGAACCTTCCGGGTTTTCCTTATCCAATCTTCGAACAAGATGGGATCCGACCATCCCTGTAATTCCAGTTAAAGCAATATTCATCACAAACTCCGATAAACTGCAGATTGCATATTAAATTTAAAAAGGGATCGGGAAGTCCGGGTCAAAACGTGGTTATGTTATGTGCGGAGAAAAAGCCCCAGACCAAACACAAAGCTTTGAAGGAATGATTATCCGGTTTTAAAGAATCTTCCCGATTTGTAAATAGATCATTATGGGAAGAGACCTATGGGAAGTCAACCGGTTTTTAATATAGAATAACGAAAGTCAAAAACTAGTTTGCCGTTTTAACAAAGTTTATTACAAAGCGGTAATGGTAACATTGTCAAAGCGGTTTACCGAAGTCTGGGTGGCAACACCCACTTTACCTGATGAAAAAGTAGAATCTGACACCGTCAAATCCCAATCGGCTGGTTCCGAAGATCCAGTTACCCAAAATTTTGCTTGAATACTTTCGCCTTCCGCTCTGACTTTAAGATAATGCGTGGTGTTTTTTAAAGAATCCAACGTAACGTTAAGGGTAGTTTCAGGACTCAACGTGGTTTCGGTTCCACTCTCCACTTTAACCACTTGCAATTTAAGTTCTTCAACCGCATTGTTGCCATTTCCCGTCACGCTTGAATAAATTTGTACTCGATAATAGTTTTGGTCGTCATCGCCTTGGTGTCGTATTACCATGCCCGAATAATCTCCATCAGACATTCCAGATCCGTTTTTTCCAACTAAATCTACTTGCGCTTCATAATTTGTAGACAAACATCCTCCATCGTACACGGCAATGCCCGATCCATTGGCGGCGCTATGATAAACATTTGTGCCAGATGTACTAATATTCCAATTAGTTTGGCCATACTCGGTCCAGTTTGGAATAGTATTACCTGAGGCATTTTCAAAATCCTCTGTGGCAATGTTATCGCCCGCCGAAATACCTGTGGTAAATGCAATAGGAACTGAATTATAAATTGGCCGACTTTGTCCATCAACCGTTACCGTAGTATTTGAAGAAAGCGTAATAGTTTTAATAGATTCGCTAAAATCGTAAGTTAAAGTAGTCTCCGCCGATCCACTTGTTCCAGTAGTGGAGGAAGTCGAAGAAAGGGTTCCATCGCTTGCCGTAAAAGTCAAAGTTTCTCCCGACATAGGCTGTCCCTGATTATCAACTAAATTAGCCGTAACTGTTGAAGTCGTGGATGGACAAGCCACACTGGTTGGACTTGCAGCCAAGGAAATTGAACCCCAAGGGGATAACGACAAGTTTCTAGGCGAAATTTTCGCGGTGAAACTTTTTCTGTGATAAGCGTCGTTATAGCTAGATGATCCTCCGTAAGTAGCGACGCTGTTAGTCGTATAAGTTCCACTGGATAAAAACTCCGCTTTAGGATCCGGTTTTTTACTTCGTACTAAAAGATCCATATCTACACGCCGTATATCATTGAGTTGAGATTCAGAACTGGAGAAATTATATGACAATGTAGGATCAGTATTAGGATTTTCTTCATCGCGAGGCAATAATTTTAAGTTTTTATTATAATAGGATAAAATAAAATTATCGACATTCCTAACAACCACCGACTTAGTGTAACCGCTATCGTCATTATTGAGAGTGTACTTATATAAATTGTAAGGTGGATTATTTAAACTCAATTCAATGCTATAGGATCGGTACTCGTCGCTAGCCACATTACCATCGCTATTCTGGTCAAAATAAGCGCCTACAGTAAAAGATTCGGTAACGGTGCCTGACGCTTCCGAAACGGCATAAACAAATACTTCGTCATTTTGGATAGTTCCATCGTTATCTTCGTCATAAACTACGCTAACATAATGGTCAGAGGCGGCTAAAAAGCGTCTACCACGAAATACGTTATAGCCCGAATTCATTATCGATTTTGAAAGAAATTCTTTGGTCGCTATCCCCGCAGTTTCTAATTCAGAATCTTGGGTTTGCCGTTCAAAAGTAACTCGCTCACTTTGAAGAATTCCCGCCATAATGGCAATTATGAGAAGCGTCAATCCTGCCGCCATAACGAGTTCTACCATAGTAAAACCGCTTTGATCTTGCCAGGAAAACCCCGTTTGATTATCAGATTTAAGAGATCGCATCATTCTATTTGTCCCACCCTTTCAACGCTAAAAATCGAAGGAATAAAAGGAGGCCAATAAGAGGGATTTTGGAAGTTTACATCCCATCCCCAAGTTCGAGTAGGGGCTGTATAAACAGGGCATCCATAGCTCCAACTTCCCGTTGCCTGAGAGCTAGACCATAAATTAATAAACGCTCCATTAATATAGGCCGTTTTGCCAGACCAACTTTCGTGCATTCTTGGGTAGTTTTCCAAACCTCCGCTATAGGTTCCGCCTCCTTCAGGCGTTGGCACATTTCCTCCGAAAAAGGCAGCGTTATAAGTAGTATTAGAGGCCGAATTACACCCACCAGGATCGGACCAACTGTTTGACATAATATTGATAGCGTCGCCTATTAAGGCAACTCCCCGAGTGGAGACCGTATTAAAATCGCCTTGTATATAAATAGCATTATCGGAGGCCACTGTGGTTTCGTCTAACAATTGGGGAGTAACGCTTTTTACTAAACGGATCGCTTCCATTGGATCGGAATCGTTAGCAGAATTAGCGTTAGCAGATCTAGAAGCGTAAACTAATATTCCGCCTCCTCCATCGCTATCGGAAGCAGAATTTAGGCTCAAACCTTGGTTACTCAGGTATTCGGCATACCATTGTTCAAGCAAATTCAAGTCGATATCCGTAAAACTAACAGCCCGGCCTTCCCGATTATCGGTAAACGCGCTGGTAGATTCGTATATGGGCGGCGAGTCAACATTAGAACTTGATACTCCTTCCGATATACTGGGAGGATTCGTTGTCAATAAACTGGTAACATCGGTATTAGCGCTGGGTTGGGAAACGGTTACGGTAATACCGCTGCCAACCCCGCCGGTTCCCACAATTTTAATACCGTCTACATTTGAAGCCTGAGGATCGCCAGCTCGAGTTTCATAAAAACCGCCGCGACTAAAAGCTGTTTTATTTGTAGCCGACAAAATATCTTCGTTAACCAATACGTAATTACCGAATCGCGCTTCTTCGCTTTCTTCGTTAGTTTTAGTAATATCTCCGGTAAAAACAGTGGTCGGAGTAAAACTAGTTCCCGTGCTCGCCGTTTTTACAACTACATGGTCGCCTGAATAAGTGGAACCATTATTTTTTCTTTTTAAATAAATACTACCTGTTGCGGTCATAGCGTGCGGAGAAATAATTCCCGATTCGTCATAATTTCGCAGATTAAAATAATTATTGGTTCCTACATAGATATCGCCGTTAGAATGAATTCTTCCCCAACTATTTAATGTCGGTCCAGGGAGTATTTCTAAATCAGCCGCGTTACCGCTTCCTCCATAAAAGATAAAAAATTGGACCAATGGAGTTTCAAGGATCCGGATTGTCTCTTTAAGATCGTTTCTGGAAGTGTCCTTATTAGAAACCGATTTAGCCTCGATTTCATATGTATGAGCGTAATGGTTAATTAAGTTATTTCCGCTAACAGTTTGATAAACAAACTTTCCAGAAGGATTTGTTACTTTATAAGAAACCGTATAATTATTAAATGTTCGCGAAATAAACCCATCGCCATCGGCTCCAGTATAGTCTGCCGACTTTGTATAGGTACTTAGATTTTCAAATTCTGTAATAATAGCGTCGACCGCCAAATCCAACCCCACTTCTGCAGAATAGAATGCTCTTTTTATCTTCTTATGAGAATCCGAACTCAGTATGTTCAGATTTGCGGATTGCAAAGACCCTAAGGCTAAAATAGCCAATAGAGAAATAATAGCCAGAAACATAATGAGCGAAATTCCTCTCTCATTATTTAGAACTGACCGCAATAATTTTTCTTGATTTGATTTGGTATTCACCTCAACACCTATTTTGATTTTAGATAAATTGTCTACGGTGTAATAGCGTCGCAAGCTGAACGCTTTTTGATTGTCCCTTCATATCGGTCCAAGTTACCTCCACTGTCGCTTGTATAACTCGAATTTGATCCGGAGTGTCGAATGAAACATCCCCAGTTGCAACAGCGTTTGTGGTGGTATCGTAAACTTCTAAAGTCCAAGTTCTTGTGTAAATATCTTCTGTATCGCTGGTGGAATACTTATAAGCGCTACCGCGAGTCATTGAAGCCAACATCCCCGTTTGCGAAGTGACATAAGAAAACCCATAATCGCCTCCGGTGGCTTCATTGGTTGACAACCGCTTTATTTCTTCCATTTTATTACTGGCCAACTGCGTAGCTTTATTTTCTTGTTCCGCTCTTTTGTTAAAATATGAAACGTTTCCAGCGGACGAAAGAAATGCAACCAGAGCTACCGCTAAGATTAAAAGGCCAATAGCGACTTCCAGCATCGAAACTCCGCTTTGGTTTTTAATTACCTGCGCAACTCGGCTCAAAGCGCGTACTTTTGAGAATTTTTCTTTATTATTTATCATGCCCATGGTCCTGGCGAAGCTCCAGAAGAATATTTCCAATATTCCACGGCGCCCGTTGCTTGAACAACGCTAACCGCTCTCATAAGATCGTTTTTAACCGATAAATCATCCGATGGCAGGACGTAAACGGAACCGCTTTCCCCCGCGCTCCCTCTCGGATTAAAGGTAATTTTTTTATCGCCACCCATTGATACGCCAGAGGATAATGGATTCCCATCGACATCGCTAACGCCACTATTAGTGCCAAAAATAATTTTGTCCTTCAAAGTTACAGTATTAACGTCTTCTCCAGCATCTTGCGTTCCATCGTCATTAGTATCTACATGAATAGTATATTGGTGGGACCCAGAATTTTGAAAAGTAACAATAACATTGTTATGATTCCTAATTGCCTTTGACCGAGCGAATTGCAAATCAAAATAGATTTGGCGAGCAACAGCTTCAACGCGATTTCTTTCTATCCACGCGTTCATATTAGGAATAGCAAAAATTGCCACAATTCCAATTACCGCTAAAACACCCAACATTTCAAACAAGGTAAACCCATTTTGTTGACTGATTGGGTTACAGTCTTGTTCCAGTTCTTTTTTTGTGAGTTTTTTTAATTTCATAGTTTTTCGGATTGGAAAAATTTTCTTTAACGTTAATAAAGCAATTTGAATGCCAACCTAAACCGGAAACTTACAAAGCCTAATTTATCAAGGGAATTATCTTATTATTATAACTTGATTTGAAATTCCATCAAGAAAATACAAACAAAAATTGTATTTTTTATTGAACATTGTTTAATAATTCATACACCGGTATTTAAATAATGCACAAGGAAAGTTATTAATAAAATAAATTAAGCTTTAGGACCTTGATTGGTTGAATTGCGGCTGAGGAGGCTAAATGCAACCATTGCAGTAAACATGGTTGGCGCAATATGGGCTGGAAAGTTAATGCAGGAAAAACCGGTAAATATCCCTAAGGAAGCGCAAAGTATTATAGTATCTTTTTCAAATGATTTTATCTGTCTTAAAGGGCTAATCATCGTTCCTATTAATAAAACAAGTCCAACTATTCCGGTTTCATAAAGAAACTGTAATCCATCATTGTGAGCATAGGTAAAAGTCCCAAAAGATTTAAACTTTTGTTTTGCCGGAAACTTAATTTTGAAAGTACCCAGGCCATGACCTATTAACCAACGCTCTTTGTATTGATCAAATATTTCTTTATAAATTTGTAGTCGTATTTTTACCGAAGGACCGATGCCAGCGGCTAAATTGCGATTTCCATGCGTAGAATTGTATTTTAGAGCCAAAACTGCAGATATCATGAAAACCAATGCAACCAAAATCCAGGGAACCTGTTTTGATTTTAAAAAATAAAAAACAAAAGGGAATGTTACCAAAATATAACTCAGCCAATCGTTAGGATTGCCAAACATCCCATTAATACGTAATAATTGACCGCCTTTGGCGGGTAAAACCCATTCCAGTTTGGTTTCCAACAAGTTTCCCGATTTCTTATAAACGATGGCCTTTAAATAATTTTTTCCTTTAACTTCAATTCTACCTTCTTCTTTTAGTTTTCCCTCTTCAGATAGTCTCTTAGTAAATTTTTTGGCGAAAAGTTCTCCTTCCCATTGAATGACAGAATTAGCTATCGATAGAATGGGATGAAAATTAAATAGCTGTAAAATCCCATAAAAAAATACGATTCCAAAAGAAAATGCAGTGGCCTTTTTTAACCACAAAAAATCATCTTGAATTTGTTGAATCATTAAATAGAAACAGGAATAAGCTAGTACAACAATAAAAGCTGTGAAGGAAACATCATTATCTCGAAACATAGCGAACAAATTTAAGTAAACCAGAAGACTGGCTAACCATTTGTTATGGCCCCAAATAAAATAGGCTGGCAATAAAGCTAAAAATGAAAGAAGCGTTCTCTCTTTTATTTCTCGAGCCCAATCACCCTCGGGAGGAAAAGAAAAAACCCAAGGAATTAACAAAATTGCGGCAGAAAGAATGTATTTATAGCGCATGGAACGCGCCTTTTTGGAAGGGTATGAAAAAACTTAGCTTTAATTAAACGCTTTAATTTCCCGTAATAGGCGAATTGGTATTTGCAAAAACGTCAATCACTAAAGAAGCAATGGCATCAAAAGATTGTGCGGTGAATACAGAAGAACCTGGGTTAGCTCCCGTAACCGAAACGGTAAAAGTGGCAGCACTTGTAGAAGCTCCTAATACTACTGCAACAGGAGGCGAGGCGGTAGCGTCGGCCCGAGTCCCTGCAGCTAAAGTAATCGTATCTGTCGCCTGCGAAAGAGTTCCTTGACCTGAATTAGTGTAGTTCGCAATAATATTAAAATCCGATTGCGAGGTATCGGTTGCGTTAATTGGACTTGCTGAGAAAAAAAAGTCTCCGTTTGTATTTGAGACACACGCTGTATTACCCACTTGCTGAGTGCAGGAAACTCGAACGTTTATTAATGCCACATCTCCAACTTCCATTGAATTACGATTTGACGTAACATTTAACGTAACATTATTTCCCACCGATGTAGAACCGCCAACTGTAGTAGAACTGCTCCCATCTCCTCCCGAGCTTTCATTACTAACTGAACCACAACCGTAATAAAACCCAGCAGAAGCGGCTATCAATATAAAAATAAGCCATCTAAAGATTTCGGACTTCCGTTTCATGGAAACCATTTTACCTTTCATCAAAATCCTAAACCGATTGGATTATTATTTTCAACTATTTACAGAAAATTATCAAGAGACTTTTTTAAAATAGCTTCGGGAACTTCGTCAATTATCTCAACTTCTCCAATTTTCTTTGAAAGTATGAACTTAATCTTTTTTGCGGTAGTTTTTTTATCATGATACATAGATTCAACTATCTCATTTGGTTTTAGATTTGGCGATTTAACCGGCAAATTTAATTTCTTTAACAACCCTTCGACACGCTTGCCAACCGAAGATGGACACTTATCCATTTCGCAAGATAAACGAGCGGCAAACGCCATACCAATCGCTACAGCTTCTCCATGTTTATATTGAACATATTTGGTCAAGGCCTCTACCGCATGACCAAAAGTATGCCCAAAATTTAAAATCATCCTTCGGCGATTTTCTCTTTCGTCGCTTTCGACAACTTGCGCTTTGATTGCGCACGAAGTTTCTATAATCCTGCTTAGACATTCCAGGTCTAATTTTAAAATTTTCTCGGCATTTTGGTCTAGATAGTCAAATAATTCAGGATCTGCGATAACGCCATATTTAACCACTTCTGCGAGACCAGCTCGAAATTCGTCCGCCGGCAGTGTTGATAATGTTTCTAAATCTATTAAAACAACCTTAGGTTGATAAAAAGCTCCAATCATATTTTTTCCACGAGGGTGGTTTACAGCCGTTTTACCTCCAACACTGCTATCGACTTGCGCTAAGAGAGTTGTAGGAATTTGCACAAAAGGAACGCCCCTCATAAAAGTTGACGCGACAAATCCTGTCAAATCTCCAATAACTCCTCCCCCTAATGCAATCAAAATGGTGTTTCGATCACAATTAAATTCCATTAAATAATCGTAAGCTTTATCGGCTGAGGCCAAAGATTTATGTTCTTCGCCATCTGGAATTTGAATTGTTTCTACCTGAAACCCAGCTTGCGTTAAATTTTGCCTTGTCTTATCCCCATATAAGCCATCAATTTTGGGATTGGTTACGATTATGGCTCGCATTCCGTTGGCAACTTTACTAAGCACCGATCCTATTTGATCTAAAATACCAGCCCCGATAAGAATGTCGTAACTCCTAGCTCCTAAATTAACCGTCAAACGCTTCATTCAAATTTTGCCTCAAAATCTTGCACTACAACAGGAGTTATAAAAATTAAAAGCTCCTCAATTAAATCTGTATCTAACCTTTTTTGAAATAAGTTTCCTAAAATTGGAATGTTACCTAAGCCCGGCACTTGATTACGATTTTCATTGATTGTACTTTCGTAAATCCCTCCTAAAACCGTAGTATCTCCATTTCTGACTAAAACCTCTGTGGAGGCTTCTTTTTTTGTTATAGAGGGAACCCCGTTAACGCTATTGCCAAAATCGGCGGAATTTTTTTGAGCTAAAATTTTCATATAAATATTACCGTCAGCAGTAATATGGGGCGTGACTGTTAAACTTAAAGAAGCGTCGACAAATTCAACTGTAGTTCCATCTTGAGAAACCGTTTGATAAGGAATGCTTCGGCCGCTTTCGATTTTTGCTTCTCGATTATCTAATGTAGTTACCTTTGGGTTTGAAATAACCTTGCCACGACCTTGCGATTCAAGCGCAGCTAGTTGAATATCCAATCGTGTATCTCCAACTAAACTGCCCAGCGAAAGACCAATTCCTCCCGCAGGGGCGCTGGTAGTGGGTAAATCAACTATAAAACCAGTAGTCGTTAAAGAGCTTGGTCCAACTGTAATTTCATTAGGAAATTCTTTATTAGTTATTCTCGAAATTGTGCCTCCCCATTGAATTCCAAGATCTTTAGTAGCATTTTTATTTAATTCTACAATTCGAGCCTCAATCATCACCTGAGGAGGCATGATATCCAATGTCTTGATCAAATCGATCATATCGTTCAAGCTTGTCCGAATATCCGTTAGCACTAATGTATTGGTTCTGGCGTCTGTGGTAATTCTGCCTCTTTCCGTTCGCAGTCCTTCTAAGTTTTCAGTCAAAGTCGAAATATCTGCATAGCTTATTCTAACAACTTCCGTAAATAATTCGGCGGCGCGTTTTTTGGCTTCAATAGCTAAAATTTCATTTTGTTTAACTTGAAAACGCCCTTGCGCTTCTTGGGCGAGTTGTGGTTGAGAAGCAATTCTCATGATATCGTCAAAACATTCTCGACCTAATCCATTATTTTTAAGAATAATGCTTAAGGCGACATCCCAGGAAATATCTACAAGCCGCGTAGTTACCGTACCCGCAACCTCCGGAGAGACTACAATATTAAATTTACCGGTTTCTGAAATAATTCTTAAAATATTACGTAGCTCGGCTCTTTGAAAATCAAACGATATCTTTTTCTTCTCACCCGCTAATAACGATTCGCAAGAATCCCCTTTAGAAGCTGGGTTATTTTCATTTTTAGCAATTTTATCTGCGGCAGACTCTAACAAGCCCGGTGTTGAATTCCCCAATGATTCCAAATCTTTACTAAACTTAGCCGGCTCTGATTGCGAGGTTTTTTCTTCGACTTTTTGAGAATCCGATTCAATTATACTTTTTTCTTTAGTCGATATTTCTTCTTTTTGGATAAAGTCAACCGCCTGGGAAGACTTGGCAACTTCAGTATCATTTGTAGTAACGTTTATTTGGAGGGTTCCATCTTGATTGGCTCTCGTTACGCTGTAATCGATATTTGAATTTTGCAGAGTCATTTCCAGCCTCAAAACTCTGGATTCCTTAAAATATAATGGCCTTATTTGGGAAATGGAGCCTTTATTGACTTCAATAACTGGCTCTAGCTTTGCCTTTCCTACACGAGGGATGTCCATGATCAAACGATCAGGATTAGCTAGTTTGAAAATGGTGTATTGAATTGGAATGGTGGATTCAATTTTGACAACCACTCCCGACACATTCTCAGAAACTAATATACCGGTAACTTGGGGTAGCGGTTCTTTAGAGTCGTCTCTTTGCGCAATAATAATTTTTTCATCTGAAAATTCTTCAGACCTGCTTGGATCAATCCAATCAGCTAATTTATCTGGAGCTGAAAGCCCCAAAGACGGCATTAAAAACGGGATTGCCAATACAAAAACGACTCTAAACAATATTTTTTTCAATTGGAATAGTATCAACGGTTCCCCAAATTTTGAGCGGCTTGGTTATTTTGAGCCGACAAGTCGCTAAAGGTTAAATCTTTTATCGTCGATTCTATTTTCCCATCGTACATCCGCACTCTTTCTACAACAATAATCTTATTAGGCGATATCTCCTTCACTACTCCAAAATTAGGGCCGACCAATTCCCCTGCTTTAACGGCATGTCCCTTATTGTCGGGAGTTTCGACTAAAGCGACTACGTCGTCGCCTGACTTTATTGTTCCGACGAAACGAACTTGATCGTAATCTACCTGAAGCGGGGTTTTTAAAATCAAACTTTCATATTCAAGCCCCTTATCGATCAACTGCTTATAAAAACGAACAACGCTAATATAAGCTCCCATGTCCATTTGATCTAATTCAGATTTTTCTCGGAATAAACGGGAATAATGTTCTAAGTCTTGAGATAAAGAAGATTCACCCTCTTTAATTTTTTTGAAAAGCTCTAGAGGAATAGGCTTTAATGTCTCTAATTCTTCTGCGCCAAATTTTTCGTCAATATCCACGGATTTTTTTTCCTTTGCCGCCAACAATTTACTGTTTTGAATTTTTACGTTTCTCAGAGACATAAGAGCGTTGTCATATTTGAATTTATCAATCGAATAAATCCGAATAATATTACCAACACACTCCTGACCTAAAAAGTAATTGGTCAACAAAGCGTTTAGCGCAATATTCCAGGGGACTTGATTTAGTTTCATGATTACGGTTCCCTTAACATCTGGGGAAATCACCATATTCAAACTCCCAATTTCTGAAATAAATTTCAACACGTTCCTTAAATTTCCATTTTCAAAATCAAAAGAAATTTTTTCTTTTTCCCCTAAAAGTATTTCATCACAAGAATTTTCCTTGAGCCTTTTATCTCTAAACACACGACCGGCGGGAAAAGTTGCCTCTTTTACCATTTGTGTCAAGGTGGCCACTCGAATAATGTCGTCAAAACATTGAGCTCCTAAACCATATCCTCTTAATAAAATCTTTAAAGCTTCATTCCATGGAACTTCAACCACTCTTAAAGTCGCCATACCTCCAGCGTCTGGAGAAACAATCAAATTACTTTTTGAAACTTCTGACAATGATTTCAAAATAGATCTAATAGGAGCGCTTTCAAAATTAAAAGAAACTTTTTCTTTAGCCGGTTGAGAAAAAATATCCTGGCACGTGTCGTCTGCATAAAAATCATCGGGAAGAGTTAAGTCGCTAGCGCCGCTTTCTTTTGGAGTTTCTTTCTTTATCACCATTACCGAGTCGTTTTTTTCTGACTTGGGCGAAACGTCCGTTTCTTGAATTTTTGAATTTATCGCCTCTTTAAGTTGCTCTTCAGGCTGATTTGACTGCCCATAAGACATACTAGTTATCCACAAGGAAACAGCCAAAAATATCCAAAGAAATTTAAAAATCACGGTCGGCTTCAATGTTTTCCCCTTTTCAATAAAGGCTTTTCAAAAACTCAGAATTATTCCAAAAATAATTTTTTCGAATGGCTTCATTAAAAAAATTGGCCATCAACTCATTAAGAGTTTTGTTTTAATCTAATTTCATCGATCTCTGAAGAAACTTTTCCATCATAGTTTCTTAGCTTCTTCACAATAATAATTTTGTCAGATTCAATGGATTGAATTACGCCAAAACTTTCGCCTATTAGTCTACCCATTTTTACTGAATGGCCTTTTGAGTTTGTAGTCTCCACCAAAGCCATTTTATTATCTTCTCCCCAAATAATCCCAACAAGTTTAAGCTTTTTAATCGGAGTTTGAAGGGGAGTCTTAGGGCTTTTTTTGGCCATTTTGTTAGCCAGGTTAATTAGATCTCGATAGCGATTCACCGTACCAAAATATTTGCCTTTACCTAATTTTCTTAAATAGCTTTTTTCGCGAAATAACTTTCCATACTTTTCTAATTTAACGTACAAACCTGGGTCAAGGCTTTTAATTGTTTTAAAAAATTCATAGGGTATAGACTTTAGTTTTTTTAGCTCATTCCCAAACCTTTTAAACGCGCCTTTTTGGGTTTCTTTTCCTTTTTTGTTTTTTAAATTTGTCCCATTTCCGTCTCTCCCTCCAAGCATTTGAGCATTCATTAACAAAGGCACAAAAGGATCTCTCTTATCGGGAAACATATAATCAGGATTTAGAAAATAACTCTTGGATTGCAATTCGATTGATTTAGAAATTTCTTTTTTATTTTTAAGTTTTCCCAGTTTATCGTTCGCTTCTTCTTTATTTATTTCAGATTTTAAGTTTGGAGCCAATTTTGATAACGAACTTGGATTGGATTGTCCCCAAGATATTTTGCCGCTAAGTAATATAGCAAGGCAAACAATACTAAATTTATTAATACAATGTTTTTTAACCATCATTAGAAAATTTAGGTATTTTTTGGCGGTTTTTCTTCCGCGCCATCGATATAGCTAAAGGTAACTGCCATAGAGCTAGTTTCAAGCTTTCTAGTTTTTACTCTTCTATTCCCAACCTGAACTGAAATCTTCTTTGGTTCTAGCTGTACATTTCCAATATTAACAATACGCAATAAATTTTGAATAGATTCAAAAAAACCTACGGTTTGATAAAACCCTCCGGAAACGCGAATCTCAATTTGAATTTCTTTATAGAAATCTACTTCTTTTTCCGGTTTTGACTTAATCAATAATATTTCCAGTCCCATAATCTCGCCAATTTCGGCAATTTGCTTAATAAAAACCAATATCTCCCGTCTTCTAGGCATTTGGCTTTTGATAAGAGCAAGTTTCCCATTAGCGCGGAATAATCCGGATTCAATTAAATCTTTTTCTTTTATGAGATTTTTATAACGTTTTAATTTACTCTCTGATTGTTCTTTTTTAGTTTGAAGAGCTGCCATTTCTTCTTCTTGAAAACTATATAAAGAAAAAAAATAACCCAAAAAAAGCAAAAGGCCGATAACCGACGACGCGACAAGCATTTGAACTAAATTATACTTACGCAATTGGTCGTAAGGCAATTTGTCAAAGAGCGCTTCCATTTATTTCTTTTTTTTCTTTTTTGGTTTATCGTTTGGCCCAGCTTTTTTATGGCACAAAATAATAAATCCCCAGACCGAACCTCCTTCTAAAAAGGATTTTTCAATCTTATACATAACTACCGACTTAAAATATTCAACGCGCTGCAGGCTTTGCGAATATTCTAAAATAACGGATTCTTTTAATGCCTTACCTTCAACCATAATTACTTCGTCAGAGCCATCTACAAAGGCTATTTTGATATTCTTTTTCTTTAAAAATTTCTTATCCACCTGGCGAATGGCGTCTAACCAAAGGCCTTTTGGAATTATCGCCGAAAGATCTTCAAGCATCTGTGAAGGGCTAGTCTGATTTTTTCTTAACTTTTCGATCCCTTTGATAATCTGATCGGCTCTCCTTTTCCGAACTTTCATTTTTCGAATTACCCTTACCTGAGGTTCTAGGGCATTAACTTTTCCCTGAACTGTCATTGCTTCTTCCTGAACCATACTGATTTGACCTTGTTTTTGAACCCAAACAAAAAGTATCAAAAAAATAAAAACACTAACCACGCCTAAGCAAGCAACCACCTTTTTTTGGATGGCCACTCTTTCTAACTCCTCTGCATAATCAAGGAGGTTAATCCGAATCATGTGTAATCAAACCTTCTAGCGGCTAATCCCAAAGCCACTGCCGTTAAAGGAGCAAGTCCTCCCACGCATTCTGCGTCGAACTTTTTGAGATCTACTTTAATATTTTGGAATGGATTAAATATTTCAGTCGCAATTTCCAACCGGTCTGCAAAAAGACGATCCACCCCATTTAACAAAGCTCCTCCTCCTGTTAAAAAAGCTTGATCGACAGAACAATTTTCTGAATCCTGAAACCCCTCAATGGAATTTTTAATTTCTTCAATAATCGGATCGAAAGACTCTAGAACGATTTTTTTAACAATTTCTTCATCGACAGTATCTGGAATATTTCCTCGCTTAAAGTCATCCGCTTCTTGGGGAGAAACTTTAAACTCGGTTTGGAGTTTCGCTGTGCATTGAATTCCACCAAAACGAAAGTCTCGAGTAAAGTGTGTGAATCCATCATTGATAATATTTATATTTGTAAACGAAGACCCAAGATCTATTAAAACTACGCAACCTCTATGCTCGAGATTCTCAGCCATATTCACGGCATTCATCATCGCAAAAACATCTAAGTCCATAATTACGGGCTTTAAACCAGCTCCCTCTAAGATCTCCATTCGTCCTTCGATTATTTCTCGCTGCACTGCAACCAAAAGAACTTCCATTTTATCTTTTAAATCTGGATCATTCTCGGAACCAGGTATCTGACCTGGTTGTCGGAGTATTTGAAAATCCATAGTTACATCGTCAATATCAAAGGGAATATATTCTTCCGCTTCTTCCTGAATTTTTTCAGATAGCTCTGCTTGGGACATGGCTGGGACTTTGATTTTCTTAATAATCACTGCCTCTCCGGAGACCGAGGCAATAGCGTAACGGGATTTAACCCCTTCCGCTTTGACTAAACTGGATAGAGTTTCGGTAACTCTGTCAATGTCCTTAATTGAACCGTCTACAATGGCCTCCGGCTCTAAAGGCATGATTCCAAAGTTAACCAACTCATAACGTTCCTTGGAAAAACTTAATTGGGCGAGTTTAATTGAATGAGAACCTATATCGACAGCTACTAAAGGTAATTTGGAAGAAAGAAACATCGAAAAATTTTCGTTCCTTGGCAAACTGGAACCAAACTTTTCCCGAAGATAAAGGCGGGCAGGAAAAATTCTAAATGTTCCAAGTCGGGATATAACCCTGATGGCTTTTAACGGTTATAATTATACACTTTACCGTTACCAATCATTGAAAAATTTACCTTTTATTTGGTTTGGTTTTTCTAGATTTTCCCTTATTTTCCTAAAAATATTGCAAAATTAAATTAAGTCCAAAAATTTACATCAAGGAAAAGACAACCGAAAACTAAAAACAAATCCCAAGACTATTTCAAAGAGGACTAAACCTATCAGTTAAAAAAAGTCCTTACTCATTTTTCTTCTAAAATTAAAATAATTTCTTAATTAAGTTAATCTTCATCATCTTCAACAAAAATTTTTGTACGCTCCGTCAACTTATAGCCTAAAGCAGTTATGATTTTCCTTTTGGTATCCAATCGGCAATCATTACCTTTTTCAATCCGGTCAATGGTCTGAACAGTAACATTAGCTTTTCTGGCTAACTCTGCCTTACTCATCATTTTAGATTCTCTAATTTTTTTTACGCTATTTATAGCCACTATTTCGGCCCTCCCCTAAAAATGGATGCAATTGGGATGTATTTCCGGTTCTTTAATTTTTTGGATAAAAATGATAATATCGGAAATATCATCCTTTGTCAACAAAATCTCTCTAAAAATACTAAATATAATTAAATTTAGTGTAATTTTAATATAATTATATGGTTATTTTTCGGCTTTTTCATTAAAACTCTTAATAGGAATTTGAGGGGTTTTATTCAAAAAATTAAATTTTTTATTAAAATTTGATCTTTTTTATAAAAATAAATACTAATAACGGCAAGTAAAACAACTAGTTAGAAAAAGTAGTGTTTAAATATGATTTTTTCTTAATACTTTTATAAAAATTTTATTTTGAATTGATATAAGGCGAGCTACTTTAAATTCTAAAAAAATAAAATTTTACCAATAACGCCATTCAAAAAAGCTTAAAACTTCTTTCCAAAAGCAAGCAAATCTACAATTCGTTTATTGGCTGCCGGAAAAGTGAATTGTGGCAATAAAGATGGGTCCACCCATTTCCACTGCTGGCAACTTACAGCTTTAATCTTTCCCTTGAGAAGTCGACACTTATATACATGAAGGGTGACCCGAAACTTGGTATATGAGTGCTTTATTGTCATAAGCTTAGCTTGAATTTGAATCTCAACTCCTAATTCTTCGTGAATCTCTCTATTTAGACATTCTTCGGGAGATTCCTTCGACTCGATCTTACCTCCAGGAAACTCCCATAAATCCGCCATTAACCCATCTTTTAACCTTTGTTGGATGTATACCTTTCCGCCACGCCAAATTACCCCAGCGCTAACTTCAATTTTTTTCGACATCGTTTTGGGTTTGGAAGGAGGATAAATGTGTTGTTCACCGTTAGCTCTTGCTTGACAGTCAATTTGAAGTGGACAAAATAAACAACCGGGTTTTGAGGGTAGGCAAACTGTCGCCCCAAGCTCCATCAAAGCTTGATTGAAATCTCCGGTTCTTTTTCCGGGAAGAATTTCTTCCGCTTTTTTCCAAAGGAGTTCCAAGGAGGCGGCCGACCCTCCATTTTCGTTTAGCCGAAAAAAACGAGAAAGAATTCGTTTTACATTTCCGTCTAAAACAGGAACTTTTTTTTCATATGCAATACTTAATATTGCCCCTGCCGTATAACGACCAACTCCAGGTAGGGTCATAATTTCTTTTAAACTATTTGGCACTTCACAATTAAACTGATCTATAACCAATTGAGCGGCTTTTCGTAAATTTCTCGCTCTAGAGTAGTAACCCAATCCTTCCCATAATTTTAAAACTCTAGATTCTGGCGCTCCTGCCAAGGCCTGAATTGTAGGAAACTCTTTAACCCAACGTTCAAAATAAGGAATTACCGTTTTAACTTGGGTTTGTTGTAACATTATTTCTGAAACCCAAATTAGATAAGGATCTTTTGTTCTTCTCCAAGGCATTTCTCTTTTTACGCGGTCATACCATTTCAATAATGCGACTTGCAGATCTTTAGTCTTTTTAGAAGGGATCATACAAAGACAAACTAAACGCCAGTGGCGTGTTTATCCCAAATATGCTTATGAAGTTGGGTTTGTAGGCGAACAGGTAGGTTATCCTCTAATATCCATTCGGCAAGCGAACGCAAATTTAAAATGTCAAAAACTGGGGAAAATAAAACATTAACCTTTTCCTCCAATTTATATTCTTGCAAAATTTCTCGGCTCCATTCGTAATCTTTCCTGTCTCCAATTACGAATTTAACTTCATCATGCCGAGCTAATCTAAATAAATTTTTAATATCATTTTTGTCCATTTCGCCGCTACTTGGGCATTTCATATCAACTATTTTAATCACTTCTTTCGGCACATCTTGAATAGAAATAGAACCGCTTGTCTCTAACATCACTTGGTAATCCAAATTTAAAAGTCGCTTCATTAAATCATATGATTCAGTTTGTAAAAGAGGCTCTCCACCTGTTATTTCAACCAACCGAAGACTAAACCCTTCAATGGCGGCAATTGCTTCGCTAACCGTCATATCCTTTCCTTCATAAAAAGCATATTCGGTATCGCAGTAGCGGCAACGTAAATTACAACCCGTCAATCTAACAAACACGCACGGTAACCCAGCGTATGAGGACTCACCTTGAACGCTTTTAAATATTTCAGTTATTTGAAGCATGAAAAAATTTTACTAAATTTAATCGACGATTATATTAAAAAATTTAGGAAGAACTCAGCAGATATGCGATCAACTTCCAGAAGCTGGAACATTCACTAACTTTCCGGAAATTTCAAGCATTTTACCATCCCGAACAACCGTTGCGCTAATTTCTCTTCCAGGACCAAGTCCCAACAATTTTCTTCTAAAATGGAAAAAACCTTTCAGTTTTTCTCCATTCAGATTTATGATTACGTCTCCTTTTAGAAGTCCTGCACGTTGGGCCGGGCTTTCTGGAGTTACTTCATTAATTAAAACTCCCCCCACTTCCGAATAACCAGACTTAACCGCTTTTTCTAGGTTCAATGGCTCTACTGTCGCTCCAAACCAACCTCTTTCTGTTTTCCCTAAAACTAAAAGAGGCATAATTTCTTTTACCGTGTTGATTGGGACAGAAAAACCAATATTCTGAGCTTTTGAAATAATAGCCGTATTAATACCAACTGTTTCTCCATATAGATTTATCAAAGGACCGCCGCTGTTTCCAGGGTTTATGGCCGAATCGGTCTGGATAAAATCTAACAATTTATTACCCTCACGTGGAAAAACTCTTTCCTTCGCGCTCACTAGACCCGATGTAACGGAGTGGCGAAGTCCCAAAGGATTCCCAACGGCTAACACTATTTCTCCCACCCTTAATTCGTCTGAATCTCCAAATAAAATTGGTTCAAACGATCGAGACGATTCAATCTTTATCAAAGCGACATCTGTTAACCTATCCAAACCGACAATTTTTCCTGGAAATTCTTTTTGTTCTCCCGAAAGCACTACTCGAATATCAATCGCGTTTGCCACCACGTGAGCATTTGTTAAAACATAGCCCTGTCTGTTGACTATAAATCCCGAACCAAGACTTAGCCCTTCTGTTCTAAAGGGAACTGGAACTTGAAAAGGAATAAAATCTAGAATTGAAGAAACTAAAGGAATTTGAAAAGGAAGTAAGTCATTCGGAGAAATTCCAAAACGGGCCTCCCGCTCTTCAACTTTTTTTGCGTAAAGATTAACTACGCCATTTCTTATTAACTCTGCGGTTTCGGCAAAAGTTGAATTAGTAAGAATAATTGGTTCTTTTTTTAAAGAAGGATCGGATTCTATCCAAAAACCCTTCATTTGAATCTGTTCAGGTTTTAAATCTTCAAAACTTTTATCAAAAATTGGGTTATCTCTAGTTACGATTAGCTTCGGAAAACCATCTGGGGTTCTAGAAATCGAACAAGATAGAAATAAAAAAATAAACGTTACAAGAATAAGATAACGGATAGCCATGGCTGTTATTTTCAAGAGGAATGAGTAAGAAGAGTTATTGTAACGGTTCTTTCAAATTGTATCCAGCAAAAGACCGCCGTCCACCGTAAAATTAGTAGCCGTTATCCAGTTCGCTAAATCTGAAGCTAAAAATAAAACTAGCCCTGCAACATCTTTGGGCTCTCCCATTCTTTTTAGTAGAACCGTTTGCGCTGTTTCGTTGCGAATTTCTTCTTTTATAGCTGAAGGGTCTTTACCGCTATTTTGAGCGGCTGCCTGAGCTTCCTTTTCCCATGATCCACTCCAAACAGGCCCTGGCGAAACAGCATTAACTCGAACTTTATCTGGAGCAAAAGTTTGAGCTAAAGAACAGGTTAAATTAGAAAAAGCTGCCTTCATGGCAGAATAGTGGGGAAAAATTTCCGTTGGTTTGATAGCCGCTATCGAGGAAATATTTATAATGCTTGGAGATTGGGAAACTTTAAGGTTCGGGAAAAAAAGGCGAGTCAATCTAATGGAAGGCATTAAATTTAAATCAAAGGATTGAATCCAATCATTGTCATCAAGATCATGAAAACCGGCTAACTTACATATTCCTCCAACATTATTTATTAGTACATCCAAACCGTTAAAGGCTTTTAAAGTTTCTTCGTAAAAAAAATTTAAATCTCGAATATTCGTTAAATCACAAGGAACAAAAACATGACCGCTTCCCGTTATTTCACTTTCTAAGCTAAGAAGCTTCTCTTTAGTACGCGCACAAACCGAAACCACCGCGCCTTCTTGAGCAAACCTCAAAGCTAATTCTTTACCAATACCGTCTCCCGCCCCGGTGATAACAATCTTTTTACCTACAAGCTTTAAATCCACAAAAAATTCCCAACCTTAATGCGAATAACTAGTAATCGACATATCTAACCGGAAAAATTTGTTGAAAAAATTTAGAGACCGGCAAACATCTCATTCAAAGACAAGCCGAAATCGCGCTAGGAATTATTAAAAATGTCTTAGCATTTCAACAGCAAATTTGGTGCGATTAAGGGCTTCTGAAGCAGATGCTATCACTTCACCAGTAACAATATCAATCAAAACCAATTGAACATCCAAATTAGTGCCAAGGTCGGTTATTTTCCCATTTATTATGGCTTCGGCATTTAATACTTCGCCCATCTTCTGTGTCACATCGCGAGTGTAATATAAAGAAGGGGCTACTTCTAATTGATTAAGAGCTTCTTCTATTTCTCCTTTTTGAGCCACGCGAAAGACTTTACGTTGAGTGATGTCTTCGACTATGCGCGAAGATAGGTATTCGCCTAAAATCGGGACTCTACCATCTTCATCAACCAAATCGATAACTGCGACTTTATTGATTTCGTACTCGCCTACATTTTTAGTCAGCTTTTTAATCAACTTTTTAGCCTTATCCCGATAGTATCCAGAATCGCTCTGAGTTTTAAGAGCCTTTGCTAGAAAGTCTGAAGGCGCTATGTGCAATTCACACCCTGCCATAAAAACAATGATAATTAAGAAAATCGAAAGCTTTTTTTTCATGGGTAAAAACTCGATAAAGTTAAAATTAGTCTTTATCGATTAGGAATGCAAATGTGATGCCTTAATTTCTCAAACTAGGGATTTATACTACGGAAGGGATTTGAGGCTTGAGGGAAACCGCCATTTAATCAAATAATTAAATCGACAGGTACAAATAAAAAATAAAAAATCGGCAAAATTTTCCGAACATAAAGCCAATTTTTTGACTATTATCTATTAAATGCCATCCACCTCTTCGGTAATTTTGGCGATTTCTTTGGGTGGATTAACCGGTAAGTTGACTATAAAAACAGCTCCTTTACCCATTTCGCTTTGCACTTGAATATTTCCACCATGTTTTTCAACAATTGCATGACTTACAGATAATCCTAAACCCGTTCCTTTACCTTCGGGTTTGGTAGTAAACAAAGGTTCAAATATTTTATCCATGGCATCTTTGGAAATCCCCACTCCTGTATCCTCAAATTCAATTTTCACATGAGGGTATTCAACCAATTTATCATTTATATAATCAGCTCGATTATGCCTTCTCTCGCTTTCTTCTATTAATTTTCTTTCTGGATATTTAACAAAGTTTGTTCGAACAATTAAAACGCCACCATCTGGCATCGCATGGGTCGCGTTATTAAATATATTTAAAAAAACCTGCCTCATTCGATCGCAATCAATATTTAATTTTGGGGATTCAGGATCAAAATCTCGAACCACTGAAATATTTTGTAAATTCATTTCCTTTTCAACTATGGTCAAAACTGATTCTAACTCTTGATGAACGCAAGCCACCGACAAATCCATATCGCCTTTGCGGGAAAACTTGAGTAAACCATTTACAATTTTCTCAATTCGTAAAATCTCTTCGTTTATCGACGATAAATCTTGCAATAAATCCTTTTCATCTGCTCTTTCCATATTAAGCACTTGCACATGACCTGAAATAATATTTAAAGGATTTAAAATTTCATGGCAAATTGCGGCGGCTAATCGACCAATACTGGCCATTTTTTCCGAAACAGCAACCCGATTTTGTACTGTTTGGAGCTTCGACATAGATTTTTTTAATTCTTCATGCGCTAAGATTAACTCTTCATGCGAGCTCTTTAGCTTTTTTTCAGCGTTTCGCCGCTGCCCTTCCTCTTTACTTAAATTTAAGGAGTAGCACACAGAATGAAATAACTGTTCTGAAGAAAGACTGGATTTAGCAAGATAATCTGTGGCGCCTAATCTAAAAGCCTGGACGGCAATTTCTTGGTCCCCACGACCCGTTAAAAAAATTACTGGAGTGATTACACCCTGCTCTCTCATTTTTTTTAACAAATCCAATCCATGAACAACCCCTAAACGATAATCAAAAATACAAATATCGTTATTCTTAGCGATTTCCATAAAATGAGGCAAAGGTTCAGGACTATAAACATGATCGATAATCATTTCTATAGTCAAAAACTTTTCCTTCAGGAGCTCCTTAATTAAGAAGACATCATCTTCATCGTCTTCAACCATAAGCACCTTAATAGAATGGACATCGGGATCTAAAGGATACATATTACAAAAACTATTAAAAGTTAGTAACTTTGCCGTCTAATAAATGGAAAAGAGCTATTATGACAGAAATATGGACGCCCTTTAAATAAAATTTTATTTCCTGTAAAAACATTGGAAACGAATAAAAAAATTCCAAAACCAGCTTGTAATTCCAATAAGAAACTATTATGTTGAACCCTCTACAGAATTTACCTTTCAAGAACTCTTTCCCCTGCTTTAATTATAATGCTTTCCCAAAAATTAAATCCTCCACAGCTTGAAGCAGTTCATCACACAGAAGGACCTCTCATGGTTGTTGCTGGCGCCGGTTCTGGAAAAACTCGCGTCATCGCTAATAAAATAGCCTATCTTATTCAGGAAAAAGAGGTTTCTCCCGATAATATTCTAGCAATAACCTTTACGAATAAAGCCGCTGCGGAAATGCTAGAAAGGGTCCGAGCTATGTTAGACCCTTCTTATTCATTTTGGATAAGCACATTTCATTCGTTTTGTTTAAAAATATTGAGATTACATATAGCGTCTTTGGGTTATAAAAATGATTTTGTAATTTACGACCGACAAGATCAGCTTTCTGTCGTTAAACATTGCATGAAAAGCCTAAAATTTAGCGAGGATGTCTTTCCACCTAAAACCATGATCGGCCATATTGGGGAATTTAAAAATAAATTCATTTTGCCAGAAGATATCGATCTTAATGGCTTTTCCTATGACACTAAATTAAAAGCGGGAGAACTGTACCCCTTTTATCAAAAAGCGTTACAGAAAAATAACGCTTTAGATTTTGACGATTTGCTAATACTTTCCGTGCAATTATTTGAAAAAGACGCTTCCGTTAGAGAATATTATAATAATAGGTTTACCCATTTATTGGTGGATGAGTTTCAGGATACTAACGCTGCACAATACAGGTTGGTCAAAATTCTAACAAAAAAAAATCAAAACGTATGCGTAGTGGGAGACGACGATCAAAGTATCTATAGATGGCGCGGCGCTAACATAGAAAATATTTTTAATTTTGAAAAAGACTATCCCGGAACAAAAGTTATTAAACTAGAAGAAAATTATCGTTCGACCAAAACTATTTTAAAAGCCGCTGGAGAAGTTGTTAAAGAGAATTTAAATAGGAAACCTAAGACTCTTTGGACCCAAAATGAGACGGGGGAACCTATTCAATATATCCGCGCTGAGGATGAAACAGACGAAGCGCAAACCGTTTGCGATTTCATCAGACTGATTAGCGAAGAAGACGGTATTTCATTAAACAATATAGCAATTTTGTACCGCACAAATGCACAGTCACGCGCAATTGAGGACGTATTACGAAAGCTTCGATTACCTTATCAAGTTGTTGGCGGGCTAAAGTTTTATGAAAGAAAAGAGATAAAAGATATCATAGCTTATTTGAAAGTTGTGATAAACCCAGACGATTCTGTTTCCCTTAAACGTATTGTCAATGTACCCGCTAGAGGGATCGGTAAAACTTCTTTAGACAAAATCGACGCTTGGAGTATTCAAAAAGGAATTCCTTTTCTTGAAGGACTACGAAACGTTCAAACAGAAAAAATCGTTTCTACCGGAATCGCCACAAGGATTAACCAGTTTGTCGCTATGGTGGAACGCCTTAAAACTATTTATGAGGAATCTTCAGGAAGCGATTTCTTACGGGCGGTTATAGAAGAAACCGGATACGTGAAAATGCTGGAAAAAGAAGCTACACCAGAAAATAGAAGCCGATTAGAAAACTTAAAAGAACTTTGTTCGGCAGTAGATCTCTTTATTGAAAAAGAAAAAAACGGAACTCTGAAAGATTTTTTAGACGAAACTTCTCTTGCGGCGGATATAGACAATTACGACGACGAACGCGGCTGTGTTCACCTTATGACATTACATACTTGTAAAGGCCTAGAATTCGAATTTGTTTTTATTGTCGGAATGGAAAATCGGCTTCTACCCCATGTTAACTCCATGGGAAGTTCGGACGAGTACGAAGAGGAAAGACGCCTTTGCTATGTAGGGTTTACGCGAGCGCGTAAAAAACTTTGGATCAGTAATGCAAAGAAACGACGTCTTTTTGGAGGAATATCAAGCAATCAACCATCGGAATTTATCGATTCGATACCTTTTGACCTAATAAAGAAAATTCCAGGATTGGCCAGTTCCCATTCCTCTTGGAATTCATTGGAAAATTCCACCCAAACTCATTCGAATCAATTCGAACCTCCAGCCAACAAAAAACCAAACAAACCTTATCCAATTGGCGCCAAAGTCATCCACCCCAAATTTGGACCTGGCGTAATTATAAAAAGGGAAGGTAACGAAGAAAATTTAAATGTGGTTATATTTTTTAGTAAAGGATCTGGCAAAAAAACACTCTCAGTTAACCACGCCAATCTGATCGTCGTTTAAAGGATAAATGAGCGACGACTTTTTTATTTAGAGGTCTTTTTCTCAGTAACAACAACAAGCTCTTCTTTTAATTTGGCTAAAATACCTTCTTTTATTGGTAATTCACTTTTAAGTCTTCCAATAGTTTGCCTGATTTTGGTCTTAAATCTCGGTCCTAACGTACTTATACTTTGATCGTCCTCAATATTGCCTTTTAAAAAGGATTTTGCTTCTTGAATTGCGGGAGTATCTTCTTCCAATAACGCTTGATAAAGTTCCTTTTTGGGTCCAACACCCGCCGTCAATTGTGAATTTATTTTTTTACCATTAACGCTATTTGGAAAATAACTGGAAAGTTTTTTATCCCTTTCAATTTCAGATGTAAAAAGACCGATCGCACGCTCAAGTATTTTTGGATCAATATTAAGCGCAGTTGTCTTCTTTTCTTCGGACTTTTTTTCAACATCGGAAGACTCGCTATCCTTTTTGGTTTCTTTTTTAGAATTCCTGTAAGCAGTTCTAATTTTTAAATCAGGTTTAGAGCGCTCATCAGGAGGAACTAATTCCAGACTGTCCGTATAATGATAAATCCCTCTTTCATCCTCCCACTTAAAAATTTGAGCCGACGCGTTGCTATAAAAATTAAAACTCCAAACCACTACAGAAAAAATAAAAGTGAAGAAAAAAGTTTTCCGGAAAATTAAATACACAATATGAGATAACGTCATTTCATACCGAATAAAATAATAAAGTTTAATTATAGTAAGGGCATAGCGTCCTAGCTACAATGGTTAGCAATTTCAAGTCGGAATAATTTTTGTTCCGTTTTCGATAGAATAAACTAGTGTTGAATATTAGAAAACTTTATTATATTAACTTTCTTCAACAACGACGATCTTATAAATCCAATTTATTTTAAAACTCGTAATATGCAGATCAAATTATAAATTTATTGATCCTGAATCATATCAATGCAACATTCAAAGATCAAAAGCTTCCTCAAATTGTTAATTGCTAACATTTTAGTCTTTTTTGCAATTGCAATAATTATTGAAATAGGGGGACAAGTATATTCATATTTAAACCCTTCTTATAAAATTCTTCCTTTTGCCCCACATCCTGTCCTAGGTTGGAGATTTATTCCAAATTCTGAACACATCATGACAGGTAATCACTGGTATGCGAGAGAATTTAGCGCAAAAATAAAAATTAATTCCCATGGGTTTAGGGATTTTGAAAGAACAATAAAAAAAGATAAAAATACGATTAGGATCGCTATTTTAGGAGATTCAATGATCGCAGGTAGACAACTTGACTTCGAAAAAACGGCGGGTCAACTATTAGAGGAAAAACTCAAAAAAGAATTTAGCGCTAAAACAGGAAAAAATTTTGAAGTATTGAATTTTGGAGTTCCTGGTTATGGCATAGATCAAATGCTCTTAAATTGGAAACATTATGCTTCAAAGTTTAATCCAGACTTTGTATTTATGTACGTATTTGAAAAAAACTATATTAGGACTATCTCTTCTGTATGGTGCCAAAGAGGTTTTTTAGGAGTAGACAATCTTGGTAAAAATAAATGCTTAAATATTAGACCACTTCCATCCATTGACGCTAAACCACCTATAATTTTAAATAAAAAAAATTGGTCCAATATTGATACGTTAGAAACATCGGGCAAATTAAAAGATGTTCTAATTCTCTTGGAAAAATTACCATTACATATTAATCCACCTTTGGATTATGAGACTTTTATATTACAACAAAAAAAATTTATCAAAAAAGAGTTGAATGGAAAACGAATGAAAAAAGAACCAAGAAAAATTTTTCTTTTAGACATTTATTCAAAAATTAAAAATAAAATTACAACTAAAAAATCAGTGGCTGAAGAAAATAAATTACGGCAAAAAAAATATAGTGGAAAAACAAAACATTTTCCTTCATGGAATAAAACAAATATCGTAAATTTAAAATTATTACAACATCTTGGAAATTTAATAAAAAATAACGGTTATTTTATTATTATTGACTCCTTTCAATTTCACAATTCCGCGAATCCTTCTACCCAATTTGCTTCCAAATGGCTAAAAATCCTATCTAGATATTCTAATTTCGGATATCTCCCTCTTTATGAAAAGTTAAATATATCAAAAGATCAGGGTAACTCTCCAAGATGGAAATACAATGCGCACTTGAATAAAACTGGAAACGAAATCTTAGCTAATTCAATGTTCGGTTTTTTGGAAAAAAAATTAAACTAAAATAATTTTTTACCTTTAATTAGATCTCGAACTAATAGATATATTAAAATACTAAGATTTCTTTCAATAAAATTTAATCTGAGGAATACTTTAATGGAAAATAATAAATTGAAGTATGCAACTCAAAATCTTTATTTAATCGATAAAGAAGAGCATATTATTGGCGACTATTTATACGATAAATATAAAGAACTCATTGGAAAAATTGAAGGGCTAGTTGTTGAGTTACCCGAATACGACATAAAATTTTTAGCGATCACCCAAGGGGGATTCCTCAACATACAAGGGAAAAAAATTTTGGTACCGCGACAAGCCTGCGAAATAAAAGATATTGGGAAAGTAATTGCGGTATTTTCCAAACAAACCATTCAAGACGCTCCTAGTCCTCTTAATATAAATAATCTTAAGAAATCCGAAGAACTACTCATACTCGATTACTTTGGATTTTAAAGACTTGGAAATAGCTCAAATAAAATTGAGAACTAAAGAAGGCAAAGATTATGAAACTCTAGTTTTTTCATATTCTTTAAATATTATGGGTAAAGTAAATAAAGCAAGTTCAGCGTCGTAATCAAGAAAAAACTTTGATATCCGTTTAATTAGGTCCCAATTGGGTCTTGGTTGGGCAAATTCTAATTCCAAACGAATTATTTCGCCTTCAATTTCTTCTACTTCCCTGGAAGAGAATCGCATTTCTTTAGTTTTTTTTAGAAGCTCTGAAAATTTCCCGGTAGTCGATCCTTCCGACGAATTTTTATTTGATTTCTCGATCTTATTTTCATGGAGGGCAAGAAAACGTTTACGAGCGCTTTCTTTTTCGAGTAATTCAACGATTTCATTGAAAATTTTTTCAGCTAAATTTAAATCGTCTACTAAAGCAATTCGATCGTTTATTTCAAAACGATCTTCAATGGCTTTGGAAAAATAAAAATCAGATCCAAATAGAACTTCACTAAATGCCGGTACTTTCACCGGCGCGAATTGCGCAACAGCTTTTATTGCTTTTTCATGCCAATCTGAAAAAGTAGGGTGATCATAATTCCAAGCCTTTTGTTTTAATTCCTGGCTTTCCTCTAACAATTCCTGAAATATTCTTTTTCCATCTTCCATCATAATCTAGAATTTGCAAACCTATTTTTAATAGCGCGCTAAAAATACTCCAAAAAAAATGGCGATTGCTAATGTCCACAAAACGATATAACAGTTACTCACCATACCGCTTAAGGTCGCGGGAACTTGCTTTTTGTTTTCGGGCCTCAAATCTAAATCTGAAATTCTAGCTCGCAATCCAAACGTCTGATAAACGGATAAACCAAGCGTTGCAACGACAAACAACATTTTCATTCCAAAAATATTATAGTAACCTTCTTTCAAGTTTACTTGATCCGTATAATTAACCAATAAATAATAAACTCCCGTTACAATAAGAACAAAAACACAGGCTAAAACTGTTGGAGCTAAAAGATCCATTATTTTAAGTTCGAATGACTCCTCAACCGGAACTTTTTCTTGGCCTTTTTTAATAACTGGACGAATAATAACCGCTCCAAAAACCATCGCTCCTAAAGCGATAGCGGCAGCGCCTAAATGTAAAAACATTAAGATGATATTTTGCATTATATAGAAAACCCAACAGATAAAGCTTTTAGCGTTTTATATTAACTTCCCAAGTTTTTACTTAAAATCTAAACTTAGAAAAAAATCAAAAGATTAGTCAAAGTAGTTCCTTGAGAATTTGTTAAATCCCGTTTTCAATTAAATCAGCCAACAAGCGAACTCCGAATCCCGAAGCTCCTTTTGGAATATACGCCTTCCCTTCACCCCAAGCCGTTCCTGCAATATCTAAATGAGCCCAGGGACAATCTCCGATAAATGATTTTAGGAAAGCGCCTCCCGTAATAGTTCCAGCTCCAACTCCTGGACCCGCTATATTTTTAAGGTCGGCAATACTGCTTTTCATAGCTTTTTCATATTCTTCCAACAATGGCAATTGCCAAACTCTTTCTCCCGTAGCGTCCCCACTTTCCTTCAGCTTGGCCACAAGATCATCGTCATTTGATATCACAGCAGATATGTGATGGCCTAAAGCGTGAAGAACCGCGCCCGTTAAAGTAGCCAAATCAATAATCGCTTTGGGTTTATATCGAACTGCATAAGAAAGAGCGTCGGCTAAAATTAGACGACCTTCCGCATCCGTGTTTAAAACCTCAATGGTTTTACCATTCATACTCTTAAGAATATCGCCAGGTTTAATTGCCGAACCACTTGGCATGTTTTCTGTAGCGGGAACAATTCCCACGACATTAACTTTGAGTTTTAGAGAAGCGATAGCTTGCATGGCGCCAATGGTAGCGGCCGCTCCCGACATATCCATCTTCATCTCATCCATATTTCCTGGAGGCTTTAGTGAAATTCCCCCCGTATCAAAGGTAACGCCTTTCCCAACAATGGCAATTGGGTTCTTTTTGTTTTTTCCTTTAAAATATTCCATTAGAATTAGCTTAGGAGGTTCGTCGCTACCTTTGGCAACGCCAAGCAACGATCCCATCCCTAACCTTTTCATTTCTTTTTCTCCCAATACCTTGCAATTAATTCCAAACTTTCGGGACATTTTTCGCGCGGTATCGGCAAGGTAAGTTGGAGTGGCCGTATTACTTGGATGATTACTTAAATCCCTCGCTAAAAAAGTTGAATCCGCAATTTTACGCGCTCTATCCGTAGCTTTCTTTAGAGACTGTAAATCGTCTTTTTTACTAGCAAGAAATACAATTTCGCTAATTTTTGTATCTTCGCTATTTTCCGATTTATAAGAATCAAATCTATAGAGCGCTAAAAAAGCGCCTTCCGCATAATAAAATGTCTTAAGGTCTAAATTACTAGTAGAATTTCCTAAATCCAATTTATCCGCTCCGCTAGAAGAAAGAAAAGATACTTTTTTAAAACCATTTTTTTCGGCGGTTTTAATTGCTGTCCCAGCAGCTTGTCGAAGCTTTTCTCCAGAAACTTCTTCTGCTTTTCCGATTCCCATTAACAAAACATTTTCTGCTTTAATCAAATTTAAAGAATTTAATAACAAAGTTTGATTCGCTTTTCCTTCAAAACGTTTTTCTTTATATGCCGCAGAAATGACGCCTTTTAACCTACCGTCCAACTCCTTGGCACTATCTGTAGGTTTAGTCAATTCAAGACAAGGAATAATCATACACGGGGTAGAATGATTGGTAGAGTTTTCCGATTTAAAATTTATTTTCATCATAATCCATTATTTAGTTAGCGGTAATATTTCAAAAGACTGGTTTAAGTATTCTCAAATTTTATTCGAGTCCTAATTTTCACACAAGAAAAAAGGGATTTTGGTTAATGTAGAATTTAGAATTAATTCACGGCGCTCCGAGGTTTTTTTCCGTCCAACGCATCGAGTACATTATTGGCAACCAATACAGCCATACGATCGCGCGTTTCGTAACTGGCGCTTCCAATATGAGGCAAGATCAGGATATTTTCTTCGCTTAACAAACCTTCTACAATTTCTGGCTCATTTTCGTATACATCTAAGGCAGCTGAAGCAATCTCTTTATTCTTCACCGCTTCCAACAAAGCGGCGTCGTCGACTATTTTTCCACGAGCCGCGTTAATGAAAACGGCAGTGGTTTTCATTGATCGAAATTCATTATGCCCAAAAAGGTAACGACTATCGTCGTTAAGAGGCAGGTGTAATGTTATAAAATCAGATTGTTTAATCAATTCCTTAAAAGAAACGTATTTCAAATTCAAAGATCTTTCGATAGATTTATCTAATGGAGTCCTTTGATAATATAAAACTCGCATCCCAAAACCCAAAGCTCTTCTTGCCACTGCTTGACCAATTTCCCCACAACCAATGATTCCTAAGGTTTTGCCATAAATATCATGACCTAAAAATAGTTTAGCCTCCCACCCACAAAATTTTCCTTCTCGAGTAAAACGATCAGCGGGCACAATACATCTAGCGCTGGCTAACATCATAGCCCAGGTCAAATCGGCCGTCGTCTCATGCAATACCCCAGGAGTATTCGTAACCCATATTTTCTTTCCAGCGGCATGGTTATAATCCACGTTATTAAAGCCAGCGGCGTAATTACTAATAACTTTTAAATTTTTACCAACATCTATAACGTTTGCGTCGATTTTATCCGAAAGGTAGGTTATCATGGCGTTGCTTACCTCTGCCATTAATTTAAGCTTTTCATGATTTGGCGGAAGCCCCGAATCATTCAAGCGCAATTCACAATGAGGCCGCAATACCTCTAAACCAGCTTCTGGAAAAACATTTGTTATCGATACAATTGGTTTCATTTTTTCGTACAAATTAGATGGTTGATGACTGTCTTTTAAGAAATAGTATGGCAGTTTCGAATATAACTTGGCGAAACTTCAAAATACTCATTTTTAGAAATTTCCTTTAATGTTAAACTGCTAGTTAAATTACGTTTAAAAAACTAACCGTATCATATGAAAATTTTATTCTTAGTTCCACCCGAAACCGTTACCATCGAATCCTCCGTTCCCAAAATGCTCGAAGGAGGAAAAGGGTTTTATCCAAAACTTGGGTTGATGTATGTCGCGTCCTACTATGAAAAAGCGACTGGCAACAAACCTGTTTTTATTGACTGCCCTCCCGAAAAATACTCGATGGAGGAAATGTTGCAAAAAATCCGAGAAATCAAACCCGATTTAATCGGAATGAGCATCATGACTTTCAATCTTCTTGACGCTATGGAGGCGGCAAAAGAAATAAAACGCGAACATGAAAATATAAAGATTTGCCTTGGAGGTCCTCACGTTAATTTATATCCAAAAGAAACGTTAGGATTACCGGAAATTGACTACGTCGTTTTTGGAGAAGGCGAACCTATCTTTACAAAATTAGCAATTACTCTTGAGTCCGCAGGCTCAAACCCAGATAAATTAGCCAAAATAAATGGGTTAGGATGGAAGCATGAAGGTCAAGTTACCGTCAATCCTGCCGCAACGGATTTGTTAGATTTAAATGAATTACCCTTTCCCGCTAGGCACTTAGTCGACGTTTCACGTTATGAGCACATAATTGGCGAGGGACAACAATTTTTTACAATTCAAGCGACTAGAGGTTGCCCAGCGGCTTGTACGTTCTGTGATATCAGAAAAACTACATTTAGAGAACGTACCCCAGAAAACGTTGTTAGAGAAATTGAAGAAATTGTCGACATGGGCGTTGACGATTTATTCTTTGTTGACGACACCATCACAATAAACAAGAAAAACTTGGTTGAAACTTGTAATTTGATGATAAAGAGGGGACTTAAAATAAATTATAAAATTTCCGCTCGAGTTGATACGGTTAATCCTGAACTACTAGCAGCCCTAAAACGTTCCGGTTGTTATCGAATTCATTATGGAATTGAATCGGCCACTCAACGTCACTTGCTATATCTTGAAAAAGGTCAAACTTCCGAAAAGGTATTGCGAGCTTGTAAATGGACCCGAGAAGCTGGAATCGGTTATTTTGCTTATATGATGATTGGTATACCTACCGAAACTAAAGAAGAAATGTTCAAGACAGTAGATTTTGCGAAAAAACTAAGGCCAGATTACGCCCAATTTTCTGTTTGCACGCCATATCCAAAAACAGAGCTTTATTTCAGAATGCTTAAAGACGGTATTTTACCAAACGACTACTGGCAGGATTTCGCTGAAAATCCTCGCGCAGATTTTAAAATCCATTTCTTTAATAAAGACTTTACCGATATTGAGCTAAGGGAACTTCAAGATGAATGCCACGCGCGTTTTTATCGTAGTCCGACTTACTTGATGAAACAAGTTTTTAAAGTTAAGTCATGGGCCGATTTCACGGCTAAAGCTAGGATGGGAACAAAGATACTAACCGCGCGGATGAGGGCATAAAACGCTTTGGTTGAAAACTTCAACCAAATAAAATCAAAACCCATAATCTTACTTCTGTTAATTTGACATTGCGTCAAAAGGCTTACCGTTTAGTTTCAAAACCCCTTTTTCCCATTCTATTTGAGTCGTATAACGATCGCCTTCTTTAGAAATAAATCCTTTTCTCTCGAAATCCTTGACGGGTATTTGCATCGTAACTTGACTTCCATCTTCCGAAGTCTTAAATTCTTGAGCTAAATATACAGCAGGCAAACCTAATCTCCCTTTGACTCCGATTCCATTAAGTAACATCAACGGATCAATACCGGTAGAAGGAATATCTACTCCCTTATAATCTAATAACAATGCCCCATCTAATTTCCCTTTTGGAGTATTTAATTCTATTTTAGATATTTCAAATTGAGGAGGTTTATTTTGTAAACCTTTCAACAACTCTCTAATTTTAGAAACGGTTTGGCTATCCTTACCGCCAGTCTTGGCAAATATAAAGGCCTGTTCTCTTAGGTTTTTCATAATTATAGGATTTAGATTCCTAAGTTGCATTGCCACTGTCCCGGGTCCATATTTTTCTTTTCCATCTTCATACTCTTCCATAATACTAGTCAAGGTAACGCTTTGATCAAAACCGCTTTCTATTGAGTTTCCCATAAAATCTATATTGCGAAACGATGCGACTTGACCTTTTTCCCTATAAGAAACCCGATCGACGCCCATTGAATAAGTTAATATTTTCTGAGTTCCAGTTCTTTCTTGTAAATTAAATTCTCCTTCGACTTGGTTGATCAAAAAAACATTTTCACCATCCCTAACTAAAAGAGGAAGAGAGTTAGCTTTTATCAAAATATTTTTAAAATCGGGAGAAATATTAGCAGTTCCATTTAAGCCCTGCCAACTTAGGAAAAAGGGTTGCCCTGGGGGATTCTTATAAATAGGCATATTAAAATCCCCAGTAATTGAGCCATCTAATTTGACGCGAGATCTAATCTTTATAGGGGGGAAATTAGGTAAATCAGAAGATTGATTAATAAACAATATCTCGGAATGCAACACTCCTTGCCCTAAATAAGGCTCAACTTTACCGTCAAGAATTTTGATAATATTCCGCTTTAAATTTCCCTTCAGTACTTCTTTAAATAGAAAAAACCCATGTGATATCTGGTGGGTCATTTTAAAAGTTAAATCATGTTTGGGAAACTTTAAAACGCTTTCAGCTTCGGACTCAAACCATTTACGGTTAAAATTGGTGTTAATCCATACCATATCTCCGCTTTTAGCAATCCGCATAGGTAACTGATTAAATTTAATTTCCATTTGCATGCCAAGCCAATAAGGAATGGCGCCAAGAGCCACAAATAAAATAATCAGCAAGACCATAAACAACTGGGCGACAGGAGAAGTTCTTACAATTTTCTGTGAATTTTTGGCTTCTTCGGGTTGATATCCTCTTTTATAAGGAGGAGGTTCTTCAACCTGAGTCGGAACTGAAACGACTTCTCCTTTAATTTTTTCTTTAGGGCGAAGGACGCCTCCAAATTTTGAAAATAGCGATGATTTTTCTTGGGTTTCTATTCTAGATTCTTTAGGCAATGCTTCTTCTGGGCTCTCCCCGGGCTTTAAAAAGGTACCTCCTGTAACCGATCCCGTTTTCTTCGATCCGCTTAAGGGTAATTTTGAAAAAAAACTCTCTTTTTTATCGATCGTTTCTTGTTCTGGAATGTTTGAACTCAAAGTCGCTTCGGGTTTAGACAAACTAGACTGCGCTTCCGTTTTACCTTGTCCCCCTAACCAGGCAGGTTTAGAAAAAAATGATTTTTTCGATTTCTTTTCTTCAAAAGTATCGACAGTAGGCGGAGCAATACTTGAGCTAGAGTCCTCTTCTTTAGGTCCGCCCATAGATTTTAATTCTGAAATTAGCGAACCTTGCTTTTCCTGAGTTTGACTCTCGGAGGCTTGTGCCGGCGGATCGCCTTTGGGAGGTTCTAAAGTTTCTTTTTTTTCAGCGGAAAATATTTCCACTCCAAACCCCAAACGACTCAAATAGATTTGAGCTTGGCTAGCCTGATTATCGGAAATTGTTCTTTCAAATTTCCAAGAAGCTCCTTTAGCTACTTCTTCCACAATATTGGCCGCTCGGTTAGGGGATAACCGAAAAACTTTGGCCATCTTCTGAGTCGCGGAGTCAATATCGTCTCCAGACCAATTTACTAATACAATGAAATGACTCATAAAATAAGTTTAGGATTGAACCTCAAAAATCCTTTTGAGTTTTTAACAATCGGTAGTTAAAAAAATAATCTGCATCTAAATTTGTAAGACCTTTTAACTCGCCATTTTCGCTACAAAGTTCTTTTAATATTTTATAGGGATCTTCAGCCATTGGAGCGGAAAATAACTCCAACATGTTTTCAGTGACTCTTTCATGACGCAAGCAAGATAAAGTCACGGGTTCTAATGAATACTTCTCAGCCACTTTTTCTAAAGCGTCGGCCGGATTATTTCCCTCGTTCATTAACTCTCTAATCGTAGCTTCAATAGGTCTATTTTTTGCTAATAATCGTTCGTGGGAATAGTCTGGCTTTGACATGATCATAAAATCTAATTTTATCCAATAATTGTTGATAAAGTCGTCAAACTTTATTGGAATTTTTTGACTTAGTTTTATATCGGTCGCCCTGTCCGCTGAAAAAGTTAGTAAATCATTATAAAATTTAACCGCGTTATGAACCACATCGTATAAAACCATCCAATGATAAGCGTTTAAAAATTCATAACTTCTAAACGACTCCATTGCTTTTATCAAAACTACTAAAACAGAATGAACCGCGTCTTTATTAAGAAAAGCGCTAGACCAAGGATACTGCTGTTTAAACCAATCGTCCACGTTTTCAGGAAACTCCTTTCTAGGAGAATCCTCCGGCGGCTTATAACCATTATCTACATAACTTAAAATATCGTCTAATTCCTTATACGCTAAATCTAATCCTGCGCGGAAAATAGTATATGGAAACAACTTACGTTGATAATCCATATAATCTTTTAATTCGGAGTTAGAATCCTCTAAAGCATGTTTGTAATTTTTTAGATTAATGTCTTTAGCAAAAACTAGCATTGAGAAAAATTTAAGTTAACGATTCAAGAATTCTATTTATTGTTCAGATTGACCAATGTAACCGCTCAATATGGTAAAAGTTTTTAAAATATCCGTTTCGAAAATAACACCTACTATTTTCATTTGATTGTAAAATAGACAGTTATCGGATACTTTCAAAATATAAAAACTTTCAAACTTTATCTAATTGATCTTTAGTGGCGCCGGAGCAACAAACCTTTGTAATAAATTGTTGGACTCTCATGTAAACAAACAAGTTATTTTTTAATATTCCCGAAGTTTTTAGCCATTTCAATTATTTTTTCCTTTTCCTCGTCGCTAAGGTTTTCCACCATTTGTTGAAACTGATTTATTTGTTCAGGGTTCAGTTTGGACAAATAATCATGCCCTAAAGCGCTTAAATTTGCTAAGTCCGGAATACTTTGAGGATTTTGAAATTCGTTAACGGGAGATTTATTTTCTGAAACTTCTGAATGGATTCGTTTATTGGGAGCGCGAAAAAGTATATAATCGCCTTGAATTTCGCCAATTATATCTTCTTTTAATAATCGATTTAAAACTTCACTAAGGCCAATGCCTGACTTTTTACAGCTATCGTAAATTGGCTTAAATGGCAACCTTACGATTTTTTCAGGGAATCCGTTTTTATTAATGATTTGTTTAACGCTGATTTCAACAGAACTGCATTCCATTTAATTTTTATCTCTTACAAAGTAAAAAACGCGCTTAAGTAGTTTTTTTAGGTTTGTTAATGAAGTTTTTAATGTTTAACATAATTGTATTATAATTCAGCCGTTTGTCACGAAAAATCATGCATATCCATAGCCACAAAAGCCATGCGAATTGAAAAAAAAAAATTTCCTAAACGAAAAAAACAACTACCGACTTCGATTAAATCAGACCAAACTAAATCTATACGAATTTGCCTAGCGCAAATCAACTCTAAAGTAGGGGATTTCAAAGGCAACTTAAAGAAAATCCGCGATTCTCTAAAGGCGTCTAAAAAATACCAGTCGGATATCGTCCTGTTTCCTGAACTAGCCTTAACAGGTTACCCTCCTGAAGATTTATTATTAAAAAAAGACTTTATCGCCGAAAACTTAAAAACATTAAAAAAATTGGCTCCAAATACGGAAAACATAATATCGGTAATTGGTTACTGTGAATACAATAGAGGAAAACTCTTTAATTCTGCGGCAATATTCTCTAACGGAAAACTTCGCTCTTCATATAGAAAAACTTGCCTGCCCAACTACGGAGTATTTGACGAAAAGCGTTACTTCCAAGAAGGTAACTTGCCTCTAAGGTTCGAATTTAATGGAATAAGATGTGGCATAACCATTTGCGAAGATATTTGGGACCCTAATGGACCTGGAAAATATCTAACCACACGGGGTGAGGTTGATATTCTATTAAATTTATCTTCCTCTCCCTTTTATTCAGATAAGAGAAAAATCCGAGAAAAGCTAATCCAAAAAAGAGCGCAACAATATAAAACTACGATTGCTTACGTTAATTTAATAGGAGGTCAAGATGAGTTGGTCTTCGATGGAGCAAGCCTAATAGTAGATAATAAAGGCAAGACAATAGTTCGAGGAAAATCATTCGAAGAAGATTTAATCTTTTTTGATCTAAATATCAATTCCTCAAAACGATCCCATGAATTAACATCGTCAAAAAAGAATATTAAAAAACTAAAGCTATCTCTTCCCAAAAGAACTCAAAAAAAAGCATTACCTCCAACTAAAGAACCTGCGGTTTTGGATGAAACGGCAGAAATTTATAAAGCCCTGACTTTAGGCGCTCAAGATTATTTTAGAAAAAATGGATTTGAAAAAGCTGTTTTGGGGTTAAGCGGAGGCATAGATTCGGCCCTCACCGCAGCAATAGCCGCAGACGCTTTGGGCTCGGAAAATGTAATAGGCATTTTGATGCCTTCGCCATATTCTTCTAAAGGAAGCGTTAGCGATTCATTAAATTTAGCAAAAAATTTAAATATTAAAACTCATACAATTGCCATTGACCCAGCCATGAAGGCTCTGCAAGATATGTTAAAACCATATTTTAATAAAACCTCTCCTGGAGTTGCGGAAGAAAATTTACAAGCTCGAATCCGTGGAAATATTGTAATGGCTTTTTCTAATAAATTCGGTTGGCTAGCGTTAACAACCGGTAATAAAAGCGAAACCAGCGTTGGCTATTGCACTCTCTATGGAGATATGGCTGGCGGTTTTGCGCTCATTAAAGATGTTTCAAAAACATGGGTTTATAAATTATCTAAATTCTATAATAAACAAAAAAAGAAGGACATTATTCCGAAAGCAATCATTGAGAAAGCTCCATCAGCGGAATTACGACCAAATCAAAAAGATACAGACTCTCTTCCAGGTTACGATTTGTTAGACGCAATGCTACTGCATTATGTTGAAAAAGATTGTGGCTTAAAAGATTTAATTGGCTTAGGGTTTCCAAAAAAAGAAGCGGAACGCGTTATTAAACTAGTCAATCTTAGCGAATATAAGCGCCGCCAAGGACCGCCTGGAATAAAAATAACTTCAAAATCTTTTGGAAAAGATCGTAGATTACCTATCACAAACGGTTTTATTGAAGAAAAATAAAAATATTTATTTTACCGATTTACCGCAACGAACTCCTTGCCAAACTTTTAGCGATTCTGGGTTATCGTTAAATCGATATACAGATCTCATATAATAAGCTTTATAATACCAATTACCGCCACGTAATACTTTTGAGTCGCTAATTTCAGGACCTTGTGGATCTTTTTCTGGAGAATCTTCATAATAAACGTCCTCATACCAGTCCGCTACCCATTCCCAAACATTGCCGGCCATATGATAAACTCCGTAGGGAGATCGACCTTTTTCCATTTCATCAACAGGAGAAAATACTCGAAAACCTAATTTTGAAAATTTTCGTCGAAACGTTACCCATTGCGGGTTTGGAAAGCTGTTACCCCAAGGAAATATTCTTTGATCGGTTCCGCGAGCCGCCTTTTCCCATTCGGCTTCGGTTAGCAGTCGTTTCTTCACAGAATGGCAATAAGCATCCGCTCCATGCCAGGAAATACCATTAGCCGGAAGCCTTTCCATGCCAAAGCGAGGTCTGAATTGACCGTTGACCAACTCGATAGTGGTGGCTTTGCCAAAACGGAAGAATTGATCGGCTTTTTCCAAATTTTCGTTTAAAAATCTAGAGAATTCTAAAGCCGTAGTTTCATATTTATCTATCAAAAAAGAACTTAAAAAAACTTCGTGAATAGGTTCTTCGTCTCTGTCCCCCCAATCATCCTCTTCAACAGGTTCGTAACCCATTTTAAATGTGCCGGAAGGAATTAATACCATAGCGCCCTCGGCGCTTAAAATTTTTTGTGGAGATGATTGGCAAGCCGAAAAAAATAAGACAAAAATAAAGCAAATAATTAACTCTAAGCAATCTTTTCTTTTTTGCAAGGTGACCTCGATTTAAATTCAAACAAAAAGCTTTTGGTTCATCTGTTGACAGGTTCAGTAAGAAAACCTAAATTATTACTAGGACAGAAAAAAAGCTCCAATTGTTGCACAATAACAGATTAAGGCTAGGCTCTTGGCAACTTTAAACTTTTAGAAGTTTCCTTAATTTTACAGAACTTTTTTAATACCAGTCCGCCTATCTTCCACCGTTTACCTTAATTTAAGAACTTCTAAGACTTTGTAATTATTTATTTTCCCGAACGACTAACCTCGGGTTTAGAAATAAACTTTTTACATAATGAAGTCGCAAAAAGAATCCTTAACGCATTAGAATAAATCTAACCTGCAAAATTTAAAACAGGAAAATTTCTATGTCTTCTTCTCTTCCTAAAAAAGAACTACCGTATTCAATACAGGGATTAATTTCTGAAATTGAACTCGAAAAAGAAATGAGTCCACGACGAGCGCGAGAAATATTACAAAACGCGAATATTGCTGAAAAAGACATTGAACTATGGGCCGATTTTAACCATCCCGTGGCTGATAGTTATGGCAGAAAATTGGTTTATGACGGTGGTTTTTTCGAAATTATGGCTATGTCCTGGGTCCCTGGCGATTATTCAGCCATTCACGATCATGGCTTTACTCAATGGGGAGCCGTTCAAATATTCGGTCCAGCAGAACATGCGGTCTTTTTAGCCCAAGATGGAGAAATTCATACTCTCAATCGTTCCGTTGTGCAACCAGGCGTCGTGCTGGGGGTTGGCCATCAGTTAGTTCATCAAATGGGTAACTCTTCTGGCGAACGCTTTATGTCTTTACACATGTATGGCTCATACGATCGAAAATCTGATATCACAGCAGACGCTCGAGTTTTTGATCTAAATGAAAATAGAATTCAATTCACAAATGGTGGCGTCTTTTTTGGGCTTCCAGAAGAAGCTATCAAAAGGAGAGAAAAAGGACCAGATCCCGACTTTTTGACCTGGTTGCGCAATACGGTGGAACAGTTGTACCGATTAGAAAAAATAGAATCCGATTCTAAAATATCAGATTTGGCTATGCGAAAAAAGAGCCTAGCAAACAGCTTATTTTCAAGGGATAACTGGGACTGGCTGGAAAAAGATTTGACCGAACGATTAGATCCAACCACCCGGCACATGGATGATCTGGGCTACTGGAAATTGATTCGCCAAGAATTAATCGCCACCGCCTTTTTAGAAAAAAAATTACTTCATTTCGACGAAGAGGAAGATCCATTTTATACCTATGCGGAGTTATACGACGATGTTATAGGCCGTCCGTGTCTAGAAGAGTTTATCGCCAAATACCTTGATTTCTTTTTTGAAACTCGATCAATTGACCCGAAAACAACCCGTTTGATATCTCTTGGTTGTGGAACTGGCGTAGTCGAAACCCACATGATCCAGGAACTTGGGGTAAAACACGAAAATTTGCTGGGCATTGATTTATCCGAGGCTATGGTGCGCGTTGCCCAACGCAATATACAAGCTAAAGCCGCAGATATCTTATCCCTTAATGTTGCTGACAAACCTTGGGATATAGCTTTTTCAGGGCTTAACGTATTTCAATATTTACCGGCCGAGCATCTTGAGCCCGCTATCCATAAAGCTGTGGAATTGGTTCGGGATGGAGGATATTTCGTCGGAGATTTTATCACTCCAGACCATGTTCGCTATTATCCTCATGTCGTAAAATCGAAAAGCGGAAAAGTATTATCCCTTAGAAAACCCGTTTTAGTCGAACAAGATCATCGAACATTCCAGCAAAGCGAAATAATTAATATCAATCGAAACACAGACAAAATGATTATCACATATGAAGGGAAACATATGAGATATTTACCCGCTTTATGGAGATTGCGACAAGCTTTTGAAAAAGCTTTTAGTGGGAAGGTGGAAGTGTATGACGCCGTATCCTTAACGCCAATAGAAAACCACGCCGATACTTGCCCCTCCACGCGCTATTTAGTCATTGCGCAAAAGGGCAAAAGATAAAACGATGAATTAGAAGATTGTAAGGGTTATCTTAGAGTCGTTAACCAATGTACCTATGGGTCTTCACTTTTGCAGTTGATGGAGCTAAATGAAGTTTTTTCTTAACGGATAAAGCAAACCTGGCTTTCAATTTTTCAAACCCAGACAACTCAACGTACATACCTTTGTCTTGCTTAATTGGATTTAAAACATACCGAGACTTCGAAATAAACTTCTGAGAATCTTTAATCAATGGGTCTAAATGCTTACGTTTATTGTTCGCGGCATCGGCCATCCAATCATCCTCTATGATGTTATTTGACAGTACATTGAGAACATTGCTTGTGGTATTGTTGGCTAAGTAATAGCATCCCAATAATGGAGATACGTTAAACAATTCTGAACTCAAAGCATCATCAGGGGAAGTTTTGAGGATGTGATTTACCTTTTTCATTTGTTTGTATTCGATGGCAAAAATAGTGATCTTCTGGCACAGTTTTGCTAAAGAAGCCGCTGCCGATGTTGCCGGTCCTGTCGCTCCTCCTAAATCTGCAAATAAACCTGCGGTGGAAACCGCAAATTGAGTCGTTTCGATTGTCGCTCGGGCAGCATGCTCAGCAGAACTCTGTCGAAGTAAGGTTCTTACCGCAATAACGGCATCTCGCGCATTTCCCGGTAAAACAAATGGCATGTGCTTTTTAGTCTTAAAGGATTTATGTAGATCCTGAGCGGCGCTACCCCAACTTGAAGCGGCTTTGGCTCCACTTTTAACCTGTTGGACAACAGGTAAGGCGCTAGCAACAAAATCCTGTAGAAAGTCCAAACCTAAATCTGCAATGATATCGGGCAAATCACCAACATCAAATAGCTCCAGTAAAAGTTTCATAACCTTTGGAAAACCTGGAATCTTTAAAAGCTTTGGCATATTGACGCCAGGAATCTCCAATTCACCAAGATTAATTTTAGGAACTTCCAAGCTTATTTGAGGCACGACGTTCGGAAGATTCACGTCAGGCAATTTAAGGTTTGGTAAACTCACTTCTAAATCAATTTCAAAAAACTCAGGAAACTGAACCTTTATTTTTGGAAGATTGGGAAAATCAATTTCAAAGATTTTTCCAATATCAACAGCTATAGCGGGTAATTCAATATGAGGATATTTTATGCATATAGCCCAAACCAGAGCTCTAAGCGAAATATTGGGAAATAAATCCTTATACTTTAAAATACCTTTAAGATTTAAACGAACCTTGGGCAAATTAAACCCAGGAATGTCTCCTATTTCAATATCGGGAATTAAGTTAATATTAGGAACACTTAAACAAAGCCTTAGGTTCATGTTTATTAACTTTTTTAAATTTATTCCTTTGAAAATACCTACATTAAGCGGAGGGATCCCAACTGTAATGTCTGGCGCATTCAATCCAGGAACACCGTCCATCTTTTTCTTAGCGTCCTTAGCGGATTTATACATATCCTTAGCGTCTTGGACGAGACTTTTACGAACCAATTGTGTGCCCTGAAACATTCTCTTTAAGGCATTTTTCCGTTCTAATTTGATCTCGTTAAGCGCAGCTAATAGCGCAAGCTGTTCCTGAGAGGACAAAGCCATAGGATTCCTTTTATAAATTTAAGTTATACTTAACTATATCGTATTTATCTTAATAAACCTAAATATATTAAAATTTATGTATTTTTAGCAATATAACAATTAAAGCTATTTAAAGCTTCTTTTGCTAATATCAAAGCGCAAAAAGGCTAAAAACCATTACAACCTAATGCTTACAGAAATTATTTCAAAAATTGATACATCTTCCCCAATAATGTGGGCTGTTTGGGCGATCGGGTTGCATATAACCAACACTGCGCTAGGGATATATATGGCCCTTATGGGTAGGAAAAAATGGGCCAAAAAAGTTCACCGAGGTTTATTTCTATCGGTACTTGTGTGTATTTTTGGTTTTATTATTTCTTATTACTCTAAGGGAAGGGTGGGATTTATGGATTATGTAGTGGCAATTTACTTTACCATTGCAATTCCTGTAAGTAATCGACAACCGCCTATGATCCATGCTTTTGTAGCGACGGTGGGATTAACGCTACTGCCTCTGCTAATTCTGTTAAAGGTTCTTTAACAGAGGCATTGGGGGGGTTTTAAGAATATGTTTTTAGCCTGCTAGTCTTTAATCGCGACTTTAATTACCACATCGCCATAAACCTTTGTTCTACAGCTTAGCTTTTGGTTAGGACCTACTTTTTGAAGCTTTTCAAAAAACGAATGAGGATCTACATTCTCCATAGGTTCTACATCAATCAAGCAGGTGCCACACAAACCTAACCCTCTACAGTTCATCATGGCGTTGAGACCTTTGTAGATTTCCAAATCTTTATATTGGACAGCTTGGCGCAAATTTGCCCCATAGCCTACTTTTATTGTATTTGACTCGCCGGTTTCGGCATTTTCAACCGTGATTTTTGGCATCGCGAAAACAACTCCTCATATTATTAAATCAATCTGGGAATTTTAAGGGGAAAGAATACTCAAACCGGAGCCTCTTTGCAACTTAAGTTAACCGAAAAACTGAATTATTTTTTAAAGCTTAAATTGAGTAATTATGTCCTGTAAGAATCTTTTTTTCTTTTAAATAAGAATAAATCTTATTTACTGCCTCTTTTTCATTTTCAGCTTCGCTTAGAGTTAAGGACATACCATCAAACTCTCCTGATGGAGTTTTATCTCCAATGTGAATTTCAATTAGGGGGCAGGGATCGATTATTAATTCGATATCCGAATGATCTTCTTGATTAAAAACGTTTGTTGTCGAAATTAGAATATGACCTGCATCCAAAAATAATCTAGCTACCTCGCCAAACCGACGCAATGGTTCGCCTTCTGAGTTTTTCTCTTCTTCTAAATCAGCTCCAACTCCCAAGCGAACATTTCGTCCATCTAACAAATAACTTTGGAAGTTATTCTTAAAAATCTTTTCTTCTAAAGACTTCGCCAATTTAGCTTTACCAACGCCAGACTCGCCAACAAACAATACTAGAGCAGCTTGATGACCATTTCTATAGGCTCTCTCTGAGGAAGAAATATTGCTTTTAACCCAATTAAAATCTCGATTCCTGACTTCGTCTCTAAGCTTATCTTTATCAGTCGAAGCTGAATAGGTAGTGACAATACCGCCACCGCATACATCGTATTCATCTACGATAACAAATCGACCTGTTTCTGGAATCGTGCCAAAAAGATCAAAAGCAATGGGCCGCTTAGTTCTTAGGGTTACCTCTGCCACATCGTTTTTTACAAGATAGTCCTGACCTTCGAGGGGCTCTAATGTAGAAGCGTCGATAACTTTTTTGAACTCGACGATTTCGCATTCCACTTCCTCAGTCGTTAACTTTATTTTGTATTCCCTGCCTTTTTCAAAATGTCTCGATCCCATCCAAAACACATTCACGTCAAAAGTCGTCGAAACAATAGGACCTTCTTCGGGAAGACTCGCTACTTCACCACGCTCTACAAAAATCTGCTCGTCCAGAGTAACGCCAATGGATTGCGTAGCTGTCGCGATCTTGGGTTGCTCGGGAACACTCCAAGCTTCAATAGTTTTTACGCGAGCTCTCTTTAGAGACGGAGAAAATACCAGCTCATCTCCAATATTTAAAGTTCCAGATTCAACCCTACCTGCAATAATTCGCCGCTCGTCAAACTTATAAACATCTTGAACTGGTAGTCGAAATGGCAAATGATCTTTTGGTTTTTGCTTTTCAAACTTGTCCAACATTTCTAAAACCGTCGAGCCCTGATGCCATTTCATTTTATCGCTTGGAGTGGCAATGTTGTCTCCTACTTTTGCCGCAACCGGAATGAACATCTGCGGCTCAATACCCATAGAGGTTAAAAACTCGGTATATTCGGTTTTAATCTTATAAAAAACTTCTGGATCATAATCCACCAGATCCATTTTATTGACCACCACCGCCACTTGAGTAAGACCCAGTAACTTTAAAATATAGCCATGTCGCCGACTCTGCTCTTGAACCCCCTCATAAGCGTCGATCAGTAGAAGAGCGCCTTCGGCGCTAGCCGCTCCCGTAACCATATTCTTTAGGAATTCTTTATGGCCCGGAGCGTCGATAATTACGTAATGTCGTTTATCCGTGTTGAAAAAAATTTGCGATGTATCTATCGTAATTCCTTGATCTTGTTCTTCTTCTAAAGCGTCCAAAAGAAAAGCGAACTCAAAAACCTTTCCTTGTCGATCGCAAATATCTTTCGTAAATTGGAGTTTTCCTTCGGGCAAACTACCAGTATCCGCTAAAAGCCGCCCTACCAAGGTAGATTTTCCGTGATCAACATGGCCCACAATAACCAGTCGCATTAATTCTTGGGATGGTCCCCCGCCGTTCTGTTTCATCTACATATATCCCTTCGCCCTTAATTTTTGCATCGCATACGTATCTTCTTGATCTTGAGCCCGTCCCGATCTCTCTGAAGTTGCAACGTTTTTCAATTCTTCAATAATTTCCGGAACGGTGGTCGCAGTGGATTCAATAGATCCAGTACAAGGCGCGCATCCTAATGATCGAAATCGTTTACCTTCCCCTTTGTCAAAATATAGATCGATGATAGGAATCTTTTCGCGTTCGATATATTCCCAAACGTTCAATTCCGTCCAGTGCAAAAGGGGATGAATTCGAATATGAGTTCCCTCAGCGAATGTTGTTTTGAATTGATCCCACAATTCAGGGGGTTGGTCTTTAAAGTTCCATTCGAAGTTTTTGTCTCTCGGAGAAAAGTACCGTTCTTTAGCCCGGGTACCTTCCTCATCGCGACGAATACCTAATATTAATCCTGTGTAGTTTTTGTCTTCCATGACAGCCGTTAGTCCATTGGTCTTTAAAGCTTCGCAACATACTATGCGACCCATTTCATGGTTCATTCCCTCATCCAATGCTTTTTTATTTTGGCCCACTACAAGATTTAATCCCCACTCTTTAGCTTTTTGATCTCGATATTCGATCATTTGAGGAATTTTATAACTGGTATCAATATGAACCAGCGGCAGCGGCACATTTCCAAAAAAAGCTTTGCGCGCTAACCACAACATCACTGTGGAATCTTTGCCTATAGACCAAAGCATGGCCAGGTTTTTAAAATTCTTATAAGCTTCCCGAAGTATAAAAATACTTTGGTTTTCTAATGCGTCTAAATGATCTGCCATTTTATTTATTTTTAAAAAATTTAAGAAAAATGACGTTTCACCACGTCTGGGAAACGACATTGCGAACAATTATTCTTATTTTGTGCACAGTAATCTTGAAACACTTGCATCAAACCTTGCGTTTGTTTATCGGTTTTAAGCAAACCCAACAAACGTTTATCCTCGCCTAAAATAAACCGTTTCATAAATCGGATGGATTTATTATCAACCGGTTTGTTTCCAGACTCGTAAAGAATTTTTAGCGCGTACTCTAGAACGTCGGACTTACTAGCTCTAGCGTAAATTAAACCTAATGGAATCGCCATATTAACGGTAATTTCCCGAGAACGCGAAATACCAATCGGTTTTTGAACGGATGTAAGCTCTTTACCACCTGGGGTATAATGTAAATCCCAATATTCTGGCGAATCGACGCAGAAAAACTCAAAAAAAGGTTTGAAAAGTCGACTATTATACCCTTTTTTTTCTCCTATGGAAATCGCGGATTTAAATAAGTCCAAAAAATCCTCGAACATACCACGCTCAAAATGTCGAACTATTAAATTAGCCAAAGCCGCTATACGCCTGTAAGGATAGTTTGCAGGGCGATTCCCCTTAAACCTCCAAATATCTGCAGATAAAGGAGTTATATCGATTTTCTGTTTATAACTTCGCCATAAATCTGCCAATTTTTCAAAATATTTTTTGCCTTTTTGGGAAAGCTCCTCTTTTTTAAGCGACTTAAAAGGGAATAAGCCTGCTATTCCAAAAAGAAGGGCCTGGGCGTGGATAACTTTTTCAGCTTGATCGACTTTTTCTGGTAAAAGCCCTTTCAACTTAGCTAAAGGAAAAGTAGAAGCTAAGGTTTGAAAAGATTTCTTATTACTTGGATAACCTAGCGCTTCTGAAACACATTCATAAAATGTTTGCTCATAACCATCAATTATAACCCGGTCATGGAACCGGTCCATTTTGGACAAAATACGAGCTTCTCCAGCGGAATTTAGTAAATGAGATAACTTTTCTTCGGAAAGTTCATTTATCGGCCCATGGCATAACCCCAAATTAAATTCATTAAAAATAGGGTAACTATCAAAATCCAAACTTTCGGCTAATTCAAGAATTCCTTTTTCTAAATAATTTTTTAACTCCAATTCATAAACGGGTTTGCTTTCTTGACGATTCGACTTCTTATTAGCTTCTTTGCTTTTCCACATGAAAACATGCAAAATCACATTATCGTAATCGGGATTTTTACCATGTTGATGCCTATCCCAATCCACGGAATGAACATGCAGCTCCACATCGCCATTCAATAATTTGCCGTTAATTCTAATTCGAGCTGAAGAAAAATCGGGACCAGAACTTCCAAAGTTCCAGAATCCTGGAGATTCAATTTCTATCTTTTCGCCCGTTACGGTCAATAGACGAACAGGTTTAAATAGTTGATCGTTCCAAATACAACGAATTACTTTTTCTGGAACTCGGATCTTGTTTTCTTCTTCGCGTACTCCAAGTTCGGAAAACGAACCGGCGACCTTAAGGTAGTAATCTGTAAAATGACCTTCCCCAACTTTCGTCATTTGACTTTCCAAACAGTTCCATCGGGTGTGTCTTCGATTGTCACGCCCATGGCAACCAACGCGTCTCTCGAAGCGTCGGCTTTTCCCCAATTTTTTGCGGCACGCGCGGCATTTCTTTCAGCAATGAGCGATTCAATTTTTTCCGTATCCAATTCCAAATCTGCCATTTTCTTTGTTTGCGATCTTATTTTGAAATCGGCAGGAGTAGCGGAAAATATTCCCAAGGTTTCAATAGCCAGCCGAAAAGCTTTTAACCGCCCGGCAAATTCATTTAGATTGGCTTCTTTAGCGTTTATGGAAAAGCTGGTTAGAGTTTTGTTTAACCATCGCAATTCATCGTTCATATGGCCAATAGCTAAAGCCGTATTAAAATCGTCGTCCATTGCCGTTTCAAATTTTTCCAAAAACGAGCTTTCTTTCCAATTATTTGGAGCGTTTGTTGAAGTTTCAGATTCCCAAGTTTCCGCAATTTCCAAAAAATCGTAAAACCGATGAACCGTTTTTCCCGTTTCTTCCAAAATCTGATCGGTAAAATCGATAGGGCTTCGATAATGGGCTGAAAGTAAGAAAAACCGCAGAACTTCTGGGTCGCATTGTTCGTAAATATCTCTCAACGTAAAAAAGTTGCCCAAAGATTTTGACATCTTTTCTTGGTTCACGTTCACAAACCCATTATGCATCCAATATTTAACAGGAGCGCAACCAGTCGCTCCATGCGATTGCGCAATTTCATTTTCATGATGAGGAAATACTAAATCCTTTCCACCGCCGTGAATATCGAATGTCTCGCCTAAATACCGGCGATGCATTGCGGAACACTCTATGTGCCAACCGGGTCGTCCTTCTCCCCAGGGGCTTTCCCAAAAAGGTTCTCCTGGTTTACTTTTTTTCCAAAGCGCAAAATCCATTGGATTTCTTTTACGTTCGTCAACTTCAACCCGGGCTCCGGCTTCCAAATCTTCGATTTTTTTCCCCGACAGATGGCCATAATCTTTGAAAGATTTGATAGCGAAATAAACATCGCCATCCAATTCATAAGCCATGTCTTTTTCGATCAAGCTTTCAATCAAATCGAACATCTGTTGAATATTTTCGGTCGCTTTTGGCTCTTCGGTGGGGAGTAAAATATTAAGTTTGCCTAAATCTTCGTAAAACGCTCGAATATAAGTTTCGGTTATTTCAGTCCAAGGTACTTTACGTTCATTGGCGCGATTGATGATTTTATCGTCGATATCCGTAAAGTTTCTAACATAAACAACGTCAAATCCTTTGTATTTTAAATAGCGAAAAACAACGTCAAAAGCCACAGCCGACCGACCATGACCCACATGGCAAAAATCGTAAACCGTCACGCCACAAACATACATACCTACTTTACCTTCTTGAACCGGAACAAAATCCTCTTTCTGGCCCGACAAGGTGTTATAAACTCTTAAACTCATGAACCCACACTAAATTTTTAATAAATTAAGAAATCTTTTCTAGGAAAAATTTGTTGATTAAAGGCTTTCACACGGTTTTTTCTAAATAACAAATATATAAATATCAAATTAGCATCCTAAATGAATCGAGTCAAAAAAAGCTAAAAGATTATAGGAAGACTCTTAGGATAAATAAGTTAGGAAATAATTAGATAAGAAAAATAAAGAGGGGAAACGCTCTGGCCTCGGGATTACGAGGCCAGGATAGCGTCTACTTGTTTGCAAGTGTTTTGCACATCTTCGGCGGATTTATTTAGAGCGGCCATCTCATCATCTGTTAACTTCAATTCGACGATGGATTCAATACCGGTTGAACATAGTTTGACGGGAACGCCAAAAAAGATGTCTTTCCAGCCATATTCGCCTTCCAAATAAGCCGTACACGGCAACATGCGTCGTTTATTGCGCAGAATGGAATCTATCATTCGAACAACGGAGGCTCCAGGAGCCATAAATGCGCTTCCAGTTTTCAATAACTGAACAATTTCCGCCCCGCCTTTTCGGGTTCGGTCAACCACTCGTTCGATTTGCTCTGTAGTCATCAACTCAGTGATGGAAATACCTGAAACTGTCGTGTATCTGGGCAAAGGAACCATGGAATCGCCATGTCCGCCAAGAACCATCGCGTCTACATCTACCAAAGAACAATTGAGCTCGAGGGACACAAAAGTTCGCAAGCGAGCCGAATCTAAAACCCCAGCCATTCCAAGAACTCGGTGCTTGGGTAATCCTGAAACTTTTTTCGCCATATAAACCATAGCGTCTAACGGATTGGAAACGACAATAATGATAGGGTTTTTTGAATACTCCATTACTTGCTCAGTCACCGACTTCACAATTTTTGCGTTGATTGCAACTAAGTCGTCACGGCTTTGCCCAGGTTTTCTTGGCAAACCTGCCGTGATGACTACGATATCCGAATCGGCGGTATCTTTATAATCGTTAGTACCAGTAATTAGGCTATCAAAAACTTGCAAACAACCCGATTCTTGTAAGTCGAGGGCCTTCCCTTGGGGAAGACCTTCGACAATATCAATGATGGTAATATTACCTAAGTTGTTGTAGGCCAGTAATTGGGCAACTGTAGAACCTACTTGACCAGCGCCAATAACAGTAATTTTTGGGCGAGTCCTCAATGGATCAGAATTCATAAGTAATTACCTTAGGTTACTATTTTAGTATTCCCTTAAAAAAATCAAAGGAAATGCAAAAATGCGATCTGCTCTAAAGCCAAAGATCGCCCCATAAACAACCAGCCTCTAATTCAAGCTATCCAAAATAGCGTTGAATGTAGCGCTTGGACGCATCGCCGCCGCTACTTTTGCTGAATCCGTGCGGTAATAACCGCCTAGATCAATAGCTTTTCCTTTGGAAGCATTTAACTCCTTAAGGATTGTATCTAATTTTGATTCTAGTTCTTTAGCAATTGGCGTAAATTTATCTTTAAGACCTTGATCGTCATTTTGCGCGGCTAACTCTTGCGCCCAATAAAGCGTTTCATAAAGATGGGTACCGGCATTATCCAGATCGCCAACTGCGCGGCCTGGGGACTGCTTGTTTTCCATCAATTTACCTGTAGCTTTATCTAAGGTCGTAGCTAACACCTGAGCTTTTGGGTTATTTTTTACTCGACCCAAATGCGCAAATGATTCAGAAAGAGCTAAAAATTCGCCAAGAGATTCCCATCTGAGATGACCTTCTTTAACAAACTGCTGAACATGTTTAGGAGCCGATCCACCCGCGCCAGTCTCAAAAAGACCGCCGCCATTAATTAGAGGAACAATAGACAACATTTTTGCGCTGGTACCAAGCTCTAAGATCGGAAATAAATCGGTTAAATAATCCCGTAAAACATTACCCGTTGCGGAAATAGTATCTTTACCTTCTTTAGCTCGCTTTAACGAATGGTCCATGGCTTCTTTTGGAGCCATAATTTGAATATCCAACCCATTCGTATCGTGATCTTTTAAATAAATGTCTAATTTTTTAATTAACTCAGCGTCATGCGCTCTGTCCTTATTCAACCAAAACACAACCGGTGTCTCAGATAATCGAGCTCGGGTCACTGCTAGCTTAACCCAGTCTTGAACAGGTATATCTTTTACAATACAAGCTCGGAAGAGATCTCCCTGCTCAACATCGAACTCATGCAAAGTACCGCCTGCGCCGTCAATTAGGCGAATTTTACCATTAGCAGCCGCCTCAAAGGTCTTATCATGAGAACCGTATTCCTCAGCTTTTTGCGCCATGAGACCCACATTAGGAACAGTACCCATCGTTGTTGGATCAAACGCTCCATTGTCTCTACAAAAGTCGATCGCAGATTGGTAAATACCCGCATAGCTGTTGTCTGGAATTATGGCTATGGTGTCGTGTTCTTTACCATCAGGTCCCCACATTTTGCCGGAAGTTCGAATGGCGGCGGCCATGGAAGCGTCGATAATGATATCGCTTGGAACATGAAAGTTGGTGATCCCTTTATCGGAATCTACCATAGCAAGCTCAGGTCCGTTTTTAATGCAAGTTTGAATGTCTGCCTCAATTTCTTTTTGCTTATCTTCTGGCAAACTTTTGATCTTTGCATAAACGTCGCCCAATCCGTTATTGGCGTTAACGCCTAATTCCTTAAAAGTAGCGTCATGTTTGGTAAAAACGTCCTCAAAGAAGACCTTAACGCCATGACCAAAAATAATTGGATCAGAAACTTTCATCATAGTGGCTTTCATATGCATCGACAACAAAACGCCTTTATCTTTTGCATCCTGGATAGCGTCTTTGATGCATTGCCTTAAGGAACTAACGCTCATCTTAGAGGCGTCTACAACAGCTCCCTCATCAAGAGGAACACCGTCTTTTAAAACGGTTACGCTGCCATCTCCTCCAACAAACTCGATTTTACCTTTGCCAGCATTCTGTGCAGTTATGGTTGCTGATTTCTCATTAGAGAAAAAATCTCCACCCTTCATAGAAGCTACATTGGTCTTTGAATCTTTAGACCAGGCTCCCATTTTATGAGGATTGCTCTTGGCGTAATTTTTAACTGAACCAGCAGCTCTGCGATCCGAATTTCCTTGTCTTAAAACAGGATTTACCGCGCTTCCCTTACAAACATCATATTTAGCTTTAATGTCTTTTTCTTCGTCGTTTTGAGGATCTTCTGGATAATCGGGAAGATTGTAACCTTGGCCTCTTAACTCCTCAATCACACCTTTGATTTGAGGTACCGACGCGCTTATATTAGGTAGCTTAATTACATTGGCGTTTGGATCTAAAACTATCTCACCCAATAAGGCTAAATCGTCAGGTTGTTTTTGGTCGTCATTTAGCCTATCTGGAAACTGAGAAATAATTCGACCTGCAAGAGAAATATCTTTAGTGCCAACATTTACGCCAGCCACTTTGGCAAAAGACTGAATAATGGGAAGAAAAGAACCGCTCGCCAACTCGGGAGCTTCGTCAACTTTGGTGTAAATGATATCTGGTTCTGACATTTTTTTTTACCTTTTTTAATATTGCTTAATTTATTTTAGCTGGTTTAAAAATTAGTGGTTATTATGGATTGCTCCGATAAATAAATCGGTCAAATTATTACCGTAGTATTCAGGAATGAAACCGCAAACTTAAAATATCCAAACTATTTTGTCAAGGAGATAATCATTTGTTTTATGATGTTTATTTCATTGAAAAGACTATGATTGATTGTAAATTTCAAAGAATAAATTCTTTTTATTCGAACTAAAAAAATAGAAATTAATTACATGTATTTATTTATATACAAAGTTGTTTCGATAATGGTTTTGCCCCTTTTTCTTCCATCGTTTGTTATTTATACTTTTATTTTTGGTAAAAAAACTAAAGGTTTCCTTCACCATATAGGCTGGACACCATTTCCCAACGACCGGGGAAGTTCTTTTTCAAAAACTGTTTGGTTTTTTGCTTTGTCAGTTGGAGAAATAGGTTCGATAGTTCCTCTATTAAAAACTCTGCGGGAGCAACAACCCGATATTAGGATAAATGTTTCCGTAACTACTGAGGCAGGATTTGAAACCGCTAAACGTTCCTTAAACTTTGTAGAAAATATTTTTTTCCATCCTCTCGACTTTTGGCCATTTTGGGAAAGAGCTCTTCGTCGAATTAATCCAGATCTTTTTATTTTAACCGAAACTGGATTCTGGCCAGGGCAATTGTTATTGATGAAAAAATTAAAAATCCCCACTTTTTTATTTCAAGGCAGAATTTCTGAAAAATCGTCTCAAACGTATAAGAAACTGCCTTTTATATCAAAGGATATGTTCAATAGCTTCAAAATCTTGTGCGTTCAAAGTAAAGATGGGGAATTAAAATTAAAATCGTTGGGAATATCTCAAGAAAAAATTAAGGTTTTAGGCAATTCCAAGTTTGACGGCTTAGAAACAGTTTCAGACGAACGGTGGGAAGACCTTTTATCACAATTTAAAATAAACCCATCCGCTCCGGTGTGGGTAGCCGGCAGCACCCACGAAGGAGAAGAGGCAGTCATTTTAGACGCTTTCTCTCAACTTCAAGAAAAGTTTCCAGATTTGACCCTGATATTAGCTCCGAGACGTTTGGAACGCTTACAAGAAGTGATTTCTGAAATTGAGTCAAAAAATTTAAAATTTATCCAAAAATCTTTATTATCTCAGCAAGATGGTCAACCTATTATCCTATTAGACACTATGGGTGAGCTGGCGGATATTTATTCGATTGCGACTGTAGCATTTGTGGGGAAGAGCTTGTTCCAACCTGGCGGAGGCCATAGCTTAGCGGAACCTGCAGCCCAAGGCGTCCCGGCCTGTCATGGTCCTTATATGGAATATCAACGCGATATGGCCGAATCTTTTGGGAAAATTGGAGCTTCTATCGAAGTACAGGGTCTTAAAGATTTGGAAAAGACCATTGAGGGCTTATTACAAGATCCTGGTAGAAGAAAAGATCTTGGTGAAAAGGCTCAAAGCTTAGTACAAGAATCGCGAGGGGCAACTCAAAAAATGGTTGAGCTAATTTTGGAAGAAATTAATTAAGCTTGGGGATTGCTATTTTTATAACTTAAGTTCTTTGATGGCATGATCGATGATTTCTAAAGCCTCGGCAACGGAGTCTTTTTCGCTTTCAATCAAAGGAACAAGGGCATCAATGGGAAGAGAACCTGTACTTTTAGAAGTAGAAGCTTCTAGCTCGCCCTGCATTTCCATCAAAAATTCGTAAGTCTTTTCGATTCGATCTAACTCTTCCAGAGTTAAAGGAAATTCGCCTCCATAACGCTCCCAAATTTGAGTTCTAAAATGGGCATCTTCCCTAAACTCAGCGATTCCTTGGCTAATTCCTTCGCAAAGACGCAAGTTGTATTCCCATTCTTCCCTCAAATCGGAAAGTGTCTCAATATCTTGGTCTTTTTGGTCGCCATGCAACTTTTCGCTTTGACCGCGTTTTAAAACTAGATGAAGAGCAAAAAGAGCGGCCATTACGCTAAAAAGACCCATTAAGGAATTATCTTCAAAAAACATCGGCCATCCTGGAAGTTATTTTTTTTTCAATTTTAACACAAAATTTAATAAAGAGTCGAGTCTTGAGTGATTCTGCTCACCAAAAAAATTGACAGGCAAGAAATAAAAAAGGCAGGCGGCAATTCATAAAGGGAGTCCGAAAGTCCTGAAATTTTCCAAACTAAGGTAGTTATAAATCCAGTTAACATACCTGCCAAAATACCTTGTCGGGTAGTTTGTTTCCAATACAGGACAAATAAGATAGCAGGACCAAAACTTGCCCCTAAACCTGACCAAGCAAAAAGAACGAACCAAAAAATTACGCGTACGTCGCTTAATGCGAAGGCCATCGCCGAGAATCCTAATAAAGCAATGACTATCCTGCTAAGAACTAACATTTGTCTTTCTGCAACTTTTTTAGAAAAAACTTTTTCGTAAATATCTCTAACGATAGTAGAAGCTGCAACCAGCAACTGAGAATCAGCGGTGGACATAATAGCCGCTAAAATAGCGGCCAAAACAATACCCGATAGCAGTGGATGCAATAGCGCTATTGCGGCCTTTGGAAATAATTGTTCTGGATCGTCCAATTCGGGCATTAATACTTTGCCGCAAATTCCTAAAAGAATTCCCGATGAATAAACAAGAAAACCCCACCCCAAAGAAATTCTCCAGCCATCGCGAATTGTTTTGGAATCTCGCGCTGCCATAAATCTCGTCAGCACATGAGGTTGTCCAGGATAACCTAGACCTATTCCCAATAATCCAACCATTCCCCCCCACATTGCGGGACCGCTTTTACCCCCATCCAAACTTAAAAAATCAGGAGAAAGGGCTGCCGTTTTTTGAACCAACTCGGTTAAACCTCCTAATTCTCCGAATGCTACCAAAGACAAAACAACAAGCCCTCCGACCATGATCAGGCCCTGAATCAAATCGGTCCAGGCTACGGCTAAAAACCCTCCAAGTAACGTATAAGAAACCACAATCAAAGCGCTCATTGGAACGCTTATAGAATGTTCTATTCCAAAAATCGCGTCGAAGGCTTTACCAGCTGCAGTGAATTGAGCGGCAACATAAGCCACCATACAAGAAAGAATAATTAAGGCGGAAAGTATTCGGATCGAATTTGCAGGATCTTTAAAATTGGATTCTAAAAAATCGGGAATAGTAAGACTCCCGGATTCCAAAGCACGTTTGCGGAGACGATCCCCTACAAAAAGCCAATTTAAAGCGTAACCCAATAAACACCCTGGCAAAAACCACCAAGCCGAAAGCCCTTGATTGTAGGCCATTCCAACGGTACCCATTACTGCCCAAGCGCTTTCAGAACTTGATGTCGCTGAAATAGCGGTCAACCAGGGTCCCAAAGAACGGTTTGCTAAAAAAAAATCAGAGGCGGTATGAGCCCTTTTCGACGACCAAACGCCGACACCAAGCATACCAGTCATATAAACGACAAAAATGATTGCGATGATTCCAGTAGGTTCGATCATGCTAGGATTATAATCAACCTAATGGACGTAAGAAAAGTAGGAAAGAGCTTTTGGCGATAATTTTAAAACAAAAAAGGCTGCAGGATCTCTCCCACAACCTTTTAATGTTGAAGTGCCGAAGGTCGGAGTCGAACCGACACGAGGTTGCCCTCACTGGATTTTGAGTCCAGCGCGTCTACCAGTTTCACCACTTCGGCATAATCGGCTAACAAAATCTCGTTTCAATGGAAACGTAAAAAAACGAGATCCTTCTAATCAAAAACCACGTTAACCTGAAATTTGGTCACATACAGTAACAGAACACACATTTAGAATCAATCTTAGTTAGATCAACTTTTTGGTTTTGACGGCCCTGTCATTTTTTCTGGTCGAACTTTTTCGTCAAATTCTTCAGCGGTTAACAAATTCAAAGCCACTGCGGCCTCTTTTAAAGTGCTATCGTCAACATAGGCTTTTTTTGCCACTTTTGCTGCATTAATGCGGGTTTAGCGCCGTAACTAGCATTAGAGAGTTTTTTAAATAATCCGCAATTGCTTTAGGGTTGGGCTCGATACCTTTGGCGTAATGGTCGTTAAAAGATCGAGAAGATCACTAATCAATCGAATTTATTTTATCAACTTATAAATCATAACTATTTTAAATACGTTCAACTCGAAATCACCAGTGTCCCCGCCAACACCCACGAATTTAATTCTTGCCAATAACTTAGCTAATTCATTTTCATTTAAAGCCGTTAAAAAATAATTAAGGGAAAATTTACGCATTACAAAACACATTGGAATAAAATTAATTTTTAAGAGTATATTCTAATCACAATCGTTTTTTTCTTTAATAATTCAATAACTAGATTATTATATTTAAGACATTCTGGGCTTTTAACTTTGTAAGATTGAAATTAAGAATTTTTCGTTTAATCCCTCCAAAAGAACAAACTATATGAAAATAAGAAGCATGGAAGCTCACGCCAATTTTGGAGCTTCTCTAGACGAAGGGTTGACCCTAAAAACCAAAGGAAAGAAGTTAAAAGTTTTGCTAATTAACCCTCCTTTGGTCAGTAAAGTCGAGAGAGAGAACTTTCTTACCGAGCCTCTAGGTTTGGGCTACCTGGTTTCCGCTGTAGAAGATATCTGTGAGGTATCCATTTTAGATTGCTTTATCCATGGCTATGAAAACCTGACTAAAGTAGGCAATGAATATAGAAGAGGGATGGATGAAAAAGAAATAATCAATCAGATAAAATTATTTCAGCCAGATATAGTGGGTGTTACATGCAATTTTACCGGCTTTGCTAAAGATAGTATGAGAATGGCCGAATTAGCCAAACAAACTATTCCCAACTGCTACACCGTTGTTGGAGGCGCTCATGCAACGATGGATGACAAAAGCGTAATCGATAAAAAATATGTAGATTGTGTGGTTAGAGGTGAAGGCGAAGAAACTTTTAGAGATTTAGTTCTTCGTCTGGCAAATGGCGAATCTTTAGAAGATATGGCAGGCGTGACTTTAAGATTAGATGAGGAAATTATAACTAACCCCGACCGTACCTTGATCAAAGATATGGATAGTATTCCCCCTCCAAATAGAAGCAAAATGTTCATGGATTTATATATGAAATATTCACATGAACGTTATCCTTATGCGATTAAAAAGCCAATTGCTTCCCTACAAACCTCAAGAGGATGCCCATATGAGTGCACATTTTGCAGCACCATTCAGGTTTGGAGCAGGAGATGGAGATGGTTCTCAGTTAAAAGAGTGGTAGACGAAATTGAGAACATGAAAAATAATTACGGTGTCGAGGAATTTGCTTTTTACGACGACGCATTTTTAATTGATCGAGAGAGAATCATAGAACTTTGCGACGAAATAGTCAGGAGAAAACTGAATATCAATTTTATCAATCCTCCCGGACTCAACGTCGTCAATATGGATGAAGAAATCATAATAAAGATGAAAAAAGCTGGCCTTTATCGAGTTACGCTTCCAATAGAAACAGGAAATGCCGAAACTCAAGAATTCATTAAAAAACCGATCGATTTTGAACATGCCAGAAACATAGTCGATATTTGCAATAGAAATGGAATTTGGACTCACGCAAATTTTATTATCGGTTTTCCATTTGAAACAGAAGAGATGATAAAGAAGACTTTGGATTATTCAATCTCCATAAATCTGGACCATTCATTCTATTATGCCGCCCAACCTCATTCTGGCTCTGAACTTTATGATGTATATGAAGAACATAATATGTTGGAAGGAATTGAAGAAAAACGAGCGAGTTTCATCGATTCGCAATACGACACAGCCTATTTTACCGCAGAAGAAATACAAAAAAAGATTAACAATGCAAAATTGAAACATTTCATTATTCGCTCATTATCCTATCTCAATCCGTTTTACTTCTACAGAAATGTTTGGCCAAAAATTAACACTTGGCGAACCTTCAAGTATTTAATGGAAATCATTTTTAACGTTCAAAAAATGAGACATATGATCTTGAATAGATAAATATGTTTTCCAAAATTCCCTTTTCTTAAAAAATTAAAACTTTTTTGATCGATACTCTATAAGTATCTTAATCAAAATTGGGGACCGCAGTTAATCTTAGCTTTTGGATTTGGAAGGTCCTGTCATTTTTTCGGGTCTCACCTTTTCGTCAAATTCTTCGGCAGTTAACAAATTTAATGCGACTACAGCTTCTTTTAAGGTGCTGTTGTCTACATATGCTTTCTTAGCCACTTTTGCGGCATTATCGTATCCAATATGCGGGTTTAGCGCCGTAACTAGCATTAGAGAGTTTTTTAAATGATCCGCAATTGCTTTCGGGTTGGGCTCGATACCTTTGGCGCAATGGTCGTTAAAAGATCGACAAGAATCGGCAATCAGTCGAATGGATTGCAACAAATTATAAATCATTACCGGTTTAAAAACGTTTAGCTCAAAATTTCCCGAAGCTCCGCCAACATTAACTGCGGCATCGTTACCAATAACTTGGGCCGCAATCATAGTCATTGCTTCCGATTGCGTTGGATTAACTTTACCCGGCATTATTGAACTCCCAGGTTCATTTGCTGGCAACACTAATTCGCCGACGCCACAACGAGGACCGGAACCGAGCCAACGCACATCATTGGCAATTTTCATCAAGGAACAGGCAATCGTTTTCATGACCCCGCTAGCTTCCACTACCGCATCGTGAGCCGCCAGCGCTTCAAATTTATTAGGCGCTGTAACAAAATCATGCCCAGAGATTTTTGAGATTTCTGCGGCTACTCTTTCGGGAAACTCGGGATGCGAATTCAACCCAGTTCCTACAGCGGTACCGCCAAGGGCAATTTGTCTCAACCTTGGCAAACATCCTTGAATTCGGTCTAAGGCATAATCCAGTTGAGTCTTGTAACCGCTAAATTCCTGCCCAAGGGTTAAAGGAGTCGCGTCCATCAAATGGGTACGGCCGATTTTAATAATTTCATTAAACTCTTCTACTTTTTTCCTAAGCGTATCTCGAAAAGCGGTCACGGTAGGAATCAAATGATCTTCAATCCTTTCGACTGCGGCAATATGCATTGCGGTAGGAAAGGTATCGTTTGACGATTGACCTTTGTTGACATCGTCGTTAGGATGAACTGGATCTTTACTGCCCATTTTACCGCCAGCAAGTTCAATTCCTCGATTAGCTATAACTTCGTTGGAATTCATATTTGATTGGGTACCGCTACCGGTTTGCCAAACGCGCAATGGAAAATGCTCATCCAATTTTCCTTCAATCACTTCGTCTGCGGATTGCGAAATTAAATTCTTTTTACTCTCTTCTAATAGTCCTAAATCACAATTTACAATAGCGGACGCTTTTTTAAGAATACCCATACCACGAATGATCTCTCTTGGCATGGTTTCAATTCCAATATCGAAATGTATTAAAGAACGAGCGGTTTGAGCGCCGTAATAACGGTCGGCAGGTACTTGAATTTCTCCCATACTGTCCGTTTCTACGCGGAAGTCCATGTTTCTTTCTCCTATTTATTTTTTTAAATTAAAGCGTGAATTTGTCGGCTGCTTCAGGCATGTGTTCGGCTAAAAATGCTCTTAATTTTTTTAATAACCGCTGTTCCGCTTGCCGAACGGCTTCGCGAGTAACTTTATGAGCATCGCCAATCTCTTGAAGCGATTGAGGGTTATCAGATAAAACTCTATTTTCAATAATGGACTTTTCCATTGGTTTGGCAGTTTTGGAAAACTCTGCAACCTTTTCTCGGAGTAGATCAAAAAATTGGTTTTTCTCTACTTCAATTTCAGGATGGCTTCCTTGGGTCAAATATTGAGAAGGCGTCAATGAGTTTTCGTCGTTAGTCGGAGTATCCATTGACATATCGGCGGCTCCCAAACTAGTTTCGACATCTATTACATCGCGTTCGGTTACGTTAAATCGTTCGGCCAATAACTTAGTTGTTGGCGCGTAACCCTCTCTTTCTAATTTCTCCTTCTCTTTAGTCAAATTGTAGAGTAATTTTCTACGCGAATTTGTGGTACCAACCCGAACTAATCGCCAGTTGTCCAAAATATATTTAAGCATATACGCTTTGATCCACCACGTAGCGTAAGCAGGAAGTCTAACGCCCCGAAATGGATCAAAATTCTTAATCGCATGCATTAGCCCCACATTACCTTCTTGAATCAAATCCATCAAATTTTCCCACTCCCTTTTGAATCTCATAGCTACCTGTACGACCACTTTAAGGTTGGAAGTGATTAATTTATAAACAGCCGATGGGTCTCCTGTCTCCTGATATTGAATGGCTAATTGTTGTTCCTCATCTTGGGTTAAAACCTCATATTTGCGCACTTGGTTAAGGTAAGCGTTTAGAACATCTATGGGTTCAACCGAGCGTTCTCCCCTGACTGTTGGAAGAAAACGCTCCGTACTTTCAGTCGAATCATCGTCTTCCGTAGGAAGAATTTCGGATTCTATTTCCTTTTCCGAATCGACATCCATTTCAAATTCTGTAGGTTCGTCCATCAAACTGCCCCAAGAGATTTTCGCTTCGACTTAAAAGTCATTGAATTCCTTTGAACTGGAAATTACAATAACAATCATGATCCGTTTCGTTATTTTTGTTTTACTTATCGGTTTGGTTTATTACCTTATCCGTTCTTATTTCTTGAGCCCCAGCGCTGAGGAAGAAACTTCAGAGTCAATGGATATGGTTGAATGCGCTCAATGTAAAATCTACGTCCCCAGAAGCGAGGGAACTTCTCAAGAAATGCCAGACAACAAAAACTTGTTTTTTTGCGGAGAACATTGCGCGCGACAATACCGAGAAAATATTTAAACGGGCCACAAACTATTGATTTTATAATTTTGACTAAAATTGTTTTTAGAAATGCTTACTACCTTTCATTTCCGATAGATATTGGAATAACCAGGGAGTTTTTTAATCTATTGTAACAGGAAAATAAGTTGTAAGAAATATCAATCGCTCCCAGTTGAGGGCAAAGAAAAACCAGAATTGAGAAAGAAAACTATGTTCAAAAAAAGTATATTTACCATCTTGTTTTTAGCGTTTACGCTCCAAAACGGATGGGCCATCGAAAGTTTAGTGGATTGTAAGTCTTTGCAGGAAAAAACCATAAAAATTGAAGCCTGGATATCCAAAAAACATCGAAAAAACAAAAAAGCAATTAAAAAAGAAATGGGAAATATTGAGGGAGCCAAACTCAAAATGCGAGTTTACCCTATGAAAGACCCGCAAAATGTCATCGGAATTGGCCGCTGCGTACCCGCTGCTATAGGTCGTCACGCTATAGAACAATCCATAAAATACGCCGGCGGCGTTGGCACTATGGTAGATCAAGATATCATTTCTCCTTATTGGGTAGGGATTGGTACCATGGCGTTCGATGAACATTCCCAAAAAATAATAACTGAAGAACAATTAAACTTATTAAGGAACTCTTCATTAAACGACATTGAGTTTCAGGGTTTGGTCAAAAAATACTCCAAACCTCAAAAGAACGTCACTATGTTTGGGCAAAACCTTCCTAATTCACGCAGGATAGATGTGACTCCAGCTTGGGAAAAAGAACGCGGATGGGATAAAAATAAAGGTTTAACCAAATAAAAATATAACTTTTTAGGTAGGTTTACCTTCTTTTTCCAATGTGGCTTTAAAACCCGAAAAAAGGTTTTGGATTGGCGGGATCAATTTTTCTTTTAGCTCTTCTGGTACCCAATTAATTTTATCTAGCGGCCAATCCTGGATTTTATGAATATTGAGACCATCTTTTCCATAAGGACCTGCTAACGCTTCTTCCAAGCCGTAAATAATGGCATTGTGGAAAATTTTAAGATAAAGCTCCTGGATTAAATTGGAATCGGACAATCCTTTAAGAAAACAGTTTTTGACTTCATGGATAATCGGATCGGCGTGATCAAGAAAATCTTGGCTACATGCGCCGCGAATTGTCTCATAGGTAATAATGATATCTTGCATTAGGTATTTAGTTTCATCGGGAGCTTTTCCAACAGGCTTTTTTTTCAAATCTAAGGATTCTTTTAAAACCTTAATATTCCGAACAAGATCATGAATAATGGATTGCTCCCAACTAACATGATTCCAAACAAAAAAAGCGCGTAACCAACGCACCGTCTCGGTTGAATCTTCCATATGCATAGTGATACTAGGCTTTTCTTTATTGCTAAAGGGCAACTTCCCGCCCCACATTTTTAAATCCAAATTTAATCCATAAGGACGGAATGCTTCTGCAAAAGTGGAATAGTAAAACCCAATGAGCTTTTCCATATTAGCTTTATTATCCAATACGCTAATTTGAGGCAAATTGACAATGCTATAAAAACGCCAAATCCTTCTTTTAGCGTTTCCGTTTGGATGAGATATTAAATAAGTACCCCCCCAAACCCCGGCTGAAATAGGAATATCAACCTTTAACGCTAGTTTCATTTTTTCTGAAACATTGCTGGCGATTTTTCCATATAATTGATTTAAATAATATAAATTGGTCGTATGATTTTCAGAAAAAACAGGTCCTGAGGCTTTTGGAGTTTCAGTCATAAAAAATTAAGAGGTTAAAGTCAAACGAGATATCCTTCATTTTTTTCAAAAAAAAGCTAAATAATTATCAAAAGTTTGTTTTATAGCTTTTTTAGAAGAAGTTGTAAAGTCTTGCACATCAACTTACAGTAAAAATTGGTTTTGCGTATCCTAAATTAAGTCGGTATAATTCCCTCTTCTTTTTTCAGAAGAACTCGGTAAATGGATAAAAAAAAAATCGCGATTTATCCCGGCACATTTGACCCTGTGACCAATGGTCATTTGGATATTATGGTTCGAGCAAATAAATTGTTTGATAAACTGATCGTTGCTGTTGCCTTGAGCCCAAAAAAAAATCCGTTGTTTTCATTAGATCAACGTGTAAAATTTATTAAAGAAGCTCTAAATGGTCACAACGGAATTGAGGTTAATTCATTTGATAATCTTTTAATTGACTTTGCCTTTGAACAAAAAGCTTCAGTAATAATTAAAGGGTTGCGAGCCGTATCTGATTTTGAATTCGAACTCCAAATGGGATTGATGAACCGCAATCTAAACGATCAAATTGAAACTGTTTTTATGATTCCAAGCCAAGAATATTCTTTTCTTAGCTCTAGTTTTATTAAAGAAACCGCCAAATATGGCGCCAAAATTCGTCATCTAGTTCCTAAATGTGTTTATGAAGGACTTCAAATCATAAGAAAATGAAAATTGCAAATCGTTTAAATTTAATTAAACCCTCAATGACTTTAGCAATTGACGCTAAAGCAAAAGAGTTAAAAGCCAAAGGTGTTGATGTTATTGGATTTGGAACCGGGGAACCTGATTTCCCAACCCCAGACAACGTAAAAGAAGCGGCTATAAGAGCTATTAGAAATAATGAAACCAGATATCCCCCTGTATCTGGTACCGATGGACTTAAAAAAGCTATTATCGCTAAATTTGAAAAGGACCATGGGGCTTCCTATGCGCCTAATCAAATACTTGTTTCTAGTGGGGCTAAACAATCTTTTTATAACTTGGCTCAAGCTCTTTGGGAACCTGGAGACGAAATTATTGTTCCCGCTCCTTATTGGGTCTCATATCCCGATATGATCATGCTTAGCGGGGCCAAACCAAAAATTGTAGAAACAACAGCTTCAAACGGTTTTAAGCTGACTCCCGATCAACTAAGCGACGTGGTTAACGAAAACACCAAGGCCATTGTGATTAATAGTCCAAGTAACCCAACTGGATCTGCTTACAATAAAAGCGAATTAAAGGCTCTTGTTGAGTGCGCTCTAAAAAATAATCTATTAATCATTTCTGATGAAATATATGAAAAGATTGTTTTTGACGGCTTTGAACAAGTGAGTGTTGCTTCGCTAGGAGAAGAGGTAAGGAAAAATTCGGTTATTATCAATGGCGCGTCAAAAGCTTATTCTATGACTGGATGGAGAATTGGTTATATTGCAGCCACCCCTGATATTGTTTCCGCAGTAAATAAACTTCAGGGACAAATTAATTCAGGCGCTTGTTCCATTTCTCAAGCCGCCGCCGCCGAAGCCTTAATAGGCCCTCAAGATTACCTAACCGAAAGAGTACAAGAGTTTCAAAAACGCCGTGATTTTGTTTTGAATACCTTGGAATCAATCAGTGGAGTAAGTTGCTTTAAGCCTGTAGGTACTTTTTACTGTTTTCCAGATTTTTCAGGAATTTTAGGATCATCCTATGAAGGGAAACAAATCCAAGATTCGTTAGATCTAGGAGCCTTTCTTCTAGAAGAAGCAAAAGTCGCCTTAGTGCCCGGAGTCCCGTTTGGAGCAAAAACAAATATGAGGTTTTCCTTCGCTACTTCTATGCAAGTATTAGAAGAAGGTTTAAGTAGAATTAAAAATGCTTTTGAAAAATTAGGCTAATTTTTCAAGCTTAAAATAATTAAGAAAACTCTGTAAATCTATTTAATTACGGAGAGCTTTCTTCTCTTAAGGATTCTTTATATTCCTTAACCTTATTCTCGATTTTTGCTCTACACCTTTTTGCCTTGCAATTCCCGGTACCTACCCTAATTTCCCTTCTAAGGGCTTCAAAAGACAGACTACCATTTCTTATGGCTGTCATTATGGTACCTTGAGTAATGCTTCGACAAATACAAATTTTTTTAAAATTTTCTATTAATTCTCTTTGGGAAGCCAAAGTAATTTATATCCTAAATTTGAAGTCATTTCAAAGACTAATATTTACCAAAAGCTAATAATTCAGCAATTTAAAATCAAAACGGTTTCGCAATAAAATGTTTCTCAATTGCGATTCAGTAATTGGTTATTTAAATGATTTATTAACCAGTATATGTAACACCCAACAGAAAGCAACCGGTAAAAAATCAAAATCGCTATTAATAAGCGAAAATTAAAAGGGTTAAAATAAACTAACTAAAGAATTTCTAAACTGTTAAAATTCCTTTTAAGCCCCTTAATCAATACTATAGAGGAAATTTAGAGAAATACCTAGTGCAAATCCTTAAAAAACCAAGCGCTATTTTATTTTCTAGCCTAACTGGCCTTTTTTTAGCGTTTTCTTTTCCTAAATTTGACTTCGAAGTTTTAGCTTGGTTGGGGTTTATTCCTCTGTTTTTTGCCATTGAAGGCCGAAGAGGCTTGCAATCATTTTGGTTAGGTTTTTTAGCTGGTTTGCTTTTTTATTCAATTGGTTTGCATTGGATAATTAATACCTTAGTAAACTTCGGCAATATTTCGCCTTTACTAGGATACCCAATACTTTTCCTTTTAGCCGCCTACCTAGCGGTCTTTATAGGCTTATTTTCTTGGATTGTATCTTCACTAATCGATAAAGATCCGAGAAACATACTATTAGCCCCATTATTTTGGACATCATTTGAATACCTGCGATCCACGCATTCCGAACTAGGGTTTTCTTGGTTAGGATTGGGTTATTCTCAGTACAAGAACCTTTCTATTATTCAAATATCTGAATTTACAGGAGTTTATGGGGTTTCTGCACTAATCATATTAACTAATTCCGCAATCTATTTAGCGCTTAGAGAATGGTTTTTTTCTGAAAGTTTCAAAGACGCATTCTCAAAAAAGTATCTAATAACGGCAATTAGCTTCACATCAATTATTTTAATGGGAAGCTGGGGTTACGGATTATTCAACTTAAAAAATAAAACCAATGAAAAAGGCCCCCAAATTAAGGCAACTTTAATTCAAGGCAATATCGAACAGAAGTTGAAATGGGAAAAAAAATACAGCAAAAATATATTAGACGTTTATGAACGACTGACTAGAGCATCAGTTCAAAATAATCCCGATATTGTGATTTGGCCTGAGGCCTCATTACCTTTTTTCTATAATTTAGAAATCCCCGAAACGCTTTGGCTAAATCAACTAACTAAATCGCTGGGAATTCCCATATTAGTTGGCAGCCAATATTTAGAAAAAAATAATTCGGGTAAATATATTTACTACAATAGCGCGTATTTCTTAAAACCAGATTCAATCGATAAAGTTCGACGTTACGATAAAATTCATCTGGTCCCTTTTGGCGAGTTTATCCCATTTTCTAATGTATTATCTTTTGTGAAAAAGTTTGTGTATGTTCCGGGAGAACTGGGTAGAGGGGAAAAAATTTCTTTATTTGAATTGGATTCTTCGAAATTTGGCGTATCAATATGTTATGAAATCACATTTCCCGATTTAGTTAGAAAATCAGTGAAAAAAGGGGCTAAATTTTTAGTGACTATTACTAACGACGCTTGGTTTGGAGATAGCGCCGCTTCTTATCAACACATCGGGATTGCCGCATTACGTGCAGTAGAAAATCAAACTCCCATTTTAAGAGCGGCAAACACAGGAATAAGCGGGGCGATTGACGCTTCTGGTAAGATATATGACTCAACAAAAATTTTCATTGAAGAAACCGTTCAAACCACCATTCGACCTCGTCAAGGTCAACCAACCTATTATTCTAAAAATGGCGACGTGTTCAGTCTCGCTTGTATTGGATTGGCTCTGATTCTTGGTTTTTTCGTTATTAGAACTACTGAAGATAAAAACTTTTCCAAAACTTGAAGAACATTGCTGTCAATCCCTATTAATAGTAATTTAAATACAGATGACTTTTAAAAAAAAAATTCGAACGTTCGCTTTAATACTTTATTTAGCGTTTGGGACCTCTTGCGTTGGTCCTCAAAAACCCTGCATAGAAGGTTTGGAATGTTCCGAGGCGAGAGAAATCTGGCAGCAAGCAATCAACATTGTTGTATCTGCTAACCTTCCATCTGAATTTGGTAAATACCGAGCCGTAATTTGGAACGACGATCTAGACAATGCATGGGTAACAAAAGGTAGAAATATCAATATCACAAAAGACTTACTTTTCACAATTTCTCGAGAAGAATTAATCTGTGTTGCAGCTCATGAACTTTCACATTTAAAAATGGGACATTATTACGCTCGAATTGGAATAATTATTGTTGATGAGAACGGATATCCGGGAGAAAAAACCTATGAAGAAAACACGGGGAGCCATTATGGAGGGGGGACGTCCAACCATATTGCCGAGGGATTTGGAAAAAACCAGGAAATAGAAGCGGATCGTTTGGCTTTAGAGTTTATTAGTAGAGTTGGTTTACAACCTATGGTTTATTTGCAGCTACTTAAAAGATTTCAAGGAAAAAATTCTTATTCAAACTCTCCTATTTCAGAACGAATCGATAATATTATAAAAATTATTTTTCATAAATTTTAAGAAGTTTTATTTTAAACAAGTAATCGACTTAAAAACTCCCACGCAATTCAAAGTTTTTGTGTATGTCCGCTTTTTTGAGCTTATATATAACGATAAAATGCTCCATACCTGGTTTTGGAAAAGCTTTTGCGATTTCGAAATTTGGATTCGACAAAAGAAAAGGCTCTTTTAAAAATTGAGAAGAAGACCTTTTAACTAGGTATAACTCATCAAAATCAGAAACCTCAATTCGATCTAAAAACTTTCCAGTGAAAAACTCGTGAACAGGTAAAGTTTTAATTTGAGGTTCCAAAATTCCACGCTCAAAAATCCAAAAAGCTTGAATTAATCTAATATTTGGGTTTTCCATCAGATACACAAACATCGCGTTTGCCGGAGTCCCCCAATTAGAAGAAGTAAAAATTGTAATTTTTTGTCGCTTCGATTTTTCCTGGAAAAACTTAACAGCCTCAGGAACCCCATAACCTGAAAATTGACTTTTAACGAACTGAGAGTGATCTGAACTTACTAATGGAGCGTTTTTCGGATCTGAAATTATTTGAAGATCAAGTTTTATCGCTGGAAATAAAACTGCCAACAAAACCAAAATTAATAAAACTGTAACGACGTTTTTAAAATTATTTTTCTTAAACCAATCCCAAGTCCAAATGCCTGCCAATCCAAAATAAATGATTAAAGGGGTAGCGCAAAATAAATAGTATCTAGAAAACCCCGTCCCAGCAGTTCCAGCCAGAGCTATCAGTGGAAAACAAAAATAAACTAATAAAATTATGTGATTTCGATTGGCTTTTATAAGACCAATGACTAAATAAAAAATTGATAGAAAAAAAATTGGAACTGTCAAATATGTTGCGAAGTATTTTAATATTTCCGGAAAATGGGTTATCGCTTTTATTGGGATTCCAAATAATAGACTCTCAAATCCTGCTTTACCTTGACCATGTGTATTCGGAAGAATAATATTTTGGATTGGATTATTTTCGTGAGTTAATAAAATCAGAAAATAGGGAACGGCCATCCAAATTACCGCTCCCGCATAACAAAGAATTAAATGTTTCCATTCTGGTCCATTCTCTTCTTTATAAAAGAAAGTTTTTAGAACTAGGGGAAGAAAGGAAAATAGCAAAGAGGTTGCCAAAGTTAAAAATCCAACCCCGGTTAAAAAACCCAAAAACACATAATCTTTTAACTTGGGAGCTCTACCTTCTTCAAATAACTTTATAGTTTGCCAAATAGTCCAAATAAAACACGCATTTAGTAAGCTCGACTCGTGAACTAATCTATCAAAAAATAAATTATAGGGACTGACCGTATATATAAAAGCTAAAAACCACCCTAGTCGACTGGAACGAAGAGCTTTACCTATTTGAATAAGACCTATAAGAGATAAACTTCCCGCAAAAATTGAAACCGCTCGACCAGCAAATAATGGATCCGAAAAAAAACTAAAGTTAATTGTGGAAAGCCATATTTGCAATGGTTTTTTATTATCAATTAAAAGAGATACCCACAGATTAGCCGAATCCCATTCGATCATTTTTGCCCAATGAAGATAAACCGCCTCGTCAGTAAATATGGGAAGTAACGTTAAATATAAAAAACGGGAAACAAAAAATAAAGCGATAATAAATATTGGTATCAAAATATTATCAAAATATGAAAAAATTTTACTGCGCGGGCTAATCTTCAAATTTTTTCCCTTGATAAAAGTATTGCGGAAAGCTAAAGAATAAAATAAAAAAAACAAAGGTAAATCCTGAAATCCAAGCTCCAATCACAAATGAAAAAGGCTCAAACCAAAACTCCACTTTATTTATAGTTTTTTCAATCTCAATAGCTCTAAAAATAGAATTTGCTCTTAACACTTTTGTTTCATTTCCGTTTATTCTAGCTTTCCAACCGGGATAATACGTTTCTGTAACTACCAAAAAACCTTTTTTATTAGTATAAATTTCTAAAGAAATCCTTCCCCCTTCATTCTTAAAGTGGGATATTTTATTCACAGAGGTAATTGGATCAAGTTGAGTTAAAGCGGGAATACCATCCAAATAAACAACCGATAGAGGATTAAACTTTTCTTCTTTTAAGGCTTTTCTTAAATCAAACTTATCCACAGTTCGAGATTGTGTAACAAAAAAAGCCCTGGGATAAGCGTCTTCGTTTTCCAAAAAATCGTTAATAATTTTGAACTTTGTTTTGCCGGGAAATTTCTTAGCTAAAGTTTTGCTATCAAAATCGTCTATAAATCGAATACCTAATAAATTTAAAAATTTTGAAGAATTAAGATCTATTTGTGAATAGCTTTTAAGTTTAAAAGGGTTATAACCGCCAATATTTTCGAATTCAAATATTAATCCCCAATTAGCTAAAATAACGTTTTTTCTACGTATTAAAAACCGAGTGTTTTTCGGCTCTCTTTTAACCAGTTGTAACGCTGGATTCGTCATTATGCCCTGTAGGAAATTTTCTTTGGATGCCCTTTGTTGGTTAAAAATCGGTCGATAAATAAAAATATCTACTAAAATAATTATGAAAATTGCTACAGCGCTTATTCGACTCCACCGAGGCAAAAATATTTTTACTAAATAAAATAAATAAATCAGACCAACTAGGATAAGACTATTACTTAGCTGCCAACGCATGAAATCGTCCGGTAATTTTTCAGGAATTGGAGCAAGAAAAATTACTCCCAAAAGAAAAATACCAGGGTAAATGCCCTTCCTTTTTAAATTTTTCGCCCCATTTATTTGATCGGAATTATGAACATAATCAGAACATCCAAAGGCGGCCAAAACAGCTACGCAAAAAGCAAAAATCATAAGGAATCTTGCGGGAACGCGGAAGAAAGAAAATCCAGGGGCGAAATTATAAAACAGTTTATAAATTGGAGTATTTTCGCCAAAAGAAAGAATTAAGGCTAAAATTCCAACCCCAACAAAAAAACGACCCATATTTTTAGAACTGTTTATAATTCCATAAATGGCGAGCAGTATGGTTCCGGCGCCCAAATAATTTCTAAACTCCCACCTCTGCCAACTTTCATAAGTCGCTATATTCCAATCTGGCAATAAAAAAGACCAAAGAGCGGAAATGGGTAACGAATCAGTAACTGCTCCACTAAAACCTAATGAACTTCGAGCTGTTTGATTTAGAAATTCAGCTGTCGGTAAAATTTGTATAGCCCCTAAAAGAAAAAAGGAAGCGACAATCCCCATAAATCGCAATAAATACCAAACTACAAGTTCTGAGTTTCTCCATGCTAAAAAAATATAAAATAAAGAAAACGCATAGAAAATAAATAAGGTCATTTGTGGGTGCCCTCCTAGCAAAGATATCGCCAAAATCAAAGGACATCCCCAAATCCATCTAGAATCCTCTTCAAACCCTCTAAGGCAACAATAAAAAATCGCCGGGAGCCAAATACCCGAATGGACCATGTTGGTATGATGCGCATGACTTAAAAAAAATCCGCCAAAAGCATAAACAGCTCCCCCTAATAAGGAACTAACAATATCCAAATTCAGTTTCCTCAAAAAAATAAATGTAAACCATGAAGCTAAGATAAAATGGAATATTATTTGGCTCTGGTATAATTCATAAAATTCTGCGATTTCTTTTTTGGGGAATAAAGATAAAATTAGATTAAAAGGATAGAAAACACCCGTTTGGATATCCGCTTGAAAGGGAGCGCCGCCAAACATGTATGGATTCCAAAGAGGGATAAAACCTTGCCTAATTTCTTTGTCCGCGTAAAATCTGTTTGGTAGATTTTGAGCGATGAAGTCTTCGATTAACCAATGCTTATGTTGAAGGATTTCGAAAAAAAAACCTGCGGCGATTAAAGAAAATAAAACAAAGGCTAAACAATTAATTATTAAATTGCGCTTAAAGAAATCCAAAAAAAGCCTCAATGATGAAAAATAATAGTAGGTTGGAGCGTTTCGGTTTTTGAAATCAATGAACTTTGAATAAAGCGTAGGATTGCCTGCTTATAAAAACATTAAACCGTGTCTTATAAAATTTCTCAAGGATTTTAACTAAGAATACTTGCAAAAACTAATGTGTTCCACGTTTTAAAATAATTTCCTAATTCATGCTTTTCAATTTCCAAACATAGCAAGAAATTTTTTACATTATTCGTACCATTAAATACGGGAGCTATAAATGAGAATAGGCTTTGTTGGTCTGGGCAAAATGGGAGCTAAAATGACAGAACGTCTGTTGCGCGGAGGTCATGAAATAGCCGTTTACGACAAAAGTACCGATAACGCAAAGAGTACGCAAGAAATTGGAGCCATAGCCACAAACTCTTTAGAAAATTTAATAAAAAATCTTCCCGGGAAAAAAATTGTATGGCTAATGGTACCTCCGGGCGAGCCAGTAGACGAAAACCTTGAAGATTTATTACCATTAATGAAAGACGGAGACATCATTATTGACGGCGGTAATTCAAACTGGCGAGAAAGCCAAAAAAGAGCCGCTAAAACTAAACAAAAGGGAATCAATTTTATCGATTGCGGAACAAGCGGTGGCGTTTGGGGTTTAGAAAATGGTTATTGTTTAATGTATGGCGGCGAACCAGAAGCCGTAAAAATATTAGAACCCATATTTAAAACTCTAGCTCCGGAAAATGGCTACATTCATTGCGGATCATGCGGCTCAGGTCATTTTGTTAAAATGATTCATAACGCAATTGAATACGGAATGATGCAAGCTTACGCCGAAGGTTTTGAATTAATGCAAAATTCAGATTTTGATTTTGATTTAAAAGGAATTTCTCAAACTTGGATGCACGGAAGCGTTATTAGATCCTGGCTACTCGAATTGGCCGGAAATGCTTTGTCGGAAGATCCAAAGTTAGATTCAATAAAAGATTACGTTCAAGACAGCGGGGAAGGAAGGTGGGCTTTACAATCGGCAATTGATTTTGACACTCCTGCTCCAGTACTTGCAGCATCGTTATTTACCCGCTTTAGATCCAGGCAAGATGAAACATTTTCTGGAAAAATGCTGGCCGCTTTACGACAACAATTTGGCGGACATTCAACTAAGAAAATTACTTAAGGAACTGGATATATGGATAAACCTCAGTCATGCGTTCTAGTAATCTTTGGCGCATCGGGCGACTTAACAAAGCGAAAACTTGTACCTGCCTTATTTAGTTTATTTGAGCAAAAATTATTGCCAGAGAAATTTGCAATACTTGGTGTTGGCCGTAAATCATTTGATGACGACAGTTTTCGCAAATACATTTGTGAAAATTTAAAAATTTTCACAAAGTTAGAAAAAATTGACGAAATAATAGAAAAACAGTTTGTTCAAAATTTCCACTTTTGCTCAATCGATACCAATTCCATTCCGGAATATTTAAAGATAAAGCATAAGTTAACCGCTATTGTCTCAGATTACGATATCGATCAGAATTATCTTTTCTATTTAGCTTCTCCTCCTGACTTATATGAACGTATCGTTGCCGGTCTTGGAACATGTAATTTGCAAAGAGAAGAAACCTATCAACATAATTGGAAAAGATTGATTATAGAAAAACCTTTTGGTCAAGATTTAGACTCGGCAAAAGCATTAAATAAGAATCTACTTAAAGTTTTTCGCGAAAAGCAGATTTATAGAATTGACCATTACTTAGGAAAAGAAACTGTTCAAAATATTTTGGCCCTACGGTTTTCAAATGGAATTTTCGAACCTCTTTGGAACCGAAACTACATTAATTATGTAGAAATTACCGCCGCCGAACAGTTGGGTGTCGAAAATCGAGGCGGATATTACGATCATATAGGGGCATTACGCGACATGGTTCAAAACCATTTATTGCAATTACTTGGAACTATAGCAATTGAACCCCCAGGTTCTTTTGATCCTCAATCCGTCCGAAATGAGATGGTAAAAATTTTTAGCTCGCTTCAAGAAATTTCTCCTTCGACAATTTCGCAGTTTTCTATTCGAGGGCAATACTTAAAAGGACAGCTAAACGGCAACTCATTAAAAGGATATCGACAAGAAGAAGGAGTCGATTCCAATTCCCGCACAGAAACATTTGCCGCCGTAAAAGTCTTTGTGGATAGTTGGCGATGGGGCGGAGTTCCTTTTATTATACGAACGGGAAAAAGAATGCCTACACGCGTAACAGAAGTAGCTATAAACTTTAAACCCGCTCCCCACTTTCTATTTTCAAAAGACAATCCAGATTACCAAACTCCAAATCGACTGATCATGAGAATTCAGCCAGACGAAGGCATGCTCTTAAATTTTGGCATGAAATCGCCAGGAAGCGGATTTCAAATTAAAAACGTTGGAATGGATTTTCATTACTCCGACCTAACTAGCGATCGATTACCCGACGCATATGAACGACTTCTCCTGGACGCGCTTTTAGGCGACGCCACATTGTTTTACAGAGGTGACGCAGCTGAAGCATGTTGGTCCTTCGTCCAACCCATTTTAGATGCCTGGAAGAATGATGAAACTCCATTATATGGATATCCAGCGACAACTTGGGGTCCTCTTGAGTCTGTTCGATTACTAGAAGGATATGAATCCGACTGGCGCTATCCCTGCAAAAATTTAACTGGCAATGATGAATTCTGTGAGCTTTAAATTAGAAAAAAATATTCGCGTCTTTCCTAATATGGAAGTTTTAGTAGATGAATTGGCAGATAATCTTTGTAAGACTATTATCAATAGTTTGAAAAATGATAAACAATTTTCTTTAGCTCTATCTGGAGGAAAAACACCCAAAGCTCTTTACCGAAAATTATCAGAACCCACTTTCAAAAATAAAATCGATTGGCAATCTGTAATATTTTTATGGGGCGACGAAAGGCAGGTTCCCCCAGATTCGCATGAAAGTAACTATAGAATGGCTAACGAAGAGTGGCTTAAAAATCTAAATTTAAAAAAAGATAATATTTTACGAATTCGAGGAGAAAGAAATTCTATAGAAGAAGCTATCGAATACAATAAAATTCTTGAGAAAAGCCTATCAATAAATTCATTAGGAATTCCGCAGGTGGACACTATTCTTTTAGGAATTGGCGAAGATGGTCATACCGCTTCCATTTTTCCTGGCGATGAAAAACTAGAAAGTTCTCCTCCTTGGTGTCGAGTTTCCCGCCATCCTAAAACTAATCAAGAAAGAATTACTTTCACCGATAGCTTGATTAACGCCGCCTCACAAATTATTTTTCTAGCCTGCGGGAAAGAAAAAGCTTCTATTATTTCAAAAATTATTAAAAAACACCCTGAAGCCAATTCTTATCCAGCCTCTTGGATTCAACCATCAAACGGAAACCTAATTTGGTACTTGGACCAAGAAGCTGCCTCATCACTTTAATAAAATAATATTTAGTGGCTTTTCGTTTCGCATATCAAAACGAAACCTTTAAAGGAAAAATCTCTAACGAAATAATTTCAACCTAACTCTTATTTTTTCTAATAATAAAAGTAGGTTTTTGTTGAGATTCGTAATAAGTACGCATCATCAACTCGGCTAACAAACCAATCAAGATGGAAAGAAAACCAATTAAGGTAAACATTACTACAAGTAACGGTAAGGGAGTTTCAATAAAAGAATCGCCCAACCAATATTTATTATAAATAGCCCAACATCCAACCAAAAAAGCGCCAACAAAATTTAGTAAACCAAAGCCTCCGAAAATATAAATTGGCTTAACCGCAAAATCGACAAGAAATTTTATTACTATTAAATCGAGCATAACCTTAACAATTCTAGCCAATCCGTATTTTGAAGAACCGAATTTTCGCGGATGGTGATTAACCGGTATTTCAGTTACTCTAGCTCCTTGCCAAGAAGCATAGACCGGAACAAAACGATGCATTTCGCCATAAAGGTGAATGCCTTGGAGAAATTCCCGTTTGTAAGCTTTGAGAGTGCAACCAAAATCGTGAAGCTCAATTCCGCTCATCCAAGAGATAAATCTATTTGCCACCGCAGAAGGAACGCGACGCGTTAACCATTTATCTTTACGGTCTTTTCTCCAACCACTCACCACATCAAACCCTTCTTCCATTTTATCCAATAGTTTAATAATGTCCCGTGGATCGTTCTGCAAATCGGCATCCATGGGAATTACCACATCGCCCTTTGCATTTTGGAATCCAGCGCTTAAAGCGGCTGTTTGACCAAAATTTCGAGTAAAGTGAATAGTTTTTAAATCGGGAAATTTGTTTGAAAGCTCTTCCATTACTTCACCAGACCGATCATTACTGCCATCATTAACAGCTATTATTTCCGAATCTCTATTCAGTTCAGAAAGAGCTTCATCGATCGCTTGTATCAACAACGGTAGATTTTTCTCTTCATTATAAATTGGCACTATAATAGATACGGAATCGTTTTTTTCCATATGATCTTCCTAATTAAAGCTTCGGTTAATTTCTTATTTTGGATAATTTGAATGTATATTTTGCCTAAAAACCAACTAAAGATTATTACTAATTAAATATAAACCTTATAAACCGAATAATTGATTCATCAAATTAAATTTAAACGCTATATTCCTTATTATTTAGAGTCATTCAAGGTCTTCAATCTAGCATCCAAATCAACTCCTTTAAGAGAGTATGCTTTAAAAGGGGCAAAAGCTTTTTGATTGGATAATGGTTGGTAGCGATCCAATAACCATTTCCAAATGGGATGTTCAATGAATACAAAATTGGTTACCAATATTAAAACGGGAGGTTTTTCTATTAAATCATTTTGAAGCCTTTTCGTTAATAACTTAGAAAGCGGTCCATGTAAGTAGTAAAAAAGCCAAATTTGTCCTGAAGGTGGACGTTTTTTACTATAAAAATACAAACCATTTTCCATACCAATATTAAAAAAATATTCATCCCGACTCAAAATTTTATTTATTAAAGATGAAAGCTTTTTACCCGCTGTAAAAAATTTTCCCTCTTCTCCATACTTTTTTAACGGTAATTCATCTAAGGGAATATTTAGAATAGGCAATTGAAAAAAAACTAAAGAACCTAAAATCACTCCGCCTAATAGGTTTGTTATTTTTTCAGCGCGGTCTTTAATTTGGGATCTTAATGAAAATAATGCATGGCCACCTGCAATGGATAAAACAGGTAACCAAAATTGATAATAATGAAAAAAAAATTGACCTGGCAGCAAAATCATAAATGCCGCTGATAAAGCATAAACTCCTATTAATATACCTTCTCTTTGAGGCTTGCCTTGGCTTGAAAATACAATTCCGATAAGGGATAATACTATTAAAGGTATTAAGGCATACATTTTTTCTGGGATAAAATTTTCCGCCGAAAAACCCTCAAGTAAATTAAGAAAAAAATTTCCTGAATAATACTTACTATAATCAAAAAAGAACTTCCAATAATCGCCAAATATCCCAATAGAATTAAAATATACCCAAGCTATTCCCCATGATAGAAATCCAATAGAAGCCATAATACCAACTTGTTTGAGAGCTCGGCTCTTTTGTTGTCTTCCAGATTCAGAAAAGAAATGCCCCATTGAAAAAAATACTGCGGCGACAACCGTAATAGGTTTATAAAAAGAAGATACGGCAATTAAAACTCCCGCTCCTATTGCCGTCCGAATACCTGATCCCTGCCCTGAATCTCTTATCAAAAATGCAAAAGCTCCAGCTAAACAAGCGTTCATAAACGACTCAGCATTAGGTTGATTGGCTTGGATCATCGGATCACAAGAAATAATGGCCCAAAAACCTGCAGCCCATAAAGCCGCCGATCGGTCAATATTAGAAAGCGAAGCGTAGATTCCAGCCATCGTCAATAACGAAAAAACTATTCCAATCAAAAAAACCGTAAACTGGCCAAAACCAAATAATAATTGAAACAAATAAAATGTTATAAAACTTCCTGGGGGATGATGATTGGTAAGATAAGAATATAAATATTCTCCGTTAAGCATTTCATTTGCGTAAATTGCATAACCCGTGATATCTCGTTCAAGCGGTTCGTCGATAAAGTGATAACGATTCAAAATAATAACGAGCGCCAAAAAAACTAAAATTATCCAAGTTTTAATATTTTCTTTTTGTATCATTTAGCGTAAACCTTCGATAGCCTTTTTGGAATCAATCGCCGTTAAGCTTAATAAGCCTTGCAACGCTTTTTCAGAAGTTGGAACAATATTTAAAGCTTTTTGATATTCACTTTTCGCTCGACTCACTAATCCCATCTCCACATAGATATCGCCAAGGTTAATTCTAGCTTCGAGAAAAAATGGATCTTCTCTTAAAGCTAGTAAGGTTTCCCGTTCTGCATCGCCGTATTTTTCAAACTTAAAATAAAGCCTTCCAAGATTTAAGTGGATATCGGATGCAATGGAATTTAGCGTAATCGCTTTCTTTAAATTTATTTCTGCTTTTTCATATATTCCTAATTCCGTAAAAATTTCGCCTAAATAGTTGTAAACGTCAAAACGGCCCGCATCAATTTGTAATGCTCGGTTAAAATATATTTGGGCAGGACCAAACCGCTTTTTATTTTTTTCTAAAACTCCCATATTTATCAGAGCGTCTAAATTAAAGGGATTAGCTTTAAGAGCCTCCTTCAAATTAGTCTCCGCAAGAGGCAATCGACTTGAAATAGTATATAAATATCCTAAATCTGATAAAATTTCAGGATTATTAGGCGAAATCTTTAAAGCAAATTTTAGTTGATTTTCGGCATATTCATATTTTCCATTATCGATTAAAGCTCGCGCATAGTTTCGACGAGCTAATGGGATAGAGCCCGGGTAAAACTTAACGGTCCTACCCCAGAAACTTTCCGAATTTTTCCAAACTCCAATTTGTTTTTGCGTCAAATAAAAAAGAAAAATGAAGATCAAAAAAAATAAACTGCCCACTAAAGTAAATCGCTTTTTATTAACGGAAGTAATAGTAATCGAGCCAATAACAATAAAAAAAATTGGTATAGTCGGCAAATAAGAGTAGCGATCCGCAGCGGCAGCGCTTCCCACTTGAATTAAACCTGAAACAGGCATTAATACAATTAGATAAATAAGCCAAGCAATACCAAAAAACTTATTTCCAGATCTCCAAGTTTTGACACAAAAAAAAGTTGTGATAATAAAAAAAAATATAGAAGTAATAAACCACCCACTAAATAAAGTCCAAGGTTCTTGAAACGGATATAAGGGAGATAAAGACTGAGGCCAAAGCGTTTTTTGGATGTAAAAAAAAATATTGTGAATTGAGTTCATTAAGCGATCGCTTAAACCGCTTCTATAAACCTGTTCCATTGCCCCAACTTCTTTCTGGGCTTGTATAGTCGTTAATCCAATAATAAAGCTCAGCACAAAAAAAAGAAGCTTTTCTCTAACCGAAATCCAAAAATCGAAAATACAGGTTATTTTTTTTAAATGGTATATATCCAAAAGAATCAGAACAATAGGAAGAGAAACGGCCATAGGTTTAGACATTAATCCTAAGGCAAATAAAACTAACAAAACAAAGTATCTAATTTTTGAAAGATGCCCTTTACAAACTTCCATCCATTTGACATACAAAGTCAAAACCAGTAAATAAAAAAAGGCGCAGAGTAAATCTTTACGCTCTGCAATCCATACAACAGATTCTACTCTTAAAGGATGAAACCCAAATAATAAAGAGACGGCAGCGCCACCTAAATAAGCTATATTTCTTCCATAAAAAGACCGAGTCATGTAAATAAAAAGAAAAAAAACAAGGCATATATTAAATCCATGTATTAAAACACTGGTTAAATGATATCCCCACGAAGCCAAACCAAACAATTTAAAATCAATTGCAAATGAAATCCACACCACGGGAATCCAATTTCCCGTTTTAAAACTAGTTGCCATTTCCCGCAAATTTTCTGAAGAAAAAGAGCGAATCATCGATTGCGATAAAATTTCCGGATCGTCTAATGAAACAATATCGTTTTCTAAACTTCTCCAAAATCCCAAAATCGAAAAAATCGAGAGAAATAATAAAACCATCCAAATAGAAGGTTGAACTTTTTCATTAATTTTAATTTTTTGGCTCATTCCTCTTGTCCAATAATTCTAACTGCCGTCTCTTCTTAATAATTTGAAGATTTTTTAGAGCTATTTTATTTTTTTTGTCCTTACTTAAAACAAAATGTAATTTCTTTTCAGCGTGTTCATATAATCCAGATTGAATGTAAACAGCCGCTAGAAGTATATAGATCTGCAAATTTTCAGGTTGGATTTTTAAACCGCTCGTCAATTGAATTTCCGCTTCCCTTAATCTTCCCATTTTAAAATAGACTAAACCTAAGTTACCTTTTATCTCAGCTCGATAATTATCAACGGCATCTGCTTTTTTAAGAAAAATTTCGGCTTCTACAAATTTTTTCGTTTCAATTAATAACTTACCTAAGTTATTTAGAACTTCCCAACGATTAGGGTCAAGAGCCAATGCGGATTCGAGAATATATTGCGATTTGTCATAATCTTTTAAATTTAAATGAACCAAACCAAGATTGATTTTGGCCTCTATATTTCGAGAATCTCTTTCTATTGCAAAAGATAATTTTTGTTTCGACTCCTCCAAACGTCCTTGTTCTAAATAGAGCAGTCCTAAACTACTTAGAGCAAAAGAGTGGTTTTTATTAATTTCTAAAGCCTTTTTAAACATAAATTCGGCTTCTTGATAACGTTTTTCCGTTCTTAATATGTCTCCCAACAAACGATAAATTTCAGGCTGTTTATCGGGATAAATTTTTATATTTCTACGCCATAAAGTTTCGCCATTTTCCCAAACTTCTATTTGATTGGTTGAAACTGTTCCCATGCAAATAAACGCAATCAAACTATAAATAAATATAATTTTGAGGTATATTTTCTTTTGATTTTGAAGCTCAGGATAAAATTTGTAACAAAGGAAAGCTCCTCCTACCAAAAAATAAAAGCTCAAAGTTGGTAAATAAGTATATCTATCTGCCGCCGCTTGCGATCCAACTTGAATTAATCCAACCACAGGAGCTAAAACCGTCAAATAATATAACCATACCGTCCCCAAAGCTCGCCTCCCTTGAGACCACTGAACACAACACAATAAAGACGCTCCCAAAAAGAAAAAAATCGTTCCAAAAAAACGGCCTTCCAGAAAACTCAAAGTGTCAACGTGGGGATAAAGAGAAACTAAATTGAATGGTAGTAATGTTTTTTCTAAGTAAAAGAAAACATTGTGAAGAGAGTTAATGGCGCGTTCAGCAAAGGAAAGATCCGTTATGGGAGCTAAAGCCCCAACTTGTTTTTGCCCTAAAACAGTTATCATCCCAACCACTAAACTGAGAAAGAAAAAGGGCCATTTCTCAATAGCTAAAGTAACAATATCTCGGAGCCCATATCCCCGCCTTAGTGGAAAAAAGTCAAAAATTAATAAAACAAGCGGAATCGTTACCGCCATAGGTTTTGACATTAAAGCGAGTATTCCAAATATTAAAGTAGTAACTGGCCATCCTCTATCTTTCAATTCTCTCTTTTGAAGATGAAAAGCTAAGTACGACCGGTAAGCTAAAAGGACAAAAAACGCGCAAAGCAAATCCTTTCTTTCAGATATCCAAACAACTGATTCAATTCTTAATGGATGAATAGCAAAAAATATTGATACCGCCAATCCTGTATATCGAACGATTTTTTGGCGATCATTTTTTATTTTTATCGCCTGAACTATCAATTCAAACAGGAAAAAAATAATAACGGCATTAAGGCTGTGGATTAGTACACTTGTGAAATGATGCCCACCAGGGTTTATGCCAAATAAAAAACGATCAAAACTATGCGAAATCCATGTTAATGGTTGCCAGTTAGCGGTGTGTAAACTAAAAAAAATTTCTTTAAAGTTTTTAACTGAAAATTCGCTGACCATAGGGTTTTCAAGAACAAATGCCGGATCGTCAAAATTGACAAAACCAGTTTCCGTCGCTTTCCAAAAAACCCAAAAAGTCACGCAGAAGATAACTGTCGTGTAAAACACATAGGAATCTTCAACTCTTTTTCGAATATCATTAAAATTCATTGCACTGTATTGCTGGAGTTAGGGGTGAAACCTCCACTAGTTAGTTTAGAAAAAACATCTTTTGCTTCGGGAGAATTGGGGTATAGCTTCAATGCCAAACTCAGCTTTAGCAAAGCTTCCTCATCTTTTCCTTGCATAGCATAAATTTTGCCTAAATAGATTAATACTGGAACGTTGTAAGGATTATCAAGAACTGCAGCCTCTAATTTTTTTTCAGCTTCAATCAAAAAATTGAGATTCTGGTTAGTCTTATATTCTTCCAGTAAAGTTTTAGCAAAAACAACTTTGGCAGAAGCGCAACTAGAGCAAAACCTTTCAGCTTTTTCCGCATAATTAATAAAAGATTCCGCTCTTTGGGATTCTAAAATTTCAACATTTAAAATTTGATTATACTGTCGAAAAAAATATGAGGAAAAAATTGCCATCAAACATAAAATTATACTTAGGCCAAAGTATAATTTATTCGGCATTATTTTATTTTTCTGGAAGATTTGCGAATAATAAAAATCGAAAATAACGATTAAAAGCGCGAAATGAAAAATAAAGGAAGAAACAAGCCAGTTAACCTCAATTAAATTCTGTGTCAAAAATCCAAAACAGGCAACAGCTACCACCAAAGCTTCATTTTTAAAACGAGTATTGCCATTGGATTGAATGATCTTATATATTCTTTTAAACCAAACAAATAAGAAACCGATAAATATGATTAACCCAACCCATCCATGGTCTGAAAGAATTTGAAAATATAGACTATGAGCATGTGGAGGAGATTTTTGAATATATCCAGGCCGTAAGTTGTTTTCGACTTTCGATATATAATAAGGATATAAAGCTCCAAAAGTTAAAGAACCTGTTCCCGTCAATGGTTTTTCTTTAGCAATTTCCCAGGCTCCCCTCCAGTAGACAATTCGATTAAGTAAATTTCCACCCGTAATGGCTCGCGATAATTTCACCGGCACTAACGAACTTTCAGATAATTTACGTTTGTAATTCTCCGGTAAAGACGCCGCTACCATTAAAATGATTGAAAAAACTCCAATAATAAAACCGCCAGCAATGGCTATTTTTCGAGTTACTACTGTCCAACCTAAATAAACTAACAATATCAAGATCAATTCTAAAGCCGCTACAACTTGCCCGCTAAAAGATCTTGAATAAATCAAACTGATAATTATCAGACTGAACGCCAAAGCCGATAAGTATTTTTCCCATGGTTTTTGCTTTTTAAAAAATAGCAAAGCGGCGATTGGCAGTTGCAATACAAGATAACCGCCAAAATAATTTATGTTTGAAAAAGTCGAAGGATTGCCCCATTTTCTTGCTTCAACACCATGTGTATTTTGAAAAGTTGTAGCGTTTCCCCAGAGGGGTTCTTTTAAGTGAACCCAAGAAAAACTATAATGCTGTCCAACAACAATCAAGGAATGAATTATGGAAGAAATCAAGAGCGTCCAGAGGACTATTGAAATATTTTTCTCATTAATACAATAAAGCGACGCCGCAATAATAAAAATTGCCACAGACAAATATTTAAGAAATCCGTAATAAGATAACTCTGAATCAATTGAAAAATTCTGACCCCAAATTGCCCAGAGGAAAAAACCGAGCAAAATTCCTCCTGGTAACTGAAATAAGCTTTTCTCAACTTTTATCGATTGAACCCAACATGCAATTAAAAAAATAACTAATAAAAAGGGCGTTGAAACAACAATTTGTCCGGGACTGAAAGGCAAATAAATATTTTCGCTCGCTACAAACGTCAAATAGAGCGCGATACTAATAAAAAAAATATGAATCCAGTTTTTCATAAGGGTTCATTTTTCATTTTATAAAAATCATTAAAAACATTGGGATTTCCTAATCTTGATTTTTCTTTGGCTCGTTTTCTATAAAAATCAGCCTTTTCCTTTTTACCTTGTAAATCTTCTATTTGTGCTCTGAAAAAATCCATCTCAAAGCCTAAATGTCCTAAGAGAGTCGCTTCTTTAAGCGCTTCTTCGGCTCGACTCAACATTTCAGGCTTTTTGTTTTTTTTATAGTTTTCAATTAGCCACCCAGCAGTTAGTACATGGGGACGATCACAACGAGAACATAATTCCTTTGCTTTTGAAATATTTTTAAAAAATTCCTTCTTGTTTTTATATTTGTAAATTTTTGAATTTATTAAGTCATCATAAACATAAAACCATCCTAATGCGAAAACTCCAATTACTGCTGAAACAAGCCCAGTAAAATAGAGAAGTTTAAAATTTTTATTCGCTTCATTTCTTTTTGTTAAAAATGCTATAGCGGCTATCCATAAAACTAAATAATGCAAAAAAAGAGATGCAGGCAAAAGGTACTCAATCAATCCCTGAATTAAAAAACCAACTATTGAAATGGATAAACATAGAATTAAAAATCTCGGGCCTTGTAAACCCGTTTTTAAGATTGGATATACCGTTGCAAAAAAAAGGACAACAAAGGATATTAACAACGTCAAACCAATAAAACCCAAGTCTGAAGCAGTTTGAATAAACAAATTATGAGCGTTAATTGCGTGCGGATGAACAGCATCGATTCCAGTATACTGAGGGTAAAGCAAGTTAAAAGTCCAAGGTCCGCTTCCAAAAATCCAGTGGTCTTTGAAAATCCCCCAGGCAGCTTGCCAAAATTCAAATCTCTCCAGGATATGATTCCAAACCCATGCTCTTCTCATGAGAGAAACAGAATCAGCTGTTTGAATTGAGCTTTGAACCATATCTTTGGGTTGTAAAACGAAAACTAAAACCACATAAAATAAAAAACCAATAGCTATCCCTGAAACCAAGTTTTTAAAACGAATCTTTTCAGAAAAACGCCAACAAAAAAAACACAATATTGCTAATTGAATTACCACCGTAAACTGCCCTCCTGGCGATCCAGAAAACCCTAAGGCAGGCCCTAACAACAAAAAAGCGCTACTTGAAATTATTTTCTGAAGGTTATTTACAGATCTGAAAAAAAGTAAAACCGTAATTGGAGCAATAAATACGAGATAACATGAAAAAAGGTTCATCTGGATAAAAATAGACGTCGAACTATAACTTATATGATACCGAAGTACCGATGGGTCGTATTGCTGAATTAGCGACAAGGCCGACAATGGTATAGAAAGCAGAACCAGCGTCCAAAGGATTTCATAAATTCGAATTTCGCTATCAATATAAAAAGTCAAAGCCAAAAACCAAGACAAGGCTCCAAGGTACTTAATAACAAATGGAAAGCTGTCGTCTAAATTGACTGTGAAAAAAAAACCTGCCGACGACCAAATTAGAAAGAGGGATAATGCTAACGTAAGGGGAACAACTTCTACGGCTTTTTTGGCGTTGGTTCGCCTATTAAAAAGGGCTGTAATGAGACAAGCTAAACAAAGATAAGCGATTAGACAAACGGTTTCATTACCTTTAGGCGATAAATAAATATTGTCGCTCCCTACAAGGGTAATGATTGCGGTAGTGACGAGAATCAATACCCGGAGCATTAATTTATTCCGAGTGTGGTTTTTAAATTATTGGTATGAAGTTGCGGATCCCATTTGTAAATATCTAGAGAATATTTAGGGTCCGGTTTAAGAACAGTCCATACTTTTTTAAACTGCGGGTTTTGCTTTTCAAAATCTTCTTGAGTAAATTCAATAAAGGGATAAACGAAAAAAATACTCTTTAGACCCGAAATAGATTCCATATGCTGGGGACGTCTTTTATATTTGTGAACCAAAAAAGGAAACTCTTTGCTCGATAACATCAATGGTTTTTGAGGCCACCACGGAACTGGAGCTAATACAACATTCTTTTTGCCCCATAAATAAACCACCATACTTTCCTGGGGATTTCCAAGTTTAGAGCTGAACATTACTGCTATTTTCCCCAAACTTGCTTGCTCCAAAATAAACTTGGAAGCCTTTTTAATACCATAACCAGAATTCATACCTTCAAGGTAATGAATTCTATCTAGCTCATGAACAGGGGCTTTAAGCGGATCCTTGATAAATTTCCAGGCAAAAAAAAACTGTCAAAAAATGTAATGATAAACAATAAACAAAATGAGATTATTTGTTTTGCATTTAAGGATATATTCCTAAAAAAAGAAATTTTTCCCAATAACTTGTTTATAAATAAACCTAGTTCTTCAAGAGCAACCGCCGCTAATATTGTTAGAGGAGGTAAAGCGATAACGAAATATCTTGAAAAAAAACCTTTGGCAACCATGACAATCGCAAGTGTAGGAAATACGGCCCAAAAAACTACACCAATTCCTAAACGATTTTTTTCCCATAATATATAACCTATTGAGAAACCTATAAGGGTCAATAAAGGCCACGTAATATAAGCGCAATAAAACTCCCATATTATTTCCGCATTTCTATACCATATAGCCCACGGCAAAGAAAACAATTCAGTTGGGGTTAAAACTAAATCCTGCCGATGTACTATTAAATCCCTATCTGAAATAGTCAATCCAATCTGCGATAGGAAATAGGGCAAAGCGACAAAAACGGCACACCCTAGCGCTGCCAAGCTTTTATAAACCCATTGCTGTTTTCCGCGTTCTCTTCCTAACCACAAAAAAACAAAAGGAATCGGAACTAGCAAAAATGCCGTCGCCTTGGTCATATAAGCACAACCAAGAAAACTTCCTAAAAACAAATAAGGAAAAATACCAGATTTTGGGTTTTTTAAAATATAAATGGCCGCCACTACAGACCACACGCCAAAAGCGGTTAGCAGTCCGTCAACCAAAGCTAAGCGATCAAAAAATAGAAGATATGGACAAAATACCCAAGAAAGTACGGCAAAAAAACCTATACGAGAATTAAAGAGCGCCTTTCCTATATAAAATATTCCGACTATGGAACATAACGAAGCAAATATAGTTATGCATCTGCCCGTTATTAGTGGGTCTACTTTTAAATTAAGAGCCAACGCAACTAACCACATATATAAAGGCTGCTTTCCATCCATTTTGGAAATAAAAATATCGTTCCAATCGTTACGCATTAATTGCGCCCAATGGATATAAATAGCTTCGTCGGTAAATATAGGAAATCCCGTCAGGTTTAATAAACGGGTTATGCTAAAAAGAAAGAGGACAAAAAAGCCGCCAGCTAAAACTTTATTGGCATTTAAATAAGTTGAGGACATGGATTGGTTGGACCTAAAACTGAAAAATTAATTTTCTTCCAGCAGTTTAATTAATAAATAAACAACAACCTATTATTTTTTAGAAATTAAATGGAAGTAAAAAAATTTTCTTAGAGAATCTAGTGGGCAAGCTGGTTTTGCACAGCTTATTTATTAAGACATTATAAATGAAAAGAAGTTGTCTTATTTCCAATTTATCAATTTAGGCCCCAAAGAATCCCCATAATAAAAACGGCGAGGATTGAAAAAACTATGCTTGCTTCTAATGCTTCAGAAATTTTCATAAAAAAAAGCCCTCTTTCTTTAGAAAGAGGGCTCTCCTTATTATTTTATTAACATTGTTAGTAAAGAAATCTAGATTATTAGAGGGTACCCGGCGCGCCAATAGTAGCAGGATCTTGAACGCCGCCTTGTGGGCTATAGCTCCAGCTGTAAGTTACGCCGTCAGCAGTTGCAGTAACAGAGGTTGCGCTAGCCGCAACAGGGGTCAAGCCTTGAGCGTCTACAGAACCTACTACCGCTGTAACGTCGTAGGTAGAAGCGGTTCTCAAAATATAGTTAGCATGAAGAATATTAACAGAAGCTCTCAAAGCTCCAGACAAGTTATCTCGTCTTGCATTAAGTGCGTCGGCTTTTAAATCGATAAACTTAGGAACTGCCGTAGCTGCTAAAATCCCTAAAATTACGATTACCATGATCAATTCGATTAAGGTAAAACCCTTTTCATTTTTTATCGTGTTTTCCATCATTTTCTCCTTAGTTTATTTAAACAAAATATTAATTAATGATTGATTAATTTCAAAGTCTTTCCCTTTATTATGCAAGCTAAAGACCAAAAGCAATAAATGTGAATAAAAAAGTTACTTTATTAAACTTTTCCTTTAACTCAGCTTTTTTCAATGGTTTCTTTCGCAAGAGTTTCCAGGCTTCGAAAACCCTTTATTTTAGCCATTTAACTATGGATAAAAAATCAAAAGCCTTACTTAAAGTCAAAAAAAACAATAAATTAAGCTTATAAAATTAAATATTTTAAATTAGCCTTAAATTAGATTAGTAATAACATTTTCTCAAACTACCTAATAATGGAATAAAAATGGGTAAGCCAGTTCCCACAGAGGGATACCCATTACCCCAAAAAAGTAAATATTAAGAAATCATGGAACTTAAAGGTCAATACCAAGATTATTTTTTATCTAACTTAAGTAGTTAAATAAGTTGATTGGGCAATTAAGGTTTTTTAACCTGAAAACCTTTTAGAATAATGAAGAGGACAATAAATAAAGCGCAGAAACTTATGATTTTACCTAATTGGAAGGGAATGGGATTGTATTCAAACCGGACGCGCTGTTCACCTGGACTTACGACAATGGACCTAAACGCGTAATTAGCGCGATAGATCTTAGTTTCTTTTCCATCAATGCTAGCTTCCCATCCGGGAAAGTAGGCATCGCTTAAAAAAAGTAATCGGTTTTTTTCAACGTGAACTTTCAAATCAATAGAGTTTGGACGGTAATCTAATATTTCAACAATTTCGATGGGGCTTAAAGTCTTTATTTCGTCATCGCAATTCAATCCTTCAGGAGATTTGTTGATAAGAATTTTTTTTCTTGGATTAAAGTCTTCGCTGGAAAATATAACAGGATAATCATTTTCATTTTTTATTACTTGGCAATTTTCCGCCAAAAAAACCCTCGGGAGGACTTTTTCATTTTCATAAATTTTTATTGTATCTTTGGTTTGTAAATTGGCAAGCGATTCTGAAGAAATATTTTCCACTAATCCTCCAGGTTCAAGGTGAACTAACTTTAATCCATCCCAATTTAGTTTATCTGCAGAAACAATATATTTTGCATTGAATAAATTCAATAAGTTCAATCTTTGTTTAAAAGGCATTGTATTCAATATACCCCGAATATTATCGAAAAAGTAAGGTCGCATAACCGTTTGGCCTTCTACATAGCTAATGCCGGAGGCTATACCTGTTAGTGAACGAATGAACCTTGCTTGGTCTTCATAGGTCAAGCTTTGGTCTTGGACTTTTTTCCGATAGTAATCTTTTTTTGTTTCTTTTGTAACGTACGTTCGAAAATTACCTGGTTGCGAAGCAAGAAATTTCATATTTTGACTAGGCTCATCAATGTGTTTCACAGGTACCTTAAAAGACAAACCCTGATTCCCAAAAAACAAATCAGCGCCTAAGACTAAAACGGGTAAAAAAAAGATCCACGAATTGGTTGTCGTTCTCCTTGCAGATAAGAAAAGGAAAAGACAGAAAATGGATGCAAACGCGAATAACCTTTGCAGATTACCTAGATTAACCCAGGGCTCATTATAAAAAGGCGGGACAATTTTCCAAATTTCGAACTGATTTGTCAAAAAAGGTTTGAGCAATTCAATCAAACCAAATCCAAGTATAAAACAAACTCCTAAATATAGAATCTTGGTTACTTGATTTATATTTAGGCTTTTTGTTTGAATATCATTTTTCAATTGATCAAAACCCAAACCCGCGCATATTGAAATAGCCAATATTGCCGGAAATATGAACTTAACGGGATATCGAAAGGAATCAAAAAGAGGAAGATGTTGTCTAAGAAAAGGAAATAAAAAAGCGTTTTTCCCAAGAGCCAGCAAAACTGATATGAATATAATTACGACAATTGCCCATGATCTCACCCTTAATCTTCGGAAAGAATACAAGGCTAAAAGAAATGACGGAATTCCTATATAAAGAGTTTGCAACCAATTTTGTTCGGAAAAATATGATTTCGAATTTCCAAAATAACCATAAAAATCCAAAGTAAAAAATAAAAATAAATCTCTTAACTTTAAAGACCAAACATTCGCTTCATATTCGCCTAGTCCATATTTACGAATTGACCAATGGGAAAGCTCAAGCGTTGGAGCAATTTGAACAACAGTAATCCCAACCAAAACAATTCCAAATAAAACTAACAATTTAAAGCGAGCTTTGAATTGATTTTCAAAGTTTCCTTCAAACAACAAATTTGGGAAAAAACCAAGTATCGCTAAAATCGGAAAAATTTGGTAACAGGTTTCGATTCCACCCGAAAAAATCATAAATGACGCAACTAAACCGGCCCATATAACTTGTCGTTTATCCTTTTTTAAAATTCCAGAAAAAAATAACAATAATAAGAGTGGAACCCAAACGACGGGCAAAAGAGTCGATAAGTATCTGTGTACAGAAAATAGATAGCCGGAAAACATAAAAGAAAACGCCGAAACGGTAGCGCCTTCCGGCCCGCATCGCCAGCTTCGAGCCAACAGATACATAAAGAATCCAGCTAAACTGTAATGAAAAACAATCGTAAGATTAAAAACAGAATTGAATGAAAATAGAAAATATAACCAACTAAAAGGATAAAGGATCGCAGGCTGAACGGTAGCAAAAAGCGGCATCCCCATATTGGCATGAGGATTCCATAACGGAAAGGAAAAGCTTTGAACGATTTGAATCCATAGCTTTCTTATTGGGATGAAAAAAAAAAGATTATCGCCTCCCCCAATAATCAAATCAGGAGCCAATGAATCCCAAAAATAAAAAATCGCGAGAAAAGCAAAAGCAATCCCCGCCGCTATGACTTCAGAAATTTTCATAAAAAAAAGCCCCCTTTCTTTAGAAAGGGGGCTCTCCTAATCGGTTTATTTAAACCATGTCGGTTAAGTAACCCAAATTATAGGGTACCCGGCGCGCCAATAGTAGCAGGATCTTGAACGCCACCTTGTGGGCTATAACTCCAGCTATAAGTTACGCCGTCAGCAGTTGCCGTAACAGAGGTTGCGCTAGCCGCAACAGGGGTCAAGCCTTGAGCGTCTACAGAACCTACTACCGCTGTAACGTCGTAGGTAGAAGCGGTTCTCAAAATATAGTTAGCATGAAGAATATTAACAGAAGCTCTCAAAGCTCCAGACAAGTTATCTCGTCTTGCATTAAGTGCGTCGGCTTTTAAATCGATAAACTTAGGAACTGCCGTAGCTGCTAAAATCCCTAAAATTACGATTACCATGATCAATTCGATTAAGGTAAAACCCTTTTCATTTTTTATCGTGTTATCCATCATTTTCTCCTCACTTAGGAAATTTAAAAATTATCAATAATTTGTTGATATTAGTTTTTTCCCTTAATAATGCAAACGAAAGACCAAAGTTAAGCAAGTTAAAAAAAAGTTTATTTTTTTTACTCAACTGTTTTCAACGATTTCGTAACTAAAGACTCTTATTCTCCAAAAACCCTTTCTTTTAGTCACTTAACCAAAAATAAAAATGATTAACTTCAAAAAATATAATCCCAAATTAAAACTTTTTTTGGTTTGGATTCCATTTTATTAAGAAAAGTTTCCAAAATGGCGAAATAATGGAATAAAAATGGGTAAGTCAATTCACGCAGAGTAACATCTCTTACCCAAAATTAAATATTAAATAACTAAGCCAACCAAGCTTGGGTTTTTAATTGATTATAAAAAATTGAAGGAAGAAATATCTTAGGGAGTAAATATCGGTTAGAAAAAATAATTAAGACAAATTGCAAATAAAAAAGCCGAGCCCATTAGTAAAAGAAACCCAACTATAATATGATTTCTTAGCACCCAATTATCAATCGAGTCATGGGGAGTATCGATTAAACTTTCAACTTTTTCAGTAGAAAAAAAAGCATCTAACGACTTTGTAACCTCTTTGAATTTGTCTGGAGCAAAAGTCATAAGTAGACATAAAAATGCCCCAATCAAGCACCAAATCACAAAAAACCATCGACTAACATCCATTATTATTACGATAAATAATTCTTTTGTTTCTGTTGATGGGGTAACCACCATAGAAATAAATCTCGATTGATCAAATATAGCAATCAAATAATAAATGGTGTACATGGCCCCCAGAAATAAGGGGAAACCAAGAACAAAACGATATTTTACAAAGAGATCGGCAGTAGATATTTGGGTATCAATTGATTTGGAAATATCTTCAGTTTTAAACCATTTATTAAAAAAATGATTTAATTGGGCCGCCGTGGACGGTCTAAATAAAAGTAAAGCGCCCATAATTAGCGATATGAAAACAAGAAAAACCGCAAAAAATTTAGACCCGATCAATAAAATATCGTAAATTGTGCTCATTAGCGGGAGCTCCAGGTTTTATAAAATCTGATGGTTTTTAATAAAATCATCAATCAGCGGTTTCGATTAGTTCGCCTACTTTGTTCTTGATCGGCGTTCAAATTTCCTAGACGCCTACGCTGAAGAAGAAGATCGTCTTCCGTTTCTTCGCCTTGTTCAATTTGTTCATCTTGCAAGTCTTCCTTAAGTTCGCTCTTATTCACAATAACTTTATTACTAATTACTCCTTGTGAAGCATCATAACCCCATTTAACAACCGTATGATCTCTTCGTTGGTGGAAAATAAACCCCGTGGGAATAAAGTTTACTAAAGTAGTCCCAGCTTGTTCGGCTGTTAACCCACCTCCAGTTTGTCCTTGCACAAATACCCACAAACGGTCGTTATCTTCCTCGCCATTAGGAGCGGTAGCCTGTCTTCTATTATAACCCTCTGGCACTTTGGTTAAGCTCTGAAAGGGATTTTGTGGATAAGATGCAAAATCGCCTTTTATAAGATCATCGCCAAAATTACCTATCAAATTCGCACGCATTACCTCGATTGTGGCATCTTCCGCAACCATTTCAGCGTCCTCCTGGACGGACATCATTTTTTGGAGGGCCATGGAAGAAAGAATTCCAACCATGACTATAACTGTAATTAATTCAATCAAAGTAAAACCAGCTTCTCGTTTTTCTTTATCAATTTTTAAATATTTAAGCATTGTCATTAGAATAAAATCGAAAACGTTTACTAAAGAAATTATTTTTTGGCCATTTTGGACATATCCCACATTGGCATAAAAATAGCCAAAGCAAGGAATAATACCAAACCACCCATAAAAACCAATAAAATAGGTTCAATCATTGAAGAGAGATTTTTCACCGCTTGGTCAACCTCTTCATCATAATAATCTGCCACCTTCATCATCATATCATCCAAAGCGCCAGACTCTTCGCCAGCAGAAATCATTTGAGTGACTAACGGAGGCACAAAACCACTTTGGCTTAAAGGAGTGGCAAGCCCCAGACCTTCTTGAACGCTATTACGCAAGTCAGAAATAATTTTCGATAAAACCATATTCTCAACTACGCGAGCGGAAACGGCTAAAATATCTAAAATAGGAACGCCGCCTGCTTGTAATGTTCCCAATATTCTAGAAAACTTGGACATGTTGGATTTAAGCAAGACATTTCCCATTATAGGAAATTTCAAGCAAATATAATGCCATTGGTACTTACCTTTTTCGGTTTTGGTATATTTAGTAAATAAAACGTAAACCAAAACAAGTCCGCCAAGAAAAAAATGCCAATAATCATGAGCGACATTATTAGACGCAATTAAAAGTTTTGTGGCCCAAGGAAGATCAATTTTGGCTTTTTCAAACATTTTTACGAAAATAGGCACTACTTTCCACATCAAAATACCAATAGCAACCGCCATAGCCCCAACAACCATCTTGGGATAGCGCATAGCAGCCTTAATTTTAGCTTCATTTTCGGCCTGCTTTTCAATCAAATCCGCTAAACGGCCTAAAATATCATCCATAACGCCGCCAGCTTCCCCGGCTTGAATCATTGCTATAAATAAATCGGGAAAAACATCTTCATGCTTTGCCATCGCTTCCGAAAGGGAAAGACCATCTTCAATTTCTCTTCTCATTTGTAACAATACATCTTTAAAACGAGAATTAGTTACTTGATCGGAAAGCGCAGAAAGAATGGCTAATAAGGGAATACCTGCATTAAATAGGGTGGACATTTGGCGGGTAAAAAGAACTAAATCTTGTGTTGTAACTTTTTGAAAACTAGCTAGGAATCCTTTGCTACCTTTACCTGCTTTTTTTGCGTCTCCGCCAGTCCCACCGCCTTCTTCTTTAATTTTGACGGGAAAATGGCCCATTTTAGACAATTCTTGGCTGACATTATCGGCAGTATTAGCGCTCATAGTGCCAGTCACCATTTGCCCCATTCTGTCTCTAGCTTTGTATTCAAAAACGGCCATAGTTTTTTACCAACGTTATGTATTTAATAATTATACATGTATAACGCTAAAAAATCGTGTTAAATTATTGTAATATTTACTCTACAATGCCATATTTTTTCATTTTGTTGTGCAAACTTTTGCGGCTTATATTTAACCGTTTTGCCGTTTCCTGACGTTTCCAGTTTTCTTCTTTTAAAGCTTCCAATATTAGTTTTTTTTCTGTGGACTCAACCGTCATTCCAACTTTGTCGGAAAGGCTGGTTCCAACTGGACCGGAAAACTCAATCCCATCGCTTAATGATGGATAAACATCCAGAAGATCTTTTTTATCTAAGGCAGGTCCATATGCCAAAATTATGCCTCTTTGCATTACGTTTTCAAGTTCTCGGATATTTCCTGGCCATGAATAATTAGTTAAAACATCAATTCCTTCTGGGGTAATACTTTGAATATTCTTTTTAAATTTTTGGTTATAAATCTCTAGGAAATGATTTGCTAATATTGGAATGTCTTCTTTTCGATTTCTCAATGGAGGCAAATTTATTGCCACAACATTCAAACGATAAAATAAATCTTCGCGAAACTCTCCTTCGGCGATCGCTTTTTTTAAATCTTTATTTGTAGCTGCCACTAAACGAATGTCTATTTTTATCGTATTCTCTCCCCCAACCCTCTGTAACTCGTTTTCTTGAATTACCCTCAAAATTTTTGATTGAGTGGACATTGGCATATCGCCAATTTCATCGAGAAATAAAGTCCCCTCATTAGCCTGCTCAAATTTACCAATTTTTCGTTTGATCGCCCCCGTAAAAGCCCCTTTTTCAAATCCGAAAAATTCCGCCTCTAAAAGGTCGTGAGGAACCGCAGTACAATTAATTTTCACAAAAGGTCTATGTTTCCGAGAACTATTATAATGTAATGCTTGAGCGACTAACTCTTTACCAGTGCCGCTTTCTCCCAATACCAAAACAGAAACATCGCTATCGGCGACCCTATGAATTCTTTCGACAACTTCCCGAGTAGCGTTGGAAATTCCCAAAATTTCATTAGAAGGATAGCTTTTTTCCAAGGTAGAGCGAAGGGTAACAACTTCTTTCTGTAATTGACTCCTCTCTATTGCGCGCCTAATGACCACGCGAACTTCCTTGATATCCACTGGTTTTGTAAAATAGTCGAACATACCAAGGTTCATAGCTTCCATTGCCAAAGTTTTATCGCCATAAGCAGTGACCAAAATTCCAACAATATGAGGATGAAGGTCTCTCATTTTTGAATACATTTGAATACCGTTCATCCCAGGCATGTTGTAATCGGTAATCACTAAATCAAATAAATCTTCCTCCACCTTTTTTAAAGCTTCTTCTCCAGTTGCAGCGGTTTCTGGAGTATATCCTTCGCGAGAAATAGCCTCTGACAAAAAAAATCGAATACCTTCTTCATCGTCGACGATCAATATTTTAGGCGAACTCATGTGCCTCTCCCTCTGGTTTTCGATTTTTAACTTGTTTTTGGGTAAATTCGTTAGTGTCGGATTCCATCAGAATTGGTAAAGAAACCTGGAACACTGTATACGGACCTTCTCTTTCAGCTGAAATCGATCCTTTATGAGAAGCTATAATTTGAGAAACTATCGCCAATCCCAATCCAGTACCTTCAGTTCGTGTAGTAAAAAACGGGTCAAAAATCCTAGATCGGATTCCAGGATCAATTTCTGGGCCTGTATTCATAATTTTAATCTTTACCGCTCCTGAATTTTGACCTGAAGACGTCGCGAATCCTGTAGGATCAAAATAAGTAATTATTTTTACTACTTTAGAATCATCCATTGCTTCGCCAGCGTTTAAAAGTAAATTTAAAAAAACTTGAATGAGTTTTCCTTCATCAGCCCAAATATGCGGAAGATGGTTTTCAAACTCTTTGGATATTTTAGCTTTTTTCCTTTCGAGGTCAATTCTACAAAGTTGTAAAGCGTTCTCTAATAATAGATTCACATCATGAAATAAAAACTCTTTTGAGGTGGGTTGAGCAAATTGCAATAAATCGGTAACAACTCTGTTTAAGCGATCCACTTCCTTAATAATAGTCTTTACATATTTTTTACTTTTGGTGTCTTCGGCCGCTTCCTCTTCTAACAGTTGAGTCAATCCCTTTATTGTACCAAGAGGGTTTCGTATTTCATGGGCTAAACCTGCCGCCATTCCGCCCAAAGAAGCTAACTCTCCCGTCCGCTGAATATGTTCTTGAACTTCCCTTTCGCGAGTCAAGTCTCTAATAGCTAAAACAATTCCAGTTGTCTCATCTTGTTCCCCTTTAAAAACCTTGGTGGAAAGGGAATATTTGATTTTTTTTTCATTTAAATCGGAAACAATTACTTCTTTTCCTGAATAAATTTTTCCATTTTCTACAGTTTCTTTTACTAATAAGCCTAATTCTCCCCGAAAAACAGACCTTTCCAATAATTTATTCACCGACAACCCAATAAATTCCTCCAAATTCCCCCCCAAAAGCGACATAGCGCCAGTATTTAAAGATAGAATCTTTCCCAAAGGATCCATCATTATCCATGCGCCAGTCATGCTATCAACCATATATCTGTTTACTGATGAAACCATCCGGTTTATTTCTTTACCTAAGGGTTGGAACTCGCCTAATTCGTCTATATTCAACTGGGCCTTAAAATCGCCTTGAGCGATCTGTTTTGCGCTTTCCATGATTCTGTTCATTGGTTTTATAATCGCGTAAGCAACGCCAATTCCAGCTCCAATTCCAAGAACAGTGAACAAAAGTACTTCCAACTTTATCAAGCCAAGAATTTTCGATACATATTCCCATTCCAAAGGAACATAGGGTTTATTTTTTTCTAAGAAAAAATGATCCAAAATATCTAAAGCGACAAAACCCGAACTAAAGGCAAATAAAGCTATAACTGCAGGCAAAATAAATAGAAGACTTAATGAAAGTCTTTTTTTTACAAAGGTTCGGAATGCTCCTTGTTCAACATCTTGATTCAAAGGTTTTGGCATGATAAATCTTAATCGTTCTCTATCCGTTAAGGTTTAATAAACTTAAAGTAAACATGTATTTGACTTTGGTTAACCGTATATTATCAAATAAGGCCATTACGGTAAAATAAGGTTTCTGGACTAAAACTGCCGATTTAAATCTCTAAAGCGCTTTCTCTAAAAAAGCTTTTATCCCGTTTTCAAAATTAAAACTGTTTCCATCGCTCAAACAAAATATTAATGAATGATTGAAGTTTCTTTAAATATTTCCAATTTTAACGCATATTTTTTTGAAAAGATTTTTTTTGAAAACCACCTATAGCAGAGGTTATAATAAAAAGTATATTTAAGGTGAAAATTCAATCAAATTGCTTTTTTGCAAAGTTAAGATTCTTGGCTAAAAACTTTTTTACCGCAAAACCAATCTCCCAAATACAAAAATTTTCTAGCCTTCATTTCTTAGTTTTTTCAAAGGTTCCTCTTAGCTTGTTTGTAGATAACCGATAATTTTTAAATTTGTTAATGTCACTTAAAACCTTAAGCTGTAATCTCTTGCACTTAGAACAAGTGAAAACCTATTATTTCTTAGTTTTTTGCAGACTAATTTTAATAAAATAAACGCCGATAATTATAATAAGTAATTTTTTATCTAAAGATTGATTTTGGAGAACGCTATTATGCTTTTTCGATTAGGAATAATAACTTTAGCTTTATGTTTCATTGGATCCCCTTTACAAAAAGCTTATGGAAATGGTGGACAGGATAGAACTCAAGAAATTAAGAAACTCTATGAAATTCAAAAAAATTACGAAAAGTACAAGGTGGAAAGTAATTGGGAAAAAATATATTCCTATCAGCATCCACTATTCAGAAAAAATGTTTCATTGGAGGAATATAAATATTTCGATGGAAAAATAACTGCAGATTATCGCGATAATACAAAAGCCCATGTATCTGGAGGTTATTCGATCCCTTCAAAGGAATTCATATCCAAAAATCTGGATAAAAAAGATATTTTAGGATTCCCTGCTTTTAGAAAATATCCACTAACCTCAAATAAATTTGTAAAAATCGATACAATAAGTATCGACAAAATACAAATAAGCGACCATGGGAAATACTTTAAAAGCGTAATGACCTACAGAGGAATTGAGAGGATGGAACCTGGCCTTGCGCGCGGAGATTTAAAATTTCCAGTTTCTTTAACCATGCAAGACTACTGGGAAAAAGTCGACGGAAATTGGTACATTACGTTATTGCAAAATACCACCAATATTAGCGGAAATATTTACTACCACTTTACTCCTAATAATAAAAGTTCCTGGGAGAGTACAAAGTTTATTGAATTTGATTCTCCTGATTTAGGTTTTGGCACATTAGTAGTCCAAGCAAAAAAATAATTACTTCAAAAAATGAAAAAGCAAAACCTTTTTAAGAATTGTTTAAAACTGCTACTTTTTGACTTCATTTAATAAACATAATGAGTATTGATTTACCCTTCCATAGATCTTGGCTAGAAGACGACGAAATAAATGAAGTCGTAGACACATTAAAGTCAGGTTGGATGACTACCGGCCCAAAAACCCAAAGATTTGAAGAAGCGTTTCGAGATTTTATAGGTTGCAAACATGCCATTGCTTTGAATTCTTGTACTGCGGGATTAAACATTTCCATAGCTCTACAAAATTTTGAACCGGGAGATGAAATTATTACCACTCCAATGACTTTCCCTGCTACAGCAAACGTCATAGTCCTAAATAATTTTAAACCCGTTTTTTCAGATATAGAAAAGGGCACTTTGAATATTGATCCTAACGGTATTCAAGAAAAAATAACATCTCGAACTCGCGCCATAATGCCAGTGCATTACGCAGGACATCCATGCGATATGGACACTATAGAAGCTATAGCTGAGGAAAAAGGATTAGTGATTTTTGAAGACGCCGCTCATGCCCTGGAAACAAAATATAAAGGAAAAAAAATTGGCAATATGGGTCATGCCACCTCATTCAGTTTTTATGCCAATAAAAATATAACGACAGGCGAAGGAGGCATGATCACCGTCAACGACGACGCTCTAGCGGAAAAGATTCGGGTATATAGATTACACGGTTTAAGTCGAGATGCCTGGAAACGTTATGGCGACAATGGCTATGCCCATTGGCAATTAGAAAGGCCCGGGTTCAAATACAATATGGCCGATATCAACGCGGCCTTGGGAATACACCAAATTAAAAAAGCCGACCGATTTTTAAAACTTCGTAAAGAATATAGCGAAAGATATGACGACGCCTTTAAAAATATTGATGAAATTGAAACTTTAGAAATAAAAGATTATGCCGAATCGGCTTATCATATTTACGTAATAGCTCTCAGATTGGACAAACTAAGCATATCGAGAGACCAATTTTTAAACGCTTTACAAGCTTCAGGAATTGGAGTGGCAGTGCATTTTATAGCATTGCACCTACAACCCTATTACGCTCGAACATTTAATCTAAAACCAGAAGACTTCCCTGTCGCCACAGATTACTCAAATAGGATCATAAGCCTTCCACTTTATCCCAAAATGACTCACAACCAGGTCGATAGGGTCATTAATACGGTGATTGAAATAATAAATAAAAATAAAGGCGCAAGTTAAGCGTTCAAAGCTTTTAGTTAACTAATTGAAACTTTTGAAAATACAAAACCTGAATGAGGCCTTTTTGCTTGACAAATCAGCCTTTGGAAATAAAATGTACCATTGCAAAATTATAGGCGCGTAGCTCAGGGGTAGAGTACTTGCTTGACATGCAAGGGGTCGGCGGTT
>CAZMZH010000001.1:0-606857 GCA_964570665.1 uncultured Nitrospinota bacterium | reverse complement strand
TACGGTTGAAGAGCCTTTTTATGTAAGACCTGAAGAAAACGTCGGAGCTATCTAACGGGTTCTTGCTTTACGGGTTAAAATACTGATAGTATATAGGCAAAGAAACATTTTTTGCGAATGGGGTCGGTCGGTAAAACGTCCGACTCCGCTATCAGGTCATTGAGTTGGAGACAAGCAGGAGATATAAAAGATGTCCGAGTTGAAACAGGATGGCATGCTCGTTAAATTGGGCGAAGAAGGATCCATAGAAGAAAATAAGGAAATGAGAATTTCCTTACAATTAGCGCGTGGTCGTATATACGATATATTAGCTCGCGCTTTTGCTTATCCATGGAACCGTAAGTTTTTTCGTCCAAAGAAGCTCTTGGAGCCAATGGACGTAATATTGGTTGATGAGAACGATTGGGAAGCTCTTAGTACTATTATTAAGGGTTTTGGCGATTATTTACCTAAGATGGCGATGAAACAGGTGCAATCTGAATACATACGCGTTTTTGGTCATGCCGTTTCCCAAGAGTGCCCCCCTTATGAAATGCAATATGGAACTGAAGGGGGAGTAAACTCGCAAACCGATGTTCTGGTCCAAGTGGGTGGTTTTTACGATACATTTGGGTTTCAAATTCCTGAAAAGGGACCTACCCGGGATCGTATCGACCACATCTCTATAGAGATGCAGTTTATGTCGTTTTGTTGCTACCGTGAGGCTTACGGAATCGAACATGGCCACGAAGAAAGACAAATCGGGGTCATTCGAAGCGGTCAGAAGAAGTTTATTAGGAATCATCTTGGTAGATGGGTTCCGTTATTTACTCTTTTTTCCGCAAGAAAAGCCGAAAAAGGTTTATACAAGGATTTATCTGATATTCTCTCGATATTCATAAAGAACGAAATCTCCTTATTGGATGTTGAACCCATTAAGGTAGAGGAACCTGAATATCGTTCGTTGTCCTATAGTATGGAGAACGATTTAATTGCAAATGCTCCTGCTGAATGTGAGCCCGTTAAGTAACATGATGGTAAGTTAATTTATCTAAATGTAGCTAACGAGGAGGAAAGCGGTGAAAATTAGCAAAATTTTAGTCTGCGCTTTTATTTTAGCCTTTACCCTTGGACTTGGTTTAAGCGCTAACGCAGCGACTATTCAAGCGTTAAAGGTTAGTGGGAATATTCCTGGGGATCCAACCGATCCTTTCTGGTCTAATTATGGCCCTCTCAAGGGTAAATTTAATGGACAGAACCAGGTTGTGGTAGATATGGAACCGCAAATGATTACCAACCCAATGTGGCCAGCTCCATCTACAAAATATGTTTTTGTAAAAGCTGTAAATAATGGGAAAGAAATCGCGGTTCGTTTGGAATGGTTAGATCCAACGCGTAACGACATTATGGTTCGATCTCAGCAGTATAAAGATCAAGCGGCCATCATGTTTCCTGTTAACCAATCCGGCGAAGAGCCTCCTTTTACAATGGGCGGCGACGGCGAACGAGTTAACATTTGGCAATGGAAAGCGACTTGGGACAAAGAAGGCGCTGGAGTTGCTGGTAATAACGGAATGCAAGACATGGAAGACGTTTACGACAATATGGTAATGGGTTCTGGTAGCTATTACATGTATGAGCCTGGTGCTAAAACGTCTAATATGGCTGAAAATAATTCCGTTGGTACCAAGGAAGCATGGAGAGCGAATCAAGGCGTACAAGATATTTCTAAAAGAACCAGTCATTTAGACTACGGAATGGGTAAAAACGAAGGCGCTTGGAACCCAGGCCGTTATACTGGAAATATGTTGTCTGACGCTTCTATGCGTAAATCAGCTGTTGAAGACTTGAATGCCGAAGGTTTTAGCACCTTGACAAGTCAAGCTCATCAAGACGTTGATGGACAAGGTAACTGGAATAACAATCGCTGGGTTGTAGTTTATAAAAGATCTTTAACCAACGGCGATAGTAACGACACTCAATTTAAAGGTAGCAAAACTCCAATGGCAATCGCTATTTGGAATGGTCAAAATAAAGAAAGAAATGGCCAAAAAGCTGTTACCCAATGGAATGAGTTGAGATACTAATAGTTTCAAAAAATTAAACCCAAGAAGGCTTAGCCTTCTTGGGTTTTTTTATTTCCAAACATTCTCTTCTATTTTACTTTTAAAACTCAATTGAAGCTCCACGAGTGAGTTTTTAGCAAAAATAATAATCCGCTATAGATTTTCCTATTTCAAAGTGATTGAGAAAAAGATCGGAATCTGTTCTTTTTCTTGCCAGATCTTCCGCCGCCTGAACGTCTTCCGATTTACCCAAGGCATGCAATACGGCAACCGAAACAAAACTGGAGGCTAAATCTGGAGAAAGGGAAAACTCTTTAACCATTTTTAACATGATTAAAGAATCGTTAGAGTCTAATCCTTTATACTTTTCTAATAAACCGCGTATATTCTCTTCTCCATAAGTATTGATATTGCTAGCGCCAATACCTGGTTCTTCATATAGTTCTGAAACTTCGTCTTCTAAAGTTGCCATTAGTAGCGATCTAATTTTTAAGGTTGGGGAGCGGCCATTTCTTTATCCAGCCAAAATGTTTTAAATTCCTCTTGGTAGGCTAATTTTGTCAAATCGGGCATTCTATCGATAAAAACAATTCCATTTAAATGATCGATTTCATGTTGTAGCACGATGGCGGAGAAATCGTCTGTATCTATTTTTATTGGTTTTCCTTCGCGGTCAAACCCTTCTACGATAACTCTTTTTGATCTTGGTACCCATCCGCTAAAATCGATTAGGCTCAAACAACTTTCCCAACCCGAAATTTTTTCGTCGCTTAAATACGTTATTTCGGGATTGATAATGGTCATTAAAGGAATGGAATCTCTATCGGGATATCTCTCGCTATCTATACATTCCATTACCAATATCCTTACGGACTTCCCTACCTGCGGCGCAGCTAAACCCACGCCGCCTTCTTGGTGCATTGTATCTATCATATCGTCAATAAATGTTTGAAGCTCGCCATCTTTTTCTGATAAAAGATTTAAGTCTACAGGCTCGGAAACATTTCTTAGTATTGGATTGCCTAATTTAGTTACTTTTAAAACCGCCATGATTGTTCTCCAGGATATATCAAAAGTAGAGCGTAAAATTCAAATAACGTTCTAATGTAAACTTTCTTATATTTTACACCGTGAATGAATGGTTGCCAAAAATAAAAAAGATTTTTAAGGTTTTGGATTTTCCGTAAAGCTTATTCTGACAATGTTTGAGGATTAATCCGATATCGGAAGTGTCGGATGGTCGCAATGCGATAAGGTTTTGCAACTAGAAATGTGATTATTCCCCAGAAAATGAGCGATTTTTGTGATCTTTTAAATTGACATTTTTTTCGAGTTTAATATAATACTCGCGTCAGGATAACTAATCCATGAAAGGAGGCGATGTTCTTTGACAAAAGATGAGTTAATTACCACGGTCATTAAAGCTAGTAAGTCAGACCTTAGTAAAAAAGCCGCAGGAGAAGTAATTGACGCAACCTTTGCCGCTATTTCAAAAGCGATTAAAAAGGAAAAGCGTTTTGCTTACCCAAGTTTTGGCACTTTTACTGTAAGGACCAGAAAAGCCCGCAAAGGTCGGAATCCTCAGACTGGCGAAGAAATCAAGATTAAGGCTAGTAAAACAGTCGGTTTCAAACCAGCTCCAACTTTAAAGAATTCTCTTTAACAACAAGTTTTAAAATTTAGCTAAACCGCCTGTCCGCCGGACAGGCGGTTTTTTTTATAGTTTGACCAACCTAAAGCCCACTTTAAGATCTTTTAGTAAATTTGCCATTGGTTGAGCTTCTAAGGGGGTAGCAAATCCGCCCACTAAGACATGGTATGAAGGCTTAAATTCTGAGTTTTCGCAATAAGGCAGGACGTAGCCGGAAATTCCATTATTTTGCAGGAATTTAATTTTTTCTCTAGCGCCTTGTATGTTTTGAAAGATTCCAACCGACATGGAAAAGGGTTTGCGGCTTGGGATTGCATTTGAACCCTTATCCCAGGAACGTAAGTTTTTTGCAAATTCGGTTGCCGTTTTCCAATTTGAAAACCTCTCCACAAACACTCTAAAGAGCGTCCTGTTTTTTAATGAGTCAATTCTTGATATATAGGCGTTAAATCCGCGTTTTCTCCAAAGGTTCACCTCTCGCCAAGCTGCGGCTATATAAGGGTGAGATGAAACGTGGACCACAAATGAAGTTTCCCAGTCGGGATTTTGTTCGTCCGATTCAAAAAAGATTTCTCCTACAATTTTCCAGTTATTTCCTTCGCGTTTCCATTCAATGGCTCTATGTTCTAACTTTTCAGATACCCATTCGTAAACTGATATGAAATAGCGGTCGCCAATTTGAGTGAGTTGAGCGTTAAAAAATTTAGGTTTTTGTCGGTTTGATTGAATTGGATTGAATGTAGGTTGATTTTTCCATTCATTTAAGGGCATTTCCTGACCTTGCCAATTGTGCCCCTTAAATTGAGAGGAATAAAAAGATAAAAGTTTATCGGTGTTATTTTTTGTACGCGCTTCTCGCCAATGTTTCATTAAAGAAAATATTTCTTCTTTCGGCGCAGCTTCCATAATTGGAGGCCATGCGACCAAAGTCGTATTGAATGGCCTGGAATTTTTTGGAGTGGAGGGCATATCTCGGATCATTTCCCACTCAGACCAATGGTTATTAAGTATCAAGCGGGCGGATTTTACGGAAATTTTTCTAGCGGAGGATTCAACGCCTCCTAAATTTAGTATTGCCCCCTTTTTAATCCCATGAATATTTCCTAAAATAAATTGGTCGGAGTTTTCTAACCAAATTGAAGCGGCGGTTTGAGCGGTCGTTTTAAAGGGTAAATCCAATGCCTTAGAAATTGAAAACAACGTTTCTCCCTGTGTCAGAGGACCGTAAAAATAAGGTTCCAATGGCATTTTTTTGGGAACAACAATTTGCGGGGCAACTTTTTCCGTAACGACTTCCTGAGCAATAACTTTCTTAGGATTTTTTTCTTGTTGAGTTTCTTTAATAGGAATTTCTTCAATGTCGTCTTGTGAAATTGGATCGGCAAAACCTTGCTTTAATTGCGTATCCAGTAAAGCCACAGTTTCCGGCTCTGGTTCGGCTTCTATTTCGGGGCTCTTGGCAGTCTCAAACTTTGAAATTGATCTTGGTTTTAAATCTTTAATGATAGTTTCCGGCAATGATGGATTAGCCAGTGTGACCAAAGGAGCCGGTGGAATCTCAATATAGCGTTTTTTCTTTTTTACTTTTAAGACCTTTTTTGGCGGCTGTAGAGCCCGAACAGGCTTTTTCGAGGGTTCTTGTTTGGTTTTAGGCGGATTTTTTTTCGCGTTACTTCCAATAGAAATATTTTTTTGAAAGTCGGCGGCAATTAAAAATTTTTCAATAATGGTCCCGCCATTTTGAGCCACTTTAACGGCAAGGTAAAATGACGGATAAAAAAGCGGTTTATCGGAAGTAATGACGATGTTTTTTTTACCGTTACCCAAATCTTTTATGGACGCCACCCGCAGATAGTCTACGGCTTCATGACGGGAAATTTGCAATCGGGCGTAATCGGTATGAGAGCCTACGGAAACAGAGAGTTTTTTAGAGTTGTCGGTTTTTAAAATTACATTGGCTCTAAATTTTTCGCCGAATCCGCTTTTCATTTCTAATTTTCCAAATGAAAAGGCATGGGATAAACCGGGGAATAAAGCGCCTAAACAAACGGCAAACAAAACAAACGCAAAAAGTCCTTTTTTAAAAAAGGAACTTACCTTGAAATCGGTTAAAACGCCGATTAATGAGGTTAAAAATATTTTTATTAAGCGCTGTTTAGACATCTTTAAATTTGTCTTCTCCACAAATTTCCATCAGGTATTGACCGTAGTTATTTTTTAACATAGGTTGCGCCAATTTTTCTAGTTGACTCTTATCTATGTAATTTAGACGAAAAGCGATCTCTTCTAAGCAAGCTATTTTCAATCCCTGTCTACTTTGAATGGCTTGCACATATTGCGACGCTTGTTGCAAAGAGTCGTGCGTTCCAGTATCAAACCAGGCATAACCTCTTCCTAGAAGTTCTACTTTGAGTTCTTGTCGTCTTAAATATTCTAAATTAACGTCGGTGATTTCTAATTCGCCACGTGGGGAAAACTCCAGGTTTTCGGCTATAGAGACAACTTGGTTGTCGTAAAAGTATAAGCCTGGCACCGCAAAGTGTGATTTTGGTTTTATGGGTTTCTCTTCGATGCTAATGGCTTTGTATTCATCGTCAAACTCAACAACTCCGTAACGCTCCGGGTCGCTAACGGGATATCCAAAAATGACGCTCCCGCTTAGCAGTCCTGCGCATCGTTGTACGATTTGAAGGAGATTGTGACCATGAAAAACATTGTCTCCCAAAATAAGAGCGACGTTATCGTTGCCGATAAAAGGTTTTCCTATTGTGAACGCCTGCGCGAGTCCTTTGGGTTCTGGTTGTTCCTTATAAAAGATCTCAATTCCTAATGAATTCCCGTCTCCCAATAATTCCTGGAATCTAGGAAGATCTGATGGAGTTGAGATGATCAATATTTGTCGTATTCCCGCCATCATTAAAATAGATAGGGGATAGTAAATCATGGGTTTGTCAAAAACAGGGAGTAATTGTTTGCTCACTACTCGAGTGATTGGATGGAGTCGGGTTCCCGCTCCACCGGCTAAAACAATTCCTTTCATCTGTGGCGCTTTGCTCATAAAAACCAATTCTTAAAAGATAAGAAGCCGCTAATGCGGATTCCTCGCTATTAGTTGTTAGTTCAATAAAATCTAGTATATATATAAAAAATAAAGGGTTATGGCTACGATGTCAAGCTTAAGAAGAGTGAAAATGAAAAAATGAAATTTAGTGAACCGATATTTTAGCTAATTTTTTGTGGGAAAAACGTTCATCTTGGATTGGATTTTACAAAGAAAGAAATTCTGTCACTATTTTGCACGATTTTAAACTGACGTAAAGTCTTTTATTTAAAGGATGCAAAGGTTTATGGAGTGTAATAAAATCTTAACGACATTAAATCGAGCGCGTAAATATTTCGAAGAATTAAAAAAAACTTTAGGGAGAGAGAAAAATGAAAAAAGAAGGCTGCATTATTTTTAGTGGAGGAGTAAAAGGCGCCGAAGCTGAATTTGCTTCTCTTGCCGAAGAGTTTGGAATTGAAGAGGTTAATTTTACGTTTGAAGGCCATAAAATCGTAAGAAAACGCGGCGTTCGGTTTTTAAATCAAGAAGAACTGCTCAAAGGGGATGTTAGTTTGAGTTATGTTTCTAATTTAATGCATAGAAAGTATAGTAGCGCGCCGCTTTTCCGGAAAATCCTACAAGGGATTTGGCATGTCATTAATAGCGGCGAAGAAGTGTTTGTTGTCGGTAAAATCTTGGAAGACAAAACGGTAAAGGGCGGAACCGGCTGGGGAGCGGAATTTGCTAAACTTTGCAACAAACCGCTACATGTTTTCGATCAGGAGAAAGCCGCTTGGTTTCGTTGGGGGCAAGACGCTTGGAAACCCGAATCGAATCCAAAAATTAAGAAAAAACATGTTTCCTGCACGGGAACACGTTTTCTAAATGCGGAAGGTAAAAAAGCCATTCGAGAATTATTCGAAAGATCTTTTGGGAAATAAACCGAAACTATAATTTGGTTAGGTTATTTAACGTTACGACGCTATTTGTTGCGTTAAATTGCTAGACTTTTGAGTATAGTAAGCTTTGAGATAATCTGCTTTAGAAAACGTAAGTAGTTTTATCCAACTTCTAAAAAGTCGTTGATAGTTTTTAAAAAGCTTCCTACATGAACGGGCTTTATTATATAAGCTTTAAAACCTTCGTCCAAAGCTTGATCCACGTCTTTTTTCATCGCGTTAGCGCTTAAGGCGATTACCGGAATATTTTTCGTTTCTTTTAAATCGCCTAATTTTTTCATGGCGGATGTGCCGTCCATTCCTGGCAAATGTATATCCATAAGAATTAAGTCTGGTCGATGCGCAACCGCTAGATCGATACCTATCTCCGCTTGGGGAGCGCAAAGTAATCGCGTATTTGGACGAAGCAAAACTATTTTTTCGACTAATTGCATATTTGCTGGATTGTCTTCAACGTAGAGTAGGGTTTGGTTTTTATCGTTTTCTGGAAAGTTTGGAGAAAATTCTTTGGGGGTAACGTTTATTATTGAAGGCATTTGGTAGCCTTGAGGGAGTTGTATAGTAAAAGAGCTTCCTTTTCCGATTTCGCTTTTGACGGCAATATTTCCTTCCATTAATTCAATCAATCGTTTAGTAATAGTTAAACCTATCCCAGTGCCGGTAATTCCCTTTTCATCGGCGTTTAATCGATTAAAAGGCTCAAACAATTGGTCTAGTTTTTCATGGGGGATGCCTTCTCCTGTGTCTGTAATACTTACAAAGACATTACCGTTTGAGACAACTCCTGTCTCAATAATAACTTTACCAGCTTTTTTATTATATTTAACCGCATTGGTTAGCAAGTTCAGAACGGCCTGCTTTAAACGAGTAAAATCGGCATATAGAAATAGAGGATTGCCTCTAGAACAATTGTTTTGAATTTCAATATTGCGTTGCTCGGCTAGAGGTAAAATTAAATTAACTGTTTCGTCGATTATAGGGGCTATTGGTCCATTTTCAATACTCAACGAAAGTTTTCCTGCTTCGATTTTTGAAAGGTCTAAAATTTCGTTTATTAGATCGAGCAGATGTTTGCCCGCTCGCATAATTTGAGAAACTCCTTTTTGTTGAGCGGATGTAAGGGGTTCTTTTTTATTAAGTTCAAGTAATTGAGAGAAACCTAATATAGCGTTCATGGGTGTTCTCAACTCATGGCTCATGCGAGCTAAAAACTCAGATTTTGCTTGATTCGCTTTTTCCGCATCTTCTCTGGCAGATATAGCCTTTTCTTCGGCTTGTTTTCGTTCGGCGATTTCGTTTTGGAGTTTCGCGTTTATCTTACGAAGATCGAAGATAGTTGGGTTAGGATTTAAATAATCTTGTTCGGTCATTAAAGCCTCTCTAAAGAAAAATAATCCGGGGGACGTTTTAGTTTTAAAAATCCTATATAGGTAGTTTATATTCACTTTGTTAGATTTTCATTTGAGGTTAAGTTCTGATATTAGAAATAAGCAATGATTAAGATTAGAGACCAAGCTACTTTCTTGGTCGTTACTGAGTTGAATATAGAAAAAATAACCAGTGGATGGCGTAATGTTAAAAATCCAATGTGTGGAATTTGTTGTTGAGTGATTAGGTTTCGGTGAAAGAAAAAAATTGTTTTAAAAATAAGGAAAGTTGTTTATGGGAAAGGGGTTTTTGCGTTAGTTTCCGGCTGAGGAATCAGATACAATAAGGGGGGATGAGTTCTTCAACCCAATGTCCGCCAACGCCATTTTCTAGGTTTTGACGGTTTTTTTGAACTCCCTTAGCCATTAAGCTGCGCGCCTCTTCAAATTTTATTTGCAAGACCTCGGGCGTGTCGGTCAATAAATTGCCGAACTTGGGACCGCATTTAAGATTGCCAACGTCGCAACAAGGCGTCATGAATCCGTCTTGCCGTATGGTCATTATGTCAATCTCTCCGCGCACCGCTGGACATTGTAATAAATAAGGATCTTCCGGAAACGGCATAGAGCTCATAGCCCGGTCGCCATTCTTACCCATTTCAAAACCCGGCAACAAGTTAATTCCCAAAACAAAATCGTCGGAAGGGGCAAACGCCTGTGTTTCGATTTGATTTAAAAAAACCTCTTCGCGACAATTAGGGTCCTCTTTCATCAACGCTATTAATTTTTCTTCGTAGCCCTCAAATAGGGTGGCGACATGAGAAAATCGCTCTCCTTTTTCGTAAAAATAATTTTTTAAGAGTTCCAATTGATCTTTAAGACTCGGTAGATTTTCGTAGATAATATTGATCAAAAGTTGGTTCTGAATGCGGATGAGCTCGGACAATAAGTTTTTTTGTCGGTTCTCCCAAACCGAAGGGTAAAGAGTGATATCGATTCTTCCCGCAAGTTCGGCGATCTCGACTAAGCGTTTCCAGCGTTTTGATTCCTGGGAATTGATATCGAGATTTGTGTGAAGACAAACGTTAGGGCTGACAGTTTTGAAGATTTTGAACACATCCACGATATGAGGATTCATGGAGGCTTCGCCGCCGGTCAGGTTGATTTCTTGTTGCGCGAGTTGAGAGAGTACTTCGACTTGGCTGATTTTTTCAGCCATATTTTTGGCTTGATCGGGAGTGAGATGCAAGTGTTCGGTATTATAAGGGTCGAGCGGTTCAAATACATGACAGGTAATGCATTCGTCCCTTTCATACCGGTTGCAACTGGTTTCTACGAAAATACTTAGCATACAAACTCTTTGATGATTTAGCGCTTCACAAAAGAAATAATATTAATATTTGATGGAACATTCCTATTATAAGTTAATTCTAATCTATCGCAGGGTTTTTCTTAACGGGGTGGGAGTTAATTTTATGCGAAAGGAACTGGGACCACCACTAACATTTTATAAAAAACTATCAGTCTAAAATTGGTTTTGTCGAACACCGTCCCCATGACTTGTCATTGAGACGAGCGCTTCGATAAACTCAACACAAGCTCCGCGAGGAAGAATCTCATTTCAGAAATGAAATTTTTTTTGACTAAGACTTTATATATATGTAGCAATAAAAAATTATTTGACAAAAGTATAATACGTGTATATGCTCCTATATGAAATTCAGAAAGATTAAATCTATTTATCGTTAATCGTGGTTTTTTTTTAGTCATTTAGCATGTATATACACTTAATTTGGAGGGAAGAGTAAAGCATGAGATTTTCAATGATACCGTTTCTATATTTGATTCAGGCGATCGTCATAATTAGGGCCACGCAAACTACCTATACGGTAGGTCGAATCAGCCAAACTCAACTTCAGCAGGTTCGTATTGTTTTAAGCGTTTTAACTTTATGGGGAGGCATGAGCGCCTATTTAGGAATATCCGGATATTATCAAAGTACAAGTTTTCTAAGCTCGCTTCCAGGGTTGTGGATAGGTCAAGTCCCGGTTTTGATCGTCATGATTCCATGGATCGCTTCCAAAACATTTCGACTGGGGATTGATGCCATCATCGATCAAACCCCGCTTTACCTTATTATGAGTTTTGAAGGGCTTCGCATCTTTGCGATAGGCGGAATCTATAAAGGTTATGCAGGCGACTTCTCGCCATTCTATGCAAAGTTTGTTGGAGTTCCAGACTTTCTATATGGAGCTCTAACGTTGTTGGCGGCGGTTTTAATTTATAGAGGTGTTTGGAAAGAAAGGGCAGCGATATTTATAAATTTGATTGGTTTTGTCATCATCGTTCCCATTGGCATGTTATTGATCAATGTCGGATTACCCGGCGCAATGTATATGGTAGAAGAAATCCCAAGTTTGAAAACCATTTTTGAAATGCCGATGGCCCTGGCTCCAACACTCGTCGTTCCCATTTTTGTCATGATCAATTTGTTGGTGGCTGTTCGCTTAATGCAACGCAGCTCGAATAAAGAACGTTCTGGCCAAATTCCTGATAGTTCTCCAATCAGCGCTGTTTAAAATAAAAAGGATCTGGCCATACTGACCAGATCCTTTTAAAAAAATGTCACAGCGAATTTTATAAAGTGTCATGAAGAGGTTCTCGAAGCAAGACCTCTCTAGTTTTTATGAAAAGAAAACAACCAAATTATAGTTGGCTCTATTGAACACCCTCCCCACCGCACGTCGTCCAGAGGAGAACCTTTTGGTTCTGCGAAGGATCTCGCTTTAACTAAATGTCATTTCGAGCGCATGACTCGTTTAACGCGTTAATTGAAAAAGAAACTAGAGTTGCAAAGTCCCCACCGCATGTCATCTTGAGCGAAGCCGAAAGATCTCGCCTCGATTTAATAAATATTTCCTCCTTAACTATTTTATAGCCAACAATTCAATATCAAAAATCAGGGTAGAGTTGGGGCCAATCTTCGGAGGTCCATTAGGGCCATACCCCAGCTCGGAGGGAACAAATATCCTCGATTTACCGCCTACCTTCATCAACTGCAACGCTTCAGTCCATCCCTTGATGACCCTGTTCAGAGGAAATGTCACCGGCTTGCCGCGTTTATAGGAGCTGTCAAATTCAGTTCCGTTGATCAACGTTCCGCGATAATGAGTTTCGACCTGATCGGTAGCCTTCGGAGAAGATCCTGTCCCGGCTTTGATAACTTCATATTGCAAGCCGCTAGCGGTGGTTTTTACGCCTTTTCGTTTACCATTTTTGGCGAGGAATTCTTTTCCTGCGGCCGCATTTTTTTTGCCAAGCCCAGCTTGTTTTTTCATGTTTTCTTCTTGGAGCTTGGCTTGTTTTGCTTTTAATTTTGACTCGAGTTCAGTCATCACTTTTCGAAATTCTTCCGGCGTTATTAAAGGGTCGTTTCCCAAAATACCGTCCTGAAACCCCTCCACTACCATTTTGGCGTTCAAGTCCACCGCTCTAAGGAGACCTTGAATTTCGCTGGAAAGATTCAAGCCGATGCTATACCCCAACTTGTCCTCCTTGGTTTTTAACTTTTTGTCGGTATCGGCCAGGGCAGTTGAAGTGGAAAAAACGGCAAGGGCGCAAAATATTATGATTTTGTTCACAAAATCTCCTAACTGTGATTATAGATTGTTGATAATTTATGTTCTTCTTATAACGGGGACGATTAAATATCAGACATTAAGCGATCAAATCGCTTCTAATAAAGTCTCGTTTCTGTATGATGTGTCTAGTGGTTTCGGAAATTTAAATATCGATTAAATAAGAATATGCGGCCACTTAATTAAACCGCATTCTTCTCTCGAAGTCTACAGCGCTGAAATAAATTTGGCGGTGGCGTGGCGCTAGAGGCGATTTTAATTTATTGCGACGTTTGGAAAGAAAAATCAGCAGAACTTATCAGCTCAAGGAAGTCTACAGTATCCTATTCCCTTAATCTTAGAAAATATCCTATTCTTCTAGCAATTTTTTAAGCTCGATTGCCTCTTAATAAACGTTTTCTGTAACCGTTAGATTCTATTTATCTTTTTGAAATCTTTACCTTTCTGTGACGTACTTTTAATGATTTTTCCTATATAATTTATTCGATACTCATACGAATATATTTCCTTTATGTTTATTGAAGAATTATTTCAAGAAGGCACAAAACTTCCTTCTTTACCCGAAGTATTTTATCGGTTAAAGGAAGCTGTGGACGATCCTGATTTCACTTTTGAAGAAATCTCGGAAATCGTTCTCAAAGAACCCGGTCTTTCCGCCAGACTTCTTAAAATAGTTAATAGCGCTTTTTATGGGTTTCCTCAAAAAGTAGAAACTATTTCTCATGCCATTGGCATTATAGGAATCCAAGAATTACGGGACCTAGTTTTTTCTACAACTATTATGGGGTCGTTCAAGGGTATTCCAAAAGACGCCATCAATATGGAGAGCTATTGGAAACACAACCTGGCTTGCGGCGTAACGGGAAAACTTCTTGCTCGACATTTAGAAATATTGGATTATGAAAGAGTTTTTGTCGCGGGATTGTTGCATGACATTGGTAGGTTGCTTATTTGTATGCGAGCTCCAAAACAATTCTTAGAATCTGTCGCTCTTGCAAAAAGCGAAAATAAGACTCTTCCCGAAGCGGAACAAGAGGTGTTTGGGTTTACTCATGCTGAGGTTGGAGCGGTTTTATTGACTTATTGGAAGTTGCCGCCATTTTTTGAAGAGGTTGCAAAGTATCACCACGACCCCATTCAAGCGCATTCTTTCCCAATGGAAACCGCAATTGTTCATAGCGCTAATATCTTGACGCACAAGATAGTATTTGCGGATAATTCGGAAATTGGTATAGAGGAAATCGATCCGAAGATTAAAAAGGTCATTGGTATTGAAGACGATGATTTTTATTCCAACCTTGCCGAAGAAGCATCCGAACAATTTGAAGAAGCGTCCCAAGTTTTTCTACAAAACGCTTAACCTTTAGAATTAAAAAAAATCGAGGCGTTTTTTATTGGGCTATTGGTCCTATTTTTTTAATTAGCGAGCCAGGAAGCGGCAAACTTTCCACCTACCGCTTAATTAAAAATCTTCTATTTTTTATTTTCCCCTTTAACGCATTTTTAATTATTTTTCCTTTATACTTTATCTAATCAGCTAACAAAGATATTTTTCCAATGTTTATTGAAGAATTATTTCAGGCAGGCACAAATGTTCCATCGTTGCCGGAAGTGTTTTATAAATTGAAGGATGCGGTGGACGATCCGGATTCTTCTTTTAAAGAAATTTCTAAAATAATTCTCAATGAGCCCGGTCTTTCCGCCAGACTTCTCAAAATAGTAAATAGCGCGTTTTACGGATTTCCTAAAAAAGTCGAAACAATTTCTCATGCCATTAGTATTATCGGAACTGAAGAATTAAGAGACTTGGTTTTTTCTACAATCATTATGGGTCAATTCAAAGATATTCCTGAAGAGGCTATCAATATGGAAACCTTTTGGAAGCACAATCTAGCTTGTGGCGTAACGGGAAAGCTTCTAGCTGGACATTTGAAGTTGGCGAATCACGAAAGAGTTTTTGTAGCCGGAATGTTGCATGACATCGGGAGGTTGCTTATGTGTCTCCATGCCCCCAAACAATTTTTAGAATCTGTCGCTATTGCAAAAAACGAAAATAGAACTCTTCCTCAAGCGGAACAAGAGGTGTTTGGGTTTACCCATGCGGAGGTTGGAGCGGTTCTTTTAACTTATTGGAAGTTGCCGCCATTTTTTGAAGAGGTCGCAAAATATCACCACAATCCCACTCAAGCGCTTTCATTCCCAATGGAAGTCACTGTTGTTCACATTGCTAACATCTTGGCGCACCAGGTAGTTTTTGAAGATAATTCAGAGATTTGTGTCGAGGAAATCGGCCCGAAGGTTAATAAGGTCATTGGTATTGAGGACGATGCCTTTTATTCCAACCTTGCCGAAGAGGCTTCCGAACAATTTGAAGAAACTGCTCAAGTTTTTCTACAAAACGCTTAACTCTAAAAGAAGATCAATACCAGTTTGGTTTAAATGAAGTTTGAAAACTCTTGATCTGGCGATCTGAATGACCGGATAGAGAGAGGATCTTTAGATTTCCTTTTGTCGCCGCGTCGGCGCTTGGAATCCAATAGCTGAAAATATAATCGCCTTCTTTTTTAAAATCCAACTGGATGGGTTTTTTGGGAGGGAAAACTTTCAAACGAAAAACTTCAGTGGACGTTTCTGCGCAAGAAATCGAAAAATCCAAAACGGTTAAGTGACTATCGTTTTCCCAAACGATGGGGGCTTTTTTATGGGCGGATGAATTGTTTTTCCATTGACTCGGATCGTTAAGATATAAAACTTTTTCAGCGCTTCGAATATTCGAAGCCAGTTTGTCCTCAAAGTTAAGAATTGCCGTCCAATATCCAAAATTTACGAATTGAGGGTTGTAGTTCACACCGGGTGATTGAAAATCCAGCGTTAAGTCTCTTAAAGGCGTTTGGTTCATTTTTATATTTTTTGGGTAGTTCAGAGTTTTAAGCGGCTGAGAAGCTTAAACTGTTTGGCCGTTTAAATGAGTTGATCCACTAAATATACGGAGAAAAAATTAAAATTGAATCGGCGATTCCTTAATCTTTATTGAGCTTAGGTTTAGGTTGGGTAAGAAAAACTCTCATTAATGTGGGCGGAGGATAATTTGAACGCCTTGATTAATGAGTGTGGAACACTTTGGACGTGATGATCCATGCGCCGTTTTCTTTAAACAAAGTAAACTGGTCTGTGAAGCGGTGGCCGAGCCAGCCTGTTAATTCGACACGCGCGGTGGCAATGGTTTCTGCCGAATCAATGTTGACGATTTTTGCTTCCAGATTCGATGCGGGCGGGTTTTGCGAAACCCAGTCGTAAAGGTTCTGAATCGACCCGGCAATCAAGTTATCCTCAATATAACCATGTATGGTAGCGTTTTCCCGAAATGAGCTTTTCATGATGGTGGATTTGCCTTTGCGTCCACCCTCTACATAAGTCTGAATGACGCTTGAAATGGCTTCGATATCTTTAGAGATGCCTGCTGATCCTGCCATCGCTGTTTCTTGATTAATCGTATCTTTAGAATTCATGACTTTGTTCCTTTTGAAAAATAATAATTGAGCGAAATTTTAAATTGCATTGCCGTGGGCCGCGATAGTGGGTTGCCGATCTCCTTTCAAATACCGGATGACATCGACGGTATCTATTATTAGCGAAATGCTATTGAGTGTGATTACGGCAAGCAACCAATAATAAAAAGGTCCACTTCCAACAGCCTCGTCTAAGCGATGCAAAAGCCAGGGAACGGTAAAAAACCATGGGAGGTGGCCTAGCCCGAGAAGTCGCACAAAACCATATCTTGCGAATAATACCATCATGAGAAGCATGCCGATCATTACCCCGACAAGCGTTACTATTGCTTCAAGTGTGCCTAAAAAGAACCATGGCGCTACCATATTTGCCGAGACAAGAAGAACCATCCATACTTGCCAGAGTTTAGCCATTGCGAGAATACCTTTGTTAAATCCGATAAATGCTTTGATCATGAGTTACCTCTCTTCCTTATATTTGCGGGTTTCCATTTAGCCTTTGCTAAGTAAAAATTCTGCGGTCAGTTTGGCAATTTCTTCAGGCGCGTCTTCTGGACTGTAGTGGCCGACCCCTTCTAGGCGATGCACTGTGCCATTTGGAAAGGCTTGAATGAAAAGCGGAATGAAGTATTCCAGCTGAAGGGTTTTGTCTGCCATTCCCCATAAGGCTAGCGCTGGTTTACTGGAAAGTTCTCTTACCCTAGAAGTTCCCGCCGGTTCAAACCGATGCGTTCCTTCAGCAAAACCCTTCGCCCAACCAATGGCTCCTAGGCAGTGTTCGGGAGACTTGAACGGAGCATTATAGGCGCGTATCCAGGTATTCGTTATCCTGTCATTACGCTCGAAGCCATTTAATTTGAGAGCGCTTAAAATATTAAAATCAAGTTGACCTAGAACTTGTTCAAGGGAGTTGTTCGAATACGCTTTGGCTATCCAACTGAACCATGGGGAAGAAGCGGCGTTTTTTGTTAGAGCTTCGCCAAGATCCGGTTGATTAAGAGGTGTGGGTCCATTAACGCTAACGATTCTTTTAATGCGGTTGGGATGTCGAATGGCCAAACCCATCCCTACCGGTCCGCCAAAATCGTGCATGACGAGAGTGATGTCTCGCAGATCAAGATCCAGCACGAATTGTTCCAAGTTGTCGATATGGTCCTGAAGGAGATAGGTTCTTTCTTGAGGCGTTTCGCTTTTACCGAAGCCCATGTGGTCGGGTACGACCACTCGGTGTTGGGGCGAAAGCTCCTCAATAAGGTTTCTGAACAGGTATCCCCAGGTAGGTTCTCCGTGAAGGGCCAATAGGGTTTCACCTCGACCTTCGTCTACATAATGCATGCGAAATCCCGGAGCTATCGTGTACCGAGCCTTGAAAGGCCACGTTCCATCGAAGGTTTCCTCAGCCGCGACGGCCAACTCGTTTATTACCGACATTGTTTTCATGGTTTTTTTTACCGTATTTGAAATAATTAGCGCTTCTGTTTGATAAGTCGTCGTTAAATATTTTTTCTTACGAACCTATAAGTTTTATTTCGAATCTAATGTTAATAATTTAGGTAAGTTCTTAAGTATGCGCAAAAAAGGTTTTGTGTTGCCTGTAGCCCTTGCCATTACGAGCGCGCCTTGAATGCCAATCAATGCTTCTTCGGCGCGTTCTTTAGCCATAACCGGGGTTAAGCCCGCTTCGAGAGCGACCCTAACAAGAGCCTCAAGCCAAGCGGAAAACGACTCTTCTATATGCTGACGGATAGCGACATCTTCTTCTCCTATCGATAGCGAATCCAGAAGGCAAGAATGACGACCCGCACCGTAGAAGTTGCTGAGGCGTTTCGTCATTTTCTGAATACGCGCCAAAGGTTTTCCGGAACCCGTTAAAGGAGCCAGAATGTGTGATGTAAACCATTCGTCGGCGGATTTTAGAACTGCCTCGGCCATTTCTTCTTTACCGCCGGGGAATCGGTGGTAAAGGCTGGCGCGTTTAAGACCTGTAGCTTGAGAGATCCGACTGAGGCTGGCTCCCTCATAACCGTGTAGGCGAAATACATCCGTTAGCCGATCCATCAAATAATCTTCGTCAATTTTTTTTGCGGGCATAAGAAAAGTCCTCTTTATTTAAAGCTTAATTTTTAATTTACCGAACGTTCGGTAAAATATCAAGAGTTTTTTGAAAAAAATATTTTTGGAGAAAGTTTTGGTTTCAGCGGTCAGTGGAAACGGTGTTGATACAATATTATTCGAAATTGCCCAAACGGGGTGAGTTTCCTACGTACCCAAAATTATTTGGCAAACTGACGGATATATAAAACCAATTGCCAGATTTGGTCGTCTTCTAACAAGTCATAGGCAAACATTTTGGTTCCGGGAGATCCATATTTAATGACTCCAAATAATTGTCCATCTGGAATTTCCTTCATGGTCTTTTTGCAGGTAAAGTTCCTTGGGGGGGTATCTAATCCAGCCCATTTTAGCCCTTCACCGTCGCCTTTTTCTCCGTGACAGTCCCTACAAGCTAACGGATTCCGAATTACGTTATAGAGTAATTGCCCGATGAAAAGATTTTCTGGGGTAGAGGTTAGAGGGTTTTTTTTATTATAAAGGAAGGGAGGAACCATGTGGGTATATCTTGTTTGTGGACAAGCTCCAAGGGGTGCTTGCAACGAGGTTTGCTTTCTAAAATTTACCCTATTATTTTGTTTACCAGTATCTTCAAACGCAAGTCTGTAAGGAACGCTTCCGCCTAAACAAAAAATAATCAAAATACTAAGAACAAACCGAGGTTTGAGAAAAGGTTTATCTTTGAAATAAAGTTTCATAACTTGTAATCCTTTCTGAAAGTTCATTGGATTACGATAATTTTGCTATTTTGGGGGATATCGCTCTTTTAGTTTCTTTAATAGTTTTTGTGTCTTGGTTTTTCCCAAAAGGTTAAAATTATTTCGAAAAATCTGATTCGCTTTTTCCATATGTTTTATGGCGTTGGTTCCATCGTTAATTTTGCTAAAGGCTTGGCTCAAGCTAAAGTGAGCTTTGGCGTCAAACGGAGATAAATTTAAAAGATCTTTATAAGCGTTAATGGCTTTTTGAGGACTATCTAACTCTAGATAGAGGCTTCCTAGATAGTGATAAGCAGTGGGGTTTTGGGGATTTTTTTTGATCATTTCAACATAATGTTTATGCTTTTCTTTGAGCCTCTTGGTTTCTTGCTCCTTATAGTTCTTTTCATCGATTATAATTTCCTCGATATAATCTCCATAAGAGTTATAACCTGTATTTCCTTGCGCCAGTACCGGTCCGGATTGAATGGCGCCCAATAATATCAATCCCAAACTGAGGCTCAAAGTCTGAATTCCGATTCGTTTCATTTTGCTTGGATTTCTCTTTAAAGCGGAAAAGTAAAAAAAGATTGATTGCCGTTTTAAATAAAATAGGCCTTAAAGAGATAAAGTAAATCACTCGTTCGAGTGATTTTTAATTTTTTTTTAAGAAGAGAGTTACAAGCTTTGCAGGAAGGGAGATAAAAAATTTACTATCTAAGGTCGCAATGTTATCCCATTGCCAATTTGAGAAGCTCTTTGCGGCCTTTTATTTCTAATTTATCGTAAATATGTTTGAGGTGAGTTTTAACCGTATTGATACTGATAAAAAGTTTGAAAGCAATTTCCTTATCTGATAAGCCATTTAATACGAGAGCGATTACTTCCTTCTCTTTGCGTGATAAGGACTTTTTTTCAATTTTTTCTAATAAAATTTGGCTCATTCCTTGAATGGAATTCTTTTGTTCCTTAAAACAAGCGGACACTCTTTGGAACAATTCAGTTCGGTTATAAGGTTTGAGGAAATAGTCGGACGCTCCGAGGCGAAGAGCTTCAATAACAGAGCCACGGGTTCCGTAGCCGGTTATAAAAATTATTTTTGTATCGGGTTTTAATTCTTTGACTTCTTTGGCGACCTGAATTCCATCCAATCCTTCCATAACCAAATCGGTAATCACCAAATCATGTTTTCCTTCACGAAACTTTCGAATTCCTTCTTCGCCATTTTTCGCGGTATTGACTTGATATCCCTGGTCGGCCAAATCTTTGCTCATTGTATCCAGAATTAACGCCTCGTCGTCAATGACCAATATAGATTGCCTGCTCATCAATTAGCCTTTCCTTCCAATGGTAGAGTTAGAACAAAATGGGTTCCTTGGTTAATTTTACTTTCGACAGAAATGGACCCTCCATGATTTTCCACGATTCCATAGCTAACTGAAAGCCCAAGCCCGATTCCCTTGACGTCTGATTTTGTAGTGAAAAAAGGATCAAAAATTTTATCCAAATTATTTTCAGGAATTCCTTGTCCAAAATCTTTTATTTGAATTTTTATTTCAGAATCTGTTTTCTCAGTTGTAATAACTATATTTCCTTGGTTTTCGATAAAAGATTCCTCTGCGTTTTGCATTAAATTCAAAATTATCTGCTTAATTTGGTCTGGAATGGCTTTAATCATAAGTGTCGGTTGGCAGTAATATTTTTTCAATTGGATATTTCTATCTTTTAATTTCTTTTGAAATAACAGAGCCATTTCATCGATCGCTTTATGGATGTCAAACGATTCCATCACGCTGGATGAAGGGCGATGAAAATCATTGAGTTGCTTTATCAATTTGGCGATTCGGTTACACTCGTTGATAGCGATTTCAGTCGTGCTTTTGTGGCTATTGTCCATGGGAACCTTTTCTACGATTCTTTCCAAGGCATTGCGAATGCCACAAATTGGATTGTTGAATTCATGAGCAATGGAAGCCGCAAGCCTACCCGTTGCGGATAGTTTTTCAGAATGAATTAGTTGTTGGTTAGTTTCATTCAATTCTTTGGTTCGGGCTTGGACAATTTCTTCCAAATGATTTTGATATTTTTCTAATTGTTGATTGGATTCATTCAACGCCTGGGTTCGTTTTTTAACCAATTCTTCAAGCTGTTCTTGATGTTGTTTTAATTCAGTTTCTGACCGCTTGTAAAGTAGACTAAGAATGGCTGTCACCCAGATAGCAAATAGAGCTAAGGATCGATTGAAAATAACTTTCCACAGTTCGCCGCCTGAAGGCGATAAATAGAATCCCAATATGGTGAGAGTGGAACCGGCAATTGCGGCCAATATTGTGAATCGTTTTCTTGGAGACCATAGCCCTAAAAGAACCAGCGCTACATAAGGGACTCCACCCGCTACTCCAAGAGGGATCATTATGTCTACCAGCATTATGATTCCGCCAATAAGAATAGCGCTCAAGATAAGAACCATTTCTTTTTTAGAATCGCGATTGCTCATATTAATAAGTTATCAGCTATGAGAACGATTTAATAGGGGGAGGTATTTGGTAGAGATAGTTGAATGGATAAAACGACAAAAACTTACATTTGAAACGTATCCAAAAATTTAGTGGCGATAGGCGCCTGCGGCCCCTTGAGGGATTCGTATATCGTCTACCAAATCCTTAATCTCTTGTGGTGGCGGGGTAGTGAAGTGGCTGACAATACTTGCGACGAAAAAATTAAACAACATTCCCAACGTGCCGATGCCTTCAGGGGATATTCCAAACCACCAGTTCTCCGCAGAGTTTGCTGATGGATTGATGAATTTAAAATAAATGATATAGCTGGCGGTGAAGGTCAGCCCAGTTACCATCCCGGCTATTGCTCCTTCTTTGTTCATACGCTTAGAAAAGATGCCCATTAAAATAATCGGGAAAAATGACGAAGCGGCAAGCCCAAAAGCAAACGCCACCACTTGCGCGACAAATCCTGGCGGATAAATTCCAAAATATCCTGCGATAATAATAGCGCACGCTGCCGAAACCCGCGCAAACAAGAGTTCTTGTTTATCGGAAATATTGGGCATGAACATTTTTTTCAAAAGATCGTGAGAAATCGACGTCGATATGACTAGCAACAATCCCGCCGCAGTGGAAAGGGCGGCGGCAAGACCCCCTGCCGCAACCAAAGCGATAACCCAATTGGGTAGATTGGCGATTTCAGGGTTTGCAAGAACCATGATATCGCGATCAATATAGAGTTCATTGGGATTATCGGTCGCCGAGTTTGAAATTTTTCTTTCTCCTCTAATTCCGCGTTCTTTCAAAAACTGAGGTTTTCCGTCAAATGCTTTTCCCGCTGAATATTGGATTTTTCCGTCTTGATTTTTATCGGTCCAGGCGATGAGATTGGTATTTTCCCAATTCTTAAACCACGCTGGAGTAGTTTTATATTCTGCATTGTTAACGGTATTGATCAGGTTGACTCGGGCAAAAGCTGCCAACGCTGGAGCCGTTGTATACAATATGGCGATAAACACCAGGGCGTACCCTGCTGAAATACGGGCGTCGCGAACTTTGGGAACCGTGAAGAATCTGACAATGACATGAGGTAGCCCCGCTGTGCCTACCATAAGAGCGGCCGTTATAAAGAAGACGTCGATGGTAGATTTGTTTCCCGATGTATAGGCTACAAACCCAAGTTCCTGGGATAATTGATCCAATTTATCTAGTAGATAAATATTGGAGCCGTCTGTCAGAGTACTGCCGAATCCTAATTGTGGAACAGGGTTTCCCGTCATCAATATTGAAATGAAAATGGCGGGCACCAGAAACGCAAAAATTAAAACACAATATTGCGCGACTTGCGTATAGGTAATTCCTTTCATTCCTCCCAAAACGGCGTAAAAAAATACAATGGCCATCCCGATCAAAACGCCTGTTGTGATATTAACTTCCAAGAAACGAGAAAAAACAATTCCCACTCCGCGCATTTGACCTGCCACATATGTAAAGGAAACAAATAATACACACACCACGGCGACCAGTCGCGCGACATTAGAGTAATAACGATCGCCAACAAAGTCGGGAACTGTGTATTTGCCGAACTTTCGTAGATAAGGCGCCAATAGCAATGCCAGTAGAACATAACCGCCTGTCCAACCCATTAGATAGACGGCTCCATCTCTTCCGACAAAAGATATGATGCCTGCCATGGAGATAAAGGAAGCTGCAGACATCCAATCTGCCGCCGTAGCCATGCCATTAGCTAGAGGAGGGACGCCTCCACCGGCAACGTAAAAATCGTCGGTATTTCCCGCTCGCGACCAGATGGCTATTCCAATGTATATGGCAAAGGTAATTCCAACGAAAATAAAAGTTAATGTCTGAACGTCCATATTGGATTATTTATTATCGTGAGATGGATTGTCGGGGGCCAATTCATCATGGTCCTCGTCAACTCCGTATTTACGGTCGAGCTTGTTCATCTTATAGACATAGATAAAGATAAGAATCACAAAACAGTAAATGGAGCCCTGTTGCGCCATCCAGAAACCTAATTTAAATCCGAAGAAACGGACGTTATCAAGCGCATCCACAAACACGATAGACATTCCAAAGGAAACCACAAACCATATCGATAAAAGCGAAAGGACGATACGGATATTTTCCTGCCAGTAGGCTTTTGCTTGTGGGCTGTGTGAATCGCTCATAAATTGTTGTTGAATAATGGGGTTGGATTAAAGTTAAAGGCTAGCAAATGACGTTAAAAGGTTCAAAGTAATCTGAATCAACCGAACCAGAAATACTGCAAACTTACAAAAAAGTTTTGCCTTAATACCATAAGTAATTTTAATGACTCGTAGGGAAGAAAAGTCAAACCGACTCTAAAATTTGACAAAGCCCTGATCTATCTAACTATTGGCCGACTAATTTTTACATATCCTAAAGAAAAATTATTAAATTCCATTTTATATCGATCGGTAATCGGACTTTGAGGAATCTCAATAAGAGGTACATTAACTACTTTATTCTTATCTTTAAAAAATATCTGAGCGTCTTTTAATGAGAGAATTTTACCGTCGGGAGAAAAATATACAAATAAACTTAACATACCCCCATCGTAACGAGGATTAAACGTTTCTTTAATTTCAGAGCAACCATGAGAAACTTTCTTTGGTTTTCCTAATATTTCCCCGTCCAATAACAAAAGATAGTAAGGTTTTTCCCCAGTCATTAAAAAACGGCAAATTTTAAAAGATAATTCTCTGTTAGGCGACTCAACATTTGAGTTCTTATCATAGAAAGAAAATACTGTACCATTAAGAGTGGCAAAATGTACCGCTTGCAAACGATTATCTATCAGGTTGACCCAAGGACCTAATTTGTATTGAGATTTTGTGATTTTTGTTTCATTTCTTTCAAAATTAATACTCCCTAAAAATAAGGTGAATACTCCCAATGCGTAGATTCCTAAAATCACGCTTAATTTACTTGAATTAAAAAAGGTTTTCCCGGTTTTAAATTCAGTTAAGTTTTTATCGATTACCCATCGAATCCCAAAACTGGCAATTATTAAATAAAAAGGGGCGAAGGGAGCGCGATAACGAAATGCTCCAAATAAAAAGGAAGAAACAACCAGCATTTGCAAAAAAATAGGAATTATAATCAAACTTTTTTTTTGCAATCCAATTTCATGAGTTCTAATTAGTTGAATTAATCCAATAATAATAAAAAAATAAAGATAAAACTGAAGGTTTGCTCCATAAAACGAATCATATTCTAGATTTAAAGGGGCGATGTGAATGGAGCCCGGTGCAAATAAGAAGCTGGAAAGTTCATCTAAAATTCTCCCCCAATATAGGGGAATTATTTTTAGAGGATCAGAAATTAATTGTTGTAAGCTAGAAATAGGGAACTGTAATGGGTTAAATCCCATTTGGTTCAGTTCCATAGAGTATTCACTCCTTCCAAATATCCAGCTGTTATATAGAACTTCATGAGGTTTGGACAAAGAGGCGTCTCTACCTAAGAGCATTAACCGTTGGGAGTGACTATAAAAGATTCCATTTAACGGGGTCCAAATAGTTATTATCCCCAAAGTTCCCCAAACTATTTTTTTGTCCAACTCAATAAATAATTTATTTTGGTTTGATATTTTCCAAAAACCATAAAAAAACAGAAATATTAAAATGGGTAAGGTCTCTTGCGCTAAGTAGAATTCCGCGCCTAAAAGAGACCCAAAAACGAAACACCATTTTGCTTCATTTTTATCTTTTAAAAATAGGCAAAAATTCACCAAAAGCGCCAAAATTATTATTTGTAAAGACGCTCGATTAATAACAACCGAAAAATGAATGCAAAGCGGAAATACTGACACTAGAATCCCGGCAATGATGGCAGCATTTTCGTCGCCCAATTTTTTGACAATTCTTACTACAAGAATAGGTAAAAAAGCGCCTATTACCGCTTGCGGGAAAAAAATTGAGCTTGCAGCATTCCCAAAAATCTTGACAAAAACAGACAAGTATAGTGAATAAAAAGGAGCGTGCAAATAATCTACTTTGGAAAATTCACCAGCGGCAAATTTTTTTGCCGATTGGTAATAAGAAGGTCCGTCAGCGCTCAATCCCACACCATCAATCGAAGAAAGATAACTGGCATACCATAATCTAAACCCTAGACTTAACAGAAACAAACCTATTAAAACGTGAAAGGTATAATTTTTATTAGGAGAAGTAATAAATTTTAATTTATTACTAATGAATAAAAAAACAGATGCGATGCCTGCATATGTCAAATGTAGCCAGGGTGAATATCCAAACAAAAAAGGAATTAAGATTGTTAAAGGAATCAACCACTCGTATGAAAAAGTTTTATTTTTGATTATATAAATTGCATATAGGTAATATCCGAAAAAGAAAGCATGGACAAATCCTTTTGCATAAAATACCGAATAAGGTAATGCTGGCAAATGAATGGGTTTTAAGGGGAAACCAGGAGTTAATTCGGTCGAGTGGGTCAATACAATAAGAAATAAATGGTATAAAAAAGCCCAGCTAAAGAATTGAATGATTTTCTTTGGCGAAAGAAAGTTATTGTCCAGAACTCTTTTAAAAAGTATGAATGCAAACGCCAGCAACCAGAAATATATAGGGAAAATTATTTTATTAAAGTTAGCGTAATAAACTTTAGACTTAAAAAATTTGAATAAAAAATTACCGCTTTTATATTCGAAGTGTAAAACAACAAAAGCCGACACTAATATAAAAGAGATCAATCCTGCGATCTCAAAATAATTATTCCGTCTATTATTGTTATTTGATATGGGAATTGACATTTTCTAGCATGAGTTCCATAAACTCATTAATTGAAATTTAGGAAAAAGTAAAATGCGAGTATTTTCTCTTTCTATGAACGATAATAATTTAATGTATCTGAAAGGGGTATAAATATAAGCCCGAAGACTAGCAAAAGGGGGACAAAGATTCAAAGGAATCCGAGGTATTTTATTATTAAAACCTTAAACTTCATAAAAAAAGGCTTAGAGGTTTTTCTCTAAGCCTTTAATTATTTTTAATGAACCATTTTTACTTATAATTTAGATATCAACTTGTTTTAGAAACAAATGTAATCTCTTTCTTCTCCCTCATCAAGCCAACATTTTTAATAAAATCCTCGGATGTAATCATTCTGTTTTTTACGAGGCATTCTTTCAAAACTTCCACTTCAATAATCAGCGATACGACAAGTTCCCTAAAGTCGATATTGACCTGTTTAGTTTTATTTACTTCATCGGCATTATTTGGCTGACACGTTTCATCAATTTGGGTTTCGCTATATTCATTAGTTCTTATATCATTCATTTTTATACCCTCCGAATGGTGTTGGAAAGTTTTTATTTGTCTTTCATTCTCTGCGAACTTGAGTAATGTCTCGCAACGTCTTAAACCAAATATCCTTTGGAGTCTGAACCCTTAAATGAGTTTGTCATTAAAAATTTATTGAAGAATCAGCGCTCCTCTTTTAATGAAAATCATAATTTAAAGATATAAAGATATTTTTATCTATAATAAGGGCGAAAACGATTTTTGTCAAGGTTTTATAATAAGGAAACTATAGGGTTAGATTTTTAAAAGAGGTTCGGGAAATGTCTGCACTATTGATTTAAAGCTTGATTTTAGAGGGAAGTCATATTTTTCATGATTTAACTTTTCAACAATTACAAACTATTTTCACCAATTCAGAGTAGTATAATAAATATTGGTAACTCCTAAAACATTAATGCAAAATATTTATTTTTTAGTATGCGAAAAGCAAGCCTTTGGATTGGCGTTGGTTTTCTATTTCCATTGATATTATTTTTCGTTGACTGGGAAGACTCTGAAAATCCACAATTGAGAAATGGGTTTCGGGTTGTACGTTATTTATCTTCAGAACGTCAACTCAAACGTTCCTCTTTTATGGCGATAAAAGAAAAGAATCCGTCGCAGTTTGTTGATTGGATGTTTTCTACTTTAGGAACAGCAGAGTGGCCCCCATACGAAGATTCATTATTGGAGTTTGATCGAGATGAGCTAAATGCAATGAGGAGAATGGGAATTCCCTTCATACCTAAAAATGTTGCGTTGGTTTCCAAATTTCCCGATTTTGAAAGAGGAAAGCAGGTTGTAGTGAAAGCTGACGATAAAAAAAAAATAATTATTTTAGAAGGGTTTATAAATCCAAAGGATTTTCCAGTAATTATACAAGAAATAAAATTTCCAAACTTTTAATGTGATTTTTTTCTCATGCGGTTTGTTTTCTAAGATAATAAAAGAAGATCAAAATAATAATTATTTAATAAGGTTTATTTGCTCTAACTTTTAAACAGGTTTTAAATCTCATGATGCCTCGACTTACAAAAATTATAGCGACATTAGGTCCAGGAACCGCAAATAAAAAAAGTATCAGGGGGTTGGTTCAATCGGGAGTGAATGTGTTTCGCCTAAATCTTTCCCATGGCGATCATGTCGCGTTACAAAATTGGATTGACTGGATCCGCGAAACAGAAAAAGAATTAAATACATTTGTCGGTATTTTGTTCGATTTGCAGGGACCTAAAATGCGGGTGGGTAAGTTTGAAAACGGTTATATCGATTTAAAAAAAGGCGAGCGTTTAGTTTTTACAACAGAAAAAGTTGTGGGCCGCAAGGGGTTGGCGCCCGTGCAGTATCAGAAGTTTCATGAGGATGTTCGAAAAGAGAGTAAAGTTTTTTTAGACGACGGCAATATCTGTGTTGTAGTCAAAAAAATCAATGGAAAACAAGTTGAAGTTGAAGTAGAAATCGGCGGGAAGTTGTCCGACCATAAAGGGTTGAATATGCCCGATGCCGTGATTCGAACGGGCGCTTTAACGCCTAAAGACAAAAAGGATTTAATATTTGGGTTACAAGCTGGGGTCGATTACGTTGCATTATCTTTTGTTAGTTCCGCCGCCGATATTCATCAACTTCGAAAGCTTATTATTAAGGCAAAGAGCGAAGCAGAAATTGTCGCAAAGATTGAACGGAAAAAAGCCCTGGAGAATTTAGAGGAAATTATTCAAGCCACCGACGCAATCATGGTGGCGCGTGGCGATTTAGGAATTGAGATCCCATTAACTGACGTGCCTTTAGTTCAACAAGATATTTTGCGTTTGGGAGCTCGATATGAAAAACCGGTTATTGTAGCTACTCAAATGTTGGAGACTATGATAAATAATCATCGTCCAACACGCGCCGAAGTTTCGGATATAGCCCAAGCAGTCATGGGATGCGCCGACGGCATTATGCTTTCGGGAGAAACCGCTGTCGGTAAATATCCAAGAGGGGCGGTTGAGGTGATGGACAAAACTGCAAGGACGCAAGAAAATTACCAGCGGGATCATCAAGGTATTCTACCTTGGAGTCATTTTATCCACGACGACCCGCCTTCTATTAGCGATGGGATATCATATACCGCTAATAACCTCGTTGAGTTGCTAAAAGCGCAGGCATTACTAATTTTTACCAATACAGGTTCAACAGCCAGTAATGTTATAGGGCCTCATCCAATGGTTCCTGTAATCGCCTACACTTCTAGTCTGAATAGAGCCCGAAAAATGAGCTTGTTGAGAGGCGTAATTCCTAATTTAGTCACCGACGAACACCAGTTTTTGGATAATTTAAAGGATGTTTTTAGAACTTTGAAAAAAAGAAAAATTTTGTTTTCAGGTCAAAGGGTAGTTATTACCACAGGGAATCCTCCAGGCGTTGCTAAGGGAACCAATATGATTTGGGTGGAAGAAGTTCCTTAAATAAGTTTTGTTTTTTTTTCGTCATTATCTTAAGAGCCAGTTAATTTTAATTTTGAGTTTTGAATAAGGTGTCGTTATGGCTAAATATGCTTTTTTAGGTATGGGGGTTATGGGTAGCCCAATGGCTTCAAACATAGAGCGTTCAGGGTTTTCTACTGTGGTTTGGAATCGAACCTCGGATCGCGAGGGCGTTCAACAAGCGCTCGAAACCGGTTGTGTTTTATCTGAGTCTATTGCTTTAGCCGTTAAAGACGCCGACATTATTTTGACTTGTGTTTCGGATGTCCCAGATGTTGAAGAAGTTCTATTGGGAAAAGATGGCGTTTCTAAGCATGCCAAAGCAGGAGCCCTTGTTATTGATTTCAGTACCATAGGGATAAAAGCGGCGCGATCCATTGGGGATCGATTGAAGGATTGTGGATTGAGGTTTTTGGATGCTCCTGTATCTGGAGGCGATATTGGAGCGCAAAATGGAACTTTAACAATAATGGTTGGAGGCGACGCAAAAGATTTTGAAGAAGCATTGCCAGTTTTAAAAACCATGGGAAAAAATATCCATCATTGTGGACCTGTTGGAAGCGGTCAAGGCGTTAAATTGATCAACCAAAACCTTGGAGCTATTCATATGGTTGCTTTATCGGAAGCGATTAGGTTATCCAAGGTTTTGGAAATTGATCCCAACTTGGTGGTAAAAATTTGCAGTACTGGAGCCGCAGGGTCTTGGGCCCTATCGAATTTGGGACCTAAAATAATCGATTCCGATTATTCGGCGGGGTTTAGGGTTAAGGATATTTTAAAGGACCTACGTTTAATAAATGAAGAACTTTCAGGAGATGAACGTTTGCCTGGGTTAGAACTGTCTGAAGAATTATTTAAACTCGTTGCAGAGTCGTTTCCAGAAGGCGAAGGAAACCTAAATGGAACACAATCCATGGAAATGGTTTATAAAAAGGAATTGCATAAACAATTTAAATTAAGTTTTGGCTAAAGCATGGATTATTGATCCCATTTTTTTTTAATCTACCCTTTCAGTCCAGGGCCCTCCATAGAGTCAAGTTTTACCACTTCTGAAATAGGTCGTCGGCTATCGCGCGGTCTTGGTTCGTCTTTTTGGTAGCCCATGACTATTAGCATCACAGGGACGTAGTTTTCTGGAAGCTTTAAAAGTTTGGACGCCGCGTCCGGATCAAATCCAATCATAGGGCCGGTAACCCACCCGCGATTTTTTGCCGCATACATTAATGACATTGCCGCTAGAGACGCGCTACGAATAGCTTCGTCGCGTTGCAGTTGTTCCTTACCTTCGTAAAAATTATTTATCATAGGTACCACATTGTCTTGAACTTGTTGAGGCGTGTTTTTATATATTTCTGCCGCGTCTTTATAAGCGTCAAGCTTACCGCAAACTAAAAAGGCCACCGAACAATCCTCAACTTGTTGCTGTCCCCAGGCAGCTTCTCTTAACTTGTTTTTAATTTCAGGCGTTTTCACCGCAACAAATGTCCAGTGTTGCAGATTGAAAGAACTTGGAGTTAAAACTACTTCTTGAAAGAGTTCTTCTAGTTCGCTATCGCTAATTGTTTTTTCAGGGTCGTAAGATTTGACGCTACGGCGTTGTTGAACCACATTGGAATATTCCATTATTTTTCCTTTGGTTTGAATATTTAAGTTCACGTTTATTTATTAAAAAATTATAACTGTTGAATATTAAAAAACAATTAGTTACTTTCAAGTAACTATAAGAACGCATGAAGATTAGGAACGGAAATTATGAATAAAATACCAATGCGAGTTCTTGGTAAAACAGGCCAACGTATTTCTATTTTAGGATTTGGGACGGCTCCGGCTGGAACGCGATTGAACGTTAAAGAAGCGCTGTTTTTATACGAAGAAGCTCTCAATTCAGGAGTGAATTATTTTGACACCGCTCCCGAGTTGGCCGGTTATGGAAAAGCTCAAAAACAATTGGGACATTTATTAAAGACAAGACGCAAAGAAGTTTTTCTTGCTACAAAATGCTTTGAGCCAGATGGAGAAGCCGCTTTAAAACTTTTAAAGAGTAATCTTCGCGAGTTGCAAACAGATTATGCAGACTTAGTCTTTGTTCATAGCGTTGGCGCAGACAAAATGAATCCGAAAGTGGTGTTTGGACGACGCGGTTGTTACTCGGCTTTAATGAAAGCTAAAGCCGATGGATTGACAAGGTTTGTGGGGTTATCCGGACACAACCGTCCAGTTCGCTTTGCTGAGGCTCTAAAAAGATTCAACGTCGACGTTTTGTTAAATGCCGTCAACTTTGTGGACCGACATACCTATAACTTTGAAAATGATGTCTGGAATATAGCTAGAAGAGCAAATGTTGGATTGATTGCGATGAAAGTGTTTGGAGGGCAATTGCAGGGCCGACAAACTAATTTAAGCCATCGGCTTTTGCCGCCGAAGTATTTAAAAGAAGCGTTTAGATATGCGCAAAGTTTACCAGGGGTATCCTCTGCCGTTATTGGAATGGCCACTCAGACCGAATTACACCAGAATTTACAATGGGCCAAAAGCTTCAAAAATCTATCTTCAAGAGAAGCCGCTCAACTCATCAAGCTGGGCAAAAAATTAGCTTCCGAATGGGGACCGCATTTAGGAAAAATAATATAAGGTGTCGATAATATTTAAGATGCAGTAAAAAAAGATACTCTTTCGATTTTAATCCATCTATAGGGAACGAATTTTTTCAAGACAAACTTTATGAGCTGATTTCAGGATAAATATTTTTGTCATTTTAAAGATGTAAATGTAAATATGTGTATTGTGAAAATTTGCTATAAAACTTTCTATTTTGGTTAAATAATTCAAAGTTTTTCCTCGCCATTAAGGTAAAATATCCCTTCACAATTTTTTTCAAAAAAATAATTTTTGTAACATAACTGTATTCGCCAAGGTTGTCCCAAAGCTTTTCATGAAACGTTTTTTTTTATATTTTAAGTTTTTATTGATATCAGTTCTTGCGCTTTTGTTAACTCTGGATGCAGTAGCTCAACCTTCCGGTTCGCCAGATCCTTCCATTCAAGAAATGTTGAAATTGGATATCGAGGAACTTTCTGTATCCGTTGCTTCAAAGAGAAAAGAATCTATTTCCGAAGCTCCGGGAGTTATAACTGTTATCACCTCTGAGGAGATTGAGAAATTTGGAGGTAATAATTTGGGCGATGTTTTGTCGCGTCTACCAAATACGTATCGATACGCATCAACAATTTTGCGAGATAACAGTACGGCTATTCGTGGTCAGCAAATAAATATTTCAGATAATAAGTCCTTAATTCTTTTGAATGGTCGGCCCATGCGAGATTCCTTCTCGGGAGGTCATAATATGGCTTTTTACCGTTCAATTCCTTTAGAAATCATCGAGAGAATTGAAATGGTTAGAGGGCCTGGTTCCGTATTATATGGAACCAATGCATTAGCGGGAGCTATCAATATAATTACTAAGAATCCGGAAGAATTTCATGCCAATCAAATTTCTGGAGGATATGGAGTTGATAACACAAGTCAAGCTTCTGGATTGGTAGGAAAGCAAATCGGAGATTTAAAATTTTTAGTTTCAGGAAAATATTTAGACAGCGACGGTTGGAATTTTTTGATCAACGATCCGAATGGAAACACGATAACGGATGATTTTAGCGAAAAAAATTATGGCGTTACTGGAGTCGCTCAATATAAAAACTTTTCTCTTACTGGGTTTACGGGATTTAAGAAGGACACCACTTTTAGCCTAAACAATTTTCAGCCCGCTGGAGATAGAGAAAAGTTGCTTAGAAACTTTTGGGATCTTCAATACGAATATTCATTTGAAAGCAAATTGAAGGCGGTTGCGAACATAACGTATAACGGTTTAAATTTAACCAATAACCTGGGCAGCGATTTTGATTTTAACGATTTGCTGTATGAAGTTTCAATTGGCGGCGAGCTTTTTGATCGTTTCAATTTTATCTCTGGATTTATTTATCAAAGGCTGGATGGAACTTTACAAAATGGAACCATTTCTTATACCAATGATCGATTTAATTATTACACGCAAGCGGATTACCAACCTTGGAAATTTTTGAAATTAATCGCCGGTTTTAATGTCAGTAAACCTGAAGGTATCGATTTTAATGTAACCCCTCGCTTTGGAACTATTGTTCAATTAAACGATCAAGTTGGAATAAAGTTGCTTTATGGGGAGGCATTTCGCTCGCCGTTTTCCGGTGAACAATCTATAAACCGTCCTTTTTTGCAAGGAAACCCAAATATACAACCGGAAGAAATAAAGACATTCAACGCGCAAATATTTTATAACGCGCCAAAAGTTTATACAGCTTTAACTTATTACACTTCTGGATTAGATGGAACTATCCTGGCTGACTCTGGAACTTTTGTAAATGCCGACATGATGGAGTTTGACGGAGTGGAATGGGAGTGGAAAGTGCACCCTGTTCCGGGTTGGTCATTAATAGGTTCTTTAAGTTACCAGACTAATGAAGATCAAAGCGGAAACCAGGATATTGGGTTCGTTCCCAATGGCATGGCAAAAGCGGGTCTTTCTTATGAGTCTCCTATGGGATATTCCTTTGGAGTGTTCAATAGTTATTTTGGAGATGCGGCTAAAATCACTTCCGCCCCAACCGCAAACCCAAATGCCGACGCTTACAATTGGTTGACGTTAAAAGGGGAACTGGAGCTTGCCAAGTTCTTACCTCGCGCTGAAATCCCAAATGTTGCGCTTAATTTGTTTGTCGACAATGTTTTGGATGAAGATGTTTTTTTCCCAGACAGTTTCTTTCGAAGAGTTAATACTTTTCCGTTACGCCGCGGGATTGGAATATTTGGCGGAGCGACAATTAAATTTTAGGAATTAGTTTTGAACAAAAACAAAAATCAAACTTTTCCGGCTTTATTGTGGGCTTTGGTCTTTTGGGTCGCTGTAGTAAGTTCTTTGCCTAGCCTGGCTTTTGCAGACTCGGAAAGTATCAAGCGAAAAACCAAAGCGGTGTTTTTGTACCAAATTTTTAATTATGTCACCTGGCCAACCTCTTCGGGTCCGATTTTGGAACAATCGTCAAATTTATGCGTATATGGGCTTACATCTTTTAAAAAAGAATTAGAATTAATTCAAACCTTGGAAACAGATCGTCCGTTTACGGTACGGTATGTTTCTCAGTTTATTGAGCTAGGAAATTGCCATATCTTATATTTTGGAACTTTGGATCGATTGGCTTTGAAGTTTTTAGGAAGCGGTAGAGAGAATAATATTTTAACGGTTAGCGATAATCCAATTTTCTTTAAAAAAGGAGGTATGATCTTTTTGTTTTTTGAAGGTGGGAAATTGCGTTTAAACGTTAATCGGACAAAGTTATATAAATTGGGTTTTAATCTTGGGTCGAAGATTTTCAGACTTACAAAACAAATTAAATGAAATTTTTTAATTCGCGAAATATTCCAGCCGGCCTTACTGTCAGTTTGATTTTAGCGTCTATTTATCTGTCGCATTTTATTAAGCTTCAACAAAATCAGCAGCTTCGACAACTATTTCAGGGCGAAATAGGAAAAATTAGAACCGAAGCGCAAACAGCTCTTGTCAACAGTCTGACTTTTTTAGAGAGATTTTCCGGTCGTTGGCAAAGTCGAGGTCGTGTCCCAAAGCAAGAGTGGGAGCAAGAATTAGGGAATTTTTTTTCGGACCAAAGAGGTTTTGAGTTTGGCGTTTGGTTAGACTCTTCTATTGAACCCAAATGGGTATTGAACGCGAGTGGAAATTCAGCAACGCTTGAAAAGATTTTACCGCAAATAAAACCCCTTTTAGAGAAGTCAACCGATCGAAAACTAACGCAAGTCATAGGGGCCCTCCCAGAGTTTGAAAGTCCTAATTTTATACTTTTTGTTCCTGTTTATCTCAATGAAAAATTTGACGGTTTTTTCCTATTAGTTGGAAATGCCAAAAAGTTTTGGGATTCTGTTGTCTTTGGTATCAATTCGAATGAGTTTTCTATAGCAGTATTTTCTGGCGACCGAGAAATTTACCGCCAAAACAAATCGAAGGATATTTTAGTTGATTGGGAATTCCAAGATGAAGTCGTTTTACTGGGATTGCATTGGGGGTTAAAACTTTGGCCACAAGAAGAACTATTGCTACAAAAAAAATCTCCGTTACCTTTTGTCGTTTTAATAACAGGAATTTTAACGGCTTGTCTTTTAGGGTTGACCGCTCATTTTGGACAAAAGGCGAGGCGACAAGCAAAAGATTTGGAGACGACAAATTTGAAGTTGGGACGCGAAGTTGAAGAACATGGGCATGCGCGAGAAGAGCTTAAAAACTACCAAGACCACTTGGAAAGACTTGTCGAAGAAAAAACTCAAGCGATAGAAGATACTAATAAAAAACTTATTGAAATACAGCAAAGACTCGACTTAGCGATTAGCGGATCGAATGAGGGTATTTGGGATTGGCCGGATTTAAACAATGAGGAGCAATGGTGGTCGCCGCAATTTTATAAATTATTGGGATATGAATTTGAAGAAATTAAGGCGAGTTATCCACAATTTAAGCAACTTTTACATCCTTCCGATTTGTCACGGACAATTGAAGCGGTTCAGGCGCATTTTGAGAAATATTCCCTATTTGATTTAGAGTATCGCTTGAAAACTAAATCGGGAGAATACCGATGGTTTCACGCTAAGGGCGATACGGTTCGCGATGAAGACGGCAAACCCACAAGAATGGCTGGGTCGTTGCAAGATATTAACGATCGTAAGATTGCGGAAGTAGAGCTGCAACAAGCAAAAAATGAAGCGGAAGTTGCCAATAAAACCAAAAGCGCATTTTTGGCTAATATGAGTCACGAAATTCGAACGCCGCTTAACGCTATTTTAGGATACGCCCAAATTCTCCAACGACAAAAGAACTTGAACCCAGATCAAATCAAAAACGTTAAGACTATTTTGCGATCGGGAGATCATTTATTACAGCTAATAAATGATGTTCTTGATATTTCCAAAATCGAGGCCGGAAGAATGGAAATCTATTCGACCGATTTCGATTTGACAGAATTGTTAAGTGAGATTAATGATTATTTCGAAAATCAATGCCGACAAAAAAACTTAGGCTGGAATTTGAAAAGTTTAGGGAACGATCCGGTTCTTGTAAAAGGGGATGAAACTAAATTGAAGCAGGTTTTGATTAACTTGTTAGGTAATTCGGTTAAGTTTACCGACTCTGGTCAAGTGTCTTTGTTAATTGATAAAAAAGAAAAAAATATATATCGATTTGAAATTGCCGATACCGGCCAGGGAATTACCGAAGAGGCTCAAAAAACTTTATTTGAACCCTTTCGCCAGCACGAAGAAGGACTCAAAAAAGGCGGAACAGGTTTGGGTCTGGCGATTGTTGATAATCAGATTAAACTTTTGGGCGGAAAGTTAGAATTAGAGTCAAAATTTGGACTGGGAACTCGGTTTTTCTTTTCCCTGCAGCTTCTGCCGAGTCAATTAAAAACTATTCCAAGTTCTCGAAAAAAACGGACTTCTGAAATTTTACGTCTTGTCAAAGGACAAAGTCTATGCGCTTTGGTTGTTGACGATATTGAAACCAATCGTGATATTTTATCCGAAGTCTTAAAAGATCTCGGAATTGACGTTCATGTTTCCGCTAGCGCTAAAGAAGCTTTAAAGTTGATCGAAAAAATAAAATTTGACGTTGTATTTATGGATATTCTCATGCCAGAAATGGACGGAATAGAAGCTACCAAGCAAATTAGAAAAAATATTTTATCCGATCAATTAAAAATAATAGCGGTCACGGCCTTGGGCTTAGAAGAAAAACGTAAATTGGCAATGGAAGCGGGGTGCGACGAATTTTTGACAAAACCTTTTAGGGTAGAAAGTTTGGTTAATTCCATAGCCAAAATATTGCCAGTCGAATTTTCCTTTAATGAAAATGAAGTGGCTAAAGAAAAAGAAATTCTTTCACTGGATATCTCAAAAGTTTATATTCCTCAAAAAACTTTTGATTCCCTAAAAAATGCAGTTGATTTGTGCAGCGTTACTCAAATTGAAGAATTGTTGAGCGAAATAGAAAATATTGACGAGGAGTGTTTCAAAGCAGCTTCAATATTTAGAGATTTATTAACCGCTTACGATGTAGATGGCATGGCTGAATTTTTAAATCAAATTCGGAAAGCTAATCCAAAGGTATAATAGAATGAATTATAAAAAAATATCTATATAGTTTTTTGAAAAGGGAATTTTTCTGAATCAAAAATTGAATTACTTCCTCTCCTTCTTTAATTTTTTTAAAAAAGAAATCCTATCCGTTAGTATTTAATCTTCCTGTGTCTTTCCTGTTAATAGAGTTCTTGAAAAATGATAAAATAAGTTTTTAAATTTAATTTGAGATAAGTTGAATGGAAGAAAATAAACATCCAAAGGAAGAAAAAACAAAGCTGGTTGACCGGAAAGGGCAACGGCATGCATTGCCTTTTGATAGAAAGAGCGATTCTGCGAAATTACTATTAAAACGATTTAAGCAGAAACATGCCTTTGAAGAAACGCGAGACAAGAAAAATGAAGACTCTAATACCTGATAGAAGTTGTTAATGCCGTAAAGTTTTTTTGTATCGGGTTTTCATGAATATTACTAAAAGCCTAATAATTGCTTTTTTTATTTTTCCATTCAACGTGATGGGAACCGTTCCTTTCGTATTGGTTTGGTTGGAAAAAGATGTTTTTTATTTTTCATGGTTTTCGCTCGTGTTTGGGGGGATATTAATAATTTTTGGGATTGTTATTATTTACCAAACAGTGGCATTGTTTTCTGGCTATGGAAATGGAACTCCTGCTCCGTACGATCCGCCAAAAAACTTTGTCGGTAAAGGATGTTATAGATTTGTAAGGAACCCAATGATGATTGGGGTCTTTTTTGTTTTATTTGGGGAAGCGATTTTTTTTAAATCGTATCTGCTGTTGGGTTGGGGACTGTTTTTTGTGACGGCAAATTTGATTTATGTGCCTTTAATTGAAGAACCCGAGTTGACAGCTAGGTTCGGCGATTCTTATTTAGAATATCAAAGAAATGTTCCTCGTTGGTTGCCCATGAAAGAACCATGGAATCATTACATTAATACTAAATAAAATGTAGTAGAGGATAATGAGCAAGGAAAAATTTTCGTTTTTTGATTGGATCGGTTTTGTAATTGGTATTATTGTTATAAGTTTTATTTTATTTATTCTTATTTGGCCTTTAATAGACCCGACTCCAAACCGGTCGGCTCCTTTACAGGAAAACATTGAAAAGTTTTCCGGAAATTCCAAAAAAGAATAAAACGAAAGAAAGTTCAAATGAATGACGTCGATTTCGAACTAGATGAAAGGTTTCTAAAGGCCTTTGATAGTTTTAGAAAAGGCGATTTAAGTCATGCCAGTGAAATTTGCGAACAAATTCTTACCAATCGTCCCGATTGTTATAACACCCTCCACCTATCGGGAGTAATTGATTATCGTTTAGAAGACTTTGAAGAAGCCGCGTTAAAAATTTTTAAAGCGATACAAAACGATCCTCAGAACGCCTATTTTTTTTACAATTTAGGGTTAGCGCTAAAGGCGCAAAAAAAAGACGAAGAAGCCTTTAACTTTTTTCAAAATGCTCTCGCTCTTAAATCGTCCCAACCTGATAAAAAGAAAAACCGAAAAGACCAAACCAAACGAGAAGGTCGGTTAGCGGCTAAAGCTTACCGTCATTCGATTGAATCAGGTCAAGATCCAAACTATTTAGCTTTCCATTTTCACAAAGAGGGTCAGCTAGAAGAAGCTGAATATGTTTACAATCAAATCTTAATAGCGTCTCCGCAAAACGCTCGGATCCAAAACGATTTAGGAAATGTATTACAGGAAATGGGACGTATGGAAGAAGCGTCCGTTTGTTTTCGAAAAGCAATGGTAGCAAACGCAAACCTTGATCAAGCCCCTTATAATTTAGCAAATGTTCTTTCGGAACTTGGGCAAATAGACGAAGCGATTAAATTCTATCGTTGCGCGATCAAAATTAGTCCACATTTTTTTGAAGCTCATTTTAATTTAGGTTTGGTTTTTGAGAGTTTGGAGAATTTGGATTTGGCGAGCGATTGCTATCGTCAAGTTATCGAAATTAACCCAAATTTTTCCAAGGCTCATTATAAAATGGCGGGAATTTTTCAACAATGGGAGAGAGTTGACGAAGCGCTTGTTGAATACCAAAGGGCTGTCGAATTAGATCCCAATTATGGAGAGGCGCAATATTATTTTGCAGATTTAGTTAAATCTCAAGGAGATTTAGAAAAGGCGGTAACGTTATCATCCCAGGCATTTTTGATTGGCGAGGGAAATAATGTGTCTGAAGGTGGAGTTGTTTTAGAAAATTTTGATAAAAATGGATTGAAGGTTGAAGCTTCAAAAATTGAATTTTTAACTTCCGCTCTTACTGGAAAGACGCCGTCTACAGCCCCTTCTGATTATGTACGCAATTTCTTTGACGAGTTTTCAAGACGATTTGAACGGCATCTTGTCGAAAACCTTCAGTATAAAGCGCCTAGACTAATGCGCGATACTTGCGATTCTATTTTACCAAACGATTGTAAGTTTAAAAACGGAGTAGACTTAGGTTGTGGTACGGGTCTTTCTGGAGAAGCGTTTATTTCTATTGTAGAGCGCTTAACGGGAGTCGATTTGTCGCCAAATATGATAGAGAAATCAAAAGAAAAAGGAATTTACGATGTCCTGAATGAATGCGATATATTGATGTTTTTGACCGAAACTAAGGAGGCGTTTGATTTATTTATTGCCGCAGATGTTTTGATTTACCTTGGCGACCCAATTCCACTTTTTGAAAAAATAAAGAAAGTTGCCGCTAATGAAGCTATATTTGTTTTATCCACAGAAAGTTGCGACAAAGGCGATTATCATATTCGTCAGACCGGGCGTTACGCTCATAACAAATCTTTTATAGAAGAAGCGGCTAGCGGTTTGGGGTTTGAATTACTTTTAAGGAAGTCGGCGGAGTTACGTAAGGAAAAAGAACAATGGGTAGACGGAGATATATTCGTTTTTAAAATTGTAAACTAGCTTTTTAAGTAAAGTACCAACGGCCCCTCATGCCGAACTTGTCGAGGGATCTCGTTTTTTTTAAGTTTTTTTAACTACAATTTAAAAAATAACTAACAATAATTTTATTCTATGCCTTTAAGCGATTTTCACATTTCTACACGAACGTGGTTTGAAAATACACTGGGTAATCCTACTGAGGCTCAATCCCAAGCCTGGCCATGTATCAAGAATAGAGATCATACATTGATCGCGGCTCCGACGGGAAGCGGGAAAACTCTGGCTGCTTTTTATGCGGCTATTGACGATTTGATCGCTAGAGGCTTGGCCAATGTTTTAACAGATCAAACCCATGTACTTTATATTTCTCCGCTTAAAGCCCTGAGCAACGATATACACAGAAACTTAGAAGTTCCTCTCGCAGGAATTAAAGAAGAACTGACTCGATTAAACCTTCCTAAAATCGATATCACGGTTGCCGTTAGAAGTGGAGATACCAGTCAAAGCGAACGGCAAAAGATGATCAAAAAACCTCCTCATATTCTTGTGACTACGCCAGAATCTTTTTATCTTTTGTTGACCAGCGATAACGGTAGAAACATGCTGAAAAGCGTCCAAACGTTGATTGTCGATGAGATACACGCATTGTTAGGCGACAAGAGAGGTTCGCACCTGGCGCTATCGATAGAACGTTTAGAAGCTTTGCTTGAGAATCCCTTACAACGGATAGGTCTTTCAGCGACGCAAAAACCTATAGAGACCGTTGCGAAATTTCTAGTAGGAAATAAAAATATTTGCGATGGAAAACCCAATTGCAAACTGATAGATACCGGTCTCCGAAGAAAACTTGAATTGAGTTTAGAAGTGCCGCAATCCCCTCTGACTGCCGTAATGAGTAATGAAGCCTGGTCTGAGCTTTATAAAAGATTGGTCGAACTTATTGGAAAACACGAAACCACATTAATTTTTGTAAATACCAGGCGATTAGCGGAACGTCTCGCTTTAGCCCTTGCCGATCAGATTGGAGAAGACCACGTTTCGTCGCATCATGGAAGCATGAGTAAAGAACATCGTCATTCGGCCGAGCAAAGGCTCAAAGTTGGAAAACTTAAAGTTTTGGTTGCTACGGCTTCAATGGAACTGGGAATCGATATTGGTTCTGTCGATTTGGTTGTGCAGTTCGCTTCGCCAAAGAGCATTGCCGCGTTTATACAAAGAGTAGGACGCAGCGGTCATTCGGTTGGAGGTACCCCAAAAGGAATTTTATTCCCTTTGACTCGGGAAGACTTAGTGGAATGCGCCGCATTGCTTGATTGTGTGCGGAGAGGAGAGTTGGACAAAATCAAACCTCCAGAGAAACCGCTCGATATATTGGCTCAACAAATTATCGCCGAAGTATCGGGAGGAGAATGGGATATCGACGCTTTATATAAAGTTTTTTCGAGCGCTTTTTCCTATAGAGATTTGAGTGAAGGAGAATTCTTTTCCATTATTAAAATGTTGAGCGAAGGGTTTACGACACGTCGCGGGCGCAGAGGCGCATTTTTATATTTAGACGCTATAAATAACAGGGTAAAGGCCAGGAAAAACGCTCGACTTACGGCGTTAACTAATGGTGGCGCTATTCCCGATATGTTTGACTACAATGTCGTTCTCGACCCAGAAAATATCGTAGTGGGTTCGTTAAATGAGGATTTTGCGCTTGAATCGCTTCCTGGAGATATTTTTGCTTTAGGCAGTCATTGCTGGCAAATGATTCGTATTGAAGGGCTTAATGTTCGAGTTCGCGACGCAAAAGGAATGCCTCCGACCATACCCTTTTGGTTTGGCGAGGGACCAGGGCGAACGAGAGAGTTGTCCGAAGCGGTTTCGCGATTGCGTTCTGAAATCAGTCGTTTTCTAGACGACGATACTGATAATGGCGACGCAAGAAAGAATCGGGCAGCTCAGTGGCTTGTTGAAGAAATTGGTTTGACCGCTTTTGGAGCCGAACAACTGGTTCTATATTTACTGGCGGGGCAAAATGCGTTGGGCGGTATGCCTACAAGAGAAAGGATTGTGTTGGAGAGGTTTTTTGACGAAGTTGGCGACACACATATAGTGGTCCACTCTCCTTTTGGAAGTCGAGTTAATAAGGGATGGGGCCTGGCTCTGCGTAAGAGGCTATGCAGGGCGTTTAATTTTGAATTACAAGCGGCGGCAAATGAAGACAGTATTGTGATTTCTTTGGGTTCTGTTCATAGCTTTGCTTTGGACGAAGTTTTCGGGTTCTTAAAAGAAAAAACATTGCGCGATGTTCTTTCGCAAGCTTTATTGGACGCTCCCATGTTTGAAGTTCGATGGCGTTGGAATGCCACCAGGGCTTTGGCCATTCAGCGCAATAGGAGCGGAAAGCGCGTTCCGCCACAATTACAAAGGATGCAAGCGGAAGATTTGGTGGCTCAAGTTTTTCCAGATCAAATTGCTTGTTTGGAAAATATTCAAGGAGCGCGCGAAATACCAGATCATCCTCTCGTTAAACAAACGGTCCATGATTGTCTCACCGAGGCGATGGATATTGAAGAGTTAGAAGAACTTATTTCGAAAGTTGAAAATAAAGAATTAGAAATGATTGCAAAAGATCTTCGGGAACCTTCTCCATTCGCTCAAGAAATTATTAACGCTCGCCCTTATGCATTTTTAGACGATGCGCCTTTTGAAGAAAGGAGAACAAACGCCATCCGCAATCGAAGGTGGTTAGACCCCAAAGAGGCTTCCGAGTTTGGCTCGCTCGATGGCGAAGCGGTTCGCAGAGTGCAAGAAGAGGCTTGGCCCGATGTTAGAAATGTGGACGAACTTCATGACGCTCTTCTTTTACTTGGTTTTATGACGGAAGAAGAAGGAGATAGAGGAGATGGAGAAAATTCTTATGCAGCGTTTTTTGAAATATTGATTGACTTTAATAGAGCGACTAAATTTATCGTCAATCAGAGTACGTTATGGATTGCGGCAGAAAGATTAACTCAATTTAAAGCTGTTTTCGAAGAATTTGAAATTGGCCATAATCTTGAATTACCCGATTGGTTGGAGAAAGAAAATTGGTCAAAAGAATTTGCGCTCCGTGAAATTGTGCGCGGTAGATTGGAAGGGTTAGGACCGGTTACCGTTGAGAGATTGGCTCAAGATATTGGGTTGCCAGAAAAAGAAATGGAATTGGCTTTGCTAGCCCTTGAAACCGAAGGTTTCGCCTTTCGAGGCCATTACACGCCAGGGTCTGAAAAAGAGGAATGGTGCGAGCGAAGATTACTGCAACGTATTCATCGATACACTATCGACATCCACCGACGAAGCGTTCAACCAGTTTCGCTACAAGATTATATGCGGTTTTTGTTTGATCGACACGAGGTCAGCATGGAGCCATTACCTACCGGTTTAGATTCATTGGAAAAAGCGTTGGGACGGCTTGAAGGGATAACGACTCCCGCTGCCGCTTGGGAAGCGGATATTTTACCCGCTCGGATTGATCGCTACGACCCCAATTGGTTAGATATGTTGTGCATGAGCGGCAGTTTCGTGTGGGGGAGGTTTTATCATACAAAGACGGCGATTAACGAGAGTAAGCGATCTGGAGCTATCAAAAGTACGCCTATCAATCTGCTTTCCAGAAATAATATGGATATATGGCGAGCGCTAATGGCAAATCAAAAGGAACCATTGTCTCTAAGTAGCAACGCTAACTTGATTAGAAATGATCTTGATAGCCGGGGGGCGAGTTTCTTTAACGATATAGTTAAACGGACTCGATTATTAAAAACACAAGTTGAAGAGGGAATTGGCGAACTCGTAGCCGCCGGACGGGTGACCTCCGATAATTTTACAGGTTTGCGAGCTTTGCTCACGCCTAGTTCTCACAAATTGAATGGCAATCGATCGCGACGAACGCGTACAAGCGTTTATGGAATGGAACGAGCTGGGAGATGGTCGCTAATCTCAACCGAAACAGAGATAATGCCACTAGATAACGACCAAATGGAACGATTGATTTTTGTTTATTTGAAGCGTTGGGGTGTTTTATTTAAGCAAGTTCTTGAAAAAGAGGTTTTTTCTCCTCCCTGGAGAATACTTGTCCAAGCGCTTCGCCGCATGGAATTAAAAGGAGAAATTAGAGGAGGGCGTTTTGTGGCCGGCGCCATTGGCGAACAGTTTGCTTTACCGGAAACAGTCGATCGGCTACGACAAATTTCAAAAGAAAAAAAACGATCTCAACTTTTGGTTTTAGCCGCTTCCGACCCATTAAATATGCTTGGAATCATTCTACCCGGAAAGAAGGTGGCGAGAGTTTCCGGAAACCGCGTTTTATATCGAGATGGTATTCCTATCGCCCTGTTAGAGGCTAAAGAAATAAAATATTTGGCAGACATTGGAGACGGTGATATAGAAATTCAACAAGCTTTAATTCGCAGAACATTCCCGCCTGCATTGCGCGCTTATTTAGGAAAAAGCTACCGTTAGAATAAAAACCGAACCGGCTTAATGATTTAAAAGCCTTAAGATTACAAGAATTATTTAGTTTCTTCTCCTAGAACCTCAATCGTTTTTAATCCGCTAAACGGAGAAGTCTTTTTATTTAAACCGGGAATTTCGATCCGTTTAAGTAGTCTCTCCTAAGAATTCAAGTAATCCTTGCATGTCATATTTGGACATATAGGTTTTAATATGAGTCGAATAAACTTCCCCGTTGTTTTCTTTTTCTAATTCTAAAAGTAGTTTGTCAAGTTGAGTTAAACTGTGAAGTCTGGCGGCTTCAATTAATTCAGAATGAAGGGCTTTTGAGAAAGAAATATTCGAAGAATCTATTTTTGAAAGTTCCGATTCTTTTGACTCGCTAGCAATATTGTCTTGATAGTCATATTCGACTAATAGCAATTTTTTAATACAACTGAAGATATCCTCAAGTTTGAAAGGCTTTGAAATGAAATCGTCGGCGCCTAGCTCAATCACTAATTTTCGATGGTTATCCAAAACGGAAGCCGTAATCGCCACTACTTTCACCAGTTGGCTTGAATATTCACTCTTAATTATCTTCATGGCGTCGAGTCCGTTCATAACGGGCATTCGTATATCCATAAAAACAATGTCGGGTAAAAACTCTCGAACCAAGTTTACCGCTTCTTGACCGTTTTCCGCAGTGATAACCTCAATCCCAACTTCTTGAAGAATATTTTCCAAAACTTCCCGGTTCATTTTTATATCGTCGACCACCAATGCTTTTACATGATAACCAGCGGATAACCGCTTTACTTCCTTTTCGCTTTTTGATTGAGAAACACAAGATTCTAAGGCTGGAGGCAGCTGAAGGGTCAGAGAAAACTGGGTTCCTTTTTCATCAGCTGAAATGAGCTCAAGTTTTCCGTCCATAAGCTCAACTTGTCTTTTGGCGATTGCCAAACCTAGGCCAGTACCGCCTTTTAAAACGCCTTCTCGCTCTTGCTTAAATGGGTCAAAGATGTTTTTTTGAGCTTTTTTAGGAATGCCCAAGCCAGTGTCGATAACTTCGAATCGATATTCGCTGTTGTTAGAGTGAACGTCGAGTTGAATCTTGCCAGAGTCGGTAAACTTAACGGCATTGGAGAGAAGATTGATCAAAACCTGTTTGATTTTGGTGTTATCTCCATTGACTAAAATAGTATTTTCGCCTAGACCATTGACTGTGAATTTAAGTTTTTTGAAATCGCATTTTGGCTGAAACATCACTTCCAGAGATCGAATCAATTCGACTAAGTCAAAATCTTCATAATTTGTTTCCATTCTCCCAGCTTCAATTTTTGAAATATCGAGAATGTCGTTAATCAGAGTAAGAAGATGATCTCCACTAGAAAGAATGTTGTTAACAGATTTTTGGTTTTCATCGTCTAATTTTTTCCTTTTTAATATTTGAGCGTACCCTAAAATAGCGTTCATTGGAGAACGGATCTCATGACTCATGTTGGCTAAAAATTCGCTCTTGGCGCGGTTGGCGGATTCTGCGTCTAATTTGGAGGTTTTTATCGCTTCTTCCGCTTTTTTTGTTTTTTCATGAAGAATCTTATATTCTAGAAGTCTTTCGGTTGAATCGGTAACGTCTTGTAGCGTAAATAAAGCGTTAAACTTAGAGGCGTCCTCTGTATCTCTAATAGCCGTAACGATAGTTTGTAAGACCCGGTGTTTTCCATTTGGCAAGTAGGACTTAATGAAACTTTTATGTGAATCCGAAGAGAAAAGGATGGGATCTCCGCCACCAAATACTTGTGGCAAAGAATCAACGTAAGGAGGTTTAATCAAATGAGGAAAAAAATCTTTTATGTCGCTGTCAACGATATCCTTTCTTGAAATATTTGTCCAATCTTCAAGAATGTTGTTCCAGAAAAGAACTTTAAGTTCTTTATTTAAAACGAACAATCCTTCAGGTATGGCGTCTAAAAGAGAAAAATTTTGATTATTTTCAGTCTTTTTTGTCATAAATTCATTTAGGACGTTTTTTATAGCTTTGATAAATTTATCTAGAAATCCATTTTAAAGAATATGACGGCATTGCCAGTGACTTCAAGGTCTTTTAAGTTAAATTGAGTGTCAATTTTTAAAAAAAGGTTCGGAAGGAATCGTCGGGTTCTATTAATTTAATAATTTCCCCTTCCAAATAGTTTGCAATATTATACCTCAGGTGTTGTTGAAATATATTGCCAATTTCGGTAAGTTTTTCCGCCTGGATTGAATCTAAATCGAGAGTTCGAAACTCTTTATCCGGTGCTGGAGAAATTAGCTTTAGAGAGCTGGCGGAAGGAAACACGAGGTCTGAGTTACTCTTAATCCGTTTTTTCTTCAAAATAATTTCAAAAAACCAGGATAGAGGAAGAGTTGTTTGAAATTAGGACCTACTGATTACGAATCAAAAATGGCTTAATTTTATAACTGCTTGATGTATAGGCGGTTTCTTTCATCTGTAATTTTTTCAACTATTTAGAAGTTATCTATCTCTTCCATTGAGTCTATTAATTCTATTACGGTGGTTTACTTCTATCAAGGTTTTATCAAGGTCGGCCTACTGAATAGATATCAGCTGGCTTAAAATTTTTATTCCTAATAGACTTTTTGTGCGTTGATTATATGCCTAAGGTTGGCCATTCTTTCAACCGTTTACCCATTCCCTCTTTAATACATTTCTCTTTTGGAATCATCTTTATCTTCTATTTCTTTTTTTATTGTTAGATTGGAATTTATTCAATTTAGCAACGAATATTATTTGATCAGTTCTGCATTATCATAATCAACTGATTCTAAGAACTCTATTTCATAAAATTCAAATATTTTTTAGAAATGCTATATACAATCTCTAAAAGCCTTAATTAAAATCACTGCGTTTAAAATCGAATTTCTTAAATAATTTTTTCAAATATTTATTGCTAAGGTTAACTTTTTGTTTGTTTCCCTTTTTTTTATATAACTCTTCAGCTTTTAATAAATGAGTAATTGCTGCTTTCCCTTCTTTAACTGCTATGTACATATGGCCCAATTGATAAAAACCATCTGCAAAATCTGGTTTCAACGCAACAACTTCTTCAAAAAAAGGAATAGCTTCTCTATACAGTTTTTGAGACTTGTATACTAAACCTAAAGCAAAACTAGCCTCCCAACGTTGTGGATTTGCCTTTAAAGCTTTTTTAAATTCTTCAATAACTCTTTGATGATTTTCTAACTTATTATGGAAAAGGATTTTTCCAAGCAGATAATGGATATTTTCCAAATTTGGATTTATTTTAATAGCCGCTTCAAATTCTTTGACTGCTTTTCTATTTTCTCCTAACTTTGAATAAATTATTCCCAAATTTTTATGAGCTAAGGAATTGGGTTGAATCGTCAGAGCTTTTTTGAATTCAACAACGGCGTCCCTATATCGTTCTTGTTTTTTATAAAGCATTCCTAATTGAACGTGAGACTGGAAATGCTCAGGCTCAACTTGCAAAATCTCCTTAAATTTTTTCTCTGCTTCAAAATGTTTTCCATTGATTTGGAGCGCACGACCCTGATTGAAAAGCTGTTTTATATCGTTGGTATTTTGTTGAATTTTCTCTTTTGATAACCCAATTGGTTTATCTTGGGAAAAAACTTTTTCCTGAGGAAAAAAGAAAAAAACCATTAGGATGGCTAATCCAACCGATAGAGATCGATTTAAAAGTGTATAAGGGGTTTTTGAGTTTTTTGTTCTCGTTTTCACAGTTTTTCTCTATTAAATTTCAGGTGATTATTACTCTGGGCTCTGTTTTTCTGGAAGCCTAATTATAAATTTGGCCCCTTGTCCCAAGATGCTTTTTCCGTAGATGGTTCCATTATGGTAATCAACGATCTCCTTGCATAATTTCAATCCTCTTTTTTTGAATTGGCCATCTCCCAATTTATCGTCCTGTGACGTTGTCCTGAAAAATTTTGACAATATTTTTTGATCGAATCCCACGCCATTATCAAAAATAGAAATTCTCCAAATTTTGTTTTTCTCTTTCTGACCAAAAATTTCAACGACTGGCCGAATACCTTCTCGTTTAAATTTCAATGCGTTTGAAATCAATTCATCGAATAAAGATCGCAACATTTTTCCATTGCCTTCTATAACCGGCAGCATTTCCATTCTAAAAAAGGCGTTGTAATTGGGATCGGCTTTTCTGAACCGCTCAATTGAAATTTCAATTTCATTGGCTAAATTCACTGGCAAAAACTTTTTTTTTGATTTCGTAATACCAACCAAAAGACCTCCTACAATCAAAATAGTTTTTTAGAAACTGTTGTTTGATTTTTTGTATTAAAGTGTTCTCTTCATTTCTTATTCATTTCCGGCGCCAAAAAAGCAATAATGTAAATCACATAAAAGTCTTTAAAATTCAATATGTTAAGATTTTGAGGGTTTGGAAAAATTTTGAATTTTTTAAAATTTTTTTCGCGCCACCACATATTTGATAAGCTTTTGATCTGGATTAACCACTAACAGATCGAAAGCCTTTCGAGTTAAACAGACGAAAATCGCTCAAAAAATATAAAAATTAATGAAAAAGATGGTGGGATGTATAAAAAGGGGAGGCGATAATTATTTAACGAGGTTTTTCTAAACCTAGTTTTTTAACGCGATGCCAAAGCGTGCTTTGTTTTATACCGAGCATCTGAGCTGCGCCGCGTGGCCCTGAAATCTTCCAATTAGTAGCTTCAAGAGCTTTCAAAATATTTCCGCGACTCAATTCTTTTTGATCTTCTTCTTTTGCGATAGGAATTTTTTCTCTCTCTGGTATTTGAGGAAATTCTTCATCTAAGAAAAATAGAAGTTCGTCTATAACTTGAGAAAAGTTGAGAGCGCTTTTTCGGCACAATATTAAAGCCCTTTCTATCATATTTTGCATTTCCCTAACGTTTCCTGGCCATGGATAATCAAGAAGTTTAACCCAGTCTTCTTGACTAGGTTCTATATTAGGAACACGGTATTTATCACAACTTTTTTCAATAAAATATTGCACTAAAGGTTTAATATCGTCTTTTCTATGCCTTAGGGGAGGCGCAAATATATGGAATACATTCAAACGATAATACAAATCTTCGCGGAATCGTCCAGCTTTGATTTCCTTTTTTAAATCTCTATTTGTGGCGGCAACAACACGAACGTCTACCGTTCTAGTTTCGCTATCTCCGACCCTTTCAAATTGCCCTTCCTGCAATACTCTAAGGAGTTTACTTTGTAGATCGAGAGGAATTTCGGTGATCTCATCTAGGAAAAGGGTTCCATTATGCGCAAGTTGAAAGCGACCTATCCGATCCGTTACGGCTCCGGTAAAAGACCCTTTAATATGACCAAAAAATTCGCTTTCAAACAGCTCTCGTGGAATAGCGGGGCAATTAACTTTCACCAGAGCTTTGCTTTTTCTGCGACTATTCTCATGAATTGTTCTAGCGATTAATTCTTTTCCGGTACCTGTTTCACCTTGAATTAAAACAGGAGCGTCTGTATCGGCAACTAAATCTATTTGATCCTTAACTTTATTTATTTCGGGACTTTCTCCAACGAGGTCATTACTTAAAAAAGCCCTTACTTCTTCTTTTAAAAATTTATTTTCCGCTTCTAGACGACGCCTTAAAGTTTGAATTTCCTCAAAGCTTTTCTTTTTTTCAGTAATATCATTTGCAATGGCAATGAAAACTGGGGGAGAGGTTAATTTGGATAATTGTAGCCGCACTTCGACCGGGTAAGAAGTTCCATCTTTTCGCTTAAAGTTTGTCTCAAAAACTTTGGACTCTTCTATCCCCTCCGTAAGAGGCTTGAGTTTTTTCTTAAATGAATTTAGTGAAAATTCTGAAAAAATCTCCAAAGGTATTAATTGATCTATCTCGGTTTGGTCATATCCCAAGTTTTTTTGCGCTCCTACGCTTACTTGTAAGAGCTTAGATCCTTTCGAATCAAAAACATAAATTTCATTAAATGAACTATCTAGAATTTGACCTAAAATTCCCGTGATGTTGCCCGCTTGTTTTTGGGGAGTGATATCTATATTAAAGATAATAAAATGATCCAATGAATCTTCTAAAGGCACTGCTTGTAAAATAAACCAATGAACCTCATCTGAAACTTTGTAAGGATATTCTTGAGCTAGTTTAAATAAAGCTCCATTTGTAACCGCCTGTATTCCCTCCAAAATATTTTTGTACTTTTTCCCAGCTTTCCGGAATATTTTAAAAAAATTCTGGCCTTTTGAAATTTTCAAAAATCCGTCTGTAATTTGATTTTTACTAAAATCTTCCCATTCATTATTGACGAAAACAATATCCCCTTTTTTGTCAATGATGCAGGTTTTTAGAGGAATTTCATTTAAATAAAACCGATCAAATTCTGAGTTAGAGGTTTTTTTTTCTTTTTCTTGGTTATCCAAAGAAAACTCCATTTCGCCTTTAAAAAAGAGTTGAGTCTATCAAAGAAATAGGACTGATAAACCTATTATCTCTTAACCTTTAAAGGATTTTTTTTAATAAATCTATAGAAAAATGTCGGACTTCCTTCCTTCTTTTCTCTTTCTAATTTAGGGAGAGAGCCTGATTAGGTTTTAAAACCAATTCTTTCTACGATTAGGTTTCTAATATTTCAAATGTCTTCCAAAAATTTTTAAAACTTTAAAAATTTTTTCGCCACCTCCCTCAATCGAACAATATAGTTTCCTTTAAAAATAACAACTTAACCGTTGTTTTTCTTTTTTTCTTCTTTGGCGCCAAAAATGAAATAGCTGGTTGCGACTTAAAGTCAAACTAATTTTTTCACCCAAATAAGCCAAAGGAAAAAAATGAAAGTAGCGGTTATCTACAACAAATCGGAAGACAAAGAAGGCGTCATCAACGTCTTTGGGATGCAGAACCAGGAAACATATAACCCCAAAACGGTTGAGCGAGTGGCTGCTTCCCTAGAAAAAGGCGGCCACAATGTCAGAGTGATTGACGGAAATATCAACGTCATTGAACAACTCCAAAATTTTATGCCTCGCGTTGTACAGGGGGAACAACCTGGCATGGTATTCAATATGGCTTATGGTCTACAGGGAGTTAGTCGCTACACACATATCCCGTCCCTTTTAGAAATGGTTGGCATCCCCTATGTAGGCTCCAGCCCTGCGGGGCATGGGGTCGCACTGGATAAAGTGACTACTAAAATGATGGTCCATGCAGCCGGGTTGCCTACCGCTCCCTATTGGGTGTTTTTTAACGCAGATCAGATTCCAGACGATTTGCCGTTTCCGGTAATCACAAAACCAAAGATGGAAGCGGTTTCTCTTGGAATTCAAGTAATCCATGATTTGAACTCACTAAAAACAGCTATTTCCAACCTAGTCGAACAATTTAAACAACCTGTTTTAGTGGAGAAATTTATTCCCGGAAGAGAGTTTGCAGTCGGATTATTGGGAAATCGAGACCCCGAAATTTTACCTATTGTCGAGATTGATTTAGAAGGGGATCCCAACGCAATACAGAGTTTAGAGGATAAGCTTAAAACGCCAAAAGAAAAAATTTGTCCCGCTTTATTGGACGAAAAACAAGCCGAAACTCTTAGAAAACTAACCAAAGAAACTTTCCAGGTTTTAGGAATTTATGACTTTGGACGGGTCGACTTTCGAATGGATTTGGAAGGGAACTTCTATATTCTAGAACTCAATTCCATGGCTAGCCTTGGTAAAACCGGTTCTTATGTCCATGCGGCAGAAAAAGCAGGCTATACGTTTGAAACAATGATCAATCGAATGTTGGATGTCGCCGTTGAACGCTACTTTGGCGCGCGACAAATTGAACAAATTGGAACGGAAGAACCTGAATCCAAAGCGAAAACTGATCCACTTCGCATTCGACTAAGAAGTTTTCTAAGAGGAAACTTAACGACAATGGAAGACCAATTGTCAAAAATGGTCGAAATAAACTCTTATGTTCAAAACAGCGAAGGAGTCAACTCTTTAGGTCGCTGGATTTCCAACCAGTTGTCTTCAATGGGATTTAATCGTCAGGTTCACTCAAGGGCGGAACTTGGCAATATCCTTTATTTATCCAATCACATGGACGAGCACAACGATATCCTTTTAGTTGGGAATTTAGATAATTCTATCGATTACGAGGATTACTCACCATTTTCCGAGGAACGCGGTCGACTGTATGGCACCGGGGTTTCGCATGGCAAAGGCGGGCTAACGGTTTTATTAGGAGCCTTAAAGGCTCTGAGATACACAAGGTCATTAAGAAAAATAAAGTGTGGAATTTTACTCATTTCAGACAACTCCAAAGGCGGCCGTTCGTCAAAACCCATTTTAGAAGAACTTTCCGCCAAATCAGACTATGTGGTTGGGCTCAATGGAGCAGGTTTATCGGGAGAAATATTAACTTCCTGTTATGGCTCCCTCAATTACGAGATCGAGATTAACCGGCTCCAAGCAAAGTTAGGATCAAAATCGTCTTCGGAAACCGACGACCCTATTTTATACGTGGCGCAAAAAATCGCCGCTCTAAAGAAGCTAAATTCCGAAACGGATGGTTCTTACGTCACCCTAACAGGTATAGAAACCAAAGGGGCTGAAGCGCAACCCGCCTATCATGCGGCTCTATCTTTTTTAATACGATACAGGCTCGCCGATAAAAGGAAGTACTTAGAAGAACAAGTTCATAAGATTTTTGAAACAAAGGTTTCCAGCAATATCAAAGTCCACATTACCAAAGGACCCCAAAGAAAACCGTTCCTGGAAAACGAACAGTCGCTAAAATTATTTAAAAACATTGAAGAGGTCGCCAAGTTAGTTGAAGTCAGGGTTAAAAAGTCGGATTCAGGAACCGCTTCCCTCTTGGCCTATGTCGCTCCCGGAACCTCAGCATTGGATGGCTTCGGCCCTGTTTCTGGAGGACTAGGAACTAAAAATGAATATATTGTGCGCGATAGCTTAATAGACCGAAGCGTTCTATTGGCATATACCATTTTTAAAGCCGCCAAGAACTTTGCGTCATGAAATTAGAAAAAATCGAAGGTCGATTTAGCGCAACGGCGGACGGCAAATGTGCGGTTGCCGAAAATGGAATGGTGTCCACTGCTTTTCCCGAAGCCACAGAGGCTGGAGTTGAAATGCTACGTCAAGGCGGCAACGCTGTTGACGCCGCAGTCGCATCCGCATTTGCCTTAGGAGTGTGCGAGCCTCAGGCAAGCGGTCTTGGCGGACAATCTATGGCCATTCTTCACTTTCAAGGCAAAACCATTGCGCTAGACGGGTCCAGTCGCGTGCCCTCCCTTGCTCATATCGACCGTATTGATCAAAAAACGCAACGATTCCAGGGATACAAAGCCACCACTGTTCCAAGCACTCCCGCCGTTTTGGGTTATCTTCATTTTCGATATGGAAAACTAGATTGGTCAAAAGTATTAAGACCCGCTATCACGATCGCTCAAGATGGTTACCTCATTACTCAGTTACAGCATGACCTCCAAAAAAGAGAACAAGAAAAACTTCTCAGTATGGATTCTCTTTCAGGAGCGAAATATTTTTTAAAAGAAGGTAATGAACCTTATGAGGTAGGAGAACGGTTTTTCCAAAAAGATTTAGCGGTGTTACTTGCTCACCTCGCACAATACGGAATTAAAGAGTTTTACTCGGGAGACATCGCTCGACAAATTGACGAAGACATGAGGTTTCATGAGGGTTTTTTAAGAGCGGAAGACCTAGCTCTAATTCCCTGGCCTGTTGAGAGAAAACCCATTCGTAGAAGTTACCGCAAGGTTAGGGTTTTCACATGTCCTCCTCCTGGAGCGGGTAGAACCTTGCTCCTGGTTTTGCAAATGATGAAAAACCTTCCTTCGAAGTTTTTTAAAAAACCAACTCCTAAAATGTATCATTTCCTAGCTGAGATTTTCAGGAAAGGGTTATTGAACCATAAAGAACGTCCCTTTGATCCCAATATTTACCCCCAGCTACCGCATGACAATAAAATTCTTAGTTTAGAGTTTGCCAGGAAACTTTCCTCTTCTATCCGCGACGAGATAGATCCTACTTTACCACTTAACGAACTTTTTACTTTAAACAACGATACGACTCACCTTTCCGCCATGGATTCGGAAGGAAACGCCATTGGCATTACGCAATCCATCGAGTTGGTTTACGGATCAAAAGTAGCCGCCCGAGGTCTGGGTTTTTTATATAACAACTACATGAGTTCCCTGGATACTAACGATCCTTCTCATCCTTATTACCTCAGACCCAATGCAATCCCTTGGAGTTCAGTAGCTCCTATCATCGCTTTTCATAACAATCAACCCTGGATAGTTGCAGGAAGTCCGGGAAGCGAACGTATATTTTCAGCGATGAGCCAATTCCTCTCCCATATCATCGATGGAGACCTACCCATTAGCGAAGCCATGTTGAAACCAAGGATGCACTGTACCGTAGGGGGAAAATTATCATTAGAAGCGGATAGATTTGATCCTGCCATCGTAGATTATTTGAACAAAGGCGGTTACAAAATTGATCCACGCGAACCTTATTCGTTTTATCTTGGCGCTGTTCATGCGATTTTGAGATCCCAGACCACCGGCGAATTTCAAGGCGTCGCTGAAATTCGCCGCGATGGAACTGCAGGCGGTTACTGATAAGTGGACAAACTTCCGTTTCTGATTTCCATTCCTCACGGAGGGAATCAAACTCCAAAAGAGATTCAAGATAGAGTTTCTATTAGTAGAAAAGATCTGTTTGAAGATGGCGACGCATTTACGCGGGAAATTTATGACATACAAAATGAAGTGACAGCTTTGATTTCTTCCCCAATCGCGCGCGCTTTTGTGGACATGAATAGAGATTTATCAGACTTACCGCCTGACAATCCCGACGGTTTGGTAAAAACTCAAACCTGTCATGGGAAATCCATTTATGCGAAAGGTAAAGAATTAAATCAAAAATTGACAAATGTTCTGACTAAAAATTATTACGACCGGTATCACAAAAAAATTGAAACATTTTTAAAAAAACAAAAAAACCTGAAGCTGGGTTTGGATTGTCATTCCATGGAACCTATGGCGCCTCAAATTGCTCCGGATCAGGGAGGCGTTAGACCCTCAATTTGTTTGAGCAATAATTTCGGTAAGAGTTGTCCAAACGAAATTGTGGAAATCTTAAAATCCTGTTTTCAGCAAATTTTTAAACTCAGCTCGGCGGACATTTTAATCAATAAACCGTTTGCAGGCGGGTTCATCACAAGAAAATTTGGCAACAATCCCATTCCCTGGATACAGATCGAAATGAATAGAAATCTTTATCTAACTTCTCCTTGGTTCAATAAAAAAACTCTAAGGATAAGCCAAAGACGGTTAAGTTACTTAAGAAATAATTTTAAACTTACGCTTGAAATATTTTATAAAACGACCTTTTAACGCTGAAAATTAGATTTTGGTGTGTTAATTAAATATAGAATGATCTTCTTGTCTGTACCGTTGCCAACAATAAATCAATCTTAATAAACTAATCATCTTTCTTGATTAAGGGTTTAATGAGTGGAACACATTCCAAAAATTACTTTACATTTTATTGACCAAAGACCCAAAGAAGCCGCTCGTGTTTTAGAGAAACTTTCTCCGGAAATAACCGCTTCTTTGTTGGAACACATTCCAATTTCCTCCGGTATCAAATTTTTTGAAAAATTGTTACCGGAATACTCGGCTCAATGTTTAAAAAAGCTTTCTCCCGATTTAGCGGCCGCCTATTTGAAAGAATTTTCAAGCGCAAGTTGTCTCCCTCTAATTAGATTGATATCCAAAAAATACAAAGAAGCTTTTTTTGCGCATTTACCAGAAGATCAAGCACAAAAATTAGCGAATCAATTAACCTACCCCAAAAATACAGTGGGGGCGATTATGAACGCCGACCCTATAGAAATTCCAAATAACTTAACCATCGGAGAAGCTCGTAAGTATCTGAGAAGAATGGCCAAAAAAATAGAATCTATTGGATTTGTAAAAGACGAGGAAAATTCTCTCTGCGGATTGGTGTATTTAGCAAACTTCGCTATATCAAAGGACAGTTTGCCGATTCAAAAATTGACATTGGACGACGCTCCTAAAATATCAGACAAACTTACCTTAAAAAAAGCCAATAAATTACCAGACTGGAATCGTTTTGAGATTCTCCCAGTAGTGGATAAAGGCGGAAAATTAATAGGAAGCTTAAGAAAAAATCAATTAAACCATGCTTTATTTCAAATCGAAGATAAAAAAAAGAACCACAACAAAATATCGAAAACGCTTAAATCTATAAAAAAATGGCCGTCTAAATTTTTGCGAAAACTTAAATCAAAAGCCTCGACTTTGAAACCAAATAAAATTATTAATCCATGAATATCACAAGCAATTTAGATTTAGCTATCCAGGCTATCAACAGACGGTTCATAATGGATCATCCAGGAGAGGCCGCCGACCAATTAGAGCAAATGGAAATTGAAGAAGTGTCTTCCCTATTACAGACTCAAGCAAATTCAACCATAGCGTTAACCCTTGAACCGTTGAGCGGCGAGTTTGCCAGCAAGGTATTATTAAATTTTCCTCGGGAAAAACTTCAACATCTATTGAAGTTTTTGAATCCAGATCTAACCGTAACTCTCTTAAGACAATTAGAAAAAGACGAACAAGAATTGATACTCTCAGAGTTAGAACCCAATTTAAATCGAGAATTCCGACAATTGATGTCGTACCCAGAAGACTCGGCTGGACAGCTCATGGATACTCGGATCTACAAATTCCGAGAATCTTTGAGCGTTCGTCAATGTTTAAGGCGTATACAAAAGTCAAAACTTAAAAAAGCGCAAAATCTTTATTTGATAAACGAAGAAAACAAATTGGTTTCAAAAGTTGAAATGCAAGAATTAGCGTTAGCCGAACCAAATCAATTGTTAAAAGAATTATCTCAACCTATAAAAGTATTTGTAAGTCCTACAGATCCCAAAGATGAAATTGTCCAAAAATTAGAGGAATACAAATTACCCTCTATTCCGGTGGTGGATTTAAATGGACGTATGCTTGGCTCTGTTCGGCACGACGCCCTTGTTAAAGCGGCGGAGGAAGAGGCTACAGTAGATATTCAAACAATGTTTGGCGTGAGCAAAGACGAACGAGCCTTATCTGACGCTCTTTTCTCCGTTAAAAAAAGATTGCCGTGGTTGGAAATTAATTTAGTCACAGCATTTTTAGCCGCTGGCGTTGTTGGGCTTTTTGAAGGAATTATTGCGAAATTCACAGCATTAGCAGTTTTATTACCTGTGGTTGCCGGTCAATCTGGTAACGCTGGAGCGCAAGCTCTAGCAGTAACGATGCGCGGTTTAGCTCTCAGAGAAATCAGCGGTAGGCAATGGTTACAAGTTCTATTTAAAGAATTGAAAGTTGGAATCATTAATGGAGCGGCTATTGCGCTAACCACATCGGCTGGAGTTTATTTTTGGAGTCGATCTATAGGCCTTGCGTTGGTAATTGGGATTTCTATGATATTCGCAATGATAGCCGCAGGACTAGCGGGAGCCTCGGTTCCAATTATTTTAACCAGACTGGGACAAGATCCAGCGACAGCTTCTTCTATCATTTTAACAACTGTAACTGACATTGCTGGTTTCTTTTCTTTTTTGGGAATAGCAACGGCGTTATCAAATCTTCTTTAGCATTTCTTTTTAATAAAAGAGTTCTTAAATGATCTATAAGAAAATTATTAAGCTTATTTGGTTAGTTGTCTTATTATTTTTCTCAGGATGCTTGGGACTGGGGCCAACTACTTTAAGCGGAGATAGAAGCGATTATAATAAAGCTCTGCAAAGGACAAATGACGAGCAACTATTATTAAATTTGGTTCGATTGAAATATCGAAACACTCCGCTTTTTCTAGAAGTCAGCAATATTACTTCTCAGTTTACTTTTACAACGTCCGCAAACGCAAATGCCTCTTTTCCCGATACGGGTTTAAATATTTTTGGTTTAGGAGGGGCTGCCTCTGTCGAGGAAACGCCTGTCGTTACATATTCGCCTTTACAAGGCAGTAAATTTATCCAACAATTTCTTTCTAAAATTCCTTTAGATTCTATTTATTTGCTTTATAAATCGGGTTGGAGCATAGAGAGAGTCTTAAGGCTATGTTTGGAAAAACTTGGCCCATTAGATAACGCGCCAAGCGCTTCAGGTCCAACTCCTAAAATGAAACCTCATTATGAAGAGTTTTTAAAAGCCGTTAAAATTTTTAGAAAGCTTCAAACAGCACATGTGATAGAGGCTTATTTACAAACCACTGAAGAAATTACTGAATTAGAAATTCAAATAAACTCCAAAGCAAAAGATTCGCTTGAAGTAAAACAACTTAATAAACTTTTGGAATTACCCATAGACAATTTAAATTACATTTTAGCGACAAACAGGAAGAAAAAAGAAAAAGGAAAGCTATACATCGAAACGCGTTCTTTGTTAGGAATTATGTACTATCTTTCGCATGGAATAGATTCTCCCAAAGAGGATTTTAAAAGTGGGGTTATCACCCAAACCGTCGATTCAAAAGGCGACTCTTTTTCATGGGAAAAAATTACTGGCGACTTATTAAAAGTTAAGACTCAAAATCAAAATTTGAAGAATTCCGCTGTTTCTGTAAATTATAAAAATCATTGGTTTTATATTGACCGTTCTGACCTTGATTCAAAATCCACTTTTTCTCTATTGGGGCAAATTTTTTATCTTCAAGCAGGAGCTATCGAAGGTATAAGACCTACTCTAACTATTCCTGTGGGAAGGTAAACTAAAAAGTTATGGCTTCTTCTTCGAAAAAAGCAATTTATGCAGCTCTTGTAGGCAATGGTTTAATCGCGATAACTAAATTTTTTGCGGCTTTTTATACCAACAGTTCTGCCATGTTGAGCGAAGCGATCCATTCCGTTGTCGATACAGGGAATCAATTCCTACTTCTATATGGATTGAAACGCGCGGAAAAACCAGCCGACAAAGATTATCCATTTGGCTACGGAATGGAGCTATATTTCTGGAGCTTTGTAGTCGCAATTTTGATATTCGGTTTGGGAGCTGGTATCTCAATTTATGAAGGAATTACCAAAATAAATAATCCAGAACCGGTGACTGATCCTCATATAAATTATATAGTGATTGCCCTAGCTATGGTTTTTGAAACTCTTGCTTGTTCCGTAGCTTTTAAAGAATTTCAAAAAACGAAAGGAAATCAAAACTGGTTAAAAGCAATTCGCACCAGTAAAGATCCAGCGGTTTTTACAGTTTTATTTGAAGATTCAGCGGCACTGCTTGGCCTTATTGTTGCAGGATTATCCCTTTACTTAGCGGAACATTTTCATTTACCAGTTCTTGATGGCGTTGGCTCCGTAGTTATTGGCCTGATTCTTGCCGCTACAGCATCCTTACTTGCTTATGAGTGCAAAGGATTGCTAACAGGCGAAGCTGCAAATGAATCTGTGGTATATGGGATTAAGCAAATTTTGAAGGAAGAGCCTCATATGCTCTATATAAATGAAGTTCTAACTATGCATTTGGGGCCAAAAGATATTTTACTTACTATAAGTTTAGATTTTGAGGATGGTATGTCTTCAAAAGAAGTCGAAGAGACTATTTCGAATTTAGAATCTCAAATAAAAATTAAATTTCCAGAAATAAAACGCGTGTTTATAGAAGCCCAAAGTTGGTTAGGGCACCGAAAAAGCTCGAATTCTGACTCCCAATAAAATGAATATAAAAATTAGCTTTAGATTAATGGTGGTTCTTACTTTTTTTATTTTTGTATCTACCTTTAACTTTGCGTTTGGTCAGGAAGAAACGAGAGCAGAAAATTTAGCTCCCGAAATAGGTCCCACACAAGAAGATAAAACCTACAATCAACTAGTAATTATCTCTCAAAGAAGCGCAGCCATTCGAAAAGAGCTAAAAGAGTTGAGTAAGGGCATAGCCACAAACGAAGTTTTAGAAAGAACTGAAGAACTTCAAGAAGAACTAAGTTCGCTTAATAAAAATTTCGAAACCAGGGTAACTCAAATTACGCAAAAGGATTTGCAAAAAAGTGGCGAAGATGATCTTGGTTGGCTCGAGGAATTACAAGAGATAACAAAACCTCTCTTAGAAACACTTCATGATTTTTCAGATAAACCCAGAAAAGTCGATACCCTAAAAGCCAAAATAGAAAGCTTAGAACAGCGAATCGAACAATATCGATCGGCTAAGAAAAATATAGAAAATTTCGCTCAAAAACAAAAAGAACTTAAAATCCAGGATCGAAAAGTTAGAGCAACATTTGTTAGTAAAATAGAACAACTAAAAACAAAATATAACCCTGAATTACTTTTACTGGACCTGGAGGAAACCCAAAGAAACCTTGATCAGATTAAGACAAACAAAAAAACTTTTTGGGAGTTACTTTCAGATACGGTATCGGATTTTTTTCGAGTAAGAGGTCGTAACCTATTATTAGCTTTGGGAGCTTTTTTTGCAACGTTCTTGCTTCTAAATACTTTTTATAAAATTCTTCGAAAACGGCGCCGTTTATTAAAAAGAATCGACCCTCAACTAAAAAAAGTTTTTAAAACTATTTTTACAACCTTCACTCTAACCTTTAGCTTTGGAGTTGGACTTTTAACGCTTTATTTACATGACGATTGGCTATTATTAAGCCTTGTTATTTTAGTTCTTCTGGCTGCGCTTTGGGCTTCTCGCCAGTTAATTCCTCAGTTTATTAAAGAACTTAGAATAATAATGAACTTGGGAACTATTCGCGAAGGCGAAAGATTAATTTGGGGCGGTGTTCCCTGGCTAATTAAAGAAATAGGTTTTTACGTAACGCTTCAAAACCCAAGATTGGACGGAGGAGTTTTACATATACCCGTTGGCGAACTAATTGGAAAATACTCTAGGCCTGTTGTTGAAAACGAGGTTTGGTTTCCTACCAAAAAGAAAGATTACGTTATTTTAGAGGATGAAACTTACGGCTGGGTTGAAAGTCAAACTATGGAGCAAGTAGTATTGCATAGATTAGGTTCTTCTAAGTATTACCCTACGGAAGACTTTTTAAAGCTAAAACCGTTAAACCTTTCGAAAAATTTTAAGATTGTTGTTCGTTTTGGGCTTGATTATGGAGTTCAAAGAGATATATGCGAAAAGATTCCGAAACTCTTCGAAGAAGAATTGATAAAACGCTTGCAAACGTTTTACTCCAAAGAACCTCCCGCAATTATGTCTTTGTACGTAAATTTTGAAGAAGCGGCAGCTAGCTCTCTGAACTTAATTATTATCGTTAAATGTCACGGAAAATACGCAGAAGACTATTATCCGATTAAATGGGAAATCAACAATATCATGGTTCAAATTTGTAACGAAAATAATTTCACAATTCCATTTACGCAATTAACAGTAAGTTTACCTGAAGGAACTAAAGAAATAGTTTCTGATCCTAATTCTTAAGTGATAAGGCCAATAGCCAGCCGAACATGTATCTTATTTTGTGAACTTACCTTACTGAAGATAAAAACCCGTATCAAGTTTTTATCAAGGTTATAGAAAAAAAGCTTATAACCGAAGCTATAAGCCTTTAAAAAATAGCGAGGGTTGAAAATAGCGAACTCTCAATCTACTGATGAGTTATCAGTTGCTTGTAAAGTTTAACAGTAGTTTTTTGATTATTGTATGTGCAGGTTTTAATCGGACTCAAGGTTTCGAAGGACAGTTAGAAGTTTAATGAGAAGCCAACTCATTCAAATAGGGAGCAATTTTTTGTAACGGTAATATTTGGTCAATGCCTCCTAAGTCGATTGCTTCTTTTGCCATGGAAAAAACTAAAGAGGTTTTTTCATCTTGGGCTAAAGTGGTTCCCATGTTGTGTTTTATTTGCATAATTCCTTCAACGCCGTCGTTGCCGGCTCCCGTTAAAATTATTCCAATGGAAGCCTCTTTATAGACTGTAGCCACAGATGCCAGCAGTACGTTGCAAGAGGGTTTGGCGGTTCCGGTCGTTTTTCTATTTGATAAAACCAATTTGCCGCCTTCGCTGACTTCCATGTTTTTGCTGGTTGGCGAAAGGTATACTTGACCTGGGACGATTATCTCGCCCTCTTGACCTTCTTTTACTTTTAAATTAGAAGTTTTGCTAAGCCATTTAACAAAACCTGGGACAAAGCCTTCCGCCATATGCTGGGAAATCAGAATTGGATAATTGAATTCAGGAGAAATATTAGAAAGAATCTTGGTTATGGCGCTGGGTCCTCCAGTAGAACCGGCAATGGCTATAACTCTTTTTTTTGTGGATTTTTGCGTAAGGGGCGACATTGTGCTGCTGTCGTCATTGCTGGTTTTACTATCTTGTAAAAATTTTGCTTTGTTTAGCGTTTTTACTTTTCGAATCAGTTCTTCTGTTTTTTCCATCGAAAGATCCGACTTCGAAATTATATCGACGGCGCCAATAGAAAGAGCTTTAAACGCTATGTCTGAATCTTTGATGTCGGATACGACTAAAATAGGCGTTGGGTTGTGTTTCATTATCTGATGCATGGCTTTCAAACCATTCATCACGGGCATTCTCAGATCCATTGTAATGAAATCTGGATGAAGAGTTTTGGTTTTTTCTACCGCTTCTTTACCATTCTCAGCGGTTCCCACGATTTCGATTTCAGTGTCGGATGCTAAAATTGCCGTCAACGCTTCTCTAATTATTTTAACGTCGTCTACAATCAGTCCTCTAAACTTAGCCATGCTATTAAGCTCCAATATTTCAACCGTTATGGATGACGAACTATTTTATGCGATAAGTAAGCTAGATTACCAAGGAAAAATGGAAAACTCGGGATAAAAAAAATGTGTAATAATAGTTAGAAGCTATATTTTCTAAGTATAAGCGAGTCGGAAAATTCTAATATAAGTTTGCTCAAAAAAGATTAAATCAATAATTTTTCCCCTTCCTAAAAAACATGAGCGATCATTATGAAATTGCCATTATTGGAGCCGGCCCTGGAGGCTTGAGCGCTGCGGCTAATGCGGCTCACCATAAAGTTTCCCATGTTCTTCTTGAAAAGGGGGAAATTGGCAATACTATTTTTGACTACCAATTAAAAAAGCTAGTAATGGATGAACCGAAAAAACTTCCGTTACGGTCCCATCTTAATTTTATTAAAGGAAAACGAGAAGAAGTTTTGGATTCTTGGAACCAAACGGTTTCAGAGTTTGAAATAAACCTTATTGGGAAAGCCAATGTATCAAAAATAGATAAAATTGACGGAGGATTTAAAGTTTATTTTGGCGATCGTCATATCACTTGTTCCTTCATTATTTTAGCGTTAGGTTCAATGGGGACGCCCAGGCCTTTAAAGATTCCCGGAGCCGATTTACCCCATGTATTCTATCGATTGAACGACCCTGACGTTTTTTCGGAAATGGATATTGTTGTTGTTGGGGCGGGTGACGCCGCTATCGAGAATGCTCTCGCTCTATGCGATAAAAATCGAGTGACTTTAATTAACCGGAAAGGGGAATTTGCAAGGGCTAAAGACGATAATATCGCTTTGATAACCGAAGCCATCGATAAAGGTAAGATTCGTTGTTATTTTGATTCCAGCCCCTCCAGAATAGAACCGAAAGAGCTCATTATCAATGCCCCAGAAGGAGAGGTCGCCATCCCTTGCAATCACCTGATAGCGCGGTTGGGCGGAATTTTGCCAAGAAGTTTTATTGAAAATTTTGGAGTTGAGTTCCCATCTCAAGATCCTTCCGCTCCGCCTATTGTCGATGGTCGATATGAATCGAATGTAAAGAATTTGTTTATCATTGGATCGCTCATTGGATACCCGCTTATTAAACAGGCTATAAATCAGGGGCACGAAGTAATAGAGCATATTTTAGGAAATGAAATTGAGCCTGCCGATCAGGTTTTAATTGAGGAAAAGCTAGGGCATTTGCCAGGTGAAGTAAATGAAAACTTAGAACTAATCAAAAATTCCATGCCCGTATTTAAAGAGCTAAGCGAGCCACAATTCCGCGAATTGATTACCGAATCGACAGTGCATCTTAAAAAAGAAGGCGATCTTGTATTTAAGGTTAAAGATTATACGGATACTTTTTTTAACATTATTTCGGGTTCGGTGAAAATTAGTTTACCTAATAATAGATTTGTCACAATTGAATCGAGTAATTTTTTCGGAGAAATGGGTCTGCTTTCCGGTAGAAGGAGGTCCGCGACCATCCAAATGGACAAACCCGGGATTTTGGTCGAAACTCCTCGAAAGCAAGTTCTGAAACTGATCAGTTCTGTACCTTCCGTAAAGCGGTCTTTAGATGAGGTCTTTATGGAAAGGGCTTTTTACGATATTTTCCCAAACGTAAATCGCGATTTATTGAAACGAGTCATTTCTAAAGCCGGGTTAAAGTTTTTTAAAAAAGGAGACAATCTTTTTAGAGAAGGCGAGATTGGGAATGAATTTTATGTTATTCGAAAGGGGTCGGTCAAAATTTCACGAATGATCCATGGCGTCGACGTTACTCAGACTTATATATCGGCAGGGCACTATGTCGGCGAAATGGCTGTTATGGATCCAGAACCTTTGCCGCGTAGCGCATCTGTTACTGCGGCGGTAGCTTGCGAAACGATGGTTATTGATAAAAAAGATTTTTTGGATTTTTTGTACGACGACCCAGTCGCTCAAGAAAAAATTGCGCAAATGGTAAAAGAACGTCGCATCGCCAATATGACCGCGCAAAGTAATAAAGAGTCTGGGGCTATGCTGGATTTCATGTTGAATAAAGGCATTTCCGACGCGGATAATGTTTTGCTAATAAGTTCCGATCTATGCGTTGGTTGCGATAATTGCGAAACAGCGTGCGCTGCAACCCATGATGGTTATAGCCGGTTGGATCGAAAATCTGGAGAAAGCTATAAGTCGCTTCAAATTCCCGTTTCCTGTCGACATTGCGCAGATCCACTTTGTATGACGGATTGTCCTCCCGACGCTTTGACTCGTAAAAAGGACGGAGAAATAATCATTAAAGATACCTGTATCGGTTGTGGGAATTGTGAAAAATATTGTCCTTATGACGTTATCCAGATGGTATATGAACCGCCCCCAAAAGGCTTATTTTCTATTTTGACTTCTTTGTTTAAGCCAAAGGTTAATGAAAAAGGAAATGCGAAGGCCGCAAAATGCGATTTATGCGTTGATTTAGCCGGCGGCCCTGCGTGCGTTAGATCTTGCCCTACTGGCGCGGCCATGCGGGTGAGCCCGGCGGAAATGTTTGAAATGGTTGGGAAAAAATATTAAGAGGGAATCTTTTATTGATTAAAAAACGCCGACAAACTAAAGTTCATCGGCGTTTTGAGATTGTTTTGAAAAAATAAAGGCGAACTAATTGGTGGGAACCCGCATAGAACCGCTACCTTCCTCGTAATAATGGCCCATGCCTTTCTTTTTTTCTTCCATCATATGTTCGCCGCTTTTTTTCATATCTTCGTAGTTTTCCTGTGCCCGGGCTGGCATTCCCTGCATTTCTTTCATGCCGCCGCTTCCTTCTTCCATAGCTTGTTCGGCTTTTCCTTTATTCATTTCATATTCCTGCGTAACTGAAGAACCGCTACCTTCCTCATACATTCCCTTTAAGCTTCCTCTTGCCTCGCCATGACTCTCTCCCTCGTGAGAAAAGCCATTTGTTATAAATACACAAGAGAACCCAAAAAATAAGGCCGCAGTAATAAGCGTTTTGATTTTCATTTAATGCTCCTTTGTCCAGGTTGATTGGCGCCGATTTTTCTCCCTTACGTACCAATAGTTTGGGATCGGCAATACAGATTATTCTTTAAAGCGGTAAATGTGCCGAGGTTCAAAAAAATTAGATACTCGGAGTAACCGCCGTATGTTATCGTCGTAAGGAAAGTCAAAACCTTACGTATGTCCAAGGTTTTTGAGATAATCTTTAACGTTAAAATATTATACTGCTTGGGGATTTAGAAGAGAAAGGAAAATTTTTAGGAACAAGCTCAGCCAATTTTTTTAATAAAGGTTTTTTTAATGCCGAGTTGATTCAATTTGGCTTGAGATATTTTAGCTTGTTTAAGATTAGAAAAAGCTCCAAATTGCACTGCGTAGGTTATTCGCTGCAATTCCTGCGAACTAACGCTTGACAAGAATCCTTTTTTAGTCAATTCGGATCGGAGTTTTTCGGCTTTGTTTTGAGTTGGAAATTCCCCGGCAACTAAGGAGAATTGGCTAGGCGATATTTCTTTTAAATTTGGCGTAAACCCTGATTTTTTTAGTCCATTTAGGGCTGTTTGACCTAATTCTTTGTTATTAAATTCGCCTGTGACAACTGAGTAAGTTATTTTATTAGATTGTCTTACGTCAATTATGGGTTTAAGCCCTTTTTTTTGAACTTTTTTAACAAAGTCTTTTGCGTTTTCTTTAACCGAAAAAGCCCCTAATTGAATAGAATAATTGGCTTCTTGAATACTTATTTTGGGCTCTGGTTGCTGAACTTGTTTCTTTTTTAAGGTTACAGCTTTTTTGGAAACGACTCTTTTAAGAAGCTTCGCCAAAGGGGTTGGCGTTGAGGGTTCATTCGGTTTCGCTCCAGATTTTGGGTTTAGTTCTTTAATGGTAGCTGGCTGTTTAGTTTCAACCTTTAAAGGTTTGGCTGGAGGGGTAATTTGATCTTTTTCTAAAGCCTCTAATTCAGCCACTAAATCTGTGGTTTTGGTCTTGGTGGGTTGTTGAGAGTTTTCTACAGGAAATGGGATAGGTTTAAGTTCTGGCTCCTGCGTGAGTTGAGCAATTTCAGCAATGGGTAATGAGGGTTGTAGCACTTCAGCATTTGGTTGTGAATCGGTCCAAAAATATAATATTCCAAGAGAAATTAGTCCAACAGATGAAATCAGCGCCCATTTTGCGTTTTTGATTCTAATATGGCGTTCGGCTTCAAGTTCGGCCTCAATTTCGGCGTCTTCAATTAAATCTTCGATTCGTTTATTATATTTGCTTGGAATTTCTTGGGTTTCGAGTGTTGTAGACATAATTGATAATCTGGATAAAGTTTTTGGAAGTTTTGCTAACGCCACATTTTGTAAAACATATTTAACTTTTTGAAAAATATAGTTTTATTACAGTTTGTTATATTGAATATAATACATATAAAATGAATGTCAATAGCTAAAATTTGAATTAATTTGTTTAAATTTTAATATATTTATTGTTTTTGAATGTTTTTTACAATGGCGATAAGGAAGATTAGAAAATAAAATGGCTGATTTATCTGTTGATCTTGGTCCCATAAAACTTAGAAATCCTGTAATAGCCGCCTCGGGGACCTTTGGTTATGGATTAGAGTTTAGGGAGTTTTTGGATCTCAACCGTTTAGGAGCTTTTTGCACCAAAGGATTATCCTTACATCCCAAAATAGGTAACAAAGGGCCTCGAGTGGTGGAAACCCCTTCCGGAATGCTTAATGCTATCGGGTTAGAAAATATTGGATTTGATCGGTTTGTTGCCGAGAAGTTACCTTTGCTTCATGGATTGGAAACCCGGATTTTTGTTAATTTTTTCGGGAAGACTGTCAAAGAGTATGTAGAAATGGCAATGGCTTTAACCGAAGTAGAAAGAATTGACGGCGTTGAAATGAACGTATCTTGCCCTAATGTCTCGGAAGGAGGTACCTACTTTAGTAGCCAACCTGAAATTTTATATGAAGTTGTTACAGCGGTCAGGAAAGCTACTGATAAATTTTTGATTGTTAAATTGTCGCCAAACGTTGGAAATATTAGCGAAATCGCGAAAGCTGCAGAAAATGCTGGCGCAGACGCTCTTTCCTTAATTAATACATTTACGGGAATGACTTATGACTTAGAAACCAGAAAACCATATTTAGGAAATATTACTGGAGGACTTTCTGGCCCAGCGATTAAACCTATTGCGCTTCGGATGGTTCACGAAGTCTCCCAAGCCGTGTCGTTACCAATTATTGGAATTGGCGGCATTCGATCTACGGAAGATGCTTTAGAGTTTTTATTGGCTGGGGCTAAAGCAATTCAAATTGGAACTGCCAATTTTTTTGATCCTATGATTACGGTCAAAATTATTGAGGGTTTGGAAAGTTTTTTTGATAAAAATGGAATTGCGCACATTTCAGACTTTAAACCAAAATAGCCTAACGAAGCTATTTTATATAAATTCTCGGAACGCGTTTGCCAACTGAGCATAGTATCTCATAAGGGATCGTTTGGGCTAATATAGAGACCTCTTCCACCGAAATTTTATTATTTCCTTGTTTGCCAATTATAACAGCCTCGTCTCCTTCTTTTACTCCTGGTATTTTGCTAACGTCAATAAGACAAAAATCCATACAGATTGCTCCAACCTGCTGAGCTTTCTCTCCATGTATTAAAACTTTCATTTTATTCGACAAAACTCTGGACAACCCATCCGCATATCCCACAGGCAAAGTTGCTATTAAACTATCTCGCTGAGCGGTGAATTGTCTCCCATATCCAAGCGAAGTTCCTTTGGATACATTTTTTAGTAAAATAATTTTGCTTTTCCATTCCATAACGGGGGCCAAGGTATTTTCAACTTTAGGAACCAGCGCATTTAGTTTGTCCTTTAAGTTAGGAGAAGGTAAAGCTCCATAAAGAGCTAATCCTGGTCGAATTATATCTTTCCAAGTTTGAGGGTATTGCAATATAGCGGAACTATTTGCGCAATGCACAAGGGGAAGGGGGGTACCTGTTTGTTTAAATCCGTCCAAAGCTGATTCAAATAAATTCAGTTGTTTTAAAGTATACTCTGAGTCTTCGATATCGGCAGTGGCAAAGTGGGTGCAGATACCTTCTAAATAAATGCCTGGAAGAGCGTTTGTTTTTTTAAGGAGTTCCATATAACCTTCCATACTAACTCCCATTCGGCTCATTCCCGTATCTATTTTTAAATGGACGTAAGCTGGTTGTCCAGTTTTTTGGGCGTGTTGGGAGAGCGACTGAATAGTAGACGAACTGCTAATAGTTGTTGAAAGCCGATAGCGTAATAAGTCGGGTATTTCTTCAATAAAAATACCGCCTAAAACTACGATGGGCAGTTCGAGTCCCTGATTTCTTAACTCGATTCCTTCTTCTATTACACCCACTCCCAATAAATCTGCCTTGGCATCAACTGCCGCTTTTGCGCATTGGACCGCTCCATGACCGTATGCATCGGCCTTAACTACGGCCATGATTTTTATTTGTGGTCCTACAATACTTTTTATTAGGCGTAAATTATTTTGAAACAGAGAAAGGTTTATGTATGCGTGGGTTGCCCGATGGGTGGCCATATTATTTAGAAAGGAAATTACAAAAAAGATTAGGCGAATGAATGTTAGAAAAAATTATCCTCTTAGCGTTCTTCCCGAGCCAGAAGTCCTATTCGAGGTTTTTACTCTGGGTCCTGACGATCTAACGGGACGACATGTCATATTACCTTCTTCTTTAGCGTTTTTTCGCACATTATAACCACGGTCGCTATAAAAGTTGTAGGCCGACGCCATGTGTCCAGAATCTTCAGCGCACCAATAAGTCGAACCGCAACCTTCTGGGAATAAGTAGTCTATATGTACAATGTCATCGTCAAAGTCATAATTTTTACATTCGTGATCGTAGAGATTTCTTGCCTCTTTAGTTGTTGGCAGTCGCCAATCTTCAAAACCGCCATATTTTTTTTCATTTAATTTAGCGACAAACTTTTTGGCGCCATTCCAATTACACCATTTTTCCCTTATTTGAAAATAGTCTCTTTTCAACCAGGTGAGATTAAACTTGGTATCTGTTATGGTATCGTTTTCGTTGTCAACGAAACGTTCGCTTTCTGACATAATAAATTATTCCGTTTAGGTTTATATATAAATTTCTTTAATTATGATAATAATTAAAAACGGCAAAGCGCAATATATTTTTATATTAAACTAGATAATATTTTTGCAATGTATTGAAAGTTCATAATTTTTCAATTGAGATTTAATTTTGTAGGGATCTAAAATAAACAAAACTGCCAATGTTTTAATTAAGGAAGGTTTTAAGGATGAAAATTGAAGTTAAACATTTTTTTTATGATTTATTTCATTGTAAAGACAAAATTTTAGCGGCATTTGACGAGTGGGACGAAAAATATGAAAATGACGAACGCGGTCCTTTGGTGGCTGGAATCCATGAGGCGTCTACTCAAGAATTAGTCACTTTGTTGATTACCATCCAAAAAATGGCCTCCGGGTATCAGGAAATTCAAGATATGATATCAGCCGCTGAAGAGGAAGAACTTAAAGGTTATATGGAAGATGAAGACGACGATGACGACGAGGACGATGATTTTTAAAGTGTTTAAATTTAATCGATAATCGCAAGGTTGCCTGTTCCAGGTTCCATGCTTAGTTGGTTGACTCCATAATACCCTCCAAGCCAAACGGAGTGGTCTTGAGTGAATTCTACGCTAAAAATAAAATCGCTAATAAGGCCATTGAGGGTTGAGAAGTTCTCAAAGGTTTTACCGTCAAACCGGCTGAGCCCTTTATTGGTTCCAATCCAGAGTTTACCATCAGGACCTTCTTTTAGAGTTAAAATAAAGTTTCCTGGAAGCCCATCTTTTTGGGTGAAATTACGAAATGTGTTTTTTTGAGTGTTGAATAAGCTCAAGCCGCCTCCCCAGGTGCCAATCCATAAGTTATCTTGTGAGTCTAATGCCATAGACAAAACATAATTAGGGCGATAATTTGAAGAGGCGGCGCCATGGGTTGGATATAAACTGTGATGAGAACCTTGAAAACTTGAAGTTGTTTCTAAATTTTCTTTCTCGACACTTTCAAATGGAGCTCCCAGTCCATTTTCGTGAGTCCAATATCGCCAAGATCCATTGTCAAGTAGCGATACTCCGGATTCGGTTCCAAACCAAACTTTTCCATTTTTTCCAGTTTGAATGGCATAAACCCAATTATCTACTAAGCCATTATCGGTATTTTCGACAGTGAAGGTTTTTATTGTTCCACCAGCTAGAGGATCGTCTTTAAAATAGTTTGCTCCGCTCCAAGTGGCCACCCAAGTGCCTTCATCTGTAAACTGAATGTCAAAAATAAATGCGTCGGCAAGGCCGTGCGGAGTATTTATGTTATCCCATTTTTTTCCGTCAAAACGGCTCAGTCCCCCTCCGTAGGTTCCGATCCATGGTACTTGGTTTTGGTCAATTGCTATGGAGAATATACCGTTGCTCAGTAGACCATTTTTATTATCGAATAATTTATAATCTTCTTCGGAACTCAGATCGTATCGGATGACTCCTTTTACTGTTCCTATCCAAAGGTACCTTCCGCGAGCTTTAATGGTTTTTACGTTACGTACATTTAGAGAATAGGTTTCGGCATTTAAAATGTAAGGAAATAGATAGCCTTTAGTTTTATCGGCAATTTTGTGTTCCAATGCACTTACGGATTGAGCTAAAAATAAAGAGGCTATGGCTATTAGTATATTTTGTTTCATTACGCTATAGTAAAAAGTACATTTTTTTATTTAATTTACTTGAGATTCTGGATTCAATGAATAACAAAACAAATTATATCTTAATTTTTGGAGCTATGCTTTTTGCTTTTTTTGTAGGTAGAGCTACTTTCGTTCCTATTTCTGAAAATAGTTTTAAAACTTTAAATCCTATGATTATTTCTGAAATTGACGGTAAGGAAATGATTCTTATCCCAGAAGATGATTTTTTTATGGGAACGGATAGAGTTGATAATGAGAATACTCATAGAAAAATAGGAACCGTGAAACCGCTCTATTTGGACCAACAGCCAAAAAGGAAGATTCATCTTGATAATTATTATATAGATAAATATGAGGTTACAAATAAAGAATATAAGCGATTCTTGGATGAAACTCAGTTTTATGAAACGCCAGGTAACTGGGTAAACGGACAATATCCTGAAGAGCTTGAGGATATGCCGGTAACTCATGTTACTTGGTATGAAGCCTTTACATATGCAGTGTGGGCTGGTAAACGATTGCCAACCGAGGAGCAATGGGAAAAAGCTGCGCGGGGCGTCGATGGGAGGAATTATCCCTGGGGCGATAAGTATGACAAATCTTTCGCTAATATGGGAGTGGATGGAGCTCGAAAAATTATGCCGGTAAATGCATATCCTGCAGACGTTAGTCCTTATGGAGTTTTTGGTTTAGCCGGTAACGCTATGGAGTGGACATTAAATTGGTACGAGGCGTATCCAGGAAGTTCTTATAAGTACAAAAGGTTTGGGAAACAGTTTAAAGTTATCCGTGGAAATGGTTTCCAGAAGGCAGGTCATTATTTTTTGGAAGCTTATGGGTATGTTTTTTATAGAACCGAAGCTGAACCCGATGATTACTTTGAAAATGTAGGGTTCCGCTGTGTTTCGCCTTTTATAAAAAAGACTTAGAGGTTATTTATTGGGTAATGGTTTCCAATAGAATGAAGAAATAACTAAAACGGCGAAAAAAATATCAACGAAAAAAACTGTTTGAGGATTTATCCAAGGAAGATAAATGAATTGTTTTAACCAATAGGCGATGAAAGACCCTTCCATGGATGGGGTTCCCAATTGTTCTTCCAACAAAGTTAATGGGCATGGTATTTTGAAAATCATTAAAGAAATAATAAACGCCAAGGCCCAAAAATGCACTAGCCTAAACTTTCTATTGTTAAGAATTAATCCAATAGGAAAGCCTAAGACAATATAAGCGACTACAAGAAAATGGAGAAATAAAACAAATGTAGCGGGGGAGGGCAAAAGGAAGCGATCTTAGAAAAGTTTTAGAACTAGGTTTCGGTTAGTCCTGTGTTTTCAAGGTTAGCGCCTTTAGTTTTAATGTTGTGAGTGTTGGCGTCAACAAAAAAAGCGTCTTTTAAGTTTGCGCTGGTTAAATTGGTTCCGTGTAAATTAGCTTCTAGGAAAAATGCGTTTTGCAGATTTGCTCCTTCTAAACTGGCATATGTTAAATCTGCTCCTTCAAAATTAACTTCTTCTAACTTTATCCTCGGACAAACAGCGTCTTTAAATTCAACTCCAAGCATATTAGATAGAGTGAGGTCTACATCTTTCATAGAACAAGAATTGAGATCCACATGTTTTAAATTTGCGCCTTTTATTTTAGCCTCAGAAATATTGGAAAAACTTAAATCGGATCCTCGAGCGTTGCAACCTGAAAGGTTGGACTTATCGATCGCTATTTGTTTTAAATTCGAATACATTATGCGCGAAAAAGATAAGTTGGATTCTTCTATATTGGCTGAATAAAAATTACAGAAACTTAAATTAGCCCCTTTAAAGTTGCATTTTGTCGAAATAAAGGACGCAAAATTACTTTGTTCGATACTGGCATTTTCAAAGTTACAATTTACTAAAGTCGCGTTTTCGAAGTCTGATTCTTGTAATTGAACGTTGCTAAAAGTCACGTCCTTTAGCTTCGAATTTCGAAAAGTGGCTTTCCCAAGATCGGCTTTGCTGAAATTTATGTCCACTAACTCGCACTCGTCGAAATTGACTTCTTTAAGGGTGGCAAATATGAATGTAGCTCCGTTCATAACGATGCCCTTAAGGTCGTATCCTGTAAAGTCAACCCCATCTTGGCAGGGGGCCTCAGCTGTTAGCTTTAAAATTTCGTCTACGTTTGACATTATCTTTGCTGATCGGGTGGAAGTAGTGAATTCATGCTTCTTTGAATTTTTTGAGGATTCAAACGATCATGAATTCCGATAACGCCTAGTCTAATTGCCTTGATCAACATAGCTTCGTTCTCAGTCCGAGCGTTAAGTTTTGCCACTATAGGCGTAAGAATCAAATTGGCAAAAATGATTCCATAAAAAGTTGTAATTAACGCTACAGCGAGAGACGGTCCAATACTGGAAGGATCGTCGATATGCATAAGCATTTGGATAAGACCAATTAACGTTCCCGCCATACCAAATACGGGGGCTTGAACGCCCATAAAACGAAGAATTTTTTGTCCTTGGTTATGCCGTTCTACAACAGAAGCAATTTGGCGTTCCATTATTTCTGTAATTTCTCTAGCGTTAAAACCATCCACAACCATTGCTATACCTTCTTTTAAAAACCGGTTGTCCAGAAATTCTTCAGCGCTTTCCAAACCTTTCATACCACCAGAACGATATTTGGTAACTAAGGACATAATTTCGTCAATGTAATCTGATGGTTGATGGACATCGGGTTTAAAGGCATTGATGATAATTGGAATCATACCCGATATTTTTTTGGAGGGGAAGGCGATGAAGGCCGTGGCAACGGTTCCTCCTACAACAATGAAAACGGCGTTTAAGTTAACAAAAACGTCTGCGCTTCCACCACGAATGATGGCGACGACTATAAGAGAAACGCCAGCAAGGATACCAAATAATGTACCCTTATCAATTCCAGATTCTTTCCTCTGGGTTTCTTCATCATCTGGCAATGCGGTATTTTTAACAGCGGTCGCCATAAAGCGTTTTTACTTATAAATTAGGTTTTAAGACTTTCCCTTAATTTTCAGAGACTTAAGGGTGTAATTGTAAAGCCAACTACATTCAAAAATATCTTTTCGGCCAGTTGGGATAAAAACCTTAAGAAAATTTGGCGAGTCCACTTGCGAATGGGAGACTTTTTTGGTCAATTCATTAATACAACGGCCAAAACTATTAATACCGGCAAATGTTTTACAGAAAAGTTCGCCCCAAGAATTCATAATGATATATGTCATACTTTTAATGCGTTCTAAGCGTTTATGAATGAACTCTCCATATTCTGCGTTTGTTTTACATTCTCTAATATCGGCCATCATAATTTCACGGGGAAACGGATAGGCAAAGTCGATCACTGCAAAGAATTGTTTAACATATGCAGGATTTAATAGGTCTTCGTTAGATATATTGGCGATATTGACTGATGAAATGAAGGTGGACAGCATATCCAGCATAGCTTTGACATCATGATCCTTCATTGCAGTTTGGTCTGCTCTCATTAAAATTTTGGTTTCTTGGGCATAAATATTATTTAAAGCCGTAAAAGCGCAAACCGATTCTAATGTGGCGGCTTTTTTAATTATTTCTCCTGGGTCAATCGCGTCTAAACCAGATAGGTTTTTCCCCCGGATTAAATACCAAACTCCCTTGTCTCTAATGTTTTCTTGGTGGTGATAAAAGGTGACTTCTTTTTCTCCAGATCCACCATCAATAATTCCCGCCATATTTTCAACTTTATATGACGCTTTATTAAAAACGCTAAATAACTTTCGACCTAGTAGATGAGTGTCTTTTTCTGTAATTAGGCTGTCTTTGGGATCTAATGTTTTATTCTTATCGGAAATATTCTTATAAGAACCCATTAGGATTTTATTGATTCTGGTGCCAAGAGCGACTTTTTGCTGCATTTGCCAAGTGGCATATTCGTTTAACTGTTCAACCTTAAACGAAGACCAATCCCAATCATTGAGCATCTTAATGAGCGTAGATTTCTTTTGATTTGGAGATCCATGTTCAATTTCGTCTGCATTCACTTGCGTTCCAACTTTTAGGTAAAAAGCGGATCTAAGAGCGTCAACGTCGGCTTCGTCTTTTATATCTTTAAAAAAGTTTTGCACTCGGTTAAACATAGTCAAATAAGGATCTATGTCGATATAAGGATCTTCTCCTTTATAAACTCTTCTTTTTATTTCATGGCAAAGCAAATTAGATTTGGAGACGTTAAACATGTACTCCTCCAAAAGACCCATTTTCATCAGAGTCTTGAAGGGAGATTTAAATGACTTAATCAAAGCCCAAATAGATCCTCCAAAAAATTCTCCGTCGGAAATATCGTCAACATTGCCCATGCAGACGAACTCTTCTCGATGTAAAAGAGTTTTGCGAGCATTGATTAAACCACAATACGTTTCGTACTGTTCATCGTCGGTTTCCACAGGCATAATCCACCATAAAACTATTCTTCCGGCGACAATAATCATGGTTCGGAACATTTCTTCTTTTAAGAGTTTAGCCATTGCGGTACCTGTGCTTTCGCTATCACTCTCGCCAAAGTTGTTGTTTCTTACATCCGTGATGTCATTTACAAAAAAATGGGTTTCTAAGTTGTAATTTAACCAAGTCCAATCTTCGATCGCTCGAAGTTTTTTTTGGAAAAGTTCCATACTCTCTGGAGTAAAATCCTTCTTATTAATTAAGAGGGTATAGTCTAAATCTGATTTGTAAGTTTGAGCAATACTGCCGACACTACCCATTAAAAGGATAGTTTGAATGACGGGGCGGCCTCCCGAGTTTTTCCGGACAATAACGCCTGGGAAAAGTTTTTCTAAAGCAATTTGAGTTTCGCTATCCAATGTATAGTTAAAGATTCCACAAGGAACATCTTCGCCCATATAACCAGGCAATCCTTCTTGATTGACATGAAGCAATCGAGGAACGCATGTATAAATTAAACGGTCAATTGGAGATAAAGTTTTAAGAGTTTGGCTGGTTTTAAAGCGATTAAATCTTAGAAAGGCCTGTCTGTTTTCGAATAGTATTTCGGAAATCGATTGTTTATCGTCACCCATAATAGCCTACTTGAGTTGAAGAAAAGACCAGCGGCAGCGCTAGCTTTAAATAAAACGGTTTATAAAAAATTGGCTAATTACTTCTAAGAATGAATCTTAAAGGTATTATAACTCTACCCTCTCTCAAATAAAATTTATTTAAAATGAATTTTATTAGTTTGAAGTTTTGCTAGGGTTTTTTTTTATCTTTATTTTGTGCGCTTTTAGATTTTTTCTCTTTTTCCTTTTTCTCTTTTGCTTTTTTTTCTTTTTCCTTTTTTGCGGCTGCGTCTTGGGTTGATTTGGCTAATCCGGTTAACCCACCCTGTTTTTTCGTTTTATCTTTCTTTGATTTATTTTTGGGATCGGTTTTTTTGTTTTTTCCTGGTTTTTCTTCTGGGACCAAATCTTTTTGACCCTCTTTAATTACATCCTTATCTTTTTGGATTTTTACCTCAACTCGGCGATTTAAGGCGCGATTAAAATCGTTGGTATTTGGTTTTAATGGGCGGTAGGGACCATAGCCAGAGACTGCAATAAATTTAGCTGGATAGCGCATTTTATCTACAATAAACCGTGCGACACGGGAAGCTCTAGCGGTTGAAAGTTCCCAATTTGATGGAAATTTTTCTGATTTGATTGGGATGTCATCTGTATGCCCGTCTACAATAACTTGTTTTACCCCATCGATCATATCTTCTTTAATTGCTTCCAAAATCAGGTTTTCGGCCCCTTCGACCAACTCAGCGCTGCCAGGTCCAAATAGCTCTGAAGTAGGAAGTCGTTTTAAAATTGTTCTAGTATCGCTACGAATTATACTATCGGGATCTACGTTGTCTTTAACTAATTCTTTAACTCGCGCCATCATCTTTAATTCTTCTTTAGTAAGACGCATATTAGTCGTTGCAACGCGCATTTTTCTTTCTTGAAATGAAGAAAGGGCTTCTGCCAATTTTTCTTCGTCTAGTTTCGATACTGTGTACATAAGCACAAAAATTACTAGAAGAAGCGTGATCATGTCGCTATAAGTAACAAGAAAGCCCTCTAAGCTTCCTGAGAATTCTGCCGATTGAGCGGCGCGACTATCTTGCCTGGCTCCGGCATCTAATCTATCTGAAGTGGAAGATTCTTCGCTTAAGCTAATTTTGAGTTCAAGTTCCGCATTTATTTCCTTAATTTCTTCAAGTTCAGTAACAATTGCTTTTTTTTCTTCTAATCTTTCTTTTAGTTCTTCCTTTAAATCTTCAATAATTTCGGAAGGAAGCATGCCTTCTTGCCCTGCTTCGGTTTCTCCATAGAGCATTTTTTCATACGAAGCTATTACTTCGTCTTTTTCCATCAATAATTCTTCCAAATTATTGGCGGTATCCAAAGACCGGTCCTTCATTTTTTTTACTTCTTCGTTTAAGCTCTCAATTTGTTCTTTTAAGTTATTTACAGTTTCAGGATCTTTTCTTAAGCGGCGCATTTCCTTGAGGAGGATATTTTTTTCACGATTGAATTTCTCTTTTTCTCCCGTTTCAGCTTTGATTTGTTCGGCTAATGCTTGATCTTTTTGCCTAAGCGCTTCAAGTTCTTCTAAAAGTTTGGGGTCTTGAACTACCACTTCTTTTACGACTGCTGGCCCGCTCCCAGATCCCCCTCCACTTTCTCCGCTTCCCTCAGAAGATTCTCCTCCTTCTTTTTTAGAACTTGATTCTGATGTGTAAGATACGTTTGAGGATGCTTGGGCAGCAATTACAGCGTCTTCTTTTTCTTTAACGAGATTTTTTAATTCTTTTATCTTTTTGTCATTAAGAGCTAAAACGCTTTTAATTTTTTCGCTAATCTTTTCCTTCTCGACTTCATGTTTTTTCACCTCTGACGTTTTAAGCTTTAATTGCTCTTTAACTAATTGCAATGTTTCCATATTTTGCATGAGTACAATTTCCTAGCTTAAAAACTTTGAAGAAAGAAGAGAATGAATATTGTATGAATATTAAAACAATAATTGATTTTATTGATCATTCCGGTTTAATGTCAAACTCGGTTCAGTTCGATATTAAACAATTCAAATAGACCATATTAACTATATTTTAGATGGATTCTAATAGTTTTAGTAGTTTTGTTTGAATTTACTTAATTTATCGGAAAAATCTTTGATTTTATTGAGCTTTTTGTTTTTCTTTCGACATTAAACTGAAACAATTTAAGTGATTTTTAAATATATAATAACTCTTTGCCCAGAATTTGGAAAATTTAATGGATGGATCTTTTAAAAAACTGATTAATCGACGAGTTGGCGCTTTGACCATTCTGGGTTTTTCATCTGGATTGCCTTTAGCTCTATCAGGAAGCTCTTTACAGGCCTGGATGACCGTCGAGGGAGTCGATTTAAAAACCATTGGATTTTTTTCATTGGTGGGATTGCCTTATACGCTTAAGTTTTTATGGTCTCCCTTGATGGATAGGTTTGTACCTCCAATTTTAGGGCGACGACGTGGATGGGTTTTGGTGTGCCAGATTTTACTTCTGGTTTTGATCTTTTTGATGGGCGTAACTTCGCCTGCAAAAACTCCGTGGTTAATGGCTTTTCTAGCGGTATTGGTTGCTTTTTTTTCAGCTTCTCAGGATGTCGTGATTGACGCTTACAGGACTGACGTAACCCGTAAAGAGGAAAGAGGGATGGCGGTTGCGGTTTCCGTAATGGGTTATCGAGTCGCAATGTTGGTTTCTGGAGCGATTGCCATGATTTTGTCGCAACCAATGGGTTGGGAGAATACTTATATTTTAATGGCTTTTTTAATGACAATAGGTATGTGTGCCACTTTTTGGGGTCCTGAACCTGAAAGATTAGCGGTCGCTCCCAAGAGTTTAACCGAAGCAGTTTCTGGACCTTTTAAAAACTTTACAGGAAGGCGAATGGCATGGATGTTTTTAGCATTGATTATTTTATACAAATTGGGAGATGCGTTTGCTGGAAGTTTAACAACGGCATTTTTGATTCGCGGTAAAGAGTTTTCTCCCGCAGAAGTAGGCGTAATAAATAAAGGAATGGGCTTAGCGGCCACTCTAATAGGAGCTCTTGCTGGGGGAGCTTTAATGGCAAAGCTAGGATTATTTCGTTCTCTTTTTTACTATGGTATTTTACAAGCGGTCTCCAATTTATCCTTTATGGCCGTTGCGGCTTTTGAAAAAAGCTATGTTTTAATGGCATTTGCCGTAGGGATTGAAAATTTATCCGGAGGAATGGGAACCGCTGCATTTGTAGCTTTTTTGATGGCTTTATGCGATCCAAGGTACACGGCCACCCAATTTGCCCTTTTATCTGCTTTTGCTTCTTTGGGCAGAGTTTTTGTAGGTCCGCCTTCCGGAGTGTTGGTGGAACATATAGGCTGGGTTTTATTTTTTGGAGCAACTTTTTGTGCGGCTATTCCCGGTTTAATTTTACTATGGGTAATGCGTAAAAGTGTTATGGAATTGGAAGAAGGAACGCATACACCCAATAACTAAACTTGTAATTTATATTGGCGTTTAAGTTTTTAATCGTTTTTATTTTAACTCTTGAGAGAATTGTGGCGGTTCAATATATTTATTTACATGGTTTTGCATCTAGCCCGGATTCGAATAAAGCAAGAGTTTTTAAATCGTCATTTGAAAAGATAGGGTTGAGTTTAACCATTCCAGATTTAGAAAATGGTAATTTTGAATGCATGACTCTCTCTAGTCAGATTGAAATTATAGAGAGTTGTTTAGAATCGCTTGGAAATCGCTCTTTCGTTTTAATTGGAAGTAGTATGGGAGGGTATCTTGCGGCATTAGTCAGTCAATTACGAAAGGAAATAAGGGCATTATATCTAATGGCCCCAGCATTTGAGTTTCTTGAGCGTTGGAGTTTGAGAATTGAGAAACAATTTGGAAAAAATAATATTCCAGATGCTATTCAAGTTTTTCATTACCGTTATAATCGCGAAGTGATCTTTCGGACAACAATATTTGAAGACGCAAAAAAGTGGGAGGAAATTCGTTTTTTGCGTAAATTACCGATTCGAATAGCTCATGGATTATACGATGATTCGGTTCCAATTGATGTTTCAAGAAGATTTATTGCTTCTTACCCTTGGGCAGAGCTTCTAGAATTAGATTCGGATCATGGTTTAGGTTCGCATGCTGAATGGCTTTCCAATGACTGTATAAGCTTTTTCCAAAACTTGAAGTTGATATAGCAATTTTTTAAAAAGGATTCCAAGATTGAGCTTTATTTGTTAAATTTTTTGAAAAACTTAGATTTTTTTACCATAATGAAGCGAATTTATTTTTTCAGTATTTAAATTAGTATAAAATAAGGCCGATAAGTTGGAAAGAAGACTAGTGTGCTATTTCGAATAATATGGATTTTCCAATTTTGTTTGGAGGTCTCATGAGTAATGAAAAAACTATATTAATTGTAGACGACGACACCGAACTGATAGATTTTTTGGCGTTGAAGTTAAATAAAGAAGATTTCAAAATCTATCGGGCCACGGACGGGGAGTCGGGGTTCACCAAAATACAAGAAATTAGGCCTTCATTGATTTTGCTGGATATTAATATGCCTAAAATGAACGGTTTAGAGCTTTGTAAAAAAATAAAGTTGAACGAAACTCTGAAACATACTCCAATTATTATGTTAACAGCCAAGGGAGAGACTATAGATAGGATACTTGGTTTGGAATTTGGAGCCGACGATTACATTACAAAACCGTTTAACTATCGTGAATTGATTTTACGTATAAAAAATGTCTTAAAACGAGGAGAAGGAGGAAATAGGGAAAGGAAAAAATATGAATGGCCTGACCTAACAGTTGACATAGAAAATCACGAAGTAATGGTTAATGGAGAGGCAGTTCGTCTAACTTCGACAGAATTCAAATTATTATCAAATTTAATGGAAAAACCAGGCCAGGTAAAATCGCGAGATTATTTGCTAGAGCGTATTTGGGGATATAACGAGAAAATTTTTTCTCGCACGGTTGATACTCATATTCAGCGATTGCGAACTAAACTAAAAACTGCTGGTAATCATATTGAAACTGTTCGTGGCGTTGGATACCGATTTGAAGAAAAAGTTTACCCCTAATTTTTTAATATTGTTTCAAACGATACCCGCCGCTTATTAATAGCATTTGGAAATTTCAGTGAATATAACTATATTTAATTCAAAGAGTTTTCTCGTTTCTGCGTAGAACAAGATTTAGATTTTCCCTCCTTTTTACATATAAAACCGGGTTTAAGAATATTTTTGCTCGCAAAATTAGTTTCATTGTTAATTATTTCCTAAAAAACCCCTAAAAGGGTGACTTTTCTCTAAAAAGGTTGATAATATTATGGTTTACTGCTTGTAATGTTGTTGAAGTAATATTATAGAATAGATCTAACCTATAAAGGTTGACGCCAAATATGTAAAGTGAGATGGTAATCGGAAAATTTTTTTAATAACCTAAAAACCGATTGCGTACTAATTTAATTTTTTGAAAGACCTTAATTGAATAAGTTAAATAATTCTAAAAATAATATTCTGAAAAGTAAAAATCGAATTTATTAGGGTTTTAACAAAAAGGTGAGTTTCAAGTTATGGAAAACGATTCGATAGGAAAAAGATTGAGGAAATGGCGGTCAACCTCGAATTATAGGCTAATTGGTTTGTCTGAAAAAATTAATGTTGCGGCCAGTTCTTTATCTGAATTGGAAAATGATAAATCTCTACCTTCCTCAGAAACTTTAGTGAAACTATATAATGAGACCGATTTAGATATTATCTGGCTATTAACCGGTGATGGGAGAATGTTTAGGCAGGGAAAAGGCGACAATGTAGGAAGTGATTTTTATGAAGATATTCTTCCTCAGAAAAAAGACGAAAGATTGAGAGAAATGCTTAAAAAATTTATTAGAGTCTATAATGGTAATCAGGAAAAAGCGGCTCTTTTGAGAGGTTTTTTGGAGGGGGCAGACCTCTCAAAATAAATATTTCTTATTTTTAATACTTTATATAAATGAGGTTGAATAGGAAAATCGATTGAAAGGCGTTCATTGCTTCGTTAAACTCAATGGGATTAAATCCTCATAATTTAAGGGGTATTAAATTGTAGGGATAATTTTTTCTTTCTCAGGCTTAGATTTTTTCTCTGATTTGAGGAGTTTAGGTCTTTAAATGATTTTGAGGAAAACGACCTGTGGACGCAAACTTACTAGGCGATGATTGGATCGCCACCCCTCCCGTAATTTATTTAAAGATTCAGAAAACCATTCAAAACCCAGATTCCTCTTTTGGAGAAATAGCGGATATCATTAAAGGGGACCCTAACTTAACTACTCGTCTATTGCGTATTGTTAACAGTTCCTATTATGGGTTTTCCGCCAAAATAGAAACAGTGGCGCATGCTCTTAACGTTATTGGAACTCAACAATTAACAGACTTAGTTTTAGCGACTTCTGTAGTAGATCAATTTAAAGGCGGAAATCAAAAATGCGTAGCAATGGACGCTTTTTGGAAACATAGCTTAGGATGCGGTCTTGCAGCAAAATCACTTGCATCTCAAAAAGGCGAAGAAGACCCGGATCGATTTTATGCAATGGGGATGTTACACGATCTTGGTAGCTTAATTGTTTTTAATAAAATGCCTAAGCGATCAATAAAAATAGTTGAAGAATCCGCTAGCAGGAATGAACCGTTATTTATTTTAGAAAGAGAATCTTTTGGTTTTGACCATTCCGTGGTTGCCGAGGCTTTATTGAAGGCTTGGGAATTGCCAGATAGATTGATTGAACCTATTACTTGCCATCATGATCCTGGCAAGTCAAAGAATTTTCCCACCGAATCAGCGATATTACATTTGGGAGATATCATGGCATATGAGTTGACGTTAGGAGGAAGCGGATCGTCAGTGATACCTCTTGTAAAATTAGAAGCTTGGGATATGGTAGGGTTTTCTGAAAAAAAATGGAATGAGGTAAAAGAGTTTGTTCAAGAAGAGTTTGATTCCGCAGTTAGTATGTTTTTGTCCGATAGTTAGTTGTGTGTATGAAATTAAACTTTAGTTATGTTTACTTTTGGAGCCCAGCCACTTTTTTTGTCTGACAATTCTATTTTATACCAGTCGTTTTCTTCTTCTAATATTCTGAAAATTGCGCCTTTGTGAAGTTGGAATAAGGTGATGTTATTGTCGCCTTGCCCCGATTTTATTTCAATTCGTTCTGCCATTGCGACTCCTGTTAAATAGTTATTTTGGTAATAAAGTTTAACGCTAACAGAGGCGATCATTACAATTAGTAAAATGGCTGTTCCATTTTTAAAATAGTTAAGTAGTTCGTTTTTAAACCAAATATTTAGAGTCAATGAAGTCCAAAACAAAATGTTAATTAGGATAAGGCCATTTACAAGTTCCCAAAATTCAAAATCGTCTAACCAAACAAGAACCTCATTTATAAAGGGTGTTGGAGCTTCATAAATTTTATCTTCGGTTTTAGAAATTACGTAACGGAAGTTTGCTTCAATATTTTCATCGCGAGGGGCTAAACTTTTTGCGCGTTGGTAATATAAAATTGAGTGTTCAATTTTTCCTAGACGGTAATAAATATTAGCCATATTGTAGTAAACATATGCGTTTTCATAATTTTCATCAATAAGCTTTTCGTATATTGAAAGCGCTTCCTCATATTTTGCCTTTAAGGATAAATCATTGGCTAAGGCTATTTGAGATAAAATTCCATAATCCTCCGCTAGGCTTGGTAACGCCAATAGGTGAAGCCATAGCAAAATGGCCGAAATAAAACTTTTTTGCTTCACGGCAGTTTTTCCAGTTTTTTCAATGTTTCTAAGGATTGATCTATTAAATTGTCCGACAAGTTTGAAGCTGTTCGAGGGCCTCCGTATTGAGTTTTTTCGAGTTCCTCTAATAAATCTTGTATTGGTATTATTTGTTCGGCAGGAAATTTTCTTTCCCTTAACTTACCTATAGCTTCGTTCGAAGTAAAAGCCGCTCCGTTTAAGTTTAATTTGTCTCCAATGTATTCTCTAAGAATTTGTGAAAGTTCTTGAACGAAAATTTTTGAGTCATGAGCTGTAGACGAAAGGTTTTCCAATTTTATTTTTGCTAGCTTATAAGCTTTCTTATTTCGAGCAAACGCGGAATCATGCCGCAATTTTCTTTTTTGACGGGCGAAGGCGGCAACTATTATATAGCCAACAATGGGAATGACCCCCCCTGCATAATAAATTGTCTTAGCTTTAACTGTTGGTTTTTGATTTAAAAAATCCGTTAAATTAGTATGGTTAGGAAAAATGTCTGTCCCTAAAACCTTTATTTTGCCTTGAGATAAGCTTTGAGAGTTCACCATGTTCATTTTTTCGTCACTCTCAGCAGGAAGGATATCTAAAAAGATAGGTTTTGTTTTAGTTGTTATATAACGCTCTTCCTCTGGGTCAAAATAAGATAAAGCGAGAGAAGGTATTTGAAAGCTTCCTTCTTTAAGAGGCACGAGAGCGAATTTAAAAGTTTTTTCTCCATAGAGCCGTTGGCTTCTTGCTTTTTTTTCTAACTTAGGTTCGTCTGAATATGATTTGAAATCTTTAGTAATATCGGGTAGAGAGAAAATGGCATCTTGAATATTACCCACTCCAGAAATTTTTACGGTTAAGGTCGAAGTATCTCCCGCTTTAATCTTTAATTTTCCAATTGTTGCAGAAATTTCGAATTTTCCCACTAGATTAGAAAAGTCCAAAGGTTTGCCATTTTTTGGTAAAGCTCTAACGTTTATAGAAATAGGCTTTGTGCGGATAATTTTGTGTTGTAATCGACCAGAGCGGCCAAAAAAAGGATCGTTAAAAAATAAATTAAAAGAGTCATGAGATTGAGTTCTACGATCTCTTATGACTAAATCTAGGTTTATTGTAGCTCCGGGAATTTCTATTGTTCCTGCCTTAGTTGGGAATAAGGCGGTAGTAAATTCGCTAATATGATATTTCAATCCGTTTAGCACTTGATTGTAATCTCTTGGTTTTCCTAGGGCTTCTTCTCTAAAGTTATCAAAAGGGAGGTCTAATTGAATGTTTCTTGTTTCTATTCTTTTATATAGTTTAAATGTCAAAGTAAATTGTTCGTTCACAAATGGCGTAGTTGTCGAGGCAAAAGTTTTAGCAAATATTGGAGCTTGATTGGAAGCCGTATTTTGAGGAGAGTCGATAACTTGTACTTTAATGATATTTGATAAATATTCTTGTCCGTCATAATTAATCTTAGGAGAATATATTGTGAATTTCCCCGTTTTCTTTGGAGTCAATAAAAAATTGTGAGTAGTTGAAGCGGTCATTTTCCCATTAACTATTGTTATGGAAGATTGGGTTCCGGATTGCCTTAAAGTAAAATCTGGCATGGGGGGCATTGTGGGTTTCGGAGAATTGCGAACGCCTTTTACGGTTACGGTGAGATTAAAGACATCTTCTAACGTTCCGATGTTTTTATCTATCGTCGTTAAGACTGAGATTTCGTCTGCGGCTACAGTACCCACGCTAAGGAGCAAGAAGCAGGCGAAAATAAAAAATCGTTTTACTTTTTCTAGCCAATAATTTTGTCTAACAGTCATGAGTCTCTTACCAGTCTTTACCACGATATTCTGGATTAGGCTTAAGTTTTTTTGCCTTCATTTGTCCAAACTTTTTACGGTTTTCGTTAATAGATAACAACCATTGTTCGGCCTGTTGTTTTGAAAGTCCGTCTTGCTGTTGAATTTCAGCGCTCTGTGATTCTTCAGTATTCTTTTTTTCCGCTTCTTGATTGCTTTCTGAATTTTCTGGGTTGTCCTCTATAGGATTAGGTTTTTTTGAATCTGAATTTTTTTCATTATCGTCTTGTTGAGAATTGGATTCTTGATTTTCTTTAGAGTCTTTATTCTTATCTTGAGAATCAGGTTTCTCAGAGTCCTGTTTTTCGGAATTTTTATCGTTGTTATTTGAAGATTTCTTTTGATTGTCTTTTTGTTGACGTTTTTTTAACTGTTCTCTTGAGAATTCTAAATTGTATTTTGCGTCCAAGTCGTTGGGGTCTAGTTCTAATGCTTTTTTGTAAGAATCAATAGCTTGCTCAAGTTTGCCAAGATTGAACAACACGTTGCCCGAATTATAATAAGCGTTTTGTTTTAACTTTGAACTTTGTGAGAGAGTAGCGGCTTGATTGAAAGATTGAAGGGCTTGGTTAAACTGCCCTTGTCGGTATTGGCTATTTGCTAGGTTATAAGCTAAAGATGCGTCATTTGGAGATTCACTAAAAGCCGAACCAAAGTTTTTCGCGGCCTCTTTAAAATTCCCTTTTAAATAATCCGATTGGCCAATTTCTGCTAAAGGTTTGCTAATCTGCGCAGAAGCAGTTTTTAAAATAAACAAGGAAAATATAAAAAAATAAAAAGTTATTCTCATAAGCGAAGTGTAATTCATAAAAACATAAACTTTTTTTTAGGCTAATTTTAAAACGTAGATTTATTTTTTGATTAAACTTTTTAAAAGCTAATAAAAGTTAAGATCTTTGGTCAATGAATTTATTTGTCTTCTAACTTTATAATATATTCAATTTAATTCGAAACTTGGCGATTCGCAATAGGGGCTGTGTGGCTTGTTCGATCCCTTTGGGAAGATTCAAGGACGAGTAGCGCTAAGGCCGCAATGAGAAACCATTGAAACCGGTCTTGCCAAATTTTTTTTCTCCCGCTCTTAAGCTCGCTATCGCTTAATTTTCCCTTAACATTTTCTAAGTAAATCTTCTTTAGATCCAAATCTCCAGTAACCGATCTAACATAAGCGCCGCCTGTTTCTAAGGCGACATTTTGTAAGGCGTTTTCGTCCAATTTAGTAAGCGCCACTTCTCCTTGTTTATCGGTCTTAAATCCCGAGTCTCCTCGTTTAGGAATTGGAGCTCCAATATCGCCTCCGATTCCTATGGCAAATATTTTGACTCCCATCTTTTTCGCTTTTTGTGACGCCATCTTTAATTTTTCCCCATGGTCTTCGCCGTCAGTAATAATAAGAATAACTTTGGACGTATTATCTTTATCTTTAAAAGCCTGTAAGGATTTAATTATGGCTCCTCCTAGATCTGTGCCAGGAATAGGAATAAGATCGGTATCCAAAATATCTAAGAAAATATTTGCGGCGGCGTAGTCTAAAGTAAGCGGACATTGAATAAAGCTGACTCCCGCAAAAGCAACCAAACTAATTCTATCCCCCATAAGCATTTGTATAAGATCTGAGACCTTTCTTTTTGCGCGTTCTAATCGATTAGGTTTTATATCTTCAGCAAGCATGCTTGAAGATACGTCCATCGCAACGACAATATCTAGGCCTTTCTGTTTTAAGTCTTCCCATTGAAATCCCCATTGCGGTCGGCACAAAGCGCAAATTAGACAAGCTAAAACTAAAAAAATCAAAAAAGATTTACGCTTTCTTTTTTTCTTTATAATTGGGTTGACGATTGACGCTTGTATTTCTAAAGATGAGAAATTGTCTAGTTTTTTTTGACGCTGTCGATTAGCGCGAAGCGCAAAAACTATATAAAGCGGTAATAACCAAAATAAATGAAGGTATTCGGGTTGATCAAAATGCATTGTTAAGGAATTTGTTGGTAGCGAGTTTGACTTGTAATCGTTTCTAGGACAAATAAAAATAACCCTGGAATAAGGAAGTACGGAAATAGTTCAAAGTATCGACTATACTCCAATGTTTTTATTTCTGTTTTTTCTAATTTATCAATTTGGTCATAAATATTTTTTAGCGATTCTAAGTCCGTTGCTCTAAAGTAAGCGGCTCCAGTGATTTTGGCTATTTCTTTAAGTGTTTTTTCGTCCAAATCTACATTTTGATAAACGTATCTTTGGCCAAAAAGCGTGTTTACAAGAAAAGGGGCCTTTCCTCTCGATCCAACCCCAATGGTATACACTTTTATGCCTAAAGCTTTAGCGATCTCGGCTCCTTGAACTGGAGCAAGCGCCCCAGCGTTGCTCCTTCCATCGGTTAATAGAATAATCACTTTCGATTTTGACTCTAAATCTTTAAGGCGTTTTACGGCGATACCTAATGCGGAACCAATTGCAGTAGAGTCCCCAGCGATTCCTACAGTTAATTCGCCTAAAAATGAAAGTAGAATATTCTGATCTAAAGTAAGCGGGCATTGTGTAAATGCTTCTTGACCAAAGGCGACTAATCCAATTCGATCTTGTTGTCGTTTTTTAATAAACTCTGAAGCGACACCTTTTAACGCTTCTAGCCTTGTTATTCTTTGATCGTCTTTTTTGAAGTCTAAGGCGCGCATGCTACCCGATGCATCTACAGCTAAAACAATGTCCACGCCTTTTGTTGATACTTCGCGCGTAGTTTGTCCTTGTTGAGGTCTTGCTAAAGATAAAATAATGAAAAGTACAGCAAGACATCTAAGGCTAGGAGAAAGATGGAAGGCGCCGGAGAATCTCTTTGGTTGCAGGTTTTTTAAATGTCCTATTGATGAATATAAAATCGTCGATTTTTTATCAAGCCTGTCCCAATAAACCCATAATGGAATAATTAAAATTAGAATTAAAGCCAGAGGCTCTTCAAAACGAAATTGAGTTGTCATTTTGACACTGGGTTATCGGTTGTATCTTGGCGTTCTTGTGCGATAGGAATCGTAGATTTAATAAATCGAATGATTGTTTCCATTATTTTATCTGAATCATGAATGGAAGGAGTCATTTTAGCAAATTTGACTCTGTCGGTTTGTTCTATGATCGATTCGATTTCGCATTTTAAAAGATCATTTATCGCTACTATTTTTTCCAAACATTCAAATATTTCCTGCTGTGTTCTATCTAGGGCTGGAAACGAATATCTTGCTCCCAGATATTTTCTAAAAATTTCTGAGAGTTGAAAATAATATTCACGAAAGGCGCCTTGAGCTAGCAAATTTTTTTTCTTCAATAATTCCAATTCTTGCAGGGCTAAAACGTGGCATGGTATTAACTTTATTGGTTTGATTTGAGGGTTAACAAAACTTCTTTTTTGTTTTTTTAAAAAATAATAAATAATAAAACCTAATAAAGCCGCAGCTAAAGCGTATGGCCAATAGTGTGTCCAGGAACGCTCAATTTCGATCAAAGGTTTTATGTCTTGGAGCTTAGGAGGCCCTTCTTTAGATTGTAATACCGAGCGTACTTCGACATATGTTTTAGGAGAGGTAATAGAGCCTTCGATAGGTACTCCTGGTGTTTTTGAATGAGGAGCTAAGAATTTTATTTTTATTTGAGGAATAGCAAAACGACCAACCAAATCTGCGCGAAAAATATAATAAAAAATTGCTATATTTCGGTCATTTTCGAAACGAATTTCTGGCGTTTCTCGTTTGACATAAATTAAACCTTCTTTCGATTCTAATGGAGTAGGCTCTTGAGGGCGTATATCTTTTTCAGTGCGCAACTCAATTTTGAATCGAATGAGATCTCCAACGGTAGCGACAGGTTTATCCACAGAGGCTTTAATCTCAACGGGCGAGTTTTCTTGAGCGTTTAGGTTTTTAGGAATAAAAAAAACGTTCAGAAAAGTTGTCCAAATTACAATTCTAAATAAGTATTTTGAAATATTCCCAGTTTTCATAAGGGGTTTGTTATTTATTTTACTTTTTCTGCAAGCAGGTTTTTATATTTGAATTTAATTTTTCTTTTTGGGGAAAGTTTGCGTCTGCCATATCGGTTTGAAAAAACCAGACTAATGCGTCTGGGCAGTTTTCAGATTCCATATAAAGCTCTCCAATTGAGAAGGAAACCAAAGCGCGCTTTTTTATGTCGATTTCAGACTGGTTTAAAAATTTTTCGTATTGTTCTATGGCTTGTTTATGGAGTCCGTTTTCTCTTAAGCGATCGCCTAGGAGCTCAAATCGACTTTCCCATTGCTTTTTTTCGCTTGAATCAAAAACTTTTTTAATAAGAACGGTAAAAAAAACTCCGAATAGAAGGAACGTAAATAATACGAAACTTATGACAAGTACTTTTATTCTTCCTGAGAAACCATCGCTAGATGGCGAGGTTTTATCTTCTTCCATGTTATCGTTTTTTTTCTCTAAATTTAAAGTAACGGATTATTGGGTCTGCAAGGGGTTGGTCTGTAAATATTTCAACAGAGTCTATGCCATTTAACCTTAAAAAATCTAAAAGTCTTTTTTTCTCATCCGCTTTAATTTTCGCAAAATAATTTAGCGTGTCTTTATTATGAGTATCGACAAGTATTGATTCTCCCGTCTCTGCATCTTCTAAATGAAGAACTCCTGAATTGATAGGAAGGTTTTGTTCTCTTGGATCTATGATTATCATTGCGGCTAGATCGTGTTTTTGCCGAGCAAGCCGCAGTGATTTTTCGTAGCCAGTCGCTTGAAAATCAGAAATAAAAAAAGCGGCTGTTTTCCTTTTATGGATTTGCAGAAGAAATTCGAGCGGGAGATTTAAGTCGGTTTTTTTTCCTATAGGAGAATGGCTTAGAATGGCGCGAATAACATTCCAAATATGGGCTCTCCCTTTTTTAGGAGGTATATACTTTTCAATTCGATCGGAAAAAAGAATTAATCCAACTTTGTCGTTATTTTTTATTGCTGAAAAAGCAAGAATTGAAGCTATTTCGGCAGAAACTTCTCCTTTAGTTTCTATCGCCGATCCAAACTTCCCTGAAGAGCTTATATCTACCAACAACATTACGGTTAGTTCGCGTTCTTCTTGAAATCCTTTAATGAAAGGGCGATCCATTCGTGCAGAAACGTTCCAATCGATCAAACGGACATCGTCGCCAGGAACATATTCCCTGACTTCAGAAAATTCCATTCCAGAACCTTTAAAGGCGGAAACGTATTCTCCAGACATAATATCGTTTACCAAATAATTGGTTTTAATTTGTATTTGTCTAATTTTTTTTAACAGTTCAGGAGAAAGTTCTTTTGTTTGCTCAATGGGAGGCTGTGGAACGTTTCGAAACCCACTAATAAAATTTTCAATTAGAGAACGGAGCATAAGTTTTTTGTTCTTTAAGGAACTTCAACAGCATCAAAAATTTGTTTGATGACTTCATCGGTGGAAATATTTTCGGCTTCCGCTTCATAAGTGAGAATGATTCTGTGTCTCAATATATCGCCTCCAATGGTTTTAATATCTTGTGGCATGACATATCCTCTTCCATTTAAAAATGCATAGGCTTTTGCCGCTTTTGAAAGAAATATAGAAGCTCTGGGCGAAGCTCCGTATTCGATTAACTTTCTTAATGACGGCAGTTTAAATTTTTCTGGATACCTTGTTGCCGCGACCACGTCGACAATATAATTTTCTAAGTTTTCATCTATATAGATTAATTCGGCGGTTTTTCGCGCGTTATGAATATCTTCTTGACTCGCGACAACCTTAACCTCTTCAGAAGAAGAGGAAGACGCCATTTGTCTAACGATAAGCTTTTCTTCTTCGTGGCTAGGATATCCAATTTTTAATTTAAACATGAAGCGATCTAATTGAGCTTCTGGAAGAGGATAGGTACCTTCTTGTTCAATGGGGTTTTGAGTTGCCATTACTAAAAATGGCTGTTCTAGTTGAAAACTTTCATCGGCAATAGTGATTTGTCGTTCTTGCATGGACTCTAAAAGAGCGCTTTGAACTTTTGCCGGAGCTCTATTTATTTCGTCCGCTAAAACAAAATTGGCAAAAAGAGGACCTTTTTTGACTGAAAATTCTCCCGTTTTGGGTTGATAAACTTGAGTTCCCAAAATATCTGCTGGCAGTAAGTCTGGAGTAAATTGAATTCGTTTGAATTTTCCGTGGATTGATTTAGCTAGAGTTTTCACGGCTGTTGTTTTTGCTAACCCAGGAAGTCCCTCTACTAAAATATGTTCGCCAGAAATTAAGCCCAGTGTCAGACCTTGAGTCAGGTACTTTTGTCCAATAATAGTTTTGCCGATTTCGTCTATGACTTGTCGAATGGGTTCATTGGCTTTTTTAACAAGTTGACTAATTTCTTCGATATTTCTAGACATTATGTTTGATTTGAAAGGATTTTTAGTCGTTGAGAAGCTTTAGATTGGATTCCGCAACGTTAAATTGAAACATGAATAATATTCGGTCCAAGTTGATTTAGCAAAGTTCGATTTAATTTTTGAAGAGAAAATATTTACTTCCTTGAATCATGAATCATTTTCCATAGTATATTTTTTAAAAGATTTCTGAAGGAATTCCAACCCCAAAAATAATTAAAAAAATTTAATAAAATTTGCGAATTTTATTGAGCAAACGAATTTTGGAATATTTCAGGGCTTTTTCTAAATCTTTTCAATTTTTCAATTTTTTAATTTTGACTTTAATGAGATTTCTGCTTTAGAATACTTGGTTTAATTTTAAATGCATTGAAAACCCTTTGATTGGACTGTGGGGGAGAGCTAATAATGGCGGATAAAGATATCGATCAATTGATCGACGAAAGCCTAAATATTGAAAATAACGAGTTGGATTTACGAGAAAAAGAACTTAATGACGATGATTTAAAAGAAATCGTTAAATCCGAAAAAATTAAAACTGTTACCGCCATATTTCTGGAGTTTAACGAAATCAAGGACGAAGGAATTATTGCATTAGCGGAGTCTGAGAATTGTAAACATGTCACTGTATTAAATTTATTTAAGAACGAAGTGACTGACGAAGGCGTAAAAAGTATTGCTAGCTCTAAAAACTTCTTAAATCTTTCTGAATTAATAATGAGCGACAATAAAGTCACTGCCGAAGGAGCGCGAATTATCGCGTCGTCCAATATTTTAGGCAACTTGGTTTCTTTATGGATAGGGGATTCATTAGGAGACGAAGGAGTGATCGCCATTGCGGAATCTAAAACCCTAACCCGTTTAAATCTTCTTTCCTTGTATAGGAATAATATCGGCGACGACGGCGCGAAAGCGTTGGCCAATTCCAAAAACCTTTCAAAGCTTTCGGAATTAAACTTAAATTGGAATTTTATTGAAGAAGATGGAATAAGGGCGATGGCCCATTCCGATATTTTAAAAAACTTAACTCAGTTAACTTTAACTTACAATCCTATTGGTTTGGGTGGCGCAAAAGCAATTGCCAATTCTCCTAATTTTAGCAATTTAACCCTTTTAGATTTATTCGAAGCTGAAATTGGAGATATGGGAGCTCGCGCAATTGCGGAATCGGATAAGCTGCCTAATTTGGAAACTTTAATATTGATTCACAATGATGTAAAAGAAGAAACACAAGAGATATTTAAAGATTCCAAAAACTTTAAAAAACTTTCCAAAGTGGTTTTCCGGCAGTAATTTTCTGCCGTTTTGTTTCCACAGCCGTTGCTTTTCTTTCTCAGATTCATAAAAATTTAAAAGAAAAATTAAATGTTTATTGGCGAAAAACCGGATTTAAACGATATTTGGCCATTCAGCGAAAGTAGTATTTATGTTTGCGGTAAAGACGGTATTCCGCAACACTTTGATGGAGAAGAATGGACTCCTGTGCGGACGGATAATACCAATCCATTAATGGGGCTTTGGGGGTCAAGCGAAGACAATCTGTATGCAGTTGGAATTGGCGGGGTTGTATTAAGATACAACGGAAAGGAATGGAAACAAGTCGAAACTGGTAACATGGATTCCTTAAATTCTGTTTATGGTTTTGGTCCCGATTTTCTGTTTATTTTTGGTACTGGCGGGATGGTATTGTTCTGGAATGGCGGAACTTGGGAATATAGAGAGCCCAATACCATTCACGATTTATTTTGCCTTTGGGGAGAAGATAAGGATCGGATTCATGCTGTTGGTGGCGAAGGAATTTATCGATTTTATAACGGCAAAGAATTTTTACGTAAAGAAGATTTGACCGATGAAACCAAATCACTTTATGGGGTTTGGGGAACTTCGAATGAAAATGTTTTTACTGTAGGGACTGAAGGAGTTATTTTGCATTTTAATGGCGAAGAGTGGACTGCAATGGAGTCGGGAACTGAAGAGTATTTACTCAGCATTTGGGGAACTTCCAACGACAATATTTTTGCGGTAGGGGATAAGGCGACTATTTTACATTACGATGGAAAAACGTGGAACAAGCAGCAATCTTGCTCCGAAAGCTATCTTACTAAAGTAAGAGGGTTGGGGCCAGAATGTGTTTACGCTGTTGGCGACGATGGTTGTGTAATAAAATATGATGGGAAACAATGGACAGATATGTCCTTATAACTCAAATTAATTTTTTAAAAAACCCTCGGGGTTAATCTTATGGGAAGCCTAACAGAAAGCCATTTAATTTGTATCAAGGGCTTTGGTGAAAATGACATCTTTGTTGGCGGCGCTGACGGAACGATGCTTCATTTCAACGGTTCTGAGTGGTCCAAAATGGACACAAAAGGACGTTGGGCTATCAAAAACCTATGGGGGACGGGATCCAATAATTTATATGCAGTTTGTACCGATGGAAAAATTTTAAAGTACGACGGGTCGGACTGGAATATGGAAGAAACAGAGAATTTACCTCCCATGACTGGTATTTGGGGACTTAGCGGTAATGAAATTTATGCCTGCAGTCGAATCGGTAAAATCCTAAAATACGACGGTTCTCAATGGCAGTTTATGAGAACTGGCACCGATGTTGACATTACTCGTCTATGGGGATGCAAGGAAGGCGGGATGTACGCTGTTGGTTATGATGGTTTGGTTTTAAAGCTTGATGGAGACCGATGGTCTCGAATGACTTTACTTACAGGATCTGAGCTTTACGGGATTTATGGGTTTGGACCAACAGATATGTATATTGTTGGTTCTGACGGGGCTACTTTTAAATTCAATGGATCGGATTTTACCGAAGTACCCTCCGGTACTATGAATTTCTTTCTTGATGTTTGGGGTCCAGATAATGAAATGGTTTTTGCCGTTGGCGACGAAGGAATGATCATGTATTTAGATGGCGACCAATGGACAAGAATCGAATCCAATACCGAAGAGTATTTGACGGCTATTTGGGGAACGTCGGAAGATAACATTTATGCTGTAGGAGATAACGGGATTATTATTCATTGGAACGGAGAGGATTGGAAGTCGGTAGATTAAGCCTCTTGTTATGGATCAAAAAATTTCCGTAATTATTCCCGCCTATAATGAAGAGCTCTCGATTGGTTTAGTTTTAAAAGACCTACCTCAAGAAAAACTTCACGAAATAATAGTTGTAGATAATAGATCAACGGATCAAACCGCTCAAGTTGCTTCTGAAAATGGAGCGCGCGTTGTTGTCGAATCGCGAAGAGGGTACGGTTCCGCTTGCCTTAAAGGAATTGCCGCTTTAAACAATCCGGATATTGTTGTCTTTCTCGACGGCGATTATAGCGACTACCCCGAAGAAATTTCTCTTTTATTAGATCCTATTATAAAAGGCGAGAAAGATTTTGTGCTTGGTAGCCGAATGATTTTGCCACAAAGCCGTAAAGCCCTTTTGCCTCAATCAAGATATGGAAACCAGTTAGCTGTCTTTTTAATGTCTCTCTTTTTTGGAGGGTATCCATATACTGATTTAGGACCATTCCGGGCAATTAGCTATAAAGCTCTCCAACAAATAAATATGCAGGATACAAATTTTGGGTGGACAGTTGAGATGCAAATCAAAGCGCTTAAACATAATCTTAGGATTTTGGAGTTTCCGGTTAAATATCGAATGAGAGTTGGCGTTTCAAAGATCACTGGAACTATCTCTGGGACTTTTAAAGCGGGAACAAAAATTATCTACACAATTTTTAAATACCTGATAACCTAACTACATGCGTAAAAAGGCCAAATTAAATTTTGTTATATTCAAAGCGTTGCTAGGCGCTTTGTTGTGGTTAACTTTTTTGATTCCTAATATTGTTTTGGCTGAAGCAAACTTTTCTGAATTAGTGGAAAAACGTCTCAGTAAGAATGGAACGATTTTAGATCTTGGGGGTTTAAAAATCGGAATTTCTGGAGCAAAAAAACTAGCAAAAATGGAAAAATTATCAAAAGTTACCGCTTTATTATTACAGGGTAATAAAATCCAATATAAAGGAATGAAGGTATTAGCCAAGTCTCCGTTTGTGAAGAATATTAAGCAATTGGATTTATGGGGTAATTATTTAGGCGACTTAGGACTTAAAGCGTTAATCGATTCGCCAAATTTTAATAATTTGGAAACCTTAAAGCTTTGGAATAACGAAATTGGCGACGATGGTTTGGAATTAATGATTAATTCCAAAAAATTTAAAAATTTAAAAACTCTTTTGTTGAACGATAATTTTGTTACGGAAAGAGGGGTTGGTTATATTGTTAAAGTTGATTTGTCTAAATTAGAAACATTGGGTTTGTTTCGAAATCGAATTGGGGACGAGGGAGCTTTAATATTTGCAGTCGCTAATAACTTACCTAACTTAAAAACTCTTTATATTGGTCAAAATGCTCTTACCGATGTGGGGTCGGTTCCTATGATAGAATCTTCCAATTTCCCCAAATTAGAATTATTAGATCTTTCTTTAAACAGTTTAGGCAAAGAAACCGTTAAAGCCGTTTTTAAGCGTAATAAAAAAAATCCAATCCAGATTATTTACCGGTAATTTCTGTTTCTAAAACAACGTTGGACGATTTTAATTTTATCTCAGAAATCATAGGCGTCATGTCTGATTAATTTTCCCCTCAGTTTTTCGCGAAAAGAATTTAATATTCTGAATTTTATATAGAAAACGAAATTCTATTTATTGGCCTTCCCTAATGTCTGCAAAAAAAAAATGGTTACTGACTTTCAGATCCTTTTTTTTAGCTTTGATCGTCAATATATTTTTGTTTGAAGTTTATTTTCATGAACAATACTTCAACGGTCTGAATATCCAGTTTGATCCTGAATTAGGTTGGGTTCCGATCCCCAATAGCACGCTATTTTTGAAGGGGAAAAAGTATTCAACGAATTCTTTAGGTTTTAGATCTACCGAAGTCGATCCCGATAAGGACCATATTATAGTTGTTGGGGATTCGGTTGCATGGGGATATGGAGTTGACGATGCCGAAACGGTTTCCTCTCATTTAGAAAGGTTGTTCGAGGGCGATCAAGTCTTGAATTTGGGAGTTGAGGGATATGGTTGGGGGCAAAGTTATTTATATTTAGAAAAATTTATTGATCAATTAAACCCTAAGTTAATTGTGATGATCGTTTTTTCGGCGAACGATCATTTGGACACCTCCACGGACACGAGAGGAGGAAAAAGTAAGCCTTTGTTTGTCCCCAACGCTGAAAAAATTAAAAGAGAATCTTGGGATGTATCTAAAAGTTATCCGACGACAATTAATCCAAATCAACTTGTATTGACGAACACGCCGATAAAACGTTACTCCTGTGCGAACATGTTTTCCGAAAGCTGGACGCTTCGACAAAATTTATTTGGCGAGCTTGGAAATATTCTTTGTGAAAAGAAGATTTTAGTCGGTTGGGAATACGAATACGTTTTTCCTGCGTTGGCATTAAAGTTTGGAGAATTGGCTAACCGCCATCGATCTGGGTTGTTATTTGTTTTATCGCCTACTTTAGGAGATTTACAATTCACAGACGAGGAAACTTTTCAACGGATGGAATCCGATTATGCGCTCAGGACGCCTGGTTTTTTTAATAAGTATTCTCTACTATTTTTTCAGCGCATGTTTGGGCAAATAAAACTGCCTTACCTCGATTTCTTTGATACGATTAAGAATAGCGATTGGGACAAAGACGCATTGTTTTTGGATAATTTCCACTACACTGATTTTGGAAATAGAACCCTTGCTCAAATGATTTTTGAGACAAACCGATTGAAAACCGATTCAATGAATAGATAAATTGGTTGCAGAAGGGGTAGACTCGCAATCAGAAGAGATTGGTTGATCTTGTAAAAGAAGCAAAAGGGGTAAGGAAGGTAGCGTTAAAGCAAAAAAGGCGTAGTAAAAAGCGTCCCCAGCGGGATTCGAACCCGCGTCGCCGGCGTGAAAGGCCGGTGTCCTAGGCCAGGCTAGACGATGGGGACTGGCTTCTTAAAATTGATGAGCCGCGAAGGACTCGAACCTTCGACCCACGCCTTAAAAGGGCGTTGCTCTACCAACTGAGCTAGCGGCCCTAGCTAAAAGGGTTCCAAACTATCAGACGTGCCAATGTATGTCAATATAATTAATTGGCTTGCTTTTATCAAGTCGCATAAATACAATATAATCCCGTTTAATTACATAATTTGAGCGTAAGTTTTTGGAAAAATCAGAGAAAATTTGGTTGGATGGAGAATTAGTTCCTTGGAACGAAGCAAATATCCATGTTTTGACTCATACCCTTCATTATGGTCTTGGTGTTTTTGAGGGTATTCGTTGTTATCAATCTCAAGGAAATGGTTCCGCAATTTTTAGATTACAAGCGCATGTTGATCGTTTATTTAACTCCGCTAAAGTTTTGGGACTTGAAATTCCCTTTAAAAATAAAGAAATTTTTGACGCAATCGTTCAAGTAGTTTCTATTAATAAATTAGAAGAATGTTATATAAGGCCTCTGGTTTTTTTGGGAAGCAACAAAATGGGGTTGAATCCAGATGGCGTTGAAGTACGAGCCGCAATTGCCGCTTGGCCATGGGGGGCTTACTTGGGCGATGAAGGTTTGAGTAAAGGAATCCGGGTTCGAATTTCATCATTTACTCGACATCATGTTAATATTTCAATGACCAAGGCAAAGGCCTGCGGTTACTATATCAATTCTATTTTAGCTAAAGCCGAAGCGGTTCGCGACGGCTACGATGAGGCGATTTTATTAGATCCTGCGGGTTATGTCTCGGAAGGTTCTGGAGAAAATATCTTTGTTTATTCTAAGGGGAAGTTGTTCACGCCTCCCTTATCCCGAGGGAATTTGGATGGAATTACTCGCGATACCGTTTTAGAGATTTGTAAAGAGTTACAAATTGATTGTATAGAAAAAGATATGACTCGAGACGATTTATATTTAGCGGACGAAATTTTTTTGACGGGAACGGCGGCGGAAATAACTCCAGTAAGGGAAGTCGAAAGTAGAGTTATTGGGACTGGAAAAAGAGGCGAGATCACTGAAAAAATTCAAGCTTTCTTTTTTGATATTGTTCGGGGCAAAAAAGCAGAATATAAGAATTGGTTGACGCTTGTTTAAGATTTGCAAAAAAAATACTATAGAGCTTGCTTTTTTAGATTTCCGATTTTATCAATAATATTCGTCTGAAGTTTTTAAGACTAATCATTTTTTGGAAAAAATAGATGCCTATTTACGAATACGAATGTCAAAAATGCGGTTCGGTGTTTGAGATGATGCAATCGATGTCGGCTAAGCCCTTGAAAAGCCACGTAGGAGCCGATTGTAAAGGTAAAGTTAAGAGGTTAGTTTCTGCATCTGGCTTTATTTTAAAAGGCGATGGCTGGTATGCAAACGATTACCCTTCTGAATCGAGAAAAAAAGGTTGGGAACAAGAGAAGAAAGAGTCTAATCCCAATGTTGATTCCAAACATACATGCGGTTCAGGATGCAATCATTCAGGAGGCGCTTCTGAATCTAAACCTGAGGCTAAACCTGAAGCAAAGCCTAAAGCTGCTGATACGAAGCCAAAAACGAAGAATCCTTATTCTTCAAAGAAGAGGTCCAAGACCTCAAAATCTTAATATCGCTCAACCTCTATGAGGGACGAAAATTTATTTAAAAACGTATTTTCGTCCCTTATTGAAGGAATAGCTGTTGTCTCCGGCGACATGAAAGTCATTGCCGGAAATCTTGCCTTCCAAGAATTATTTCGTCAATCCCTAGATGCCCTACAAGGGAAGACTGTCGACGAACTTTTCCCATATCACCCAGAAGTTGCCGCAATGGCTTCTGAGTCCTTCGAATCAGCGGCGGCATTTCGCGATAAAGATGCTACTATTTTTATAAAAGACTCGCTGACGGAAATTCCCGTTTTACTTTCAATTTCCCCCTACTTTTCAAGTGAAGGCATTCCTTCTGGAGCCTTAATTCTATGTAAAGACGCGCGTTTTCAAAAGGAGGTAGAAAATAGCGTTAGGCAGTCAGATAATATGTCAAACTTAGGGGTTTTAGCTTTGGGGATGGCACATGAAATACGGAACCCATTGGGAGGAATTCGCGGTTCTGCACAATTACTTCGGGATGAATTACCCGATAAAGACCAAAAAGAGTATCTGGATGTTGTGGTCAAAGAAGCGGATCGAATTGATCGAATGATTCGCAATATGATGGGGTTAGCCGACTCTCAAAAAATGGATATACAAGAGGTAAATATCCATATGATATTGGAAGAGATAATTACTCTAGAGAAGAATTCTTTAGCTGAAAAAAATGGTTTTTTCATTCAAGACTACGATCCTAGCTTACCTCTAATTCATGCTGACGGAGATAAGTTAAAGCAAGTATTTTTGAATTTAATAAAAAATGCCATTGACGCTAATCGAAACGGTAAATCAATTACTGCTCTTACAAGAATGTACGGAGATTTTACGAGTAGAATGGCTCCTATAACTGGCTTGAAATCGGGAGTTATTGTTGAAATAATCGATAATGGTTCAGGTATTTCCGAGGAAAATCAAAAACAGATTTTTACTCCATTCTTTTCTACCAAGAAAAAAGGAACGGGTTTGGGGATGCCAATTTCGCTAAAAATAATCGAATCGCATGGCGGAAAAATGAAAATTATTTCCGACGGCAAATCTGGAACAACGGTGCAAATTATTTTGCCGTATTGACAGGAAATTTGAAGAGGTTTTTATGTCCGGGAAGAATAAGGTTTTGGTTGTTGACGACGAGGAAAATATTCGTTGGATATTTAAAAAAGCTTTAGAGAAAAAAGGATTTGAGGTTCATGCTGTCGTCAGCGGCGAGGAAGCTTTGAATAAAGTTTCCACAACGGACTATTTGCTTGTGTTTTCGGATATTTTTTTGGGTGGTATGGATGGGATTGTGTTGCTTGAAAAGGTCAATGAAATTAAACCAAATCAGCGTGTTGTTGTTATGACGGCTCAAGATACTATGAACAACGCAATCGAGGCTATGAGGAAAGGGGCGTTGGATTATATTTCCAAACCATTTGATTTTGAAGAAATATACTCATTACTTGATAAAGCTGTTCAAAGTCAAAACGCGAAAATGGTTCCTGAAGAAAGTGAAGCTACAGATGAAGCAACCGACGACGTAATTATTGGCAAAAGTAAAGAAATGCAAAATATTTTTAAAACGATTGGTCGTTCGGCTTCGTCTGATTTAGCGGTATTGATTACTGGAGAAAGTGGGACTGGAAAAGAGATGGTTGCTCGAGCTGTTCATAATTATTCAAAACGCACTAATAACCCTCTTATTTCAATAAACTGTGCGGCAATTTCGCGCGAGCTTTTAGAGTCAGAGTTATTTGGCCATGAGAAGGGGGCTTTTACTGGCGCGACGGAGACAAAATCTGGGAAATTTGAATTGGCCCAAGGAGGAACCATCTTTTTAGATGAAATTGGAGATATGGAAATTCAGTTGCAAGCTAAAATCCTCCGAGTTTTGCAAAATAGTGAATTTTATCGAGTGGGTGGTAAGTATCCAGTTAAAGTTGACGTCCGTATAGTCGCGGCAACTAATCAAAACCTTGAAGAACTAATGGATAATAATTTATTTAGGGAAGATTTATATCATAGGTTAAATGTGATACATATTCCGCTTCCTCCTTTACGGGAAAGGCGGGAGGATATTCCTCTTTTAGCTCAGAGATTTTTAAAGTTGTTTTCCTCCGATTCTAGCGTTGAAAAAACTAAGTTATCTCCTGAAACTCTTAAAATTCTTGAAAATTATGACTGGAGAGGAAACATCAGAGAATTAGAAAATGCTATCAAACGTGGAATGACATTAGCCGCTTATGGCGTTATTTTACCGGAGCATCTTCCCAATCATATATTAGAAGCTCGCCCTCAAATAAATGACGATAGCTGGGAGATGAAATTTGAAGATGCGGTAACGGGATTTTTAAAAGAAAATAAAAATGAAGAGAATCTACATGAAAAGGCGGTCCGTGTTTTAGAAAAATATTTATTTCAAAAAATTTTAAAAAAGTTTTCTGGAAAACAGATTGCAGCCGCTCAAGTTTTAGGAATTAATAGAAACACGTTGAAAAGAAAATTGGATTCGATGGATATTCGGCCAAAAGGAGAGATTAAGACCGACGATAATGAATAAAATTCTCCATTCTTATAAGACTCCTCTTGGACATTCTGTTCAGATTGCAAAGAAAACTTACGGACCTGTCTCATGCAAACCTAAAACTCGTTTGGCCATTATTTCTGGACTACATGGAGACGAATTAGAGGGTATTGCCCTTTGTGGACGCCTAGTTTCTTATTTGTCTAAATTAGAGGTGGAAAATCCAGAAGCGATCCTAGGGCAAATCGAGATTTACCCTACAGCAAATCCCCAATCTCTTGGATCGAGCCAGCGGTTATGGCCAATGGGCGATTTGGATATGAATAGGCAATTTGCTGGTAATGGGAAATCGTTGCTTTCGGATATTTCGCAACGTATTTTAGCCGATATTATTCAAAATTCCGATATAGCTATAGATATTCATGCTGGAAACTTATTTTTGAAAGAACTACCGCAAGTTAGAATTATCGATGGATACGATAAAAAACTCATACCTTTAGCTTTCCAATGTAATGTAGATTTAATTTGGGTGCATCCGATGGCTGATTTTTTTAAGCTTACATTGGGTTTTAATTTAAACAAAGCAAAAGTTCGGGCAATTGTGATTGAGGCTGGAGTGGGCGCTCGGCTTGATAAAGAAATAGGCGATCAGCTTTTTTTTGGAATGGTTCGCTTGATGCGTTCCATAGGAGCCTTAGATTGCGAGAAGCCTGATGTGAAGAAAAAAGAGCCTATTTTAGTAAATCCAGATGAGGTAATCATGGCTACTTCAAAAAGTTCGGGTTTTTTTATTCCTGAGATTAAATTAGGCGAATGGATTGAAAAAGGAAATCCGATAGGTAATATCATTTGTCCTAATAATGGAAATATTTTAGAAGAAATTAAAGCAAACTCAGCTGGATTGGCATTTACCCTCAGAGAGTATCCAATGACCTATGAGGGAAGCGTTGTCGCCAGAATTGCAAAAAAAGAAAAATTGATATAGTGATAGAAAAAACTTTAACTATTCAGGGGCCTTGCGGCGAAGCGGGCTCTCTTCAATTTTCGACTTGGGAGGGGAAAGAACGTTATGATTCGATTTCGATCGTAACGGGGCTTCAAGGTAGCGAAGTTAATGGAGCTTATGTCGCTCTTAAATTGGCTAATTTTTTTTCAGATATTGAGGCTGGAAATACAAAAAATTATAGGTTGCTGGGAAAAGTTCAAATAATTCCTGTTGTAAATTTTTTAGCGTTTGAAGAAGGAAAAAGGAATTGGGCTTTTGACGAATTAGATCTAAATTTTGCATTTCCTGGAAACCCTAATGGGGAAGTTTCTGAAAAAATTTGCCAAGAAATTTTAAAAATCACAATGGATGCGACTTATGCCGTGGTTTTGGAATCTGCGAATGCCTGTTATTTAGATTTTCCACATGTGAACATATGGAGCTCGGATAGGAAATTAAAAAAGGCCGCAAATAGTTTGCAGCTAGGAGCCGTGAGAATTTGCGAAGAATCCCCACAATTTCAAACACAACTTGTTCGATTTTGGATGGATAGAGAGATATACGCGTTAAATGTCTCATTTGGTAAGTTAAATTCTTTAAATCTTCCGTTTTGCAAATCAGTGATTGAAGGTTTAATCAGTATGACGATTCACTTGGGTATTTTGGAATCTTTCAAAGAGCCAAAGAAAAAGACGGAAACTCCTTTTTTTAGTTCAGGCGATCAAACGGGTGTTTTAGCGAATGAATCGGGTTTTTTCGTTCCTGAAATTGGAGTAGGAGAATTTATTGAAAAAGGACAAGTTATTGGAAGAATTTTTGAAGTCCAAACTGGAAAAATAATAGAAGAAGCGCTTGCTCCCGAATCAGGATTATTACTTAAGATTAGAGATTATCCCACCGTTTACCAAAATGAAGTTTTGGCCGAGATTTTGATGCCTAAAAAAGGATTAAGTTTTTGGCCTTTTAAATCTCAAAATTTTTAACCTATAAGAAAATTTTAAAAAAAATGATTTGTTATTTATTTTTTTCTTTGGTTATTTGAACTCCATAAGAAGCTAAAATCTTTTTAGTTATATCGCTTTCATAACCCAAAAACTTTGCTTGTATAAGATGTTTTAAGGCTTTTTTGTGGTCCTTTTTAAGAAAATAAATTATCGCAAGATTTGCATGAAATTCCCCGAACTGACCTTCGAGTTTGGTTGCGGTTAGAAACATTTCTTCCGCTTTATCTAAGTTTTTAATTTTCCCTTCAGCTTGACCTAAATAGTTGTATATTTTGCTAGAATTTGGGCTTATAGCTCTAGCTTTCAATAGATATGTTTTTGCAAGTTCCCACTTTGCTTGCTGTATATATATTTCTCCAATATGACCTAAGGCGAAAAAGTTTTCTGGATTTTGTTTTAAAGCCAGTTTATAAGACTCAAGAGCTTTTTCTTGTTTTCCAAGAGATTGCCAAGAAAGACCTATTAGAATATGAGGAGCCCAGTGATTTGGATAAATTTTATTGGATTGATTCCCTAGTTGAATTGCCGTAGTAAAATCAAGCTTATTAACTGAATTTCGAGTTTTAGAAATTAAACCTTGGAAGTCTTTCCTTCGTTTTTGTTCTTCATATGGTAGTTTTTCAATTGTTATCAAAAAATATGCGAATAATGTCAGAGAGAAAAAGAGGAGTCCATTCATTAGAGAATTAGCATGAAAAAAACGTTTTAATTTTATTTGGAGAATTGAGGATTGAAACAAATTAATTGTGAATATTAAAATAAATAATTGCGTTAGAGGGAAGCCAATCAAGAACAGGAAATCTTCATAAGTCCAAGGTATGGTTTTTGAGGTGGTAAGGACCCTAAAAATATTTGATGATCTTAAGAAATCATTTGGATTTAATGAGAAGATCGTTTTAATTTTTTTAAAGGCATTTATGGAGTAATGCGGATCGTCGTAAACTAAATAGGTTTTATATTCGACAACTAATATATATTGCCAGATTGCGCATAATAGAATAAAAAAGTATAGAGAATATTTTTTGCGGCTGGTATGCATGGCCCAATTTAAAGCTCCCACTAGGCCCAATGCAAGCAATGGTATTGAAGAAATGAAATGACGCTGGCCATAAGAGTCAGAATTTTCAGGGTAAACCGCCACAATAAAAACCATAGAGGCAAAATAAGCTAAGACTCCAATTTTGATCGCGTTAAATTTTTTTTCCGAAAAAAATCCTATTACCGAAACTGAAAAAATTGGAAACGACAAAAATAATCCCCATTGAGGGCTATAAAAAACGTCTAGAAATTTTATAAGTAAGTTGTTTGAGAATAGAAAGGATAAGCCGGAGCCAGCCATTTCAAAGTGGCGCGTTGGTAAAGGGGTTCCATTTAAAATTTGCCATACAAGAAGCTGGGGAGAAAGAACTAGAAAAAAACATATAAATACCCAAAAGTAACGAAGGAATAGATCTTTAAGTAGATATGGTTTTTCTAAGGCAGAATTATTTTTAATTATTGATAGTTGATCAATAAAATAGAGCGCGAAAAAAGAGATATTTATGATTCGAATAACGCAAAAAAAACCTAAGATTGCGCCTAATAGAGCATGGTCGATGTGATTTTTAGATTCTCTTTTTTTAAGCCAAGCGGAAATAAATAAAACGGCCATAAAAAATTCTACGGTATGAGCCATCCTTTGCCGGATGAAGGAATAGTAGAGCAATGGAGACGCTAACCAAATTGCGATTACTGCGATTAACGCTATTTGTTTAGTTGTATATCGTTTAATCAGTTGATTTAAACTAAGGAGTCCCAAAAATAGATATGTATGAGACGCAATAGCTGTGGATAAATAATAGGGGGCCGAGTAACCGTCAATTGATATTGGAACGCCAAAGGTGTTGAGGAGGAGCGCTAAAAAGTGGCCCAATAAGAAAAATGGAAAAAATAAAATGCCTTGGCCAATTTGCCAGTTATTGAATACAAAGCCAGTTGGAGTTATGTTTTCGATGTGGGCGTAGCCTTTTTCGTTAAAAAAATCGATATCGCCGTCGAAAAATAAGGATCGCAAAAATGCATAATAACCAGCATCGTCTCCTTGGTCTATTTGAGTAACTGAATAAAAACCTTTATTTATTTCTGGTGGAACCCATTCGTTAAAAACCCCTAATGGAGTTAAAATTAAAAAGAACCAGAAAAAAATTGCCGTTAGAATATATCCATCTTTGGATTTTAATTGCATTCTTTAGGATTAAATGATTTTAGGAGCGGTCAAGGGATGGTTAACCTTTTTATTACAATTAATTGAAAGTGAAAATTATGTATGGAATGTTTTGCTGGATTGAAGAGTTGATTTTTAAAACTTCAACTTGTTGTATAAATAATTAGAATTATATTTCAATTAAAATTATTATCACAGGTATTTTTAGAAAGTTCGAAAACCAGTTTAAATATGTATAATATAGATATTAATCCAAATTTAGATCTAAAATACTTTGGGTATAAGTTTTCCTGTGACTTTATTAGAGGGTATTAAAATATTGGCAAAATACTTTGACTTGAGAGGCCATTGCCATGGATAGTATTGATTATTTTGATAAAAGAAAAAAAACAAAGAAAGAAAATACAGACTTTCTTAATGAGTGGAATTCGCTAAAAAAAGGTAAAAAGACCTTAGAGAAAAAAAATAACGAACGAAAGCCAAGCGACCAAAAGTACGATGAGAAAAAAGAGACAACTGATACGTGAGATTCAAAAGCCATTTGTTGTGTAATTTAAAATCAATATTTTGGATTGATTTGTATAAATAGTTCGAAAAAATAAATGTAAAATTATTAAATTATTATTAAACTTTTTCTTATTCATTGGATAAAATGCTAAGAATTTTTCTACTTTACTAAAATAAAAGGATTGTTCATGAAGTCATATAATTTTTCGCAGATTTTACGGTCTATCTATTTAATTTTTTTAAGTTTTGTTTTTTCCTTTAGCATCGCGAATGCTGAGGACATTGCCAAACTAATTGAAGAGGGCGAGGCAGCCTATTCCCGGAAAGATTTTGTTAAGGCTGAGAAGGTATTTTCCAAATTGGACAGCTTAGACCCTGGTAATTATAGGATCTTAAAACGGTTAGCTGAATCAAAGGTAGAACAAGGTAAATATACCGAAGCCGATCCAATTCTGGATAGAATTTTGGCAATGCCTGTTTCTACAGGAAGAGATGTTTTAGTTTTTTTGGAAGGAAAGTCTAAGCCTAGGCCAGCTGAGTTAGTTGATGAGACCGTGGTAACGCCAGAGGATGGTCAAAATAATATGAGGAATTATGTAGACCTTGACCGGAAGGCTCCAATTCCACATTATAGATTTTTCTTTAAAGATACTGGGAAAATGAAATTGGTTCCCAAATATAAAGCCAAAGTGAAATATGAAGGCGTTTTAAGCCGAGTTTATTTCATGGTTAAGGAAACCAGCGCAAAGGTAAAAAAGAAAATAATAGATTCTACACCGGATGTTGGCGATCCCATGGTTACAATAAAGGCTGGTTGTTTTCAAATGGGAAGCGAAAAAGGCGATACTGACGAAAGACCAGTTCATAAAGTGTGTTTGGCAAAATTTGAATTGGACCAATATGAAGTTAATCAAAAATCCTTTCAAGCAGTTATGGGAGCAAATCCTTCTCTTAATTTGGGAGCCAATTTACCTGTTGATAGCGTTACATGGTTCGAAGCCAATGAATACTGTAAAAGAACAGGAAAAAGGTTACCTTCAGAAGCCGAATGGGAATATGCAGCTCGCGCTGGCGCTAATACTGAGTTTTATTGGGGAGATAAGATTGACATCCAATACGCTAACTTTTGCGACAAACGATGTAAACTAAATGATAATATTTCGGATTTAGACGATGGTTATTCCCATACGGCTCCTATTGGAACATATAAACCTAATGCATTTGGTTTATATGAAATGGTAGGGAATCTTAGTGAATGGGTAAATGATTTTATGCAAGAAAACTATTACCAAATTAGTCCCCAACACAACCCTGAAGGACCGGAAATGCAAAAGGTGAGAAAGATATTTAGAGGAGGCGCCTGGAATATGCGGCCTTTTGAGTTGCGCGTAGCTAATAGAAACAGCATTGTGATGAATTATCGACCGGAAAGTATGGGGTTTCGTTGCGCGAAGTAGTTAATTAAATAAATTGCTGGACTTAAACAGGGGCCTTTAGTTTACATATTTGAGTTGTGAGGGAAAGCTAGGGTTAGATATTTCCCTTTTTCTCCAAAAATTATGCCTTGTTGGATTAAATCTTGTAATATTAATTCCAATGGCTGGCCGCTGTCTAATTTTTGATTTTTATTTTGGATGAATTCCCTAATTTGTTCGAGCGATTTAGGACTCTCGTTACAAAAAGAAATAATAGAGGCCATTTCTCCCTCGAAACGTTTTTTGATAGGTTGATCGCTAGGCCTTCCGTCATAAACATTAACAAAATTAGGCGATTTCGTAAAAAAGAGAAACGGAATTTGGTCTGATTTATGGCGGTTTTCCCAATTTGTAACAACATCGCGTAATTCTTGAACTAAAGCAGGATCGATACTTGCTGGGGTCTCAAACTCAAAGTCGTATGCGATTTTCATCAAATCTAGTTGTTTTTCGTCGTACACAAAACCATATGCTTCCCCTGGACCTGTTATCTTAACTCCATATTCTTCTGGCTTAGTGAAATAGGGGCTAAATCTTTCCAGCCAAAGGTCACCCACTCCAATAGGCGGTTTTAAGTGTGTCAGGTGTTTTAAGATGTCGATTTGTTTTCGGTAATCGTCGTCTGTTTCTCCTGGAAATCCTGTCAAAATATTCCACTCACAATCAATCCCATAGTACATGGACCACTTTAAACATGTAATATTTTGAATGGGTCTGACTCCCTTATCCATTTCCCTTAACTGATTGGGACTGAAACTTTCTATTCCTGGTTGAATAACATTAACGCCTCCGTGAGCCAGAGTTTGGATTTGTTTTTTAGTTAAATTACTTTTTACTTCGATAAAAAATTGGAAATCGTAATTTTCTTCCGCAAAATTTTCAAACACTCCATCAATATATTTCATTTCTAAAATATTATCGACAATTCGAAATCTAAAGGTGTCGTACTTTTGAGAAAGTTCCGCAATCTCCTTACGAACTTGTTCCGCAGGTTTTGAACGAAATTCCATAGTAAAGGCATTGAGACCACAAAAAGTACAATGATGCTTTTCCCCCCACCAACACCCCCGGGCTGTTTCATATAATATGATAGGGTTTTCTAATAGCGGAGAGTTAGGATCAATTTGCTTAATTTGATCGTAAAAATCGTCATAATCAGGTGGGCCATAATCTGCAAAGTTTTCGAAGGTTTCGGTACATTGTTCGAAAATGATTTGTTCATCTTTCCTATAGACAACCCCACTAGGAGGTTCGCTATTCGTATCTATTGCGTCCATTAGCTTAGGAAGTACAGGCTCCGCTTCGCCCAAAACCGCGTAGTCAATCCAGGAAAAAGCTTTAAAATATTCTAATCCCATTTCTGATTCAAAATTAGAACCGCCAAAAAGAATTTTAACGTCAGGATTCTTTTCTTTTATCAATTTGGATAACGTGAGGCTTGCGATATTTTGGTTAAATGTCGAAGAAAAACCAACAACGTCAAAAAGAGTCCAATCGACAGCTTCTGCAGCCCAATGAAGAAACTCAGGAACCATTTTCTTTTTTACATCTAATAAAAATTGTACAGGTCTATCTATTTTTTGGGCGACATGTTCCAAGTGGGACGAATAGCGATTTGAATAGCTTTGGTTTTTTGGCGAAGCGCCGAAGAGGATTTCTGAGAACAACCACTCCCCAATTAAATGTCTTTCTTCGCAAAGTTGGTTGTAAATCGGCAATTCAATTTGGTGAGCAAATTGCAAATTGAAATAAAAGCTATGGGATTCCCATCCGTGAGCCTTTACAAGGGTGGATAATGTACCCAGCTGAATGGATGGGTAAATATGGAACCCAAAAGGCATATTTATGAAAGCAATTTTTGTCGACATGATGGTTTATTGTACCAATTTAAATCTCTCAACCCAACATAGGAAGCAAGTCAATTTTCTTTTAAGTGGATTTTATTTATTTTTCCAGTGGGATTTTTAGGAAGTTCGTTATAAAACTGAACGATATCGGGTGTCATATATGTGGGTAAAGTTTCTTTACAAAAACTTTTTATAGCTGATTCTGTCGTTTCACTCTTTTCTTTAAGCACAATGCAAGCTTTAATCTGTTCGCCTAATCGGTCGTGAGGCACGCCAACTGCGGCTGCTTCGGTTACTTGAGGGTGCTGAATTAGTCTACTCTCAATAACCAAGGGAGAGACATTTTCTCCCGCTCGAATAATTAAATCCTTCTTTCTCCCAGCTGAAATATAAAGGCGGTCTTCTTTATCTAAATGGCCGAGATCGCCCGTCCGAAACCAACCTTCTTCGTCAAATACTAGCGCTGTTTCTTCTGGGCGTTTCCAATATGAACTCATAATTGTTGGACCTTTTGCCAGGATTTCTCCAATTTTTTCTTGAGGAACGGAAGTTCCAGACTCGTCAACGATTTTTAGTTTTACATTGGCTAAAGGTTTGCCAACAGACCCAGGAACGCTTCCTTCCGAAGCGGAATTAACCGAAAGTACGGGAGACGTTTCGGTTAACCCATAACCTTCTACTACTGTTACTCCCAAGATATTTTCGACACGGTGTAATAGAGCTTCTGGTAATGAGGCTCCTCCCGATATACATAGACGCAACGAAGAAATATCGTAATTACCTTTAGCGTAGAGTTCTGTTAAGAAAGTGTAGATTGTAGGAACTAAGGGTAGTATTGTGGCTTGAAATTTTTCTATGAGAGCGAGAATGGTTTTTGGAGCAAATTGGGGCAGCATAATTAAGGTTGCCCCCACTCGAAATAAAGTGAGCGCCATTATATTGCCAAAGGAATGAAAAAGGGGTAGAGCGACAATTCCTTTATCATTAGAAGTTAGATTGAGACGATCTAAAAAAGCGCCAGTGTTTAGATAAAACTGTTTCTCGCTTAGAGGAACTCCTTTGGGACGATCTGTGGTACCCGAAGTATATAGAATGACGTCTGGAATATTTTCTAACCTTTCGTGGAATTCTATGGACTCAGGTTTTTTTATATTGGATTGCAGAAAATCTTCAAAAATAATGGGATTGTTTTTTAGGAGATTAATTTGTGGAGAATCGTTCGTTAAAATTACTCTATTAAACGAGCTAAAAAATATCGTTGTTTCTTCTTTTACGAATATTGGGTTAACTAGTAAGTTGTCAATTTCAGCGTCATTTATTATAAACGCCAAGGTTTCTGCGTTTAGTAAAGCGTTAAGAGGTATTACTGGTAATCCTTTTCTAAACGCCCCCAAAAGAGCAATCAAATATTCTTTTTGATTTAGACAAAGAAGTCCAAGTTTACTTTTCTTGCTTAATTGGAGGGTTCCTAATGCTTGAGAAAAATCATTGATTTGCTCAATTAATTGTTGGTATGAAATAGTTACGTCGCCATCTATGATTGCAGGATGATTTGGAGTTTTATTAGAATGATCTAAAATAAGGTTGTAGAACTCAAGAGACATATTATTTAGAAGAAAAAAATTACTGTGGTTGTCTTTTTATTAAGATAATGGGATATGGGTTTGTTAAATTTTTCTAGTTTTTCTAATATTAATCGAAAAACTTTTTGTAAGATAGATAATTTAAGAGATAGAAAACAAAGGTTTATATTTTTTTAGATTTACACTATATGTGTAATCTTGTTTGTTGTGTTATAATGCTCCAATATTCTTTGAGCGTTTAACCATTTATTAACGTGAAATGAAATAGAAGCTTTTTCACTGGAAACCAATATTAAAATTCGTTTTTAGAGTTCATTAAGTTCTAAAGTTAAGAGATAAATTATGGTTGGGTACAATGACAAAAAAGTCTTAGTGGTTGAGAACTCTAAGGTTGTTTCTGGAATAATTAAGAAAGCGTTAATTGCTAGCGGTATTAATAGCGAAAATATTACGACAGCTACCGATGGTCATCAAGCTTTATTAATCGCTGAGTTGGTGGATTTTTCATTAGTGACAACAGCGGTTCATATGAAACTAAAAGATGGCGCTCAGTTGTTGGAGGGATTAAGAAAAAACGCCAAAAAAGAATCTCTTAATAAAATGCCAGTCCTTGTCATATCTTCGGAAACCGACCTAGATTATGCTCAAAAATTTTTAGATTTGGGTATTCAAGGTTTTATTAAAAAACCTTTTAAAACAGAAGATATACAAAACTCAGTACGTCAAATATTAGGAGAGCCCGAAACCTTAGATGCGCCTGAAAGTTCTGACGGTACTAGTGATGACGGTGCAATAAGCGAAGAGTTTATTAAAGCGTTTACTGATAGCGCTTTTGACGCATTAGGACAATATATGGTGACGGCGGATATTGCCGAACCATTAGAAGAAGAAACTTGGACTAGTTATTTTAGTTCTAATATTACCTTAACTAATAAAGATCATAATATTCGAATTTCTATATCCTTGTATTTTCCTCAAAAGGTTGCTTGCGATATTTATGCGGGTATTTTTGGCGAAGTTGATATGGAACAAGTTAATGGAGTTGTTCAAGAGTTGGGAAATATTATTGGGGGAATTGTTAAGCCTAAGATTACAGGGTTTTCAAGCGAAATATATGAATTAGTCCATGGTTCTAATGGTGGAATTGACGAGGAAACAGTAATTCACTTTGATCTTGGGCTGCCCGAAGGAAAAATGGGGGATGAAGAAACCACTATTCCCAATGATTGCGCTAAGCCTAAATTTATTGTTCCCTTTTCGGTGGATGAAGAGCTTTTTATATATATGGTCCAAATCGAAAAAAACGTGGAAAATTAATTTTTTCTTTAACTTAACTTCTTGCTATAGAAGCTCCGATGCTTCTTTGAGTAGCGGAAAGCCTTCCTGAAAAATTTTTGGATCGAAATATAATCCTTCTAATTTAGAACCTTCCAGTTTCATTAAAAATTTTTGGATGGATTCTAATCGCTCGCTAGCTTGCGACATTGCCCAATCTTTTAAATATAAATCGAAATTATCTCTAGGAGTTTCTTGAAGATTACCTTGTGTAGTGGAAAGAAATTCCCCCATTTTTAACAGTTCGGCAAACTGTTCTTGAGCTTCGGCCATAAGGTTGCCTAGTTCTTCAGGCGGATAGCTTTTGTTCGCTTTATATTCTTCTCGGCGATCGTGAATGGTCTTCATGATTCTCGAGAATTTTGCGCGTAGAAGCCCAACGATTCCGAGTAAAGATTCAATTTTTTCTAAAGAAGTCATGGTAGAAAATTAGGTTTTTGCGTTAGAGCTTATTTCTGTTTTAGGATTATTGTTTTCCGTCGTGGTTTTTTTTGGGGCAGAATTATTTTTTGATTTTTTATCGTCTGTTTTTTCGGTTGTTAAATATTTAGGCGGAAAAAATTCAAGCGTTCCCAAGTTAATTACTCTCGCCGAACGTCTTTCTTTTAAATTAAATTCGCTCAATTTTTTATCGGCCGTATCATAATTTAAATACCTGCCTATACGCACTGCGTGCCATAACTGCCTTTTATTATTCCATACGCTTACTCCATAGGCCGGATACTTTTTTCTCTTTAGATCTTCGATCAATTGATCGGCAAATTCTTTAAAAAGAAATGCGTCGATGTGTAAAGTATAGGTCAGTCGATCTGTAGCCAACTCCTTGGGAAACTTATAAACTAATTTTTCATTTTTTTCGTTGTGTTGAGCTTTTTTTGAACTATCGTCCATGTTTTTTTTTGAAGATAATTCATTTGGTTTTTCTTTTATTTCTTTTTCATCATCTTCTTTTTTAGTCAATGGAAGCTTTACCTTATCTAGAAGTTTAGAAGCTTCGCCTTTAGCCTTATCTATTTCTTTGTCGTCTGTAGAAGATACTGAATTTTCTTTATCTTTGGCAGGCCCCTCCGGCTGCATAGCCCACATCACTCCAACAAAAATAATGCCGATAATAAAGATGACAAGGAGTATTTTAAAGATGGTTTTTAACATTTAGATTGCTAGATTTAACTTTTAGTTATAGTCAAAAATTCTGATTATTTTGCGCCAAGTTCTTTAGATCGTAGAGTTGCCGCTTCAACCGCATCGATTAAAGCATTTCTAACTCCTTTTTTTTCAAGTTCATGGATACCATGAATGGTAGTCCCGCCAGGAGAGGTGACCATATCTTTTAATTGGCCCGGGTGTTTGCCAGTTTCTAAAGCAAGCTGTGCGGCTCCTAAAACTGTTTGAAATGTTAATTTATTGGCAACTTCTCTTGATAAACCCATTTTGACGCCAGCATCTGATAATGCTTCCATAATGGTGAATATATATGCGGGGCCGCTGCCGCTTAATCCAGTTACTGCGTCTAATTTATCTTCGTCCACTTCGACAGTTTTACCAACTGCTTCAAATATTCGATGTACTATTTGCCGATCTCCTTTTTTGACGTGACTGGAAAAAGATATTGCAGTCACTCCTTGCAAGACTAAAGCGGGAGTATTTGGCATTGTGCGTGCCACAGCTAACTTTTTAGGCTGATTTTCGGATAAAACATCGATTATTTTAGCAATTGGAACGCCCGCCGCCACAGAAATAAATAGTTTTTTACCCAACATAAGGTCGATAGCTTCTTTTAAAACCTCGTCAACATTTTGTGGTTTGACGGAAATAATGATTATGTCTGAGTTTTGGACAACCTCTTTATTATTTAAGGTTGTGTTTATTTTAAAATCTTTTTTTAACGTATTAAGTTTTTTAGATTCAATATCTGAGACTATTATGTTTTTGGGGTCAATAACTGAGGCTGAAAGCAGGCCTTTAAGGATTGCTTGAGACATATTGCCACCGCCTAAAAATCCTAATTTGATATTTTTTAACACGAAATATTCTCCCAAAAAATAATGAAAAATTTTTATACGAAAGAGCTTTTAATTTGTTCTTTGGCCAAAAATGGAGGAACCAACGCGAACGAAAGTAGCGCCTTCTTCAATGGCAATTTTGTAGTCGCCACTCATCCCCATAGAAAGTTCGTTTAGTTCGATATTTTCAATATCAGAGCGTATCATTTGATCTTGGAGTTCCCTAAGTTGAGCGAAGTACCGTCTCGACTTTTCGGGGGTGTCTGCCAATGGCGGTACACTCATCAAGCCTTGAATTCGCAGACCGCTTAGTTGCGATAAATTTTTTAATAATTCTTCCAAATAAGCCGGTTCCACTCCCGACTTAGATCCTTCAGAAGCTATATTAACCTGCACTAAAGCAGGAATAACCATTCCTCTACTTTGGGCGCCATTGTGAATTGTTTGGCCAAGCTCAAAACTATCTATAGAATGAATTAAATCAAATAATTCATAAATAAATTTCACCTTATTTTTTTGTAGATGCCCAATAAAATGCCATTCAATATTTTCTCGTCCCAGAACTTCTATTTTTTCTTTTGCTTCTTGTATGCGGTTTTCTCCAAAGACTGAACAACCAGCTTGGATTGCCTCAAGTAAAATTTCTTTTTCGAAATTTTTGGAAACCGCTATGAGCTTAACAGAACCAGAAGTACGACCCGATTTTTTTTCAGCTTTGGAAATCTCTTCGCGGACTTGGGTCAATCGTTCAGATATCAACTAAATCTCCGATCAATCTATTAAGCTCAAAGTTTAATTTTTTTGAAAAACTTGGTAATTGTTTTATTAAATATATAGAAACGTTCTATGGAATTATTATAACGTTTTAAAGCAAAAAGAAAGGCTTTTCAACAAGTTAGTTGAAAAGCCTTCTTTTATCAATTAGTGATAGAAAGCAATTGGAGGAAAGGAGCAAACTAATTTTGAGTTTATCTTTGCATAAATTTTCTTTAGGCGTATTGAAAGTCCTGTTCCTCGGAAAAAATACGCGAAACAGTTTTTAAAAGTTTTTCTTTTGAAACCGGTTTAACGAGATAATCTTTTACGCCCTTTCCAATTAAAGAAACGGCAAGTTCTGTATCAGGATACCCCGTAACGACTAATATAGGTATTGAAGACGCATTTTGTCTTAAGAAATCAATAGCTTCAACGCCATTAATTTTGGGCATTCTAATATCGCAAATGATAAGGCCGACATTTACTAAATTACTTCCCTTTTTCATTAACTGAATTGCTTCGGCGCCATCTTTAGCCTCAACAGCCTCAAAACCTCCTTTTTTTAAATGAAGCGCTAATACTTCTCTTACTTCCTCTTCGTCGTCAATAATAAGAACTTTTCCTTGTGCCATAGCCAACCCTCCAGGTAAAAGTTAGCGTACTAATATTTGAGCTTCTTAAATCATAGAAAGCGCTTTGACCTTTCAAACAACCATGCCCCTTTTTTCCTCATGTTGCGAAAAGTGCGTCAAAGCTTATATTAAATATGGACTCTTTTTTGAGTTTCGCCATTTTTTTTTCGAAAAACTTTATTAAAACTTTATTCAGACGGAATAATAATAAGTGGCGACAGTTAAAATTCGTATTGCTGAAGACTTTGTTGAGTTGGCGTTGTATGGAAATGGGAGGAAATAATGTCTGTTCTTGCAGAAAAGTTTTTCTCAAAAGGTTTAAAGCGTAAGCTGATTTTGACGACTCTGGGAATTGGAATAATCCCTCTGATGTTGGCGAATATTATTTCATATTTTCAAGGTAATAAGTCATTGCAGGGAGTTATAGGAACAAGCTTCAAAGCTTTAGCATATGAAACTTCTACAAAAATTGATCTTTTAATACAAAAAGAAATAAAAATAAATAAACGGTTTTCCAAACATCCCACAGTAGGATTGTTTATTAAAGAGCACAATAAACGGTGGGAGCAATTATCTGAAGAAAACAAAAAGAGAAAAATTGAATTCAACAAAGAGCTCTGGGGAGAACAAGGAGAAATTTTTAAAGTACTTACACAAAACCCTTCCGCAAGGCAGTTAAAAAAGTTTTTTTTACAAGACGAAAAGTTTAGCGCTTCGACTCTTGCAATTTTTTTAACAGATAAAAATGGTATTTTAGTAGCCGCTCTTAATGGAAATCAACCTTATATTAATCGTCCCAATAAAAACCTAACGCCCATTAAAGACTCTTTTATTTCGGATATTTATTTTGATCAAAATAACGATCAAAATGTTTTTCGCGTTTCGATACCTGTGAAGAATTCGCAAGAAAATACGATCGGATATTTTCAAAGAGTGTATTCCGCAAAAGCCTTTTTTTCGCCATTTATTGAGCCTATTACATTTGGAGAAACGGGCCATGTAATGTTAGTAAATTCAAATGGAGTTGTTATCGATTGTCCTATTTTACCAACGGGTTCTCGTCTTCCTATGGAACTGACTCAAAGCGTAACAAAATCAGATCCAAATTGGGTTATTACGCAAGGTAATGGTCATGGACCCGAGGAAATTTCTATCATAGGTTATTCGCCAATTTCGACTTTGCAAAAAGACTATAAAGAGTTTCAAATTCCACCCTGGTTTACATTTGTTTGGCAATCGTCGGATGAATTATTTGCGCCTATGGATAATTTGTTTATTTGGATATGTGCGGCGAGCTTTTTTTCAGCGTTTTTAATTTTATTGATGGGGTCTGCCGCCGCAGAAAAAATTGTAAAACCTATTAAAATATTACAACGAGCGGCTGGAAGGATAGGTCGAGGAGAACGTGTAGACGATATTGAGGTTATGACGGGCGATGAAATTGAGACCCTGTGCGATGAAATAAACACCATGAACAAGTTGCTTCAGAAATCCTTTTCGGGGTTGGAGCGCCAGGTAGAAGCGAAGGCCCAAGAAGTAATTTATATAAAGGATTTTACGGATAGTATTTTAATGAGTATTCCCGATATGATTCTAATAACCGACGAAAACCTAAAGGTGGAATATGTTAATTCTGCTGTTGATAAATTGATTCATTTAAAAGAAGAGAATATCATTGGAAAAACTTTAGAGGATTTAGGCGGTGAATATTACTTGATTTGGGAAGAGTTGCAAAAAGAGATGGAAAGGATATTTCCAAAATTATCAAAATCAGGTGATACCTTTGGGGGAGTTATTGAGGAATACAAACCGAGAGACCCTTTAGCTCCGGTTTCCAAAAAAAATGAAGTAACCCCACAGCCATTTGTTTCATTTGGCGAAAGAACTTTTACTTATAGGTTTTTTACTGTTGGTATTCGTGGAGAGAAAGAAAAAAGAATTGGATTGTTGATGCGTGAAATTACTGAAGAAAAGAAATTAATGGATCAACTCATAATGGCAGAAAAACTATCGGGATTAGGCACTCTTACAGCAGGGATAGCGCATGAAATGAATAATCCTCTTTACTCGATTATGGGGTTTACAGAAGCGATACAAGACGAGTCTGATATCGCAAAAATTCACAAGTTTGCCACAAAAGTTTTAAACAGTTCGCGACATATGGCCTCCGTAATTTTAAATTTTTCAGGTTATAGTCGAAATAAAATGGAAGATAAAGCTCGTGAAGTGGACATTAACGAATGTATTGAAGTTGCCGTTGACATCGCTCGTATGGCTTCTATGACAGATGGGATTGAATTCCAAAAGAACTTTTTTCCTTTAAAACCCATCAAAGCTAAACCTGAAGAAATCCAACAAATTTTTGTAAATATAATTAAAAATTCTGTGCAAGCGATGCAAGGAAAGGGATGTTTAACAATCTCAACATCGCTAAAAGGGGATTGTATTGAAATTATAGTAAAAGATACAGGTCCAGGAATCCCAAAAGAATTTTTACCTAAAATATTCGATCCATTTTTTACGACAAAACCTCAAGGCGAAGGAACCGGTCTAGGATTAAATATTGTTCATGGGATAATACAAAAATATGGCGGGAAAGTTGAGGTTGATTCGGTTTTAGGTAAAGGCGTCGATTTTAAAATTTCTTTCCCTCTGGAAAAGGTCGAAAATGAAAAAGTTTCCGGAGTTATAGCCTAGAGTAATCTTAAAAAAGATAATTTAAGGTTGTTAGCCATCAACCGGGTAAACAAAAAAATGGATTATTGTTCAACTCTTGACTCACTGTTGTGGCTGGACCATGGCCAGGAAAAATCCCCACGTTTTCTGGAAGAGCTAGCAGTTTATTTAATACAGAGTCGTGCAATAATCGAAAAGAATAATTGGCTCTGCCCATTGAACCTGCAAAAAGCACGTCTCCGCTAATAACCGTGTTATTTATTCTGTAGCAGCACCCTCCGGAAGTGTGGCCAGGAGTTTCCATGATTTGGACTTTTAGTTTTCCCAGCTCTACTGTTTCGCCTTGCGACAAAGTTCGTAAATCGTCGCTTCCAATTGGGTGGGGTTCTGCATGATCGATAAAAGTTGGGCAACGGTATTCCTGGTCCAATACTTTAAGGCCGCCTGCGTGGTCTGGATGCGTATGGGTAAGAAAAATTTTTGAAGGTTTTACTCTTAACTCGTTCGCTTTTTGAATGAGCGCTTTAGGGTTCGCTCCCGTATCAAAAATTCCAGTTTCTCCAGTTTGTTTGCAGATAAGAAGATAGCAGTTAACGGGATAACTTCCCATAAAGACTTCTAACGTTTTGAGCTCAAAATCGGGATCTGCTGTTGGTTTTTCCGGCGCCCAAGTCTCGTTAGCGATTCTTATTAGACATTCCGCATTTAAATTTAAAGATTGGGCAAGAGCGCGGATAAGTTTTTCGTCTGGTATAAACTCATATTTTTCAATTTTAGAAATTTCTTTAACTGAAATTCCCGTTGCCTGCGCTAAGTCGTCTTGAGACCAGGATTTACCATCTCGTCCCTTTTGCAGGATATCTCCTAATTCGTCTTCTAAAGCCATTGCATTTATCCTTGGAGGAAAAATAAATGCATTATAGCAATAGAAGACGAAGTGAACGCGTTAAATTTTCTTTAAGGTTGGCGAAAAAAGTTTTACGGTTTGTCCTTCCGCTAACCAATAAACGCCACCTACAAAAAAAGCTCCGCCGGCAAAGTTTCCTATCGTAACCCAAACTAAATTGTAAACTGCTTGAGCTATTCCAAAATCTAAACTTCCGGGTAATAGCAATCCCATACTTAAAAGAGTCATGTTAGCGACACAATGTTCAAATCCCGAAGCGATAAACGCGAACAAGCACCAAAAAATAAGTATCAGTTTAGCTGCGTCGTTCTGAGTTCTTCCAGAAACCCAAACAGCCAAACAAACGAGCCAGTTGCATAAAATTCCTCTTAGAATAAGCTCATAAAATTCTGGTTTTGTTTTCAATATGGAAACATGTAAAATTAATTTAGCGGTAGATTCGCTTAAACTCCCAGAGTATACGACCATCCATGCGAGCAAAGCGGAACCGGCTAGGTTACCTAGATAGCATAAGAAAAATAATTTAAAAATATCGACTGACGCAACGCGATTTTTTAATCGCGCTATCGCAAAGACCATATTATTTCCAGTAAAAAGCTCCGATCCCGCGAATATCACTAGGCTTAAAGCGATACCGAAACTTGCTCCCATGATTAATTTAAGGTAAGCGGTATTCCCTGTTGCGAAGATTGGGCCGCCTATGGAAAAAATAAGGATTATTCCAAAGCCGACATAACAACCGGCCAGAGCGGATAAGACAAAATAGCCTAGAGGGGATTGCTCCATATAATTTATTTTTTTTTCGCCAACGTCGCATAATTTTTCTAATTCGCTAGAAAACATTGTTTGTCTCCATGAGTTTGGTTGTTTGTTGCGTTATCAAGCAGAGCTTGAAAGCGTTATAGGTTCGGCCGTTTTCTGCGGAATAATATTTTCGGATGAAGTTTTTGGCCGTGATTTTTTTACAGGATGCATTTTGTGTCTCGTATGATAAGGAATAATTCCTTCCAAAATTTGTGGAAGCGAATCGCAGGGAACATTTTCAAGAATTTTGATCGAAGTTTTGGGGTTGGGCCCAGCTCTTCCTCCAACAAAAATATCCACCGCATCGACGGTTTTCCCTTCAACTTTTGTTCTTTTTCCTAAAAATCCAATATCCGATAGCAAGTGGTTCCCGCAACCGGCAGGACATCCCGACCAATGCATGGATATTGGGCTAGGGTTTTTTAATCGGGTTTCAAGTTGTTGAGCGAGATCCAAGGCTCGAGATTTGGTTTCGATTGTCGCTAAGGAACAATAATCGGAGCCAACACAGCTAACTAAATTTCGAACAACGCTTGAGGGAGCATATAAGAGTTCCTTTAGAATAGGTTCTTCTAAAAAATCTCCTAAATGTTTGTCCTGAACGTGAGGAACGATCAGCGATTGGGAAGGAGAAAATCGAACTTCTCCGGTCCCATATTTTTCCGCTAATTCAGCGACTTTAGTTAATTGTTCAGCTTTTATTCTGCCGACAATCGCCTTCAAACCAACGGCGTTGGCGAAAAGTTGTTTTTGTCGATAAATACCTATGTGATCTTTATGACCGCTATTTCTAACGTCGATTCCAGCGCGTCTCAAAGGATTTCCTAAACGTTTGAGCAGAGTTTCCCGGAAACGTTCAGCGCCCCATTCGTCTAAAAGAAAACTTAATCGGTTTTGCGTTCGTGTTTCTCGGTTTCCATAGTCTCTGTATAGGAGAACAATTTCGGCGCAAGTATTCACCACTTCATGAGGTTCTAAAAAAATATCCAAAGACGAGGCAATACGATAACCTCCAGAACCTAATTTACCTCCAGCCAATACATTGAATCCGGCGATTTTACCTCCAGGTTTTTCAAGAAAGGCTGGAATCAATGCTATATCCTGACTTTCAGTATGAACGCAATTATCTGGACATCCAGTAATTGCGATATTGATCTTTCGCGGAAGGTTAGTGAACTCAGGGTTATTTAAAAAAAGATCGGTCAAACCCTTTGCTAAGGGAAGAGTGTCCGTTACTTCCTTAGGGTTTAATCCAGAAAGTGGACAACCCATAACATTCCTAATATTATCCATTCCTGTTTGCATAGAAGATAAACCCGCTTGCTCCATTAAATCGAATACTTCTGGAATTGATTCTATTTTTAAATGTCGAACTTGGATTTGTTGTCTCGTTGTTATATCTATTACGCCATTTCCAAAGCGTTTAGAAATGTCGCTTAAAGCTTTAATTTGATAAGAAAAGGCTATTCCATTGGAGATTCGAACGCGCATCATGAAGAATCCAGGCGTCGGTTTTCGTAAAAATAGGCCAAACCACTTTAAACGGTGGATATCGTCTTCGCTAATCGATTCCCATCCTTCTTTGGCAAAGCGTTCGATATCGCGTTTAATTTCCAAACCGCCTTTTTCTGATTTAAGCGCCTCGATCTTATTCATGACTGAATCCTTTTAAATTGGATGTTGATTTGAATTGCTTCTGTTTAGTTTCTAGTACAAAAATGGCGCCGATTTTAATAAACCGTAAATATTGCCTAATTAAAAGGAGAGAACTACTTCAACAAAAAAATGAAAAACGATTTGGGAAAATGTTTTGCGCTTTAATTAGGCGCTGGCGCTCATTTTTAACGCAAGATTTTTTTTGTCTTTTTGAGGGCAAATATTTGGTCCTTGGAATTTTCTCAATGGAAATGATAAAAAATTATATTGGAACTTGAATTGTAAAATTGATATTAGAAAATCGATATTTTTTAACGAATGATTTATAATGAATAAATTCTCTTTAAACGCGTTTTATTTTTTCGTCGAATAATCAGAATTGTCGCTTGTAGCGATTTGCGTATTGAGTTAGTTTTGACTGCATGATCAATTTGTATGATCTTTATTAGATGGAATTTAAGTTTCCTTGATATTTATTTAAGGATCGTCGAGAATATTTGTTGCAGCCCATGTGAAATGGTTGAGTTATTTTAAAAGCTTGATTTTAATTTCACTTAGTTTTTGAAATTTTTACATTGAAATTATCGTAATGAAGAATATTGATTTTGACGCTCTTTTTCCTGAAAAAGCTAAAGTATTAATGGTTGACGATACTCCAGCGAATTTGGATATCCTGAGAGAAACCTTGGGGCCGGAAGGTTATAATATTTATGCTGCTCCCAGAGGAGATATTGCTATTAGAATAGCCGAGCAAGCCATACCGGATTTGATTTTATTGGACGTTATGATGCCGGGGATGGATGGTTATGAAACCTGCGAAAAATTGAAAGAATCCGATGTGACGCAAGATATTCCCGTTATTTTTATATCGGCCAAGAATGATGCGCATGATGTCGTCAAAGGTTTTGAAGTTGGCGGGGTTGATTATATTTTTAAACCTTTTAAACAAGCGGAAGTCGTTGCGAGGGTAAAAACCCATATCCGATTACGACAAGCAATCAAACAGCTTGCTAACATGGCCCATAACGATCCATTAACTGGATTGTACAACCGACGTTATCTATTTGATCAATTGGAAAAAGAAATAGCGCGGTCAGAAAGAAATAGTAGCCCGTTTGCAGTTGTTATGGCTGACATTGATTTTTTTAAGCAGGTAAACGATAACTACGGCCATGATTTTGGAGATTTAGTTTTAATAGAATTTTCTCAATTGATCAAAGAAGAAAAGAGATTGCAAGATATCGCTACGCGTTGGGGAGGAGAAGAGTTTTTATTGCTTTTACCTGATACTGAAATAGAAGGCGCCGCTCAATTTGCCGAAAAAATTAGGAGTAAGTTAGAAGGAAAAAAATTCGAAACCGGAGATAAGAAAGTTGATGTAACTGCAAGTTTTGGAATTAGTATTTTTGAAAAAGAAGGCAATTTTGAGCAAACCGTGCGCGAAGCGGATCAAAATCTTTATAAGGCTAAGGATTCTGGGAGAAATCAAGTACAGCCTTTAGCCTCATAAAGCGAATTTTTTTAAGCTTTCCAATATTAGAAATAAATTATCTCTCTGGCGTCCAAAAATGGAATTTTGGAATAGTTTTACATTATTTTTATCCGATAAAACTTTAGTGGTCCCTTTAGGACAGGTTGTAACGTTTGTATTTTTAGTTTCGCTTTGTTTTTTCTTTGGAAGACATAAGTTAGGCTTATTGATCTCCTACGCATTTGTTTTTCATTGGGGTTTTGTTTTTAATAGAAGTTATTTCATTACTATTCTTGGAGATACCTCGGTAGGTTTTTTTTTATACGTCCTTAGTGGCGTTACCGCCTCTATTTTAGTTTTAATTGGTTTTTTTAAAGAAGGTAGACCTTAAGTATCTGGCAATTGTTAATCGCATCCTTGCAAAACTCTCATTTATCCTCTTCTTTCAATCTGCTAAAAAACTGGAAGAGTTTTTATTCCAAAAAGCCCGTAATTTTCGCCTCTATCAAGTAAGTTGATAATTCGGTGAACGTTTCCATCTCGTCATGGTTAGAATCCACATTAAAACGGCTTCTAAGAAGGGAGGGAAAATTGCCTTTAAAGCGGAAGTTTCTGAGGAAATGGGATAAAAGACGTAAACGAATTCCTCAGAAATAGAAGTAAGCGTCAATGCGGGCATCAATCCATATAGGATGAAGAGATATAGAATAGCGACCGCCGTTGCTCGGTGAGGTTTGGCGGATAAACGAAAGTACAGAATTAGACCTAGATCGCGCATGGCAAAACATAAGATGGCGCCGACTACTTGATACATGTCGATACTCCATTCTGCGGACTCAGTTCCAAAGGCTATGATAAGCCAGATCCCTAATACCCAGGCTGAAAGGACAGAAAGTGTCCATCGGGGGATTTTGTAAATTGTCTTTTTAAATTGTCCTCGCTTTATCAGGCCGAATAATTGACGTAGAGCGAAACCGTCGGTTTTTTCCCAAACGATCATTAGATAGGCCAGAATGAGCATAGAAAAAAAGCTCAATGAAGAACGAAAGAAAATGGGACCTCTATCTCCAAAACTTTCTTTAGTGGATTCAAATTCAAAGCCAAATATATAAATGCTAATGAATGCCAGAAAAGTTACCCAAACTAGCGGGTGATTGGGCATTTGGAATTCCCGACGCATTTGAGAATAAAGGCTAATCAAACCCCAGGCCAAAAATGAGTATAAGCTGAATATCCAAAAATAAAACTCGGCAAAGGGAATTCCATACCAAAGGATGGTTGCGTTTAGTTCCAGTTTTTTGAAACTCAGAATTAGACATGAAATTCCTATTATACCTCCAGCCCCGTTAGAGACGAAGCTCCTACGCACCGCCAACGATTTTCTTTCTTCGGTCCCGCCAAACCCGATCATAAACCCAATAACTTGGCATGCGATGGCTGTACCAATTAAATAAAACGCTCCAGGTAACAGCCCTTGGCTAATTAGAGCCCATTTTAATTCTTGATTTTCGAGATTGGCGCCCGTGATAAAAAACGCGATTAAACAAAACACTCCTCCATACCAAGCGGCAATGGAACTTCCAAATAATTTAGCCCATACCATTGACCAGGGATTTGTTGGAGTTAGCCGTTGTGAAATCCAAGTTCTTTCTTGGATTTCGGAAACCATGCTATCCGCCGTACGATGAGCCCCCCAAATGCAGACAATAGCTACAAACAAAAAAGCGGACAACCCAAATATGGCCATGTTTGGGTTGATTTCCTTTATACCCGCTATATAAAAAAAAGTTCCTAAAATAATAGGAGTTGCTACGATCCGATGGAAACTAAATTCCAACCAAAAGTTTCTTTGAAATTCGGCGTTTTGGAATTTCATTAATTGACCTTTTCGGGGGCGTATTTATCAATGTAAATTTTCTGGAGATCGACCTCTTTTTCAACGAAACCGCAGACCGGAAAGCCTTCGGTCACTAATCTTTTTAACAGGTCTCGGCGAGCTTGAGGATCGTCGTCGAAATCAAACTCTATACTAGCGGTCTCGTTCGTCACGTTTTCTACAGAGTCGAATTGTCGCAAGCGTTCTGCGAATTTCGCGGCGGATTCAGTGAGAGTTAGAATCATTTTTTTCTTTTGCGATAGTTTTATATCCCCAATCTTAGAATAACCGAGCGATTTACCGTCTCTTATCACGAGCATGTGTGTGGAATAATCTTCAAGTTCGGAGAGGATGTGAGACGACACAAGGATGGTTTTTCCTTCTCTCTGCAAAGTTTGGAGAAGGTTTGAAAGATTATGGCGAGCCTCAGGGTCTAGTCCAGATGCGGGCTCGTCCAAAAGGAGTAATTCCGGGCCGTGAATTATGGCTTGGCCAATTGCAAGACTTTGCCTTAATCCTCTAGAAAGAGCCCCTGCTTTTTTGTTCAAATGTTCTTCTATCCTAACGCTGGCTGCAGTTTGGGAGACGGCTTTTTCAATCTGATTTGAAGGAAGCTTTTGAGCCATGGCTACGTATGTTAAACACTGTTTAACCGTTAACTCATCATATAAGCCGAAGAAATCCGGGAGATATCCCATCATTTTGTGGCAACGTCGGGGTTCGTCCAAAACTGAAACGCCGCCGATATGGATTGTACCGGAAACGGGTTGGGCAAGGGCGGCGAGGCAGCTCATCAATGTGGTTTTTCCCGCGCCGTTTGGGCCTACCAAGGCGGTGATGGTTTTTGGTTCGATGGTAAAAGATATGTCTTGAAGGGCAATTTTGCCGGGGTACTCAAAGTTCAAGCCTGAGACTTCGATAATCGGCATATCATTTACTCTCATGATTGAAGATAAAAAAGTGTGTCTATTATACCGCTATAAGTTTTTATTTGTAGCCGCTTTAGAATAGCGGCGGCTTTTTTTCTTTAAAAAAAGGATTTTGAATCGTGGGAGAATACGGTTTTTCTAAGGTTCGGCGCCACCAGGATCCTGTTTTTCCTTTCTCATCAAAACTGGAAAAACGATAGTCGTAAACCCAGGCTCGAATATAACGAGGTGGAGAATTTGGAAACGGATTATATGCTAGTAATTTTAAAACATCCTCAGAACCTATAAATATTTTCCCAAGAAAATTTATAAACCAAGGATTACTATTAAAATTTCCTAAGGCCGCAAACCACATTTGCCAATCTAATCTGGGTTGATGAGGAGCCACAAATAGAGGGGGCTGATTTAGTTCTCCAGCTTTCCATTTAAATTTATATTCAGACCAGACTTCCAAATCATTACTCCCCTCAATAATGATTTCTGGCCTTTTTTTTGTCATTACGGCAAATAATCCATAGCGGTTGTTTAAATGGAAAGATTGCAATTGGTTGATACCGCTATTAATGGAATTTGGTAATTCTATTTTTAAGAATAAACCAAAGATATTAATGAAGTTTAACGTAATGAGAATCGAACCGATTGTGTATAAAAATAGATGTTTTGAGATGGATATAGAAGAAGGTGAAGGAGAACTAAGAGTAATTTTAAAAAATAAAAATATCTTTTTTATAAAGTCATCGTATAAGAGAAAAATTGCCAAAACGATAGTTAACAGATTGAAATAACCATAATTTCCTGAGAAAGCAATTAGGGATTGAGTTGCAATCATTATAAAGAAATATGCAATTCGAAATTTTCTTGTAAAAAAAATAAGGAAAGGACAAATCAATTGAGATACTAAAATTAACGCCGTCGAAACTTCGTGGAAAATGTTGGGTAATTGATGGAAAAACCATCCTCCAAGAGTTGGTAGAGGTTGAGTTTCATAATGAAAACTGAGCGCAGATAAATCTCTCCAACTTGGATCGCCGCTTGCTAGTTTTACAACTCCAGAAGAAAACTCTAGCTTAAAAGCCAATATTCTAAAAAGCCAGACAACAAAGGTTGAAGGAGCTTCGATGGATTTTTTTTGTAAATGCCAAGGACAAATAAAAATGGAAAGAAAACCAATTTCCAAAAGCAAGGTGTCCCACTGGTACGAAAGGAATTCGCGCCCGACTGAAACGATAGATAGATAGAGGAGCCAACACAGGCCCGTCAGTAAGCCGGGAAAGTAACCCGCCACCATGATCAAACCCAGCGCTGCGCCGGCTCCACAAACGATTTGAAGAATTAGATTTCCAGAATCAATCCAAAAAATGGTGGGGACAACGAAATATTTGTCGGTTTTAAACTCATGCTCGACCCAATCTAAAAGCTCTTTGACAGGGAGGATACCTTGGTCTCCAATAAGACCGGTAATTTGAAAACCAAGCGAGGCGAATGCGAGAAAATAAACTAACCCAAGGCCACGAAGATATAAATTTCTCGTAAGAACTAAATCTGGCGAGTGGTGATTTATGTCAAAAAAAAATTAGATAGCTTTGAAAAGGTTTGGCGATTACGAGCGATTATTTTGTAACCAAGCTCGGATATAAAGGCAACCCCAGGAATGGATTCATAAAGTTTAAGGAGCCATCGGCGTTTTGGATTGTAAGACAAAGTTTTAAAAACAGCTTTGGCTCCTGTAAAGATTTTTTGATTGGATTCAATTAATTGGATGGAGTTTTCAAATTGAGAGATAGAAATTTGCGGGTAATCAGAAGCGACTTCCTGGTATGGAGCATAGTCAATTGAATCGCCGGTAATTTTTCGCCATCGGCCTATCCAAACGCGGCAGAAGTCGCAATCGCCATCGTAAATGAGAAGAGGTTTTTTATTCAAAATTCGATAATAAAAATAAAATGACAGGTTTTGCTAAGAATTCTTTTTAATATTTTGCAAGTCGAGCCAAATTTTCGAAACATAGCCCTGGCTTTTGTGTAAAATACATCTGAAGAAAAGCTTAGCGTTATTTTCTTGTTAATTAATTTTACAAAACTTTTAATTAGAATGATATGACAGAGAAGAAGGAAGACATAAAATTTGAAAAAGCGATGAAACGGTTAGAATCCATTGTCGATGAATTAGAGAAAGGCGAAATGGATATTGATAAATCGTTGGAAGCTTTTGAAGAAGGAATCAAGATGTCTCGGCTTTGCTCGAAAAAACTAAACGAAGCGGAACGCAAAATCGAGCAATTGACCAAAAACGAAAAAGGCGAATTAATTACCGATCTATTTCCTGTTGATGGCGACAATGACAAAGAAGATTAGCCGGTTACGCCTTGATCGATTGCTGGTAAAAAAAAACTAATTTCTACTGGCGAAAAAGCTCGAAGTTTAATCCTGGCGGGAAAAGTTAAAGTCGACGGGGAAGTAGTCAGCAAGGCAGGTAAAATAGTTCCCGAGGACAGTTGCATTAGCGTTTTCGAGCCAGAACATCCATTTGTCGGTAGAGGCGGTCTTAAATTAGAGCGAGCCCTTAAATTTTTTGAAGTTTCTATTTCTGGAAAAACCGCTATCGATATTGGCGCCTCCACTGGCGGTTTTACTGACTGCCTTCTTCAATACGATATTTCTAAAGTCGTTGCAGTCGATGTTGGTTACGGCCAATTTGATTGGAAGCTGAGAACTCACCCAAGAGTTCGGTTGTTAGAACGGCAAAATATACGATACCTAAGCACAGACGCTTTGGGAGAATTGGTTGATTTGGCCGTCATAGACGTATCTTTTATTTCCCTTAAGCTCGTTTTACCTCCTACATTTGATTTACTAAAGCCTCAAGGAGAAATTATCGCTCTCGTTAAACCTCAGTTCGAAGTGGGGAAAAATGAGGTGGAAAAAAAAGGGATCGTTAAGTCCCCAGATAAACATTTGAAAGTGTTGTTAGATCTTAAAAATTTTATCAGCGAATCAGGTTGGTATTTCCTCAATCTTATCTCTTCGCCAATAACCGGTCAGAAAGGGAATGTTGAATTCCTAATTCATATAGGTCGAGAAAATCCTAGTCGTTTATGGGATAAAGAGGCCATTCGGGACGTCGTTGGCGCCAGTTCTGATTGACTTAAGGAAAACTAATATCTTTAAAATAAAGTTATCGCATAATTGGCAAGTCGAAGCGGTGAACAAGCTCGCCCCCAAAAAAACCTGTAGCTAATATAGCGGCGAGTCCGAAAATGCATAATAAGTAATGTAGAAAACCTGATAAACGATTTTTAGGCAGTCGGTTAAGGATTATAATAACCGCAAAAATACCAAAGGCTAAAGAACTGTATAGGAGATGTGAATCAATATACGATTCAAATGCCGGTTGGATTTTAATTTCGGATTTTCCTAGCAATCCAATTAAGAAGGCCGGCGGTAAGGTCCAAAAACCAAAGATTAAGTTAAAACGCCCCGCCTCTAATATGGCATCTTCCTTTTGAATTTTCCCCATTAGTCGAAACAAAGTTCCGCTAACGAGCAAAGCCATTGGGAAATGCACCGCCAATGGGTGAAGCATTGAAAAAAACATCTAAAAAACCCGGTAATAAGTTTAAATTTTTGAAAGATATATGTTTTTTAACGAGTCAATTTTCGCCTATATATTTCAGAAAGAATAGTTCCTGCGGCGACCGAAACGTTTAAAGAATCGATTCCGCCCGTTCCCGGGATTTTTATTAAGCTGTTGCATCGATTTTTTACCTGATTGCTAATCCCGTCTTTTTCGTTACCTAAAACTAGCATGCAGGGAAACTGAATAGATTGGTCGTAAAGAGATTTACCTGTTTTAACGTCCGCTCCTAAAATAAAGGTTCCTGCAGATTGTAAATCTCGTAAAGCGGAAGGAAGGTTAGAACATTTATGTATGGAAACCAAGGGCAAAGCCCCTTCCGCCATCCTGGCAACGGACGAGCTAATAGTGGCTTGGTCGGATGACTCGGATAGAAAAACGTTTTTTGTTCCAAAGTAAGCGGCCGATCGAAGAATGGCTCCAAAGTTATGGGGGTTGCCTATTCGGTCTAGCGTTAAGGAAATACTGTCCGATGGTAATCCTTTTTTTATTATTTCTCTAGCCAATGGCAACTCCGGGTGGCGAATTGTTAGAGCCACTCCTTCGTGGTGAACGCTAGCGGAAACCTTGGCCAATGATTCAGCGTCCAGCATTCGGTAGGGTAGTTTTTTCTTTGAGCACCATTGGGCGACTGGTTTTAGTTCTACCGAGCGCTCTTTGGAGAAATACAATCTCAAAATATCATCTGGCCGATTTTTAAATTGGCTCCAACAAGCGTTCCAACCGCAGATTGTAAGTTCGGGTTTTTTGGAAGAGCCTGAGCGTTTTTCGAAAGGTTTCGAAAGATCTTTGGGTTTTTTTGAATGAGACTTGTTTGAAGAGTACAAAATTTATTTACCTGATAAATCTAGCCCATTGATCGTTCATGATTTCTAGGCGATTAGCTAAGATCCCTATAAGCTGGTCTTTTAGCTTTGTTTGGATATTAAGAGGAAGTTTTTCTACTTCGCTCAATTCAATACGCATGGCTATAACATCTCCGTTTGCTACTACGCTGGTTGTTCTAGGTCTTTTCCCTACAACCGCAATTTCTCCAAATACGGAGCCCGTTTTTAATTTTGTAATTGTTTTTTCTTTTGGCTTACTCTTTACGATACAAATCACGCCTTTTAACAAAACGAAAAATGCATTATCAATTTCTCCTTCGTTTATAATGAAGTCGGAGGGTTGGTAGCGCAGCAAATGCTTATCCAAATTTGCCAAAAAGCGTTTTTCCTCTTCATTGAACTTGGCAAAAAAAGGTATCTTATTTATGAGTTCAAAGTTGGTGTCTTCCAATTTATCCCCCTTTGGCAGGTAATTTAAAATGTTACATTTTCAATTAAACATGGAAATGTTAGCCATGTCCTCCCATCATAAACGCTTCTTGATGGTCAAAAATAGGAACGGGATGATTTTTATTTTTTTCAAAGAATACGGTTGCAAGATCGTATACCTCTTTGGCGGAATGAAGAGTAAAAAGTTCTCCTCTAAAATTAGAAGCTCCAGGAAGTCCAAAGGCAAGCCAAACCATTAGCTTTCTTAAGTGAATTAGTATGTGGCGTGGGTCGTGAAAACTTTTTAAAATCTCATAAAATCGAGTCACTTTTTTAAGGCGGTCGGGGATATGGTTTTGTTCTAATTTGTCTTCGCATTCCATAAAAATCCATGGATTGCGTAAAGCTCCTCGACCTATCATAACAGCTGCGACACCTGATTCTTCCAACCGCTCAATGGCTTGTTTTGAGTTCCTAATATCTCCATTTCCTATTATTGGTAATGGAGAATTTTGTTGAACTTCTTTAATGAGTTTCCAGTCGGATTCTCCTGAATATCCTTGAGCGCGAGTTCTGCCGTGTATGGCTGCCCATTCGCATCCTGAATTATAAGCGGCTCGAACACACTCATGAGCGGTTAATTCATTATGATCCCACCCTGTTCTCATTTTACAAGTCAAAGGGAGTTTGATATTAGACTTTATTTTACTTAGGAATCTTTCTAAATTATCCGGGTCGCGTAACAATGCGGAACCACACCCTTTTTTAACGACCTTTTTTACGGGACACCCAAGATTAATGTCTAAAAAATCCGCTCCAGTGTCTTCTATAAATCGAGAAGCTTCAATGATATCTTCAGGGCTTTCGCCAAATAGTTGTATTCCTATAATTGTTTGAGGTTGTTTGTGAATTCCAATCATCGCTTGCGTTCTTTCGGAATTATAAACAAGACCTTTTGCCGAAACTAATTCGGAAATTAAAACTCCCGCGTGCATTTCATCCATGAATTCGCGAAAACAGATTTCCGTTATTCCGGATAAAGGCGCCATCCAAAAGGCATTACGCGCTTTTCCAATTAAGGTTCCTGTGTCCTTAGGTTCTTCTATAGAACTGATTTCTTTCATCTGATCCGTTAAAATTTTAAAGCTATATTTCTAAAAGCTAATGCCAAGGTTCCGGAAATGGTCGGGCGGAGGAGCAATAATATTAAATGGTTCGTCCCGAAAACTAAAGCGTAATATATGAGCGTGCAATCCCATTTTAGTCGCAGGGTCTTCGGAACCGTTTCCATAAACAAGGTCGTTACTAATTGGAAACCCCATGTCGGCAAGATGGATTCTTATTTGGTTTGTCCTTCCTGTATGCGGTATGGCCTTTAATATGGTCTGACCATTATGCGAACCAAGTATTAGGAACTCAGTTTTTGCTTCTTTCGGAGATCTCGCCTGAGGTCCAACTCCCCATCTATTTCCTCTTATTTTTCCAATGGAAGACTCTACAAAAAAATGATCTTTAGGAGGAATGCCATCGACAAGAGCCAAATATTCTTTGTAAATTCTTCTTTTAGAAAACTCTTCGGCAAAAAAAGCGGCGGATTTTTTATTTTTAGCAAACAATAAAGCTCCCGTAGTGGAAGCGTCTAACCTTTGCGTTGGCATAGGAGTTTCACCGGGATAGACCTCTTTTAAAATTTCCGTCATACTGTTTTTAAAAAATCGACCGCTTGGATGCACTGGTATGGGAGCGGCTTTATTAAAAATTCGAATATCAACATCTTCATAAAGCACGGTTAATTGACGATTAGCTGGAGGCTCCTGGCGTTTACCCATTCGAGTAATAATATGATCGTGTTCTTTTAATATTTGATCTGGTTGTGCAGTTTTACCGTTTACGGTAATTTTTCCTTCTTGGATATAGGATTCCCATTGGGAAGCCGTTAAATATGGAAAGCGGGAACTATAATAATCAATTAAAGTGAAGCCAAAATATTTTAAAGGGAGGTAGCACTTAAAAACTTGTTCGGAAGGGGGGACGTATTGGAGCGCAACCATTTTATTGGCGCTAATTTAAGCTAGGGTTCACCGGAGCGTTTAAAAGGTATTCGTATTCTTTACCTAAGGAACGAACAACATTCGACCAAATTTTGTCTTCGTGTTCTGAAAAAATGAAGGATTCTTGCGCTTCTCTAGTAAGCCAGCTTTTTTGCGTCATTTCGCCAGCTAATTGTCCCGATGCCCAGCCAGAGTACCCAAGATAAAAACGGATATTTTTTTCCGGCTCTTCAATTTGATCGGCTACTGCTTTTGAACTTTCCCAATTCATTCCTAATTGAACTCCAGGACAAATGAATTCTAATTCAGGGAATTCTTTTTCCGATCGACAAAGAAAAAAACCTTGGGTTGGGGCAACGGGCCCGCCAAGGAAGATTCTTTGAATCTCGGGAATATCGTGTTCCGACCCTTCAAGAATTTCATCAAGGGAAAATTCCGCCACTCGATTAATAACTAATCCGAAGGAACCGCCTTCGTTGTGATTACAAAGTAATACGACAGTTCTAGAAAAGTTAGGGTCGGGTAGAACGGGATTGGCTATTAATAAGTATCCCTTTTCGAATTTTTGATTCATAGGCTTAGAGTATTAAGAAAAGCATTCTTTTTCTTATATATTCAAAGACTGAAGTTTTTTAAAATTAGCTTCTAATTTCGCTTGTTCCCGCGATTCGTAGGAGGCAAGGTTATTATCTAAATAAACCGCAACTAAATTAGGGAAATGAGCCGAACGCGATAACTCAAGAGTTCCTTTATCGCCAATTTCATTCCAAGCCAAATCCAATTCTTCTAGTTTTGGTAGCTTATTTTCTTTGGCTAAAATTATGGCCCCTTCGTCGCCTATTGTATTTCGGCATAAATTTAAGGTTTTCAATTTACCCAACCCTTGAGAGTTAACAATAGCTCGAATACCTTCAGCTTCGAGACCATTTCCACCCAGCTCCAACCAGTTGAGCTTTGAAAATAAAGGGGATTTGGCTAATATTGCAGCCCCTTCGTTCTTAATTTGATTGCCGCCCAAATTAAGGCGTTTGACTTCGGATAGCCTTTTTTCTTCCAAAACAACTTTTAATCCCTCGGAACCTATACAACAACCTTCTAAATTAAGTTCTTTTGAGCCTTCTGGAAATTTATCGGCTAAAATTTTATTAATGACTTCCCTAAGTTTTTCCCCCTTATAAGTACATGGTTCAACTGGGGCGTAAACTTTATAGTGACCGACTGATGGCATAAAATTCTCTGAAAGTTATAAAAAATTTTGTTTTAATAGGTTAAACAGAATTTTTAGAAGGGATTTTTTGGTTTTTCTGCAAACAGGCTATTATAATGTTGACAGAAAATCAATAATATTTTAAATTTCGCTATTTGACCAGAGGATATGATGGAACTCGATTTTAATAAAATGGGAGGTCTTGTGCCTGCCATTATTCAAGACGCCGATTCTAATAAGGTTTTGATGTTAGCGTATATGGACAAAAATGCTTGGGAAAAAACGTTAGAAACCGGGAAGACATGGTTTTATAGCCGATCTCGAGATAAGTATTGGATGAAGGGCGAAGAGAGCGGTAACGTTCAAAACGTTAAAGAAGTATTCGTAGATTGCGACGACGACACTGTTTTACTCAAGGTAGAGCAAGTGGGCAAGGCGGCTTGTCATACGGGGTACCAAAGTTGTTTTTTTAGAAAAGTAAACGGGGAAGTAGAAATTGTAGAAGAAAAAATTTTTGACCCCGAAAAAGTTTATAAGAAATCGTAACCGCTTCACTACTCATTAAGTATTAATTTTACGGTTTTAATTTGGCGATCAACACGGCAATAAACCGGCAGACGAAAAAGGTTTTATGAGCGAAAAAAAGATTAAGTTAGGAATCCCAAAGGGAAGTTTAGAGGAGGCCACCGTTAAGCTGTTTGCTAAAGCGGGTTATAAAGTTACCATTAAAAGTAGATCGTATTTTCCTTCCATTGACGACGACGAAATAGAGTGCATGTTAATTCGCGCACAAGAAATCGCTCGATATGTGGCGGATGGCGTATTAGATGCCGGATTGACTGGTAAAGACTGGGTGATGGAAAATAGGGCGGACGTTGAAGAAATCGCCGATTTAGTCTATTCGAAGCAATCGACACGCCCAGTTAGATGGGTCTTAGCCGTCCCAAACGATTCGGATATCCATTCGGTTAAAGATTTAGAGGGTAAAAGAATTGCAACCGAGGCCGTCAATATGACCGTCGATTTTTTAAAAAAGCATGGAGTTACCGCTAACGTTGAATTTTCATGGGGTGCAACGGAGGTCAAAGCTCCTAAATTGGTGGACGCAATTGTTGAAGTTACCGAAACCGGAAATTCTTTAAGAGCAAATAATTTAAGAATTATGGAAACCATCATGGAATCCAACACCAAGTTTATTATGAATAAGGAATCTTACAAAGATACCTGGAAGCAGAATAAAGTTAATCGACTGGTGATGATGTTGAAAGGCGCAATGGAAGCTAACACAAAAGTTGGACTCATGATGAATGTTCCCAAGGCCAGTTTAGATTCTGTGATTAAAATCTTACCCGAAAATATGAAGCCTACGATTTCTTCCCTAACCGACGAAAGTTGGGTAGACGTCAATGTGGTAATTCAAGAAAAGTTAGTTCGGGAAATCGTTCCCGATCTTAAGGAAGCTGGCGCCCAGGATATTGTAGAGTATCCATTGAGCAAGGTAATTCATTAATCGCAAACCCCTAAAATTGATCAGTAATAATGAAGAAAAAAAATAAGAACCAAGGAAATAAAAAAGAGGAAACTTCCAAACCGGAGGAACAAAAAGCTCAGGAAGAAACTTCGGCATCGCCAGAAATAAGCAAAGAAGAAGAAAGCCCAAAAGAAGCGGTTGCGGAAGATTCTTCGCAAAAAGAAGAAGTTCCAGAAACTGAAGAAGCTCCAAAAACTGAAGAGAACGAAATTTCTGAACCGTCTAATTCCGATGAGGCCGGTGCAAGTTCTGAAGATCAAGAGCCTGTAGCCGCGGCTAAGGAGTCTTCTGGATCTGGAATGAACTTTTGGGTGATTTTACTTATTATGGGGCTTGGCGGTTTTTCTTATTATTTGGTTCAAGAACGAAAAGAAACGTTCAAAGAGTTTCAAGAAAATTTTGCTAAAATTGACGCTCAAATTACTTCTCTAAGGTCAAGTGGAGGAGCTCCTCAAGCCCCTCAAGACGCTAGCGCTTTGCAAGCGGAGTTTCAAAGTTTTAAAAATGAAATTACAAAAGCCTTAGCCGATCAAAATGAGGCTATAAGCAAACTCTCAGAATCGACCGGGCCTGAAGCGGAGCGATCGGATGTAGAAGCCTCTGATATACATAATGCTCCTCCACCCGTTGAACATTCTGATGTTCCTGAAAGTGAAGAGGCATTGCCGCCCGGTGAAGTAAGCGCTCCAGAAGAGGTTCATGCCCAGGAAGTGCACGCCGAGTCAGAAACTCACGAAGAAATGGCTGAGGAATCCCATGAAAGCGAAGAGCATGCCGAAGAAACTCATGCCGAGGAAACACACGTCGAGTCCCATGGAGAGCAAGCAGAAGAAGCTCATGCTGAAAACGACGTTATTCCGGCTTTAGAGCCCGCAGAGTCAGAGGAACATGAAAGCGAAGAGCACGCTGAGGAAGTTCATGAGGCACCTGCCGAAGAACATGCCGAAGCCGAGTCGCATGACGAAGAAATGATTGAGGAATCCCATGAAAGCGAAGAGCATGCCGAAGAAACTAATGCCGAGGAAACGCACGTCGAGTCCCATGGAGAGCAAGCAGAAGAAGCTCATGCTGAAAACGACGTTATTCCGGCTTTAGAGCCCGCAGAGTCAGGGGAGCATGAAAGCGAAGAGCATGCCGAAGAAACTCATGAGGCTCCTGCCGAAGAACATGCCGAAGCCGAATCGCATGATGAAGAAGCGGTAGAAGAGTCGCATGAAGGTGAAGGGCACTCTGAGGAAGCTCATGAAGTTCCCGCCGAAGAACATGCCGAAGCCGAATCACATGACGAAGAGGCTGTAGAGGAAACTCATGCAGAAGAAGCTCACGAAGCTCCAGCGGAAGAGCATGCTTCTAGCCACTCTGCAGGCGACGAGAACCATGAGATTCAAAAATATGTAGAAAAAGTAGAGGTTGTTTCAGGTAAGGTGTTGGATGTCGCTAAAGATGGGTTGCAAAGCGCAGTCGATTTTTTTGGCAAATCATTAAAATAGTTGTCTGTATTTAAGCTCGCCAGTTTTTCCTTTTTTAGTCAAAAAAAAACGGAGCCTAAAAAAGGCTCCGGTTTGAAAATTAATTCTTTTTTGGCCGCCTCATTTTTCCGGTTTCGGTAAGTAACCAAACAATATTTAAATCCGTTTGGGTATGTAGACTTGCTAACGTATTAGCGGACGGAAGAGATTTGTTGTTTTCTAGATCGGATAAAGACCCTTGCGAAATCTGAATAACCTCCGCTAATTCTAATAATTTCATCTTAGATTTTTTGCGCCATTCTCTGAGCCGCTCTCCAACATTATCCGTTACTCCAAACTGCGCTTTTTTTTTCACGATATTTAGTCCTCCTAATTGTTGATCGAACCAAAAAACAACTAAAAAAATATTAAGTCGATATATTGAATTTCAAATATCTTAGAGCGGAAACTCTAAAAAAATAAACGAGAGAATCCCGAGTTTTTCTGGATTTATTAAGGAAAATTTTAGAACTTTTTCGATAAAAAATTTTATTTTATGATTTTAATATCGGACATAATACAGGTATTTCGAAAAAATAACTATGGTAATTTTTTGGGATTTTCATTTTTGTCAGAGATGAAAAATAGGTCTTCTAATCGACTTTTGATAGCAGAAACGAAAAGCTTTGATTTATGGAGAGAAAAAGTTTAAGGCGTTATCTTTTAATTATATGAGGAGCTTTTTTTTTAAAAAAAATCAAAAGGAGCGTCGAGAAAAGGTAAGGTGAGATAAGAGAAAATTTAAATATTTTGCTTTACAAAGTTTAGAAATGCGTTTAAATCCGAAAATTCCAAATCGGCTTCGGGGAACTCAATGTTTTGGTTTAATGGATTGCGAATAATTACGCATTTCATTCCCGCTGCTTTTGCGGCGGCTAATCCTTTTAAAGCGTCTTCAATAACGAAACATCCTTCAGGTTTTAAATCCATTTCTTTAGCGGCTTCCAGGAAAATGTCGGGATGAGGTTTTTCTTTAGGAGCGGATTCTTTTCCTAAAATTATAGAAAATAAATGCTCTGCTTTTTGTCCTTTTAAAATTGACCTAATATCTTTTGTCCAAGAACCGGAGGCGATAGCAATTGGTAGCTTCTGAGATAATCTTTCGATCAATTCAACGGCGCCTGGAAAAAGTTTGATTTCTCCGCTTTGGCAAAGGCGGGCATAAATTTCAAATTTTTGTTTGCGCATTTCCACTGGATCAGCGTCAATCTTCAAGTTATGTCTTTCGATTTCTCCGGCAATTCCTTTTCCTTTTGACGTGAATTCAACCCAGTATTCCTCAGGGTTTAAAGAGTGTCCATAGCGTTCAAACATTTCATTATAAGCTTTAAAATGGAAGGGTTCTGAATCTGCTAAAAGACCGTCAAAGTCAAAAATTACGCCTGTGGATGTTTGGAGTAAGTCTGTATCCAATTTAACCTCCCGCTTTTATGGCTGCGATGGAAGTTTCTTCTTGAAGACCTCGTCCTAACCGTTCAGATCTGAACCAATTGCTTTCCCGGTCCCAGGACCAGTAAATAACAAAGGCTCTTCCTTTAACTTTATCGATGTCTAAGAAACCCCAAAATCGGCTGTCTTGGCTGTTTTCACGATTATCGCCCATCATAAATAGATGTCCGGGAGGAACAATGATAGGGCCAAAGTCATCGCGCGGAGCAATGGGATTGGGGCCTTCGGCTGGATCTAGATGAATTGTGTAAGGTTCTTTTACCAATTCATCGTTAACGTATAATTTTTGTCGAATTAACTGAATTTTGTCGCCAGGGGTTCCCACAACTCTTTTGATGAAGTCTCTGGTTTCGTCTTTAGGGAATTTAAAGACAATAATATCGCCCCGATTTGGGTCTTTGGGAAATAGTCTGATATCTGGAAATAATTTTATGTTTGTAAGCGGAATCTCATTTGGGATATGAATCCCATAAGTGAACTTTGAAACTAAGATATGGTCGCCGATAAGTAAGGTATTTTTCATTGATCCGGAGGGAATCTTAAACGCTTGCACCACAAAAGATCTAATGAGCAGCGCAATAATTAAAGCAAAAATGATCGCCTCAAGATACTCTCTAAGGACGCTTTTGGTTTTTGTCGGCTTATCGGTTCTGTTTATCGCCTTTTCAGGGTTATTTGCCATCGGTTCTTAACACAGATAAGAAAGCTTCTTGAGGAATTTCTACGCGGCCAACCTGTTTCATTTTCTTTTTACCCGCTTTTTGTTTTTCCAATAACTTTCGTTTTCGAGTGATGTCTCCGCCATAACATTTAGCAAGGACGTTTTTTCTAAGAGCTTTAACCGTTTCCCGCGATATCACTTTACTTCCAATAGACGCCTGTATCGCAACTTCAAACATTTGTTGAGGAATTTGTTTTTTTAATTTCTTGGCAAATTCTCTTCCTTGATAATAGGCTTTATCTTTATGGACGATTGAAGATAAGGCGTCAACCGCTTCTCCGTTCAAACGAATATCAAGTTTAACCAAATTAGAAGTTCTATAGTCGATAAAGTCGTAATCAAAAGACGCGTAACCCTTTGTTGATGATTTTAACACGTCGTAAAAATCCAGAACAATTTCATTAAAGGGGAGTTCGTATTCCAATAAAACGTTATCGAGAGTTAAATATTCCATTTTCACTTGGATTCCGCGTCGCTCTCGAGTCAGCGACATTATAGTTCCAATATATTCCTCCGGAACAATAATTGTTCCGCGAACAAATGGCTCTTCCATTCCTACAATATTTTTATACTCAGTTAGCTTGGCTGGATTATCAATCGATTCAGTTTTTCCGCTATCCAAAATGACGTTATATACGACGGTGGGAGCGGTTGTTAATAAATCAACCCTGTATTCGCGTTCCAATCTTTCTCGAACAATTTCCATATGCAACAATCCAAGAAAACCACAGCGAAATCCAAAGCCCAACGCAATGGACGTCTCTGGCTCGTAGGTAAAAGACGCGTCGTTAAGCCTCAGTTTTTTGAGCGCATCGCGAAGCGCTTCATATTGGTCTCCTTCAATGGGATAGAGACCGCTGAAAACCATAGGCTTGGCTTCTTTGTAGCCGGGTAAAGGAGCGGAAGCGGGGCGGACGACATCGGTTATCGTGTCGCCGATCTTTGTTTGGTCAAGTTGTTTGATTCCCGCAGTTAGATATCCGACTTCACCAGAACTCAGGGAATCTTTTGTTTTTGGAGCTGGGGTGAAAACGCCCAGCTCTTCCACAAGAAACTCGCCATCGGTCGCCATCATTTTTATTTTCGACCCAACACGTATTGTTCCTTCTATAACTTTTATTAGAGAAATGACCCCGCGATAGGAGTCGTACCATGCGTCAAATAAAAGGCATTGCAGAGGCTTGTCTGCGTCTCCAATCGGCGCCGGAATTAAGTCGATCGCCGCCTCTAAAATTTCGTCAATTCCAATGCCTTCTTTGGCGCTGGTTAAAACGGCGTTGTCGGATTCAATTTGCAGAACGTTTTCTAATTGTTCTTTGACGTTTTCCGGGTTTGCGCTGGGCAGGTCAATTTTATTGATTATGGGTATGATCGCCAAATTGTTTTGCATCGCTAGATTCAAATTTGCGATGGTTTGGGCTTGAATCCCTTGAGTTGCGTCGATAACTAATAAAACGCCTTCGCAAGCGGCCAAGCTTCTGGAAACTTCGTAAGTAAAGTCAACATGACCCGGGGTATCGATCATGTTATAAACGAATTTTTCGCCTTTTTTGGACGTATAATCTAGGCAAACGGTTTGAGCTTTGATGGTGATGCCTCTTTCCCGCTCAATGTCCATATTGTCCAGAACTTGATCCTGCATTTCCCTTTTGGTCAATCCGCCGGTCGTTAAAATTAATTTATCCGCTAGCGTAGATTTCCCATGGTCAATGTGGGCGATAATAGAAAAGTTACGAATGTTTTGCTGATTCATACTGAATTTACGAAACTATTTGACAGCCTTAGTCTTTGTCAATATTTGTTAATTTGAGTTGGTTTTCAATTAAGGCGTTCCCGAAGGAAAAGGCGGGAAATTGAACTCGACGGATGCGAAAACCAAGATTATCACGGTTAATTCTAAACGCAAACAACTTTTATTTTACGCTTAATTCGGCCTCCGTCAGTACGGGGTTGCCTTTAGCGGCGGTCAAATGTGGGTTTAAGCTGGCGATATACTTTTCCCATTCTTTAAAACGAGCTTTCATTGCCTCGTAATCTTTATCGTTGTCTATATCCAGCACGGCTCCCGGTAATGGAGTTTCCAATCCTATAAAACGAGTTCCTAAAACTTTCGAAATACATTTTTCAAATTCCCGTTGTGGCGTCCATTTTCTGAACAACTCCGCCAATGAAGGGAGGTTTAATTTGGAAAAGAAAAGCGCTAATTGCAATCCTATATAAAATTTTAAATTCCCTGGATGATCTTTACCGATAAGCGATAATCCAAAAATAACGACGTTTTTAATATTTCGCTGGTAACGGTATTGATACATTTTGCGAATGTATTTCCTGTTAAGGATTTTCAACGGTTTGACCATATGTAAATTATTAATTCGATATTTTTTGTCTTTTAGGTGTAGACAATCCATTTCAATCCCTGGTTTGCCATCTTTGGGATAAAAAGGTTTAAGAATTTCGTCTGAAGCTAATCCTAAAATTTGGTCGTAATTGTTCACGTCGCATTTTTGAATAAAATAATCGACTTCGTAAGGAGCGATCAAAGGAGAGTCGCACGGAACGATCAATACGGCCTTTTCTTTATATTTTGATTCAACCAGATTTAACTCTGTTTCTTTAGCGCCTATGCTAACTAAAAAAGTGTTCCAAATGTTTTCAAACAAGTTAGCATGTTGCTCAACGATATAGATGGGCTTGGGGTTTTTAAAATCGATTCCCGATTCCACTAAAGTTTTCGTCAAAGAATCTTTAGAACCTACTACGTAAATATCTTTAATAGAATCGGCTTGTTGAAGGGTCTCCAAAACATAATTGATAATACATTTCCCTTCAATTTTAAGGAAAGCCTTATGTTGATTGTAGACTTTATAACTCGATTCGCCTTCCCCAGCGACTAATATGGCGTCGAATTTTTTTGGAGTCGATTCTGAACTCATAGCAAGGTCTTCGAACCTGTAATATTACAATATATTTAGAGCGAAAGGTTTGTTTGGAACAAATAGCCCATCGCCTATCTTCTTAATATTTTAAGAAAAAATGAATTATATCAGAAAATAATATAAATTTTTGAAAGCTGAAGAGTCGCATAATCAAAGCGTTCCGATTTTGCTCTTGGTTATCAGACGGCTTTTTAGTAGAATTTTACCCTTCAATTTAACGGTTCCTATTATGCCACAAGAAACGTCTTTAAAACACACCCCATTGTATTTTGTACACAAAGAATTAGGAGCAAAAATAGTTCCTTTTGCGGGTTGGAATATGCCGATTCAATATGCTGGATTGATTCAAGAACACCTGGCGGTTAGAAAAAGTTGCGGCATTTTTGACGTTAGCCATATGGGCGAAGTGGAAATTACCGGTAAAGAAGCGGAATCGTTTATTCAAAACCTGATCCCAAATGACGCGACCAAGCTTCAGGACGAGTCCATCCTCTATTCGCCAATGTGTTATGAAAACGGCGGCGTGGTAGACGATTTACTCGTTTATCGAATGGCTCATGATAGGTACATGCTATGCATCAACGCGTCTAATACCGACAAAGATTTTCAATGGATTGTGGAACAATCAAAATCTTTCGACGTCGATGTTGTCAACGCTAGCGACCGAACCGCTCAATTAGCCATTCAAGGACCAAATGCCGAGGCCTTGCTGCAAAAGTTAACGGAAGTTTCATTAAAAGATATTGAATATTATCATTTCAAAATTGGCGACGTCCACCAGGTAGAGTGCATAATTTCAAGAACAGGATATACCGGAGAAGACGGATTCGAATTGTATTTTGACGCTCAGAAAGCCGAAGCGATGTTTCGAAAAATTATGGAAGTGGGTAAGGAATTTGATATCCAACCGACAGGTTTAGGGGCTAGAGACACTCTACGGTTAGAGGTTGCGTATCCCCTTTATGGCAACGAATTGAGCGCCGAGTCTAATCCCTTAGAAGCCGGATTAGGTTGGACGATTAAGCTGGATAAAGATAATTTTATTGGTAAAGAATCGCTTTCCGCGAGCAAGGAAAATGGACTGGGAAAAAAGTTGGTGGGAATAAAGCTTCTGGAACGAGGAGTTCCCAGATCCCATTATTCGGTAACGAAGAATGGAGAAAAAGTAGGAGAAGTCACCAGTGGCACCTTTTCTCCATCGTTAGAAGTTGGAATCGCTTTGGTCCTTGTGGATAAAGAATATGCAAAACCAGGCGAGACCTTAAATGTTGAAATACGCAAACAATCGGTTCCAGCGGAGGTGGTGAAACTGCCGTTTGTTCCAAGAAGCGTTAAGAAATAAAAGGGATCTCTAAAAACTCTGATTTGTCTTGAGCCTAGCTCTTGAGTGATCTAGACGATAGCAAGCCAGTAAAAATAAGAATTGTTAGAGACTTTCTAAAATTAATTTAAATGAATTTATAAAAAAGCGAGGGTTTTATGAGCGTTCCTGAAAACCTTTTATACACTAAAGAGCACGAGTGGTTGCGGGCAGAAGGAGATGTCGGAGTAGTGGGCATAACCCATTTTGCGCAAGAGCAATTAGGCGACGTTGTTTTTGTTGAATTGCCCGCCACAGGTTCTAAGCTGGTCCATGGCAGCAGTTTTGGCGTAGTCGAATCCGTAAAAACCGTTTCCGATTTATATTCGCCTGTCGATGGAACGGTAACGGAAATCAATTCTGGTTTGGAAACGGCTCCGGAACAAGTGAATTCTGATCCTTATGGAGACGGCTGGATCGTAAAAATTAAACTAGACAACTCGGAAGGCTTGAAGCAACTCCTATCGCCAGAGCAATACAGCGAGTTATTAAAAGAAGAATAGGTAACAAGAAAGAAAATGCGCTACATCCCGCACACCGAGTCCGACATCAAAGAAATGCTCGCCCATATAGGCGCAGACCGAGTCGAAGATTTATTTCGAACCATTCCAGAACCATTACGGTTGGAAAAGCCGTTAAGGATACCCGACGCTTTTTCCGAATATGAATTGATCGAAAAGATGAAAAGGCTCCAGAAAAAAAATCTGGACCCAGAAGCTTTTGCTGTTTTTTTGGGGGCGGGCGCATACAGTCATTTTACGCCAGCTCTGGTTTCCAATTTAGTTTTACGCGGCGAGTTTTCGACCAGCTATACCCCCTATCAACCGGAAGTCAGTCAGGGAACGCTGCAAGCCATTTTTGAATTTCAAACCATGGTTGCCATGTTGACCGGAATGGAGGTCGCTAACGCCTCTATGTACGATGGCGCATCAGCGGTTGCCGAAGCGGCATTGATGGCTAACCGGATCACTAAACGAAACAAAGTTTTAATTTCCCGCGCGATCCATCCGGAATATCGACAAGTCGTTAAATCGTTCATGCGCGGTAATGGGATGGAAATCCAAGAAATTCCCTACTCACAGGACGGAAAAACAGATCGAGATTACATAGAAAAAAATGCCGATGAAACAGTCGCGGCAGTCGTATTGCAGTCTCCTAATTATTTTGGAGTGATTGAAAGTCTTGGCGGATTAAAAGAAAAGTTGGAGCCTAATGGCGTGTTGTTAGTTGCTTGCGTCACAGAAGCCTTGTCGCTAGCGATTTTAAAACCACCCGGAGAATACGGAGCCGATATCGTCGCTGCCGAAGGTCAATCGTATGGATTAGCAGTGTCGTATGGCGGACCATATGTGGGACTGTTTGCCTGCAAGCAAAAGTATTTAAGGCAAATGCCCGGTCGCGTTTGTGGCGAAACCGTAGACCAAGAAGGTAGACAAGCGTTCACTTTGACGCTATCGACGCGCGAGCAACACATTCGCAGAGAGAAAGCGACATCCAATATTTGTACCAACCAAGGATTATGCGCTTTAGCCGCTTCGATTTATTTAGCGACGATGGGAAAGAATGGCTTGAAAGAACTTGCCGAATTGAATTTGAAGAAAGCGCATTATTTAAAAGCGAAATTGGCAAAGATTTCTGGTTTTAGCGTGAAGTTTTCCGGCGAGACCTTCAACGAGTTTGTATTGGAATGTCCAAAGCCTGCCAGAGAAATTCAGGAAGCTTTGTTAGGCCAGAATATTATTGCCGGAGTTCCTTTAGGCGGCGATTATTCTGAGTTAGAAAATGGACTACTGGTTTGCGTGACCGAAACTAATTCCGTCGAAGAAATGGACCGCTTCACCACCGCCCTCGAAAAAATCTAGAATCAGTTCCTTGGGAAGGCTAGTTGACCACAGAAAAACACAGAAGGCACAGAAAATACCAGTAGAAAATAACCTGAATCATACCCTCGTTTTTTCGATATCACTCTCAAGAAATTAAGCAAAACCACTTTTGGGTTAGTATCTTTTAGTAGTTTCTTTTGTGGCCACTTAGCCTGCAAGGATTTTCTTCACGACGACGCTGGCGAGTTTGCCGTCGAATTTACCGGCGTACTTTGCTTTCAACTCCCCCATCACCTTGCCCATAGACTTCATTGACTTTTCGTGATTAGAAGCGATGTCGTTTAGGATCTTTGTTAATTCTTCTTCGGATAGTTGAGTCGGCAGGTATTTCTCTAAAACTTTCTTTTCGTTTTCGTAGCCGGTTCTTTTTTCGTTGCCTTCGGGAATCGCTTTTAAAGTTTCATCGATATTTTTGATGAAGGCTTTTACCTTGGCGACGGTTTCTTCTTCGGTGGTGTCTCGGTCGCCGTCGTTTTTACCTATCATGAGGGTTTCCGCGTACAAGGTGCTCAAAACATTCGATACTTCCGTATTTTTCGCTTTGCGCGCTTCGTTCAGATCTATTTTTACTTGGTCCAATAATGACATGTTGATTGCTTTCAAGATTTCTTAAAAAAGGTTTTTATTCTCTAGGTTTATATTCAGTATAGGAACATTATTCATTTTGCGCAACGAAAGCCGCCATATTCGTAGCGTTCGTCTGGATCTGCCCCGCTTCGGTCTGTGGGGCGCGTGCCGCTAGAATAGTTGATCCAAGATCCGCCGCGAGTTGATTTTTCGTCGCCGGTTGCCGGTCCTTTGGGATTCTTCGTTGGGCGCACGCTATTATAATCTCCTTCGTACCAATCCGCTACCCATTCGTATACATTGCCCGCCATGTCGTAGAGCCCATAACCGTTTGCGGGAAAACTGCCAACAGCGGAGGTGTGTTCAAATCCGTCCGAGAACTGTTCTTCGTTCCAACCGTGACTGCACTGAGCGTCGCAAAAATTTGCTTTACCCGATGCGACGACATTTCCCCAGACATATGTTGAGTTTTTGCCACCTTTGGCGGCTTTTTCCCATTCCGCTTCGGTAGGGAGGCGTTTGCCGATTTTTTTACAATATTGGTTGGCTTCTTTCCAGGTGACGCGTTCAACGGGATTACTATCTCCCTTAAACATGGAAGGATTTTTTCCTGTCGTTTTTTTATAATCTTTCTGCGTTACTTCATGAGTGTCGATATAAAATCCGTCTATCTCAATTTCCTTGATCGGTTCTTCGTCTTCAAACCAGGCTTTTCGGCATTTATTATTATTTTTTTTACATTCGTTATAGGCGCGTTCCGCTAAATAACCCGAAAGAAATTTCCCGGCAGGAATTAATACCATATTAGCGGGAGCTTGTTGGTCTGTAGAAGCCGCTCTAGCGCTATTTGCTAAAATGAAAAAGTTCAACAGTATCATTAGAGGCAATACTGTTAACGCATCTAATCTTAAGTGTATTTTTTTAGTTTTCATAGTATGTTTAAATTATAGCAGAGAACTTTGTTGAAATTTTAGTCGTGAAGAAGCTGTTTAACTAAAATGAAACTGGTATTTTAGAAAAACATTTAATTAAGGTAGCTCCAGTTTAAGACAGTCCCTAAGACGCGTCATTCAGACGAGCCTCGTAGAGGCGAGGAAGAATTGAGCAATGATTTTTTGTTATATCCAGTTCATTTATAAATTAGTCGCTTGGTTTGATTTTTTATTACATAAATTTATTTTGAATTTTTTAAGGAAACTTTTGAGATGTCTTACCTCGTAATATCTTGTAGTTTAAATCCGGAAAGCCGAAGTCGGGTTTTGGCGAAAGAAGCTCAAAATCGTTTAGATGAATTAAACCAAAAAACAGTGTGGCTTGATCTTGCAGAACGCGACCTGCCTTTGTGCGACGGCGATTCTGTTTACGAGCAGTCGGTTGTTGGCGAAATGGGTAAGCTGGTTAAAGGATCGGACGGGATTTTGATGGCGTCGCCCATCTATAACTACGACTTAAATGCCGTAGCAAAAAACTTTATAGAACTTACTGGTAGAGCTTGGCAAGATAAGGTGGTTGGTTTTTTGTGCGCAGCGGGAGGAGAGGGTAGTTTCATGTCGCCAATGGGGATGGCCAACAGCTTAATGCTGGATTTTCGTTGTATTATCATTCCTCGATTTGTTTACGCTTCTCCTCAATCATTTTCTGAAGATGGGGCCTCTACTCCCGAAATTAAAGAGCGTGTGGACGAGTTGGCCACTGTTCTTGTTAAGGTCTCTAAAGCTTTTAAGGGTTCTTAAAGGCGAAGTGAATTAGTGAGAGGTGGTCGCCATTCGAGAACCTCAGAGTGACAATTAATTAAATCAAGGCAACCCTTCGGCCTTGTTCAGGTGAAATTTTATTGAATCGAGGCGAGATCCTTCGTCGCTTTTTCAAAGCTCCTCCAGGATGACGGCGAGATAGAGCTTTAAACTTGGGTCATGTTTTTTTTCGAACAACCTTTGACTTATTTACTCTTTGAGTAGCGCCCAATGTAGATTAACAAATCAATTGATCGACGATAGTTTGTTCTGGTCGAGTCTTGTAGCCAAATGCTAGAACCGAACCGGAAACTTTCCCTTTTTCCGATATTTGTGACTTGTCCCAGCAGACAGAATTTTTGACTTCCGCATAATCTTCTACAATACAATCATCGCCTAAAACAACATAGGGACCCAATTGCGCTTTCGGCGAAATATTACAATTTTTACCTACATGAACGGGTTGGGTTATTTGTAGATTAGACGATAGCGTTTCAGAGCGAGGGTATTTAAATGGAAGACGGTTGTCTAAGATATCCCAATGCGCTTTTAGATAATCTTCGCGATTTCCAATGTCGTTCCAGTAGCCTTTATGAAGGTAACCATAAATAGGGAGCGCTTCTTCCAGGATTTTTGGAAAAATATCTTCGGTTGTTCCACAAAAACCCTCAGGCGGTATCCGATCAAAAACTTGTGGCTCAATGATTTGCGCGCCAGTAAACATAACTCGTTTTGTATCCGATATTGGGTTCGGTAAATTTGTTTTTGGAAAGCGGACGATTTTGCCTTCGTCGTTGATTTCTATTGGAGGATATTTTTCTGGGCTGGGGTCTTCGCGAACGACTAGTGTGACCAGGGCTTTTCGGTTTTTGTGAAACCGGATAACTTCGGTTAGGTCAATAGACGTCAAAATATCGCCATTGATTACTAGAAAAGGTCCTCCTCTTAAAAAGTCTTGAGCTTTTTTTATGCCTCCGGCGGTTCCCAAGATTTCTTTTTCAAAGGAGTACTTAATTTTAGTCCCAATACGATTTGCGATTGCAGATGAAAGATGGTGAACGTTTGCTATGATTTTGGAGAAGTCGTGAAACTGAAGCAGTCGTATCGTGTGTTCCAGCGTCGGTTGATTCATTATCGGAAAAAGGGGCTTGGGAATTTGATGGGTTATCGGTTGAAGCCGTTTCCCAAACCCCGCCGCCAGAATCATGGCTTTCATGGCTTTGCGGCGAGTTCCTTTAGAGTTTCCGTGTATGGCGGATAAGCGATGCCTTTGTCGGTAATGATGGCGGTCACTAAATCGTTTGGAGTGATGTCAAAAGCGGGGTGTCTGGCGGACACCGTTTCGGGAGAAATGCGTTTGCCGTTGATTTTTGACACTTCGTCCGAACTTCTTTCTTCGATTGGAATTTCCTTTCCACTGGCAAGCGATAAGTCCAATGTGGATATGGGAGCCGCTACGTAAAACGGGATTTTGTGGCGCGCCGCTAAAACTGCCACCATATAGGTTCCAATTTTATTCGCTACATCGCCATTACCCGCTATGCGATCCGCCCCAACCACTGCGGCGTCGATTTCGTTTTTAGACATAAAAAATCCGCACATATTGTCTGTGATCAACTCGACTGGGATATTGTCTTCGTTTAATTCCCAGGAGGTCAAGCGCGCGCCCTGCAAAAACGGTCTGGTTTCGTTAGCGAACACCTTTATATCTTTGCCGTGGTTTACTGCCGCTCGGATAACTCCTAAAGCGGTGCCAAAGCCGGCAGTTGCCAATGCGCCTGCGTTGCAATGAGTGAGAACTCTGGAGCCGCTAGAAATGAGGGTTTGACCAAAGTTACCCATTTCTTTGCAAGCTTCTACATCTTGTTTGCAGATAGTTTGGGCTTCGGCTTTTAACTTATTTTTTAATTCTGGAATTGAAAGTTCTTTGTTGGCAAGAGCAACATCTTTCATGCGGGAAATAGCCCACGCTAAATTGACCGCTGTCGGTCGGGCTTGGCCGAGCTTGTTGCCCATCGCCTCCCACTCTGAGAAAAAAGAATCAAAGTTGTCGGCCTGGATACTTTCTGCGCCCAGGCTCATGCCCATAGCGGCGGCGACTCCAATTGCAGGGGCTCCGCGTATGATCATGCCTTTTATAGCCCCGCCAACTTCTTCGATGGTTTTATAATCGTTGTAAGTTTTTTCTAACGGTAATTTGGTCTGGTCGAGCATTCGAACGGTATCGTCAACGTATTCTATGGTTTTAAACATATTTAATGAAAGTTATGAGTGTGAATGTAGTGGGCCGAAAGATAAATACAAAAAATTAATTAGAGTTTTCTTAATTTTTGAAATGCAATTTTAAAGCAAGGAGAGGCCGATAGCAAATTGATTAAAAACTTGGCGCTTTAAAGATCTTTTTGGATTTTCTGGAGCGTTTTCAAGAAGGCGTCTTCGGTTACATTATCAACCTGAATAGTTTTTTTTCTACTGGTCAAACCGTTTACGATAGAAATACTAGATGGACTAAGGCAAAGTTGTTTTGCTAAATATTTAACGCAGGCTCTATTTGCCGCTCCGTCAACTGGCGGCGAGGTCAGGCGAATTTTTAGACTGTCGTCGTGGAAACCGGCAATTGCGTTTTGAGACGCTTTTGGTTGGATTATTGCCGAGAAGCGGATACCGTTTTTAGTCTTTTTTGTTGGAATTGGCATGATGATCGCCATTTTTTTTGCCTTGTAGGGATTGGAGATAATCCCTTGCGTTGGCTTTAAAATTTTCCAACAGATCTTTTTTCTCGCCTTTTAGGTTTTTTATCTCGGATTGCAGACGCCGCAATTCCTTTTCGGCGTCTTGTTTATAGTGACCGGCTTGTTCTTTTGCTTTCTCAATAATTTTTTGAGCTTTTTCCTTTAAAACCTCTGGAGGAATATCGCCAAAACTATTGGAGCGTTTAGAATGACCATTTCCGTTGCCATTGCCGTTTCCGTTGCCGTTTCTATATTTTGACGATTCCTCAGCTATTTTCAGTTTTTCCTCTAGCTTAAGAATTTTTCTATGTTTCCGGTCGTTGTCCGAACGCAAATGAGTCAGTTCGTCGGTCATTTCTTTAAAGTCTTCGGCGACAAGTTGCAGGAAGGTGTCAACCTCCTGTTTGCTGTAGCCCCTGAACTTATCGTGGAAGCATTGCTCAAGAATGTCTAAATATGTGAATCTCATAAATCTCTATTGCAGTTGCATGGCGAATCGCGATATCGAATTGACCAGGAAACTTTGTAAAAAAATGATGGCTAAAAGCACGACGATTGGCGCAAAATCGATCCCTATAGCAGACATGGGAATGACTCGCCTTATTCGATATAAAACAGGTTCCGTTACGTTATATAAAAATTGAACAATGGGGTTATAAGGATCTGGGTTAACCCAGGATAATAAAGCGCGAATTATAATTATCCACATATATAATACAAGGACAATATCTAGTACTTTGGCTGTTGCCGCTAGAAAGTTACCAATGATGTACACAAATTTTCCTAGGTTAAAAAGGCCGTCAACGCTAAAAAATGCGACTACGGCCTAAAAAATGAATTCAAAAGGATTTCGGATACCATTAAAATATAAAAAAAGCATTGGCTTGTCAATGACTAGCTAGCTTTAGTATCTTTGTCATAAATTAAGAAAACTTCTAAAAAATCAAGGTTTTCCAAAGTGTAGCCTTTAATACCAAGGGTTAGAGGTGGTTGATCGCTAAAATTCCAATTTTAAGAGGCTCTTACAAAATATTATTTAAAATTGTTTTCCCTATTCAAAAAAGTGCGATAATTACTATAATGCAATCTTTTCAAGGGATTAACGATTTTAGAATCTCAGTTATATTAGATTGACCGTAATTTTTAATATCACCATCGGAGTATGAGCATGTCGTCAAAAAAACGATTAATCCAACCGGAAGATCCAGATTTGGGAGATAAAATGGAGTTGATTCCTGGTCCAGAACCGGAATTGGAAATTTCGTTTAAAAGAGTGCCGGTTGTGCAAGGTAGCGGCAAAATTATTCCCGTTTGCGAACCTACTTTGAGCGGCAACGAACTAAAATATGTCACTCAATGTATTCAAACTAACTGGATATCATCTGCAGGAAGATTCATTTTAGAGTTTGAACGCGAGTTTGCAAAAGTTTGCGGGACTAAGTATGGCGTTGCCACCACAAGCGGAACGACGGCTCTCCATTTGGCTTTGATTACGATGGGTCTTGGACCTGGAGACGAGGTGATAATCCCTACCTTTACTATGATTGCGTCCGCAAATACAGTGCGTCATACGGGAGCGACCCCCGTTTTGGTGGATTCCGAAATGGAAACGTGGAATATGGACGTTTCTAAAATTGAAGAAAAAATAACTAAAAACACCAAGGCGATCATGCCGGTTCATACTTACGGTCATCCCTGCGATATGGACGCTATTATGGCGTTAGCGGAGAAACACGATATATTCGTTCTTGAAGATGCCGCAGAGGCTCATGGGGCCTTATACAAAGGGCAACATATTGGAGGTATTGGCGACGCAGCTTGCTTTAGTTTCTATGCTAATAAAATCATTACTACTGGCGAAGGTGGAATGATTACGACTAATAACGAGGAGTTGTATCAGAAAGCCGCAAATATTCGCGACCATGCGTTTTCAAACGACCGCCATTTTTGGCATAAATATTTAGCGTTTAATTTCCGAATGACCAATATGCAAGCGGCCATTGGGCTAGCGCAAGTTGAGAATTTTGACGAGCATGTTCAGGTCCGAATTGATCATGCTGGGATATATACTAGCTTATTAAAAGACATTCCGGGTATTGTTACCCCGCCGATAACGGAAGGGATCAAGAACGTGTTTTGGATGTATTCAATTTTGATTCAGGAGGAATTTGGAATTTCGCGAGACGAATTGAGAGCGCGATTGGCAAAACGGGGAATTGAAACGAGAACGTTTTTCATTCCCATTCATTTGCAACCGCTTTACTTTGAAAAGTATAAGACCGAGTCTTTCCCAAATGCAGAAGAACTCTGCCTACGGGGAATGTATTTACCATCGGCAAGCAGTTTAACTGAATTTGACATCGAATTTATATGCGACGCTTTGAAAAAGTGTAGAGATTGAAAGAACGACGCTTACTAAGCGCTCTTTTTCCTTAATAACTCGAGTAGTTGATAAATTAAATTAACGATGAGCTTAAAAAAACGAGAAAAGATAAAAGATCTATTAATCCAAACGACCGAACGCGAAAATGTAACGGCTAATGGTTGGATAAGAACTAAAAGAGACTCGAAAGGCGGTTTTTCTTTTATAGAACTTAACGACGGTTCGACTATTAAAAATATTCAAATCATTGTCGATCATTCGTTGACTTGCTATGCCGATATTGCGGAAAAGCTTACTACTGGAGCCTGTCTATCAGTGGAAGGGAAGTTGACTCTTTCTCCCGGTAAAGGTCAGTCTGTCGAGATCCAGGCAAAAGACGTAACTGTTTATGGCGTTGCCGATGCGGAAGAGTTTCCTTTGCAAAAGAAGCGACATTCGTTCGAGTATTTGCGAACGATTTCACATCTGCGTCCGAGAACAAATACCTTTGGTGCGGTAATGCGTGTCCGTAATCGATTGGCTCACTCTATTCACCAGTTTTTCAAGGAACGTGATTTTGTTTATTTGCACACGCCTATAATCACCTCTAGCGACTGCGAGGGCGCTGGCGAGCTATTTCAAGTTACGACTTTGGATATTGCAAATCCTCCTATTGAAAATAAAACAATAGATTATTCCCAGGACTTTTTTGGAAAGAAAACGGGATTGACGGTTAGCGGTCAGCTGGAAGGTGAAATTTACGCGATGGCTCTGGGCGAAATTTATACTTTTGGACCTACTTTTCGCGCGGAAAACTCTAATACAAGTAGGCATTTGGCGGAGTTTTGGATGGTCGAGCCAGAAATGGCTTTCTATGATTTAGATGACGATATGGGGTTAGCTGAAGAGTTTATTAAATACCTTTTAAAAGACGCTCTTGAATCTTGCGCCGACGATATGGAGTTTTTTAATTTGAGAATCGATAAATCCTTGATTGAGCGTTTGCGCCATGTTTTGGAGTCGGATTTTGAAAAAATATCGTATACCGAGGCGGTGGATATATTGCTAAAATCTGGCGAAAAATTTCAGTATCCGGTTGAATGGGGCGAAAATTTGCAATCCGAACACGAGCGTTATTTAACGGAAAAAAAGTTCAAGAAACCGGTAATTGTTTTTAACTACCCAGAAAAAATTAAACCGTTTTATATGAAGGTTAACGACGACGGCAAAACCGTTCGCGCTATGGATGTTTTAGTTCCGCAACTTGGCGAAATTATTGGCGGAAGCCAAAGGGAAGACGATTATCAAATTCTTTTGGATAGGATGAAAGAAAAGGGAATTGACGCCGACGAATATTATTGGTATTTGGAATTGCGGAAGTTTGGCTCCGCTCCTCACTCGGGGTTTGGATTGGGATTTGAAAGATTAGTTCAATTTGTAACTGGGATGGAGAATATTCGGGATGTTATTCCATTTCCGCGAACGCCAAAGCATGCGGGTTTCTAGGGGACTTTTATTTCTTGATAGCTTCCGATTCTTTTTCAGGAATCGTAAAAAAAAATGTAGTCCCTTCTCCTACCTTTGATTTAAACCAAAATTTTCCGCCATGGAGGTCTTGGATGATTTCCCGGCAGGAAAGCAAACCCAAGCCATTTCCTTCGTCGCCTTTAGTCGTTATCGATTCTTTCAAAAGCATTGGTTGTATGTTTTCTGGAATACCGCATCCGTAATCTGTAATGCTAACCTGAACAGATTCGTCAATAGATTGGACATCGACTTTGATAGTTCCGCCTTTATCCGTTACGTAGCCGGCATTAATGACCGTATTCTGAATAACGCGTTTAATATCGAGAAAGTTAACTGTCCATTGAACGGTTTCGTCAAAGTCCGAAATTTCGATTTTTTTCTGTTCAAGGTTTTTATGGCAAGCCACTTGTTCGAGCGTTTCTCGTATTAATTCCATTACGTTGTGCGAACTCTTTTGATAGTCGACTTTGATTTTTTTTGCGTTCATTAAACTTTGATTGATCATAGTCGTTAAATTATTTTTAACAATGTCCATGACTTCAAAGCTTTTTTCAAGATCTTCCACTCCAGCTCTTTTTCTTTGACCATTGAGTCCGGAATAGGCTTCGATCAAATCTTCTAGATACATTTCAACTAACCCAAGAGGCGTTAAACAGTTTTTTATATCGTGCGTAAAAATATTCGCTTTTTGCAAATCGTTGGCCATTACTGCAAGATCTGTTCTAATTCTAGAACATAGGGTCCGAATGATTGAAATCAGGGCTTTGGGTTCTGTGGCAAGATATTTATTGAATTGAACTTCGGAAATTTCCAGCAATAAGCATTGAGAAATAGCCTTTGTAGAGGCCGACCGGGGTTTAGATTCGATTAAAGACATCTCGCCAACGTAGTGCCCCTCGCTTAACACGGCAATTTGTTTGACTCCCTTGAAAACTAGTAGGTCCCCGGAAAGAATCAAATACATGGCGGTTTCCAAAGTATTTTCTTCGAACAAAGGTTCGTCGGGCTCTAAAGAAAATTCTCGGCAATGTGTCGCAAGTTGCTCCAAAATAGCTTCGTCCAGAGCTTCGAACAAATCCATTTGTCGTAACATTTCAATTTTTCGTTTAACGTCCAATGGGCCTCGCTGGTAAATCTGTCAATAGGACCTATTATTGACCGTATTGGTTATTCGAAAACTTAAACTCTTATATAAAACAATGTGTTGTGTAGGAAAAGTATAAAGTTAAGTAATGCCCATGGCAATACTTAATTTCCCAAAAATCAAAGTTTTATAAATTTACAATATTTGTTAAAAGAACGGCCGACTCGATATGCGACGTTTGTGGAAACATATCAATCGCGTAAATTTTTGTGATTTGGTAATTTTTTTCGCAAATTTTACTTAAGTCGCGCGCAAGTGTAGAAGGATTACAGGATATATAAACAATTTTTTTAGGAGCCAATTGAAGCATTGACTCTATAACCTCTGGAGAGCAGCCTTTTCGCGGCGGGTCGACTATGATGGCGTCAATGAGAGGGCCGGAAATAAGCTCTTTCATACAGTATTCAACGGTTCCAGTTAGGAATTTACATGAATCGATGTTATTTAATTTTGCGCTGATATTAGCGTCCTCAATCGCATTTTCAAATTCTTCGATTCCAATTACAGATCTGCCTTTTCTTGCCAACCATAGGGCAATCGTTCCAACGCCGCTATAAGCGTCTACGACTATATCGCCCTCCAAGCCGACCCAACTTTCTACGAGTTCGTATAAGTTTTTTGCCTGGAGGCTGTTTACTTGGAAAAAAGAGGGTAAAGACAGTCGGAATTTTAGATCCCCTAATTGTTCTTCTATATAGTTGTTACCCCATAAGGTCCGATTATTGGTTCCTAAAATTACGTTTGTTTTTTTTGAATTGATGTTTTGTCCAATGCCCACGAGTCGGATATTTGCTTGGATAATTTTTTCGGCTGTTTGTTCAATAAAGCCTTTAGGAAATTTACCTCTGGTTGTAACAAATCCGACTAATGTTTCTCCATTATGAAGAGAGCTGCGGACGCTGATTCCTCGCAAAAACCCTTTATGCCGTTTTTCGTCATAAACAGACAACCCTAAGTTGTCTAATTGGTTGCGGATGATTTCCTTAGTTTGATTTAAAGGAGGTTGTAATGCTTCGCAAACTGATGAATCGACGACTTCATGCGTTCCATGACGATAAAATCCAATTTTTATATTTTTAGAATTTGCGGTTTTTTGGACCGCAAAAGACGCTTTATTTCTGCACGCAATAGGAGACTCTGCGGGTAGAATCCTGATGTCTTCTAAAAAATCAACTTTTCCAATCCGTTGCAAATCGTTTTTTAAAACCTGAACTTTAAAGTCCGTTTGCTTTTCATAAGGAAGAAACTGTAATTTACAACCCCCGCACTTTGGAAAGACGGGACAGGAGGGTTCTATTCTATCTTTTGAAGGAGAGACCATTTCGAGAATTCTAGCGACTCCAAACCGTGGGGTAGTTTTCTCGATATAGGCAGATATTAAATCGCCTGGCGCTCCTTGAGGAACGAAAATGGTGTATCCTTCAAAACGAGCAATTCCATCGCCGCTGGACGCTAATGTCTCAACTTCGAGTTCTAATTTGTCACCGCGCCGAATAGGGATTTTTAATTTTAATTTTGCCATGAGTAGGAGTTAAGGGATAATTTGTATAAGGGTAATTTATCTAAGTAATTGGGTAAATGTTTGAAAAAATTTGATAAGATTGAATTATCCTAGAATTAATAAAAAAATAATATGGAGAAGTTTTTTTTATTTAAATAGAAGGGGTAAACGAAAATGGGCGATCCTGTCCCACAAAAGATGAAAATTCTTATTGTAGACGATACAAAAGCGAATGTTGACGTTTTATCCGAGACGCTTACAGAGCAAGGTTTTGAGATTTTGGTGGCATTATCTGGAGAAATGGCATTAAAGGTCCTAAAAAAGGCGCGTCCAGACTTAATTCTTCTTGATATTATGATGCCTGGAATCGATGGTTATGAAGTATGTCGGCAGGTGAAAGGCGACGACGCTACAAAAGATATTCCCATTATCTTCTTAACGGCAAAAACAGAAAACGAAGATATTGTTAAAGGATTTAAGTTGGGAGCGATAGATTATGTTACTAAACCGTTCCAACATGAAGAATTGATAGCTCGAGTGGAAACGCAAATAAGCCTCAGAATAGCTCAAAGGGAAAAAGAAGAGCTATTACTAAAAATTGCGGAAAGCGAAAAAACTTACCATACCATTGTAGAAAAGATTCCGGAGTTAATATTTAAGTTGGACGAAGATCGCAAAATTACTTTTGCAAACGCCGCTTTTAAGCTCATGGGGTACGAGCCCGAAGAATTAATAGGACGATTTATTAATGAGCTAATAGAGTCGGAAGATAAAGACGGAATTATAGATGAAATGGCGACGAAGTATGTAGGGCCTTTGGCAACGAGCGACCTGGAAGTGGTTTTTAAAGTCAACCCAAGTTCTACTATTTTTGAACATATGGAGTCGCGAAAGTTTACGGTTTATGCTGTAGGTATTTGGGATGTTTCCGACGAAGATGCGTTTAAAAACGATATAGAAAAGAATTTCCTGGGAACTTTGTGTATAGCGACGTTAACTATTTAAATACAGTGGATTCCAATTTTTTAGACTAACTTGGGTACTCACTTTTAATTTCAATAATATCCGGCAAGATTTTTAAAAAATGTTTAACCATTTCAGGTTCGAAGGCCGTTCCGCTAGCATTTTCAATAAAATCTACTGCGCTTTCTATAGGCCATTTTTCTTTAAAGGGGCGTTCGGAAGTTAGATTGTCAAAAACATCGGCGATGGCAACTATCCGACCCTCAATAGGGATATCTTCTTCTTTAAGTCCTTCAGGATACCCCGTGCCATCCCATTTTTCATGATGAGTTAATGCAATTTTTTTTGCCATAGTTTCTAATTCGGAACCTTCACCTCTTAGGATATTGGCTCCAATGGTGGTGTGGGTTTTCATGATTTCCCACTCATCATGGCTTAATTTTTCAGGTTTTAATAATATTTGGTCGGGAATTCCTATTTTTCCAACGTCATGTAATGGACTTGCATTATAGATCAACTCGCAGGATTCTTTTGCCCATCCAAACGCTTCGCCAATTTTTGAGCAATAATGACTGATTCTAACAACGTGCATTCCGGTTTCATTGTCCTTATACTCGGAAGCGTGGCCCAAACGATGAATTAGTCTCAACTGTGTCTGAGATAATGAGGATGTTCGTTTTAAAGTTTCGCTTTCAAGTTGGATGGAGTAATTTTCAATTTTTTTTCGATATTCTTCTTCATGATCGCGCAGTTTTTTAAGTGAGAGAGCCGATTCGATCCTCGCTTCCAAAAGGACAGATTCAAATGGTTTGGTTAGATAGTCAACCGCCCCGCGTTTTATACAGGGGATTACATTTTCTAATTCTCCATACGCAGATATCATGATAACGGGAATATGGAGAAATTTTGAATCTGATTTAAGTTGATCCAATGTTTCATAACCATCCATAATAGGCATCTTCATATCAAGTAAGATAAGATCTGGCGGATGATCTTTTATCAAAGCTAACGCTTCTAATCCATTGTTGGCAAGGGCGGTTTGGTATCCAAGGTCATTGATGTATTGTTGCAGTAGGTTTCGATTCCTATCCAAATCGTCTACTATTAGAATGAGTGGTTTTTCTGGCACAATTAATCCAAAGTAAATTTTGATTTTTTATTTATCATAGTTAAAAAATGAATAGATACAAGTTCTTTTGATCTTAACTGACCGGTTAATTTATTTTTAGACCGCTTAAAGTAGAAACCAAAGTAAAAAAAGCTCTATGTTTTAAAGTATTAAACGTCTAACGATCCCAAAGCGCTTATTTTGTAAATTAAGAATAAAATTAAAAGCCAGTCCATCAAAGTATTAGAAAAAGAGTCCAATTGATATCAATTTTTCCAAAAATAAACCTTCTTTTGGGAGGTAGAACAATGAAAGTAAACTCGCTTAATATTTCGATAGCGATTGCGTTGTTTTTATTAGGAGTGTTGCCTAACTTAGTGGAGGGGATGGATCAGGTGAAAGAATTACCGCCCTGCTTGCAAGAGGATAGAAACGAAAAAGCGCAAATCAAGGTTGATGTTAGAGTGGAGAATGCGGATAAGCACATTATGAAATCGTCAACGATTGCTATCCGTGGCGTTATAGACGATCAAGCTTTTGATATCGCAAAGAATCGTTTCGGCGAACCTTCCCAACGTCCGGTAAAAAATTCTCCTTATAATGTTACCTTTGCGAATGGTTGCATGGCTAAAGTTAGTTTTGTTTATGAAGGAACCGCCGCTTGGGAGATTCCTCAAGAGTCGGGAAATTTTTTACAAGTCTCTGGCGAACTCACTTCCAATGGAGCTTATGAAATTTCCGATCCTTTAAGAGAAAGCATTCGGTCTTGCAATATACAAGTATCTATAAATTTTGAATATGCGCATAATCCAGGCGAAAACCCCGAAATAATAGGTCAAATCACTTGTTTGACCAAACAGTTAGTGAATAAAAATAAACTTCAAAAATGAAGTAGAGAAATTGGGACGCTAATTAAATTTAAAAATGACGAATTCCTTGATTTGTATTATGGCGGCAATGAAAGAAGAAGCCGCGCTGATTAAAGGGCGAATGAAAATTAGCGATCGTTTAGCGTTTGGTCACGCGAAAGGATTTTTAGGAACTTGGCTTGGACGCCAAGTTTTAGTTGTTCAATCTGGCGTAGGAAAAAAACGAGCTCGCGATGTATTTGAAAAAGTCCTTGAAACTTATTCTCCTGCATTGACTATTTCCTGCGGATTAGCGGGAGGACTGCAAACGGATTTAAAACTTGGAGATGTTTTAATTGCCGATACCGTGATTGACGTCGCTTACAGGGCAAATGATAAGGATTATGCAATTAATACTGGATTGCCTTTAAATGCTATAGAGATTTTTAAGGCAAAAGAAATGTCGAGCGCATTTTCATTTGCAGTGCATAGCGGTCCATTAATCACTTCCGATGAAGCGGTTTGTATTCCAGAGGGGAAAAAAGAATTGGGAATCCGCAGCGCGGCTTTAGGCGTTGATATGGAAACATCTGCTTTATTGCAAGTGGCTAACCAAAGATCAGTGTCTTTAGTTTCCATTAGAGTTATATCGGATTCGGTCGATCAAGAGTTAGCTAATTTTGCCCCCTGTTTCGATGAAAACGGCAACGTTTCTAAAATGAAAGCCGGTTGGTACATATTAACAAACCCTTCTTTAATACCCATCGCTGTGTCTTTAAAGTCTCAAATTCCCAAAGCCGTCAAAAACATGACTGAATTTCTGGAAAAATTTATCTTAAATTTATAAAGTGGGGAAAATTTTGACAACTTTGAGTCATTTTTTCCGTAGAGAGCTTGTTTTTAAGAGGAAGGCGGAAAAAAGCGATTTCCTGTAAGTCATTATAAATAAAAGGACTTGGAATGTTTTTTTGGGTTTAATTTTATTTTGGCACGCCCCTTGCTTTATATATGACTGAAGATTCGGACAGGCACAACTCCTTACCCCGGATGAATTATTTTTTACCAGGGAATTAATTTATCCGGGCGTGCCACCGGTTCGATTACTAAAGAATTAACAGGTTTAACCTGTAAAAAATATATTAAGGCTCTAATTCAAACACGGCGTGAAATTCGCTACCCCCTCCTCCCGGATTAGGCCCGCCCGTTAGGACATGAAGTTGGTTTTCATGAACGGACGAGCCTAATCCGTGTTGTCCTTTTGGCATTGGTTCCATTATTTCCCAATTATTTGTTTCAGGATTGTAAGCCTCATTTTCTGAAAAAGTTCTCTCTGCAGATTCACCGCCCAGTACAAATATATTTCCAAATAAAACTTGCGATGTAATACCGCTACGAGCTGTTGGTAGTGGAGATAGCGTGGACCAACTATTTGTTTCGGGATTAAAAGCTTCATTTGTATCCAAATTTTGGTTGTAATCCACATTGATCCGACCGCCAATGGCGTAAACTTTTCCATTAATGGTTGAAACGGTTAAATGATCGCGCGCGGTGGGCAAAGGAGCTAATGAGACCCATTGGTCTGATTCTAGATCGTACATTTCATTAGCGTTTGTATTAATTAAACGGAAGTTTTTTTTATACGCTCCACCTACTACGAAAATTTTTCCATCAACGGTTCCCGCCGCTAAAGCTCCGCGGGCAGTTGGCATAGACGTTTTTTGAGTCCATTGGTTGGAATTTGGATCATAGGCAAATACGTCGGATGTTGGAGTCCATAATCCGGAAGTAAAACCTCCTATTACATAAACTTGGCCTCCGGCTACCGCAATGGCGGCATGATGCCTTGGTTCTGGGAGTGGAGCTCCTTCGAACCATTCGCCGGTGGTTAAATCTAAAATTTCGACGTTATCTGTTATTCCTTGTGGAGAAAAACCTCCAATAATGTAAATTTTTTGATCTAGTATAGCCACTGCGGCTTCGGTTCTAGCGGTTGGCGTTGGCGATAAAATTTCCCATGTTCCCAAACCTTGGGCGTTACTCAAATTTGCTCCAAAAAAGAAAATAAAAGCTATTAAGGTTGGAATGAGGCGTCTCATTATTTAAAACCGTTTAATCTCAGATCGTCTAAGGTTTTAATCTCTTTTAATAAATCGGGAAGACTTTCCATTTTTATCATATTAGGTCCATCGGAAGGCGCGTTATCCGGGTTTTCGTGGACTTCCATAAATATAGCGTCGCAGCCTATCGCTATGGCTCCGCGAATCAAAGGAGGAGCCATTTCTCGTTGTCCGCCGGATCGGTCTCCTTGTCCACCCGGTAATTGAACGCTGTGAGTGGCGTCAAAAATAACCGGATATCCTAAATTGCGCATTACGATAAGGGACCGCATATCGACAACCAAATTATTGTAACCAAATGAAACCCCTCTTTCGGTCAGCAACAGATTTTGATTTCCGGTCGATTCGATTTTGGGCGGAATATTTTTCATGTCCCAGGGAGCCATGAACTGACCCTTTTTTACGTTAATGGCTTTACCTGTTTGTCCCGCTTTGACGAGTAGGTCGGTTTGGCGGCAAAGAAAGGCTGGAATTTGCAACACGTCTAAAACTTCCGCCGCAGGTTCCACTTCTTCTTCTTTATGGATATCAGAAAGGACGGGTAAATCCAATTCGCGTTTTACTTTTTCTAAAATACGTAACCCATCATTAATTCCCGGTCCGCGAAAATAGTTTAGAGAAGACCGATTTGCTTTATCGTAAGAAGATTTATAAATTAGGTCGATCTTGGCGTCGCAACAGATTTGTTTCAGGCGTTCCGCTGTTTTTAGAGCGTGGGCCTCCGATTCTATGACGCAAGGACCGGCGATCAAAGCGATTGGATTATTGCCTCCTATGCGCGTATTTTTTACGAGTACTTCTCTAGGGGAGTTAGATTTCTGTGACATTGTTTTGTATAGTACCGTTGTTAATATATTTTTGAAGGTCTTTAGAGAGAATCGTTTTATTATATGGTAATTCTTTGGTTTTGATTTGGTTAAGAAACTTAGAGAAACGCAGGCGTTCAACGCTTTGCAAACGTTTGTAAAACAGTATAACACGGTCCAAATTGGGTCGAATGTCTTGTTAAAAAGGGAGGATAGAGCATTTTGATAGAATTTAAGATTAGTCGTCCTTTTAAAATGTTGAAGATTTCCTCGAATCATTCAGGAAACGATTCCGAAAGAAAGAAAGACGAGGAGAAACAACTTTATCAAACGCTGGATCAATTTTTGACAGCTGGCGATCTCGTTTTTGAAGAGTTTTCTTTAGGTTGCCGCGAATCGTTATCGCGATTGTTGAGAAAAAGGAAGTACGATTTTATTTTATTTCAAGCGTCCAATGATTCTAAAGGTCAATCTGGAATTGAACTGAATATGAAATCAAACCAAAAAGTATTTCTTCCTCTAAACGAACTGGCCAATGAATTTCCCAATGATCGCCCTCCATTTTTAGTTTTGGTTAAGGGATTTAAGGGAATGGATCAAAAAGAAGTTGGAGAGATTTTTACCAAACAAGGTATTGCCAAAACGCTTGTTTTTATAGATGCAGAACAAACTCTTCCCGAAGAAAAAATGGTGTCGGAATTTTTTAAAGAACTGTTTGGGAGAATGAGACAAGATTCAATTGCGGCTGCCGTTGAGGAATCGCTAGCATTTGTCGGATTAGATAGCGATTCTCAACCGTCTGCATTTTTGGCTTCTTCTTTTACCCTTGGAGAGAAAATTGTTTTCCAGGAAGAAACTGAGGATAAACATCCACTTTTCAATATACAAGAAGCGGCAGAACCGTCTGCGGCTCCAGTGGGATCTCAGAGGTTCATCGGTCGTTGGGATGTGATGGCGCAAGCGGAAAATTCTATACAGAACGGTTTAAAAGCGATCGGTATTTGCGGCGCTTCGGGATTAGGGAAAACTTTTTTTGTTCATGAACTGGGCGCCGCCATGTTGACGACTAGGGATGAAGCGCTTGCGGTCGAAAAAATATTTTTTTTGGATGGACGGAGCGATTCTGGCGGACTATATGGAGATTTGATCGATCAACTTGAAAAGTTGTTTCATCGTTTTTCGGAAAAGTCACTTTCGGAAATTATTCGGAATCAGAGAGATTATTCCGCTCCAAAAGAAAAAGCTCAAGCTTTGGCTGAAGCGATTGCACAGCGTCAGCTTTTATTTGTATTTGATAATTTTGAGAGTTATTTGGACGACGATAACTGTATAAGCGATTCATTATTGAAGGATTTTATCGAAACGCTGATAAAGAGCTCCGGGCCAAAATCAAAGTTTTTATTTGCGGCAAAAAATCAAGCCGTATTCAGCGATGAAATTGCGCCAACTTGGATTTCATTAAACCCATTTTCTAGTTGCGAAAGGCTCGCATTTTTAAATTCCTTTCAAGAGTTTAACGCACTGCCATTTGACGAAAAATGGGAGATAGCCGAGATCTGTCATGGAATTCCGTTTGATTTAAATTTGTTCGCTCATAATGCGGGAACAAAAGTGGAAAGGCGCGTTATTTTAAAAAAGCTTCGCGAAGAAAATATTCCAGATTTTTTTCTGGGCGAATTAGCGAAAAACCGATTGGAGTTATTGAAGAGTCGCGCCCTTTTTCTAGATAATTCCTTAGCGTCTCCAATGCTTGAGGCTTTTTGGCAGACTTTGTGCGAAGAACAAAAAAAAGATCCTTCTGGTTTTTCCGCCGATATAAAAGCATTGTCGCAAAAAAGAATGTTTGTGCCGACAAAGGAACCTGGGGATGAAATGTTAAGGTTTTTTGTTCACCCTGTTTTGCGCGATAGATTTCTGAATTCTTCCGATTCAAGATTCAGTATGTCCGAGGCGGCAATAAAAGATCGGTACAAATTAAACGCAGAATTTTATTACGCATTATTTTATGCCCAACTAAAAACCGATCCCAAATCCGCTTTTAGTTATTTAAGCGATTGTTTAGTGTATGCGGTACTGGGAGGGAGCGGAGATGATGTTGCAGAATTTTTAGAGATATTCCTGGATGGTTATCAGGGTCACGTTTCAGGCGGAAGAGTTTGGACGTTATTTGAAAGGGTTGCGAGGATATTTTTAGGCCAAAAAGACAACGCTAGTTTTGTCGACTTGGTTCGGAAAATGGCATCTGAATTAGTAAAACCTCATCCTATATTGGCTGAAAGACTATTTACGGAATGGTATGCGCATCCGCTTGCAGACAGTAAAGAAAAAGTTTTATCTCATAAAACCTTGGGTCAATTAAATTTGAAGCTTGGGAACTTTGAAAACGCTTTAGAAAATTTTAATAAGTATATTTCATGCGATTATCCGGATATTGAAAAAAACTTTGGAAATATTTACCGCGACTTGGGTAAAGCCAATCAATATCTATGCCGCCGGCAAGAAGCCATTGATAGTTTTCGAAAATCGATTGAATGGAATGAAAAACTAGACGAGCTAAAGAAACTTGGGGAAACTTATAGGCTCATTGGAAACATCTATAACGATCTAAAGGAATGGGATTCTGCAATTGAAAGTTATGAGTTAGCGATGCAATCCGATGAAAAACTTGAGGACGAATCAGGCGTAACCGAATCCCATCTTTGTTTAGGCTATACAAATTTGCAAAAAGAAAGTTGGAATGACGCGCTTAAAAGTTTTGCGACAGCGCTAGAGCGAGGCAAAAAATATGAGAATATGGAGCATGTTGAAAGCGCTTATAATGGATTGGCCGACACTTGTGCCGGGCAAGACCAATTGGATCAGATGAAGGGATTGTTGTTGATGGCGGTCGAAGCGATAGCGCCATCGAAGAGTTATCAGGTTAAACGATCGATTACGTTAGAAAATATCAAGAGCAATAGGGTGTTTTATAACGATTCTGATTGGGACAGTTTGAAAGAAAATCTACCGAAGGACTTAGTGGAAAGTTTAAAGAGTGGATCTTTTAAATCCAAAAGGTAAAAAGAAGTGCAAAGAATCGGAAAAATTATTTTTAGTTCGCGAAAACATATTAATGCAACCAAAACGGACAGGGTCAAAGAATTTCTTTACGCTCGGTTTGGAGAAAAGAATGTTATTGCGGACTTTGAAATTCCCAAAGGAAAAGGCGTCGAGGAATTTTTAGAAAAGAAAGCTGGAGAAGCCGCTGTTATGGTTGCGGTTATGGGGTATGGGTGGAGTCCAATAGACGACTTTGATTCCAACGATTGGATGGCCGCCGAAATGGCCGCCGCTTTAGGAAAAAATACTACTATCGTTTCTGTGTTATTGGATGAAATAGATTTTCCACCCGAAGAGTCTTTGCCGAATTCCTTGAAGTCATTAGACGAAGAGTTGGCGGTGTCTATAAATACCGAGTCGTTCGATAAAGATATAAAAAAGTTAGAAGTTCTTATCGCTAAAGAATTAGCTCTAAATATTAGTAAAGTTCAAACTGATATTTCTGGTAAAGGCGAAATGACCCCTCCTCCAGATGATTTATCTCGTAGCCTTGAGGAAAGACATAGCGGAAAGGATCTCGGACTTGCGGGCGCTAATATGACGGATACCCGCCGGGCGATTGAGTATTATCTCGAAGATTTAAAGTTTTCAGAAAAGTTGAACGACCGCTATGGTCAAGCGTTGGCCCTGTCTAACCTTGGGTTGGCCTATGCCAAGATGAACGAAACTAGGCGCTCCATTGAATATTTTAAGCGAAGGTTGATCTTAATTAGGGAAATTGGAACATTTGAAGAGCTAGCGGAAACATTAGCCAGTTTGGGCGACGCGCACGCGATAATCGGAGATCTTCATAGCGCGAAAAAATATTTCTATGAACAGGTATCTCTAGCCCAAGAAAATAAAGATTTTCCCATGGAAGGACTCGCTCTTAATGGTCTGGGACATGTTTATATTAAGCTAGGAGATATAGAAAAAGGGATCGAATGTTATAAGGGGTGTTTGAAAGCCGCAATCCAGCGCAAAGATTTAAATAAGCAAGGAGAACTCCTGACAGCTGTCGGATTGAACTATGTCAAACTGAAAAAATATAAAGAAGCGATTGTCGCTCAGGAAAGAGCGGTTGAAATTTATAATGAACTTGACGATCTTTATGAGAAAGCGTTGGGATTAGCCGACTTGGCCAATTCGAAGGCGGGTATGGGAAGTTTTGCGTCGGCTATTTCTTTTGGAAGGCAGGCTATAGAATTATTGAATGAAAAATACCCAAAAGAAGCTCTTCGTATTGAAGAGCAGATAGCGGCTTGGGGGAAAAAGAATTCTTTTTAAAGTTACCAAGAGCGGGCTTGCGTTTGAGTTCTCCTTTTGAATCGTTTAACTTTAGAGGACCTCTGAAAACAGAGGCCTCCTTCTAAATAAAAGGGCAAGCTAGTTGCCGGAAGTTAAAATTTCGAATTACTAGAGATATCCATTAATTACTAAAAATCAGAAACGAGTTTTTTAATGCAAGAATCAGAAATAAAAGCGGTGGGACCTCTTTTCCGCGCGGAAAAATATCTCAATTTATTTGTACTAAATAATATTTATAAGCAAGTTGTTAGATCGTCCTATAAGCAGTTTTCAGGCAACGGAGTAAAAGAAGAAGACGTCAGCTCCGGAATTTGGGGAGGCACATATTTGATTGCGGATGAGAGCGGTTTCGCCAAGAATAAAATTCAACGAATGTATTGCATCGTCAATTTGCCGCAAGATAAGAGTTTTGAGGATAAGGAAGAACTAAAACGGTTTATGGAGATGTACTACCAAACGTCTTCAACCGCTTTTAAACCACTTGGATTGGATTTTAAATTAGAGGGTTGGGGCGATCCGCTTCCGTATAGCAATCGCTCCAAGCCATCTTTGATCATGCATCTATCGGAAGCAACCGGGAGAGTACGATGGTTGCGAGTATTTTTTGTTTGGAATTCGACGACCTGGGAAGAATCTATCATTTACGATTCCATTCGGAATTTAAAAGTACTTAAAGAATTGCTCAATCTTGATAACCGTCCGATAAAAAAAGATTCGGAAGAATTGAAATTTTTGATGCAGGACGTGATCATCGTTTATCGGACTTTACAAAAAGCTTTAAATCCTGATTTCGTCGATCATGCAGAACCTATTATTAAAGAATTGATTGGGCATTACCTTGCGGGTTTATACGATTCAGAACTTATTTGGGAGCTATATTTAACCGTATTCAACTCAGCCCTACTTTATGGAATGGAAGAGGCTTTAGAAGCGGGGTACGCCAAAGCCGGGTTGGATATCCACAAGTTCGAAGACTGGCCATTAGATAAGATCAATTGGGTTCCGGACGATTTGAAAAATAAATTAATCCCTCCAATTCAAGAGCTATTTCGCGGTTTCCGAGAAAACCTCGGAGTGACCGAATAATAATGTGAGCTTTTTAGGGCATCAAACGCGTTTGACGATAATCTTCGCGGCGGCTATTGTTGCAATAGCGGTATTGTTCCAATTCTCTCCTATTTCTCAAAATCTTTCCTATCATGACTTTGCCGATAAGCGAACCTTCATAGGTATTTCCAGCTTCTGGAACGTTTTTTCCAATCTTCTATTTTTGCTTTTTGGTGTCTTTGGATTGATTAAATTAATTGGCCTGAAAAATTCGCGAAATCATAAAGGGTTTTTGGCGCATTGGTTTGTTTTCTTTTTTGGCGTTGCCTTAGTTTCCGCCGGATCGGCGTATTACCATTGGATACCAAATAATTCGTCGTTGGTTTGGGATCGATTACCCATGACTCTAGCATTTATGTCGTTTTTTTCTTTTATCGTCGCCGAGCGAATTCATAAAACTGCTGGATTAATTTTGCTTCCCATTTTGTTGGCGCTGGGAATGGCTAGCGTTTGGTATTGGAATTTTACCGAAACGGCTGGGGATGGCGACCTAAGGCCATATGTGTTGGTTCAATTTTTACCGTTGCTGGAGATTCCGTTGATTTGTTTTTTATTTCCCGTTAATAATCGAGAAACCAAATTTTTAATTTATGCTTTTGGATGGTATGTCTTGGCGAAAATACTGGAGTATTTTGATCGCGGAATTTTTGTTTTAACCGCGAATCAAATAGGAGGCCATGCTCTCAAACATCTTGCGGCTGGCATGGCGGTTTATGCTCTTTATAAATATGCTTTCATTGCTAAGAAGCATTGAGGAAATATAACTATTTTAACTCGCTAAAATTCCTATTGGAAGAAAGCACCAATATTTGTGGCGTGCTGTCGGTCAAGATGGAGGTTTCCTGGAAATATTGGCCCAAAGTCGTAGAAATAAACAAACTGCATTCTTTTTTTAAAAAATCGAAATTCTAGGAATAAGCGTCAAGTTTTAAGGATCTAATATATAGATAGAGCCATTAATCTCAATTTCATTAACGTAATTTGAAAGCGTGGGAATCGAACAAAAAATAACTCTCAAAAAACTGAAATAATAGTTAAGGGAGGGAATCATGTTTAATTTCGGAAGGCGAGAAGGGCTATTCTTAATATTTTTTGTAGGAGCGATGCTTATTTTTTCTGGCATTTTGATTGCGGGTGAAGTTGGAAAGTTTGTGGCTATGCTTGGAGCCATGGCGGTTGGAATGGGCCTAATTGAAATGGCTTAAATAGGTAAGGTCGAATTTCTCTCAAGGGTATAATTTTCAATAGCCGTTTATTTGTAATTCAAGGTAAGTATTTTATAGTGAGAATATGAACTGCTTCTGCTACAACAAATTAAAACAGGAACTTCCTTGAAGAAAAAATTGATTCAAATTTACTTTAAATGGGTCATTGAAAAACCTCTTTGGGCGCTTGTTTTTGTAACCTTGGCGGTGATTGGATTTTCCTATCATATCCCCAAATTCAAACTGGACGCTTCTGCGGAATCGTTGGTTCTAGAAAATGACAACGCCCTCGAATATTATCGGAAAATAAGTAAGATTTATGGATCCGACGATTTTCTTATAATCACCTATACACCCTCGGAAGACCTGATGTCCGATGAAGCGCTTGCAGACTTGAAAGCGCTCAGCGATGAATTATCTCAACTTGATCAGGTTCATTCCCTAGATAGCATATTAAATGTTCCTTTGCTAAACAGCCCTCGTGTCGAAATCTCCAAACTGGACAAAGATATCCGAACTTTGGAAACTCCGGGTGTGGACAGAGAGTTGGCTAGACGAGAGTTTCTAGAAAGCCCCATATATAAAAACCTGCTGATGAGCCCTGATGGAAAAACCACAATCATCCGCGTCAATTTTAAACGCGATGAAAAATATTTCAAACTGCTTTACCAGCGAAACGATCTCAGGGAAAAGAAAAATAACCTCGGCTTAAGTCCCAACGAAGAAATTTTATTTATTAAAGCCCAGAAGGAATTCCGGAATTATCATGCAAAGGTTCTGGATGAGGAAGACAAAGTCATTCAATCCGTTCGCGATATTATGGACCGTCATCGCGATAAGGCGGAAATGTTTTTGGGCGGCGTTCCCATGATCACTACAGATATGATTGGCTTCATCGAACACGACTTGGAAACTTTCGGCTTGGGGGTCCTAGCTTTCCTTCTCCTGATACTCAGCCTGTTTTTTCAAAAATTGCGCTGGGTCGTATTGCCCTTAGGCTGTTGCGTAATTACGTCTCTGGTAGTGGTAGGTTTCCTCGGCTTAATGGATTGGCGGGTGACGGTAATCTCTTCCAATTTTATTTCTATCCTACTTATCATAACCATGTCTCTGACCGTACATTTAATCGTGAGGTATCAGGGGTTAAACAATAATAATCCGGGTCAAAGCCAAAAAGAGTTGGTTTCGCAAACGATCCGTCTCATGGTTCAACCCTGTCTTTATACTGCGATAACAACTATTGTTGCTTTTTGTTCCCTCCTGGTCAGTGGAATTCGCCCTGTTATAGATTTTGGCTGGATCATGACCTGTGGAATTTCCCTGTCTTTTATCTTGAATTTCATATTTTTCCCGGCCGCGCTTGTACTGTTAAATCCTGAGAGTCCTGGTTCCAGTACGGATAGAACGAAAAATTTCACGTTATCCATTGCGGCATTTACGAACCGTCACCGAAATTCCATTCTTTTCGGATCGTTGTTGCTGGCCGTGGTAAGCGCGATTGGAGTCTCCAAACTAGAGGTAGAAAACCGGTTTATGGATAACTTCAAAAGCGACACCGAAATTTACAGAGGTATGGAAGTCATCGATCAACAATTGGGCGGTACCACTCCTTTGAATATCGTTATGAATCCCGATCAGAAATATTTCGACGATTTAAAAAGCGCTAACCAGAATAAAGAAGAATCGGATGAGTATTTTGACGATCCTTTCTCGGATGTGGACGAACCGGTTGAAATAAGTTTCTGGTTTAATTCCAACATGTTGGATCGAGTCGAAAAAATTCACGATTACCTGGAAAGTCTACCGGAAGTAGGAAAGGTGCAATCCATTTCCACCTTGATCAAAGTTTTCACTCAACTCGAAAAAGGAATAAAACCAGATGACTACGAGCTGGCTCTTATTCGAAAACTAATGCCGGAAAATATAAAAGACACTCTAGTAAACCCTTACTTGTCCCAAGATGCTAATCAAATACATATCAATATGAGGTTGATTGAATCGGACCCAACCTTGCGCCGCTCGCACCTCATTGAAAAAATTCGCAGCCATCTGGTAGAAGAATTGAGATTCGACCCGGAAACCATCCATTTCACTGGAATGGTCGTGCTCTACAACAATATGCTACAAAGCCTTTATCGATCGCAAATTCTTACCATCGGCGTGGTATTTTTCGCCGTCATGATTATGTTCATGATTTTATTCAGGAGCTTTTCTCTCGCGTTGATAGGAATCATACCGAATCTATTGGCAGCCGCAACGGTGTTGAGCCTCATGGGCTGGCTCGGCATTCCCCTGGATATGATGACGATTACTATCGCGGCCATCACGGTGGGAATAGCGGTAGACGATACAATTCATTATATCCACCGATTTCAAATCGAATATAAAATGGATCAAAATTATTTGGCCGCCATGGATCGTTGTCATGGGAGTATTGGCAAAGCCATGTACTATACCTCGGTGACCATCACCCTAGGGTTTTCTATTCTCGCTCTATCCGAGTTCATGCCCACTATCTATTTCGGATTGCTGACAGGCGCTGCCATGGTGGTCGCCCTGATAGGGGCGCTCACTCTGCTTCCTCTGCTGATTGTCGTCTTCCAACCATTACCCTCTAGTACCTCTTCTTCCCTTGCAGGGCACGAGAGTTGAGGAAGAATATCATGCTCAATATAAATACCCTTTTAACGCAAAATGGAATTGAGAAAGAGAATTTATTTTAAATCGCTAAAATTTCTACGCACTTTTTCGATTTTTTGCCTATACCCTTGCGCATCGCCATAATCCAAAAAGTTTTTATGCCGATTATGAAACGTGCGGTTTCTTCTCGCGTGTTTGATAGGGCACCAATATTGTTCCGTTCGCGCCGCGACTTCCCGAGAAAATCCAATAATTCCGTTAAAATATCCACAATAAATACAATTCATCCGTTCAATCCAATTCAAATAACTCAAATATTGTCGATCCATTACTACATAGTCGCTTCTTCGTACTTTGGGGATGTTATATACAGGAAAGCAAACTGTTTGATAAACGTTTAGTATCAAATCCATGAATAGCGCTGGGAATAAACACGACCAGATAAAGGGAGCGGTCAGAATATTCAAGATTGCCGCGTCTTTAAGATAAGTCCTAACTTTCTTGACCAAAGCTCGATGTTGAGTTTTGATTTCTTTTTCAAAATGCACGCGTTTTTTTTTGATTTCGTAAAAAAACTCGTCCTCTTTTTTATTAATTTCAAACAATATTTCTCGCTCTAGTTCGTTAAATTTTTCTAATAATTCTTCTAGGCGGTAAGACATGGTAATTCTCCAATTGCTGGATCTGAAAAATTGATAAACAATGCCAATATTTTTGCGCTTTTTAAGAATTCTCTGGACACAATTTATATCATATTATTATAGACTTTAACTGAGTCGATAAATTCTTGAATAGGAAACAATAAATCATTATGCACGACGTTATTTGTGTTGGAAGCTCAACAATTGATTTGTATGTAAAACCGGAAAGCTCACAAATTTTATATGATAAGAGTAAAAAGGAACATATTTCATTCCCAGTAGGCGGAAAAATTCTTGTGGATGAAATGGAGTTTTCAACAGGTGGAGGCGGGACGAATGCGGCAGTTTCGTTGACAAGGCTTGGATTTAAAGTGGCTTACCTTGGTAAAATGGGATTGGACGATTATTCGGAAACCATTTTACAAAATTTAAACAGGGAAGGTGTTGATACGTCTCTTGTCTCGCAGAAAAAAAATGCGAAAGTGGGATTTTCGGTTGTTATCGACGATAAGGGGCGCGATCGTACTATTTTAAGTTTCAGAGGATCGAATGGAGATTTACAGTGGGCAGATATTAACAAAAGCAAATTGAAGGCAAAATGGTTTTATTTTTCGTCGATGATGAACGAGTCTTTTAAAACTCTCGTTCGACTTTCGGAATATACAGAAAAAAAGAATATTCAGATAGCCTTTGTGCTGAGTCCCTTTCTAGCCGAAAAAGGAATGAAATCGCTTAAGAGTATTTTTAAAAGAGTCTCCGTTCTTGTATTAAATAAAGAAGAAGCGGGATTGTTAGTGGGAGAAAAAGATTATGTGAGCCAGTTTCATGATTTGGCTAAAGCGGGACCCACAATCATAGCCATCACCGATGGAGAAAAAGGAGCTCATGTATATTGCGATGGTTGTTTCTACTATGGAAAACCGCGCCGCGTAAAAATAGTAGAAACCACTGGGGCCGGAGATGCCTTCGCTTCTACTTTTTTGGCGGGATTGATGAAGAAAAACGACGTTACCTTTGCGCTTAAACTAGCCATGGTAAACGCAGAATCGGTGATCGGCCACCACGGAGCGAAGGAGAAATTATTGACCTTTAAAGAAGCTTCCAGAAAAATAAGTCAACGATCCTTAAAAATCATCCGGTAAAATTAAAACTTCTATCTATAATTAATTTTTTCGTATCTTATTTTGGAAAATCCCTCAAAAAATTCTCCATATCAGAAAGACGTATTTCATAGTTTAACTTTGGAAAAGTTTTACGAGCGGTTGCAAACTCAATCCACAGGTATAACAATTGAAGAAGCCAAACGGCGTTTGCAACAGTACGGCGCAAACGAGATTAAACAAAGCAGACAAATCAATCCCCTTAAAATATTTTTCGCTCAATTCCATAACTTTGTCGTTTATATCCTTTTAGCGGCTCTAACGATTTCATTTGCGCTGGGCGAATCGGTAGACGCCGTAGTAATCGGGGTCATCATCGTTCTCAATTCCGTTTTTGGTTTTGTTCAGGAGTATAAAGCCGAGAAATCTATTGAGGCGTTGAAGAATATGGCAAGCCCTCGCGCGAATGTTGTCCGCGACGGGAAAGAGAAAAATATTGACGCTAAAGAACTTGTTCCAGGCGACGTCGTGAAATTACAAACGGGAGACAAAATACCCGCCGACGCGCGACTCATCGAGCAATCAAATTTGCAAACGTCGGAATCTTCTCTAACCGGCGAGTCGGTGCCTGTCAAAAAGGACATTCAAAAATTACCTGAGAAAACCGCACTAGCAGATAGAAAAAATATGGTGTTTGCCGGGACCATCGTTGCCAACGGACGCGGTTTTGCTGTGGTCACGGAGACTGGGCTAAAAACGGAAATTGGGAAAATCGCTTCTTTGATCCAGGAAAAAGAAGAAGATCCCACGCCATTACAAATTAAATTAGATAAATTAGGAAAAACTCTCGCTCTAGTTACCATTGCCATTTGCGCAGTAGTTTTTTTAGCGGAAGTGTTTAAGGACGGTACTTTTGAACGATCGGCGATTATGGAATTTTTTATTATTGCCGTTTCATTGGCTGTTGCCGCCATTCCCGAGAGTTTGCCAGCCGTTGTAACCATTGGTCTCGCAATTGGAGTGCAGCGTATGGTCAAGCGAAATGCGTTGATTAGAAGATTGCCTTCGGTTGAAACTTTAGGATCTACCACCGTCATTTGTTCTGACAAAACGGGAACGCTTACAAAAAATGAGATGACCGTAAAAAAAATCTATGCAAATGGAGTGATAATTGATTTGTCTGGCTCGGGCTATGGTCAAGAAGGGGGTTTTTTTGTTGGCGATGAAAAAGTCGACCCTCTAAACTTTGAATTACTTTTAAAAATTGGAACGTTAAACAACGACGCAGCTTTCGACGGCAACCAAGTTATTGGCGATCCAACGGAAGCGGCTTTGATAGTGAGCGCCGCGAAAGCGGGATTGAATCGATCGGAACTTGAAAAAACATTGCCGAGAAAAGACGAAATACCGTTTACGTCGGAACGAAAAATTATGACAACCATCCATACGATGGATGGAGTTAACCACGCTTTTGTAAAAGGAGCCGCCGAAATCGTAATAGATCGATGTGAAACGATTTACGAAAATGGGAAAACTGTAAAGCTAACCTCTGAAAAACGAATAGAAATTAAGGAGCTCACAAAGTCGTTTGCCAACCAAGCCTTAAGGGTGCTCGGATTTGCGTTTAAAAAACTGGAGGAATCGTCAGAAAAAGAAAAGGGACTGACGTTTGTCGGCTTGCAAGCCATGATAGATCCGGCTCGGGAAGAAGTGAAAGAATCGATTAAAAAATGCCACGCCGCAGGAATTCGAGTCATCATGATTACTGGAGATCATCAAACAACCGCAAACGCAATAGCTAAAGAAGTTGGTATTGAAGGTAGAGTCATAACGGGCTCCGATTTAGAAAATATTTCTGATTTGGAAAGTCATGTAGAAGAAATTTCCGTTTATGCGCGAGTAAACCCCGAACATAAAATCCATATTGTCGAAGCTTTGCGGAAAAATGGCCATATTGTCGCCATGACTGGCGACGGAGTTAATGACGCCCCGGCGCTGAAAGAAGCTGATATTGGAATTGCAATGGGGATCACTGGAACCGACGTGGCCAAAGAAGCGTCCGATATGATATTAACCGATGATAATTTCTCTTCTATTGTAAATGCCGTGGAAGAGGGAAGAGGTATTTACGACAATATTAAAAAATTTGTCACTTACATGTTTTCCTCTAACTTAGGGGAAATTTTGACTTTGTTCATCGCGATCATGGTGGGGATGCCGCTGCCTCTCATTGCTATCATGATTTTATGGATCAATTTAGTGACCGACGGGCTACCCGCATTGGCATTGAGCGTTGATTCAATAGATCCCCATATTATGGAGAGATTCCCCGCAAAACCCGACGAAAAAATACTTTCAAAATCTTTAGTCACTATCATGATTCTCGTTGGATTTTCCATGGCGGTAGTAACGCTGAGTTTGTTTTCCTGGTATTTACAAGACGGATACGAATTGAGATACGCTCAAACCGTGGCGTTCACTGTATTGACGTTATCTCAATTGTTCAATGTATTGAATTGTCGTTCAGAACGGAAATCGATATTCAAAGTGGGTTTGTTTTCGAATGTTAAATTGGTTATCGCGGTTTTATTGTCCCTGTTAATACATTTAGCCGTTATTTACACTCCGCTCAGCGTTTATTTCAAAACCGTTCCTTTAAATTTGATGGACTGGGTATATATCTTTTTTGCCTCGTCCTTAATTCCAATTGTAGTGGAAACTTATAAAGCTATTTTAAGTAAAAACGAAAATAAAATTGCATTGAGAGAGTAGGATAAAGAAACAAGTTTAGGAGAAAACCTTTAAGCCAATGTTCGCTTCCATTAAGTCATCCCCTCTCGCGCGTCATCCCGAGCTTGTCGAGGGATCTCGGTTTTATTACCCGTTATTTCCTCAGTTCCTTCTCGAAGCGCTACCGCCTATCCCTAAGCCCGCATTGATGATCAATCACTCATTTCTTATAAAACTTGTCCGTATAGTACTGCCCAAAACCCTTCATAGACAGCATGCCGATAACTTTGTCGTTCTCGGTAACCGTCAAGTGCCGCAAATTTTTATCGATCATTACTAAAAAAGCGGCAGGCATGGAGGTGTCGCTCGGAACGCTAACTAATGGGCTGGACATGACACGCCTCACTTCCGTATCTAGGGGAGGCAATTCTTTGGCCATTACCCTGCGCGATAGATCGCCCTCGGTGATAATGCCCACGAATTTACTTTTCGTCGTTACCAAAAGCGACCCCACCTTTTCTTTTTCCATTTTAATGGCCGCTTCGGCGACAATCGCTTCCGAATCAATACTTACAAGTTCTCTAACTATATAATGTTTAACAGAGTCCATAAAAATAGTTTAGCCAGATATTTACCGAATGTCACCCTGGAAGAGCAAGAATTAGAATGGTCTTTAAAATAATTCTGTATTTTTCACTGGATTATTCATTCTACGACTAAATTAGTAACGTTGTTTGTAACTTCAAAATCGTATTCGGGGTATTCGAAAATAGGCATACGTTCTTCGGTTTGACTCATGGAATAACCCCAGATACTTTCATATTCCGCAACGTCTTCGCCAATTTCTTCCAGATGATTTAAATATTCGCTAATTGATTTTGACTCGACAATGACGACTTTGCCCATCTTATCAATAATGGGACTATGCAATCGGGTGGTGTCGTGGTCGAATTCTAATATACGTCTTCCATACCGTGTGATGCCAATGACGCGGAAGGTTAAACTTTTTCCCACTCCGGGTAAATTTAAAATATTGCGATCGGATGCCAAAAATGGAATGTCCGCTTTTTTGAGCAATTCACTAATGTGTTCTTTGATCTTTTCCGCTTCTAATGGGAATTTGCGGATAGTTTCTAAATCTTCGCCTTCTACCAGTCCAAAAACTTTTTCCTCCATTTGTTCTTGAACGGCGCGGGCGTTGGTCGCAAAATTGTGTTTGTTTTCCATATAACCTTTTACCGTGAACGTGTAATAGGTCAAAACTCCGATTTCGTTCAATACCTGTCTTAGTTTGGCCGTGTGTCCTTTGCGCGAAGCGGCTGTGGATAAGACTAATTGGTTGGTGACTGTCCATCCTGCCGCAATGAGTTTTTTAACCGCTTGCTCCGCTTCTGGAGTGACTTCTAACGGAGATTCAAAATGAGTTTGAATCAAGAATTGTTGAATTCCTATCGACGCCGCTTTGGTTTTAAACTCGGCTAAAATACTAACAAGTTCGTTGGTGATTCTTTGCGGGATATAAACCGGGAGTCGTGTGCCTAATCGGATACGCATTATTTCCGCATATTTTTCGCCGTCTTTTCTTGATTCGTTAGCCGATTTTTTTCTAACAGCCATGTCATAAACTGCGTCTAACATTTCCCTGATGGAATGATCGGAGCTCATTAGAGCGTCGCCACCGGTGATTAAAATATCGCGTAGTTGGGAATCGTTTTCGAAGTAATCCATTAAGCGACAAAGTTTTTTCGGCCAAGATTCGTGCGGCTCTAATTTTTTCAAATCGAAATTAAGATTTCCGCGCTGAAAATCGTACATTCGTTGACAAGAACTGCACAGCCCGCCGCAAGCCCGACCCACGGTGTCGGGAATCAGGATCGCCACGTCGGGATACCGACGGTGAACATTGTTGTGAGTGGGCAGTAACCAACCTGCCGCGTTGGGTTTTCCTGGTTCCACTAGATCTTCTTTTTCCCACGCCATAATCGAGCCAAATTCTTCGACCAAATGTTTACTGTAGATGACGTAATCTCTAAGAGCGATATCGGCTCCAACGGCAAAATCTGGCGTTCTTGTCAACAGAAGAGAAAGGTAATAGGGGTTTACAAAAAAGGGGATTCCTTTTTTCTCTGCGTCATACAAAACTTTAAGGGTGTCGGGATCGAGAGATCCGTCGAGCATTTCGTTTAGAGCGCCGGGTGAGCGAACCGCAAATGTCAGATGGAAATGGTAATCGTTCCACCATTCTAAAGCTTTTTGAAATTTTTCTTCCTTTGATATTTCCGAAGTGAATTTGAATCGCGAGTGGGAATGTTCTCCTTTATCGATTTGCTCGATGATGAGATTTAATATCCTTTTTTTATTTTCTTCAAACAACGGTAAAATGCGCCGATCCAACCCTGAAGGCCAACGTTCCATCCACTCAACGACCCGGGTTTTAAGAGGAAGGGCTCTTAGGCTTTTTTTCTTTAATTGTCGAAATAATTGAATCGTATCTTCGAAGAAATAGGGTTTAGCCCCTCCCGTTCCAAATTTAGTCGCCAACCAAATCATTTTTATTGGGTTATTGACGACCGATTTTCCCTTTATATTTAAATCTTCAAATTCTTTACCTGCGTTATCGACATAATCCATTAAGCGAATGACCGCATAGTCTTTCCATGTCAAAGCTTCAAAATATTGGCGTTTGTCTTTGTCGCTTTTGCAAAAGGCGAGGGCGGTAGGACTTTCTTTCAGAATATCTTGAACATATTTCTCGACTCCGGCAATCGCTTCGATTTCGTCGTTGGAACTGAGCAAGATTTTTTCTAATTCAGGGTTTTCTTTTAGGAGGGATCGAAGAAGTTTATGAGATTTTGCGTTTATTGCAATTTGATCCAGGTTCTGAGTTTTTGGCGAATTTGTGGTTGGCGAGGATGAATCGCCAACGTTGGGAGCAAGCATTATAGAATCCTTTATTTTTTAGGTTTCTTGTATTTAGATCTCTAAAAAATCAAAAAATTCCGCTTAACAGATCCTGGGCAATTGTTCGCCGCTTAATAGATCCAGAATTCTAGAAGAACCTAACGCATTTTTTAATATGACTCGTTTTGCGGACTTTTCTTCAACATTGCCAATAATATTGGCATTTTGTCCGTGTATATGACTCTTCATGATTGTTAAAGCTTGGTTCGCATCTTCTTTGGGTACAAATGCGACTAGCCGCCCTTCGTTTGCAACATAAAGAGGGTCTAGACCCAAGATTTCGCAGGCTCCCTTGACGGCTTCATCGACAGGTAATTTGGAATCGTCAATTGTTATAGAAAGATTTGCCGTTTCCGAAATTTCGACGAGAGCCGTTGCCAATCCGCCACGGGTTAAATCGCGTAAACAATGTAAATTGATACCGGCTTTTATTAGCTCATTTACCATTCCCGATAGCGCTGCGCAATCGCTTGTTATTGGGCTTTCAAACCCAAGGTTTTCGCGAGCGGCCATGATGGCCATCCCGTGTCGTCCCAGATCGCCGCTGACTAATATGGCGTCGCCGGGTTTGACGCTCATTGGATGAATCTCTAACGTGTGGTCGATCGCTCCCACCCCCGAAGTGTTGATATAAATTCCATCGCCTTTACCTTTGTCTACTACTTTGGTGTCGCCAGTGACAATTTTTACTTCCGCCTCGGCCGCCGCTTTTTTCATGGACTGAACAATTTTAAAGAGCGTTTCTATTGGCAAGCCTTCTTCTAATATGAAACCAGCAGTTAAATAAAGCGGTTTGGCTCCACTCATTGCCAAATCGTTCACGGTCCCGTTGATGGCTAAGGAGCCAATGTCGCCGCCGGGAAAAATTAGTGGACAGACCACATATGAATCTGTTGTGTAAGCAAGTTTTTTAAACCCGACGTCAATAACGGAGCTGTCGTGGTTGGTTTCTAGCTGAGAGTTGCCAAAAGCGGGAACGAAAATTTGGTCTATGAGTTGCCGAGTTAGTTTTCCTCCACCGCCATGTGCCATTGTAATTATGGAAGATTGGGTCAAGGGAATAGGGCACGTTATTTCATCCATGGATGGGTTTGAGTCGCTCATTTTGGAGTCAACTGATAACGGTAATATGCGGCGCAGGCTCCTTCGGAAGAAACCATAGTCGCTCCCAATGGATTTTCTGGAGTGCAGGAGATTGCAAATTCAGGACACTCGCGGGGTTTTTTGATTCCTTGTAGAATCAAACCGCTAATGCAAGGCGAGGGCTTTTCTTCAAATTTTATATTTAAGCAAAATCGATTTTCTGCGTCAAAATCTACGTATTCTTTGCGCAGTCCCAATCCACTGGCAGGAATTTCGCCAACTCCACGCCATTTTCGCGGAACGATCTCAAAAACTTCTTGAATGATATTTTTTGCAGTCCTATTGCCTTCTTTTTTTACCGATCTTGAATATTGATTTTCAACCTCTACTTTGCCCGATTCTAATTGACGAACGCACATGTAAATTCCTTGTAGGATATCCATGGGTTCGAAACCGGTAACAACAATGGGTATTTGATATTTCTTTACGATCGGTTCGTACTCTTCGTATCCCATGATGGTGCAAACATGACCTGCCGCTAAAAATCCGTCCACTTTATTGTTGGGCGATTCCAAAATGGATTGGATAGCGGGAGGAACGATCACTTGCGAAATTAAGAACGATAAGTTTCTTAATTTGTTAAGCTTGGTCTGGCGGATAGCCATGGCGTTAGCGGGAGCGGTGGTTTCAAATCCGATAGCAAAAAAAACAACTTGTTTGTCTGGGCAGCTTTGCGCGATCTCAATAGCGTCCATTGGCGAATAAACAATTCGTACGTCGCCGCCTTTGGCCTTAACGGTTAGTAAATTAGTTTCCGATCCTGGAACGCGAAGCATATCGCCGAACGAACAAAAAATGACTTTTTCCAGGCCAGCAATGGCAATGGCTTTATCGATCTGTTCTAAAGGCGTCACGCATACCGGACAGCCTGGACCGTGAAGTAACGTTAGTGAATCGGGTAATAACTCTTGAATACCGTATTTGACAATGGAATGCGTTTGTCCGCCGCAAACTTCCATAACGGTCCAAGGTTGGGTGATTGTGTCGGCGATTGCGATTTTGTATTTTTCCGCCACTTGAGAGTTTCGATATTCGTCGACAAACTTCATTCTGATTTTTCCTTGTCTTGAATGGTATGCTCTATTTCGTCGAGATAACTAAAAACTCGCTCCGCTTCTTTAGGATCTAATACGCTAATGGCGAATCCTACATGAACGATAACGTAATCGTCGATAACCGCCTCTGGGACGTAGACCAAATTCACTTCTTTTATGATACCGCCAAAACTGACTTGTCCAACCCTCATCAGGGGATCGTCTTTTTTTATAGATAGAATTTTTCCGGGAACTGCCAAGCACATTTTAAACCAGCGCTCCTTTAAGGGACCAAGCGGTGGCGGCAAGTTGCCCCAGCGCCAGACCTCCGTCGTTTGGCGGAATTTTCCGGTGCCAATAAGGTTCAAAATTATTTTGGGCCAACCTTTCAATCGAATACTCGGTTAAAACTTTATTTTGAAAACAACCTCCCGATAGAACTATACGATTTTCTCCAACTAAGTTGGCGGTTTTTAAAATGGAGTCTGCAAGAGCGTTATGAAATTTTGCGGAAATACTATTTACGCTTAAGCCAGCCTCAATATCCGCTAATAGCGCTTCAAGTAGAGGGGACCAGTCTAGGATGGTTTTTAAATTTAAATCGTATATACCTTCTGTAGTTTCGATAAGTTTTGAAGGTGGGTTTTGACCGTCAGGCGTTAAACATTCAAACGAATAACTTTCTTGCGTTAGTTTATCGTCGATTAAAAACTCCAAATCCATAGCCGCCTGTCCTTCAAAATTACAGATTTGACGAATGCCAACAAGAGCGGATACGGCGTCGAATAATCTTCCGCAACTTGAGGTCATTGGACAATTTATTTTTTTTGTCAGCATGTTGTGGAGAATGGAGAGTTCTTGTTTCGAAAAAGAGCGGGTTATTTCTGGTCTTTCAAACGTTGCGTCGCCATAGCGTTGAAAAAGAAGTCCGAGAGCGCTACGTCTGGGTTCTTGTATAGCCTGGTTTCCGCCAGGTAATGGAAACGGTTTGAAACAAGCGATTCGGTGAAAATTATTCCTCGTTACATGAAAAAATTCTCCTCCCCATAGCGTTCCATCCAACCCATAACCCGAACCGTCCCAGGCCACTCCTAAAAACGGAGGTTCTATTTCGTTTTCTGCCATACACGATAAAACATGAGCTACATGATGTTGAACGCGTAATGAGGTTCCTTCAAAATTTTCCGCAATTTTTGACGACGAATAATCAGGGTGATAATCGTATGCGATTGTATCTGGTTGAGAGTCAAAAAGATTGCCAACAGAGTTCAACGTTTTTTCAAACGCGTCGGTTGATTGCGGATTTTCTAAATCTCCTATATGTGGGCTAACAAAAGCGTTACGATTTTTTATGACGGCGACTGTATTTTTTAAATGGCCGCCTACCGCCAAAGTTGACCGTAAAGCTTCCTTCAAAGGGATAGGCCAGGGCGCGTATCCTCGAGCGCGTCGCAAAACTTGTTCCCGTCCTGCGACTACTCTGACAATAGAATCGTCTACATGGCGAACAATTTGTCGGTTGTGAACCAAGAAAAAATCCGCGATACCTTGAAGTCGATTCACCGCTTCGCTTTCGTCTGTGCAAAGCGTTTCGCTAGAAAGATTACCGCTGGTCGCTATCAATGGATAACCGAGATCATTTAATAAAATGTGGTGCAAGGGGGTATGTGGCAATAAGACGCCAAGGTAGGGGTTTCCCGGAGCTGTTAATCCGGAAACCGTTCCTTTTATTTGGTTGATGCGTCGTAACAAAACGATGGGGGAGGCAGGAGAAAGCAGGAGCCTTTCTTCTAAGCCGGAGACCATACAATCTTGTTTAACCTGTTCTATAGAAGGATACATTACGGCAAAAGGTTTTTCGTCGCGGTTTTTTCTTTGCCGTAATTTGGAAATGTAATGATCGTTTCTGGAGTCCGTAATTAGATGAAAACCACCCAATCCTTTAACCGCTAATATTGCTCCTTGGTTTAACGCTTTAACGGCGTTCATAATCGCTTCATTTTTTGAAAATAAACAAGCTCCGTTTTTATCCCAAAGTTCTATATGGGGACCGCAATGCGGACAGGTATTTGTCTGTGCATGAAATCTTCGATTTTTTTGAGAGTCATATTCGTTTTGACAGTCTTCGCACATTGGAAATTGGTTCATGGAAGTACGTGGCCGATCGTAAGGAAGCGATTCAATGACGCTGTAACGGGGGCCGCAATGTGTACAGTTTGTAAAAGGATATAGGTGGCGGCGGTTAGAAGGATCGAATAGTTCTTTTAAGCAATCATTGCAAGTGGCGATATCGGGGAGTACCCAAGATGTTTTCTCGCCAGCAGTGGCGCTGTTTTTAATCTCAAAAGTTTTATAGCCGACAGGGTTAAGGTACGCAGAATTCCAAGATTGAATAAAAATAGGAGGAGGGCATTCGTTTTTTAGTTTTAAAAGAAACTCGTCGAGTTTGTCTACAGAACCCTCGATTTCGATCGTTGCTCCTTGCGGTGAATTCTGTATCCAGCCTTTTAAAACTTTATCGCACGCTAACTGATATACGAAAGGACGAAATCCCATTCCCTGAAGCATTCCATAAAGAGAAATACGAATTCTTTGTACGACAGTGGACAATTACAACTCCGTTTTGCAATCAGATTAAAAAAAATTAAGCGAGTTTCACATTATTCTTCTAATTCTAAACTTTCCAATAGTATTTCCTGCGCGTTGGGGTCGTCCAAATCTCCTTGAACGACAACGTCGAGGCGGGCCGATTCAGCGAGAGTTCCTTTGGAGGCTTGAATAAAGTGTTCTCTAAAATGATCTGGAGAAATATGGGACAACGCTCCCAGTCTCACTTTTAAACTAGCGACTTTTTTCGCTCCATTTGCTTGAGTCACCGATTCAATTTTTCGCATCAAGTCGGCCATCAGGGATTGTTCGTGCATTTTTCAGCCTTTATGCAAATGTTCTATTTTTTCGCAAATTTGTTTTACCGCTTGCTCTATACATTCTTCCACTTCATGCGACAGCCCTTCGCCAGGGCTGAAGTCTTTTCCTTCAATCCCATAGATGCCTAGATACTTTGGCAATTGATCGAACGATCGCGATAGTTCGACCGCTTCCGCTACTCCCATGTTATGAGTCGAGCAGGAGAAGAATTTAGATGGAATCGGTTTTTCGTTTGCTTCGATATAATGAACCGTTCCAGGGAGGCTATCAGACGACACTGCATCCACTAAGATAGCTTGATTCCAATCTTTCCAGGATTCCATTAAAGACACCCCGTCTCCTCTTTGCTCCATAATGGTCAAGCGTTCGTCGTTTAATTTTTTAAGGCGGCGAGCAATTAAAAGGCCAACTGCGTCATCGTGGCGATAGATATTACCGACGCCGATAATTAGATAGTTTGATTTATCCAAAGCGTTAACTATTTTGCGTTTTTGATCATTTTTTATTATCCAGCGAACCTATGCAAACCTGGTTTCGCCCTTGTTCTTTAGCTTGGTAAAGGGCATTGTCAGCTAATTTAAAAAAAGTTTCCCACGAATCCATGGATTTGGAAAAAGCGGCGCCACCGATACTGATTGTATAAGATACTTTTTCATTCTCGTTTATTTTTAGAGGAGTGTTTTCTATTGATGTTCTTAGCTTTTCGGCGACCACGCGAGCGTCTTTTAGATCTATCTCCGGAAGTAACACGACAAATTCTTCGCCTCCCCATCTTCCAAAGGAATCCACTTCGCGTAAATTACTTTTGCTGACATCGGTTAAATGTTTAAGAACTAAATCGCCGACATCGTGGCCAAAAGTATCGTTCACTTTTTTGAAATGATCGATGTCCATCATTAATAACGATAAGGGTTTGTTATAGCGGGAAGCGCGTTCCAAATCTTTTTTTAAAACGTTTTCGATCATGCGACGGTTCATGATTCCTGTTAGAGAATCGTGCTCGGCGAAATCTCTTAGCTTTTTTTCTAATTTTTTACTGTTTGAAATATCTCTAATAATACCGGCAAGAATAAATCCATCCTCCTGAGGTATTTTGATGATAGATATTTCGGCGAAGAATTGGTTGCCGTTTTTACGAAGCCCTTTTACTTCGACGTTTTGTCTATCATTCATAAGTCTGGCGACAGTACTTTCTTCTAAAAATTTGCGAACATGTTTATCGTGTACTTCGTGAAATTCGGAAGGGATCAACGTATTTAAATGTTGCCCTATGATCTCATCTTGTGAGTAGCCAAATGTTTTTTCGGCTTCACTATTGAAAAATATTAATTTCATGTTTTTATCTACAGCAATGATAGAATCTGCCGCCAATTCAACCACTTTGCTAAAAAATATTCCTTTTTCGAGAGTAGAGTTCATAGTCATGTTGTGTTGTAATCGAATTCAGCTTCGCTCGACATCTAGCTTTAAAAAATGCGTTGAGCATGAAATACAAGGGTCGTAATTTCTAATGGCTTGTTCGCATTGCCAAGTCAATTTATCGTCTGGTAGATCAATGTGCTGCGGTACAAAAGCTCTAAGGTCATTTTCAATAGTTTTTTGATTTTGCGAAGTGGGCGGAACAATCCTGGCATCTAATATTTTCCCGCAGTCGTCGATTTTGTAGCGATGGAATAGGATTCCACGCGGGGCTTCTGTACAGCTAAAGCCTTCTCCTTCGACTACATCGATTACTTGAAACGGGGTTTTTGGTTTGTCATATTCAGAGACAATTCTTAGAGCTTCTTCGCATGCGAATAAGGTTTCTATACTTCGAATCACGATGCTCTTAAAAGGATTTCTACATTCTTTTCCTAATTTTGCTTCGCGAGCCGCTTCCTGGGCAATAGCGGGAAGTCGATCAAAGTTTAAATTATACCTCGCCATGGGGCCGACAAAATAGGCGTCCCTTTCTTTTAAAACAGAATGAAGCGCGGTCGAGTGTTTCACATGTATTTCTTCAAAATGGTCTTCATATTCAGAAGCCTTAATGTCCAATCCTTTATTTGAAATAATTCTGCCTTCGTTAAATGGGTATTCTTCTGGATGACTGAGGCTGACAAACTCATAGTCTCTTTCAAAATCGGGAAAAGAAAATTGAGATGTCCAGAGAACGGTTTCGTAAGCTGCGTCGCGCGCCCATTTTAAGTTTTCTGTCAAGGTTTCTAATTCTGCTTTAGTAAATCCTTTATAGAAACCGCCGACTTTCACATTAATTGGATGAATTTCTCTACCCCCGACCAGGCTAACGATTTGGTTGCCGATCTTTTTTAATTTTAAACCGCGTTCGACAATTTCTCGATGATCTTTTGCCATGCGAATAGCGTCGTCATAACCTAAAAAATCAGGAGCGTGCAGCATGTAGATATGAAGGACATGACTTTCAATCCACTCTCCGCAATAAAGCAAACGACGGAGTTCGCGTAATTGTCCGTTAACGTTAGCGCCAAGGGCATTTTCCATTGCGTGTACCGCGCTCATCTGATAGGCCACCGGACAAATACCGCAGATACGCGCTGTGATATCCGGAGCTTCTTTAAAATCGCGATCTCTTAAAAACGCCTCAAAAAAACGCGGAGGTTCAAAAATTTTTAACTTTACGTCAACTACTGCGTTATCTTTGATTTTTATATAGAGAGCCCCTTCGCCTTCTACACGAGCCAAATAGTCGACCTTTATGGTTTTGGTCTTCTTATTCTTCATGAGCTTCGCTTTCTTTGTGGAAAGGATCCGCGTAAGCGTTGAAACTACGAAATGCTAACAAGATTTCTTCGTTAGTTTTTCCTAGACGTTTTAACTCTGCGCTTAGAGCTCCCGTATTTGGATTTTCTTTAGGACCATAACAACCGAAGCATCCTCTATTGTACGAAGGGCATAAAGCGTCGCAACCTGCATGAGTTACCGGTCCTAAACAGGGGTCTCCTTTAGAAACCATAACGCAAACGATTCCCTTTCTTTTACAATCGATGCAGACGCTATGCGCAGGAGTGACGGGTTTTCTTTTATTTAAATAGGAAGATATGACGTCAACTAGCTGGGCTTTATTAATGGGGCAACCGCGAAGTTCGAAGTCTACTCTGACATGATCGGCAATGGCCGTTGATTTTTTTAGTGTTTCTATATAGCTTGGGTTGGCATAAACAATGGAAATGAATTCGTTCACGTCTTTAAAGTTGCGTAAAGCTTGAATGCCGCCAGATGTGGCGCATGCTCCGATCGTTACTAAAAACTTAGACGACTTTCGAATTTTATGAATTCTTTCCTCGTCGTGAGGAGTGGTAATTGATCCTTCGACAAGAGATAAATCATAAGGTCCTTTTAGCACAGCGCGAGAGGCTTCGGGAAAATTGGCAATCTCTATTTCTTGAGCGACGGCGAGCAAATCGTCTTCGCAATCCAAAAGACTTAGTTGACATCCATCGCAGGAAGCAAACTTCCAGACCGCCAGTTTGGGTTTTTTCTTAGTCATTCTAAAAATCTCGAATTTCGAAAAAAGTTTTTATTCTATTATAAGCAAATACAGGCCCGTCCTTACAAACAAACGCGGGGCCAAATTGGCAATGGCCGCAAAAACCAACGGCGCATTTCATATTTCTTTCCATAGTGATAAAAATATTTTCTTCGGACATCCCCGCTTGTTTTAGAGCAAGAACCGAAAATTTCATCATAATTTCGGGCCCACAGATCATGGCAACGGTATGAGCGGGATCAAAAGTAACTCTTGGAATTAAGGTGGTGACTACTCCGACGTTTCCTTTCCATTGCCGATCTGCCGAATCGACGGTTACTTTTACTTGAACGCCATATTTCCCGCGCCAGCTTTCAAATTCTTTTGTGAACAATAAATCTTTGGGTTGTCGCGCTCCATAAAGAACGGCAATTTCTCCAAATTGATCTCTTTCTTTTAGCAATGCATGTATAGCTGGGCGTAATGGAGCCAAGCCAATACCGCCAGCTATAAGGACAACGTCTTTTTTTTTACAACTTTCGATTGGCCATGAACTGCCAAATGGACCGCGTAGACCTAATGTATGACCTTTTTTTAAATCGCCAAGGGCTGCGGTAACGGTTCCGACGTTGCGAATTGTATGGATTAAATTTCCGGACTTTTCGGTTTGTCCGCTAATGGAAATAGGGACTTCCCCGATTCCAAAGGCGTAGAGCATATTAAATTGCCCGGGACCAAAACCTGAAATAATTGAATCGCTTTTTGATTCCAAATGCAAAGAGAAGGAGTCGTGTGTTTCACGAATAGTTTTCGCAATTTCGTACAGTTGAGGAACCATTGAATCTTGTGTGTTAGGCTTCATTCCTAACTTTAGCTTCGATTTCCGTAGATATCTGTTAATTGCAATTGAGTGGCTTCCATGGTTTTACCTATGACGGGTAGCAATCGACTCAAAACTGTATAGCCCAAGTTGTGGTCCCTCTCGCATTTTTTACGAAGGCATTTGCCGTCTAATTGAATGGCGCGAGTTAGCTCAAGCGCCTGCGCGTCAAAGCGGCAATTATAAGGCGGAACCATCCATGCCCAGCCGAGTATTTCACCGTCGCTAACCGTTTGAACGATTACTGGCTCCCGGTTAGGGGGACAAACTTCCAAAGCGACCTTACCTTGCCGAATTAAGTAGAATTGGTTTGCTTCTTGGTTTTCTCGGAAAATAAATTCTCCGGATTCAAACCGAACATTTGAAGCGCACCCCGTAACCAGTTCTAAAAAATGAGGCTCCAGATTTTTAAAAAATGGATGATTTTCTATAATGGGTTCTAACGATTTCATAGGACTATTCCTGAATAATGTCTTATTTGGTTTTATCAGATTCTTTGATAGCTGCGACTTCTTCGGTTAAATCGATTCCGACTGGACACCAGGTTATGCAGCGTCCGCAACCCACGCAGCCGGAGGAGTCAAATTGATCGATCCAACCGGCAAGTTTATGAGTTAGCCATTGTCTATATTGGGATTTTGTCGAATGACGAACATGCCCACCATGAATATAGGTAAAATCCATGGTGAAACAAGAGTCCCACTTTTGCCATCGTTCTGCATGGTCGCCGGTAATATCGGTTACGTCTTCCACCGTTGAGCAAAAACAGGTTGGGCAGGCCATGGTGCAATTTGCGCAGGATAAACAGCGGTTAGCGACTTCCTCCCAGCGAGCGTGTTCCAAATTTCCGAATAGAGTTTCTTTGATTCCTTCAGTATCCATAAAACGGCCCATATTTTTAGAGGTATCGGTTATTATTTTTTCCGCGACTTCAATTTCTTGTTGTTTTGCTTGTTGGCTATTCAAAGATTCTAAAATTGATTTTCCTCGCTCCGAACCATTTTCTACTAAAAAATAATGCCGATCCTTATCCAGGACTTCCGTCAAGGCCAAATCAAACCCGGTATTTGCTTTTGGGCCCGTGTTCATTGAAACGCAAAAACAGGTTCCTCCCGCTTGGCCACAGTTGACGGCGACCGTAAAAAGATCTTTTCTGTTGATTTGATAAACTTTATCGACATGAGGACCTTGAATAAAAACTTTATCTTGAATTGCAATCGCATGAAGTTCGCATGAGCGGATTCCTAAAAAAGCAAACTTGGGGTTTTCTAATTCTTCAGGAATGATTTTAAAGCTGGAGCCATTTTTCTCTGCCGTCCACAGTTTTTTTTCTGGCGGATGTAAAAACTGTTTCCAAGAATGAGGACTTACGTTAAAACCAAATAGAGCCTTATCGGTTCGTTTCTTTATTCGATAATGACCTGGTTTTTGTTCGTCGGTCCAGCCTTCGGGTAGATCATCGGTTGAAGAAATATGGTCATAAACGATCGCTTCTCCACGAATAGTGGGTCCGACAGTTTTATAGCCTCGTTGGTTTAGCTCCGCTATAAGTTTGTCTAAATTTTCTTTATCAATTATCGAGGATTTACTCATTGCAACTTTTAAAAAATATTAGTTCAATCAAGGTTTTGGAACTTCTTTAAAGGGTACTTTAATTGAAATTTTCTCATTGATCTATTTTAAGGTAAAAAGATTCTTTTTTTCGGAGAGATTTATTCGATTTATCCCGCTATTAACCTAAACGCATTGTATATAATAATGTTATTGAATTGTTGGTTTGATTAGCGCATTCCAATTATTTTTCCTTCTCTAAGATCGAAACTTTCTGCTTGTGGAACCTTTGGCAATCCTGGCATTCTCATGATTTCTCCCGTTAAAGGAATCAAAAATCCAGCCCCGGCGGCGATTAAAATTTCTCGAACTGTGACAGGAAAATTTTCGGGGCGACCCCATCGTTTTGGGTCATCCGAAAGAGAGGATGGAGTTTTAGCTATACATATAGGAAGATTTTGGTAACCAAGCTTTTTAATGGATTCAAGATCCCGAAGCGCTTTTTTGTCGTATTTTATTGCATTCGCCCCATACATTTTATGAGCGATTTTCCATATTTTTGTTTCTACATCTTCGTTCCAATTATACAAAGGGCTAAAAGGACGACGGGTTTTTTCAGATTTATTTATTATTGTTTTCGCCAGTTCAATGCCTCCTTCTCCGCCATCGTTAAATCCTTTACAAACGGCGAAAGGTACCTTTAAGTTTTCTTCGCAATGAGATTGAATAATTGAGATTTCTTCCGGGCGATCGCCTTCGAAATGATTTAGACAAACGATTGGAGTTTCTGCAAAATGTTGAATATTTTCTACATGACGATCCAAATTTAATAATCCTTCAATTAGCGCTTTTTGATTAGGTTCCGCTAATTGCTTTACCTCAACTCCTCCGTGCATTTTTAAAGCTCTGCAAGTGACAACCAAAACCACTGCCGCTGTATCCAGTCCAGCGCTTTGGCATTTGATATCAAAAAACTTTTCTGCTCCAAGATCAAATCCAAACCCCGCTTCTGTTATTGTCCAATCGGAAAGAGCCATGCTCATTTTCGTGGCTAATACGGAATTGCACCCGTGGGCGATATTTGCAAAAGGACCGCCATGAAGAATAGCGGGTATTCCTTCTGAGGTTTGAACAAGATTGGGCATAAGCGCATCTTTTAATAACGCCAACATAGCTCCCGACGCATTTAAGGATTTAGAGGTAATGGGTTCTCCATCATGAGTAAAAGCGACTAAAATTTTTTCTAAACGCCTTCTAAGGTCTTCATGATTTTCGGCTAGACATAAAATTGCCATAATTTCGGAAGCTGCCGTTATATCGAAACCTGTCTCACGGGGAACTCCTTGCATGACACCGCCGAGGCCGACGATAATTTTTCTTAAGGCGCGGTCGTTAAGGTCTAAAACTCTCTTCCAAAGCGTTCGACGAGGATCGATATTGGATAAACCTTTATGGTGGATTTTGTTGTCCAACATTGCCGCTAGTAAATTATGAGCCGAAGTTACCGCATGAAAATCGCCATTAAAATGAAGATTGATATCTTCAGCGGGTAATACTTGGCTCATGCCCCCTCCGGTGGCCCCTCCTTTGATTCCTAAACAAGGTCCAAGCGAAGGTTCGCGCAGGGCTAAACAAACCGATTTACCTAATTTTGCCAGTCCCTGGCCGATACCAATAGTAACTGTGGTTTTACCTTCTCCTGCAGGCGTAGGTGTAATAGCCGAAACAAGGATAAGTTTTCCTCTTGAAGGATTCCGATCCAAATTTTCTATTGGAATTTTAGCTTTATAAGGGCCATAAGTTAAAATGTCAGTAGGGAGTAGGCCAAGTTTGTTAGCGATTTCGATTATGGGTTTCATACTTTATAAGTTTTGATGATGTTTTTATTAATTTAATATTATGATAAAGCTTTTCGATAAATTATTCTGAGTTTTTAAATTAAAGTAAATACTTAGCCGTTAAGAAATTATGGAATAAAGTTATTACGTCAAAGATCTTCTTAAATAGGGTTTTAAAAATAATCGACTGCTCAAAAGGTTAAAACGAAATTAAAATGTTATCCGCGCCGATTGATCGCAATAAAGAAAACGAACCTGAAAAACAAGTGGGAAGAATTAATTTTTCTAACTGGACTCTCCCATTAGATAAAGAGGCGTTAATTTCTAAATCTTCGAATAAACCTAAGTCTAAAAAGGGGGTTGTTCTAAGAGTTGGAAATAAGAGAAAACAGGGACGGAGAGTTAATGAAGGTGTCGATCAAAATGCCACGCATGATGCAAACCAAAGAAAATATAATAATCGACACTCAAGTTCTTATTGGAATCCAGCAACGCATGATATTTTGATTGTAGCGGTTGAGAAAGGTAGGATCGGAAACGATGAACTAAAGGTTGGAGAAAAAGTTACAATCCAACCAGAGCAAAGAACTCTTTCTGAAAGTCCCTTTAGGAGAATGTACCCAACTCCAAATATAGAAGAAAAAAAAGCTCCCTTGTTGGTAAAAAATGATGAAGATTATGTTTTGCACTTAAGCGGAAAAAGCCCACACGTTCCTTAATCTTATTGATAAATACTTAAAAGAGTTTTAATGTTTGAAATTTTGGAAAAAGATAATCTAGCTCCTCAAGTGTTTCGCTATTTGGTCAAAGCTCCGGAAATTGCCAACAAAGCTGAGGCGGGTCAGTTTGTTATCATACGGCTCGACGAAAAGGGAGAACGAATACCCATTACTGTTTGTAATGCGGATAGAGAGAAAGGAACGTTAGTTTTTTTTGTCCAGGCAGTGGGTAAAACTTCTATTGAAATGAGTTTAATGCAAGTGGGCGAATTTATTCTAGATATTGTCGGTCCTTTAGGTAACGCAAGCGAGATTGAACAATTTGGAACGGTTATTTTAGTCGGAGGAGGTTTTGGTATTGCGGCAATTCACCCTATTGCCAGAGCTATGCGGGATGCCGGAAACAAAACCATTTCAATTTTAGGAGCGCGAACGAAAGAGTTGATTCTTTTAGAAAATGAAATGAGAAAAGTTTCTTCCGAAGTTAGAATCGTTACCGACGATGGTTCTTGTGGCTCGAAAGGATTTGTTACCGACGCTCTTTTAGAAATGATTCAAAACAAAGAGCCTATACATAGAGTTATTGCTATTGGACCTTTAGTAATGATGAAGGCTGTTGCGGATTTAACGCGTCAATATGAAATTCAAACTTTTGCAAGTTTAAATCCCATCATGATTGATGGAACCGGTATGTGTGGCGCTTGTCGAGTGACGGTTGGGAATGAGATGAAGTTCGCTTGTGTAGACGGTCCAGAGTTTGACGCGCACCAAGTTGATTTTGAGGGATTGTTAAACCGATTGGGAACTTATGTTCCGGAAGAAAAAGAAGCTAAAGAGAGATACCTAAAAGATACGGTAAGGCCTTGCCAATTAGAAGCCGTATCAAGAATTTAAATCTTGGTTAGAAATATTTAGATGGCCAAATCTAAAAAACAAAAATTAGGAAATAAAATTCCAAGAACAATTGCTCCTGAACAAGACCCGCAAGAGCGCAATAAAAATTTCCAAGAAGTTTGTTTGGGATACACTCCGGCGATGGCGCAATTAGAAGCTTCGCGATGCCTTTTATGTAAAAAACCAAAATGTGTTTTGGGATGTCCTGTGCGCGTTGCAATTCCCGACTTTATTAAATTAGTTTCGGAAGGAGATTTTCTGGGAGCCGCCCAAAAAGTCAAAGAAGCTAATTCCTTACCTGCAGTTACAGGTAGAGTTTGTCCGCAAGAAGATCAATGCGAAAAACATTGTGTTGTCGGTCTTAAAGGGGAACCTGTGGCTATTGGAAGATTGGAGAGATTTGTCGCCGATTACGAAAGGATTCATGGAAAAGAAAAGTTAGAGGATGTGGCGTCGTCGACGGGAAGAAAAGTTGCCATCATTGGAGCCGGACCAGCCGGATTAAGCGCGGCGGCTGATCTTGTAAAAATGGGACATGAAGTTGTTATATTTGAAGCCTTGCATAAAGCTGGAGGGGTGCTTTTTTACGGTATCCCAGAGTTTCGCCTCCCCAAAGAAATTTTAGAAGCAGAGTTAAATTACTTGAAACAGTTAGGGGTTGAAATTAAAGTCAATTACGTTATCGGGAAAATTAAAACGTTAGACGAATTGATGAATGAAGATGAGTTTGACGCGGTCTTCGTGGGAACGGGAGCTGGACTTCCATATTTTTTGGGTATTCCTGGAGAAAATTTAAATGGAGTTTACTCGGCGAATGAATTCCTGACTCGAGTTAACTTAATGCACGCCTGGGAGTTTCCCATTTTTGATACCCCTGTTCATGCACATAAAATTATATCGGTTGTAGGCGGAGGTAATACTGCTTTAGATGCAGCCAGAACAGCGTTGCGATTGCCAACAGTTGAAAAAGTCAAATTGATATATAGAAGATCGCGAGACGAGCTACCCGCAAGAAAAGAAGAAGTTGAACATGCAGAAGCGGAAGGAATTGAATTTCATTTTTTAGCGAGTCCTGTGGAAATTCAAGGCAAAAATGGGTGGGTTTCATCGGTTCGATGCATACAAATGGAATTAGGAGAACCTGATCAATCCGGACGTAGACAAGCTTATGCAAAGAAAGATAGCGAGATTTTTATTGATACCGACGCAGTAGTTATTGCGTTAGGAAGCGGAGCGAATCCTATAATTTCTAAAAGCGCTTCTGGACTGAAAGCCGATTCAGAAGGTCATATCGAACTAGCCGATCCCGACGTAAACTTGACCTCAAAAGAAGGTGTTTTTGCTGGAGGCGATATTGTGACTGGGGCTGCGACGGTTATTTCCGCAATGGGAGCCGGAAGAAAAGCGGCTAAAGGAATTCATGACTACGTCATGAGTTTGAATAAATAAGAACCTATCACAAAGTAAGCGCCAACGGCTTTAGCATTAAAGTCGTTGGCGTTTTTTTTAAACTATAGTTTTCTTACCTTACTTTTATGCCTTAACTACCCGTTTTAACTTCTACTATTTTTACTTTGCTTTTGGCCTCTTCCGTCTTTGGTAAGGTAACTTCTAGAGTTCCATTTTCAAAATTAGCGTCAATTTTTTCAGAGTCTACTTCAACTGGAAAAGGTCGAAAAATCCTTTTTGTTGGTGACTTCTGTGTCGCATTTTTCTCTCCTTATGATCACTAAAGTGTAATAAAAAAAATAAATTTCGAGGTTTTATCTGGACATTTTTTCTTCTAGATAATCGACTTAATTCCAAGAGCTTATATACTTAGATCTATTACCGCTTAAATTTATTCTTTCTATTACCTTAATAAAACACGACTAAAAACAGTTTTTAGAATCACATAGATTTTCAAAGTGTTACGTAATTGATACAAGAATGGGTTTGTTAATTTAAAGTATTAACGTTATCCTAGTCACCAAATTTACAGTAAGGTGAAGTCTAAAGGTTTTTTTAGAGAGCAATTTAACTTTTAGTTCAGAAAAAATTATAAAAAATCTATCGGTCGGATATGAACACTTCAATACTTATTCTACAAAATAGTAGGGTACAAGCGGAGCTACTCAAACGGTTTCTTGAAAAAGGTAATTTTCAAGTTTTAAAGGCTAATACGGGTACGGAAGCTTTAGAAATCGCTAGAGAGAAAGCAATAAATCTAATAATTACAGATGTCAATATGCCTGAGATGAGTGGGTATGAGTTATGCGCAAATATAAAGGAAGATTCAAGTCTTAAAGATATTCCAGTAGCGGTGGTGACTGCTCTTTCTGGTATGGATACACTTTTTAAGTGTCTATCGAATAACGTGGATTATTTATTCACTAAGCCTTACGATTCGGAATATATTTTATCCACTGTAAGTAGGATTTTAAGAGACCAAAGCAATAATTGTTATGAGGAGTATCCAGAAGTTTTAGATTTTGATTATCTTGACCAAACCTATCAAATTAAAACCACGGGGAGAAAGGTCTTTAATCTTCTACTATCCATAAATCAGGGAGCTGTTAAACAAAACCAAGAGTTAGAAAGAGCGCAAAAGGAAGTTCAAGCGGCCAACGAAAACTTAGCAAAGCAAAATCAGGAAAAAACAAACGAAATAAACGAGCGAAAACGCGCGGAAGCGGAATTAGAAAAGGCGATAGAGGCTGCAGAGGCGGCCAATCAAGCCAAAAGCGCTTTTTTGGCTAATATGAGTCATGAAATACGAACTCCAATGAACGGTATATTAGGATTTGCCCAAATTTTACAACGGGACAAGAGTCTTAGTAAGCCCCAGTTAAACCAAATTCAAACCATTAAAAATAGTGGCGACCATCTTTTGGGAGTCATAAACGATATTCTTGATTTATCGAAGATCGAAGCGGGCAAAATGACTCTAAATTTGGAGAGCTTTGATTTAGACGATTTGATAAATAGCTTGTCTCCTTTATTCCAAATTAGATGTGAAGAAAAAGGATTGATTTGGAAAATGGAAAAGCCTAGTAGCGGTCCTTTATTTGTTGAGGGAGATCCTAGTAAGATTCGGCAAATTTTGATCAATCTAATCGGCAATGCAGTTAAGTTTACTGATGCTGGCGAAGTATTGATCAGGGGAATACCATTGCCAAAATCGGATCCTTCAAAAATACCTTATCGTTTTGAAGTGATTGACACTGGACCAGGAATGTCTACCGAGCAGCAAAATAAAATTTTTGAACCTTTCCAGCAAGAAGAAGAGGGGCGAAAAAAAGGCGGGACGGGTTTGGGATTGGCCATTACCAAAAAGCAAATTGAAATGATGGGAGGAAAACTTGGAGTTGAGTCCGCGTTTGGAAAAGGTTCTATGTTTTATTTTAATTTGAACCTTCCTATTTCTGAAGAATCTGTAGAAGGCCATAAGGTATCTAAAAGTCGAGTTTTTAGAATAGCGCCAGGACAAAATATAAAGGCCTTAGTTGTTGACGATAACCTATTAAACCTAAGAGTATTGGAAACTTTCTTGATCGACATGGGTTTAGAAGTTATAAAAGCCGAAAATGGTCAAATAGGCGTAGAAATGGTAGAAAAGTTCCAACCAGATATCGTTTTTATGGACGTAAATATGCCGGTCATGGGTGGAGTGGAAGCGACTAAAATTATTAGAGATAAATATGGAGATGAAGGACCCAAAGTAGTTTGCGTTACTACTTCAATTTTTGACGGTCTTCGCGAAAATTTTAAAGAAAAAGGTTTTTGTAGATTTATATTAAAGCCATTTTCGTTCGAAATTGTGTTTGACTGTATTTCTGAGTTTTTGGATGTAGAATTAGAGACCGAACCTGAAGAAGAGGAAAGCTTAGAAATTGAAAAGGAAAAAGAATTGGACTTGGAAAGTATTAAACTTCCCGGAAGTATTTTAGTAAAACTAAAAAAGGCTTCAGAAACCTACAGTTTGACGGAGATGAGCCAAATAACCCAAGAATTAAAGGATATGGATTCTGAACTTATAGATTTTGCCTGTCTTTTGGAGAAGTTAACGGAAAATTATGATTTTGAAAAAATCCAGGAGATATTAGATAAATTAACGAGCGGTTGAAAGGAATTGATACGATAAAATAGAAAAAAGCTAGCCTAGAATAAGAGTAATGTGAAAACCGACAATAAATTTGGAATGAACTTATTGTCGGTTTTTTTTATTTTTTAGTACAAAATTAAGTTTTTGATGGAAGGTAGCGTTGTTCCCTTTTCCATAGCAATAGCATTGTCAAAGTCGTAAGCGTTGCTGACTAAATCTAGAAATTCTAATTTAGGTAGCGACTTTGAGTGAAGTAAAGCTTCTAGACCTTTGTCTCCGATTTGGTTTTTAAATAATTCAAGCCTTACTAAATTTTTTAGGTGTGGAGAATTGGCTATAGCAATAGCTCCAGCGTCGGAGATTTTATTTTTGCTTAAATCTAAAAGAACCAGATTAGCCGCATTGGGCGAGTTCACCAGCGTGGCGACACCGTCGTCGGTAATATAGTTTTGAGCAATGTTTAGTTGAGTTAAGTTTTTAAAATTTTGGGAACTTGCTAATATTTGAGCTCCTGCATTCGTGAGGTGGTTATCCCAGAGTGAAAGTAGTTTCAGGTTTTGAAATGTCGGCGAGTTTGCCAGAATTTTTATTCCTTCGTCTTTCAAAAGATTGGTTTTCATTGCCAAACTAGAAAGGTTTTTTAAGTTTTCTGAGTTGGCCATTACAGTAATTCCTTTTACGCCAACTTGGGAATTGTTTAAATTGATAGCAGTTCCATCTTCGCTAGTTCTAGACTTAATATGTGCAGGTATATCTTTTGGAGGACCTTTCGGTCTTCCATAACCATGGCCTCCGCCTTTTTTCCCTTTATGTTTGCTCATATCATAAGCTTGCGCCGGCAGGGCTAGCATAAAGGCGAGAAATATTGCCAAACAAATTTTAATGGTTAATTGCATGGGACTTCCTTTTTAAGGTTTTTTAATTTAATGAGGCGGTTTTATCTGCGCTTTTTGCACATCGGAATCCAACATGATCCGCGCTTTGATGTGGAAAGCGTTTTCCTCTTAGGGCCGAACGCGCCAAGTCCATATTAGCCTTCCAAGAACCTCCTTTAACAACTTTCAATTTCTGGTTGTACAACTCGTCTCCTCCTTCGTTCCCAGGAAAGGGTTTATACCAATCCTGAGTCCACTCGAAAGCGTTACCAGCCATATCCATGACTCCATATGGGCTTTGACCTTCGGGGAAGTCGCCCACAGGAGAACTATAGCGAAAGGAGTCTTCCGTTCCGCGTACGTTTGCTTTTTTAATCTCGACATTATTTCCCCAGGGATATCTTCTGCCATCGTCGCCGCGCGCGGCTTTTTCCCATTCGGCTTCTGTCGGAAGCCGTTTATTTACCCAAGCGCAGTAATCTGCGGCGTCTTGCCAAGTGACTCCTACGACTGGATGATTAGGGCCATTGTATTTTGGATTTTCCAAAAATTTAGGTTTTGTTCTCCGTGTTTTTTGGAGGAAATTTTTGTATTTTTCGACGGTGACTTCGTACTTATCAATAAAGAATTGATTCAAATAAAAAGCCTGGGAAGGCGTTTCGTCCAAATACCAGTCGCGCGATTCTGCATAAAAAGTCTCGACAATCCAGTCGATATCTTTTTCGCTGCTTCCAATATAAAATGGGCCTTTTGGAATAAGGACCATCTCGGAAGAGTCAACTTTAATTTGGTTATTGGCGTCTTTCGGCCCTGATGGCGCAACGCAACCAAATGAGAAACAAAGAACAAAGACAAACAGTATTATAATTTTAAAATACATTATCCCGACTCCTTTCAGAGGATGGGCGGAACCAGAGAAAATGGGGGATAAATCGCTTATAAGTATTGATATATTTAATTCTGCCTTTTGAGGCAGGGAGTTGTTTCTTAAGTTTTTATTAAACCGGCTTTCTTGGCGTATTTAAAAATATCGCCTGCTTCTATGATATCGGCGACGTCTCCGAGTGGTTTAAGATTATATGTTTTGTTTTTTGTTTTATTTTCAAAAATTCCTTTTTCAACATCAATGCGGAGAGAATCTCCTGTTTCGATTTCTTGGTAAACAGACGTTTCTGTTTCGAAAGGAATAAAAAAACCGCCGTCTATAGAGTTTCTGTAGAAGATTCTGGCAAAAGATTCGGCAACAACCGCTTGAACTCCAGCAATCTCTAAGCAGGCTGGAGCATGTTCCCGAGAGGAACCGCATCCAAAGTTATTGCCTCCCACCACTATTGTATATGGGGAAGAAAACTTACCTTCGTCGACAAAAGGGATTTGCCCTTTTGGCAAACCCGCTTGAACGTCTGGAACTCCAGAAAGAGCAAATTGACCATAAAATTTTTTCTCTTCTGGATCGCTCAGGCTATACATTAGTTTATCCGCTGGAATGATCTGATCTGTATCTATATTATTGCCTAAAACATAGGCCAAACCTTCAATTATCTTTTTCATAAATTGCGTAAATTAGTTTTTGTTTAATGAAATTAGGAAGCTGAAAAGTTCTGAGAAATCTTGAAAAATCAACTTACTCGTTTAAAGAAATTTTCTAGGGTCCGTAATATACCCAGTCAAGGCCGACGCCGCAGCTGTGTATGGGGCGGCTAAATAAACTGAGGATTTTTTGGAACCCATTCTACCGGGAAAGTTTCGGTTTGTTGTTGAAATAACAATTTCTTCTCCATGCGTTCGACCAAATGTATCTGCTGGACCGCCAAGACAGGCTGCGCATGAAGGTTCGCCAATACGACACCCGGCATTTTTGAAAATATCCAAAAGAGTTTCGCCTTCAATGGTTTCAACAGAAAGGTCTTTTTCAACATCTACGGTAGCCGGAACTATGTAGGTATCGATCTTGACAGTATTGCCTTTCAGTAGTTTGGCGGCGGCTATAAAATCGGTGGTTTTGCCGCCCGTGCAGGATCCTATATAGCAACGATCTAATTTTACGTCTTCGCATTCCCGGGCTAAGGCTTTATTGTCTGGAGAATGAGGTTTCGCGACTACTGGCTCCATTTTGGAAGCGTCGTAGGTTTTTTTATAATAGTATTTAGCGTCAGAATCCGACTTGTGAATTTCGCCGCTAATTGAAGTTTTTCCCTTGTTGTATCCCTTAGTTACTTCATCCGCTTCAATGATGCCATTTTTTCCTCCAGCCTCAATGGCCATATTGCAAAGCGTCATTCTTTCTTCCATAGAAAGCGACATTACAGCTTCGCCTGCCCATTCCATCGATCGATATGTAGCTCCATCTACTCCGATATCTCCAATTACCTGGAGTAAAATATCTTTGGCCATAATATAAGGCGGAAATTCTCCCGTAAATTCAAAACGCATTGAATCGGGTATACGTACCCAGAGTTTCCCTGTCCCTAAAATAAAAGCCGCGTCGGTATTTCCGATACCTGTAGAAAATAAACCAAACGCTCCTGAAGTAGAGGTGTGGGAGTCAGTTCCAAAAAGAACTTCTCCTGGTCGGTTAAACCCTTCTTCAGCTAAGGCGACGTGGCAAACGCCTTTGTATTTTTCCGTGCCCACATCATAATAATGAGGTAGGTCTTGTTCTTTGACAAAATCCCGCAGAATATCTATATTTCTGTTAGCTTTTTGATCTTTAGTGAAAATATAATGGTCTGGTATGATTACCACTTTGTCAGGATCCCAAACTTTAGCTTGATTGCCAAATTGCTTCTTAAATATAGATATGGTTCCTGGTCCACAGACATCGTGAGTCATCAGCACATCGACGTCTACCCAAATATTTTCTCCTGGTTGGACACTGTCTCTTTGCGCGTGGGCGGCAAGAATCTTTTCGGTAATTGTCATTCCCATTTATTTGGTACCTTTTTACTTATTTAAAGCCAAAGCTTTTTTAATTGATAAAATTATTGAAATATTGGCGTTTATAATTGCAGTTCCAATATAAAGGTAAAAAAACGTTACCCAATCCATTTAAACGCCGATAAGTTGTTATAGATTACCATTTTAAGGCGCTGAAACCGAATTAAATTGTATTAATTATTTAATTTAAAGGGTATTATGGTTTTTGGGCGTTTTGTCCTTAAATATTAAGATTTTTAAAAACCTTAGTCAACGACATATGTTAAGTCTTCTATTAGAAACTGTAGACCGTCTCAGATATAAAATCCCAGCTAAACCCAAACTTGTCCAAATTGAAGTGACAAATCGATGTAATTTAGATTGTCATATGTGTCCCCGTGAAGATTTGGAAATCGAATTAGAGCATATGGATTGGGATAAGTTTGTTGCAGTTGTAGACCAATTGCAAGATAGGGAAGATATTACATTAACGGGTTGGGGCGAGCCTTTCCTCCATCCACGAATCTTTGACATGATTGATTACTGTAAAGATCGAGGTCATTCCGTTTCGATCACGTCTAATGCTTTGTTTGTAAAACCCGTGACACCCGAAATGGTTTTAAACTCTAGGGCCGACGCTTTAACATTTTCTATTGATAGTGTCGAGGGGGAAGTTGAAGACGGTCACACCAGTAAAAAAGTTTTTGAAAACATCGAAGCGCTTGCTCGCAATAGGGAAAATGGAAAGCTATCGATTCGTTTACAAGCAACTTTGCATGAGGGTTGCGAAAAAGATTTGTGCGACGTAATTAGGTATGGAGCAAGAATTGGTTGCGACGTGGTTAATGTCGGTCGTATTGATAGGAAATATGCCCCAGACTTAAAGCGACCAGGTCAAGAAGAAGAGGAAAGAATTTTTGCCGAAGCCGACAGGGTCGCCAGAGAAGTTGGAATTCAATTGGATTGGTTACAATATGCCGTTTCTTCAGGCATGACTCGAATGTTTTATAAATTGCTTCGTAAAAGGCTTCATCAATCCGGCAAATATTGTTTGAAAACGTTTAATTATGCTTATGTAAGTCGAGAAGGAAACGTCACGCCTTGCTGCTTGCTACCTACAGAGAAAATGGGAAACGCCGTTGAAGAAGATCTTGGAACCATCTGGAGAGGCGACAAGTTTAATCATTTTCGTGAAAACTTTAGAGATACCTGCGGGTCTTGCGACCTGTGGACGATAGAACAGGTTGATAAAAACTAAAGATATTTCTTAATTTTGATGTAACTTTCCCCAAAAGTATTATGAAGTTTTTCCAGCCCACCACCTATTGCCTCAATTAAAGAAAAGCCCAAAACTGGTAAAAAATAAAGGTAGAGCGCAGGTCAGTTTTAATTATAGTGGGCTTATTAAAGTTAGCCCATATGGCATGGCTAATTTTTTAATTCATTAAACAATCTATGGAATCGGAACTTAATTCAAATATTGTTATTGACCGACGCCCCATCTGGATTGTCCTCTTAGATCGGATGCGGCGAGAATTGATCTTAGCGTTAATTTTTGTCATTTTCTTTTTTTTGCTGGGCAGAGAGTTGCCCGACGAGATTTCCGCTCAGGGTTATAAAACTCTTTGTTTATTTTTTCTTTGTGTATCGCTTTGGGCCACCAATCTTATCCCGCTTTCGATAACAAGTTTACTCGCCATAGCTGGTATTCCATTGCTTGGAATTATGAGTTCTGCCGAGGCATATTCCTTTTTTGGCAATAAAGCTATTTTTTTTATTTTAGGCGTTTTTATACTTTCCGCAGCTATGACTGGATCGGGATTAACAAGTAGACTCTCCATGTGGGTTTTTGAATCGTGGGGAAGAACTCCCCAAAAGTTAGTGGGTGGCGTTTATTTTTTTGGATTGATTGGAAGTTGTTTTATGAGCGAACATGCCGTTGCCGCCATGCTTTTTCCCATTTTATTGCAAATCATTCAATCGGTAGATTTGAATCCTATTCAAAAATCTCTATTTGCCAAGTCTTTGATTTTTTCTATGGCTTGGGGATGCATTATAGGGGGAGCGGCAACAGTTTTGGGAGGAGGGCGAGTGCCGTTAGCGGTTGAAATTTTGGAACAAGCGACAGACGGGGCCCGAACTATTGGTATTTGGGAGTACTCAAAATTATCTTTTCCTCTGGTAGCTATACTTGCGGCATGCGGTTGGGTTGTTTTAAATATTATGTTTCCTCCTGGGGAAGGAAATATAGAACCGGCTAGAAAAGCGTTACGGCAAAAGTTGTCGGAAATGGGTATGGTTTCGCTTAGAGAGAAAGGGGTTGGTCTGGTAATGACCGCCACTTTATTCGGTTGGTTCTTTTACGGAGAGGTCTTAGGGATAGCCAATATCGCGATTTTAGCGATCGCCGTTTTATTTCTTTTCAATTTGATAAATTGGAAAATGGTGGAAGACCACGTAAATTGGGCGGTTATTATCATGTATGGCGGAGCTATATGCTTGGGAGAAGCCATGGTGAAAACCGGAGCTGCTCTTTGGTTAGCCGAAAAAGCTTTTGATAGTCAATCCCAATCGGCATTGTTTTTCTTGGTTTCCATAGCTATTCTTTCAATGGTTTTTACTACTTTTATGAGTAATTCGGCGGTGATTGCTATTTTAATTCCTCCCACCTTAGGAATTGCTCCAGCCTATGGAATCGACCCAGTTTTAGCTACTATGACAGTAATATTGCCAAGCAATTTTGCGTTTATGTTGCCGATTGCGACTCCAGCATCCGCTTTGGCATATTCGTCAAAATTAATTCCTCTTAAAGACATGATTCGTTCTGGAATAGTGTTAGGCATATTCGGAATATTAAGTTATTTATTTTTATATTCAATTTACTGGCCGATGTTGGGTTATAAGTGACGTTTTAATGTTGCCCATCTAAACCAAAATCCTTTCTAAGCGTTTCCGCTTCAATGCCAATCGCGCAAAAAAAGAATAACTTTCAGTCTCAGTTTATAAAAGGCATTTTTCTATTTATTTTGGCCGCAGTCGTTTATTTGCCTTCTCTAGATGCAAGTTTTATTTGGGATGACAATACGTTTTTCGACGCTAATCCCATCATGAAAGACCCTAATGCCCTCTATCGATTTTGGTTTACTCGAGACGCTCCAGATTATTTCCCGCTTGTTTCTACCAATTTATGGATCCAACGTCAATTATGGGATATAAACCCTTTTGGTTTTCACGCTGTTAACATTGGTTTTCACGCGTTTAACGTTGTCTTATTTTGGCTTGTTTTGATAACGTTAAATCTTCCTGGCGCTTGGCTGGCCGCCTTAGTTTTTGCATGGCACCCAATTCAAGTGGAATCCGTTTCCTGGGTAACGCAGATTAAAAATGTCCAGTCGATGTTTTTTTACCTGTTAACCTCTCTTTGTTATCTTAAATACGATTTGCGAGGCGGAACTTGGCGCTTAGGACTGTCTCTTTTCTTTTTTCTTTTAGCGTTACTCAGTAAGACAGCGGTTGTTATGTTGCCAGTGATTTTGCTCCTATATCACTGGACCCTTAAACCGTTGTCGATTAAGAAAGCGATAGTCAGGACGGGACCTTTTTTTGCGATGTCGTTAATCTTTGGATTAATTACTATTTGGTTCCAGTACACTAGCGCAGGAGCCAGCGGTTCGGAATGGTCGCTAACTTTTATTGAAAGAACTGTCAATGCTGGTTTTGTTTTTTGGTTTTATGTTCAGAAATTATTTATTCCGATTGATCTAGCTTTTATTTATCCTCGTTGGAACCATGATCCCAGTTTCATAACATCTTGGGTTCCTTATTTCATGTTGGCGATAGTATTGTTTTTAATTTTTCGCTTTAGAGCGAGATGGGGCGGCTATCCGATATTTGCCCTTGGCTATTATCTGATTTCTCTTTTCCCAATTATGGGATTTTTAAATATTTATTTTTTACTTTATTCTTTTGTTGCCGACCATTATCAATATATAGCGGGACAAGGTATCATTGCCTTTACGATTTGCGGAGCATATACAAAAACAAATCAATTAACAGCTCGATTTCCAAAAAATACTTTTTTAAAATATGGGTCAATGGCGGTTGGATTGACGACGCTTTGCGGATTAGCTTTTTTAACCTGGAACCAACAGTCGATTTACCAAAATCCCATTGCCCTTTGGAAAGATACAATTAAGAAAAATCCAAAAGCTTGGATCGCTCACAATAATTTGGGAAATGAGTATTCTCGCGCCGGTCGATTTGACTTAGCCGCAAAAAGTTATTCCGCCACTCTAAAGGTTAAACCAGATTATGCAGAAGCGGAAGATAATTTAGGATTAGCGCTTTTGAAGCTAAATCGTTTTGAAGAAAGCAAAGAGCATTTTTTACGAGCGACGCGTTTAGATCCCACAATATGGCAAGCCCATAATAATTTAGGAACTATTTTTGGAAATCAGGGCAATATGGAAGAAGCCGCTCGTCATTTTGAAGCCGCTTTAAAAATAGATTCAGGTAATTTTGAAATTCATAACAATTTAGGTCTAGTTTACGGGGTTTTAAATGAGCGAGAAAAAGCTTTAATTCATTTTGAGTTTGCGTTAAAGGGTAAAAATAATCTTCACAACGTTTATCTGAATATTGGAAACTTTTTTATGGAAAGGGGAGACGACGAGAGCGCTCTTTTGAACTTTAGAAAAGCGTTGCAACACGATCCTAAGTTTGTGGAAGCGCGTAAAAGTATTGAGAAAATTTTAAAGAGGCGATTGCAGGATAGATAAGGATAAATATGAGCCAGATAAATCAAGTATCGCAAATCAAACCGATAGAATTAAAAGAGCGTTTAGATAAAGGCGAAGATATTTTTGTTATTGATGTCAGGGAACAATGGGAAAGAAATCTAGCGTCAATTGAGGGATCCGAACATTTTCCTATGACTGAGCTAGTTGATCGAACGCAAGAATATATTTTTGAAGAAGAAATTGTAGTGTATTGTCATGTAGGAGAACGATCTTATAGAGCAGTTTTATTACTACTTGAATCTGGATTTAAAACGGTGCACAACTTAGTGGGAGGTATAGATGCCTGGTCGCAAATTGTCGACCCTAACGTTCCTAGATATGGTCCCAATGGGTAAGCGGTTCTTATTTTTTTTGCAAACGTGGCGTTTCTAAAAAAAAGAGTTTGAGTTTAAGAGCAGCGGACCCGTCTGGTCCTTGGATGTTCGTTCCCATTATTTGTTTTGTGAAAGCTTTAATAGCTCCAAGTACAAAAGTTGTTTTGTAAAGGCATCTTAGCGTTATGTTCCAAAATAAAGAATAATGTTTGGCATAAAAGTTTAAATCGCTTTTGTATGTTTCTATAATGACTTTTTCTCGGATTTCGGGAAGGTGGGTTGATTTCCCAAAGAAGTGAACAAGCGAAGTTTCTGGGAAATAGCAAACTTTAAAGCCTGATTTGCGGGCTAATCGGCAAAAGTCGTCTTCTTCATTGTATAAAAAATAAGTCTCGTCTAATAATCCAATTTGTTCGAAAAGCGATCGTCGGACAACAAAGCATTGTCCGCCTACAGTTTCAACTTCTCTTGGTCCTTTGCCTTTCATCTGATTTGCGTCTCTGGAAAACGAATACATTCCCAAAATTCTATATACGGCGTCAATGGGTTTGTCTTCCCAATGTCTCATGGGAAGCGCTTTATTCATGTCGTCAGTTATTTCTGGACTACAAATATGAAACTCTGGATGATCGTCTAAATAGCGGACAATTTTTTCGAAACAATTTTCCGTTAGAAGAGTGTCGCTATTTAATAATACGACGAATCTTCCGCGCGAAATTTGGATTCCTTTATTATTACCTCCCGAAAAACCCAAATTAGTTTCGTTAATTTTTAGCTCAATTTTTGGAAACGATTTTTTCGCGGCTTCCGCCGAGCCATCCGAAGACGCGTTGTCCACGACAATAACTTCGAAGTCGATGCCGCTTGTTTGGTCGTATACCGAACGCAAACAATCGAGCAAAACCTCTTTTGTTTTGAAGTTGAGAATAACAATGGAGAGATCTAGGGATTCTGGATTTTGAAACATGAGGGCGTAAGATTTATGAGTTCAGGCGGACATAAGAAGGAAGGCGAATAGAACGTTCTTGTAGAGACAATTGATAAACAGTTTCTAGGTCGGAGCTTTCAGTTTGATCGAAACGAAGTCGTTTATAAAACTCCTTTGCCATTCCATTTTTTTTAGTGGGTAAATAACGACCGATTAGAATTTGCGCTTTTTCTTTTAAAACTTCTTCGCAAATAAAATGCATGAATGCTTCTTCTATGCCTCTACCCAATACTCTACAACTCATTAATAGAACATCCAGCTCCCAAACGTTTTCTTTTGGAGTTTTGAGTATACTTGCTCCAACAATTCCATGCTCGCCAAACCGGTCGGAAGACTTAAGGCAATATACTTTTGTGTTTTGAGATTCAGTGAAGGATTTGATTTCAGCTTCGCTATAACGGCGAGTGGTAAGGTTGAATTGGTTAGTTCGTTGGGTTAACTGAGATACTCTTGCAATTGAGAAGGAATCCACCGGGAAAACTTCAACCTTTGTTTCTAGCGAAGTTAAATACTCGCTAAGATCGGTGATTTGCGATTTAAATTGTTTTCTTTCCGTTTCGGCTTTATACAATTGCGTTCTATTTTTATCTTCGCTTGTAATGTGAAGCGCATCGAAAACGTTTAGATCTAAGAGAGTTTGCGCATAGTTGGAGCAATCTTCAGGCATGTCTACTGTCAAAACTTCGGGTAATTCACTTTTAATTAAAAACCGTTCGGCAGGATTGTCGTCCATGAATACAAAACTGTCTACTCCAATATTGAGCTCGGCGGCAATTTCTCTCAGGTTTTGGGCTTTGTCGTGCCAATTCGCGCGGACCGACGCAAAATCGTCCCACTTCAATATCATTTCCGGTCTTTTTTCAAACGCTTCTTTTACCAATTCAATATCGTTCTTGCTATTAATTGCTAAAATTATTCCACGTTTTAAAAGAGCCTTTGCAGCTTTTTGAAAATCGCTGTAAGCATTCCCAGGGGGTTCTATTCCTATTTTTATACCTTCGATTCCCTCTTCGCCTAAAACTCCACCCCAAACCGTATTGTCTAAGTCTAAGACGAGGCACTTTTTTGATAATCCTGAAATTGGTCTTACAATTCGAAGCATCTCTTTTGCCAGAGAAGGAAACGCTACTTCAGGAATCGCCATCTTAGCCAAGTATTTCATTTTATCGTCAAATGTTTTTCCCGATCGAGCAATGGCTTTTTCAACGTCTAAAAGATAGAGTCCATTTGGAGTTTCTTTAATAAACTCACGGAGCCATTGATTCCAAGTTTCAAGGGTCTCCTTTTCGCCTGGGTTTTCTCTGTGATCGTGAATTCCCATCAAAAAGTTTCTAGGAATCGAAAAGTTTGATACGGCAAGAGTGGATTGAGATCGATTCAAAAACGTTTTAATCAGCGATTGAATAGTCTCGAATTTTTCCCGGCATAATGGGATTCGTTTTTCGGAATCTATTTCAAAGAAGTTTGTAAATAATTCTGGGATAAACGTTGGAGCGTCTATAAATAGAAACGTGATTTTTGGATCGAAGCGATATAAGTTCGAATTGGGGTCTACTATTTCTTGCGCAAATAAATCGTAATCTCCGAAAAAAATCTCGACCTGCGCTCCTGCGGAAATACATTGAGCTTCTAAAAATGGGCGAAGCGGTTGTAGCGTGATATTTCCAATGACCGCTATTTTAATAGGTTTTAAATTTATATTTTGAGGAGTTTGTGAAAGTAACTTTTTTACTTTTTTTACAAATGTCTTGGCAGAATAGGGATTCGCGTTCTTGCGGAAATAGCTTTGATAATGGGCAAAAGCTTTTTGGGGATTTCTTTTTTCAAATAGCGACGCCAAGCTTAAGTGGACGTCCGCTTTGTTTGGATTTAGATTTATAGATCGTTCGAAACGCCGTTCTGCTTCATCCATATTGCCAAGATTAGCGAATACTTTACCCATAGCAAATTGAACAGAATCATCTTCAAAAATCCAACTTGGAAGTTTTGAGATCAGATCCCGAGCTTTTGGACTATTGATCTGTGCGAGCTTTTCTAGAAGAGTTCCGCAGATAGTACGGGCTTTTGATTTGGAGGAATTACTGGAATTAAAAATAGAAATGGCTTCGGACAGGAATTCTCCTGCCTCGTAGAAACGGTCGCGTTCTATTAGAAACTTTATTTTAGTTTCAATTATTCGAAGAGATAGCTCTTGTTTTGAGCCAGAGTCAAGATTACTTTCTAACCTTTTTTCAGTTGAGAACTCATATGCCATATTACATAACGTTGCCGCCACAAACAGGCAAATTCGTCCCCGTTAAATAGTCGGAAAGAGGAGAAACCAAAAACAAGACTGCGTTGGAAATATCTTTGAATTCTGTATTTCTTTTCATTGGCGTTTGTTGAGCGATGGACTCCTTAAATGAATCGGGCAAACCGCTTACCAAATCTGTTTCAGTAAGTCCAGGGGACACCATATTAACTTGAACATTTGGAGCAAGTTCCATAGCCAAGCTTTTTGAGAAACCTTCCAATGCGTATTTGGCGGTAACGTAAGTTGCCATTCCAAATGGGGGAACGCCAAATACATATTGAGTGATTACGTTAACTATTTTACCACGTTTATTTTTTTTCATATGAGGCATGACCGCCCGACAAGAATTGTAAGTGGCTTTAACGGCCATATCAAAAGTGGAGGCAAAATCGTTCCAATTTGTTTTTGCAATTTTTTTATGAATCATAGCTGAAGCGGCGTTATTAACTAAAATTGTGGGAATTCCTAAATTACCTAGAGTTTGATCCACTAAATCCTGCGTCGAATCTGGGTTCGAAACGTCGGCTTGGATCGCCATCGCTTTGCCGCCTGCTTCCTGGATAGAAGCGACCACAGCTTCCGCTTTATCTGAGCTTTTAAAGTAATTAATCGCCACTGCGCAACCATAGCTGGATAACGTTTTGGCGATATCGGCTCCAATTCCTCTGCTGGACCCCGTAATAATAGCCACTTCATTTTTTAGATCGAACATGATTTAAACCTTTGTCAAAATGGAAATTGTTTCTAAGGTGAAGGCAAAACTTTATTCTTTTTTGGGGCGAGCCCATGATACTTGAGCTTCTCCTTTCAAAACAACTTCGTTGTTTTGATTGGATGCGATGGTTTTTAAGACTAGGATTTTGGGTCCGTCTACTTTTCGAAGCACGGTTAGTTTTGCCTTTATCGTGTCGCCAATAAAAACAGGTTTTTTGAAATTTAAATCCTGTGTTAAATATACGGAACCATTTCCAGGTAAAACGTTACCGACTAAATTTGAAAATAAAGATGCGGTGAACATTCCATGGACAATAGGCTTTTCAAATTGAGTTTTACCCGCAAATTCTTTGTCTGTGTGAATTAAATTCTGATCGCCTGAGACTTGGGAAAAATATTGAACGTCTTTTTCGGTAACTGTGCGGATTAGTTCCGCTTCGTCTCCTACTTCAATTTCTTCATATTCTGGCATAATGGATTAATCTTTCTTTAAAAGTTCCATTTACTCAATTCGCTTTCCGATATTTTGTATAGAGCCTCAGCGTATTCAAATCCTTCATTTCCTCCAATGGATCGGAATTTATTTAGAGCTTTTATTTGTTCGCCTAATCGTTCGATACCCTTTTGAGATTTATATACCGCGATCGCTTCCATTTTATTATTGATACAATCGTCTATATTTACGATTCGATTGGGGATCATTGCGGTCCATACTTCATAAAAGAAAACGTTTTTTACGGGATTACGTTTTAACGCTTCCACGCATATGGAAGCGGTCGCTTTATGGTCCGGATGATTGTCTAAATAGAAAGGAATGTATATTGTGTCGGGATTTAGTTCTTTTAATAACGATTCAACTTTTGCAAGGCTTTCGGAGTTATGTACCAATTCTCGATCTGGAAAGTCCATAAAGACGCAACGATGGATACCCAAAATTTTTGCCGCTTTATACGCTTCTTCTTTTCTTAATTTAACGATCTCTTCTTTGCTTAAGTCAGTTTCGCATTGAGACCCATCGGTCATAAAAACGGCGGTTACTTGACAGTTTTTTTGGACATGCTTGTATAGAATGCCACCGCAACCTAAAGCTTCGTCGTCGCAGTGAGGGGCAAAAACCACTATATTATCGCCTTCTGGAACGTTTTGGTATGGCTCCGGCGTTAACGACGAGAGAGAATTAACAATGTTGTAGTAACTTGATACGACTCGATTTTTTTTTGACGCAAAGGCGTCTTTTATCAGACGTTTTATCACGAAATTAACTTTATAAAACTGGAATGAGTTTAGTAAACGAAGTTTTTAGGGAAATTGGAAACGGGAAAGTTGAATTTTGGTTGAGGCGTAAGTCAAAGAATTTAATTGGAAACTTTTTCTAAATGGTCGTTAACAACTTTTTTTACTTTTGAATATGTTGTCATTTCCATTACTTCATCCATAGTGATTTTAACTTTAAATATTTTTTCGATCTCCGAAATTAAATTTAGATGTCCTAGAGAATCCCAGTCTTCGAGATTTTCTTGAGAACAATCTTCCTCTATTTCATCGACCTCTAAATCTAATGCCGCAGCGAAAACCTCTTTCAACTGTTCTTCCATAAATCGTTTTTAACTCCAGCTTTTTGTTATCTTCTTTCAAGGATTGTCAAGTTTCGGCTTTTTCCAACGACAATAGAATAGGCCGGAATGTTTTTTGAAACCACTGTTCCCGCGCCAATAACGGAACCTGTCCCAATGGTCACGCCGTACATAATAACACAATTGGCTCCTATGAAAACGTCGTCTTCAATGACGATATCTTTTTCCAAAATTTCTTGTTTCGTATAGCTTTCCCGCTTTAAAAAACCGTGGTTGGATGAAATGACCATAGTCCCATAAGCTACAGCCGAGTTTTTCCCTATATGAATTTTAGATTTTTTAGAAGCCCAGACACAACAATTCGCTTCAATCAACGCGTTGTCTCCCAGCGTAATATTTTCTCCAAACCTTAATGAGGCGGTAGGATGGATGTCAACGTCTTTTCCTTTATTGATTTGAGAAATAGGAACAACGTGTTCATAAAAATAATAGACCAAATACCGAACCGCTTCGGAGTATAACGTTGGGTTAAAAATAATTTTGAAAATATTTAAAAGGCGAGTCATTAGAAAACAAATAAAGCGGTTGGAGGGAATTGAAAAGTAATTTGTTAGCTTATGAAACGACGCTTAGGAAGAATTGCGCCAGACTTGTCGTAATATTCTTTAAGGTTATGCCAGCTTAAGTGGATATCGCATTCTTGACAAATAGGAATATCAAAACGTTTTCGTTCTCTCATTTTTTGACGCATTTTAGTCATAACCGGACCCGTCCAGATTTCTTCAATGGATTTATCTTTTAGGTTTCCTAAGCGAGTTGTAGAAAACATATCGACACAACAGAGCACAACCGAAGCGTCCCAATAAATAACCAGCCATTTCCAGAGTTGAACGCAAGGAGCCGTGTTTGTTAGATTAAAGTTTTTATAGCTAAACTTTGTAGAAGATGGGGTTCCATTTACATAAGATTCAAAAAAAGAATCTTTATCGAATTTACCCGCCCAGTTAGCGATAATATTTTCATCGATAGGCGTTAACTCGATCGTGCAGTTATGATCGGACATTCGCTTAAACAGTTCGTGATTGACAGTTTCTTCGTAAGTTTTTAAAGTTTTTACCCGAAAATTAACGGGTACTGATTTAGAAGCCCGATCATTGGCTTCCAGAAACTCTAGAATATTGTCCCGAACCACGTCATAACTCATTTTTTTTACGTCTTCGAAAGTTTCTTTGTCTAATTCGTCCAAGCTAACTTCAACGCCAATCGAGTGTTCAAGTAAAGTGGGGATGATTTTCCCGGTTAAAAAATAACCGTTGGTCAAAACTTCGGCGCCTGTAATTGAGGAAAATCTCCGCAGATACTCGATTTTTTGGCCTAAAGTTTTATCAAGCATCGGTTCGCCAAAAGTTCCAAAACGTATATGTCCGCCACGGCTAGCGTAATCGTCCATTATGTGGCGAAAAACGTCCATTTTCATTACGCCCAGATTGGTGAGGTCGGGGTTTGGGCACCAAACGCATTTGGCATTGCAGCTATTTGTATTATCTATAACCAATACGCGAGGCCAATCTTCTAGAATATTAGCCATTTGTTCAACAGAGCTATCGAAGATTGGAGAATCAAGAAATCGTCTGCGATAAAAATCCATAGCCATTGCAAAGGGCAATTTTTTTACCCATTTTTTTAGCAATGAAATTGCCGGGTTGCCATTGCCATTAGCTGAAGTTTCAACAGCTTTTTGCGTCGAGGTATCGGAATCGCCAGTTTTTGGTTTTGGCGAGGTTACAGAATTCATCGCTTAGTCGGTAAGATCGAAAAATTATGAGGAATGTCCGAGCCGGAAGATATTATCTTTCAAGGCGTTTTAGACATTATATTTGGTTTACATTTTAGACTATTTTAGGGCTTGCAGGGAATAAAAATACAATTGGAATTAAATTTGTTTATTATCCTTACTTTACGATCGATTCAGCTTTCTTCTTGAATTCAATTCGAAATTTATCCAGAATAATCCATTAACAAGTTCACTCAAGCTATTTTATACAAAATTAACGGGAGTAAATAGCGATGTTAGAAGAATATCAGAGTCAATGCCAAGAATTAACCGGTCGGATCGAACGATTACGAGGTTATCTTTGACGTCGCTAATAAATTAAAAGAATTAGAGGAATTAGACAAAGCTGCAGCCGCCCCTGATTTTTGGAACGATAACGAGTCTGCTCAAAAAATTCTGAAAAAAAAATCTTCCTTTCAAAAGCCCGTTGAACTTTGGAATAAATTATCTAAAGAAAACGAAGATATTTTGGTTATGATCGAGCTTTGCCAAGAGGAAAACGACGAATCGTTAGTAGATGAAATCGAAGTTTCTTTGAAAGGTCATGAGAAAGAAGTGGCCGAGGCTGAATTTAAAGCCATGCTTTCGGGGGAAAGCGATAGTAATAACGCAATATTGGCAATAAATTCTGGCGCTGGCGGCACTGAATCGCAAGATTGGGCCATGATGTTGATGAGAATGTATTCTCGTTGGGGCGATCGTAACGATTTCAAAGCCGAAGTCCTTGACATGCAATATGGAGAAGAAGCGGGTATCAAAAGCGCGACTATTCTTTTTACGGGCGAATATGCATTTGGATACTTGAAGGCTGAAATTGGCGTGCATCGATTAGTAAGAATTTCTCCATTCGACGCAAATAAAAGGCGTCACACTTCCTTTGCATCCGTTTTTGTTTATCCAGAAGTGGACGACGATGTTGATGTCGATATCAGCGAAGCCGATTTAAAAGTCGATGTATATCGCGCTTCTGGTCCTGGAGGGCAGGGCGTGAATACAACAGATTCGGCGGTTCGGATTACTCATAAGCCAACGGGTATTGTTGTTCAGTGTCAGAATGAGAGATCTCAACATAAAAACCGAGCTTCTTGTATGAAAGTTTTAAAAGCCCGTTTATACGAGGCTGAAAAAGAAAAACAGATGGAAGATATGAAAGATTTAGAAAAAGATAAAAAGAAGATTGAATGGGGGAGCCAAATACGATCTTATGTTATGCATCCTTATAGAATGGTAAAAGACTTGCGTACCCAAGTGGAAACGGGAAATGTCGACGCTGTAATGGATGGCGATTTAGGAAAATTTATTGAAGCGTTTTTATTGCAAGGGGCTTCCGCTTCAGAATAAATTGTTGATTAGTGTTTTTTCTTTTCAGCGCTTAATTTGTTATGTGACTAAAAACATATTATGAAACTTTCTTTAAACCCAAGGTTGGTCAACGATCCCTTCGGAGATCCAGGTATTTATATTGAGTTCCTTTTCGAAAAACGAGCCATTCTTTTCGACGTAGGAAATGTTTCCGCTTTGTCGGCATCTGATTTAAATAAAGCGTCTCATGTTTTTGTCAGTCACACACATATCGATCACTTTGTGGGTTTTGACCAGTTACTAAGGGTCAACTTTGGGCGCGAAAAAACGATCCGACTTTTTGGTCCCGAAAATTTTATCCGAAACGTGGAAGGGAAATTGGCGGGATTCACATGGAACTTAGTCGATCGATACGACGAGTCTCTAACGATAGAAGTTGTCGAAGTTCATCACGGCAAAATTCGTAGAGCGACATTTAAGGCTATTGAGCGATTTCAAAAAAGCTTGGAAAAAGAAGAGACTTTTTCTGAGTCTCAGCCATTATGGGAAGAGGCTTCTTTTTCTGTATATACCGCTATTTTAGAGCATCGAGTTCCTTGTTTGGGGTTTGCGTTAGTGGAAAATAGTCATTTGAATATTCGGAAGGATCGATTAGAAGCGCGAAAGCTAGTGCCCGGTCGATGGTTAAACGAATTGAAAACCATGATAATCGAAGAGGCTCCCGATGATTCGACAATTTTAGCGCCGGTGGGCGATTCGAAAGATTTTGAAACGGTATCCTTTACTTTAGGAGAATTGAAGGAAGACCTTGTTCTGATTTCCCCCGGTCAAAAAATTGCTTATATTACCGACACTGTTTTCCAGGAAGGCAATAACGAAAAAATCGTGGAGTTAGTCAAAGACGCAGATAAATTTTTTTGCGAATCGCCATTTATTGCGGAGGAAAAGGAACGCGGGAAGGAGCGCAGGCATTTAACCAGCCGGCAAGCGGGAACATTGGCTCGTAGAGCTAAAGTTAAAAAGCTTATTCCTTTTCATTTTTCTCCCAAACATTTTGAGAGAAAAGACCAACTATATAGAGAAGCGGAAGAAGCTTTTACAGGATTAGATCTACAACCCGCCGATTAATAAATCTAACGAGAAGCTTTTCGGTAATCTTCGATTTTGTAATTTTGTTGGTTGAGTGTTGGGTAGATTGTAAAAATTGGCGTGTTATAAGGCACAAAGGCTGAGTCTTGACCTGGCGATAAGAGAAGATGCAAATTGACAAAATTAAAACTTAGGCCTTCCTGCCAGGGTTCTCTAGTGTTTTCTGCATAAGCTTCCACTTTGTCCGAAGCGTGCGAGCGAGTCATCAATCCAGAGCCGCCTTGAAGCCCATATTCGTAAAGGTCTGGGGAACCTTGAATCAATAGAGATACGGTAGAAGAGTCAAACCAAACCTTAAAATTGGTTACCACTTGCAAATAAGGTCCAAGGCAATTAGTGCGTTGTAACACCGCTTGAGGGTATGCATATTGTGGAGGAATGCTCGGGTCGGAGCCCTGGTATTTTAATTCCGACTCCTTAACTCGCGATACGGAAAAAAATAACAGGTTAGGATCGTCCATGGTTATATCGACAACTTCACCGCTATTGAAATTAATTAATTTGTCCTTTTCGTATCCCAAGGGCAATGAATATCCCATTTTTGAATAGTAAATCCTTGCTCCTCCGTCCAGTTGTTCCTCAGGTTTGCGGCTAATTTTAATATCAAATGGCAACATGATATGGAACGCGTTTGTGCGAACGTTCATAAAAGGTGCGCACGCGCCGGGAAACTCTTTATGAACGTCTTTATCGTCAGGTTCAAACTTTCGAGACTCGCTTGAAAAATGCTGTGCAGATTTCCCTTTTTTAGATACTTCAAATTTGTTCTTGTAGTATTCGGCGGCGCGTTTTTGGGCGATATTTAAAATGTATTCGGGAATGTCCGATTGTACGATGAGCTGCTGTTTCTCAAAATTTGCGGGCCGGGAAGGCGGTTTCATTGCTTCATTGTAAATTTTAAGCTCCGCTTCCGTTTTATTAATATCGTATTGGATTTGACGGCCTAATTCAGGGCTGTGATATCGCGTTCGATTGAGTAAAGACAGAGTTCTTTTTAATAAGTCGACTTTTATTGAGAAACGCTTAGGTTCTGCGGTCAAAACTTGCACGGTCGCCATCAAAAGATTGAATTGTTCTTCGGGAAGTAGCTTTAGTTTATCAAAATCATTTTCGCGGATAAAAGATAACGCCAATGGGCCAAACGCTTCCTCGCTTCTGATATTCAATGTCAGAAGATAATTGAGATAAGTTCGAGCCGCTTTGGCCGCGAATTGTTCAGGGGTTCCAATTTGGCAAAAAGGACGTTCTTCGGAAGGGATGATTTGGATTAAATCCAAATTTTGTTCCCGTGCCATCGAAATAGCTTCCGCAGTGGGGAAAGAGCCTAAACTTTTCTCTTCACTGTCGAGGAGATTGACTTCTTTTGCGACAATTTGTTCGTTGATCAGTAACGTATCAATTTGCATATTTTAACCGTTTAAAATCGAACTTCAATTTATTAAACGAAAAATAGTGGGGTTGAAATTTCTGAGCCATCTTGCCTGGTAATAAAGCTTTTTTCAAGATTTTTCTTAAAGTTGATAAGAAATATCTCAAGTGGTATTCTTCTCGCTTGATCATTTTTAAAATATTTATCGGAATATACAATTGATTATTCAAACTAAAAGTCCAGCAAGGCTAGCGCTTAGCTATTTATTTAAAATTATTGGCTTGTCCATTTTTCTATTTGTCGTCGCATGTGGCGATAATAAACAAGCGAACAACGATTCGGTAGATCCCATTAATACAAACGACCCTGCCAAGTTAATCCAAAGAGCAATTGAGAATCAAAGAATAGGCGCTTACGATGATGCGATTGAGGAACTAGAGCAAGCTCTACAAATTGATCCCCAAAATGTGACTGCATTGATTCGCGTTGGCGTTGTTTATGAAGAATGGGAAAAAAGAGACGAAGCGCTCAACGCATATAAAAAGGTTTTAGAAGTCGATCCTAAGAATGTGGACGCTCGATTTGGATTAGCCGCAGTCTACGGGAAATTAGTTAGAAACGATTTGGCGGTTATAGAGCTTGAAAAAGTTGCCGAAGATAGAGGCGACGATGTTCAGCTCAATTTCAAAATCGCAAAAGAGTACTGGTATTTACAAGATATTCCCAAAACAATTGAGTTTTATAAAAAAACAATAAAGCTCGATCCAAATCATCTACAAGCGCATCTCAATTTAATCAGCGCTTATGAAAAGAATACCGATTGGGATAAAGCTTTTAAACAAATTATGATTACCAAGGAACTTGCTAAAAAACTTCAGGATGAGCATGCAATTTCTATAGCGGAAGGAAAGTTGCCTTTTATTCAGGGGAGACTGAATTTGACCAAAGAAGAGTTAAACCGAAAAATGCAACCTCCCTTTGAATAAATTAAAAAGTTATTTGCGACTCATCTGTTTCGAAGAAATCTTAAGCTTTAGGTGTTTTTATACCCATAAAGCCAGCGCGCTGTGATGTTGCCTATGTTTCGGACCGAGTGCAAAACCTGACGTGGGATGAAAACTTCTTCTCCAATTTCTGGGCAAAACGTTTTACCCTCCATTTCGATTTCTAATTTACCTTCTACCACCATAACCAGTTCATCTACTGGGTGGACAAAGTCTTCCCAACATTGCCCAGGAGGATCTACAAACAAATCGCAAGAAAAATCCTTATTAGCCCATTTTTTTTCGACCGACTTTCTATCAATACTAGTGGTCATGTTTTAAAGATTTTGAAAGTTTTTTAAGTATGCTTAGAAGGCAACTCTAATCCCTCTTGTAATTGAATGATATCGTTTGTAAACCGATTTTTAAAATCTGAAAATAAAGCAGGAAAAGCACAGTAAGCCAGTATTTCTATTGAGTCTACAATTCTAGGGCCGGGTCGGTTGAAGTAAGCATTACCGTCTACCAAGAACATTTTATTATTTTTGTAAGCTTGCCATTTTTTCCAAGGTATTTTTTCACGGATGACGTCTAGCTCTCGAATTGTTTGATCCAATTTAAACCCGCAGGGTTTGATTATAACCACTTCAGGATCAATTGTTTCTAGAGTAGAATAATCTAAAGTTAAAGCCAGGCCTCCTTTTTCGACTAGAAGCGCTTCTCCTCCGGCAATTTCAATCATTTCAGGGACCCACATGGCTCCAGCCATAATGGGATTTAGCCATTCGATAGTAATGATCTTTTTTGTGGGAACCTCAGTTTGTTTGATCTTATTTCGAATAGATTCTATACGTTGATTCGTTTTACTTTTAAAATCAGAACCTGATTCAGTAACGTTTAATACTTTTGCGACTTGATCAATGTCGTCCCAAATATTTTCAAGTGTTTTGGGCTTAAGAGAGATTATTGTAGCCTTTGAATCCAAATATTCGTCGCATGCAGCTTGAACTTGATCGAACGAGACTGCACAAACGTCGCACAAATCTTGCGTGATGATGAAATCAGGGTTTAATTCCGCTAAAAGCTCCAGGTTCAGGTCGTAAACAGAAACGGAGGTTTTTAACAGTTCCATCACTGAATGATGGATTGAATCGCTTTTACCCGAGTAATCGACTCGCGACGAAGTCAAGCGGGGCAAATGAGTAATAGAAGCTGGGAAATCGCACTCATGGGAAATCCCAACAAGTTTATCGGCTAATCCAAGCTGACATACGATCTCTGTTGAGGAAGGAAGCAGGCTGACTATTTTCATATGAATTCCAAGTCTTATTTAATTTTTTATTCGGTTTAATCCCACTAGTGGGTTTAATTCCCCTAGTGTCTATTATGGGAACGGGAATGATGCCGCGATTTGCGCTTATCGCGGTTGAAGTCAAAAGGAAATTAACTAAGAGGAAAATGATGGCAAAATAGGTTTTCATAATTCCAAATGGATAGGGGATCTGCAATATTAAAAATTATACTCTTTAACCAAGTGGAATCCAAACTGAGAGATCAAGGCTTTGGAGATATTTTTTGGTTATTGGCGAACAGAGCAAATTTTATGAGTATTAAAATTTGGTTTTATCGGGGACAAATACCTTCTAAATTTGGTAGAGTATTCGTTATTTTTAAATATATAATGAAATAAAAACTAAATGAATTTTAAAACCATATTATTTGTGTGTGGGGCGATAGCCTTTCTAATATTGATTTCTCCTATCGTCAAGGTTGTTATAAAGGGATATATTTATTCTCTGCTTGTAGAATATGGATTTTACTTTTTGGTTGCCTTGGCAGGCGGAGGCTACTATCTTTGGAGACGCATAAAAGTTTAAATTCATCGAAAAAATATGAACGATCAAAAAAAAGAAATCCCAAAAAAGCGGAAAGAAAACCTTTTTTTCACGATTTGGGTCCATACTGGATACACAGTTTTAGTGCTTTCCATGTTGGGTTGGATAATTTATGTCGAATATATTTTGGACTAAAAGATTCCATAAAAAGAATTATCATGCCTAGTGACGAAAACTCTCACAGTATAGAAGAATTAAACTTCGAGATTCTTCATTTAAAAGAAGAGAATCAAAAGCTTAGGAAAAATCTAAAAAAAGAACGTCGGCAAAGATTAAAAATAACCAAGATTTTGGTGGTAGACGATTCAGTGTCGATGCAAGAAATTATTTTAGAAGCATTGATAGAGTTTGGATTTAAACGACCTAGGGTTAAATTTGCAAATAACGGTCAACAAGCTTTGAAGAAATTATACGACGAGCTCTTTGATTTGATCATTTCCGATTGGCATATGCCGGGATTGACTGGCCTGGAGTTTGTTAAGAAAGTTAGAGAGCATCCTGATTTGTATGAGATTCCTTTTTTGATGATGACGGTGGAAGACGAAGAGAAAAATATCCTGAAAGCTGCAAGTTCTGGAGTGGATCAATACATGCTTAAACCCTTTGAAAGGGAAGATCTCAGGGAAAAAATTTTTCAGTTATTGGGCTAACCGTTTTAGCGATGGGTAAAATTATGGAACCCGAATCAAGCGATAAATTTATCATAGACTTGAACGAAGAGATTTTGCGCTTAAAGGCGGAAAATAAAAAGCTTCGCGAAAGTCTAAATAGAGAACGCGAGCTACGATTTGGACTATCGAAAATTTTGGTTGTGGACGACTCTACGCTGATGCAGGAGATTCTTGTAGACGCTTTGATGGAGTTTGGGTTCCAGCGGTCAAAAATTGGCGTAGCGGATAACGGTCAGAACGCTCTGGATATGTTATTCGAAGAAAACTTTAATTTAATCATTTCCGATTGGCATATGCCTGGTATGACAGGAATAGAATTTATCAAGAGGATTAGGGGTAATCCCGAATTATTCAAAATTCCATTTCTAATGATGACGTCCGAAGATCAAAAAGAAAATATATTGAAAGCGGTTAGCTCTGGAGTCGATCAATACATGCTTAAACCCTTCAACAACGATGATTTGAAGAAAAAAGTCTTTCAGTTGCTGGGGTGAAGTAAAAGGAACAATATGTTTGTAATGTATGCCTACTTTGGAGCTCCAATAAAAAGGATAGAATGTAAACTAAACCTTTAGTTCGGCTAGTCTAATAAATCATGAGACAGAAAATTGACTGAAGTAAAGTTTCAAGTTTAAGACGGATCGAGAAGATATCTTCCCGATCCATCCAGTAAGCGTCTATTTTAAAATAGGCAACTATTTCTAGATAGATAAGAATTAATTTTCGAAATAAAATTACCTAATGAATGAGCTGAAGGAACCAGCAATTCAAATCGCCTTTTTCACTTCCTTCAAGATCTTTACCTAGAATGATTTTACTGTAACCCAATTAAGAATCAACTTTTTACAAAGGCTCGTTTAGACGCTACTATTTGTTCTGGCGAACCCATTTCACAGCAATTCCTGTGAGTCACATTTTCCCCCGTACCCAATGAGGCCAACATAAGGGAAGTCGGTATTTCAAAATCGTCGGCAGCGTCGTAATTGACCTCGTACCCCAAATCTTCAAGGCACGCAATGGTTAGACGACTTATGGGATTCACAACGCCTTGTCCGTGGAAACCCGTCATCAACTCATTGCCAAAAACAAGTTCACGCCAATGGCCTTCTCGAGTCCCTGGACCCCCGGTATTTGCTATAGGTACTGGCGTAGGTTCGGCGGCATTGATTAAAGCCTGATATTCCCGCATGGCATTTTGGCCAATGAATACGGGATTGGCTGAGCCTGAACCTCTTATTAATCCTTTCTCATGCCAAATGGTTCCAATTCCAAGTACATGCGCCATTTCATGGATGATGACTTCAAGCAAACTGCCATTGGCTTCCATAGAGGATAAATCGCTCGAGTCAAAGGACATGACACCGGTGTAAGGAAGAAGACTTGGCGGCGGGCGCTTTCTTCTTGGACCCGCATGTCCTAGAATACTTCCAGTTCCGTCAATAAAAGCTCCCTTGGCATGAATCAATACGTCGTCCACGACACGACCATCGCTGAGACTCATAGAGGGTAAGTCGCCTACTATAATTTGCGACCAACGTCGGGCAGCCACGGTAAAAACCTCTCTTTGGTTGGGCGTAAGCCCTCCTTCTATTTCAACTTCAACAAAAAACTTTGATTCGTCGGTAGGAGCCTCTTGACGAGCGTCGAGTTCAATGGACCATTCGTTTAACATTCCTCCATCTTGATTAGCCGTATCTTCGACGATAAGAGTCCAAATACCGCGTGCCGCTTGATGTTTAAAATTGTTTAGGTTTTCTTCGGGTTGGAATTGGCCGGCGAAAGGAGATTGACCTTGGCCTATAGGCGTATCTGCATCGTCCGTAAAGGTTGTTCTAAAACCGTCTCCGTCGTTGCCTCTCTTGTTGGCCAAGACAACTGAAGTTCCTTCAGGACTTTTCAAGGAAACCTTCAAATCACTATCCCAAGTATGGTCGATATTGACGGTTACAGAGATCTTTTCTACCCTTAGCCCGTCTAGCCCTAAAACATGAATGTCGGAAGATATTGTATTAGGGCCGCCTGTACTGATGGGGACGGGTGTTTTATTGCGAAAAACTGCCACGCCGGTTTCGAGACTTATTTCCCACCGATTTAATTGACCTCCGTCCCCACTAGCCATATCTTCCATTCGCAATGTCCAGGTTCCATTTGGGTCTTGATCGTTGAATTTAGACAAGTTTTCTTCGGGGCGATAGGTTCCTCCAAAAGGAGCCGAAGCGCTGTTAATAGATATTTCAGCGGCGTCGTCGAATTTAGTGCCGCGAAAATTATCTCCATCGTCGCCTCTTCTTCCCACAAGAAGAACTTGGGCATTATTAGGCGATACTATAAAAATTTTTAAATCGCTGGTCCATGTGTGGTCAATATCTAAAGTAACATTGACGTCTCGAATTTTGCCTTCTAGTCCAGATACATCGATTGTGGAAATATTAACATTGGCTTCTTGCTCATTAATTGGGACAGGAGAGTTGCTGGAATATTCTTTTCTCATAAAACCTCCTTTAGATATTTGACTAAGTTATGAATGGATCAAAGTAATATTCGGATGAAATCAATTTAAAATGTCGGTTATCTTTTCCCGTTGTTTTTTCAGTAAAATTTTAATTAGAGATTTCTAACTCCGACGACTAAAAATATTTCAAAACTTGAAATGAGAATTTTTTGCGCTTGGAACTTAAGTCAAAAAAAAGGAAAGATAATAAAAAAAGTCCAATTCCAAAACCTCAAAAAATCTGATTTCATTTGGCTTTAAAAACTAAAAACTTTTTAACTCTTTGACTAAGGGAATTGCTGAGTAGAATTTTTTATTTATGGCATATTAGTTTAAATTTTTGAATACTTCAATTAAATTTTAAATTCCATATATTATTCGACAGCCCTAAATTCTTTAATTTTAATTAGGTTTTGATGTGATGAATATTTAATTAGCCCTATTTTATAAGGGTTTAATCGTTTTTGAAGCGTTTAGTTATTGGGTTTTGAAAAAGTAATAAAGCTAGATTTGGATATTTTTTAGACAAAATTTTTTAAACTCGAAAATTTATCTTATCGGAAGTTTGTTTTTACGGTAGGTTTGGATTTAGTCGGTATTATTACTTTGTAGTAAACATGCTCAATTTTTTAATGCGATGAAGGCTTGAGAGAGAGTTTTTAATTGAATGGTAAATTCTAATTTAGAGCGCCCTTATGCTTTATTCGTCCGCTTAAATGACGCCCAGTATCTGAGGACGATTACGCCAAAAGGGTATACTAATTTTCCGGTGGCATTGGTCGAATAACATTAAAAAAATCCCCATTAAGTTTTTCCTGCTTTACTTTTCATTTTTTGCTCGAAAATTTTCTGGATTGAGTCTTAAGCCAAAAGAACCCATAATAGTATTAGGGTCAATTCATTTCAAACTTGTCAGTTCTTGGGAGGAAGAGAGAGATGGACCCTGAGACTGTAAATTATCATTATTGCGACGATCTAACCACCATTCCGTTGCCTCCTGGCTGCAAGGTGTTGGTTACGGGCGCGAGTGGTTATGTGGCGCGTCGTTTAATCCCCGAACTTGTAGCGCGCGGTTATTTTGTCCGCTGCATGTTGCGCAATTCCCACATTCCTTTCTTATTAGAACACCCAAATTTAGAAGTTGTTTACGCGGATTGTTTGCGCAAAACCGAATTGATTCCCGCTTTAAAAGGAGTAAAGGTTGCTTACTACCTCATCCACAGCATGCGGCTTAAGAAAAATAAATTTTCCGATACCGACCGACTCGCCGCAAAAAACTTTGCGGAAGTCGCAGAAGAGTGTGATCTTGAAAAAATAATTTATTTAGGCGGGCTGGGCGAAGCTAACGCCAGTTTATCGCCTCATCTTAGAAGTCGAATGGAAGTTGGCGACACCTTATCAAAAGGGCGCGTTCGAGTAATCCGACTACGCGCAGCCATTATTATCGGAGCCGGTAGCGCGTCTTACGAGCTTCTTAAATCGTTAATTTTGCACAATCGGTGGATACCTTTTCTTGCAGAATTTAATTCCAAATGTCAGCCGATAGCCATCCGTGACGTTATCAAATACTTAGTTGGAGCAATGGAGACGAAGATTTTTATCCGTGGAGTTTTTCCTATTGGTGGAAAAGATGTTTTCACTTATAAAGAAATGATTCTCCGATTTGCAAAATCGCTTCACAAAAGCGTTCGATTTTTTGACGTTTCTTGGGCTCCTCTACCGGTAACTACTTTGTGCCGAATTTATGCCTACTGGCTTCATTTTTTTATTTCTGTTCCAGTCAATATCATTTCTCTTTTGTTAGATAGTTTAAAAACTAACGTTGTCTGTTGGAATCATGAAATTCGCAGAGTTGTTCCTTTTGAACCGATGGGGTTTGAGGAAGCGGTCGAACGAGCTCTACAAAAGGAGGACACTTCTCAGGTGCATTCCCATTGGGCCGATGTTCCTCCCGACAAAATGCAGGACCTCATGCCTTTGCATGAGTATGAATCCTCTGACTTTGTGGCCGAACAACACCACATTGATATCCCTGCGTCTGCGGAGATGGTCTTTCGTTTGGTTGGGCGAATTGGCGGCGATAACGGTTGGTACCACGGTATTTTTTTATGGAGACTTCGCGGCATCATTGATCGTTTTTTAGGAGGCGTTGGATTACAAAGAGGAAGACGAGACCCGGATCATTTAAGGATTGGAGATTCGGTTGATTTTTGGCGTGTCGAGCGGTTAGAGAAGAATAAAGAATTGCTGTTAAGAGCCGAAATGATTTCACCGGGATTCTCTTGGCTTCAATTTCAACTAATTCCTGTAGAAGAAAAAAATACCCGTCTTACTTTAACGGCTCATTTTATTCCTTATCCATTTTGGGGAAAACTATATTGGAACGTATTATCCAAGTTTCATACTTATATTTTTAAAGGAATGTTGAACTATTTTTATAATGAAGCGACAAAGGCTAAACAGACTTCCGAAATTCAAAAGGCAATGACAGAATGAGCGATAACCTGAAACCTCTTAAAGACGGCGATACGGTTTGTATTTTTGGCGGAGGCCCCGGCGGTTCGGGTTGTGCAATTGCGTTAAAACAGGAAGCAAAAAAACTGGGTAAAGATATTCGGGTTGTTATATTTGAACAAAAAAAATTCGAAGAACACCGACAATATAATCAATGTATTGGAGTCCTTTCTCCTCCATTGGAAAATATACTCCGAGAAAATTTAGGTTTAGAGTTCCCTCCCGATATGATCCAAAAAGAGATCGCTGGGTATTGTCTTCATTCCGACAACAGGAGTTTGGACTTAAACGGCGAAGAAGGAGGAAAAAGTTACGCCGTTAAAAGATCTAAATTCGACGCTTTTATGATGTCAAAAGCGATAGAGGCTGGCGCAGAAATTGTCCAAAATAGGGTGACCGCTGTCGAGATATTTGATGAGGAAGTTTTGGTTTATAGCGAAGGAGAAAACTGTCGCGCTACCGTTGTGGTAGGAGCTTTTGGTTTGGACGACGGTTCGTGTAAAATTTTTGAACAAGCGACGCCTTATAAACAACCAGATTTTTTGAATACTGTTATTACTAAAATTTACCCAGGAGAAGAGTTTCTTCAAGAAATAGGACCTACGATCCATGCATTTTTATTGTCGCGCAATGGTCTGGAGTTTGGCGCCATCACTCCAAAAGACGATCATCTGTCTATTAATGTGGCGGGACGTACCGTTTCTTCTCAAGTTATGTTGGAATTTTTACGTTCCGCTCCGGTTCAGCGATTTTTGCCAAAGCACAAAAGAAGGGAAAAACCGTTGAATTATTTTCGCGGGAAGTTTCCCATCGCTCCAGCAAAAAATTTATTCGGCGATCGCTATGTAACAATAGGAGATGCGGCCGGTTTAATTCGGCCATTTAAGGGGAAAGGTATAAATTCCGCTTGTCTGACAGGAATATACGCGGCAAAGACTATCTTGAATTATGGCGTTTCTAAAAAAGCTTTTGAGTTTTTTATTGAGGATTGCAATGAATTGACTCAAGATCTTCCCTATGGAAGAGTTTTAAGATGGATGACGAAACTAAGTCTTGGTTTGGAGTTCATGGATCATTTATTAAAAATTGGAGAAGACGATCCCGTGTTCATGAATTGTTTATTCAATTCCGTATCGGGACATAAGCCTTACAAACAAATTTTTTTAGAGACTGCAACAATACCTATTGGATTTAAAATGGCGGTAGAAACATTCAATCGTTTCATCTTGCATAAAAGATTGAAAGTTGAAGACAGATTGTAAAGAAGGGACAAAAAGGTTTCCAGATAGCTAAGGAGAAGTTAATTTATAGCAGGCTGATGTTGAAAATTCTGTGCGGACAAATCTATTGTCTAATCCCGATGGGTTGTCTCCTGAACCAAGAAATAGGTAACCATCTGGTTTTAATTGTTTATGAATTTGTCTGAATATTTCCTTTTTCGTAGGTTCGTTGAAATAAACAAGAACATGACGTAGAAAGATAATATCCATGTTAACCATAAAAGGCCATGGTTTGCATAAATTTAAGATTCGAAAATTAATCATATTTCTTATTTCCGGTTTTACTTGCCAATCGTTGCCAGATCGGCTGAAATATTTGGGAAGTAGATGCGGGGGCAATCCCCGACCAATTTCCATTTGAGTATAAATTCCTTGGCGACACCGATCCAGCATTTCGGTAGAAATATCGCTCGATATAAAGTTGATCTTCCATCCAGCCAATAAAGTTGACATTTCCCCCAAAACCATCGCTATTGTGAAAGGTTCTTGGCCGCTGGAGCTAGCTCCACACCAAATATTCAATTGTTTTATTGCCGCCCGTTTTTTCATGATATCTGGCAAAATGGACGTTTTTAAACTTTCAAATGGATGTTTGTCTCTAAAAAAACTAGTTTCGTTTGTCGTGAGAGCGTCGACAACTTTTTGTTTTAACTCGGTTCCATTTTCTTGTCTCAGGTTTTTTATTAAATTTTCAATGTTATCAATTTTTAAACTGCGAGACAGAACCTCCAAACGGTTTTTGACAAGATATTCCTTACCAGACTGCAAAACGATACCCGATTCGCTTTTGATCAATTTGCAGATGTAATCGAAGTCTGAAGGATTTATAGACAAAGCTGCGTTCCTCTTGGGAGTGAGTTGCTTTTAATCTTGAGAGAATTCTATTGAGAGTACTTTATTTTTGTCTAGTTTTTTTGATTGACGTAATTTGTCTTCCGTCTGTTTTAAAAACCGGAATAATTCGGCTCCTTTTTGGTATTCGGAGACTCCAAAGCTGAGCGTAAAAGGAATGTCTTTCCCGTCAAAGTCTAGTTTTTCTTTTTCCATAATTGCGCGCAAATTTTCTGCAATATTTTGAGAATCGGTTAAGCCTGTTTGCGGAAAGATAATTAAAAAATGCGACCCTGTCCAACGACCAACAATATCTTGGTCTCTGATATTTTCGGAAAGTAGCGACGCAATATGAATTAAGACATGGTTGCCTACATATTCTCCAAAATCGCCGTTTATATCGCTGAAATCGTCAATACCCGTTAGAGCGACCGAAAAGGTTGTGTCATTTAATTCGCCTCGGATTTTTTCTTGATCTAATTTTTCTTCTAAATCTTTCCGATTATAAAGTCCGGTTAATAAGTCTATTCTTGCCGAGTTTTCTAATACTCCTTGAGTATCTTTAAGTTCGGTTATTAAGGCGTCTTTTTCTCGAAGAGTTTTTTGTAGGGTTAGGTGAGTTCTTACTCGCGCTAAAACTTCTTCTTGTTTAAAAGGTTTTGTGATGTAGTCAACTCCTCCAAAGGCGAACCCTTTAATAATGTCCTCGGTATCGGCCTTCGCGGTGATAAAAATAATGGGGATTTCGCTGGTGTCTTTGTTTTCTTTTAAGCGCTGACAAGTTTCGAATCCGTCGATTCCGGGCATCATGATGTCTAAAAGGATAAGGTCCGGTTGGAACTTGGGGACAGTTGATAACGCTATTTCGCCACTGGTAGCAAATGATAAGTTGTAGCCCTCATTTTTAAGAGTTTCTACCATTACGTTTAAATTTGCGGGAATATCGTCAACGAGTAGAATCTTCATTGAAGTGAGGTTGATTTTTTTGCTATCCATCGAATTGCCTCTAAAAATTTATTAGACCGCTATTTAGTGTTTTTCATGTATGAAAAACTTTAGTTTTTATGCAACCATTTAGTATTTGGTTTTAATAAAGAACCGGATAGTTTGTGCCTATCTAATTCTAAACTCTCAATATACATTTTATATAGAATAAATTAGATAGCAAGAGGCTGTGTATTTTAATTTGCTTCTATGTAGATTTGAGGTTTTTTAAAAGTTCCTCTCAAATTAATATTATTTTGGTGGTTTCCTCTATGTTTTCCTTTTGCTTGGAAATTTAAATTAAAACTTTGAGCCATGAAGTTTACCTCGCCTTTACCTTCCGCGTTCAACGGGTTACCTGTAAGTTTTAAATCATTTGTTTGTAAGAAGCCTTCATTGATATTGAAGTTTCCTGAAATACTTTGGAAATTCCAGGTAGGAGGGTTCATTTCATCTTGAAACTTAAAATTTAAAGTTTTCGTCAATAAATCAGTAATGGATGGGTTTTCTATTTTTCCATTTTTGGCAAGAATTTTTCCATTGCCGCTCATTGGAATGATTTTGCGTTTTTGGCTAATATATCCCAGGATGGTTGCATCTAGATCGACAATTCCAGAAACGCCTGATCCTTTAATGGAATTTAACGCGAACTGTTTGGTTAAAATTTTAGCGTCAAAGGCTTTTAAGCTTTTTTGGTAATCTCCAGATATTAGTATTTCTCCTTTCATGGGGATTATTTTGGTTGATTCAAGCGTTATTGTTTTGCCGCTAGCTCGTAAAATACCTTCTGCCTTCCTAATATTTATTCTATGAGACTTTCCTTCTTCTAACCTAAAGCTCATAAACGCATTTGAATTAGGCTCATTTTTCCAAGATAGTAAAAACATGGGCGAAGGTTCTAACCAAAGGGTTTTTGCCAGAAATAAAGTTTTATCTCTTTTTTTAAATTTTACTTCGTCGAGTCTGAATCTTATTTTTGGAGAAAAAGAAGAGTCAAAACTTTTAAAACTGACTTGGGTTTCAGTTATTTGAGAAAGAGTCAGTGCAATCAAATTTCGAAATAAATTTGAATTCAATGATCCTGCGGTACAAACGGAAAAAAAGCCCACGCAATATAGAAAAAAAATGATTTGGACGGTTGTTTTAGTTTGGAGGGAGTGTTTTCTCATTAAGAATAGGTTGGGCGGTACAGATGATTAATTAACAAATAAAATAGCATAAAATATCATGGCAAACTCCAGGGCTTATCTTGGAACGACATTTTATTTTTAAAATATGATTGAGTTTGTGGATATTTTCTCCTCAAGATACTAATGTAGAATAAAAAAGTTATTTAAAAAAATTAATGTTTTACCAAGCGATTAAGAACTTTCTCTGGATAAAGGATGGAAGACAAAAAACTTATCAGTGAAAAGATTTGTATTGGCGTTAGTAGTTGTCTCTTAGGCGAGGAGGTTCGATGGAATGGCGAGCATAAACAACATCGATACACGAAGGATATCCTCGGTCGATTTTTCACATGGATACCCATTTGCCCAGAAATGGAAGTTGGCATGGGGGTTCCTCGCGAGACGGTAAGTCTTTATGGCGATCCTGAAAATCCTAAAATGATCGGCTCTAAATCGGGTACCAATTGGACTGCCAAAATGAATATATATTTAACAAAGAGAACTAGAGAATTAAAGGACTCTAATCTATGCGGTTACATTTTTAAAAGTAAGTCCCCTTCATGTGGTTTAGAGAGAGTGCCGGTATATTCGGAACCGGGTAGCTCTAGTATTCGACGTAGTCGAGGGATGTTTGCCAACGCATTTATAAAACGTTTTCCGTTAATTCCTGTTGAGGATGAAGAACGTTTGAACGACCCTAAAATCAGAGGGAATTTCATTGTTCGCGTTTTTAGTTACCATCGTCTGATGAAGTTATTTGAAAAAAAAGCAAATGCTGGAGTTTTAGTTAAATTTCACACGGAGCATAAATTTTTACTTTTATCTCATAACAGGAAAAATTATCAAATCTTGGGAAAACTGGTTGGAGGTTTAAAAAAAGGAAAGTGGATGGATGTTCGAAACGCCTATAGTAAAATTTTCATGGAAACGTTGACGTTTAAAAGCACCGCTAAAAAGAATACCGACGTTTTAATGCATATGATGGGGTTTTTAAAAAACCTCCTTTCAACAGAAGAGAAACGAGGTGTTTTAGAAGCCATTGAAAGTTACCGTAACGAATGGACCCCTCTCATTGTTCCGATAACATTAATCCAACATTACGCTAGAAAACATGAAATTGAATATTTACAAAGCCAGATTTATTTAAATCCTCACCCAAAAGAGTTGCTCCTCCGAAATCACGTATAGATTCAATTAAACCTTTTTAGAGAAATAGAATCAGAAAAGTCTGAGAAGAGATGCTTTGCAATACCTATTATTATTTAAAACTCAGGCTCGGAAGGTTTTAGCCGATATGTTAAAATGGGAAGTAATATCCAAATAAATTCTTAAGATTCAGCAATGAAAAAGTTTTTTCTTATATTATTATTGGCAACTATCGGAACTACCGTTGTTTGGAAATTTCAACCGGCGCTTTTAGGTCCTATTTTAGGATTAGTGAGTGGAGGGGACAAAAACGGCTATGCTTCCTCGACAAAACGCTTCGAGTTTACTAAAGCCAAATTGCGCGAATTGCGCCAGGCCGTATCCGCTACGGGCACCGTTACGATTAAAACTGGGGCTGAAGTCAAAATAGGTTCTAGAATTTCTGGGCAATTAGAGCAATTATTTGTCCAAATAGGCGACACGGTTGAGGCGGGAGATGTGATTGCCGTAGTCGAACATTCGGATTTGGCCGCTCGTGTGGCGCAAAGAGAGGCCGAATTGTCCGCTCAACGCGCTCGATTGGATAAAATAGTCGACGAAGGACCTTTGGAAATCAACAAAGCCCAAGCTGAATATGAGGAAATTGAAGTCCAAATTGAGCTGGCTGAGAAAATGCTCAAACGAAACGAGGAATTAAACGGACAAGGAATTGTTTCGGTCACGGTACTGGACGAAAGCCAAGAAAAATTGAAAGTTCTAAAAGCGCGTTATAAGTCGGCAAAAGAGAGCTTGAAGCTGAAAGAAACTCAATTAGAAAACGATATTAAATTGGGAGAAGCCAATGTCAATAAAGCCAAGGCTGATCTTCAAGAAGTGGAAACCCAGCTTTCTTACGCAACTATTATAGCTCCAACGAATGGTACCATTGCGTCAATTTCTACTCAAAAAGGCGAAACGGTTGCCGCAAGTTTAAATTCCCCAACTTTTGTGAATCTGGTCGACCTCAATAAATTAGAAGTGACCGTATATGTCGATGAAACCGATATAGGAAGAGTGAAAGTCGGCCAAGACGCAACTTTTACGGTTGATAGCTATTCGAAAAAGTTATTTAAAGGAACTGTTCGAGAGATTCGCCCAAAGGCTATGATCAAAGATCACGTTGTCAATTATGAAACGATTTTAGAGATTGAAAAGTCTAGTATCGACCTCTTGCGACCGGAGATGACGGCAAATGTTTCCGTAATTACCGATAAAAAAGAGAGCGCTCTTGCAATTCCTAAAAAGGCGATTAAACGAAAAGGCGATAAGCAACTGGTAACGGTTAACCGAGGAGGAACATTGAGCGAAGCGCAAATTAAATCTGGTTGGCGGGATGGCAAGTTTATCGAGATCGTTTCAGGTTTGAAAGCAGGGGATATGGTAGGTATTCCTTTGAAGCCGCAAGGAGCCGGTAAAAAGAAACGTAGGCGTCGATCATAAACGCGTAACTTTTTCTACGCGTTGATCTAGTTCTTTAATTCGCCTCTCAAATAAAAAAAGGATAAAGCCCAAGCCCCGATGAGTCTGATTGAAATGAAGGAAATCCGCAAAAGCTATAAAAACCAGGCTTTTGAAACGGAAGTTCTTAAAGGCATTGATTTAGATATTGAAGAAGGCGAATATGTAAGCATCATTGGTCCTTCTGGCGCCGGAAAGAGCACCTTAATGACGTTGCTCGGTTGTCTTGGCGCTCCCACCACAGGATCTTATTTATTAGACGGACAAGAAGTTGCCGGAATGAGCGACCGAGCTCTCTCCAGCGTCCGCAACGAAAAAATCGGATTTGTATTTCAAGCTTTTCACTTACTCCCGGGAGTGAGCGCATTTGATAACGTGATGATGCCGCTGATTTATTGCGAAAAGCCTCCCAAAGACGCTAAGGATCGGGTAAGCGAATCGTTGACTAAAGTGGGTCTGTCAAAACGGATGGACCATGCTCCCGGACAAATGTCTGGCGGCGAACAGCAAAGAACCACTATCGCGCGAGCTTTGATCAACCGACCCAAAATTATTATGGCCGACGAACCCACCGGGAATTTGGATTCCCATAATAGCGTCGAGATCATGAAAATTTTCGACGAACTTAATTCCGAAGGCAATACCATTATTTTAGTCACGCACGATCCGGAAGTCGCCAATCATGGGAATCGAATCATTCGAATAATGGACGGATTGATCGATTCGGACGAACTGATATGAGGACGTTAAGAAATTTTTTGCAAGCATTGCGTGGCATAGGAACGAATCGAGTAAACGCTGCGCTCATGATGCTGGGTATTGTCGTTGGCATCGCTTCGCTGACGGTTATTATTGCCGTTGGAGAAGGCGTAAAAAATAAAGTCTTAAAGCGGATCGCTAATTTGGGGTTCGGACCGGAATCTTTTTCTGTTTATTCAGGAGCGGGGCGTTTATTTTTTAAAAAAGCGGAAGATCCCCAGTCCATGACTCTTCAAGATGCAGAAGATATTCGGGCGCTTCCTACAGTTGCTATAGTGGTGCCGCGCCAACGCAAACGATTGAAAGCGATCTACCAAAAAGAATTCACCGATACCCGGGCTTATGGAGTGACTCCGGAATGGGTGATCGCCAGAGACTGGGAAATGGAAGACGGGCGTTTTTTAAACGATTCTGACATGCGTCGGAAACGCAAAGTAGCGGTAATGGGTGCCACTCCAATACGTAACATATTTGGCGAGAAAGATCCGATTGGAAAAATGGTTCGTCTCGACGACACTTTTTTTGAAGTTGTGGGGGTATTGGTAGAAAAGGGAGTTACCGAAAGCGGATACGATCCCGATAACAGAATTTTGGTGCCGTTGACCACCACTATGTCGCGATTATTAAATCAATCGCATTTGCATAGCATGCGCGTGCGCACCTATGTTCCTGAAACGGTTCCTGAAACAATGGAGGCTGTCAGTGAAATTCTTAGAAGAAATCACGGTTTGTCTTCGTTAGCCGCAGACGACTTTCGATACGTCACTCCGGCGGGCATCATGCAGTGGGTTACCGAACAAAAACAAGCGATGAATCGAATGCTGGTTTTGATCTCGACGGTATCGCTTTTAGTCGGTGGAATAGTCATCATGAACATCATGCTGGTTTCTATCAGGGAGCGGATTCGAGAAATTGGCGTGCGGCGTTGTTTTGGAGCGAGGCGTTTGGATATTGCCCAACAATTTTTATTCGAATCCATTTTGATTTCGCTTGCCGGAGGTTTATTGGGGGCGGTCGTGGGGTTTGCCCTTTCCGAAACAAGCAATCGTTTGGATTTACTGCCTGCTACCATAACCTGGGAACCTTTTGTTGGCGCTTTTGTATTGTGCGCGCTCATTGGGCTCGTATTTGGAGTGCAACCTGCCAGGAAAGCCTCTCAATTAAATCCCGACGAAACTCTTCGCGCTTAACCGTGGCCATGAATTCTTTTCCGGGCCTAGACATCGCGCTAATTTCTCTTAAAGCCAGAAAAACCAGGGCGGCGTTGGCTTCTTTAGGCGTTGTGATTGGTATTGCCGCCGTTATTATTATGGTTGCAGTAGGTAACGGGTCGAAAAAAGAAGTGTTGGATATCATTCGTCAAATGGGAGAAAACTTGGTTACTATCAATGCGGGTGAATTAAAACGTCGCGGCGGCAAAATGAAATTAACCGGTAGCGTGACGACATTAAGGCCTAAAGACGCGATTGCTTTAATTGAAGAAATACCGGCGATTGAAAGGGCGGTACCTTTTCATTCTGAATCTTTACGAATAAAATACGCGCAAAACGCTTTTCGATCCAATATTTCAGGAACGACTCCCGAATTTATGGACGTGAGAAAATATTCGATTGAAACAGGAGAGCCCATAACGGAAGACCATGTGGATAATGGCGCGCGCGTAGCGGTATTGGGTAGAACTGCGGTGAAAAATATATTTGGAGAAGACAATCCGATAGGACAAACCTTTCGCATTGAGTTTATACCCTTCACCGTAATTGGCGTTTTTACCGAAAAAGGCTCGGATTCCGATGGCGAGGATCAAGACGATATTATCATGATACCCATATCGTCTCTATTGCGCAGGGTGATGAATCAAACCTTTATTAATACAATTTATGTCCAGGCGGTTTCGAGAAATGAAATCGATTCCCTTCTTCCTAAGATTGGCGAAGTTTTGCGGGATCGACATAAATTGCAGGATGATTCTGAAGACGATTTTACGGTACGCAGTCAGTTAGAGTTGGAAAAAGTAAAAGTGGAAACTACAGAAACCATGACTAAACTGACGGTTGGCGTTGCCGGTATTTCGTTAGTGGTTGGCGGGATAGGGATACTGGCTGTTATGTTGATATCCGTAAAAGAAAGAACGCGAGAAGTGGGCGTCCGTCGCGCTGTTGGAGCGACTCGTAGCGATATCGTAAAACAGTTTTTATGGGAATCTGCCGTCATTGGATTTTTAGGCGGAGTGGTTGGCGCCGCCGCCGGTTCGGGGATTGTTTTAGCGTTAGCTGCATGGAGTCCCTGGACGTTGATTCTCAGTCAACTATCCATCATTGTATCCTGCGGTATATGCCTTGCTCTTGGATTACTATTCGGGTTATACCCATCCATCAAAGCCTCCCGCCTCGATCCTATGGATGCTCTACGCGTTGAGTAAAACACTTTTACAAAAAAGTATTTAGCTTTATTGCCTAGAGATGGTTACTAGAGCAGATAATTAGTCATTGAAAATACCTTTACTTGACGTCTCTTCCTAAAAGTGTCAGAATCTGGTGTAAATCTAATCACTCACATTTTTATAAGCGATTTTTCTAATGCACCCGGAAGCCGAGTTCCGTCCGCTTAATAAAGAGTTCTTGGATCGAAATGGCGATCAATGTTTCGATATATATATCAAGGCTCTACAAGATGGCGAAGTTAAATTCGTTCTTTTTGCCGGTAAAGCTGCAGAACATCAAGCTAAAGTTCGTCAGTTATTGCAGATTGGAGCGCTCAAGGAGGATCTCTATTTTCATGAAGACGATCGGGATCAATACTTCTCTCAAGCAAGTAAGCGGCTTAAGAAATTAGCGGATAACGAAAAAGTACCGCTTCATCGGAAAGCTCAAAAAATTTACAGCGTTTCCAAAGAGCTTATGCAGGAGTTTTTTGACTATAACGCTGCCGATAGCGTTCTGGGTGTGGCCGACGAGGTTTTAGAGATTATGGAAGGCGTTGTTTCCCAAAGCGACCAAGGTTTTGCAAGTGTGGCCGAGCATTTGATTCGAGATTATCATGTGTACACGCATTCGGTGAATGTAGCGATGTATTGCATTAGCTACGGAATTCAAACGAAGATGGATAAGGCGGATATTCGCGTTCTTGGCTTGGGGGGTATGTTCCACGATTTAGGATTATCCCGAATACCGCAAGAAATCGTTTACAAAAAGGGAAGCTTGGATGATGAGGAAATGGGAAACGTTCAAGGCCATCCTAAAATCGGAGTAGAAATTTTAGAGGGAATGAAACGTTATGAATTGCCAGTGATGCAAATCGTGGGACAGCACCACGAAGATTGCAACGGCAATGGTTATCCCAAAGGAGCCAACAAACAAGAGATTTCTCTTTTGTCGCGAATTTGCAAGGTTGCCGATGTTTACGATTCTATGGTATCGCCGAGAAAATATCGCAAAGCCATGTCTCCCATGGAAGCCCTGACTCTGATGACGCAAAATTTGCGGGATACGTTTGATTTAGCAATTGTCCGCAATTTTATTGTTATGCTAGGGCCGACCGTTAGAAAGGGTTAACTAGCTCCCCCAAAGCGCCATTCCTTTTTTTGCGAATTGGTTTTGGAATCAATCTTTTAAAAATTGGTTTGTTGCCAGTTGTCAAACTCTTGCTTAAAATAGCCGCTCTCAGTTAAAATTGTCTATCAAGCTAATTTAACAATGGTATTAAATGTCGACTCGATATAAAGATAATCGGCCCGAAACAGCTGGAGGTTGGGGCTCCATATTATATTCTCTAAAAATGTCGCGTCGCGCTGGCGGCGTGATTCCCATGCTAAAAGCGTTGTTTTCTAAGAACGTTTGTAAAACCTGCGCTTTGGGAATGGGCGGTCAGAAGGGAGGATTGATCAACGAAAAAGGAAAGTTTCCTGAAGTGTGTAATAAATCTTTCCAGGCTCAAGCTTCTGACATGCAAGGCGCTTTGCCATTTGGTTTTTTCGACCAACATACAGTTGAAGAGTTGCGTTCTTGGACGCCGCGACAGCTAGAGTTGAGCGGTCGGTTGACGCGACCTGTTTTATACGAGGAAGGGAGCGACAAGTATCGAGAAGTTGATTGGCAAACCGCATTGGATTGTGTTGTGGATACGATGAAAAACGTTTCTCCGGATAGAAGTTATTTTTACGCCAGCGGTCGATCTTCTAATGAAGCGGCATTTCTTCTTCAAATATTTGCCCGGTTTTTTGGAACCAACAATGTGAATAATTGTTCTTATTATTGCCACCAGGCATCGGGTGTTGGTTTGGGCGATAGTCTAGGAAGCGGAACGGCGACTATTAAGTTAGAAGATTTGGACGATTGCGATTTAGTATTTTTGATAGGGGCTAATCCTTCTTCGAATCACCCTCGATTTATGCGCGCTCTTATGGAAATAAGGCGACGTGGTGGCCACGTCATAACAATCAATCCGGCACGGGAACGGGGATTGGAAAATTTTAGCGTTCCCTCCGATGTCAGGAGTTTGTTTTTTGGCTCTGAAATAAGTAGTTCATATGTCCAGCCTAACTTTGGAGCGGACCTACCTTTATTGAAGGGAATTGCAAAATCGTTGATTGCGTTAGCCGAGAACGATCCAAAAATTCTTTCGAAAGATTTCGTAGATTCTTCGACGGAGGGTTTTGAGGAGTTTAAAAAAGATTTAGATAAAACTTCTTGGGAAGAAATTACAAATAGAGCTGGAGTTGAACGTCCAGAAATTGAAGCGATTGCGAATCAATACGCTAAAGCAAAAAATGTAGTGTTTGCCTGGGCTATGGGAATTACGCATCACGTTTCTGGCGTTGAAAACGTAAGGGCCATTGTAAACCTGGCGCTGTTGCGTGGAATGGTTGGTCGAAAAAATGCGGGGTTACTTCCTTTGCGTGGCCATAGCAATGTGCAGGGAGTGGGTTCGGTTGGGGTGACGCCACAACTAAAAAAAACGGTTTTAGAAAACTTAGAATCAATTTATGGAAAAAAACTACCCGATTCGAATGGGTTGGATACTTTAGCTTGTCTCGAAGCGGCGGCAAAAGAAGAAATCGATTTGGCCTGGCATTTGGGCGGTAATTTATTTGGCGCGAACCCAGATTCGACTTATGCGGAGAAGGCGTTTTCGAAAATTGGTTTTACCCTCTATATGAATACCACATTAAATCCGGGGCATTTTAGAGGTATGGGTAAAAACTCTTTAATCCTACCAGTTATGGCGAGGGATGAGGAACCGCAAAAAACCACGCAAGAAAGCATGTTTAGTTATGTGAGGATGAGCGATGGCGGGAAGGAAAGATACGCCGGTCCTCGCGGCGAGACGGACATCATCGCCGAAATTGCAGATAAATTAATGTCTTCCAGTTCGATTAATTGGGCCGAATTTAAGAACCACGCGAATATTCGAAAAGCGATTTCAATGGCGATACCGGGTTTAGAAGAATTAGCAAAGATTGACGAAACGCGCGACGAGTTTTTTATTCCCGGTAGAGCTTTACATGATAATAAATTTCCAACTGAGAGCGGGAAAGCGAAGTTTTCCGTTTGTCCTTTGCCTAAGCAAAAAGTAAAAGCCGAAAATGAGTTTGTGTTGTCCACGATTCGATCGGAAGGGCAATTCAATACTGTGGTTTACGATTTATTTGACAGATATCGTGGCGCCAAAACTCGCGACGCGATTTTTATGAACCCGGAAGATTTAGATAGATTAGGTTTATCCCAAGGAGAAAAAGTTTCTGTCAAAAATGAAACAGGGTATATGGAAGGTCGCGTTCAGGCTTTTCTTGTAAAACCGGGGAATGTCATGATGTATTATCCTGAAGCCAATGTTTTAGTTCCAAGAACATGCGATGAAAAATCCAGAACTCCGGCTTTTAAATCGATTCCTGTAGAAATTTCTAAACACAACCAACAATAATCAGCTCTCCGTACTTTTTTCATTTAGAATTTCCAAAATCGTTTCGGCAAGCTCTTTGGCTGCTGTTGCGTCTTTTGCGGTAACAATACTTTCTAGTCTGTAGACCGGTTTTTCAACAATCCCTACACCTTCTTCATCTAAAACGGCGCGAGTTTTTTCATCCTCTGGAGCCGCTGAGCTTCCATTAATTAGGCCCGTTTTTGCCAACACGACAACCGATTGTCCAATACCCGCAATGACCGAACCGGCTCTATAATGATCGGTTAGTATCTGTGGCAAGATGGTATCTTGCCATAAAGACTTTGGGGAGCCTTTCCCGCCAATGACGATAATCGCCGCGTATTTACCTGAAAAACCAGGTTGATGATTCCAGTCGATCAAGTACCCATCTGGCTGAAACCGAGTTTTATTTTCTCCAACCGCTTCTTGTCCGCTTGGCGAAAGAATAACAACATTTTCTCCTCTTTCTTCAAATACAGTTTTGACGCCAAATAGCTCGGCCTCGGCAAACCGGTTTTTTGGAATCACTATTAAAATATTCATGAGTTATCTCGAATTAAGGAAAAATCTTTATAGACCAATTTAGGAGGTTCTTTTATAATCCGTATGGATCAAATTAAAACTAACGAGGCATCCTTTGAGCGAAAATTTAAACGTAGATTCTAAATTATACGACAAGGCTTACTTTGAGCAAACAGACGGAGCCAATTATTTTTATAAAGGCGAGATAGCTCCTAAATTTTTAAGAGCGATTAAAGCGGGAGCTTTGAAAGAAGGTCAAAAGGTTTTAGATATTGGCTGTGGTAGGGGAGATTTAACGATTGCTCTTGCCAAAAGCGGGGCAAACGTTGTGGGGGTCGATTATTCTAAGGATGCCGTAGAAATCGCGCGCGAAACGATGAATAAATTGGAAGAGGGGATTTCGTCGCGGATATCTATTGTTCAGTCTGACGCGACCGCTTTAGATTTTCCAGACGAACAGTTTGATTCTATTTATATGTTGGATATTGTCGAGCATTTATATCCGCAACAATTGTTTGAATGTTTTGCAGAATGTTTTCGGGTTTTGAAACCCAATGGGTCGTTAATCGTTCATACTTCCCCGAACCGATGGTACAACGACTTTGGATATCCATTGTGGGAACGCCCTATCAATATTGCGGCTAACGCTTTGTTTCGACAAAATTTATTGACGCGACCTATTAGGACGGAGACGGATCTTAAGGTTCATATAAACGAGCAAACGATCATTTCTTTAAAAAAGTATTTTAAAAAGGCGGATTTTAAAGTGAAAATGTGGCTGGGTAGCGAATATGTAATCCCTGCCCAAAAAGATTCCGCCGCAATGAAAATGCTGGAAACTGCGCGGCAAATACTTTGTCATGCCTACCCGTTATCTTTGTTCCCACCGTTTAATTATCTTTTTAGTAATGATATTTGGGCTGTAGGGAGAAAAACGGTTTGAAATGGTTTTTTAAGCGGCGGGAGTATTAGACTTTCGACCAGCTCTTAAAGAGCGTGGTCGAAAGATCAATGGTAAGTTTAATTTGGACCAAATTTTTCTTCCCAGACTTTTGGCTTAGCATGAAAAGCATTTTTATGGACATCGTCCATTAGATCCCTACCTTGTTTATTCTCAATTATAGCTTTGAAAAAACGCGACTCACAAATAAGTACTACGTGAAAACCTGCGGGAGTTTCAATGGGTTCTGGTATTTTTTGGTTTCCGCAGGCCATAACCCCCTCAACGAGTTCTTTGGTTAAGCTTTTCTCGTATTGTGGAAGAAACTCCATGAAATCTGATTTTTCTACGGTTTTAATGCCAGCGTCGGCGATTTCTTCTGGTTTATGTATCCAGCCTAAGTCTCCGCCGGAAGCACGAGAAGGACATGCGCTATATTTTTTAGCGAGTCTCCCAAAAAACTTTTCAGTTTTTTCCAGGTCCATAATTTCTTTGTCTACGTCTACCATGGGTTGCGCAGCTAATTCCTTTTGGAAATCAACCATCGTTTGTCGAATGAGTTGAGCCGCTTCCAAGGAAGATAACCGGATATGACGCACCCTATGTTCCATGGGTTTATCCGATTTAAATACCTGCTTCTTAGCCACAAACTTTTTCCGCGGTTTAATAGGCGGACGTTTTTTTGCGGGGGCCGGAACTTCTTTCGAATCTTTTTGGGCTTCTTCGTCTGACATAAGAAACTCCTGTTATATGGACGTAATGATAATTTCTAAATTATAGCGCCAGTTTAAAAGTTTTAAGCGCTTAAATGAAAAAATATCTATTTAAATTCAAAAATTCGTCGAGCTAGAGAAACAATTTAATAGAGAAATTAAACGGGCGAATTTAAAGATTTTTGGGAATAGCAATGATTTTTAATTTTTCTCAATATTGAAATTATTTTCATTGTGAATGAAAGCCTATTGGCAAGGGAAATCTAGATTCGTCGATTTTTTTTAGTCCTTATAATTAATATTTAGTGCCTGAAAACAGCTGTAAACGATCAAAGGCCGTTTCAAATATATTTTGAGGTTAGATTGGAAATAGATTTTTGAGCTTCAGATTTGAGAAAAATAAGCGGTTGGATGAGGGGATATATTTTCAAGGTTTAGTCAAGAGGCCTTATATCCTTTGGTAAAATAACAAAAATATTGAATTTAAAATACTTGGGAATCAATACTTAATGGTTATTGTCCCATATGCGGAAAGTCCACGATGTAATGGAAGGGTATTTACGGTACTCGAGCCGACAGCAACAAAATTAATATCTTCATCCAATAAATTGTCGATGAAAAGGTTTGCAGAAATGTCTGGGGAACTTGTAGGAAGCCAAGGATTTAAATCCATAGAGCCTTTAAAAGTTAATAAGCTGTAGGCTTCTGCTGGTGGGTTGATTTCAGGAACATCTTGAAATCTTGCCGCATCTCCAAAATAGCTGTGGAACAATCCTAATGAATACCCTTCAGGCGAAAATGATATTCCTTGCTTTGCCATGAGGTTTGGAACTAAGCCCACATCTTGAACTCTATCTGCGTCTTCATTAGTTTGGTAGGTTAAAGAACCGGTAAATTCTAGATTCATTGGAAGTTGAATCTTGCCTTCCCACTCAATACCTTCATAGTCAACTTCGTCGCCATTAAAAAAATTAGTAATGCCGTCAGAGCCTCTCACTCTTACAACTGTATTTTGTTGATTGCTTTGGTAATAGGTAAGCGCTGTATAAAACTTTGCCGAAGTGTAAAAGATTTGGGCGTCAAAAGTTTCAATTGTTTCCGGGTTTAGATCGGGATTCCCTTTAAGGGTTGCAATGTCTATCGCTTGCTCCGCTGCAAAAGCCGAACGAAACGCCTGACCGAAGAGAATTTTTACCCCCCAATTTTTGTTGAAATTAGCGAGAGCGCCAAATCTGGGAGAAACGTTAAAATCGACTCCTTCAGGTTTGTTAATTTGGAAGCCGCCAATTAATTTGAGAGAGTCCCAGGGAGAATAATCCATTTGCATATAAAAGTTGAAACGGTCGTTAGAATAGTCGGTAGCCCCGCTGTTTAATGTGCCGTTAATTCTTTGGTAAATAGCTCCAGTTTGAAGGTTAAATTTTTCCAGAAAACGACCGTTAATCGAGGGTTCAAAAAGATAATCCTGGTAATCAAACTCGGGTTTACTCGCTTGAGAATTATTTTGTTGGTTAAAACCATTGTATGTAAAGTTAAGTTTACTATTCCAATTGGCCGTCCAATCATGAGCCCATTGAACGTCTGAAAAATCTCTACGCGCTTCTAAGCCTTCGTTAGTCGCAATGGAGCTAGGCATAGATGAAATCGTTGTGTCGGTAATATTCCCGGTAAATCCCATAAACTGGAGTTCTTTGTAGTTGGCTTGCGTAAATACACCATAAGTTTTTTCTGCCAAATCTGTTGAATCGGCTCGACCCGTTCTGTCGATGGCATGAAATCCCCAACCACCGCTATCAAAAAATCTTCCTGATAAAAGAAAGTTGAAATCGTCCCATTTGCCACTGTAATTACCAGAAACCAATCCAGTGTTGTCCGATCCCCAGCCTCCAGTAATTTCATTTTCTGGCATATCTTTCGGATTGAGAGTGATGATATTTATCACCCCTGAAAATGCATTAGTTCCATATAATACCGAGCCTGGTCCGCGAATTACTTCCAGACGTTCAATGCTTTCTAAAGGAATTCCTCGATAAACAGGCGTATTAACCCCGCCAACATGACTTTCTCTAACGGGTCTGCCGTTTAATAAAATTAATACGTGATTGTCTGAATTAGCCAACGATTGTCCGCGAATGGAGACAACATTGTCTCTAAAAAAGGTGTTGCCAAAAGTATAGATATTGGGAAGACGAATCAAAACATCTTGTAAATTATTGGCGCCATAACTCTGAATATCTTTTTTTGTTACTACTGTGACTACCCCAGGAGCTTTTTTCCAATTCTCTTTTCTTTTAGAAGCGACTACAACCGTGAGAAGTTCATCGGGTTCCATGGCAATCAATGCGTCCAACTCGTCGTCTATTTCAGTATTAGCCGGGGGTTGAGTGGAAGAAGAATCTTGAGCCAAAGAAGTCTGGGCAAAAATAAATAGAAAGGCAAAAAGATAAAATGAAACCTGTTTGATTTTTGAATGTACAGATGTCGAAAACAAAATTTTTTTAGCCTGCAAACAATATTTGTTTTATAAAATAGGAAATTTAAATCTATTAGATTTACATCGAATAGTATGTCTTTTAACTAATCTAACTCAAGAGGTTGGAAAATCAAGCAAAAGGTTGTTTTGTTGCACGATTGTTTCAATTGAGATAAATCAAAATCCTCTATATTAGCTTGTTTTTTTTATTCAGAGCGTCGAAATTTTTATTGGAGGTGTTGGTAGGCAATTAAAATCCAATTTCTTCAAGATAATTGATAACCGCTAAATCGGAGTTGTTTCCAATTATCATATCCGCAGATCGTTTGACTTCTTTTAAAGCGTTACCCATTGCGATTGACTTTCCAGAAATTGCGAACATTTCTAGATCGTTTAGATAATCTCCAAAAACGACAGTATCTTCAAGCGGTGTATTTAATTTTTGCGCCAGATTTTTTAACATATTTCCCTTGTTAGCTTTACCGTCGAAGATTTGAAGCCAATAATGGCCTCTAACAGCGATATCTTCAGCAAAATAAACGTTAAGAGTGGCGTTTTTTAAATTTTGTATCTTTTCGTGCAATGGGGCTAGTTTTGAATAGGTGTCGATGAATAAAAGGCCAGGTATAGTTAAATCTGCAAGGAATTCGTAACTGTCGATATATTTTAGCCGACTTTCATTACTAATTTTATTTATATAGTCGACGTAATTTTGAGAACCTGGATTGGTGATGTTTCTGTAATAAACGGTGTGGGTTGTATCGAAGGTATAGACAAAAGGATCGAGATTTTTCTTGTTTGCCCCGTTTATAATATCTATAACCGCTGTTTTAGGTAGATGTCGAGAGGTTACAAGATTTTCTCCTGTCTGGAAATCAGTCAGATAAACCCCGTTAAACAAAATGACAGGTATGGTTAAATTTAGTTCTTTTAATATGGGACGAACCGAATCGTAGTTCCGGGCGGTTGCTATGGTAAACCGTAAACCCTTTTCTAATAGTCGATTGAGACGATTAATTGCTTCAATTGGAAGGAAGCTATCGGGCGTTAATAAGGTACCGTCTAGGTCTGAGACGTAAAGAAAATTTTTGGGATCTTTCATGAAAGTTTGAAATATCGAATAAATTAATTGGAGTATCTTTTAATCGTAGGATAAAAATTGTATATGAAATCCGCTAAACCGCAAAGAGTATTTTCGTTAGGTATTTATTAGCGCAAAAATTTTCGATTATCGTTAATCGATAAAATACTAAAATCCGTTAAAATAAATTAAGCGTTGTAGATGAGGAAATGTAAGGTTTAGAAAAGATCTTCGACAAAAGAAAAAATGGGAACGGATATAGGTTTTAAATAGGAGTCTATAATGTTGACGTTTAGAGTTAAAAAGTTTTTTGGAAAAAAACAAAAAAGCATCCGGCGATTAGTTGTTAATTTAATCTTAACTATAGGTTGTTTAATTTTTTTTACTTCTCCTGCCTTAGCGTTTGATTTTTTGGATTGGAACGGGTTGTTGAAAAAAAATGTAAAACCTAAAGTGATTTCTGGAGTCAAATTAAACGCTGTAAATTATAAAAGTATAAAAAATGATCCCGCATATGAAAAATTAATCGGAGACCTAAAAAGCTTTAATCTTTCCGATTTAAAGACCAAAAACGATAAACTTGCATTTTGGATCAATGTTTATAACGTTATGGCGGTGAAGATGGTGTTGGATAACTATCCTGTTAAAAGTATAAAAGACGCTGGAAGTTTATTTAAGTCTGTTTGGAAGAAAGAGGTTGGCATCGTTGCCGGCAAAATCAGAACCTTAAATGATATTGAGCATGAAATATTAAGAAAAATGGGAGAGCCTAGAATTCATGTAGCTATTGTTTGCGCTTCGGTAAGTTGTCCGGACCTACGACCGGAGGCCTATGTTGGAGAGAAGCTTGACGCCCAGTTGGACGATCAACTAACAAAATTTTTAACTAATTCAGGAAAAGGTTTAAAAATTGACTCAGGCGATAATAAGCTTTATTTATCTTCCATATTTAAATGGTTTGAAGAAGATTTTGAATCAAAAGGCGGGGTGGTTCCATACTTGACTAAGTATGCTGACTCTAGATATATGTCAACCTTGAAAAGCGGAAAGCTAAAAACAAAATATTTGGACTATGATTGGGGGTTGAACGAGTAAGAGTTTTTATTTTGTGAATGTAATAAGAAATTGCGGCCACAACCCCGGTAAGACCGGGGTTGTGAATGTGCCGCTTTATATAAAACGCCTAATCGGCGTGTTTACGCAAAAAGGTAGGAATGTCGAAGTCGACTGAAGTCGTATAAGAAGAATTTACGGCATGATCCCCTTTAATAGAATTTGCTAAGTTCTTTAGAGATTCTGCCGATTGTTTGGGATCTTCTTTTTGCGGTTCAGTTTCGATTTTCTTTTCCTTATGATCCATTAATTGATGGACCACAGCCTTGGGTTGTTCTGCTGGAATTTCAATTACTTCTTCGTAACCTGTGGCTATAACGGTAACGCGCATTTCATTATCCAAGTTGTTGTCAATAACGGCGCCAAAAATAATATGAGCGTCGTCATGCGCGCTTGCTTGAATCAACTCGGCCGCTTCGCTGACTTCATGTAAAGTTAAGTCTGATCCGCCAGTTACATTAATCAAAAGTCCACGCGCTCCGTCTACCGAAGAGTCGTCTAATAATGGGCTAGAAATTGCTTTTTGAGCGGCGTCAATAGCTCGGTTTTCACCTGTTGCCGTTCCTGACCCCATGAGAGCTTTACCCATTTTAGACATGATTGCGCTAACGTCTGCAAAGTCAAGATTGATCAATCCTGGAATCACGATCAAATCTGAAATACTTGAAACCGCTTGTCGTAATACGTCGTCTACTGCAGAAAAAGCGGAAGTAAAAGAGGTTTGTTTTCCGATAAAACTTAAAAGTTTTTGATTGGGAATAACGATGAGAGTGTCAACAGCCTCTTTCAACGCTTGAATTCCTTCTTCCGCTTGTTTTTGTCTACGTTTACCTTCAAAAGAGAAGGGTCGCGTAACCACTCCAACGGTTAAAGCGCCGGATTCTTTTGCGGCTTTTGCAACTACCGGCGCAGCTCCGGTACCTGTACCTCCACCCATGCCCGCAGTTATGAAAACCATATCGGCTCCATTGAGCATTTCACGGATTTGATCTTCGTTTTCTTCCGCCGCTTTTTTACCCACATCTGGATTAGAGCCAGCTCCAAGTCCTTTAGTAAGCGCTCCTCCAATTTGAATCTTAAAAGGGCAGTTAGACATTTCAAGAGATTGAAGATCCGTGTTGGCAACGATGAATTCCACTCCCATTATGCTGGAGTTGATCATGGAATTAACGGCATTAGTGCCTCCGCCTCCCACTCCAAACACTTTAATGCAAGCTGAATATTCGCTGACATTATCAAATTCGATTAAAGCCATGGTTCCCTCCTCATTAATAAATACATACTGTTAATACTTAGCCATATATAAGAAATTAATTTACGGTTGTTTGAAACAAACCGCTGTTGAATAAACGTTTTTTTCATAAAGTTTTTAGAGGTTTTAGTAAACCTTGGAGAGAGTTGCTCTCCAAATTTCTAAAAGAATTCCTCTACCCAATCTTTCATTCTCGTTAGAATTTTTTCGAATAAATTTCTTCCTTTAAGTTCGCGAGCGCTGCCGGCTTTAAAGCTTTTCAAACCATAAAGAATTAATCCGGCGCTAGTGGCGTAACGTGGATTGTTGACGACATCAATCAAACCTCCAAGTCCTTGAGGAATACCCACTCTAACCGGTACTTGAAAAACTCTTTCGGCTTGTTCGGATAGCCCTTCCATACAAGAGACTCCTCCGGTCAATACAATTCCAGAAGACAATAAGTCGTGAAAGCCTGAAAGCTCGATTTCATTGTTCATAATCTCAAACATTTCTTTTGCTCGGGCTTCGACGATTTCGCTTAAAATTTTGCGAGAAACATGTTGAGGGGCGCGTCCACCGACATTTATGATCTCAATCATTTCGTCTTCTTTAACCAATCCAGGGCACGCGCAACCGTACATATGTTTAATTTTTTCCGCTTCGTTGTTAGGCGTTCTTAAACCGATAGCGATATCGTTTGTCATTTGAGCCCCGGCAATTGCCAATACAGAAGTGTGTTTGATAGCTCCCTGATAAAATAAAGCGACGTCCGAGGTTCCGCCTCCAATATCAATTAGCGCGACTCCCAATTCCTTTTCGTCGTTGGAAAGAACCGACTCGCTCGAAGCTAATTGTTCGAGTACGATGTCTTGAACTCCGATTCCAGCTTTATTGACGCATTTGACAATATTTTGAGCGGAAGTGACTGCGGCAGTAACAATATGCACTTTTGCTTCAAGACGAACCCCTGCCATTCCTAATGGAGTTTTGATTCCGTCTTGGTTGTCGATGATAAATTCTTGCGGCAGAACGTGCAAAACCTCGCGATCCATTGGAATGGCGATTGCCTTAGCCGCTTCTATAACTCGACTGACATCTTGCTCTGTGACTTCTTTATTTTTTACCGCGATGATACCGTGGCTGTTCATGCTTTTGATATGGCCTCCCGCAATTCCTACAAAAGCGGATTCGATTTCGCATCCGGCCATCAACTCAGCTTCTTCTACCGCGCTTTTGATCGATTCTACGGTGCTGTCGATATTGACTACTACGCCCTTTCTAAGGCCGGTTGAAGGATGCTGGCCGAGACCAATGATATCTATGCCGCCATTAGAGGTTATTTCCCCTATAATGCAGCAGATTTTTGTTGTTCCGATATCTAGGCCAACCAAAAAATCGGTTTTTTTGGACATTGGGTCGATTCCCCTGGGTTATGAGCTGTGAAAAATCTCTCTTATAGGTTTGTCTAATTGCCGAACCACGGCTTTATCTTTAAACGTTAAGTTAATTGAACAGGATTTTGAGTCCTCTTCTGAAAGTAATTGCAAAACAACTTTTAAATTTTCAAAACTTTTTTCTGTTTCTTGAAGATTCATTTTAATCTCAAACATTTTGTCTTTACTGACGTAACGGGCTATTCCTGGATTCAAAAAATTAATCGAGTTCACTGGATTATTTTTAAAAAAATCTAGCCGATTGATGTAGTGCATGGCTTTGAGCCCCGACGCTAAATACCTTCCCTCTACGGAACTTCCGGGTCTTGGGTTGTGCGCGGTTAAACCGCCAATGATTGGCAATGAATCGTAGCCTTTATTAGTTTCTTCCAATAACACTCCAAAACGATCTATTATGTAAGGCTTATCCAATATCGCTTTGGCGAAAGGTTGTCGTTCTACAATAGATATACGAAGAGTGTCGGGAAGAATTCGTTCCGCCGACGCTTCTAATGTCCAAGGATGCTGATAAAGTCGTTCGACTAATTGGGGTAACTCCAACTTTAATATGCTTTGTCCAACAAGCGGTCCTGCCCAATCAAGAATTTTAGCTTCAGACATATATTGGTTCCCATCGATGGTAATATGGGAAATTCTAAGGTTTGGAGATCTTGAAAGAAAAATATAACCTTGAAAAACCACAAAGCAAAAAGCGGCTATTAATATCGATTCGAATGCAACTTGAATAGTCGATTTTTTTAAACTGTTTTCTATGATAGGTTTTGTTTTTTTTCTTTTGGGTTTGGCTAGTGGGGTTCGTTTCTTTTTCGGATAAGAACCTTGTTTTACATTTTGCTTTAACCCTAAGATAAGATCTTTTTGTTCGGCGATTACGTAATTCATGATTGATTGCCTTGATTATCTAATTGAGAGGTAGAAATAATTTCTAGAACTAAATCGTCGAAATCGATACCGTCTTTTTTAGCCGCCATGGGCAATAAACTAGTTGGGGTCATCCCAGGAATTGTATTCAGTTCTAGTACATATGGAGAGCCTTTATCGTCTAATATTGCGTCCACTCTAGCAATGCCTCTAGCTTTTAAGGCGCGATAGGCGTCTATAGAAACTTTATTACATTTTTGTGTGGTTTCCTCTCCCAGGTCCGCAGGGCAATGATATTCTGTTTTACCGGCAGTATATTTTGATTCGTAATCGTAAAAACCTGATTTTGGTTCGATATGCACGATGGGAAGAGATTTTCCTGGTTTGACTCCGATAGCTAGTAATTTTCCGTCAATAAAGCGTTCCACGAGAATTTCATCCGAGTACTTGAATGCTTCATTCAATGCGGGTTTCCAATGATCTAATTCTTTTACAATCCCAACTCCAATGCTTGAGCCTTGATTTGGAGGTTTGACCACACAGGGAATGAATGGCGGCTTACGATGCGAATCGATATTGTGTTTTTCTATAACTATATATTCTGGCGTTGGAATTTTATTGTGCACTAAAATAGTTTTTGAGATTAATTTGTCATAGGCGATGGAGCTACCTAAAACGCCTGCTCCTGTATAAGGGATACCGGCATATTCCAAAATTCCCTGAATAGCTCCGTCTTCCCCAAAAGTTCCATGGAGAGCGATAAATGCGATATCGGGATTGGCCTTTTTTATTGATTCTGCCGCATTTTTATCTATGTCAATATCCACAGCGTTCAAACCTTTATTCTTAAGAGCTTTTAAAACGGCATTTCCTGTTTGCAAAGAAATTTCTCTTTCGGAAGAAAGTCCGCCCATGAGCACGGCGATTTTTTTACTTCTCAACGTTTCCAAAGAAAAAACCTTCTTTTGTGACCGAGATTGAAAACTTTGCATCTGAATTGATTGAATAAGAAACTAAATGAGGCAACGAATTTTCCTCATTGTTAGTTTTACTATTTTCAAGTCTGAGATTTCGCTCCAAAATTTCAAATCGCGATTTATCAAAAATAAAATCCATTTTTCTTACCTTTGGTTGAGCTCTTGCAAAAAAAGAAAAGGTCCGCCCCTCGGTCTAAAAAACTAGACCGAGGAAGGAAGGAGGGGCAACCTAAACGGACCCTTTGGTCTTGAGGAATGGCGACCTCAAGATAAAAAAACTTTTTATATCCCCGCAAAAATAATTTCCTTTTCTAATTCGTAACCTGAATGTTCTTTAACTTCTTTTTGAACTAGTTTTATAAGTTTTAAAACGTCTCGCGCTTTTGCATTTCCTTTGTTCACAATAAAATTTGCGTGTTTTAAGGAAATACCAGCGTCTCCAATTGAATATCCTCTTAGTCCCGCTTCATCGATTAATTTTCCCGCTTTTGTGCCAGTTGGATTTTTAAAAACGGAACCCGAATTCGGCAAATTAAGAGGTTGCGTATTTTTTCGTCTATCCAAGTAACCGGAAATCTTGTTTTGGATAACGACAGGATTGTCTTTGGTTAATTCAAGTTGAACCTCGACAATAACTCCTACAGGAAAAGGATAGATAGCGGATCGATATCCAAATTTGATGTCTTCTTTTGAGATTGTCTTGAGATCTCCATCAGGAGTTAATAGAGTTACTTGTTTGACCAAGGAACCTATTTCTTTTCCTTCAGCTCCGGCGTTCATATGGAGAGATCCTCCTATCGAACCAGGAATTCCCGCGAGTTCTTCCAATCCGGTTAAACCAAGACGCGCTGTTCTTTTTGCTAAATAGGAAGTTTTTACGCCCGCTTCCGCTTTAACCAAGACGGTTTGATTTTCTTTTGTTTCTGAAGGCAATTCTATTTCGTGAACGGATCGAAAATTGTCTTTTAAGGAAACAACAATGCCTCTAATCCCTGAATCGCTTACTAGTAAATTAGTTCCCTCGCCTAGTAGGAATATTGGATGCGTTCCTGCATTTTTAAAAATGATTTTTAGATCGTTAACGTCCTTGGGATAAATAAAAACGTCTGCCGGACCGCCAATTCTTAAAGACGTATGCGAGCAAAGCATTTCATCGCGAAGAACATCGCCTTTTAATTTTTGTAACCAATCTAAATTCGAGTTCATGCTTTCCCTCAAAATTATCCTATGGCCGAGGACGGTTTTTGGAAAATCCCAACGGGTTCTGACCAACGCCTTTGATTGGTCTTTGGCGTGAGCGTAACGAATGAGTCTTTGTTTCCATGATACCTGCATAAAATTTTCCTAATCCGGTTGTTGGGACAAAGGAAATAGTTTGGAGGCTAATGTACGACTAAATTCTCCAATATCTCCCGCGCCTAAGGTAACTAGGATGTCTCCCGATTCGATGATGCTTTCCAAATTGGAAGAAATTTCTTCAAAACTCTCCAAATACTCCACATGCTTGTGACCGTAATTTTTCACGCCTTCGGCAATTCGACTCGCATCAATTCCTTCTATGGGAGACTCTCCAGCGGGATAAATATCGGTTACTATTAAACAATCCGCATGGTAAAATGCGGACCAAAACTGTTCCATTAAATGGGCCGTACGCGAATATCGATGAGGTTGAAAGACAACCAAAATTCTTTGCTCGGGCCAAGCTTCTCGCGCGGCTTTAAGCGTTGCGGAAATCTCGGCTGGATGATGGCCATAATCGTCGATTAATGTTAAAGAGTCCGATTGACCTAGAATTTCAAATCGTCTTTGCACTCCAGTAAATCCTTCGATTGCTTTTTTGGCGGTTTCGAAATCGAGCTCAAGTTCCATTCCGGTCGCTATAGCGGCTAAAGTATTTCGAATATTGTGTTCGCCGGGTAAGTTGGACGTGATTTCTCCTAAAAACGTTTCGTTTTGAATCCAAACTTCAAACGTTGTATTTAATCCGTTATTCCTAATATTTTTTGCGTGAAAATCTGCTTGGTTGTTGAGCCCATAAGTGATGTAACGTTTTTCTAATTTAGGAATAAGCGATTGAATATTTGGTTCGTCTAAACAGATAATCGCGGCGCCAAAAAAAGGGATTCGATTAAGAAAAGTGAGAAAAGCCTCTTTTAAAGCGTCAAATGTTTTATAGTGATCTAAATGTTCTTCGTCTAATGTAGTGACTACGGCAACGCTTGGAGATAGTTTCAAAAAGGACCCGTCGCTTTCGTCCGCTTCCGCGACTAGTAATTGGCTTTGCCCAAGCTTTGCATGGCTATCAAAACTTTTGATTCGTCCTCCATTTACGACCGTAGGATCGAGTTTGCCTGCCGCAAGCACTGAGGCTATTAACGACGTCGTTGTGGTTTTTCCGTGAGTTCCGGCAACGGCAATTCCATATTTCATGCGCATGAGTTCGGCTAGCATCTCGGCGCGAGGAATGACTGGAATCAATTCGTTTTTTGCAGATACCAGTTCGGGGTTATCCGGTTTGATGGCGCTAGAAACGACAACAACATGAGCGGCACACGCGTTTTCCTTGGCATGCGAATAGCTTATTTTTGCCCCAATTTTTTCCAAGCGTTCCGTCGCCCTTGATTGAGATTGATCGGAACCGGAAACTTGATAACCTAGATTAATCAGAACTTCGGCAATGCCGCTCATTCCGGAACCTCCGATTCCTATAAAGTGAATTTTTTGAGTTTTTCCTAAAAACATTTCGAGTCATAAATTTTAGGTCGTTATAAACCGCGAGCCTTCAATTCGTTGGTTTCATTTAAAAGGTTAAGACACAGTTCGCGGACTTTTTGGGCCGCGTCTGTATTGCCTAAGCGAAAACTATTAGCTTCCATTTCTTTGAGTTTTTCGGGCGACGCTATTCCATCGGATATCGCATCGGCTATTTTTTCTCCCGTCAAATCTCGATCATAAATAACGTTTGCCGCTTCTTCGGCGTTTAATACTTCGGCGTTTTTTTCTTGGTGATTATGAGCCGCATGTGGAAATGGAATTAAAATTGAAACTTTTCCTGCCGCAGTGATTTCGGCGATTGATGTAGCTCCGGCACGGCAAATAACTAAGGACGCTTTGCGATACTGTTCGGCCATGTCGTAAAAAAAAGGTTCTACGTCTGCCGAAAAGCCATGCTCAGAATAAGTTTCTTTAACAAACTCAATATCTTTGCTTCCAGTTTGATGAATGAAATGTATTGAATCTTTTTGATTTCTTAAAAGGGGTAGGGCCTCTAAAATTGCTCTATTAATTGATTGCGCCCCTTGGCTTCCGCCAAAAATTAAAACGCAAAATTTATTTCCCGATTTGTTATATCGAAGATCTGATAATGATCCAATTTCTTCTCGAATCATATTTCCGGTTTCAACGACTTTATCTGAGGCAAAATATTGGGCCGATTGCTTGAAAGAAACGGCGATTTTATCCGCAATTTTACCTAGCCACTTGTTTGTAATCCCAGGAATTGCGTTTTGTTCGTGAATAACTAAAGGAATTCGAAGCAAGCCAGCAGAAAGCGCTAATGGACCGGAGGCATAGCCTCCAACCCCTACAACCAGGTTAGGTTGTTTACGAATTAAGAAACACAAAGACTGACCAATGCTGACTGGCAGTTTCAACCAAGAACTCCATCGTTGAATTCCTTTTTTACCAACAAGGCCGCCTGCCAAAATAGGATGAAAATCGAATCCTTCTCTAGGAACGACCTTAGACTCAAGACCTTGATTAGAGCCTACGAAAGTGATTTCAATTTCGTTGTCGTGTTTCATAAATTCCTTTGCTAATGCAATTCCAGGATAAATATGACCGCCGGTTCCGCCTCCCGCGATAACAATCTTAAGAGGCATAATTTACTACCGTGTTTTTGCAGCCTGTTCCGATATGTTTAGCAATACACCTGCGCATAACATTGTTACTAAAAGCGAGGATCCTCCCATACTGATAAAAGGCAATGTTAGGCCTTTGGTTGGAAGTAATCCCACGGCAACACTCATGTTTGTGAATGCTTGAAAAACGATTAATATTGTTAAACCAATGGCGAGATTTGACCCAAAAGTGTCTTTTACTTTTAATGCGGTTCGAAATCCTCTCCATAATAAAACGCCAAATAAAGCGACAATCGCTCCAGCGCCTAATAGTCCTAGCTCTTCCCCAATAATGGCGAATATGAAATCTGTATGAGCTTCGGGAAGATAAAAAAGTTTCTGCGAGCTTTTGCCTAGCCCTTCTCCAAAAAAACCGCCTCTTCCAAATGCGTAAAAAGATTGAATCGCTTGAAATCCTCCATCAGAAGGGTCTTGCCATGGATCGAGAAAAGCGAAAATTCTTCGTCTTCTGTATTCGGCGCCCATTAAGGCCGAAAACAGAAACGGCAATAATGTTAGACATGAATAGAACAAAAACTTTGGCCGAACTCCTCCGACGAAAAACATCAAAAATGAAACAACCCCAATTATCATTGCGGTTCCAAAGTCGGGCTGATTTAAAATTGGTAGAAAGAAAAATCCCAAAACTATTAACTTTGGAAGATAACCATACATAAAGTCAGAGAGTCTGTTTTCGCGTTTGACTAATGATTTAGCGATGAAAACGGCTAAAGCAAATTTGGCGAGTTCTGACGGTTGAAAATTTATTCCTCCTATCGAAAGCCATCGCCTTGCCCCTCCTACTTCCTTGCTCAACTGGGGAATCATGACAAGGAGTAAGAGTAAAAATGTAATGGCCATTGTTGGATAGGCTAATTTTTCTAAATTTTTATAATTAAACGAACTCACATAAAATAAGATTGCGCCGCCAATAATTAGCCACATGGCTTGACGTTTTAAAAAGAAGTAGGGGTCTCCATATTCTTCCAGCGCATAAACGGCGCTAGAGCTATAAACCATGACTAGGCCGACCAGCAATAGCGACAGAATTGCTATGCACAAAATTGGATCGCAACCTTCTTTTGCTTCGTTTTTTTCGCTCAAGAAATTCACTTCGGTATTTTTCTCCGTATTATGAGAGCGATGAGCTATTGCAAATCGTTGACAATTTTTTTGAACTGATTTCCACGGTCTTCATAATTTTTAAACATGTCGAAACTTGCGCATCCGGGTGAAAATAAAACCACGTCTCCAGGAGTCGCATATTTAATGGCAATTTGTATTGCCTGTTCCAAGGTGTCCGCCTCTTCTTTTGGCGGTATTCCATTAAGCGATTGTTTGATTTTTTGTTTTGCTTCGCCGATCAAAATCAAATTTTTTACTTTTTCTTTCATCAAAACTTTTAAAGCTGAAAAATCTCCGCCTTTGTCTTGACCGCCTACAATCAAAACAATGGGTTGAGAAAAGCTATTTATGGCTTTTTGCATTGAGCCGACATTGGTGCCTTTGGAATCGTTAACAAAATCGACTCCTCCTTTGGTGGCGACTCTTTCAAGACGATGTTGTAGGCCGGGAAACTTGCTAAAAGTATTTTGAATTGCAGAAAGATTAGCTCCCGCTAAATAGGACAATAAGAGGGCGGCAAGAGCATTTTCCGCTTGTAATCTAAGCGAGACGTTTAAATCTTTTAGGTTGCAAACTTTGCCTTCCCGATTCCCTATGCGATATAAAATGCTCTCATTGTCAATCCAAGCTCCTTGATCGACTTCGCGGTTTAAGCTAAACCATAAAATATTAGAAGATTTTCCTTTTGCCATAGCGGCTGTAAAAGGGTCGTCGGCGTTTAAAACCAGATAGTCGTCATTGGTTTGATTTTTAGAGATACGCTCTTTAACCTTAGAGTAGTCCTCGATGGTCTTATGGCGATTAAGATGGTCGGGAGTTACATTAAGAACGCAAGCAATATGAGCGCGAAATAAGTTCGTTGTTTCTAATTGAAAACTACTAACTTCTAATACTCGATAATCAGGAGAATCTTTATCTACTTGAGAGATAAAAGGAGTCCCAATATTTCCTCCAACACTGGCTGGGATTCCAGAGTTTTCTAAAATAGCTCCCGTTAAAGTAACGGTTGTGGTTTTGCCGTTTGTGCCTGTTATGGCAATTATCGGAGCTTGATTAAATTGCGAAGCTAATTCGATTTCTCCAAGGATTGGCGTCTTTCGATTTTTGATGTCCTGTAAAAAAGGAGACTCTATATCCACTCCTGGGCTAAGTATTACTAGTTCCGAATCTTTGGAAGGAACGGAAGATCCAAAAATAGTTTTTATATTCGGGTTAATTGGCAACACGATATCTGAAAAAGCTTCTTTAAGACGATTGTCAATTAAGTCGACTTCCGCTCCTTGTTGAGCCAAAAAATTTGCCGTTTCAATGCCTGTGATTCCCATACCAATAACCGTTGTTTTTTTTCCCTTAAGTTGCATTTGTCATCTCAATTTCAATGTGCTCAGACCGATCATGGCTAATACGACTGCTATGATCCAAAACCGAACGATGACCTTTGGTTCTTCCCAACCCAATTGTTCAAAATGATGATGTAAAGGAGCCATTTTAAAAATTCGTTTGCCGCCAGAATATTTGAAGTAACCCACTTGAAAAATTACTGACAAGGCTTCAATGACAAAGATTCCGCCCACCAAGAAAAGTAGCAATTCATGTTTTACGATGACGGCTATAGTTCCAAGAACGCCTCCTAAAGATAGAGCCCCAACATCTCCCATGAACATTTGAGCGGGGTAAGCGTTAAACCATAAAAACCCCAGGCCAGCGCCGACGATGGCCAAGCAAAAAACCGCTAATTCGCCGGCTCCTTTGATATGTTGGATTTTTAAATAAGCGGCGAAATTAAAATGACCACAGACATAAACGATTGCCGTATAAGCTAAAGTTGCAATGATGACTGGACCTATCGCTAAACCATCTAAACCGTCTGTAAGGTTTACGGCGTTGGATGTTCCAACAATTGTAAGAACGACTAGAAGCAAATATCCAGATCCAAGATCTGGCTGAAAATCTTTAAAGAATGGGACGTAAAGTTTTGTTGCATAAGCCTCGCGCCCTGGATCCATGTACAATAGGTAAAATCCGATAGCCAAACTAATGACGGTTTGATAGATGAACTTTTCCCGCGCAGCTAAGCCCGTTCCCGTTTTTAGTTTTAAGAGATCGTCCATAAATCCAATCAAACCGAATCCCATTCCGGCAAATGCAACAAGCCAGATATAGGAATTAGACAAGTCCGACCAAAGCCCGACAGATAAAAGAGCCGTCAATAGAATTAAAAGTCCTCCCATTGTTGGAGTGCCAGATTTAATCATGTGCTGTTGGGGGCCTTCTTTTCGAATTTTTTCCTTAATCTGATACTTTCTAAGCATTCGAATAACGATTGGACCTAGTAGTAAACAAATCGCTAAAGCGGTCAACCCCGCATATGCGGCGCGAAAAGTGATGTAGCGAAAAACGTTTAAAAACGAGTAATCTGCGCTTAATGGATAAAAAATTTCGTAAAACATATTTTTAAGCTGGCCACTTCATTAATTTTGAAAGACTGTCAAGAATTCGTTCCATTTGCATTCCGCGCGATCCTTTAATAAGCATGCAATCGTCCGACTGAAGCTTTTTGAATAAAAACTGCGCAGCTTCTTCTTTGTCGTTAAAACTGGCAACTCGGTTTTCATCTAGCCCGGAATCTTTGGCAGTTTGCGCGGCCAATTGCGACAAAGGACCTACCGTGACAAGAGAATCTATCGAGCCATTTAAAAATTGTTCTCCAAATTGTTTATGGGCTTGTTCTGCTCGAGTTCCTAACTCCAACATATCGCCCATCACAAAAAATTTTTTTCCGCTTGTTTGGTATTGGGATAAAGCGTTGAGCGCCTCTTCCATCGACTTAGGGTTCGCGTTGTAAGCGTCGTTGATTATGGTGATGTCGCCTTTTTGCTGCGTTTGCATGCGCTGAGGCATTAATTGGCAGTTTTTCAATCCCGATAATATGGTTTGAGAACTTAAACCTAAAACGTGGCCAGCTGCGATGGCGGCTAAAGCGTTAGAAATGTTGCAAGCGCCTAAAAACGGTAAAAAAACAGGGGTTTTTTCGTTAAAGAAACTAAGGGTAAAGTCGAACCCTTCATTGCCTCTTTGTTTCACGTTGTCGGCTTGAATATCCGCTGAATTATTAATTCCGTAGGTGACGACCTTCGACCGCAGCGATTGTGAAAGTTCTAAAACTAAAGGGTCGTCCGCATTTATGATGGCGGTGCCTTCTTTCTGTAAAGACTCGAAAAGCTCGCCTTTAGCTTCTTGAACGTCTTTGATTGTCGGTAAACTTTCTAAATGACCTTCTGAAATGTTTGTAATTATCCCGACCTTAGGCTTTGCGATTTCGGCTAATAATTTTATTTCGCCTTTTGCGCTCATTCCCATTTCCAATACGGCGACTTCATGATCGGCATTCAAGTTGAACAGCGTTAAAGGAAGACCAATGTGATTGTTCTTGTTCCCTTCAGTTTTAAGAACCTTGAACTGACTGTTGGCGACAGCGGCGGTCATTTCTTTTGTGGTGGATTTACCATTAGTCCCCGTAATAGCTAAAACCGAAAGATCAAATTGAGAACGATGAAATTCAGCCAAACCTTGCAAAGCTTTCAAGGTATCTTTGACTTTTATAAAAAATGGAAAAGAGTCGACGCTCGATATTTTTGTTTCATCGCTTAAAACGATTCCCGCTACGTTTTTTTGTGCAACTTCTGAAATGAAATCGTGGCCATCGAAGCGGTCGCCTTGAATGCAAACAAATAATTGCCCAGTTTTAACCGTTCGAGAGTCAATCGAGACACCGTTAAAAATTTGATTCTTGTCTCCAGAAATCCAGTTTCCAGAAATCGCCTCTAGTATTTGTTTGCCAGAGTAGTTCATTCGCTATTCAACCTCTTCTCTAGCGCTTTAGCGGCAAATTCACGGTCGTCAAACGGAATGGTTTCGGAGCTTAAAACCTGATAGTTTTCGTGGCCCTTGCCGGCGATTAGAACGAGGTCTCCTGGCTGCGCGATTTCGATGGCGCGTTCTATCGCTTTGCGTCTATCGGAAATTCGAATGTGGTCGGCGTTTACTTGAGTGTTATTTGGAAAACCTTTACAAATATCGTCGATGATTTTTTCTGGGTTCTCGGTTCTGGGATTATCGGAAGTGACGATGACATAGTCCGCTCCATTTATAGCCGCTTGCCCCATTCTTGGCCGTTTTCCTCGGTCTCGATCGCCACCGCAACCAAAAACTAAAATAATTTTGTTTTCCGTTACCGCTTTACAAGCTTGTAAAACGTTAGTTAAGGCGTCGTCTGTATGCGCATAATCCACGATTACCGAGAAAGATTGTCCTTTCTCAACAGGCTCAAAACGTCCGGGCACTTTGTCAATCGAGTTCAACCCTATTGCAATGGTTTCAAGCGGTACTTCTTGAGAAAGCGCTCCAGCCGCCGCAGTCAATTGGTTATATATATTATGAAGACCCAAAAGCTTTGAGCGGATTGCTTGATTTCCCCAGGGAGTTTGAAGTGTCCATCGAGTTTCTTTTGGCGACAATTGGATGTTTTTCGCTCGAATATCGGCTTGAGCGTTTAGGCCTATTTTTAAGAAATCGGTAGAAAGATTTTCGGCTACGATTTCAAGACCTGTAGGATCGTCGATATTGACTATGGCTTTTGCCTTAGGATATTTTTTGAACAAGCTTTTTTTGGTTTCTTTATAATCTTCAAATGTTGGATGAAAATCCAAGTGATCGCGAGTTAGGTTGGTGAACAAAATCGTTTCAAAGTGAAGGTTCTCGACTCTTTGTAATGCCAAGGCATGAGAAGAAACTTCAAGAAAACAATGATCGACTTTATTTTTAACCATTTCGCATAACGTTCGATTTAAATCTAAAGATTCTGGCGTAGTCATTGAAGACGCTTGATTTTTTCCGGAATAACGCGAGTTCACCGTTCCAATAACTCCGACCGACTTTCCTAGATTTAGGAAAATCGATTCTAAAATGTAAGCGACCGTTGTTTTACCGTTGGTTCCAGTAATCCCAAAAAGCTTTAATTCTTTTGAAGGGTCTCCGTAAAATCTAGAAGCGATCAAAGAAAGCGTTTCGCGACAACTTTCAACTTGAACGTATGTTATGTTTTTGTTATCTGAAGCTTGACTTGATAAATAGGGGCTTTCAGATACTATGACTGTCGCTCCGTTGGCTATGGCTTGTTCAATAAATTGTTCTCCGTTAGACTGCGCGCCGCGAATAGCGACAAATAAAGAACCCAGCGCAACCTTCCTTGAGTCGTAGCAAATTGATTCGACGATCGGATCGTTAGGGCCATAAATATTGATAGGAGGATAACCCTCAATTAATTCGTTTAATGTCTTTACAGAATTTGGATTCAATTTATTAAGCCTTTTAATGGATGGCGATATAAGATTAATTTGAATCACAGTTTTGATTACGCGTGTTTTATATAAACGACGCGTTCCTCTTTAGAAGGAACGTTTAAATAACGTAGAGTTTGTCTTGCAATTTCTCTAAATGCAGGGGCGGCAATTTCTCCTCCCCAGTAAACTCTTGCAGGCTCATCGATCATTACTATTATTGCGATACGTGGAGCGTCAGCTGGAGCAAATCCCACAAAAGAAGAAACATATGCAGAATTTGAGTAAGATTGAGTTTCTGGATCAATTTTCTGAGCGGTACCCGTTTTCCCCGCTGTTTCGTAACCTGGTAAAGAGGCTTTTTTGCCCGTTCCTTCCTTGACTACAGTTTTTAAAATTTCTACCATCTGGCGACTTGTTTTTTCCGATATGACGCGTCGAATTAATTGAGGCTCAAATTCTTTTACAGTTTCTCCGTCCTGTATTACCGCTTTAGCGACGTAAGGTTTCATTAGATTGCCCCCATTTGCGATTGCAGAAATCGCAGAAACCAATTGAATGGGAGTCGAGCCAATTTCATGACCAAACGATATAGATGCCGCAGAGAGCTTGGACCACTGGTCTAAAGGACGTAATTGTCCAGAAGCTTCTCCAGGAAGATCAATGCCAGATTTAGAACCGAAACCAAATTTCCGTATATAATCGTAATAATGGGAAGGACCTAATTCTTCGGAGATTTTGATCACTCCTATGTTGCTGGATTTTTGAATAATCTTAGTAAGGCTTAACCATCCATATTTATGTTCTGCCGCTTCGCCAATTTCGGTTTTGCCAATACGGTAAGAACCGTTTTCACAAAAGAAAATCTTTTCTGGAGAAGCAACTTCTGTTTCGATAGCCGCGGCGGCAACAATTGGTTTAAAAATTGATCCTGGCTCAAATGACGAAGAGATTGCTATATTTTTCCAAGAGGTCGGATCGGAGACACTGTAATTGTTGGGGTTGTAGGTTGGAAGACTCGCCAAAGCCAGTATTTCTCCGGTATTGGGAGCCATAACTATGGCAACCCCCCCTTTAGCGCGGTATTTTTTTGTAGCCTTAGCTAATTGAGTCTCAACGTAATATTGAATAACTTCGTCAAGCGTTAATACAAGATCCGGACTCCGATCAGGTTGAATTTTATCTGGTTTAGGACCGCGAAAATATCTTCCTCGCGCGTCTTTCCCTTCCGATTTGAACGAGCTCAATCCTTTTAAGAGTGTGTCGTGAAAATGTTCAACGCCGGACAAGCCTTGATTATCCATTCCCACGAAACCCAGAGTTCCGGCCGCAAGCTGCCTTTTTGGGTAAAAACGTTGGATTTCTGTTTTAAATCCTATCCCAGGTAAAGCTAATTGCTTTAACTGTTTCGATTCTCGTAGGGTGCATTTGCGCTTTATCCAAACAAATTTCTTTTTTGAAGAAACTTTTTTCAGGGTACTGCGATAACTCAAGTTCAAAACTTTGGAAAGCGTTCTAGTTGTTTTTTGTTTGTCGACAATGGATCTAGGATTGACGTAGACTGAGTCGACCTCAACATTTGCGGCCAAATCGACCAGATTACGATCAAGTATTTTTCCGCGTTCTCTGGAGGTTTTTACTTTGCGAATATATTGTTTTTCGGATTGAGACCACAGTTCATCGTGTTGAAGAATTTGAAGGTAGAAGAGTTTTCCTAGAATGGTAATGCCATAGAGAGATAAAATCCCTCCCGCTAGGAGCAACCTTTTTTTAAAGTTGTCGCCAGGACCGCTGGCGGACTTTTTATTTTTGGTTTTAGCCATGGTTATTACTTAATGAAAACTGCGATAGTTTGCTGCGGATTCGCGTCTTTCATACCTAAATCTTTTCTTGCGATCGTTTCTACTCGAGGAAGAGACCGGAGACTTTCTCTTTCAAGCTTTACAAAGCGGTTCTCCCTATAAAGCCGAATGTGTTCGGTGCGTAGCGCTTGATAATTGTAAGAAAGGCGAACCATCTTGACTCCTGTCCACACGTACATCATTGCGGCAACCATAAAAAGACAAGAAATCCCTAGAACAACCTTCAATTCCTTAAAAGAAATCCCCTTACGTAAACCTGATTTTTTTGACGAGGAATCAGGCATAGATCTTTACGGCAGCCCTCAGTTTTGCGCTGGAGGCACGGGGATTTTTTTTAATTTCGAGGAGGGACGGTCGAACGGGTTTCTTGGTAAGAATTTTCAAGGAACTTTTTTCCCCACAAATACAAATAGGGATTTTGGGAGGACATACGCAACCCTTTGCTTTCTCTGCAAAAACTTGTTTCACGATCCTATCTTCCAGAGAATGAAAAGAGATCACTAATGCCCTTCCTGTTTTATTCAAAGCGAAAAGGAAATCCTTAAGAGCTTGTCTTAGGGGCTCCAATTCGTTGTTGACGGCAATGCGCAGGGCTTGGAAAGTACGGGTAGAGGGATCAATTCGGAAGTGATGAGCTTGAGGCGACGCATCGCGAACGATACGAGCAAGTTGAAAGGTGGTTTTCAAGGGATTGTCTGCCTGCGCTTTGCGGATCGCCCGCACGATCCGTTTGGAAAATCTTTCTTCACCGTATTCTTTTATAATGGAATACAATTCCTTATCAGAGCTTTCTACTAAAAGATCTGCCGCTGTCTTAGGATCTTCTGGATTCATTCTCATATCGAGAGGGCCGTCATTTTTTAGGCTAAAACCTCTCTCAGGGGTATCCAGTTGCGGCGACGACACTCCGAGGTCAAGCAGGAATCCGTCTATTTTTTCGATTCGCTCTTTCATTAAAATCTCTTTGATGTCTTTAAAGTTTCCATGAACTAGTAAAATTCTTTCTTTATATAAAGATAGTCTTTCTGCTGCCCTTTTTAGGGCATTAGGGTCTCTATCTATTCCAAGTAACCTGCAATGCGACGGCGTACTCTTTAATATCAGCTCGGCATGCCCCCCATCCCCCAAGGTTCCATCTACAAACCAATCCATTTGAGAAGGCTCCAAAAACTTGAGAGTTTCTTCCGGTAACACCGGAAGGTGGTAGTTCGACATGGTTTAAAGGCTCTAAGCTATTGTTTTTAAAGTTTATATGCATATCTTTTGGGCGATTTATAAGAAAACCCTTTATGGTTTTAATTCTCGGCGAACTCGGGATTTGCTTTTTCCCAACGATCTTTTGACCAAATTTCAAATGTTCTGGACATTCCTACTAAAACAATCTCTTTATTTAAGTCGGACATTTTTCTAAGTCTTGACGGAACCAAAACTTTTCCAGATTTCATTTCACATTCGTCCGCTCGTGAATAAAATTCTCTTAGTCGGTTTCTATCCTCAGTATCGAAGGCCGAAAGGTTATTCATTTTCTCTTCATTGACTTTCCATTCCTCTTGCGGGAAAACGATTAAAAAATCGTCCATTACACAGACAACCATGTTGAGATTGTTGTCTTTTTCCAAGATGGCACGAAATTTGGCAGGGATGTTGGCCCTTCCTTTATCGTCCAAATTGACGTAATATGTTCCTAGAAAGCCGTTCATAAATTACTCGGCAGATAAATTGGTTAAACAGTAAAATCTGACACTTTTCGACACTATTAGGCACATCGTAACACAATTTGACACCCTGTCAATAAAAAAAACAGGGGGTTTTGCTTTGTTTTTTTTTGATATTTTAGGATTTTGAGAATTTAATCAGGAAGAGTTTCGAACCCTCTAATTGCGAAATTGAACCTTAGAGAGAGTTGGATTTGTTTTGACACTTTTTAATGAGCAATGGTAAAATTAGTACAATCCTTGGAGAGGGCAAATTAAACTCAAGAAATAAAGAGGTTAGGAAACTAATGACGACCAAAAAAATAAAGTTCACGCTGGGCGCTTTTTTGATTGTGGGATCAATTGGGTATTTGATTTCTACAAGCATCAGCCAAACTTCAATGTATTTTGTGACTGTAGCCGAGTTAACCGACCAAGGGTTGTCTCGTTACACTTCTGAATTGAAAGTTAAAGGTAATGTTGTAAAAGGATCAATTGTTCGAGATCCCAACGATTATCTGGAAGTCGATTTTGCAATTGCAGATAAAGAAAATAAAAATAATGGTGGAAATCTAAAGGTTCATTATAAAGGCGTCACTCCCGATATGTTTCAAGACGATGGGGAGGTGGTTGTAGAAGGCGTGATTAAGGATGGAGTATTTCATGCAAATACCCTATTAACTAGTTGTCCTTCAAAGTATGAAGCTGAAAAACAAGCGGGAAAATCCCACCCAGGGTCTGTGACCCAATATGAGTTAAAGAAGCCTGATTTAAAAGATTTAGGAACAGGACCCAAAACGACTATCTAAATTCGAAGTTGATTCGTTTTGTTTTCAATTTAAAAGCGTTATAAAAAGACGGGGGTCGGAATGGACCCCCGTTTCGTTTTTTAAAGACGGTTTTGTTTATTAATAAGAATTCCTAATTTTGAAATAATTAATTGAGTTTTTGAATGAATGATATTGGCGAATTTTCATTGCTTCTAGCTTTGGCTACGGCAATTTATGGCTTGGTTTCTTATGTGATGGCCGTTAAGGGTAACCGCGTTGATTTATATTTTAGCGCCGATAAAACGCCCGTAATTGTTTTTGCGTGTGTTTTTGTTTCATCAGCAATTTTACTGCGCGGGTTTATGATCAACGATTTTAGTTTGCAGTATGTATGGGCTTATTCCAATATTGAATTAGAAACCTTTTACAAGATTTCTTCATTTTGGGGAGGTCAAAAAGGTTCCTTATTATTTTGGACATTACTTCTGACTGCTTATACAACGGTTGCTTATTATCAGAATCAAAAGAAACGCCTAGAGTTGTTCCCCTATGCAATGTGCGTTTGTCTATCCATTACAATTTTCTTTTTATTGCTTTTAAATTTTTCTACAAATCCCTTTGAAAGATTGCCTTTACCCCCAGAGGATGGAAGGGGCTTAAATCCTTTATTACAAAACTATTGGATGGTGATTCATCCGCCAACGCTTTATTTAGGTTATGTTGGTTTTACAATTCCATTTGCTTTTGCAATGGCCGCGTTGATTACGAAGAATTTAGACGATAGTTGGATTCGATTGACGCGAAAATGGACATTGGTTTCTTGGTTTTTCCTTTGTATGGGGAACTTGTTTGGAGCTCAATGGGCCTATGTCGAGCTTGGTTGGGGTGGTTATTGGGCATGGGATCCAGTGGAAAATGCCGCTTTCATGCCTTTGTTAGTCGCTACGGCTTATTTGCATTCGGTAATGATCCAAGAGAGAAAAGACATGATGAAAGTTTGGAATATGTCTCTCATTTTACTTACTTTTGTAATGACAATTTTTGGAACGTTTATTACTCGTAGCGGTTTGATTCAGTCGGTACATACCTTTGACGAAGCTACATTAGGGTATTACTTTCTAGGCTTTTTATTCTTTGTGATTTTGTGTTCCGCCGTAATGATTGTCAAACGGTTATCCTTATTAAAAAGCAAAAATGAGTTAGATTCTTTTCTATCTAGAGAAAGCAGTTTTTTGTTTAATAATTTGCTTTTATTGGGTATTGCATTCGCTACCTTTTGGGGAACTATTTTTCCTATTATCTCTGAGGCTGTAAGAGGAGTAAAAATTACTGTTGGCCCCCCCTTTTATAACCAAGTCAATGTTCCAATTGGATTGGCTCTTTTAGCGTTAGTTGGAATTGGTCCTCTGATAGCATGGAGGAAGGCGTCTTGGGGGAATTTGAAAAAGAATTTTATGGGGCCTCTGATAGTCGCTTCGATTGGCGCCGCTGCTCTTTTTCCTGTGCTTCCTCTTAACTCTAAAGCAGAGCTTTTTACATACGCAACCTTTGTGCTGAGCATATTTGTGATGGTTTGTATCTTGTCTGAGTTTTATAGAGGGTCGATGGCGAGAATGCAATTGAACAAAGAACCTTTTGCTAAGGCTTTAGGTACTTTGATATGGAAAAATAAGCGTCGGTTTGGGGGATATATTGTCCATATAGGAGTCGTATTTATTTTTGCGGGAATTGCTGGGTCCCAAGCTTATAGCGTACACAAAGAAAAATTACTCAAGACTGGCGAGACTTTAGAAATCAGAGATTATACTTTAAGATACCAAAAACTTGTCGCTATCCAAGCAACGGACATTAAAACTAGAATTATTGCTCATTTTGAAGTTGAGAAGGACGGAAAAACTCTCTATATAAGCAAGCCGGAAAAAGAGTTTTATAAAGGGCAAAATCAACCTGTATCCGAAGTGGCTTTGCATTCTAATTGGAAAGAAGATTTATACGTTATCCTTGCAGATTTCAGGGAAGACGAATCGGTGACGGTAAAGGTTTATGTCAATCCAATGGTGAGTTGGTTATGGAAAGGCGGTTTGATAATAGCTATTGGAACTTTAATTGCTATGTGGCCAGATAGGCTAGAGCGTCGCCGCCGGTTGGAAAGAATGAAAAAGCAAGAACTGGTTTTTTCGCCTGCCCAGGAGTAATTCATATGACGAAAAAAACGATTTTTATTTTGAATTTAGTATTAGTGAGTTGGGTGTTTTTTACTCCTTATTCCGCTTCTGCGGCGGTGGTTATATCAGACCTTGAAAACGCGTTGATGTGCAAGTGCGACGATAAGTGCGGTAAAGTGATGATCAATTGCACGTGTAGCACTTCGGATAAAACCCGGGCAGATTTTCGAAAAAAGCTTGAATCCGGTCTTACAACGGAACAAGTTATCCAGATTTATGTCGACAAATATGGAGAAACGATTCTTTCCGCTCCGACAAAAACTGGATTTAATTTAACCGCATGGTTGACGCCATTTGCTGCGTTAGTTGGCGGCGGTTTGGGTATTAGAAAAATAGCGCAAGCTTGGTTAAGTAAAGGTCGCAAGGGCAACAAAGTGGAAGAGCCTGCGGATGAAGAGATTCCTTCCGAGCCTATTTCAGGGGATGATTCCAGGCGATTGGAAAAAGAACTAGATAAATTGGAGCTGTAGGTTAAATTTGGTTCATTTTTTTCAATTACTTTTTGTGGTAGGGATTTTGGCCTTAGTTGGAGTCCCTTTATTTTCCAATAAAGCTATCAAGAATTTGTTTGTAGCCAGAGATCCTGCTTTGGAAGAATACAAGCATTTATTGGTGCGTAAGGAAGAAGTTTTACTTTCTATTAAAGAATTGGATTTTGATTTAGAGACAGGAAAGTTATCAGATTCCGATTTTGCCTCTATGAAAGAAAAGCTCCAATTGGAAGCGGTAAAAATTTTAGAGAAGATAGATACTCTAGAAAAAAATAAAAAGACGGGGAAAAAAGCCTCCTCCGAAAAAATCGGGGCCGCATAACCCGAGATATTGGATTTTGACCTAAATTTTAGGTAAATTTCCTTTAATCCTGCAAACTATTCATGTCTGAAAACGGCCTCCCATCTCCTAATCATATCTTATACGTAAAAGCGTTAAGAAAAACGTTTGGTTTTATTCAAGCGTTGCGTGGTATTGATTTGGAACTCTTTCATGGAGAGTTTTTAACCATATTTGGTCCTAATGGAGCCGGTAAAACTACCTTAATAAAAATACTTTCTTCGCTTGCCAAACCCTCTTCGGGAACCGCTTTTGTTGCGGGCTTTGATATTGCCGAATCCCCTCCAGAAATGCGAAGTCAAATTGGAGTGATTTCTCACGCTTCTTATTTGTACGATAATTTAAGCGCATTGGAGAACCTGATTTTCTACGCAAAAATGCATCGGTTGGAGAACCCAGAAGAACGCGCGGCTCAAGTGATTGACGAAATGGATTTGAAAGCGAGGATGCACGATCCTGTTGGAGTCTTTTCAAGAGGAATGACTCAAAGGCTTTCTATAGCAAGAGCGATAATTAATAATCCTGCCATTCTTTTTTTGGACGAACCTTATACGGGATTAGATCAGCACGCCTCGGAAAACCTTAAAGAACGGTTGTCGGTTTTACGCGACGCTAAACGGAGCATTGTGATGATCACGCATGATATTTCTAGAGGGTTGGAAATGTGCGATCGTGTTGCAATAATGGCCGATGGGAAAAAGGCTTTTATGGGCCATATTGACGATGTCGATAAAAATAGTTTTGAGGAATTTTACTATAAAACGATAGCTAATAGCCGAATTGGCAATTCTATAAAATAATTTAAGTCACCGAGTTATTTTTCTAAAAAATGAAATCTTACCTTGCTCAAATAAAAGCCATAATTTGGAAAGACGTGCTTTCGGAGCTCAAAACTAAAGAGCTATTTGGCTCTATGTTTATTTTTTCCGTTCTATCAATCCTTATTTTTATATTTTCCATTAATTTAAGTATTGTGAACGCAAATGATGTGGGGCCAGGAGTATTATGGGTAGCTTTTATTTTTTCAGGGACTTTAGGACTCAATAGATCTTTCACTTTAGAGAAAGAAAATGGTTGTCTTCAAGGGATGATGCTGAGTCCAGCTGATCGAACGGCGATTTATTTTGGCAAGATGATCAGTAATTTATTATTTTTAAGCGCAATGGAAGCGTTAATCCTTCCAGTATTTATGATCTTTTTTAATGTGGATATTATCAGTGTTTTATTTCCGTTATTATTGGTAATATTTTTAGGTTCTATTGGATTTTGTGTTTTAGGAACTTTGTTATCTTCTCTGGCGTCAAATTTAAAAACCAGAGAGATCATGTTGCCGATTTTACTATATCCCTTGGTAACGCCAGTTGTTATTGGCTCGGTTAATATGACGGGTAGATTGTTAGCGGGAGAAAAATTGTCTGAAATGACCAAATGGATTGGATTGATTTCGTGTTTTGATATCGTTTTTTTAGCGGTGTCTATTATGACCATTGACCATATTCTGGAGGAATGAAACTGACATGGGCCAGTTAGGTTATTTATTCGCCGCAAATGCTTTTGTCTGGGCGGGGATCCTTATTTATGTCATCAGTTTAATGAGACGGAACGAAGCTCTTAGGCGAGATCTGGAATTGTTGAAGGAAACTCTGGAAAAGGACTCGGACAAGTGAGTGAAGATTTAGACGAAAAAGGAGAAGACTCCGGGATTAATTGGTTTTTGTGGGGATTGACCTTGCTTGCCTGCCTGGCGATGGTCTACGCAATTTTTATATATGTACCGACCGAAAAACAGGAAGGCTTGGTTCAACGGATCATGTATTACCATATTCCTTCGGCCTGGCTATCCTTTTTCGCGTTTTTTATCGTTTTTGCTAGCAGTATTTTGTATTTATGGAAACGAGAAAGAGAGTGGGATATTTATGCGCAATCTTCGGCCGAAATTGGGGTTGTTTTTTGTTCTCTTGTTTTGATTACGGGGCCTATTTGGGCTAAGCCTATATGGGGGACATGGTGGGTTTGGGATGCTCGGCTTACCTCGACCCTAGTATTATGGTTAATATATGTATCTTATATTATGTTGAGATTGCAAACCGGCGCAGGGTCAATGCGAGCGAGGTATTCTGCGGTTATAGGGATTGCGGGGTTCCTTAATATTCCTATTATTCATTTTTCTGTATTATGGTGGAGAACCTTTCATCCTAAACCTAAGATGATCACTCCCGAGGGGTTTGGTTCGGGAATGGACGATTCAATGGTCATGACTTTAATGGTCTCATTAGGAGCTTTTACTCTTTTATATTTTTTGCTGATGGGACAAAGGATTCGAATTGAGAAAATGAAAGATGAGATTGATCAGATAAAGAAGGAGCGGCTTTATTCCCATTAAAAAATATATTGGGTTATATTTTTTCTTATTTGCCCTATCCATATTTTTACTGGTTAGCCATTATAATGAAGAACCGCTAGAGCTGTCCCAGGTAAAACCCAAAAGGCTGGTAAATGAAGAGAAAGCAGAAATAGGTTATCTGGCTCCCGAATTTTCCCTAATTAATTTAAAAGGGAATCGAGTAAGCTTGAAAGACTATCGCGGTCAAGTGATATTGATAAACTTCTGGGCTACCTGGTGCGTTCCGTGTCGCATTGAGATGCCTTCCCTTGAGAAACTCTATCGTAGGTTCCGCTCCCAAGAGTTTATTGTTTTAGCTGTAAGTATTGATAAGGCCGGTGGAGTTAAAGAATTTGTTGATGAAAGAAACCTTTCTTTCCCGATTTTATTAGACCGAGAGGGAAAGGCTGAAAAGCTTTATCAGTCTCACACCATTCCCATTACTTATGTGGTGGCGAGGTCGGGACATGTTACGGCTAAAGTGGATGGAGCTAAAAATTGGTCCTCTGCTGAGACTATTGAAGCGATTGAATTCTTATTAAAAAAGAAGCTGAGATAAACAATAAGCTAAGAAATGAAATAAATGACTTTAGAAGAAAAAGCGAAATTAGCTAATGAAAGCTTTTATAAAGCGTTTAATTCCCAAAATCTGGAAAAAATGCGAGAGGTTTGGAGCAATTTGGGACAAGTCAGCTGTGTTCATCCAGGTTGGCCCCCTTTAAACAATTACGAATCTATCATAAAAAGTTGGAAGGATATTTTTGAAAATACGGATAATATGGAGATTAAATTATCTGAAATTGAAGCTTTAGTTACAGACGACTTGGCTTGGGTTCGGTGTCAGGAGAATTTGTTTTCAATTTCTATGACAGGAGTACAAGCCTCTAAGGTTTTTGCCACTAATTTATTTCAAAGAATTGGCGAAGATTGGAAAATGGTACTCCACCATGCATCTCACCTACCCCAAGTTTAATAGTATGATCTTTTGGGTTTTTTTGTGAAAAAAACCTTGAAGTCGCGATAGTAAGGTTCATTTAAACTAGCACTTTAAGATTGACAGCGGTTTAGATTGATAATATTATGGACGTTTTTTAAAGCGAATTTCGGTAAGGCTCAGTTTTGTCTTTCCGTGAGTTAATATATTAAAGGTTATTATCGGTTAATTTTTATTGAGGTTTTGAAATAATGCCAAAATTAGAAGTCGGACCCGTAGGTTTATTACCACCTTCTGCAGCAGCTATGGGTATTTTCCAACCAATACAAGGTTCGGGTTATGACCTTGTAGAAGGCGAACATGTTCCTACGGCAAAAGCCATTGAAACCTTGGCAACCAAGCTGTTGACGAAAAGAAATCCAACATTGCATCCTGGCCCAATGTTAATTTGGGGATGGAATGAAGAGACAATACATAAATCTCAATTAGCTCTTGATTTAGTAGCCGCAGTTCCAGGGATGAATATAATTACAATGCCAGATTATAGGCCTATTTATCCTAAAATTGATCCTGAAAGAGTTATCAATCCTTGTCATCCAAATTTAACTATCATGCATAACAAAATTGAATGCGGGGTGTTTATTGGGGTGCATTGTCATTTTGCGAACATTACTCTTAAAATGATCCGAGCTAACACAAACTGTTATACGGTAGCCATGTGTGCATACGATGGACATGAAGACGCTTTAATTTCTATTCGAGATCTTGACAGTTCAAAATTAGAGGCTGTTACTGCTGAAGTAAAACGCCAATTGGCCGAAGGTTTGACTCCTTGGGCAAAAACTCCTGAAGGATCTGCAGAATTGATAGAGATTAAAAGATTAAAAGAAGAAGCTAAAATTCCTTCTAAAGAAGATACAACTCTTTTCATGAACGAATTAGAAACTGGTTTGGATGAAAATGCCGAGTAAGTTTATTCGGTGGATTTATGAAAAACTTGCGAATTTCGCCTAAATGGGAGCATTTAAAACATTAGGCTAATTTTTATACCCCTTCTCTTTGGCTTATAGGTCCTAGAGAAGGGGTTTTTTTTGGCAGTTTATTAGGTTTACTTTAAGTGGAAAGAGAACTTTAGTAGCAATGATGTTGATTATTAAGATTTTGTTACAATATTAAAGTTTCAAAGATTTGGTTTTAGATTATAATTAATATTAAAGTTTAGCCTCGGTATTGAAATTTAAATGGGCAAAAAAAGGAGGCAGTAGTGCGAGCTCTGGTAATTGATGATTCCAAAGCAATTCGCCTAATTCTAGGGAAGATGTTGAGGGAAATGGGCTTCGAGATTTTTGAAGCTGGTAATGGTCGTCAGGCAGTAGAACGTCTCAAAGAGGTAGGGAAAGTAGAGATAGCTCTAGTCGATTGGAACATGCCTGAAATGAATGGGTATGAGTTTGTTTGCGAAGTTAGAAAAGATGCAAACTATAACGATATGCTCCTGATGATGGTTACAACTGAAACTGAAATGTCCCAAGTAATTAAAGCCTTAGAGGCTGGCGCTAACGAATATGTGATGAAACCGTTTACTAAAGACATAATTAAAGAAAAGCTGACTTTGTTAGGGGTTGTAAATTCTTGACGCATTAGCTTTGAGTTTTACGTCTTGGTTTTTTAATGAAAAAATGGTTTCTGGGAAGATTTATTAAAATAACGTTTTTGCTATTTTTTAATCAAATCGCTAAAAATAAGTAGGTTAGGTCGATTTTAAGTTTGTTAAAGCGCCGAAAAAGTTGGGTTGGAGCGGAATTTTCATAAGATGGTTGGTTTTAAAGGCCGCGAGAAAAAAAAGAAAATCGACGTCCTGGTAATTGGGTCTTCGACGGGAGGGCCTGATGCCTTGCAAAAGCTTTTAGAGCCATTTCCAGAAAATTTTCCAATTCCAGTTTTAATAGTCCAACATATGCCGGCAAATTTTACTAAAAGGTTGGCTGATAGGTTAGATTCAGTTGTCAAAATTAGGATAATTGAAGCGAAAGAAGGGGATAGTTTAGAAAACGGTACCGCTTATTTAGCCCCTGGCGATTATCATATGTTTTTAAAGGGAAGTTTTAGCGAACCTGTTTTGAGTCTAAACCAAGATCCTCCAGAGAATTCTTGTAGACCGGCTGTAGATGTTTTATTTCGTTCTGTGGCAGCTTTATTTGGGCCAAGAGCTTTAGCGGTAGTTTTGACAGGTATGGGAAAAGATGGGCTTAAAGGCTGTGAAGCAATTAGGAATGCGGGTGGTTATGTAATGGTTCAAGATAAGAACACTAGCATTGTTTGGGGAATGCCAGGTCAAGTGGCGCAATCAGGCTTAGCTCATAAAGAATTGCCTTTAAAACAGTTGGCGGCCGAAATACTTCTAAAGGTATCTCCAGTTAAGATTTTGACTTAATGTTAAGCGAAAACAGGGTTTCGATTTTTTAAAAAGGTATTTATGGCCATCAATCCCAAGGACTTTGATTTTATTAGAAAGTTAATAAAAGAGCGTTCTGCCATTATTCTAGAACCTGGAAAAGAATATTTGGTTGAGTCGAGGATGTGGCCACTTGTAAATCAAGAAGGCCTAAAAACGATTGAAGAACTAGTTGCAAAGCTCAAAACTCAATTAAGAGGTCCATTTGCTCAAAAAGTTATAGACGCTATGACGACCAATGAGACATCGTTTTTTAGGGATCTGCATCCCTTTGAAGCGCTCAAAAAGGTTGTTATTCCAGAATTACTTAAGAGTAGAGCAAATGAAAAGACTTTTAGCATATGGTGCGGAGCGAGTTCTAGCGGTCAGGAACCTTATACAATTCTCATGTTATTAAGGGAAAACTTTCCTGAGTTGGCTAATTGGAAATTCACCTTTATTGCTAGCGATCTCTCTACCCAAATGCTTACTCGTTGTAGAGAAGGGATTTATTCCCAATTAGAGGTTAATCGAGGGTTGCCCGCTATGTATTTGGTCAAGTATTTTCAAAGAGAAAATATGACCTGGAGGGTAAAGGATGATTTAAGAAAGCAAATTGACTTTCGTCAAATTAACCTATCAGAGAGATGGCCCCTGATGCCCAAAATGGATATTGTCATGATGAGGAACGTTCTGATTTATTTCGATGTCGAAACTAAAAAGCGAATACTGGGAAATATTAGGGGTATGTTGAAGCCCGATGGTTATACGTTTTTAGGAGCGGCGGAAACTACTTTAAATTTAGACGATAAATTTATTCGAGTCCAATTTCCTCAAGCTGGTTGCTATAAAATAGAGACTTAAAAATTATGGAAGCTGAAATTGTTCAATATACAAAAGAAGTTTGGCAATCGATATTAGAAATTGATGTTGAAACGACTGATGTATTTCAATCCTCTGAAATTGAAAAGACTTTACTGGGGTTCATCCAAATTACCGGTGCGTGGAATGGAACCATTTCAATTCACTGCCCAGCCTCAGTGGCGCGAAGAGCCGCTTCTGTAATGTTTGGCATTGATGAAGCAACCGCATCTATGGAAGAAATTCAAGATGCTTTGGGAGAACTAACCAATATGGTTGGAGGTAATATTAAAGGACTCTTGCCAGAACATCAACAATGTCAATTGTCTTTACCAGCTTGTGCGATAACAGACCACCAATTATATATTTCTGATAGTGTTGAGGTTGCCAAAGCCGTTTTTTGTTACGAAGGTCAATCTTTTGTGGTATCTGTTCAAAAACGATCAAGTTAAAGGTTTATCTTACTTATTATCTTTCTCTCCTCTTTTTTTCAATCCTACATGTTCTTGAAACTCTTTTTCCATTTGTTCGGAGTTTGAAGAGTTAAAGACAATTAATTCGTATAATTTGTCATAGCTTTCCAGTTCAATTCCCAAAAACTTAATCGCCATTCCATTCTCTGTGACTCTCTCAACATGGCCTTGGGCCTTTATTTCTTCGCTTTCAACAAGTAGCTTGATCTCGCAAGTTGAATCCGCTTTAAATTTTTCCTCAGAAATAATATAAACGCCATTCATGCTCACGTCTTGGCAGTTCTTTGAGGAGATTATTTTTCCATCGCAGGACAATTCAACACTTAAGTTAATTGGAACTCTTGTAAACTCTCTATCATTTTCATTTCCCGACATTATATTCGCTCGAAAAAATTGATTTTTATTATTAGGCTTCTATTTTATCAAATATTGCAGTGAAAAAAATAGATTTAGTCAAAAAATAGTGAAAAAAGAGCGCCATTACTTGACAAGGGTTTTTTTCAGTCTTATGAACCATGTGACAGAAAATTAAGTAGTTTTTGAAATAAATAAAAATTTTAGGAGTCTGCCATCATGGGAAAGATTGTCGGAATTGACTTGGGAACCACGAATTCCGTTGTGGCTGTAATGGAAGGTAACGAGCCCAAAGTAATTGTAAATGAAGAAGGAAATCAAACCACCCCCTCTGTGGTGGCTTTCACTAAAGACGGAGAAATTTTGGTTGGACAAGTTGCCAAAAGACAAGCCATTACCAATCCGGAAAATACAATTTTTTCCGTAAAAAGATTTATGGGGCGTTCATTTGACGAAGTCTCGGAAGAGATGAAAATGGTGCCTTATAAGGTTATAAAGGGAGACAAAAACGACGTTAAGATTGAGGCGAATGGTAAGCAATATTCCGCTCCCGAAATTTCAGCCATGGTTTTGCAAAAGCTAAAGAAATCTGCCGAAGCGTATTTGGGAGAAACCGTTACCGAAGCTGTAATTACGGTACCAGCTTATTTTAACGATGCTCAGAGACAAGCCACCAAAGACGCTGGAAAGATTGCTGGCTTAGAAGTTAAACGTATCATTAATGAGCCCACGGCTTCTGCTTTGGCTTACGGCTTGGATAAGAAAAACGACCAGATGATAGCCGTTTATGATTTTGGCGGCGGTACTTTCGATATATCAGTCCTTGAGGTGGGGGATAATGTTGTTGAGGTGAAAGCGACTAATGGCGACACGCATTTAGGCGGCGATAACTTAGACCAAAAAATTATTGATTGGTTAATTACCGAATTCAAGAAAGAGCAAGGAATTGATCTTTCAAAAGATACTATGGCTTTGCAAAGATTAAAAGAGGCTGCCGAGAAAGCGAAAATGGAATTGTCCACTGTAAATGAAACGGAAGTTAATCTTCCATTTATTACGGCAGACGCTTCGGGGCCTAAACATTTGGGAATGAAAATTTCCAGAGCAAAGTTTGAGTCTATGATTGAAGACTTATTACAAAGAAGTTTAGAACCTTGTAAGAAAGCATTGGCCGATTCAGGTCTTGAAGCTAGCCAAATTACTGAAGCTGTTTTAGTAGGTGGTTCAACTCGCGTTCCTAAAGCTCAGGAAATGGTTAAGGGATTATTTGGAAAGGAGCCTCATCGTGGAGTGAATCCTGACGAAGTGGTAGCTTTAGGAGCGGCTGTGCAAGCGGGTGTTTTATCTGGAGATGTGAAAGATATTCTATTGCTAGACGTTACGCCTTTGTCTTTGGGAATTGAAACATTGGGCGGGGTAACTACTAAATTAATCGAAAGGAATACGACTATTCCTACGAAAAAATCCGAAACATTTTCAACTGCCGCAGATAATCAGCCTAGCGTGGAAATTAACATTCTCCAAGGCGAACGGGAAATGGCGAAAGATAATCGATCTTTAGGTAAATTCCATTTAGATGGTATTCCACCTGCGCCTCGCGGGGTTCCTCAGGTTGAAGTTACTTTTGATATCGACGCCAATGGTATCTTAAACGTTTCCGCAAAAGACAAGGGAACGAATAAAGAACAAAAAATTACCATTACCGATTCTACAGGTTTGAGCGACGACGAAATCGACAATATGGTTAAAGACGCTGAGTCAAATGCGGATGCAGATAAAAAACGCCGCGAAACGATTGACCAGAAAAACCAATTGGACTCGTTAATTTACAACTTTGAGAAGACTCTCACCGAAAATAAAGAGAAGCTTTCCGAAGATGAAGTTAAAGAGTCCGAAGCCGCTATCGCCGAAGCTAAAACTGCAATAGAAAGCGACGACGCGGATAAAATGAAAGAACAAATTGAAAAATTGACTCAGGCTTCTCATAAAGTAGCTTCGGCTATGTATGCGCAGGCACAAAGCGCTGAAGGAGCTGAAGGCGCCGACGGCGCTGAGGGAGCTGATGCTGGCGGTTCTGACGCTCCTCCTCCGGAAGGTGAAGGCGAGAGTAAAACCTCTAACGACGATGTGGTTGACGCTGAGTTTGAGGACATTAGCAAAAAGTAACAATGATAATCTTAAGACCGCGCCGATTTATTTTCGGCGCGGTCATTGTTTTTTCAGGGACATAATAATCTCCTGAGTTTTGATCCCCGCATACGATGTCGATGTTTTGATGAGAGGTCCGTTTATGTCAGATGAAGAAAAAGAAAAAGAAAGTCAAGAAGCGTCAAAGTTCACTGTGAACGATAAACGCCATTGGGTAGATGAAGACGATTCGGGCGAAGATGTAGAACTAGAAGAACTAGTTCCAACTTATGTCGAAAAGTTGAAAAACGAAGCTGAGGAAAAAGATAAGAGACTGCGTGAATATATCGCGGCTTATAAAGCAAAAAGCGCCGAAACGGACGAAATAAGGCAACGTTTGCAAAGAGAAAACGAAAGTAAACTTGATCAAGTAAAAGCTAAGCTTTTTTCGCAATTAGTTCCGATTTTGGATAATTTAAAAAGAGCTTCTGGGGCGGCAAAGAATAGCGGTGATTTTGAAAGTTTGAAACAAGGTCTTGATATGACGATAGTTCAATTCGGAAAAGAATTGGAGAGCAATGGCGTCCAAGTAATTCAAGCGATAGGAAGAAAGTTTAATCCTAGTACGGACGAAGCTTGTATGACTGTTCCCGCCGAAAATCCGGAACAAGATAACAAAGTGATAGAAGAGTTAGAACCTGGATATATGTTTAAGGATAAGTTATTAAAGCCGGTTAAAGTAAAAGTTGCTAAAGCTGGATAATGTTGACGTTAATCGAACCGTTTGTTCTATGAACCGGTAAAATTGATTCCGAATTGGGTTATTTATGTCGAAAAGAGATTATTACGAAGTACTGGGAGTTGGTAGAGATGCTGATGAAACACAGCTAAAAAAATCTTATAGAAAATTGGCGATGCAATATCATCCTGATAAAAATCCAGGGGATAGCGAAGCTGAAGAAAAGTTTAAAGAAGCGGCAGAAGCCTATGACGTTTTAAAGGACCAGGAAAAAAGACAAATTTACGACCAATTTGGACATGAAGGTTTAAAAGGACGAGGTTTTGGAGGCGGTCCAGGTGGATTCGACGATATCTTTTCTAGCTTTAGCGATATTTTTGACGGTTTTTTTGGCGGCGGCGGTGGAAGATCTCGATCCACAGGGGCCGACTTAAGACTAGACTTGAAGCTAAAGTTTGAGGAAGCGGCTTTTGGAATCCAAAAGGTTGTTGATATAAATAAAAGAGAATCTTGCGAAACTTGTCGAGGAAGCGGTTCGAAGCCTGGCACCTCTCCACAAGTATGCGGAATGTGTCGTGGCTCTGGACAGTACATTCAACAGCAAGGTTTTTTTAGTATTAAAACAACGTGTCCAACTTGTAATGGAGCGGGGAAAAGAATTGTTAGTCCTTGTTCTTCTTGCCGAGGTCAAGGTTCTGTTCTAAAACCAAAAGAAATTTCTGTGAATGTCCCTGCTGGCGTAGATCATGGCTCTAGATTGAGACTCAGGGGCGAGGGAGAAAAAGGCCCTAATGGGGAACCCCCCGGTGATATTTATGTGATTATCCATTTGGAGCCGCATGAATTTTTTCATCGAGAAGAATCTGATATTTATTGCCGACTTCCGGTTTCTTTTTCACAAGCCGCTTTGGGAGCTGAAATTGAAGTCCCGTTATTAGAAGAAGGAAAAACAAAAGTTATTTCGTTACCAGAAGGAATTCAATCGGGAAATACCTACCGAATTCCAGGCGCGGGTATACCTCATATTCAAGGACGAGGAAGAGGGGATCAAGTTCTTCAAATAGTTGTTGAAACGCCTAAGAAGTTATCAAAAAAACAAAAAGAGTTGTTCCAAGAGCTTGCAGAAATTGATGGAAAAGCTGTTAAAAATAAACATATGGGTTTTTTTGAAAAACTTATGTCCTAATATTTTTGGCAGATTCAAGTCCTAAGTGCAATAGCTAATAAAGTTCTCTTTTTGAAAAATAGCTTTTATCGCGATGCTAAATATCTGACCAGCATTGCGCCCCAATAGATTAAGAAATTACAAATCATTAAACTAAAACCGGCTTAATTTAAGGCCGTTCCTTCCGCGCGTTATTCAGGCAATCCCCACAGGAGAGAGAAATATCGCTTCTATTTAAATTATATTTTTACCTTTCACTAACTCAGCGTAACAAACCTAAAATGGTTTCTATTGAATAATCTTGCTCTTTGTAGGCCTCTAATATCAATAGCCTTTTAAAGTGTAAAGCGCTTATGGGATGTCAATATTACTACCACCGCCGTCAAAGTTTCCTGTGGTTACCAATCCAGAATAAACCATAGTATTGTTGGTGGTCTTCATTTCCGAGAAATAATTTTCTGCGATGTCAAAATTGAATCCAATTTCAAACTGATTGACAATATTTTCTTGGATGACATTATTGCTTCCGCTTACCAAAGTATTCTACCAGTACAAATTTTGCTAGGTATAATGCTCTTGAGATAGTAAAGGTGGACTGGCAAAAAATACTATGCCTAAGCAATGATGTTCTTTCGATCATGGATTAAAACAAGGATTTAGATAATGATAATGTTAAAAGTATAAAAAAGAGGGTGGTGTATTCTTGAATTTAAACTTTTTAGTAAAAATTTATTCATAGAACTCCAGAAACGGTTAAAATACAATTTATCTATAAAAGCTAGTAAGCGATAAGGAAGTTTTCGATGCAAATATCTGAAATCTGCGACTTTCCCAAAGACTTCTACCAAAAACTCATCCATGACATCGAAATTCCAAAAATAAATTTAGAAAGACTCAAATTTTCATTTTTAAACACAGTAAGCAAAATTAATAAAATCAAACTAATAAAGCCTATACTTTTAATCGTTCCACTATTTTCTTTGATCTTTTTATTTGTAGGTATAAAGCTTAGCGAAGCAGAAATAAGCTTTCTCGCAATTGCGGATTCTCCCTATAGTAATAAAGCATATTATTTAATTGAAAAAGAACTAGAGAATCTTCCAGAAAAAGCGAAATTCATTATTCATCTGGGGGATATAAAGCACAAACAAAAAATCTGTGAAGAAAATGATTATAAAGATTTTAGCGACTTATTTAAACGTTCTCCATTACCAGTTTTTACCATTCCTGGCGATAATGACTATAGTATCTGTGAAAATAGTTCTCAGGCAAAAAGATATTATGATCAATATATTTTTCAATTTGAAAAAAATTGGAAGTTAAACTTTTTGGCAAAAAGACAAAAGGAACAACAGGAAAACTTTACTTTTTTTTTAGAACATACGCTTTTTATAGGAATAAAACATTTTGAAAAAAGGACTACGGAAAAAGTTAAATTCAATAAAATATTGCAGAATAATATATCCTGGATAAAAGAAAACTTAAAACAACACAAAGATCAAGTCGAAACGATGGTAATCTTTGCCCATGATTTTAGCGGTTTAAGAGATAAAAACTCTATTTATGAAGTTTGCGGAAAAATCCAATTAAGTTCTTGGGAAGCTGATCGGCATTATAAACCTTTTAGCGACCAACTTGTTACTCTAGCTCAAAATTTCAAAAAACCGATCCTTTACATGCAAGGCAATCATCATTGTTGGGTACGCGATAGACCTTATAAAGACGCCAAAAATATTGAAAGATTCGTTGTAGGAACCATTGAAAAACATCCTCTGGTTAAGTTTACAATAAATGATAGTAAGCTTACTATCGATAAGCGTAGGAATAAAAGAAACTATCTGTTTTTAAATGAAGCAAAGCTAGGGAGTGTGTGGTCGCAATATTTTCTGGGTTTAGAATACTTAAAATCAAAAGATTTTAAGAATGCAAAAAAATGGTTCCTTAAAGCGTCCAACAAAAATTTCCCACCTGCCCAAGTTTCACTAGGTGAAATGCTGAGGGATGATAATAGTGAATCTACAAATAAAAAATATAAGGAAGCCATAAGGTTATTTAAATCATCGGTTCAAACTACAGATCTTTATATTGATAGTTTCAATAAAAAATATAAAAAGAAACTTGAGCTATACCAAAACCGAATAATTAAGTTTAAAAGAGAAATTATAAAACAATCCCAATATGATAGTTTTTTTTCCCTAGGTTTACTGCACTCCCTTGGTCTTGGAATACCCCAAAGCTATGAAAAAGCTTTGGGGTATTATAAAAAAGCTAGTAAAGGGGTTGGCAATGCTTATTATAATATTGCCGTATTTTATATGAACGGCCAAGGAGTTAATAAGGATTTCAAAGAGGCTAAAAACTGGTGCGTTAAAGGTTCTAAACAGGGTGTTCGAGACTGTAGGTTTATGCTTGGGTTTTTATCTTTAAACGGGTTAGGGACTCAAAAAGATTATAAAGAGGCAGCCAAATGGTTCATTGATGCAGGAAACCACACTCCGAGTTTATATAACCTTGGTCTTTTATACATTCAAGGTTTAGGAGTCGATAAAGATATTAATAAAGCGATTAGCTTTTTAACAAATGCCGCTAAAAATGGAAGCTCTAAAGCAAAAACAGTTTTAGAAAACCTTAATAATCTCTCCAAAAAATAGTCGATTTTGTGTTATCAGAGATTAAGCGTTGATCAAGATTTAAATATAGCAATCGCCTATTTTAAGATCGCGACAAAAAATTAAATTGCCGATTCAAATGGGTTTTGAAAAAATCTGTATTCCTCAAATGAATTTGGCAATTATATTTTAAATGTATATTAAGAAATTTAGACCTCTTCTAATCCCAAAGGGTTATAAATATTTTACAAGAAAAACATAGCATATATCCCCGCCCACTATTTTAATTCTTTAAAAAAGACCTTTTTTCATGGGTAAAAAAAAATTAGTTTTTTCAGCTCTCTTGATCTTATCTTTCATTTTTGGAACTTATTTCCGCTTTGAATTAACAGACTATATTTTGATCAAAGATTGGAATTCAAGAGATTTTGATCGAGCTTTTAAATTAATTGAGGGTCATTATATTCCTTTAGCGGGCCCCGAAGTAAATGTTGGGGGTAGACTACCCGGGCCTTTCTTATATTTCCTATTAACGATACCTCTTTTCATTCACAAAGCTTATGAATCCATATTTTATTTTAATTTTTTACTCAACATTGGAAGTGTCGTAGGTTTTTACTTTGTTTTAAGAAAGTTTTTCGATTATTTCTCCTGCGCTATTGCAACAATACTTGCTTTATTTTGTTTGCCTCATATGGGAGCTGTAGGCTTTCCCATAAACCCATCTTTTCTCTTTCCTTTTATCGTTCTTTTTATTTGGGCCTACTTAGAATTCGTTTTAAATAAAAAAGACCATTATGTGCCATTAATGGTATTGGCAATATCCCTAGGAATTCAACTTCATTATTCAATATTAATTTTTGCTTTTATTCCTTTGATCCTAAAGCTCCTATGGCGAATTAAAATTGGTCCAAAGCCACTTTGGTGGGGCGGTTTAATAGGAATTTTATCTTTCACTCCTTATATAATTTATAAAGTAAAGTTTTTTCAAGCTTTAGGGGAAGGAATACCAACTTTTTCAAAACATACCTTATCGACCCTATTACAAATTCCCTTTTTAAGCCACACTTTAACCGGAATTACTCTAAAGAATGGGCTTTGGCGATATCAACTTTTCCCAAAGGAAATTGCTTGGTTTTTTTTAATTTTAACTGTAGCGGGATTGAGTGTCCTACTTTTCACTATTTTTAAAAAAACGCGGAAAGATGGAATTCATATATGTAAAAAAGAAATCTCATTATTTCTTTTATTTTATTTTACTGGACTAGTTTTTGAAGTTTCTCAAGCGTTTAGAGGGCATTTCCCTCACAACTGGTATTCCTATGTTTTGTTATTCCCTCAAATGATGGTCATTTCATATTTTTTCTTATGGATTGAGGAAAGTTTGAAGGAAAGAACAGGAAGAATAATTTTTTATACGTGTCTTTTCGTTTCTTTTTTATTTTTACTTTCTAATGCTCATCAAGAAGTCTTAAAGTATAAGACAGAATCAATAAAAAATCTGTTTTCGAAAAATTTCAAATTACGACGTTACAAAGAATACAGCGGTTATGCAAATCTATTAAAGACCTTCATGGAAAAGCTAAATTTGTCTCCAGAGGAATATTTTCAGCGAGTTTATTTTGAAGGGCTAGGTATGAATGGGGGGCCACAATCCTTAAAATTGCTTCAGTTGATTTATAAAAATAGCAATGTTTCTAAGGTTAATATAACTTCAAAAAACTGTTTCTACATAAGAAATTTGGATTTTTTAGGCGCAACCGAAAATATTCGTTTTAAATTTTTTCAAGGCGATAAATCCATTTCGCAGAAGAGAAATCTCTTAGTTGTGGTTCCTGATGGTTCGATCACCAGGCGTTTTGTTGTCACCGAATACACCCCAAATATTAATCAATCGTGTTACAACAACACGTTTAACAAATACGTAGTCGAAAATGATATTAGGGATTTATTATTGGACAGTCATGACATCAAGCCAGAAAGTAAATTAGAAATTAAAATAATTTCATTGGAAGAAGAGTTTGACTCAATTTCCCAACTAAAACATCTTAAGGGAAATTATTTGATTTATTTGAAGGATCTTATGTTTCCTTTTCGCTTGAAATTAGAAATGAATCGCACCGCAGGTGGTTATTTAATCAAATCCTCCCTCCTGTTTTACCGTTTTCATGTTCAAACTCACCATATTTCAAAGCTGGTCGTCAATCTTAATCCCAAACTTGAAATTTCGTTACTTTCGCCTAAATCGCTTCCTACTTATCTGGGCGCTTCAAACCAGTTTTTATTTAAGGAATTCAACCTTCTTCAAAAAGAACCATTTTTAAAAGGCCAAAATACATTTTATTTATTTGCAGCGATTCATTCAAACAGTGTGTTTTACAATTCAAAATCAAATTTAACTTCATATATAAAGATTCCACTTAACGGGAAAAAACTTCGAGAATTTGCCAAATCTAAAAATTACGCTTCGCCAGCAAAACCTTAGGATTATTATAGGTTCAGGTAATTTAGCAAGAATATGATAGAGACCATTTCAGCGGTTTTGTATGTCCCAAATCAATAAAATTTTTTCATGATGGTATTTTTCATTGCCTTTTCCATGCTGAAAAAGCGCAGCGGATAGCGTAAAGCGGAGTAAAGCTTTCCATATCGTTTGAGACGGAAGTCATGACAGTTTCGGCGAGTTTTTGGTCTTCAAAGCACTCGTAAGCGTCTTCTAAAAAACCGTTTCTCAATAATGGATGATAGAGAAATTCTTGCCCGGCTCTAGATTCGATCTCTAAAGGCTCTTCTTTAATTTGAATTTTATCCATATTCAATTCTGTAAGCCAACCCTGTACGTGATCGGAAGAAGGCCTTTCTAAACGGTATTCTTCTAAAGCTTCTCTTTCTTTGGTCAACCCGTGTTTTTGCATTTCTTTATCTATGCGTTCCCAAAGCGGGTCAAATGTTCCCAAGGATGGAAAAGAAAGCGCAATTTGTCCTCCCGGTTTTAAATAATTTAAAACGTTTTTTAAAGCGCCCAATCTATCGGGACGGAAAAACATAAAAGATAAGTTTCCCGTTATACGATCAAATTGCGGTAGATTTTGAGGGAGTTTTTTAATATCGCTATGCATAAACTGTAACCAAGGGACCCGATGAGCCTGCACGGTTTGAGCTCTTTGGATTTGACCAAGATGCAAATCAATGCCCAATACTTTTCCGGTTGGACCAACTTCCTCGGCAATATGGAATGAAGGAATTCCTCCGCCGGCAGCAAGATCCAATACAGAAAGTCCCGAAGATAAATCAACTAGACTTAAAAGAGTGTTTGCGAAAGGGGTAGACCAGGGGTCGTTTTTAGGAAGAGGCCAGTAATCGTTTGTCATAGCTTATCAATAATAAAAGATCGGTTTTTAAATTGTTAGTGGAAGAAATTAAAATTATTTAAAGTTTATAATATGATTTGAATTAATTCATTAGCCATTTTTTGAAATGTCCACAGTAAGAGGGAAATCGAATTTTTCACAACAAGGGATTTCTCTTTTTGGAAATCTCATGTTTCCTGATATTTTCAAAGAAAGCTTATCTTTTGGAATTTTAAAATTCATTGGTAAGGCAAATTGGCGATACCAACTGAACTTTTCTAAATTGATGCCAAAGCCTTGGCTAACCCATGAGCTGGGGCTAATAATTGGAATGCTTAAAGCTGGATTTGAAGAGTTTGAATTTTCTGAGATTTCTAAATTTAAATAGTCATACGTAAAAAGCTCTTTGTCGGCATGTCCCCAGGCATAGGAATCGATTGCTACTTTTAAGGTATGGCTTTTCTCAGCTTTGTTTAAAAAAATATTAAAGCGAACAGGAATTTTAGTGTTTGGTTGTTGGTAAATATAGCTAATTTTGATCCCTTTAAATTTTCCCCCATTACCAAATTCTATTTTCTTTTCGTAAAAACTATTGTTGTTATTTTGGAATTGAGAGTAGTCTGACAATAATTTTTTGTCCTTTGGAGTGGCTGAAAATATGTTTGATGTGTTTTGGTAGCAAGGTTGAGCAAACTTTGGTAAGTACTGCTTAAATCCGAAAAAAAACCTACGGTGTTTAAAAATACTAGAGTTGATTATTTTTATAGTTGGGTCGCTTGAGAATGAACTCAGTCTTCTAGTTTTTTTAGCAGACCTTGGTTTTTTTAAATCGATTAAATCATCCATCCCAAATATGTAAATACAAGGATTATTGCCGCTAATCTGATTGGGTTGAGATTGTTCCGCGTTTTTATTTCCCATCAATTTGATTAAGTTGGGGGAATAAGGGTGGACTTCTTCAATATAAACGCGATTAATATAATCGTCGGAGGATAAGTTAAACTTTTTAAAAATACTTTTTTGAAATAGAGACAATTGTTTAAAGTTTTGATAGTCCCCTATGGATACAAAGTTTTGAATATCTTGTTTTACAGAATAAAAATAATTTGTGTTGAATAATGCAAAATATAAAATTAATAAAAAAGTGGTCAAGTTTATGCTGATTTTTAACGCTTTGGGTTTTACGGCCTCATAGAGCGTGGTTATAGCCAATGAGACCAATAAAGCGGTTGGTAAAATAAAAACATAGTTGTACCAAAAATGCATTTGTACTGGGCGGATAAAATCATAAATTAAAGCGGGTAAGTAAAATAGAAATACAATTAATAGCGGTTTTTGGAGTCGATCAAATTCTTTTCGCTTAAAACTTAAAAAAACAAAAAAGATGAGCCCAAATAAACTGGAATTTAAAATTACAGATTTGATATATCCTTGAAACTTGGGAACTCCCAGGAAATTGGACATATTTCCTATGCCAATTCCATGGTCAGCCAGTCGTTCTAGGGTATTTTGAACGCCAATTACCTTTATTGGTTCAATGAATGAAGAAAATGGATCGATTTTTGTGACGCTTTTGGTTTGAATGTTGGGTATGTACGCTTCCGATAAGTAAAAGAGAAATGGCGAGAAACAAATTAAAACGACTAATATAGTACTAAAAATAGTTTTTAAAGATATTTTGATTCTGAAAATTAAAATCCAAGCAATTGGAACCGTTAAGAAAATAGCTATAGAGAGATGAATCTGTACTCCCAAAGAAACTACTAGAGCTATTAAAGGGAGAAACTTTTCATTTTTATTAAGCGAAAACTCAAAGACGAACCAAAATAAAAATGGCAGGATGGGTAAAAGGAAAGTCGGGTTAATCGGAAAAGCAACAGCTTCTATACTTAATGGATGGATTGTTTGGAGAATGGTACTAAGTATCGCCGTATATAGGCCGAGATACTTTTTAACAACCCAAAATGTCAGAATTATCGCAGAAATATTAAGTAAGAAATTAAAAATAAAAATGGACTCGTATGAATACTTGAACCAAAGTGGAATGGCCATTAAAAAATAAAGAGCAGGGCCTGGTAGTCGCAATCCATTTGTGGTTTCTGGCCCCGAGAGAGGGATATAATTGCCATTAAAAAGATTAAAGCTTCTATCAAAATCTCTTGTGAGCCAAAAATTTATTCTAACAACGTCTAATGTTTCCCATCTAAGTATTAAGCCCAAAATAAGAAATGAAGTTAATAGAGCATAAGACCAGAAGATTTTATTTTTTCCTAAATTATACATCGCCAATTAATTGCCTTGATTTCGAAAATATTCAAATGGGATTTGATAGATGAGTGGTTAGAATCTTTTATTGGATTGTTAAACTTTTTTCTAGGCTGGTCAAAGAGTTTTTACAAATGGGCTTATATAATTAGAAGATAGCATAGGCGAACAATTATTAAGTCAGAAGGGATTGTCGACTCCATTTTTTTTGAGGACAGCATATCGTTTAATTACTACACCAACGCGACGGGCAATTTCTTCCCAGTCTTTTGACTCCAAATTATATTCTTTTTCTAATTCGCTCATCGGTTGAAATACTACGGTAACTCCATCTGGCCCAGAACCATCTTCGTCTTCCATAAATAGATCGAATGTATGAGACTTTTGTTTGAGTATATTAATCGACGGGCCTTCCATAACAATTTCTCCATTATGATAAGTTTTAATTTATTTTTTATTCAAAGAATAGCTAAAGATTTTTGGGTTATCTTTTATTAAACGATCTAGTTTGTTGAGCGATTTGACATAGGAATAGTACCTTGCTGTCGCTTTTAGTGAAATTATAGACGGTTTTTTAATTGATATAACTTTGGTTAATTGGTCAAGGTAGTTTTTTCCGCCATATCTCAATATAACCATAAACTCTTCAAATAAAATATGTTCATTAATTAGGTCAGAGATCTCAGGAGAATTTATAGCTTCAAATGCGTTCTCGTTTTTGGGATCAATTCTTGATATAAGCGATTTCTTTTCATTTTCGCCCAGCCATTTGGAAGGGGCATACTTATCCTCAAATAATTTCTCTTCAACGACTTTTGGGTCAGAGAAAAAAATATTTTCTTCTAGTTCTACAGAGTTCAGATTTTTTATAGGAGTCTTTAAAATAAAATTTCTTGTTGTTCGAATCGGGGGAATGTTTGGTCGATTTTTATCTCGATTAAATATTAAAGTTTCTAATCGGTAGCTTGCTTTTTCGCGAGTAAGTCTCTCAATGGACTTTTTAATTTTCGATTGGGATTGCACGCGCTTTTCCCATGATAGAAAATATCCGTTAGACGATAAAGAAGTGGTAGTGAAGGTATCGTCTTCTCCCTTAAGCAAAGATTTGTAAATATAGTTCCCGTTATGAAATAGAACAGTGAGGCTTTTATTTTTCTCAAAACACTTTATAGTGTCGCCAGAGTGATTTAATTGATTAAACTTCTTATCTACTTTTCTAGACAGTACATTTTCATTAATTAAATTTTTTAATTCGAATGCTCCGCGAATTTTGGATAAATTGTCATAAGTTTTTAAAAGAGACAAGTTTTTGTACAGAGTATTAGCAACCACTTCAGCGCCATATTCGTTTAGATGACGGTCTATTTTTGAAACAATCAATTTATTTGCGTCAAGTCCTTTAAACCCCTGTTGAAAAAGATCGATGAAGTCTACGTCCAAACTTTTGAAATAATTTTCTAATTTTGAATAAGTATCCGTCAGTGGATAGTTGTTTCCAAGTTTATATAAAAGCGGAATGTTAGCTATTAATAGATGAATATTTTTAATACTGGTTGCCGTTACTATAGAGTTTAGATAAATTTTTTCCATTTCCCATCCTCTCGATTGGAAAACTTTTTGACTGCAATCGATGAATGAAGGTTTTTTACCAATTTTTTCTAATAGTTTATTGATTCGAAGTTTTAGGAATATGTATATTTTGGAATTTTTTTTAATTTTATTAGAAAAAGAGTCATTTGGGAGAAGCTCAAGATATTCAGCGTCACACTCAAAATACTTTGGATTGGGGATGTCGTTGTGGTAAAAGGCAAGAAGAACGAGGTCTGGGTTATAGTTAAACCCGTTTTCAAATAGTTCGTATAATTGGGTGTCAGTGTTCCACCCTTCGCCTGCAAGGCTTATGACTTCAAACCGAGGTTTAGGCAAACCTTTGTTAAGTAAAACTTCTAGTTTTTTGTGCCAGGTATCCTCAAGTTTCTTTATGCCATGGCCAAATGTTTGGGAATCGCCCAATACTAATATTCTATATATTCCGGCAGGTTTTTTATAAGAGTATTCTTTATCTCTATAGCCATGAGAATTGCGAGTGACAAATTTTTGTTGCCAATCCTGAGTGTTAGCAAAGTTGTCGGCTTTGTAAGTGGATGTGATTTGGAGCGCAAGCTCTAAAAAACATAAAAATAATACGATAGATAAACTTAGTAATACAATTTTTAAGAAAAAATTATTTGCTTTAAAAAGTGAGTTTTTCATGCATAAAAAAACATTTTTAAGGCTTTAGATTTGAGAAAAGTTTTTTTAAAGAAAGGAAACTATAAAGATCTATATAGTCTGAATAAATTTAACGGCTTCTTTTAAACGTTTTAAAGTGCGGGTTTTTCCTAGTAGGGTTATTACGTCATATATGCCGGGACTGACTGTTTTTCCCGTTAAAGCGACTCGAATAGGTTGCGCTAGTTTTCCAAGTTTTAAGCCTTCTTTTTCGACAATACCTTTTATGATGGATTCGATTTCCAATTCTTTACCGGTGAAATCGTCTAAGTTTGAAAGTCCTTCTATTACCATTTCCAATAATGGAGCTATCTCAGGTTTAAGAAACTTGCTTTTTGCTTTTTCGTCAAACTCCAGATCTTCCTTAAAATAAAATTCCGAAGCTTGAGCCATTTCAACTAAAGTTTTAGATCTTTCGCGTAACGCTAGTATGATTCCTTCAAAGTTTTGGCTAGTTAACTTTTCAGGTATTGGGATCATGCTATCGGGATTGGGGTTTTCCTGAAGAACATTGATAAGGCCATCAAAGTTTTCTTCAAATATACCTTCTTTTGCCAAAATGGGTTTCAATCTTTCGGCAATTTCATCTGGAGGCAGTGTTTTCAGATAATGTTGATTTAACCAAGAAAGTTTTTCCGGATTAAATACAGCGGCAGACGTAGTAATCGATTCTAACGAAAACAATTCAAACATTTCTTCTTGAGAAAATATTTCCTGATCTCCATGCGACCAACCAAGCCGAACTAAATAGTTGATGAGGGCTTGAGGTAAATATCCCATATCTCTATAGGCAAGAGCGGATGTCGCGCCGTGTCTTTTGCTCAACCGGGTTTTGTCTTCTCCAAGAATCATTGAAATATGCGCAAACTGTGGTCGCGGGTAACCAAGAGCGTCAAACAATAAGACTTGCCGTGGAGTATTAGATAAATGATCGTCTCCCCGAATTACATGAGTTATTCCCATTTCTGCATCGTCAATCACAACGACAAAATTGTAGGTTGGTGAACCGTTCGATCTCAAGATAATCATGTCGTCTAGTTCTTTATTGTCAAAGACAACTTTCCCGCGTAACAAATCATCAACAACTACAGTCCCATCTTCAGGACTTTTAAATCGGATGACATGAGATTGATCTTCTGGGAAATCGGTTCGACTTCGGCAACGGCCGTCGTATTTTGGTTTAAGACCTTTAGCGGTGGCCTCTTTCTTGCGCTGTTCAAGCTCTTCAGGGGAGCAATAGCATCGATAGGCTTTACCGTCTTTAAATAGCTCGTCTATTTTAGAACGATATAGATCTTGTCGCTGAGTTTGGCGATAGGGACCTTCGTCCCAATTCAATCCCAACCACATCATCGACTCAATAATTTCCTTGATCGATTCGTCAGTCGACCGTTCTTGATCGGTGTCCTCTATTCGAAGGACGAATTTGCCGCCTTTACTCCTTGCAAATAGCCAATTAAATAAAGCGGTTCGAACACCGCCAATATGTAAATAACCGGTTGGGCTAGGAGCAAAACGTACTTTTATTTCTTGATTCATTAATGGTTCTCGCTAAATTAGAAACGTTTTTCAGGGTTTTTCAACGTTTTTGGAGTTTTTTTAAGGTGAATTCTTTAAAAGCAGAGCTAATTATTCTTTAAAGTTACTCTTGCGCAAAGATCAATGGGGATATTATCATAAATAGATTAATAATATTATTGTGAGGGAAGATTATGAAATTTAAGCTTTGGGTTTTCATAGTATTTTCTATTTTATGGGCTCCGTCTTCAGTTTTTGGTCATAAAGAAAAAGTAGAACTCACTTTATATAAAGCTCCCTTTTTTGCGGATAATTTCAATTTTTATCCAGCTCGCAGTCGTTGTAATGGGTTGTTTAGCGTCGATGGTAATAAGAACTATTCCACCCTTAGCGATTTTGTCTATTTTTATTGTAACGGAGGGTACACCTTTACTTTAGATGGCCCCGCAAATACCACCGTCACTTTGTTTGGAAATCCAGATTACAGAGAAGATTGGGGATATTTGATCGTTCGCAAGACAAACGATAAAAGAATTTGGCTCAAAGATTTAAATTTTCTTACAGAGGGTGGTTGGCAGACAGTAGAAGGCTCTGAAGGATATGGCGATTACCAGTATTACTATAAGTCTTCTCCGAGTTTTAGCGAAAAGGTTGCTTCTGTAAAGTGGGGGCAATGGTGGGATAGGCTAAACTAGTTTTTCATGAAAGTCACAGAAGAAGTTCGTAAGTCCATCTTGACTCGGGTAACAGGATATTTAAAGAAGGTGTCCTCGCATTCTCTTAATCCCTACGTGGGATGCGGTTTTGGTCGATCTTCTTGTGGCGTCCCTTGCTATGTCCAGCATAATCGTTGGTTGACTAATGGTCGCGATTGGGGAACTTTTGTCGATGTTAAATTAGAGGCCGACCGAATTTACCGTCAAACTTATAAGCGGGAAAGCGCTTGGGCTCGGCGGGATGGAGGAATGTTTTCAATTTTTTTTTCTAGTTCCACAGACCCTTGGCAACCATTGGAAAAAAAATACCGTGTTTCACGTTCTTTATTGCAGGCAATGGTAGAGTTTCCTCCCGATAAAATAATTCTCCAAACTCATACCGCCGATATTTTAGATGATGAAAAGACCATTATTGAACTAGCGAAAAAAACTTCGTTAAAGGTTCATATTTCCTTAGAAGGCGATCGTGAAAGATTACCAGGTTTGCCGCCGCCTCCTTGTTCCATTGATGAACGTATTGGCGCCTTAGAAAAATTTTCAAAACAGGGAATAGAAACGGTCGCTTGTTTATCTCCTTTACATCCACTTAAGGATCCAGAAAATTTTTTTTACCGTTTATCCGTTACAGGTGTGAATGGAGTTATTATCGATCATTTTATCGAAGGCGATGGAACGCATGACGGTTCGAGGACGTTAAGAACTCCTCTTCCAAACATTATGCGAGAAGTAGACGCTTCGTCAGTCAATTTAGCGTACCGAAATGAAGTCGCAAAGATTGCTAGAAAGTTTCTACCTGTAGGAATTTCCGCGGATGGTTTTTCAGGAAACAGAACCAACGTCCCGACTTGAAACTTCAAATTCAACAATTCTAAAAATATTATGGCCGTGCTCGAAGTTCCAACATCTCTGATCGAGATTTTAAACGATTTAGATAATCGCGGTTACAAAGCCTATAAACAACTTCAAGGAAAGACGTTTTACTATGGATTATTTCGATTAACTTTTGAGCATGTGCAGGGTGATCCCTTCGCCCAACCCAGTAGATTATCCGTCCAGTTTAATTTAAACGAAGCTGGGTTTCCCTCAGAATTGTTTAAAAGTCCAGAACGTAGATTGGGTTTGGAAGACTATTTATTGAGACGCTTTAATTCACAAATCAAACCTTTAAAAATTTCAAATTCTGCTTCGGGAAAAAGTGGAATTGTAGAAATATACCAACCCAGTCAAAAGATCTTAAAAAGAAACGCAGTTTTAATAAATAATGGATCTCTGCAAGCGATTTTTTTTGTTGGACTTCCTGGGTCGGGAAGGACGATTTTAGGAAAAGAATGCGGTCGATTATTTTCTGAATCTATTCCCATTCTAATGGAAAGTTCTTTGTTGGCGGCTTCATTAAATTTAGATGAAATTAACCAACACTTGCAAACATTAGAAGATTATAACGCACTCTCCCAAGCGTTAGAGAAAAATGAATGGGTGGCTTTTATCGCAGATGGGTCCATTTTACCTAGAGCGACTGGTATTTCTGAAAAACCATTGGCAAAAGCGGTTGTTGCGTTTCAGGCTCCCGAAGATTTTTTTGAAAAAGTTGATTTGCCTCATTCGGGAACGATTAGAGGAATGGCAATAAAAAGGGGATCTACCCTCATAGTTGGCGGAGGGTTTCATGGAAAAAGCGCTTTATTAAAAGCTATTCAAGCCGCCGTTTATCCTCATATTCCAGGAGATGGAAGAGAGAGAATGGCGACAATGTCCAACGCTGTCAAAATACGGGCTGAAGACGGAAGGTCTATTAGGAAAATTGATGTTTCAGGATTTATGAATAATCTTCCTTCCGTTGAATCGACAAAAGAGTTTTCGACGGTTTCGGCAAGCGGTTCTACTTCGCAAGCGGCAAATATCTTGGAGGCGATGGAAGCCGGTTGCAAGCTTCTTTTAATGGACGAAGATACTTGCGCCGCTAATTTTATGATCCGCGATTCTCGGATGCAGCGATTGATTCATTCGGAGAAAGAGCCCATCACTCCTTTTATCGACCGAATGGAAGAGTTGTTCAACGATCATGGAGTCAGCGTCATCTTGGTTATGGGGGGAAGTGGGGACTATTTTCAATCTGCCGATTGCATAATAGCGATGGACGTTTATTTACCGCGTCTAGTCACAAAAAAAGCGAAGCAAATTTTTGGAGAGTTCCCGAACGATAGGAAGAATGAACGTTTTGGCCTATTTCCAAAAGTTTCATCTCGAAAGTTTGACACCCAGTCGCTCACCTTTAATAGAGGTAAAAAAGATAGCGTTATTGACGCTCGTGGTTTGGACTACCTCGATTTGGGGACTAATCGAATTGATACGAGATATTTGGAACAGTTGAGCGAAATTGGACAACTTGAAGCATGTGGTTGGATGTTGAAGAAATTAAAAGAAGAGTTATCAAAGGGCGCGAAGTCAAATGCCTTTGGCGCTAACCTTGTTTTTGAAAAAATTCGCGACCGTGGTTTTGATTATTTGACGCTCTTCAATAACGGTCGATTATCCCTTCCTCGATTGCAAGAAATACTAGCTGTTTTTAACCGGTTGCGCTGATTTTTTAAAAGTCTCTTTAATTTAAAATAATCGGTTTTACAACGATAATTTTAAGATTACCGGAAAATGATCCGAGCCGAAATTATCGCCGATAATTCTATCCACAACGCGGACGTTTTTTGAAACAAAAATGTGATCGATTGGGATTCGAAAAATAGCAAGAGGCGACAGGCTGGGCCATGAATTTTGCGGTCCGAATCCTTTCATCGTGTTTTTTAGTCCCATCGTTTTTTCAAATCGAGAAAAATAATAAGAATAAGGAGTTACATTAAAATCTCCCATAGCTATTTTTGTTTTTGACGGGTCGTTAGATATCGATTTGGCAATTCTATCAAGTTGTTCATTTCGCATAGTTGCCGACTTTGGAGTTTCGGGCGACATGGCGTGGATACCATACAACTTGAGGTTATGGGTTTTAGAAAGGAGGATGTCGGCGGTTAAATAAGAACTAGCTTTGTCAAAAGACGGTTTGAGGCGAACCTTGATTATTTCTTTTTTGCTCAAAAGAGCTTGGCCAAAGTTTCCTTTATAAGGAGTGATATATTGATGAGGATATATGGTGTCGAGATTTTTAAGGTCTTGAACAAACTTTGAATTTATTTCATGAATCAAGATAATATCGAATTTATTTTCTTTGTTGGATAGCCATTGAATAATCTTGTGGTTTTGCAGATTATCTATGTACCTATTGAATTGAACGATTGTTAGATTAAGCTCCTGATGGCTTTTTATGGAAATTTCATTTTGGCTAAAAAGAGGGGCTATGTCGTATACGTTTATAAATAGGATAACGAAATTCAAGGCAACATATTTAAAATTTCGGACCCACAAAAAAACAAAACAAAGCCCCAAAGAAAGTAGAAAGTATTGCCATTTAAAATGAGACGCTAATTCCGCCCCCCATAGCCATCTTCCAGCCAAACTAAATATTGAGAAGAACAAAAGCGCCCAGGTTACCGAATTTAAATAAAAAGAGATTTTAATAGTTCTCAATTCCGTATGAGGCGAAGCCAGCGTCTGGTTCAATTGATTTTGCATTAGATCTCGAACTAATTGTTTTCGGGAAGCCATCTAAGGATAGGTTTTCTTGCCGCTTGCGTTTCGTCTAGCCTCGATACTTTTGGAAGTGTTGGAGCGTTGTGAAAGCTTTCAGGATCTTTATGAACGTTTTCGGCAATTTCTTTCATAGCCTTTATGAATTGGTCTAGAGTTTCCTTGGATTCTGTTTCTGTCGGTTCAATCATTATGGCCCCTTTGGCGATTAAGGGAAAATAGACTGTCGGTGGATGAATGCCATAATCAATTAAGGCTTTTGCAATATCTAAGGTTTTGACCCCGGTTGATTGCATATCCTTGTCAGAAAAAATACATTCATGCAAAGAATCGCCAGGATAAGGTTGGTGGTAAATCCCTTCCAAATGAGAGCGAATGTAGTTCGCGTTTAAAACTGCCATGTGGCAAGCTTTCTTAATTCCTTCTTTCCCAAGGGAAAGTATATAAACATAGGCGCGTAACAAAATGCCAAAGTTTCCAAAAAATGCTTTTAATTTACCGATCGATTGTGGACGATCATAATTGAGGCAAAAACGATTTTCGTGTTTTTCCACGATAGGAACGGGCAAGAATGGTTCCAATATTTTCTTGACCCCTACAGGGCCGGCTCCAGGGCCGCCACCGCCATGCGGAGTCGAAAAGGTTTTGTGTAAATTGAAATGCATGACGTCGATCCCCATTGCCCCCATTTTGGTCATTCCCATGATGGCGTTTAAGTTAGCTCCGTCGCAATAAACGAGACCGCCTTTTTTATGTACGATATCCGTAATTTTAATAATATCTTTTTCAAATTTTCCAAGCGTATTGGGATTTGTGAGCATGATGCCAGCAACGTCTTCGTCCATAACGCTTTCAAGAAAATCGAGATCGATAAAACCTTCTGAATCGGAAGGAATCGAAACCACTTCGTATCCACAAAGAGCCGAACTGGCTGGGTTTGTGCCATGAGCTGAATCGGGAAGTAATACTTTTTTGCGTTGAGTTCCATTTGCTTGATGCCAAGCGTGTATCATCAACATACCGGCTAGCTCGCCTTGAGCCCCAGCGGCAGGTTGTAAACACACCTTATCCATCCCGCTAATTTCTTCCAAAAACTCTTGGAGATCGTGCATCAGTTCTAAACTGCCCTGGGAAAGCGTTTCCGGAGTTGCCGGGTGATGACGGCTAAATTGAGGTAGCTGAGCCATTTGATCGTTTATTTTTGGGTTGTACTTCATAGTGCAGGAACCAAGTGGGTAAAAGTTGGTTTCGATATTAAAGTTCCATTGAGAAAGTCGAGTGTAATGGCGAACTACGTCTAATTCTGAAAGCTCGGGAAAGTCTTTGATTTCGTCGCGTATTTCTTCTTTAGGCAATATGGATTCAATATCGGCATCTGGAACGTCGAGGGATGGAAGAGAGTATGCTTTCCTTCCAGGAGAACTTAATTCAAATAAGAGGGACTCTTCAAATATGAGTCCTTTGATTCCAATTCCTTTTGGTTGAGTGGAGGTGTTGTTAGCTCCCATGCTCTGCCCTTTCTGGTTTAATACGGTAAGTTTGCCTAAGAAGTTTTAGGGTGTTTTAAATCGCTAATGTTAAGTTCGTGAATGAAAAGTTTTTGCGTTGAATAATCTTTAATTTGTTTTCGCAGTATTATTGGAGTCGGATAATAGACGTCGAATATTTTCTACAACGGTTTGCGGAGAAAGATTGTCGCCGTTTCGTTCCTCCAATACAATGTGTCGGTTGCAAATAGGCCCCCAGCGATCTATTTCTCCATGCTTGAAAATAGTTAGAGCGGGAGTTTGGGCTGCAGACGCTAAATGCATTATTCCAGTGTGATTGCATACTAAGAGTTTAGACCGTTGAATTAAATAGGCCAATTGGGCAATGGTCAGCGGCGGTAATATGGTGACATGGTTATTAGAAGGCTCGGTAAAGCTTGAAATTAATTCTTCTTCTCCAGGGCCTTGTATGATAAAAATTTCAGCGTCTTCAAAATCTACAAGCCGTTTGATTGTTTCTTTAAAGTTATCCGTTTTCCAACCCCATTTTAAGACACGTGTCCCAGGTTTAACTAGAACTAAAGGTTTATCTGGAAAACGGACTTTTTCTGCGATTAAACTTTCGACCTCTTTTTTTATTTTTTCTTCAAAAAATAATTTAGGCGACTCCTCAATTACAGGAAATTGCAAGAATCTTAAAACGTCTAAATTATGTTGGGTCTCGTGTAGTAATTTTGCTTTTTTAGGAACAAGAAGATTAAAAACCTTTCTGCCTTCGGGAGAGTCGTATCCTGCCTTCCAAGGAGCTCTTGAAAGAAGCGCAAAAAATGCGGCTGTCGAGCTAAAGACCAAATTCAAAACGATAGCAATATCATAATTTTCTGAGCAAAGGACTCGAAGGGTTTTTAAAATGTTCTTAGGATCGAAAACGACGATTCGGTCGATGTAAGGATTTTCTAATAGGATCTCTTTCTGTCCTCTTTTAACTAAAACGGTTAGTTTAATATTGGGAAATGATTTTTTTATAGATGCATAAACTGGAGTCGATAAAATAACGTCGCCTAACCGATCGGGTCGAATTGCTAAAATGGAATGAATTTTATCTGGGCTAAAGGAATCGTCAGATGGCGTATGATTTTTTGCTAAAAAGATCCCCAAAATTTTCCAAAGAAGACCTTTGAGCTTTCTTGTCATTTGATTAACTTAAGAAAAATATACCCAGATTTAAAAAGGAAAAAATAATTATTTTATTCGTTATGAGTTGACAGCTTGGCGGCTTGGTCGATCAACAATATTGGAATATCTTCCCTGATTTCAAAGACTATTTTGCAATGCTTGCAGATTAAACCGTCTTCTTTAGAGTTTAAGCAAAGTTCTTTTTTGCATTTAGGACAAGCCAAAATATCTAATAATTCTTTATCAAACGCCATCGTTTAATTCCTTTTTAGGATTTGGGATTTAATGGGAAGCATTATAAGTATTTTTTAAAATGGCTTCAAACACTTCTTCTTCTCTTAATTCTGACATGCATTCGTTTTGAGTTGGGCATTTTCTTTTATAACAAAAACTACAATGCAACTTTTTAAAGGCTGTAGTGTGTCCATCGCCATAAGATCCATTCCTATTGGGATTTGTCGGACCGAAAATAGAAACTGTAGAAACTCCTAATGCTGCGCAAATATGTAGGGGACCTGTGTCCCCTCCTATGAAAAGATCGAGCTTTTTATAAAGGGCAATTGATTCTAGAATAGTGGTTGGGGGGGCTATCAAGCAGTTTTCTTCCATAGTAGCCGCTATCTTTTCGACTTTTTCCTTTTCTCCAGGACCCCAGGTTAACAGAATATTCAGATTCAATTCACGAAAAACTCTGTCTGCTATTCTTGCGTAGCGGTCTAGCGCCCACTGCTTAGTAGCAAAGCCAACTCCAGGATTAATTGCGGCAACGGGTTTTTGAAAAAAATCGGTGTGGTCGGCGCAAAAACTATGAATAGAGGTTTCGGCTTCCGGCGACGATTTAAGAGAAAATTCAATTTGAAACTTTTCAATTTGAAACTTTTTTAGAAGCGATAAGTTTTTATCTACAACATGTTCTTGATCAATGAATGGTCTGGCTTTCCGGTTTGTAAATAGAATATTTGCTTTTTCGCGACAATCTTTTCTTGAAAAACCAACCCTGTTTTTCGCTCCAGTTAAAAGAGACACTACGCCGCTTTTAATCAAACCTTGGAAATCCAACACAATATCGAACGATTTTTCTCGCAAATTGCCAATAGCCTCCATTACTTCGGATAATGTAGAAAAGCTCAAATTTTTACGCCATCTTTTTGTGGAAATAATGACAATCTCGTCTAGGTCGGTATTCCCATAAAGTAGGTCGGCCAATTTTTCTTCCACAGCCCAAGCAATAAAGGCGTTTGGAAAGCGAACCCTAAGGGTGCGTAAAACTGGAAGCGTATGGACAATATCGCCAATAGATCCTAGTTTTACAATTAAAATTCTTTGTGGGGTTTCTGTCATGAAATTTTGCTACAATTGCGCCGCTGAAATTGTTCTCCTATATAAATAGAAAAATACCCAGCCCATGAAGCCGCCAAAAATAGCTCCTCCTAAAATATCCAATGGATAATGCAATCCCAGATGGATTCTAGAAAACCCAACGGCGAGGGCTAACCCGTAGGCCGGGATAGAGACTAAAGGAAACCGAAGGCTTAGCATAGTTGCCGCTGTAAAAGAGTTCCCGGCATGATTTGATGGAAATGAATAGTTGTGTGAACATCTTAAACCAGGTTTATTGAGGTCGATAGTTTGGCATGGTCTTGGACGAGCGACCATGGGTTTTAGGAGTTTATGACAAATGGCGTCGTTTAATGCGACTCCACTGGCTAAGACAATTATTAAAACTAATCCTCGTCTTTTTTCAAATATGATTAAAGATAGAATACACAAGACTCCGGATACGATAAAATTTCTTGGGTTTGATACATATTCCGACAGTTCATGAGAGATGCCGCTTTGAACTAAATTATAAATCCAGTGAAATAGTTTTACGTCAACGTCGGTAAGAATTGAAAACCTCCAAGAGCAAGAAGGTAAGGAAAGATTAGAATCGTTTAGAGGATATAACGAAGAAAATTGCCATGATAAAAAAATCAAACGCTTTAATATTGTTTGCTCGTACGCCGCGCCTGGGAAAAGTAAAAACAAGACTTAATCCAGACCTGCCGCAAGAAACAATCCTTAAGTTATATACTCGTTTTCTTAACGACAGTATAGAAAAAATTTTAAGAATTTCAGAGTCCGATCCTTATATTGCTGGATTCCCTAAGGAAGATCTGGCTTATTTTGAAAATTTATCGCAAAAGAGAAATATATCGGTCATTCCTCAATCGGGAGACGATTTGGGAGAAAAAATGAGAAATGCTTTCGACGATCGATTTAGTGAAGGTTATGAAAAAGTAGTTATCATTGGTTCTGATAGTCCCTCTTTACCTTTAGAGAACATTCGAAAGGCTTTTCGCTCGGAAAAGGACATTGTTATAGGGCCTAGCGCTGATTCTGGTTATTATTTAATTGGGATGTGTCGAAAACGGGTAGAAGTTTTTGAAGGCGTGCGATGGGGAAGCGAAGCGGTTCTTCGCGAAACATTAGAGAAAATTCAGATTGCAAAGGCAAGTTTAGAGCTACTGCCAATATGGTATGATGTGGACGAATTTCAGGATTTAGCCCTTTTAAAGACACATGCTAAATGCCTTTCTTATTCGAGACAAGATTTCCCAAAAGAAACATTAGAGTTTTTGGAACAAATCGAACTTTAACCTAATTCGATATGAGTTAAGTATATGAAAATATGGAAAAAAACGGACCTTGATTTTGACGGAGCTCTTAAAAAACTAGTGAATCGAGCGGACGTCGACTACACCACCCACGACGCAACGGTTCGTCAAATCATTGAAGACGTAAGAAATGAAGGAAATTCCGCCCTTATAAGGTATACAAATCAGTTTGATAAAACCAATTATGAGCAGGCAGATATAAAGGTTCAGTCTAGAGAAATAGAGTTGGCCTATGAGAAAGTTTCATCTGAAGAATTAGATGCGCTCAAGCTAGCTGCCAAAAAAATAAAGAGATTTCACGAAAAACAAGAACAAGAATCTTGGGAATATGAAGAAAATGGAGTGACTTTAGGTCAAATGGTTCGACCTTTAGAAAGAGTGGGGATATATGTCCCCGGAGGGAAAGCCTCTTACCCTTCTTCAATATTGATGAATGCTATTCCCGCTAAAGTTGCAGGGGTTAACGAAATTGTAATGGTAAGTCCCACTCCGGGTGGCAAAGTGCGTCCTCATTGTCTTGTGGCAGCGGATTTAGCGGGAGTGGATTCAATATATAGGGTAGGTGGGGCTCAAGCGGTGGCTGCCTTGGCGTATGGAACGGAATCCATACCTAAAGTAGACAAAATAGTAGGACCCGGTAATATCTTTGTAGCATTAGCCAAACGTATGGTTTTTGGGGTTGTAGATATAGATATGATAGCTGGCCCAAGTGAAATACTGATAGTTGCCGACAAAAGCGCCAAACCTCATTTTGTGGCCGCAGATTTACTTTCCCAGGCTGAACATGACGAAGAAGCGGTTCCAATATTGGTTACAAGTTCTTCCGATCTAGCGGATAAGGTGGTGGCAGAGCTAGATCGTCAGAAACAGACCTTAAATAGAAAAAATATTATTCAGACGTCCCTTAATGATAAATGCGAGATATTCATCGTTTCCGATGTCGCTGAGGCGGTTGATTTGGCCAATCAGATAGCTCCAGAGCATTTAGAGCTTGCCATTGAAGCTCCAGAAAAATGGGTTAAGCAAATTACTAATGCCGGGGCGGTTTTTTTAGGGCACTATACCCCAGAAGCGATTGGCGATTATTTGGCGGGGCCTAACCATGTTTTACCAACAAGTGGCACGGCTCGTTTTTCGTCGCCTCTTGGAGTTTATGATTTTGTCAAAAAAACCAGTCTTATTTCCTATACAAAGGAAACTTTGCGACAAGTATCAGATCCCTGTCGAATTTTAGCTCAATTAGAAGATTTAGACGCTCATGCAAATGCGGTAAAAATTCGGGTAGAAGATTAAAACTGATCTCGATAAAAATGCTGATAAACGCCAATTTATAATAGGATAGGTTGGCTTAGTAATTGATCCGAATTAGCTTGACAATTTCTCCAATCCTTGTTAAAAAACACGTTCGATTAATAGCCCTAGCTACGTTTAAATACATTGAAAAACGCGGCTTTATAAAGGCTTATAAAACAATGAGTTGCGGTCTTACGGGTGATTTATGCCTGGACCTATAATCTCATAAAAAGTCGTGTGCCTTAAGAAAATGGGTACTTTTTTGTTGTGCTTTATTAAGATAATTTAATTTTTTTTGGTTTTTAATTGGAAGATTTTTGAATATTTTTTATGAATATTAGTTTATTAAAAGATTTTATAGGTATTAACTACTCAAGGAGGTCGGATATGTTGGGTAAAAAGGCAAGTTTGAGTCGCACGCTGCCCCTTTTGGCGGTGATGTTCTTTGCCTTCAGCTTATTTGTTCCGAATTTTGTGAGCGATTCCTTTGCTAAGGAAGCGTTTGCAGAAAGAGCATTTGCAGAAGAAGCTTTTGCAAAAGAAGTGCTCGCGGAAGAGGAAGCGGCAGAAGGCGCGGCTGGAGAAGAATGCGAAATTAGTCAGGACGTATTTTATAAGGATTGGGAAGGTAATCCTTTAAAAGGTTGTGTGAGTGGTCATCCCGCTCCGGAGCTTGGCGAAACTGATTACAACACTTATTCTTTCGCTCCAAGTCGAATGATTCTTTGGATTTCTAATCAACAGCATTTGTATTTCGGTAGCTTTGTTTTAGCTGTTCCGATTTTCTGTATGGTTATTGAGTTCATTGGAATTCGAACGCGAAAAGAAGATCCAGTTATGGCTCAAAAGTATGACAAGTTAGCCCATGACTTAATGAAGATTAGTCTGACCGCATATTCTTGGACAGCTATTCTAGGCGGCGTATTATTATTTACATTTATTACGTTGTTCCCAGGTTTCTTTAAGTATATGGCTACCATCTTCCGACCTGTAATGCACGTTTACGCTTTGATGTTCTTAGCGGAAAGTGGCGTACTTTATGTTTACTATTATGGTTGGGACAGAATGAGTCAGGATCCTTTCATGAAATGGATCCACGTTAGTCTCTCAGCTTTATTGAACTTGATCGGTACCGTTCTTATGTATCTCGCTAATTCTTGGGCTACTTTTATGCAAGCTCCTGGCGGAATCGATGAGCAGGGCCGTTTTCTAGGAAATATTTGGCACGTAATTCACTCTACCTTGTGGAACCCGGTTGGCGTTCACAGGATTTTGGGAAATATCGTTTTTGGCGGTGGTATCGTTGGCGCATATGCGGCATATCATTATTTGAACGCTAAGAGCGCTGAAGAAAAAGCCCATTATGACTGGGTGTGTTATGTGGCTATGTTTATTGCAATATTTGGATTGATCCCATTGCCTTTCGCGGGGTATTGGTTGATGAAGGAAGTTTACGCTTTCCGTCAACAAATGGGTATTACTCTCATGGGCGGTATCATGGCTTGGTTGTTTATTATTCAAGCGGTTATGATCGGTCTCCTTTTCTTTGGCGCGAACTCCTATCTTCATAATGGAATGGCCCGCGTTAAAGGATCCGAGCGTTACATGAAGTACTGCAAATATATGGTTTTAGTTTTGATCTTAATGTTTACCATGTGGATGACTCCTCATACGATCGTTATGACGCCAGCGGAATTGAAGGTTATGGGTGGCGCGCAACATCCGATTGTAGGTCACTTTGGCGTAATGTCGGCCAAGAACACGGCGGTAAATATTATGATTACAACGACCGTTCTATGTTTCTTGCTGTATCAACGGTCGAATAAACGGATTACGGTGCCTTGGGCAACGATAGGTAACTGCTGGATAGCGGCTATCTTTGTTGGCGCGGCGGCTAATATCGCTTTCTTGGGTTACTACGGTTATTTCCTCCCTGCTAACCAACGGGTTGGATTGTCGGTGCCTCAGGTTTGTACTACTTTGACTACTTTGTTTGCCGGTACGGCGATCAATATCTCTATGTTTAAAGACTCTGAGTCTTATGGCGATATTGAATGGGGTACGCAGTCTAAAGTTGGTACGTATGCGATCTTTATGTTGGCCATTTCCTTCACTTGGTTGATGGGCTTGATGGGCTACATTCGCTCCGCAGTACGGTTGTTTTGGCATGTGACAGAAGTTGTTCGCGATAATTCGGTTGACGCATATACGCTGACAATCGGTGAAGCGGGTAAAATACTAACGTTTAACACCCTGTTTGTATGGGTGCAAATTGTCATTGTGTTCTGGGTTGGTAGTCTCACCGGTAAAAAAGCCGCTGTTGAGAAAGCTCCAGAGGGTGTTCCAGTTCCCGCTCAGCAACAGCAATAATTTGTTTTACTGCTACTAAGGAGGATGTAAGAGAAATGTTACCAGAGCAACATGACATTTTGTGGACGTTTATCACAACGGCGTTCACAGTGTTTTCTCTCTACGCATTCATCAATGTGTTAAAACATTGTAGAGAAAACGAAGATGTTAATACAAAATTGTGGGGCGGGATATTCGCTGGCTTCTTTGTGCTGAATTTTTTCCTGACCAAGCATATGTACACTTTGATCCAACGCGATCAAATGATGTTTTTACCTTGGCAATTGGCGGGGATTTTAGTGCTGCTTTTTACCTGGGGAGTATTTTTTAAATCTACGGATATTGAGTCTCAATCGCCTCCGATTACTCGGGCGATGTTCTTCTGGATGACGGTTTCCGTTTGTTTGGCGGGGTATACCAACTGGTTGCCCCAACAAAGAAGCGATCCTCCACCTAAGGGTGGAGCCGCCATCAGCGAAGACCTTACCATGGAAGAATATACCGAAATGGGCCGAATCATCGTATTTGGCGCCAAGCAGGTAGCGGGTCAAAAATCCATTGGTAAGGGACAATGTCCTTTATGTCATACATTTGATCCTGGCGATAATATTGGTAGATGTCCAAATCTTTTTGGAGTTCAAGAAAGAAGTGGAACTCGTATTAAAGAAGATCGCTATAAGACATCTCCTGTTGCTATTGGAGAGAAAGAACCGGCCACTGGCGTGGTGAAGGGTATGCCAATGGAGATCGACGAAGCTTATCGTCGAGGCGGTTCGGATGAATTGATTGGGGAAGATTATTTACGCGAATCTTTAATGTGCCCAACCTGTTATGTTGTTGAAGGGTACGGAAAAGATGGCGATACTAAGAGCCCAATGCCGGTTATTAGTAAGCCGCCAATTAGTTTGTCTCCAGTTGAATTGAATGCAGTTATCGCTTGGTTGCAGTCTAAAGATACGCCTGGCGAGTTTTCTAATGTGACTGTTCCACTTCCTTCGGCGGCTTCTCAAGCTGAAGCGGCTCCGGCTGATGACGGGGAAGAAGAAGAGAGACCCGTTTTTGTTACTGGCGATGAAGATATCCAAGCGATGATTAATACGCTGGGTTGTCCTCTTTGTCATACAATCCCTGGCGTCGAAGGCGCAATGGGAGAGTTGGGGCCGAAGTTGCATGAAAAAACAAACGCTCCAAAACGTATCAAAGATTCGCGCTATGAAGGTAAAGCGACGAATACGAAAGAGTATGTACGGGAATCAATTTTGAATCCTAGTGCATACGTTGTAATGAATGAAGCAGAGGGAGAATTGTTCCCGGATGGGTTGATGCCGCAAACGTTTTCAACCATGTTGTCCGTGAAAGCCCTTGATAAATTAGTAGATTTTATCAGTCAGACTGAAGCCCCGGCAGAGGGTTAATAGGAGGTTCTTAGAATGAAGCAGCAAGGATTAGTGTCATTTATAATTTTTGCAATTGGCCTGCCTGTCTTCCATAATTTCATTTTTCCGTTGTTTCACACAACAGCGGGGCTGAATCCGGCTAGATATGCAGGTTTTATATTGTTCGTTTTAGCTTTCATTATCATTCATTTGATTTTGAGGCTAAAACCGCCCATGGCTTTAAAAGCTTTGTATGTTTGGGGCTTTGGGTTCTATTTTTATGATCATGTTTTGATTCCGCATGTTCCTTGGACTCTCTTCATCACCTACATGATGTTGTGGTCTATTGGTACTTTTCTTTACATCAGTCAAGATGCGGAAACTTTTAGAGAGTTCAGAAAGCCAATCGTTAAAACGATTGTTGGCGAATACAAATTAGCGCGAATCATAGTATTCACTGCTTTGCCTTTGTTTGTTGGTTTTACGACTTACAAAAGCTTGTTGCCAAAGTTTGAGGAGCCGGTTGAGTTAAGAACGGTTCATCCTGCGCCTCCTGCAACGACTCGCGTTCATGGTAAGACTTGCGCTCTTGAGAAAACTCGAAATCCGTTTCGAATTCAAGAGCAAGACGATTATCAAAACGCCTTTCCATTCCTAGATGTTAATAAGGATTTTGGAAAAGGCGGAACAGGCGCACAATATATGAAGAACGTGACTGAAGGCGGCACCATTTTCTTTCAAAATTGCCATTACTGTCACGGCGATCAGTTAAACGGATTGGGTATGTTCTCTCATGTTTTTAACCCAACTCCCGCTAACTTCATCGATCCGGGTACCATCGCTATGTTGCGGGAATCTTTCCTCTTCTGGCGTGTTTCCAAAGGCGGCCCCGGTCTTCCAAATGAATCTACCCCTTGGTCTTCGGCTATGCCTCCTTGGGAAGAGCATTTGAAAACCGAGCAAATTTGGAAAGTTATTCTGTTCGAATACTGGTATACGGGATGGCATCCTAGAACTTTTGATACGGAACCTGCGTACATTGGCGCGCCGGTACCACCAGGCGGAATTGGTTCCGATCCTGAAACCTGTATGTAGGGTTTGTCGAAAGATTTAGTTTTGTTTTAATTGTTTAACTATAATTATTAACGAGGAAAGAATAATGGTAAGAATTAATAAAGTAAAAGGGTGGGGTTTCTTAGCCATTTTGCTATTAGTCTTCTTGCTACCTGCAACGTCTTTTGCCGCATTGCCAGATCCTGTTCAAAAGGATAAGCTTGAAAAAGGCAAACAAGTCTATTTTAAGCGTTGTGTGTGGTGTCATGGTGTTGAAGGCGGCGGCGACGGCCCTTCTGCAGATAGGTTGTTCACGCGTCCTAGAAACTTTATTCAGGGCACGTTTAAAATTCGTACTACTGATTCTGGGGAACTCCCCATGGATGAGAACTTGATAAAAACCGTAACCAATGGTCTTCAAGGTTCGGCTATGCCGGCTTGGGGAAACTTTCTTCAAACGGAAGAAATTGAAGCGGTTGTCCAATTCGTTAAAACTTTGGTTCAAGACAGAGAATTTGACGATGAAGACGAAGAAGTTAACGTTCAAGACTTCGGAACCAACCCTTGGGGTACCACGGGTCCTTATCATTTAGGCGTTCCTCAGGAAGCCATTGATAAAGGTAAAGAAGTTTTCTTGAAGAATAAGTGTTTTGAGTGTCATGGTGGCGAAGGTCGCGGCGACGGTAACCCAACGATGAAAGATGACTGGGGATTTCCAATCGTAGCGGCTAACTGGCAAGAGTGTTGGAATTTTCGAGGCGCACGCCGAGATCCTTTCAATCCTTTTAATATTGTCAGGACCATTTCAACCGGTTTAAACGGTACTCCAATGCCTAACTTTAGGGAGCAGATTACTGTTGAAGATCGCTGGAATATTGCCGCTTTCGTTAATTCGCTTTGCCCAAGAAAACTTATTGATAAATTGGCCAATAAGCCTGTTAACGATTTCTTGATTAAGTCTAAATATACTGAAGGTCCTGTTTCTACAAATATGGACGATCCTATGTGGTCGGCTCCTTATGACGACGAAAAGCTTAAACCTCGCCCAAAAGATTACACTGGGGATCAGCGTCGTCATTATGTAGCTTTAGCGGGACAGATCACTCGCGGTAATAGAAACTTCAAACCAAAAGCGGACAATCTTTGGGTAACTTCTCGATGGAGTCCTGAAGAAAACGCTGTTTATTACTTGGTTGAATACCACTTGCGATTTTTGTCCACAAATCCTGAATATCCAGACGCCGTTGCTATCCAATGGCCTGGTAAACTTCAAGATTTGTTTGGAGCGGAAAAACCTTATTTCATCTATGGCGATTCCAAAAAGCCTATCGATCTTTGGAAAGCGACTTTTATGGCTAAGGATTACAATCCTACCAATGCGCCAAATCCAGATGGTTACGACTTGGATTTGACGGTTAGCGAGCATATTGGTAATGGTTTTGACGCGATTAAAGATAAGGAAACCGATCCAACCGTAGAAGTTGTCGCTTCTAAGTATCACCAAGGTATGGTTCGGGTTATGTTCAAACGTTCTTTGACTAACGACAACAAAGAAACGGACGTTCAAATTCCTTCGGAAACTTTTATTCCGGTTTCCTTCATGCAGTGGTCTGGAGCTGACAATGAAAAGGACGAGCATCAAGCGATTTCAACTTGGTTGTACACCATTTTGGAGCCGCCAGTGCCTGATACCATTTATTATATGCCTCCAATCGCAGCGGCGATTTTCATTTGTTTCCAAGGCTGGTTAGTTTGGATGACGAAGAGAACTCGCAAAATGTGGGATGAAGGTAAAATGAAATAAAACTCAACATGAGTTAGTTTCAGAAAAGCCCGCCGGAAGGCGGGCTTTTTTTTTGCCTAAAAACTTTTAACCTTACTTAATAAATTGGCTAAGATAATTTAAATCTTTGGAATTTTAACGATATTTGTTTTAGGCGGTTTCTTTTTTAGTATTTCGGGAATGGAAGTGGAAATTTCTTTTGATAAAGCTTCTATTATATTTTTTTTAAGAAATGACCGACTATAGACTAGGCTTACTTCCCGCGTAGGAATGGGGTCTTTGAAAAGTTTGATTTTTGTTTGGAACTCCGTTTTGGATACGTTTTTTGTGGCGAGGTAGGGTAACAAAGTGCTTCCTAAATTTTGGTCCACTAGTTTTTTAAGAGTCTCTAGGTTTCCGCTTTCAAACCTGACGTTTTTTTTCTGAAGATCTTCGCCGACCTTTTTTTGGCAAATCCTTAATACCTGGCTTCTTAAACAATGTCCTTCGCTCAAAATCCAAATATCATTAATATCCAAATCGTTTTCTTGTATTTTTTTAAATTGATGTAACCAATGATTTTCTGAAATATAAACTACGAACGGCTCATAAAATAAAACTTGTTCAATGATTCCTTTTTGTTTTAAGGGAGTAGCGAGGAGCCCAGCATCTAAGGTATCTTCTTTTAATCGGTCAATAATTTGAGCGGTTTGGAGTTCTTCAATAATAAGCTGAACTTTTGGATATTTTTGTGAAAAACTTTTTACAAAAAGCGGTATTAAATAGGGAGCCAAAGTAGGTATCGCTCCTAATCTAAAATCTCCCATTAATTCGCCTTTTTCCGCTTTTATTAATTCGTCAATTCTTGTAACCTCTTGAAGTACCAATTGAGCTTGGTCAATGATTTTATTGCCAATAGAAGTTGCTTGGACAGGTTTTTTGGTTCTATCAAAAATAATAACGCCCAATGTCTCTTCTATTTTTTGAATTTGCATGCTAAGGGTGGGTTGAGTCACGAAACAGGATTTGGCCGCCAGTCCGAAGTTCTTGGTTTTTTGGACCGCTACGATATATGAAAGTTGAATTAGAGATATAGATAACATTGATGGTATTATAAATTTAATCGATTTGAATTATATAAGAATTTGTTAGAAACTCAAAGCGTAATTAAAATTAATGTGGTAAATATACGTTTTATGAGGAGAATTAAAATGAATCGGCAAGACCAAGGCTTGGTAAAAAAGAGGGGTGTTGGAAAAAAATTATTATTAATTTTTTTAGTCTTTGTATTTTTTATATATCCCTTCAGCGCAATAGGGGAAGACTCAATTTATGAACCATTACCTGAAATAAAGAAAGCTTCTAAGGGAAAATTGGAGCTTGGTAAAATGCTTTATTTTGATCCCAGGTTATCGGGCAGTAATTGGATCAGTTGCGCTACTTGCCATAACCCCGCTTTGGGTTGGAGCGATGGTCTTCCGAGAACTATAGGGGATGGTCAAGTAGAATTGGGTCGACATTCTCCTACCATTATTAATAGCGGATATTTTGAAGTTCAAATGTGGGACGGTAGAGCTAAAGACTTAGAAGAGCAAGCTTTAGGCCCGATTCAAGCAAAAGTGGAGATGAACCAGGATATGGGCGAGCTAATTACTGAATTGAAAGCTATTCCCGGTTATGTTGAGCGCTTCAAAAAAGTTTATGGAGATTCTGGCGTGACTCCAAAAAATATCGCAAAGTCTATTGCCGCTTTTGAGAGGACAGTTGTTTCTAAAAACGCTCCTTATGATAAGTATTGGGCAGGAGATAAGAAAGCAATGTCTATTTCTGCCGTTAAAGGGATGAATCTCTTCTTTGGAAAGGCAAAATGTTCGATTTGTCATAATGGTCCCGCTTTTACGGATAGTAATTTCCATAATATTGGCGTTAAGCAGCAGGGTCCTTTAAAAGAAGATTTGGGAAGATATAATATATCCAAAGAAGATTTTGATAAAGGAGCTTTCAAAACTCCCGGCTTGCGGCATGTTTCGCGCACGGCTCCTTTCATGCATGATGGAAGCGAAGCCACGTTGGAAGACGTTATTGATTTTTATGACCGAGGGGGAGATGTTAAGGAAAATTTAAGTCCTTTTATTACGCCTTTAGGATTAACGGATGCAGAGAAAAAGGATCTTGTGGAATTTATGAAGGCTCTTGAAGGCGATCCGATTATTGTTTCTTTACCCGTATTGCCTTAGTTGAGTTAACTATATAGGTTTGACCGCTACATGAAGTAGACTAAAAAGCGTTGTTCCATTTTGAATGGGACGACGCTTTTTTGTTTTAATCGGTTTAAATCGAGGCGATTAAAAAATGTTATTAGTTTTTATTATCTAAAACCCGGCGAAGTGTTTCATAAAAGTCGGAAATTTCGATAGGTTTGGTAATATAGGCGTCAAAGCCTGCCGCATTTGCTTTTGTAATATCGTTTTTCATAGCGTTTGCGCTCATTGCAATAATCGGTATTTCTTGAGTTTCATTTAAAGACCTTAAACGCTTTAAGGCGGAAAAGCCATCCATACCTGGTAGGTTGATATCCATCAAGATCAGGGTTGGAATCTCCATTTTGGCAATTTCAATTCCTTCCTTGGCTTCTGGAGCCGTCAGTAGCTTTAATTTTGAGTGACGGCTTACCATCTTTGCGAGCAAAGCGATGTTAGTTGGATTATCCTCAACATATAGCAAAGTAATTTCTTTTTTATCTAAATAATCTAAATTGGAATCCTTATTTTCGGCAGGTGTTTCATCCAACTTCATTGAAGGAATTTTTTCGCTTAAAGGTATCACTACAGAAAAGCAACTTCCTTCTTCAACTGTGCTTTCGACTTCAATTTTACCTTCCATTAATTCCATAAATTTTTTGCAAATAGGAAGTCCAATTCCAGTGCCTTCAATTTCCGATGTTTCGGCGCCGAGTCTGCTAAATGGTTCGAATAATTCTTCCAGTTTATCTTTTGGAATACCATGGCCTGTATCGGCGACGTGGATACGGAGTTGCTTAATATCACTATTGGATTCAACCGAAACAATTACGGTACCCTGTTCCCGATTATATTTGATGGCGTTAGTTAATAAATTAATTACGACTTGTTTCAACCGGGTTCGATCCGCTTTTACAAAAACGTTCTTGGCGTTAGAGATTTTTTGAGTGATTTGTATTTCATGTTTTTCGCCTAACGGTTGAACCAGGTCGAAAATTTCCTCCAATAAGCTGTGTAGTTCTATATCTTCTATAGATAAATCGACCTTGCCCGATTCGACGCGCGCTAAGTCTAGAATTTCATTGATGAGTTGTAATAAATGTTTTCCCGCTTTTAAAATATGAAGCATATCTTTTCTTTGGACTTCAGATAGGTCTTCATGGTTGTCTTCAAGCATTAATTCCGAAAAACCAATGATCGCATTCATAGGAGTTCTAAGCTCATGGCTCATACTCGAAAGAAATTCAGACTTAGCCATATTAGCGCGCTCGGCTTCCTCTTTAGCGCCTATCATTTCTTTTTCGGCCTGTTTACGCTTGGTAAATTGGCCAATTTGATTGCCAAGGCTGGTAAACAGTTGGTTGAGGCTATCGTTAGATTTAATGACGTCTGTGGTGAAGATTTCAATAACGCCCATTAGCTTATTATCGGTAGAAACGGGAAACGCAAATCCAGATTTAAGACCGGCCTGGGAAGCGAGTGGCGATCGTGATGGATCTAAGTCTAAAGTACTTTCGCTCATCCAAACAGTTTTCCCGGTTTTCCAAACATTACCCGGTAGACCTTCTCCTTTTTCAAAAGATGCGTTTTGGGAAAAATTTATAAACTCAGATAAAGGCGAGTTGTGAGATTTAGTGGACACCCAATGAAAAGTTTGTTTGATATTTTGGTCTTCATTATTCAATGCCCAGTATTGAACAATTTGCCAATTCATGGCTGTTCCAATATTTTGAAGAATTTCTGGCATGATTATGTCGAGGTTATTTGCTTGGTTGAGAGCGGACGCGACAAAGTGATTTAGAGATTGCCTGTTTTCTGTTTTTTTCCGTTCGCTAATATCTTGAAAAGTAACGACAGAGCCAACGATATTGCCATCTTCAAAAATGGGAGCGCTTTTATATTCTACGGGGAAACTGGTTCCGTCTTTTTTCCAGAAAACTTCGTCGGATGATTGATATATTTTTCCTTCTTTGAAGGTTAAACAGAGTTGGCATTGCTCTATTGGAAATGGAGAACCGTCTGATTTTGAGTGATGAATGAGATAGTGTTCATGAGTTTTTGCTAATTCGTTTTTGCTATAGTCCAACATTTGAAGAGCTATTGGATTAACAAAAGTTGTTTTGCCTTCTAAATCTAGACCGAAAATCCCTTCTCCCGAGGAGTTAAGGATTAAGTTTTTTTGATTAGTTATTTGTAAAAGCTCTTGTTCTTTTGAAACGACTTTTTCTAATACACGGTTATATTGTTTCGCTATTTGCCCCACTTCGGTATGAGGTTCAACGGGAACAGAATGCGCAAAGTTACCGCTATTTTGTTGTACTTCCATATTTTGGAGAAGTTCGAGGAGAGCGCTACTGGCTCCATGTTCGGAAATATTCAAACCGATTTCTTCTTCTAACGCATCCACTCTTAATGGATTAATTTTATTAACAATCCAAACAAGGGAATATCCAACGCCAAATGCCCAAGCAAAACATACAACGACGCCTTCGAGTTGTATTATAAATTGATCCCAACGCCCTAATCCCGAGTCCCATGCTTCCGGATTGCCTAGGAGGGCGACGGCTAAAGTTCCCCAAATACCTCCGCAACAGTGAACTGGAAAGGCTCCGACCGCATCGTCTATTTCAAGTTTTTCTAATAGTATAGAAGCTACAAAGCATATGGCGCCTCCAGCGCCTCCGACAAGAACCGCGCAAGCGGGGGACATGATATTGCAGGACGCGGTAATAGCGACTAGTCCCGCTAAGCATCCGTTGGTAATAAACGGCACTACGGGCATTTTATGTATTTTCCAGGAAAGCAGGTAAGCGATTATTCCTCCTGCGGCTCCAGAAAGGGCGGTGTTTGTTATGATGAGGGCGATTTTTTCGTCGGCTTTAAGAACACTGCCTCCATTAAACCCAAACCAGCCAAACCACAAAAGGAAAACTCCCAAAGTGGCCATGGGTAAATTATGGCCCGAAATAGAAAATCCCTCTTTATTAAATCGTCCTATCCGTGGACCAATAATAAGAACGGTTGCTAAAGCGACCCAACCTCCGGTGGAATGAACAACGGTGGAACCTGCAAAGTCTATGAAGCCTTGGCTTGCTAACCAGCCATCTTGCGATCCTGTAGCCAGACCGCCCCATATCCAATGACCTAAAACTGGGTAAATTAAACCGGATATCAATAAAGCGACCACCAGATAGCCGAAAAATTGCATGCGCTCGGCAACCGCGCCAGAAACGATTGTGGTGGCTGTTCCGCAGAAGACAAGTTGGAAGAGGAAAAACGCTAAAGACCAAGCGTCGTCAGTGTTGTTGAAGAAAAAACCAGCGGTTCCGACAAGGCCATGAAAACTAGCGCCAAACATGATTGCAAATCCAAATATCCAAAAGACAATAGAGGATATACAAAAATCGGCAAAATTTTTCATGGCTACATTGATGCTATTTTTGGAACGGACCATGCCGCTTTCAAGACAGCAAAAGCCAGCTTGCATTACCAGCACCAACGCGGAACAAGTTAAAACCCAGATAATGTCTTGGAGCGAGTGTGTTATCGCCAATTGATTACCTCTTTATAAGGGCGGTATTTAATTTACACTAGTTGTATCTTTTAGCATTATATGCTGAATATAAGGAGAATACGTTACAGTTAGGTTACAGTTTTGTGTATTAAATTAAGGACATATTTAATTTGTCTATCAATATTATGTTTTTAAAATGTTCTGATTTATTGATCGGCGTCTGCGGTGTAATCGGATATGCTTAAGCCGATTTCTTCTTCGAGTGGGTCGACTCTTAATGGAATGTATCTGTTAACCATCCAGATAAGCAGGTACCCTAAACCAAAAGCCCAAACAAAACATGCTCCAACGCCTTTAAGTTGAACAATAAATTGGTCGAGTCGTCCCAGTCCCGTATTCCATGTTTCGGGGTTGCCTAAAAGGGCAACAGCTAAGGTTCCCCAAATCCCTCCACAACAATGCACGGGAAAAGCGCCCACGGCATCGTCTATTTCAAGGATTTCCAATATTATGGTAGCGCAAAAGCATATTGCTCCGGCAATTCCTCCTACAAGAACCGCGCTAGCTGGACTCATAATATTGCAGGAAGCCGTTATGCCAACAAGACCGGCCAAACAACCGTTGGTTATAAACGACACTATGGGCATTTTATGAACTTTCCAGGAAAGTAAATAAGCCGCTATTCCGCCGGCGGCGCCAGCAAGAGCCGTATTTGTGAAGATAAGAGCAATTTTGTCGCTAACCGTTAAAATATTTCCGCCATTGAATCCAAACCAACCAAACCATAAAAGAAAAACGCCCAAGGTGGCCATGGGTAAACTGTGTCCAGAAATTGGTTTACCTTCTTTATTAAAACGTCCTATCCGAGGGCCAATAATAACGGCCCCTGCTAAGGCGACCCATCCTCCGGTTGAGTGAACGACAGTGGCGCCGGCAAAGTCTATGAAGCCTTGGCTTGCTAACCATCCGTCTCGGGATCCTGTAGCCAATCCATCCCAAACCCAATGACCTATAATGGGATAAATTAAACTGGAAATAATTATGGCTATAGCAAAATAACCAAAAAATTTCATGCGCTCGGCCACGGCTCCAGAAACAATTGTCGTTGCCGTTCCGCAGAAGATAAGTTGGAAGAGAAAAAACGCTAAGGGCCAAGCGTCTTCAGTGTTGTTAAAGAAAAAACCAGTTGTTCCAATAAGGCCATGAAAACTGGACCCAAACATGATTGCAAATCCAAATAACCAAAAGGTGAGAGAGGAAATGCAAAAATCGACAAAATTTTTCATAGTGATATTGGCGCTGTTTTTATAACGGACCATGCCGCTTTCAAGACAGCAAAAACCTCCTTGCATAACCAATACCAACGCGGAACAAGTTAAAACCCAAATAATGTCTTGGAGAGAATGCATTATCTATAACCGGATAGTTCTTTTTTGAGTTATCGGTTAACTTTCTGTATATATTCTCTTTTTATATTATATGATGAGTTTAAAAAATAATGTTACAGTTCGTTCACAATGTCGTGTATTAAAACGATGACAATTTTTTCGCATGCCGAAACCGTATTATGAAAGAGTTCTGAGTTATCGACCGCACATCTGTTTTTTAGTTTTTCTTTTGGTGCTGGCTAGCGGAGGTAGTTTCTCAGATATTCAAAAAGAGACGCTGTTTGCCGCGATCGGTTTTTCTTCTTTAATGGCTTTCGTGTATCTCTTTAATAAATTTACGGATATAGAAGAAGATCAAATCAATACGAAGGGAGGGCCGCTCGATCCTGCAAAAAAAAATAAGGTTTTGTATGGTTCTCTTTTCTTTCTAATAGTTCCGTTATTCTTTCTATTTCATAATCCTTATTTACTTCTTATTTATGGCGTCGTTGCGGGGATAGGATTTTTATATAGTTACAAAGTTCCTATTTTAGGAAAGCCGTTCCGTTTCAAAGATCAATTCATAATCAAAAACGTTTCAAGCGCCATCATGTGGGCATCGCCTCCCGCTTTTGTCCCCGCCGCTCTTAGGGGAGCTTTTTGGCCTATGGACATCGTTTCTTTTGTCGTTATTTTTTTGATAGTGATTCCGATTGAGATTGTTTGGGATGTGCGAGATATAGAAGGAGATAGGCGCTTTGGAATAAAAACCATTCCTAATGTATTGGGAGTTCAATGGACCAAAATAATTTGTATTTCTTTATTTTGCGTCCCCGGAATTTTAATGCTGAATTTCTCTTTCTTTAAATCTTCTATTATCGCTCTAATAATTTCAATCGCGCTAATTTTACCAGTCAAACAAAATCGCGGTCCTATGTTTTACCATAACCTGGTTTTCCTTTGGTGCGGAGCCACATTGATCCGCTTAGTCTTTGACGTTTAAAGTTTCTTTAAAGGGGAACTCTAAAAATTGATCTTGGCCACGAGCCGCCCTTGTAAACAAAGGGCGAGCGAGTTGCCGCAAGCTAAAATTTCGAACTATTAGAGACTCCTTAAAGTTCTTTGAGAAATCTTTCGATGGGCTTTTCGTTTATTAAGGTCACGGTGATATGTAGAAACGTCCAGAACATAAAAAAGTTTAAAGAAAAAACGAAATAATATAAATCCCAAAGAAAACCAGATTGCGCGTTCTGCCCGGTTATAAAGAGAATAATTAAGCTTGAATAGATTAAAATATTGGAGTAATTATAATTTTTATTTTGTTCTGTTGGTTGATCTTCCTTACTGAAGCGAAATAAGAAGAAAAAAAACCAAGTGATGTAGTGATACAAAATGACAAACGCCAGGAAATAAAGAAAGTCTTGAAAAAATTTGAGGTAGACACAAGCGAAAGATAGCGCTGTTAAGCCTCCCATTACGGCGATTTTATTTTTTCCTTCCTTATAGTTTTTCCAACAGTAAAAAAAGAAAAACGCGAGCACAGCAAGGCTATAGCCAGCTTGAATTTCTGGCGAAACTATTTGTAGGGTAGAGTAGGTAGATTGCGAAGAGATGTTTGCTAATGAAATAACGTCTTTAGCCAGAATAAAGGAAAAACTTTTGCCGTTGAGGGTGGGCAAAAAGGCCAAGGCGACTAAAGTGAAAATAAAAAAAGTTTCTTGGTAATTTTTTGTGGGCGCATTGGAATAAAAAGCCGCCAAAGTTCGTTCGTTTAGAATATGGTGAAAAAGGAAATAAATGCCCACAAAGCCCATGATAAAGGCGTCAAATCTGTATTCCCAACGTAATAAACCAAAAATTGTGGCAGTAATTATCAAAAAACCAAAGTAGATTGTCCAATCTTTACGTCGAGTGAGCTTTTGAGGCAACGCCTTAAAGTGGTAGATATATGTGGAAATAAAATGTCCTTGCCCCAAGACAACGATCAAAAGAGTCAAGACGACCCATTGCCCCTGATCTGAATCCAGCCAACTTACGGAATACAAGATAAGGCCTGTAATTCCAATCGAAAAGATTTTATTCAGAATAAAATCTTTATTCTTTGGGAAAAACATAATTCTCTAGACCGCTATTTATAAGAATTGCTTATTGAAGTGTAGGTTGAAACCGTCAAAAACAGTCTAAGCTATTATTAAAAACTTTGGTTTGGATTTTCGAGAAAAAAGAAAGGAAAGATTAGGTCGGGATGGGGAGTATTGGTTGCCGGTTGCGCTCATTTATTTGAGGAACCGGCAGATTCGATTATTCGTCGATTTGCTCTAAATCCATATTGCCTTCATTGATCTCTTTTAACGAGAGAGAGTAGTAGGCTTTAGGAGAACTAAATTCGGTAGGGTCAACCTCAATACAGGGCTGCGCGCCTTTTTCGATTTGATGGATACGTTGAGAAACTAAAATACATAATAAATAACGACTCTTAACCACTTTAAGAGCGTTTTTTTCAAAATCTAAAATTTCTTTCATACTAAGCATATGTCACCTCCAAAACGACATGATAGAGGGTTTTAAGCTGTTGGTCAAACAATAAATGGGGCCTGTTTTTACCAAAAGCGCTTTATTTTTGAAAATGAACCATTCGGTAGAAAACGGGTAAAGCGAAAAGAGATAAGAGGGTGGAAGAAACAATGCCTCCAATAACGACAGTCGCCAATGGACGCTGAACCTCAGAGCCTATACCGGTCGCAAACGCCATCGGAAAAAAGCCCAAAGAGGCAACTAAGGCTGTCATTAGAATAGGACGCAAACGCGTTATGGCTCCTTGAGTAATGGCTTCATCCAAAGACAGCCCTCGTTCTCTTAAAGTAGTGAAAAAAGAGACTAGAACCAAACTATTTAGCACAGCCACGCCAGATAATGCGATAAAGCCAACGGCGGCAGAAATCGATAAAGGAATTCCTCGCAACCACAAAAAAACAACGCCTCCAGTAAGGGCTAAAGGTATTCCAGAAAATACTAGGATCGCGTTCCCAATGGACTTAAAAGCGGCGTAAAGCAGAAAAAATATGATTAACAATGAAACGGGCGCGACAACCCATAATCTATTTGCCGCAGAGATTAAGTTTTCGAACTGGCCGCCCCAGGAGATCCAGTAACCAGACGGTAGCGATATTTTTTCATCGATTACTTTTTGCGCTTCCTTGACAAAGGAGCCTAGATCTCGTCCTCTAACGTTTGCGGTAATGACCACGCGACGTTTGCCATTTTCTCGATTGATTTGGTTTGGTCCTTTGGTTGAAATGAATTTGGCAACCGCTCCCAAAGTAATATATTGGGAGTTTTTAATTTCGTTTGGCCCTTTTAAATTGTGGTTTGATCTTGGCGACTGTTTTGTCGGAAGCGGAATGGGAATTCTTTTCAAAAGCTCTGGGTCTTTTCGAGAGTCGTCCGAGAGTCTTGCTACGAGATCAAACCGCCTGTCTCCAATGAAGACTTGTCCCGCTTTTTTTCCTCCTAATGCGATTTGAACCACCTCTTGGACGTCCGCTACGTTAATACCCAAACGAGCCATCTTTTTACGGTCCAATTGGACAGAGATAACGGGCAATCCGTCGACTTGTTCAACGCGCACGTCGGAAGCTCCGGAAATATTCGACAAAATCGGTTCGATTTCGTTAGCCTTAGAAAGCAGAATGTCCATGTTTTCTCCAAAGACCTTAACCGCAATATCGCTCCTTACTCCCGCTATAAGTTCGTTAAATCGCATTTCAATGGGTTGTGTGATTTCGTATTTATTTCCAGGAACTTGCGCGAGTTTTTCTTCTAGACGACGAATAAATTCAGATTTAGGTAACTTTGGTTTTGACCACTGGGAGCGCGGTTTTACAATTATGAAAACGTCGGCAACGCTCGGCGGCATGGGGTCCGTTGCGATGTCTGGCGTTCCTATTTTTGAGAAAACGGTTTCGACTTCTGGCAATTCTTTAATCTTATTTTCTAATACGTCTTGCATGCTAATGGCTTGAGAAAGACTCGTTCCGGTAACGCGCAAGGCGTGAACGGCAATATCTCTTTCGTCCAACGTGGGTAAAAACTCGCCACCCATACGTGTAGATATGAGAAGCCCCAGGGAAATAACGACGAGGGTGAAGGCGATAACGGGCGGTCGATTATGAAGGACGCGATTGAGAAAATGTGAATAAACTTTAGCGGTTTTCGCTACAAGTAGATTTTCTTTTTCGACATTTTGGCGCGATAGAAATTGGGCGATCATTGCCGGTATAAATGTGATGGATAAAATCATCGCTCCCGTTAAAGCGGCTAAAACCGTAAACGCCATGGGTTGAAACATTTTGCCTTCAACGCCGGACAAGGTGAGGATAGGCAAATAAACGATCATGATAATAAAGACTCCAAATATACTGGGACGGAAAACTTCTTTTGAAGACTCTTTGATTAATGCGTAGCGTTCGTCGCTCAGTAGCAAACGGCCTAATCTCTTTTGTTCTTCGGCTAATCGACGACTGCAGTTTTCGACGATGATTACCGTGCCATCCACAATAATTCCGAAATCTAAAGCGCCTAAACTAAGAAGATTTCCGCTTACGTTATTTTTCACCATCCCCGTAACCGCAAATAACATCGATAATGGGATGACCAATGAAGCGATCAAGGCGGCTCTGAAATTTCCCAATAGCAGAAAAAGGACAACGATTACTAACAACGCTCCTTCCAAAAGATTATTGCGCACGGTTTTAAGCGTTGCGTTTACTAAGTTAGTGCGGTCGTAGAGCGTTTTAGCTTCCACTCCATCGGGTAGGGCTTTATTAATTTCCTTAAGTTTTTTGGAAACCTTTAAGGAAACCGATCGGCTATTTTCTCCCTTAAGCATAAAAACGGTTCCAAGAACAGTTTCGGCTCCATTTTGCGTGGCCGAACCCGTTCTCAATTCTTTGCCCAAATGAACGTTTGCTACGTCTTTAATATAAATTGGGATACCGTTTCGGGTTCCTACGACAATGTTTTCGATATCGCTTAAATCAAAAACCTGACCGGGAGCTCGTATTAGATATTGTCCTCCGTTATGTTCGATATACCCGGCTCCAGCATTAGAGTTGTTGCGCGATAAAGCGGCAATGATTTCTCGAAAAGAAATTCCGTATTCAAACAACTTTTGAACTTTAGGGGCGACTTGATATTGTTTGACGTATCCTCCCGCGCTATTCACTTCAGTGACTCCAGGAACGGTCAACAATTGCGGTTTTATAATCCAGTCCTGAAATGTTCTTAAGTCCGTTAAAGAATATTTGTTTTTTGCAGATTCGTTGGTTGTGCGCACAGACCACATAAAGATTTCGCTAAGGCCGGTAGCAATGGGTCCCATAATGGGATCGACTCCTAGAGGGAGTTGTTCTTTAACTTCTTGAATCCGGTTGCTGACGAGTTGTCTGGCAAAATAGATATCGGTACCGTCTTCGAAAATAACCGTGACCTGCGACAAACCATATTTCGATAGCGAACGAATGTAGCTAAGGCCGGGAAGACCGGAAACTGATTTTTCCAAAGGAAAAGTAATGCGTTGTTCTACTTCTAAAGGGGTGAATCCTTCGGCTTCGGCGTTAATTTGTACTTGGGTGTTTGTGATATCGGGAACGGCGTCGATTGGAAGCGCATAAAAATTAAATACGCCAAGAATCGCCATTCCTATGGTCATAAGAATGATCAAGATTCTTTGCTTGATAGATAGATCGACAATTTTTTCTAACATGGTTTTTTCAACTCGATCAATGCGCATGAACGGCGGATGACTTTTCAATCTCCGCTTTTACGGCGTAGCTATTTTCAGCGACATAAACTTCGCCTTCCTTGAGTCCCGACAACACTTCCACAAAGTCGCCATCGTTATCTCCCATTTCCAAAGGACGAGCTTCAAATAGATTTCCATACTTCACAAATACGACGGACCATTCGCGAATCGGTTGCACGCTTTCGCTACGCACCGCTAAAGGAACTTCTTTTTCGCTGACAACCAACTTCACGTTCACAAAAGTACCAGGCCGCCATTTCCGTTCCAGATTAGGAATTACCGCTCTGCCGCTAATAGTCCTAGTGGTTTCGTCAATGATGGAACTTAGATAGGTTATTTCGCCTTCCGATTGGATTCCCAAATTTTTATTCTCGACGAAGGCTTTTTCTCCCAAGGCAACTTTTTGTATTTGATCGGCTGGAATGACGATGGTAGCCCAAACGTCGGAAAGATCGGCTAAGAGAAAAATATCGTCGTCTCCCTTTACGGCTTCGCCTGTCGTGAGATGTTTTTTGATAACCGTTCCGTCAATGGTGGCTCTTAATTCGTATTGAGTGAAAACGCGCGGTTGATTTTTGGTTAAAGATAGAATTTCCTCTTTATTTAACCCAAGCGCCAAAAGCTTCTGTTGAGAAGTTTGAAGATTGAGGCGTTCCATTTTGTTTGCCCTTTTTTTCTGTTTAACTCCCCATTTGCCGTCATAGGCGATTTGCTCTTTTAAAGAAGCGAGTTTAGCTTCGGCGCTTTTATTTTTTTCTACCGCCATTAAATAATCGGATTCCGCCGCGATTCCTTTTTCAAAGAGTCTTTTTTCTCTTTTAAAAGCCGATTCTGCAAGATTGAGTTTTGCGTAAGCGGATATGAGCTCGTCTCTATTTTTACCAATAGACAAGCTTTTCATTCGTTTGGAAACTTCTTCGACGGGCAACTTTTGATCGAGAAGAGCTATCATGTCGGCGGTGTTTTCAAAGATAAGCGTTTCTCGATTCAAGTCGGCTTTTGCCAGTTGCGCTTTTTGAAGGGAATCGAGATAGGAGATTTTTGCGTCGGCCAACTCTCGGCTTTCCAAAATAGCCAGAACATCGCCCTTTTTGACATCGTCGCCTAGATGTTTGAAAACTTTCTTCACCACCCCGGCTAATCTCGGAACAATATGAACGACCTTACTTTCGTTCAATACTATTTCTCCCGAGAGCTCAATTGTTTTCCTTATTTTTTTCGGTCCCGCCGTTTCTGTTTTTATTCCTGCATTTTTAATCGCTTCTTCCGAGAGTTCCGCTCGCGCTTCAAAAGAAGAAAATTCCCATTTGTAATTATTTCCTTTCCATTGGGCTTCGATAAGAACTCGGAACGAATGCGGTTCGACGATGGTTTTATCGCCTAATAGATAATCTCCCGTGGGTTGGAATTGAATAACGTCTTCTCGGTCCAAACGGTGGAGCCGAACAGTGAGGTCGACCTCAGAAAGGTTTATGGGTTGTAAAGCCAAATCGGTTACGTAAGCTCTGAATTGAGGAGGCACGCCGCTTTCAAAAATCTTCAACTCAATTTGAAAGTCGTCTTTAGAAAATAACCGACCGCCGTGAGGGCCTCGCTGGAATTCTTGAACGTTGGAGTCAGTTTCATGAGACATTTTTGACGGCCCGGAATCGAATTTTAATATAGCGAGTCCTAATAGAGCTCCAATAGCTAAAATAATAATGACCGAGTAAGGAAATTTATTTTTCATGGTCGGGATTTTCCTTTCGGTTTTTTAACGTTCGAAGTTTCATAAATAGAAATATTTCCCATCAATCCTTCTAGATCGACAGCGGCCTTGTGATAGCCGACCAAAGCTTCTAAATATTGTCCGCGCGCCTGAAACCAGGTTTTTTGACTGTCTAAAACGTCTAGCAGTCCGAATTTACCAAAACGATATCCTTCTTGAATGGCTTCAAACGCTTTTTGCGCTCCCGGCAAAATTTCATTTTTTATCGAAACAACTTGCGCATGAGAAAAGACCAGCGCGTTATAAGCTTTGAAGAAAGTTTGAGTCATGTGTAATTCGATGGATCGTTTTTCTTCTCGCGTTTTTTCCAATCTGCTGCGCGCTTCGGCTATCGCGCCTTGGTTGCGGTTGAAGATTTGAATAGGGATGGTGATGCCAAATCTAAGAGTATGATCGTCGGTTGTTTCTAAACGCCTATATCCCCCATTGACTTGTATATTAGGTATCCCATTGGATTCTTCTCGGTTTAAAACCGCTTTGCGTCTTTTTAACTCGGTAGACCATCTGGCGAGGTTGGGATTTTTCGATAACTTTTTTAAAAGTTTTTGCGCGGGAGCGATAGGAGAAATAGAGAAGAAGTCTCCAATAACGTCGGTGAATCGAGGTTGCGTGTTTCCCCAAAACGAAGAGAGACTCAAACGCGCATTATTCAATTCCAGTTCGGCGTTAGCTAATTTTAATTTGACCGATGAAAGAGCGACCCCGGCTTTTATTTTTTCTATTGAAGCGGCTTTCCCTGCGCTGACTTTTTCGGCAACCGTGTTTTTAACTTGTTGTCCTAACGTCGTCATTTTTTTTGTTAAGGATATTTGATGCTGCGCTTTTAAAACGTCTAAAAAGCTTTTTGATACTTTTGTTAAAAGTTCTAAACGCTTAGCCTCATAGTCCCAATCGGCCATTTTTTCAGAAAGCTGATTGGCTTTAACTCTCGCCGGTCTTTTCGAACCCAGTTCTATAAGTTGCCCCAGTTGGATAGTCGTCTCCGATTGCTTCAGTCCGTCAAATGAACCGGAACCGGCCAAATCCTCAACGTATATATTAAGTTTAGGATTAGGGATAAGGCCCGACTGTAAGGTTCGGCCTTTCCTAGCCTGTTTTTCTAACGACAATGCCGATAGATCGGGGCTATAGATTAATGTTTTTTTAATCGCCTGCTTGAGCGTCAAATGGTTTTGGTAGCTTTTTATGAATTCAATAGTTCCTCCGCTTTGGGCGAAGACCGAACTAGAAACGCCAAAACCAATGACAAACGTCGCGGCGAAAGCGAACAAATGTCGTTTCATTTTTATTAAGCGTTCAGCAAAATGAGCCGCGCGAAAAAAGTCGCGCAAATTAACCGTCGATGTCGTTAACTGAAATAGCCTTGACGCTACAAATAAACTTGAGCGCCAAAGTCCCTTTTGCGCGTCATCCAGGTCCTTCGGCTGGCTCAGGATAAACTCCGTCGAAGGATCTCTTGCTAGTCCCTTAGAAAGCTATGAAACGAGCTAAGTTCCTTGTTCTTGCGCTTAAAATAATGACATCAATAGTTTTTAGATATTGCTTTGTTGAGATGGTCCTTTGGAGTACTAGCTTAAAGGTCGTTAGAAAAGAAACCCTGCGCGACGTTAAATCGCCCTTAACTCAAGTCCGTGTTAATTGATAAAGGACTAGGAGTTTTCGTTCTTCTTCGCATGTCATCCTGAAGCGATATAAAATATCGGTGAAGGATCTCGCTTCGATTCAACAAACTACTTCCTAATTTAGGGAGTTATTTTGAATGGATTGCGAAGAGTCTAGGTTTAATTTTCCATACCCGATGGCTGATTGCTACGGACACACCTCGACTGTTTAAAGCAATAAGGGTGGCGGAGAGCGTTCCCTAGGGGAATTGGGGAGATTGTATTTGGGTTTTAAGTTAATTCCCGGTGGCCAATACTTAACGAGAGAAGCTTCAAAACCATGAATTTTGCCAATAAAGGCGGTGTCTTTATTGAGCTGAAACGTTTTTTCAGGGTAAAGACTGGTTTTGTGAAGATTGACCTCAAAAAAATCAGAATCGTGATCGTCAGACGAATGGGAATGGTGATGTTTTTCTTCCAACCCAGATTCTTCGGGATGCATGTGTAGAAAGTGAGCTATGCTTTCCAATTCATGCGAGTGGATATGGCCTTCATGTTCGTGAGGCGACAACTCTCCTTGATGCCCATGCGAATCGTCTGGATGCAGATGATAAAAAGGCAGAAAGAAAAATTGGAGGCTTAAAACTAAAACAAGAAAGAAGGAAGCCCCGTGTCTCTTTTTAAGAAAATTGGCCATAGGTCCAAAAAAATTAAAATTATTCTTATTTACTTTTCGGCGCGTATATAAAAATTATAAGCGGAAAATGATCCGCAAGGCAAATTTATTGTCTAATGAGTTAGATTATAGAGATGAAAATGATTCTTATTTCAAATGCCGAACGCCATGTACAAACAAGGCCAAAATACCCTGTAACGGCCGCTTTCTGGTTACGCGGGAGGGTATTTATATATAATAACTCAAACATTATTTGATAGACTGTGTCCGATTTCAAACAACCGGATTCGAACCAAAACGAATATTGAACGCTTCATAACTTGATCTGAACATCTTTGGAAACCAAATCATATTGGATAGAGGTTGAAGGATGGAAAATATTCAGAAATTGTTTGAACAGATACCTTGGGAAAAAATAATAGGAGGGCTTGCCTATGTTATGTTTTTGCATACGGGGCTTGTTTTTATAGCTTTAACCGCCTGTTGGTCCTGGCAATGGCGGTCAATTGCCAGAAGTTACGCTGAAACCGACAAAGAAGCTGAACAGGCTTTTTTAATATATTCAAAAAATGTTTTGATTTGGGCTAACCTTCCCTGGGCTGTAATGGCCATGGGTCAATTAACGGGAAACATGCACTTCTATGATATTTTTCAACTCAATGAAGGGAACCCATTTGCCATAGGCTTTTTTGTTGCATTTTTTTTCGTCATGAGACGCCTGTATAAATGGCTTTATTGGCAAAATGGAGCTGAGGAATCAAGTAAGTATAACCTTGTAAACGCTATACCATGGAATTGTTGGCCCATGCCTTGCGATTCCCCTTCTGATGTAAAAAAAGTGTTTTGGGTTACTTTGGGCATTCAATTATTTACATTGGCAATAATTATTTTTATCCCCAAACCGCCCATAAGAGTATTCGAAAATTATTAACCCTACAGCCTGTGCCAGATACCAAACGACCGGATTCGACTGCGACTTCAGCTGGTTGGCGCAACACTTTATCTAAGAATAAAAAGATGGAGTGTAAGTATGGCATATAGAACTCGAAGAAATTATACAGCAACCCAAATGTCAGAGTTATGGGATTGATGGCAGAAAGGCGAGTCACTCAAAGCAATCGGTCTAGTATTTGATAGATCTTCATCCTCAATATTTATCTGTTATCACCGACTGGAGGCATTCGAGTTTCACCACGTCAAAGAGCAGATTTATCGGTACCCCTCCACAAATAAAGCTTAATGCAGTAGCGCGTCAGTTAATTGAACGACCTCGTGAAACATAAGATATTGAAACACCAAGAGAACGTTTTAACGCATGTGCTACATCGACCAGTTGAAATGGCAAAAAAAATTGGCCATAGGTCCAAAAAAATGAAAATTATCCTTATTTACTTTTTGACTCGTATAAAAAATTATAAGCGGAAAATGGTTCGCAAGGAAAATTTATACTCCGAAGGATAAACTGGTATTTGATATTTTAAGGTTGTTTTTACGAACTGCATTAAGATGAACTTTTATACTTATTCAAAAAATAGTTTTTAGGCGCTTAGTTTGTAATGAAATTTTTTTAAAATCAGGGCATTCATTGGACCTCATAATTTTGTTAATTGAAATTTAACATTGATATTTAAAAAAAACTTTTAAAAGCAAGAAAAATCTTATACTATATAGATATCCCAAAAATACATTGCGCTAAAAACGAGACTTTTTTATCGGAGGAATGAGAAAGGAAACTTATCGTATGAGCGAAGAAATAAGTAAAAGTAATGATGGACCAATCAAAAATGAAGAAGAAACTTCAAATGAAAACGCAAAAAGAGGATTAGATTTTATGGGTGACGACGACGAAAAAAATGAGAAGAATGATAAAAAGGAATATAAGGGACCAACTAAATTACCAAATAACCAGAAGTATGAGGAATTTGATTTTTATGAAGTGACTGCTGATATTTCTAACTCAATCACAGATAAGTTATATAGGTCTTATTTGCCAATTGTAGAAAAGGAATATAGAAGAAGGCAAGATGTTTTGATGGACGAGAGTATTAAAAATGATCTCAACGTCGATGATATTGTAGAAAAAATAAGAGCTGATTTAGCTGAAAAAATTTCTGGTAAGATTACAGATCAATTAATTGAGAAAATTTCTAGTGAATTAGATGAGCAGTACCATCCCAAAATCGGCTCATGGGAACATTGGGTGGATAGGTCAATAACTTTTATTAGATGGTTAATGTTGCCTGCATTTATTTGTGTGGCATTTGTTATATTAAGTATTATTTTTTTAGTTGCTACCGAGGTTTACAATATTGGGTTTGAAACCTTAACGACTGCTGGAAAAGTTTTTTATACAGAGACTCCTCTAGAAGAATTGAAATTAGAAAAGTTAATAAATAAATCGGTGGCGGGGATATTAGCCGTTATGGATTTAATTTTACTGGGATCTTTGGTTATTATGGTTTTGATTGGCGGATATGAGAATACCATTTCAAGAATTGGGATAACTCATGATGTTCCAACCTGGTTTGGTAAACTTAATATTGCTGAATTAAAAATTAAAGTGGCGGCTTCAATTGTTATTATCTCCTCAATCCATTTGTTAATGGTTTTTATGCAAATAGATATTCAGGCGTCTAATGAAATTAATTTTGACGCAGTTATGTGGACTGCAATAATTCATATGGTTTTTGTGGCTGCTGCTTTGGGTTTAGCGTATATGGATACTTTTAAAGAGCATAATAAAAATAAGAAAAGCGAAAACGGCGAAGTAGCATTAACTACGAAATGATATCGCTTTTAGGTAAAGTTAATTAGGAAAGATGTATAGAGAAAGTTTCAATTCTTGATTGATTTTGGTTCATGACTGGATAGGAGGACATAAAAACCTTAAAGTCAGTCATGAACCATAATTATTTCTTAGGTTTTAGAGCTTCTTTTAGGTACTTGCCTGTATTGGAATGTTTTACTTCAGCGATTTTTTCTGGAGTTCCTTCTGCAATGATTTTCCCGCCTTCATCACCGCATTCTATGCATAAATTGAAGTCCTTTCTCAATTTATTAAAAAGCGTTACTAAAATATGTGGACCCCTGATAATCAGTTAAACCTTCGATTGCGTCATCCTGATTTTCAAAATTATTTGGACATCAATGAAAGTGAATCCCAAAGAGTCAAAGAAAGCTACAACTGTTATTTAGATCAAAAATACGGAAAGGAGCCGTTACAAACTCTGGACATCTTCCCTGCAAATGCTAGTGATTCTCCAATACTGATATTTATTCATGGAGGTTATTGGCGCGGCTTGGACAAAAAGAGTTATAGCTTCATTGCGGAACCTTTTGTGAAAAACAATCTGACCGTTTGTGTCGTGAATTACAGACTCATTCCAGCGGTGAATATGCAAACAGTCTTGGACGATATAAAAGAGTCGATCCATTGGATTCAAAAACGAGCGCATCGATACAATGGAGACCCTAATGCAATAATTCTTTCGGGTCATTCTGCCGGCGGGCATCTGGCATTGATGACTTATTTGAGGGCCGAAAGTTTAAGGCCCAGTATTAAAGCGATATGCAGCATAAGCGGCATCTTCGATTTAAAGCCTATAAAAAATAGTTATCTTAACGACGTTTTGCAACTCAATGAAAACGACATCGACGATTTCAGCGTATCCAATAAGGATTTATCGTTTCTAAAATGCCCAACTTTATTGAGCGTGGGAGGCGGTGAGACCGAATTATTTATTGGACAATCTAAGGAATTGCACGCCAAAAATAAGTTGTCGGCAGATATAAAATATTATGAATACGAACAACTAAACCATTACCAAATAGTCCATAAATTGGGGCAAGAAGACAACCCTTTGGTAAAATTTATTCTGGAAAAAAGTAAAACTTAGGTAATAGAAAAAAATATATGCCTTTAATATTTTTTCTAATTTTGACCGGTAGCGAAAAGGTATGATGACCCGTTTAGCCAACTATTTCTTTATCTTGCTGAAGCAGTTTCTCTAGATGCTTTCTTGCCGCTTTTTTAAGAAATATCGATCATACCAAAGGGTTTTGAGCTATTGTTGTATGGCATGGTATTCAATACACATGCGAAATACTTGATAGTTTGTCGAAAGGCAATTTAACAATGAACCGAAAGAACATTGCGCTTGGAACGATAGCCTATACGATAGGCACTTTTACACTGGCCGTAGTCTGGCACGTGGTGGTGTTCGGAGACCAATATCGGTCATTCGGATACTTTGAAGATGAGCCCAATTTTCTTATTGGCTTTTTAACTATCATTTTACAAGGAGCGATACTTTCAGCGCTGTTCCCGATGGTCAAACTTTCTGGAACCAGCATTGTACGAGGAATAAAGTTTTCAAGTATCGTAGGAACATTTTTTTGGACCTCACACGTTCTTGCATTCATAGCGAAGCAGACCGTCCAAAATGTAGCGCTTTTTGTGACAATGGAAACCGTGTACCTCTCATTACAGTTTGGATTATTTGGACTGCTCATAGGCGCTATTTATCGTGGCGGTCGTGTTGGATAATAAACGCTAGCCCATTCGCTATGGGTCGATAGCGGTTTTTAGGGATTCGAGAAAGTAAAACTTTTCATCTGCCTTTAATAGTCCAAACCCTGTAGCTACTGTAGACTTCGTTTTTATATTTTTCTTCTCTTCTCCTTGACGGACGCTTTTGGAATTGCGTGTTGCTTTCCCCACTTTTCCAAGGCCAGTAAAATCGAGCGAAGGGATTTTCCTTTTTTTGTGAGACTGTATTCGACCTTAGGCGGCACTTGAGCGTAAACCTTCCTGGAAATTAGCCCATCGCCCTCTAACTCTCTAAGTTGTTTGGTCAACATTCTTTGTGTAACAGCCCCCATATTGCGCTTCAATTCATTAAACCGTTTGGTCCCATCCAGTAAATGGTAAAGCGCCATACCTTTCCACTTCCCTCCGAATAACTCCAGGGACGCTTCAACAGGGCATGCCCCAGAACAATCGTAGCGTTCAAATCTCATGGTTAGACTCCACAGTATACTTTTTGTATCTATACCACATTGATGTGCGTACTTGTCTAAAGTATGTATATATCCTAATCTAGAGATAACACAAAATAGGGAAACTCTAAAGGGAAACCTTTTTTAAATTAACAATTCAACTTCGAAAGCAAGGACAAACAAATATGAAAGCGATGCTAATTAATACTTATAGCAAACATGCGGTATTCGAAGCTGCGGAAGTAGAAAAGCCCGAAGTAAAGTCCGGTTCTGTTTTAGTAAAGATTGCGGCGTCAAGCGTGAACACGGTTGATAGCATGATTCGCAAAATGGGAAAAGAATTACCTTTATCTCCCGATACGCCGGCCATTTTAGGAATGGATTTTGCCGGCACGATTGAGGCCGTCGGCGATGGCGTTAAAGATTATTCAGTTGGCGATGAAATATATGGCTGTGCAGGCGGGTTGGCGGATTTACCGGGTACATTGGCTGAATACATGGTGGCGGACAGCAACTTGATTTCCCATAAGCCGAAAAACCTGTCAATGCAAGAAGCCGCCGCATTGCCATTGGTTGCTATTACCGCTTACGAAGGTCTGATTCGCGCGGGTATCCAAAAAGGTCAAAAAGTTCTGGTGCATGGAGGTTCTGGCGGCGTGGGTCATGTCGCTTTGCAACTGGCAAAACATTTTGGCGCCGAAGTGTACGCTACCGGCGGCGGCGAAAAACAAATGAAACTAATCGAACAATTAGGCGCGACTGCGATTAACTATAAAACTGAAACGATTGAGCAATACGTTGCCAAACATACCAATGGGGCAGGATTTGATTTGGTGTTTGATTCCGTTGGCGGCGCAAACATGGCTAAATCATTTGAAGCGGCTGCGCTTAACGGCCAAATTGCTTCTACGGTTGCGATGTGCGAGCTAGACTTATCTGTGGCCCACTTTAAGGGATTGTCGCTGCATGTTGTGTTTATGTTAATTCCTATGTTGCATAACTTTAAACGCGAGAAACATGCGGAGATTTTGCGCAACTTAGCCCAAATTGCCGATTCTGGCGGACTAAAACCCGTGCTTGACGAAACGCGTTTTTCTCTTGAAGAAGTTGGACAAGCGCACGCTCGCTTAGACAGCGGGAAAGCTATGGGCAAAGTGGTTGTTGAAAACCGCTAGGCGGTTTCAGAAATGGTCAATCGACCCTACAACTTTTGCTTTAAGTTTAAACGTGAAAATTTGAGTGTATTGTTTCATGTAATAACCCAAACCTAATGGATAGACTGAGGTAGGTTGAGTTACTCCATGAACTGCTTTCAAATTTTAAAGAGTAAGTTGGAGAAATATGAAGAAACGCATTTTAATTACAGGAGCAACGGATGGCATAGGATTGGAGACCGCCAGGATGCAAGTCTTTCTTGGCCATACCGTCTTGTTACATGGTCGGAATGCCGCCAAACTCGCCGAAGTCCAACGGTCGCTGGCTTCTTTGTCGGGAGGCGATCGGATCGAAAGTTACGTGGCCGATCTGTCGCGAATGGCCGATGTCGAGACGCTTGCAAAGGCAGTGGCTGAAAAGCATACAAAACTTGATGCGCTTATCAACAATGCAGGCGTCTATAGAGCGCCCGACCAGGTCACGCAAGAGGGGCTTGACGTGAGGTTTGCCGTCAATACGATCGCTCCCTATTTGCTTACGCAAAAGCTCTTGCCGGCGCTCGGCGCGACCGGTAGAGTGATCAACGTTTCCTCCGCCGCTCAGTCGACGGTTGATTTGAGGGCGCTGGCCGGACAAGGCCGCCTGTCCGACGGCGCGGCTTATGCACAAAGTAAACTTGCGCTTATAATGTGGTCTCGCGATTTGGCGCTCACGCTCAAGGAAAAGGGTCCGGCGATCATTGCGGTGAATCCTGGGTCGATGCTCGGTAGCAAGATGGTGAGAAACGCCTTCGGAGTGGCTGGCGGCGATATTCGCATTGGCGCGGAAATCCTTACGCGCGCGGCGCTGTCCAATGAATTCGCAACTGTCTCGGGCGAGTATTTCGACAACGATTCAAGCCAATTTATTTTGCCCCATCCCGATGCGCTAAATCCGCAAAAATGCGAAGAGATTGTGCGCGCTATTGATTTGGTTTTAAAATAGGATAAGTAAAGGAGAATAAATTTGAGAACGGTACTATTATTCGCATTTGTAGTTGTGGCAATTTCCGCTTGCGCTAGCTCCCAGATGGCAACCGACAGTATCTCTCCAAAGTCGGCGGTCGAACCCGCCTCCAAGATTATTTTGGCATCCGAAATTGAGTGGAAGCCGCTCAATCCCGCACGTGGCGACAAGAGCCCGAAGGCTGGCGCGCTATGGGGAGACCGCACAGGCTCCGGCCCGTCAGGCTTTCTCGTTAAATTTGTGGATGGTTTTTCGTCGCCGCCTCATATTCATAACATAACCTACCGTGGAGTGGTTATTAATGGTCTCATTCACAACGACGACCCTGAGACTCCCCATAAGTGGATGCCGAAGGGTTCTTACTGGACACAGCCAGTGGGAGAGGTACATATTACCGCTACCAAGGGTAGCAGTAGCATGGCGTACATAGAAATTGAGGAAGGGCCGTATCTCGTTCTTCCTACTAAGAAAGCGTTTGATAATGGAGAAAAGCCAGTTAAGTTGAACCCATCGAATATCGTTTGGATCGATCAGCCCGGAATGTCAGTTTCTGGTAATGGACCAAAGGTAGCTACACTTTGGGGAAAACCACAAGACAATCGGTTGAATGGAACCCTCGTTAAATTTCCAGTTGGATTTACTGGAAAGATACGATGTCAGGGTTCAATCTTTCGCGCTGTAATGATCCAGGGGCGACTCAAACTCCAGGCGTCAGGTGGAACCGACGTTAAGACCCTAGATCCGGGAAGCTATTTCAACTCGAAGGGAGAGACAGCGCATCGAGTTTCGTGCGAAGCCGGAGAGGAATGCGTCATTTACCTGCGCATGATGGGTAAGTTCGACGTCGTTCCGAGCGCCTGACTCGTTTCACGCGTTGATTGAAAAAGGAACTAGAGTTGCAAAGTCCGCGGAAGTAGTGAAGCGTCATTATAGAATTCTAATATTGTCGCCCTGAGCTTGTCGAAGGGTCGCCGCGATTCAATAGTCATCCCGAGTTTAATCGAGGGATCTATGCTTCAGAGAAGCATGTTCCTTATAAGGCTCACGAAGGGTCATTCAGGCTCTTTGGCGGAGCCTTTGCTGAGCAAAGCCCCTATTGCACGTCATTCCGAGCGCTTGATTCGTTTCACGCGTTGATTGAAAAAGGAAATGGAGTTGCAAAGTCCGCGGAAGTAGTGAAGCGTCATTATAGAATTCTAATATTGTCACCCTGAGGCTCTCGAAGGGTCGCCTCTATTTAATAAATATTTCCACTCTAGTTCCTTAGGAGCTTGGCGAGGAATCTCGCTTTTTTATTTGTTCCTTACTTGTCTTTATCTAATATTTTTTTCATCGGGGAATCTTTGCCGGTACCACTCAACAACCTGGGGATAAACCGAATCGTCGTCGGCCATGTCGTAATCCAGTTCATCTCCTAAAAGAATCTGTGTCATTTGTGGCCGGTCTCTAATAGGAATGGACGTTATCACTAATCTTGTATTAATAGTTTCCATTAAATCGTCAAATTTTTTGGGGTCATTCAATTCTTCAGGTCTATCCATTAAACAAATCTCCCGCCATAACTTTGTAATTTAACAATAGTATCATTATTAGAAAAACAGCAAAAGGATCGTCTGGCTTCGTCTGTTGATTGAAAAAAGAAATGGAGTTACAAAGGCCCCTCCGCTCAGCCTGCCCTGAGCTTGCCGAAGTAGTACTCGAAGGGTCATTCCGACCAACGTGGTTTAAAGCCATTATCCCAAGCTAATTGATGATCGAATAAAAACATTGCGAATAAAGTACCCACCGCTCGTCATTCCGAGCTTGCCGAGGAATCTCGCTTTTTTTACAGGTTATTTCATTTGTCCCTTAGGAGTTACAAAGGCCCCTCCGCTCAGCCTGCCCTGAGCTTGCCGAAGGGTCGAAGGAAAGGGTCGTCTCAATTCAAGAGAATGAACTCCTTTTTCTTGGAAAAGGCCGATTGGCTTCACCCCTCAATTGATTCAGGAACTAACGCCTAACGTCATCTCGAGAGGGGGACTCGTTTCACGCGTTAATCGAAAGAGGAACTAGAGTTACAAAGCCCCCTCCGCACGTCATCCAGAGGCGATCACCGTTGATGAGCTTGTGCTGAGCGTAGCCGAAGTAGCGAAGGATCTCGTCTCAATTCCAAAGAATGAACTCCTTTTTCTTAGAATCCTGCAACTACCGCTTTCAGGCTAAACGTGGGAGCTTTAATATACTTATGGAATGCAAAAATATTATTTGATATGCTGTATCAGATACCAAAAAACCGGATTCGACCCAAAGCGGACATCCTCCGATATGAAAACCGGACTCTTTCAAAATAAATTTTTGGGATGCTTTTTCGTAAATGACGATGGAAACGATCTTAATCATCTTGCAGAAATTAACTTACAGTCAATGGTGGACCTGACCCCTTTACAGTGGATGATACACAACAGTAAAAAGTGCTAATAAACATTATGGATGCAAAAACTGGCAAAAAAATACTTGCTCTTAAAGAGCGTATTGTCACCCATTTTTCTTTCGAACATTGGCAAGAAATTGGTCTCTTAACTGGGTTTTCAAAAGATATCAGTCGCCATTCTCGATTATTGCGCAGTCTCCATTGGGGTGATGAAGATTATGCAGGTAACGTCCTCTCTATACTCAAGTATATAGCAAACGAGAAACCTTCCGCTTTGGACACCTTTGAGGACTATCTGAATACCCATTTTGAAGAAGACACGCACTACATTTCGGTAAAACCCGCACAGAAAAAAATCACCTTTGCCCCTAATGTGTTTGAGGTACCGAATGTCTCAGTGGAAGATGATTTAGTGGCGGTCATGATGCCGTTTGATACTGCATTGCAACCTGTGTTTAAGGCCATCAAAGCGGCCTGTCGTGCAGCTGAGTTTCGAGCAAAACGGGCTGACAATATGTGGGAAGAAAGTATTATCATTCAAGATATCTTCAACCTGCTGTTTCGCTCTACGGTGGTTATTGTGGATTTCACTGGCAAAAATCCTAATGTCATGTATGAAACAGGTATTGCACACACTTTAGGCAAATTGGTTATTCCCATTTCCCAAAGCTTGGATGATGTGCCCTTTGATATGCGTCATCATCGGGTCCTGCGTTATCTGCCTAATGGTGAAGGTCTGAAGAAATTAAAAAGTGCCTTATCGGAGAAATTGGACCAGGTGAGTGTGTAGTTTATCTATATGGAGTGGTCAAGTCCACTTTTGGCCGAACTGGGAAACGTGCTACTATCGACCCAAAGCGGACATTTGTGAGATAGAGTTTTAGTTAGGATGATAACTAGAGAAAGTGGGAAATAAATTTTAAACGCCAAAACCATCTAAAAACCCCTTTTTGAAATACTGGAGTTTAATTAAAAGAGAGTCTCTTATTGGTTTAACACCCAACATACAAAAAATGTTGCCAAGAAGATCTTACTTTACCTTGGATAAATGAAGATTTATGAAACCTATAAAGGCGGTAATTTTTGTAATTTTTCTTTTCCCCGGATGGTCATCTGCGGGGACTTTTGAAGAATATATGACGATAAAACATTTAAGGTGTTCCTTGGATAAGGGAATTCAAGCAATCAGCGGAAAAGAAATTTCCTCGATAACAGATTCCCTGAATTTAATCTTTGATAGTATCGATGTGAATTACAATAAGGCAAGAATGATTGGTAACATCGGAGCATTTGACGTGAGAGTTACCGCCACCCCAAAGGGATTAACTTTTGAAGAAGTTACTCCCAGTGGAAATATTACTTCAACCACAGTTTTGATAGAAGAATTATTTATTAATAAATTCCCAGTGGTTCATTCCAGACATTTATTTATCGATGGGAAAGCTATGCATAGCCAAAGGTATGGCACCTGCTGGATACCTTAATTTAAAATAGGCCCGGAATTACCCTAACACAATTAATAAAATTTTCTTATGAACATTCAAGGGAAAAGACATTACGAGGCCTGTCACTAATTCAAAAAATATTAGCCTGTTTCGACCCTAAGCGGACATTAAGTTTTAATAAGCGGTGCGAATATTTTTGCAAATGTGATGACGAATTTCAAAAATACTAGCTAAAAAGGAGTGTTGCTTTGAAGAGTTTATGGTTTGGGATTTCAATTATTGTGGTGGTCTCTTTAGTTATTTCCTATACCGCTCCCATAAACGAATTTTATAAAGGAATGGCCATCATGCCAGGTGTTGGCGGGCTACTGGCGGCACTGTTTCAGCTTATTAGAGATAATTTAACTCATGAAAGAAAATTACAACTTCAAGAAAAAGAACAAATATTCAATTTGGGGGCCACATCACACATGGCCAATACGGTATTCGATAAACACGTAGAATTTTGCGAGAAGTATATAGCTGAGGTTTATCAGTTTGCAAATACCCTTTCAAAAGAAGGTCCCACACAAAGTGCATTTGAACATTCTAAGAATTTATATGAATTGCGTATTGAATACACCGCATGGATAACCCCGGCAATTGAAGAAAAACTAATCCCTTTTGAGAAAGCTGCACGACAAATTGGAAATGATGCTTACCTTGTCTCAGCATTAACAGGAACCGATTCAGAGGAACGAACTAGGGCCATTAAAAGAATGTTTGATGTGTTTAAAGATGTAATGGATTGGAATGAATCTGCAGTAAAGGATGCGGATGCAACCGTTTCTGGGATTAAAAGAAAAGTTAGAGAAATACTGCAAGTCGACCAGTTGGTATCCATACGTGATTATTTGGTTGAAAAGGCCAGTTCTGTCAAAAACGAGGCCATGGAATAGCAACTATGAGTAATCTAACAAAAATTAAAAATTTCACATAATTTAAACGTTCGCTATTGGCCGGTTGTTGCCCCTTAGATCGGCTTAGCTTAATTCCACGAACGATCCAAAGCGGTCGCCGAATGGAAAATTCATAGCGGAAAACCACATTGGTATTGTTTTAAAAAATCCAAACACTTATGAATAAAAAGATCATACATTTTGTTCGAAAAAAAGATTTTGAGTTTGTTGAAGAGCTTGGAAGAGGATCGTGTGGGGAAACGGTTCTATTATATGATGATATTATTCGCGAAAGTTTTGTTTGTAAAAAATACTCTCCACTTGATGAACAAGACAAAAAAGAGCTATTTGATAATTTCGTTCAGGAGATAAAGCTACTTCATCTAATAAATCACAAAAACATAGTAAGAGTATTTAACTATTACATTTATCCCGAGCACTTAACAGGCTATATCTTAATGGAGTTTGTTAAAGGATTTGATGTTGAAGATTATCTGGAGGAATACCCTGAAAATATAAACGACATATTTTGGCAAATCATTTCAGGTTTTACTTATTTAGAAAGCCAAAATATTCTCCATCGGGATTTGAGGCCTCAAAACCTAATGGTTACTGAAGATGGAGTAGTAAAAATAATTGATTTTGGATTTGGAAAGCAGATTTTTGACAGTAATGACTTCGAAAAAAGCATTTCATTGAACTGGTGGTGCGAGCCTCCTCCCGAGTTTAAAGAATCGACTTACGATTTTCAAACTGAAGTATATTTTGTTGGAAAATTATTTGAAAAAATCATCAGAGAAAAGAATATTGAACAATTTAAACATAATAGTACTCTTAATAAAATGTGTAAACAATCAACAGATGAAAGAACTCAGAGTTTTTTTGAAATAAAGAGTGGTGTGTTAAATGAAAGGTTCGCAGAGATTGAATTTGATGATGATGAACAAGAAGCCTATCGGAATTTCTCAACCTCGCTTTATGATGTGGTCACAAAGCTAGTGACTGGGGCTAAATTTTTTGATGATGCGCCCGATTTACTGTCAAAACTTGAGGGATTGCATAGAAACGTAATGCTTGAAGAATATTTACCAAACCCTGTATTAGTAGCAAGGTGTTTTGTCAATGGTGGTTTTTCATATGTGAAAAGTGAAAAATTTCCAGTATGGGTTTTGAAAGCATTTATTGAGCTATTTAGATCTTGTTCCAATGAAAAGAAAAATATAATTCTCAGCAATATTCATACGAAACTAGATTCTTTGGAGCGTTATGATAGAAAGGTTGATCTTGATGATGATATTCCATTCTGATTTTTATAGGAAACTTTCTTGAGTCGAATAAGTCAGTCACAAGTAGAAAACTTTTCAATTTTCATGAGTGTCCGCTTTTGGCCGAAAGCGGTCTATAGAGATTTGACGTTGACTGTTTGGCTGGGTTTTTAGGTATAGGCTTCTTTGAAGCCTGAGGCTTCGAGAACTTCCTAAGGAACTGATGGAAACGTCGGCCCTACGGACCGTCGAGATTCCTCCACTTTGGTCGGAATGACGAGCGGTGAGTTCTTTGTTCGCAATGTTTTTTTTCGATCCTTAATTAACTTGGGATATTGGCTTTAAATAACTTCGGTCGAGATGGCCCTTCGAGAGCTTTAAAAGGAACTGGAGAAAATAACCGGTATAAAAAACGAGATTCCTCGACAAGCTCGGAATGACAAGCGATAGGTGTTTTGTTCGGAATGTCTATCTCTTTTGAAGTTCTTACTGCATAGACTTTAAAGCTTCTTTTAGGTAACTAAAGCAAGGAGGTCGGCCTTCGAGAACCTCAGGCTGACAATTTTTGTTTTAAAACTTTTGCGATTTCTTCTGGTGTTTCCTCTGCAATGATTTCGCCGCCGCCATCTCCCCCTTCCACGAGGGATACCCTAATTGTGGACGGGGTTCGATTCCTCTTCTACTTTTTGGAAACAAACGTTCCCAAGCAAATTCCAACAAGAGTTAATAAACTTTCAAACAGGGTTTTTAACAATGCAAAGAGTCCCTAAAAATCGTTTTTCACTGCCTTTTTCTAAGAGGACATTGTTTGGCAGATTCCATATCCCAAATGAATCCACAGAAAGAGAATGATATTTCTTTTCTTTCAAAAGTTCTGAGTTTTCGTTAATACTAAATTTCACCTTTAAATTATTTGTGGCTCTCTCGCCAAAACGTTTCGTAACCAATTGAGGAAATATCTCCGATGAGGCTTCTATATTAATTAAATCGGCTATATTTTTCCCTTCAATCTCTTTTGAGGAAAAACCTAGCAATGAGCGAAACTTTTGATTTGAATATAATATTTTTCCACTTGAGTTCAATCGAAAAACGCCATCTAATGTTTTATCAATGATTATGCGATATTGGTTCTGGGATTCTATCAATTCATCATTTTTATTTGATAAACTTTCATTTAATTTTGCCTGTTCCCGGATCAGGTTTTGAATTTTTAAATGGGTTTTCACTCTGCTTAGGACTTCTTCGCGTTCAAATGGCTTCGTAATATAATCCACGCCACCCGCCTGAAAACCCTGCAAAACATCGCTTGTATCTACTTTCGCGGTCACAAATATTATGGGAATATCTTTTGTTGCGTCATTATCTTTTAATTGCTTGCACAGTTCAAAACCATCCATTCCTGGCATCATGACATCTAACAAAATCAAGTCTGGTTTTCTCTGATTAATAATCTTTAGAGCTTTATTGCCATCAGGCGCTACGGAAATGACAAAGCCGCTATCAGCTAAAAAATTTAAAAGGACATCTATATTAGTTGGGGTGTCGTCTACAATTAATATATTCATGGGCGACAAATTCTTATTCTGATCATTCATTCCAATTTACTCCCAAATAATAGAAACTTTTTTCAGCGCTTCTATTATTCCGTCGAAACCATAATTCTCTAATAAAGCTTGCAAATGTAGTGGTCGTCATTTTGTTTTTTAGTCAATGAGGCAATTTTTTAATACGCTCTTTTTGATGTTTTTTGTCAGTAGCTTTTATAAATACCGAATCAAACTTTAAGCAATTATAAAAACTTTTACATTGAAACAACTTGATTCCTTCCACCTTCTTTAGCTGCATAAAGGCGTTCATCGGCAATCTTTAAAAGTTGTTCCAATTTCATTTCCGGATCATTGGGACAACTGACCCCAAAACTCATAGTGATCGAAATTTCCTGATCATTAAATTTGTATTTTTCATTTTCTATGGACTCCCGTATGGATTCGGCAACTTTTGTTCCTCCGTCCAAATTGGTTTCGGGAAGTACAATAAGAAATTCTTCTCCTCCCCAGCGCGATAAATAATCCACTTTTCTGCATTTATTTTTAAAAAGTTGAGCGACCCTTTTCAGAACAAAATCTCCCATATCATGTCCGTAATGATCGTTAATTTTTTTAAAAAAATCTATATCGCACATTAAAAGGCAAAAAACTTTATTATATCTCTCGTATCTAGACTGCTCGGTTTCCATAATCTCGTAAATATCTCTTCGGTTCGAAATTCCCGTTAATGGATCAACTCTTGAAATGGAATCCAGTTCCTCAATGAGTTTATTTTTTTCTTGGATTAATTTAATTATGGTTAATTGATTTTTGACTCTCTCCACTACTTCCAAATCTTGAAAGGGTTTTACAATATAATCAGCGCCTCCAACGTCAAATCCCTTAACCAAATCTTCAATTTCAGACCGAGCGGTAATAAAGATTACAGGAATATTTTTTGTGTCGTCATTTGCTTTTAATTGTTTGCACAGGTCAAAACCATTTATTCCCGGCATCATAACGTCTAGCAAAATAAGATCGGGCTTATTTTTATCAATAAGTTTTTGCGCCATTTCTCCATTGAGAGCAATATGAAGGCTTACTCCACTCCGTTTTAATATTTTCCCGATTAAATCGATGTTAACCGGAGAGTCGTCGACGACTAAAACTTTCATTCCCTTAAATTTTTCTTTTTCAAGATCAGGCATACAAAAACCTCAAGATTGGGGAGATATAGATATATCGCAATAATATAAGATAAACTATTAATGTACAAGTTATAATTACTCAGCAGATTTGCTATTGACTATAAGAGGTGTGACGTTTGCTTTCTGTTTGATTGGGTTTTGAGGCACATGCTTCTTTGAAGTATGCGGCTTCGGGGCTTCCTAAGGAACTAGAGTTAACCGATATGAAAAACGAGATTCTTCACGTTGGCCGGAATGACGCGTCCTTCGACTTTGCTCAGGATAAACTCCGGGATTGTTAAACTCTTGTTTTTATCAATTACAAGAAGCCAGTCGAGCCATCAGTATGACATTTTGTTTTGCAAGGCTTGTTTGACTATTTCACTTTAAAGTCGTTATTTCTTAGACTTTAAAGCTTCTTTTAGGTATTTGCCTGTGCTCGGGGATGGTCTAGGTAAAAAAAATCAATCCGCAGTTCAAAAATTAACTACTGTAGAGCTTATTCTAAATCGCTATAATACATTTTTTTAGTTTGCATAAAAAAGGACAAAAAATAATGGCTGATTTTGAAAAATTACAAATATTTGATTTGGTAATTCCAGATCCATCTAAATTAGCAAAACTCAGTAAAAGTGGATTTTCTATTTTTACAAAACCAAGTGGGGAGCAATACTGTCAGGTGGTCTATTTGGTTTGTTCATGTTGTGAAAATCACCTCAAAAAAAAACCTGTATATTTAATTGATTTGCCTCCTAGTAAAAATTTTGAAATTACTCAATCATTTAACCAAGGTCCAACATATCCAGCTAAAGGGGTACACAGTTACGAAACTGGCGCCGCTGGCGATTTCCAGAAACGAGATGCCGACCTTAATACCAAGTGTATAGGCGAGTATCGACGTGAAGGTCGTTTTTTAATTTATAAACCTAGCGAAAAATAAATTTTTTTAACAGCGGTGTTTAGGGATTTGAGAATGCTTGGTGTTGTTTGCCTGACCGGGTTTTGGGCGCTTGTTTCTTTGAAGCATGAGGCTTTGAGCGCTTTATAAGGAACTGAAGGAGGGCGCATTTCCCTTCGACTGGGCTCAGCCTTGTGACAGCGACCATAATATGGACTGCAAGATTACCGGTATCGAAATCATGATGTTAAAGTCGGAATTTGTTAAGAAGGCCTGATATGAAAGACAAGCTCTCCAACGATCGAATTGTTTACTCTACCGAACACGGTAGAATGTGTCCCGCCTGTGGTAATCCCCTTAAACAATGTACCTGTCGTAAACAGACATCGCCATCCGGCGATGGTAACGTACGAGTCTCCCGTGAGACCAAGGGCAGAAAAGGTAAAGGTGTTACGTTGATTAAAGGGCTCGATATGGATGCCGTTACCCTAGCATCGATGGGCAAGAAGCTTAAAGGGATGTGCGGTTCCGGCGGTACGGTCAAAAAAGGCGTCATCGAGATCCAGGGCGACCATATTGAACGTATACTTGACTATTTGAAGAAGCAAGGCGTGAAGGCCAAACGGGCTGGCGGGTGAAGTCGCAGCGGAAAGTGGACGCTGGGGATTCGAAAATGTTTGACGCTGTTTGTTTGATCGGGTTTTGAGGTACATGCTTTGTTGAAGCATGAGGCTTTGAGCGCTTCCTAAGAAACTGGAGGAAATAACCGGTATAAAAAACGAGATTCCTCGGCAAGCTCGGAATGACTAGCGGTGGGGACTTTGTTTGGAATGTCTTGTTTGACTATTTTACTTCAAAGTCGTTACTTCTTAGACTTTAAAGCTTCTTTCAGATATTTGCCGGTACTGGAGTTTTTGACTTTGACGATTTCTTCGGGCGTTCCTTCGGCAATGATTTCGCCGCCGCCGTTTTAATAACGTCCAGATTGCGCTCGATAAATATTATGGCGTTACCGTTTTCATTTCCAAATTTGACGTTCGGTGAATTAGAATCAGGCTTTTCTATCTGTTCCAAAAAAAACATTAATTGAAATATAATCTTATGTTTTTTTAATATTAATTAATTCAATTCTTCTACCGAAGGTAACTCTTCTTCAATTTCATCGACTTCTTGAAGAGCGCTCGCAGACAGTGGAATTTCTCCAGCATGTGAAGCTGATGACGAATCATCCGCAGGAGCCAAGGCTGGAATAACATCGGATTCAACTTCGGTAGCGGCATGCTCTTCGTTACCTTCCTCGTCTTGTTCTTCAACCGATGCTTCTTCGTCGCCTTCTTCAGATTCCTCTGCGGCTTCCTCGTCCTGTTCTTCAGCCGATGCTTCTTCGTCGCCTTCTTCAGATTCCTCTGTAGTTTCCTCGTCTTGTTCTTCAGCCGATGCTTCTTCGTCGCCTTCTTCAGATTCCTCTGTGGCTTCCTCGTCCTGTTCTTCAGCCGATGCTTCTTCGTCGCCTTCTTCAGATTCCTCTGTGGCTTCTTCGTCTTGTTCTTCGGCTAAGGCTTCTTTATTTTGTCCTGAAAGCGATAAGGCAGAAATATCTTCCAAATTCTTTAATATGGAATCAATTTTTTCATCCAACGTTTTAAGATCTTTATCCAGTTTTGCTACGGCAGTTTCAATTGTCTCACCTGTTTTAGATATTGAAACGTTCATTCCGCTTACGCGAGTTTCTAAATCGGCGATGAAATAGAAGTTTAAAATCAAAGCCAGACCAGCGACGCCCAGCGCTACCATTATGATCGTTTTTAAAAGGCCAATCGCCTCTTGTTCTTTATCAATCGGCTTGGTGGGATTAACTTCTTCAGCGGAATATTCTGCCGCTTCTCCCTGCTCGTAATAGGCGCTAGCATCCTCTCTCTCTTCTCTTTTAATAGCTTCTATACGCTCTTTAATAGATTTTTTTTGGGTCATGGCGGCGACCTCTTTTCTGTTTTAGTTTTAATTTTAAAAGCGTCGGTTTTTGGCGATTAAAAAATAATAACACAAAATCTATCATGTTTATCTAATGAGTAAAAATTTCTCATAGAAATTTAGTTTTCGGTTAAAAATTTAAAAAAGGCAGATTTTTAATACTCTCAACTCTTGGGAACCAACTTCGATTTTACTGATCTGATTAAAGCTAAATGGTCTTATTTTAGATATAATGGAGTTGGAATTATTCTAGCGGTTGGGTCAGAGTTAACCTAATAGGGCCCAAAATAATACTAAAACGTTGTAATACGAATCAGATTAGGCGTTTAGCAACAACCGCCTCAACAAAGTCGCTGTCCGTTTTGTAGCTTTTCTCCCTTAGTCATACGTTCAGGTGTTTTAGTATGCTTGGGGCGCCAACGCCAATCTTTTCTAAGTTTTTACTTCTTAGGTTTTAAAGCTTCTTTTAGGTATTTGCCGGTGCTGGAATGTTTTACCTTGGCGATTTCTTCGGGTGTTCCTTCGGCAATGATTTCGCCGCCGCCGTCTCCGCCTTCTGGCCCTAAATCAAGAATGTAATCCGCCGTTTTAATTACGTCGAGATTATGCTCTATGATGATTATGGTGTTTCCCGCGTCGACTAATTGGTTCAATACTTTTAGAAGTTGTTGCACGTCTGCAAAATGCAGCCCTGTTGTGGGTTCGTCTAATATATATAAAGTTTTTCCCGTGCTTCTTTTACTCAACTCTTTAGAAAGTTTGACGCGTTGAGCTTCGCCGCCAGAAAGCGTTGTCGCGGGTTGCCCAAGTTTGATGTAATCCAACCCCACTTGCGAAATGGTATCGAGCTTGGATTTAATGGATGGAATATTTTCGAAAAAAGCCGCGCTTTCCTCAATAGTCATTTCCAAAATTTGCGAAATATTTTTTCCTTTATAGGCAATATCCTGAGTTTCTCTATTAAATCTTTTTCCCTGGCATATTTCGCAAGTCACAAAAATATCCGGCAGGAAATGCATTTCTACTTTTATGATGCCGTCGCCCTGGCATGCTTCGCATCGACCTCCTTTTACGTTAAAACTAAACCGTCCGGGTTTATAACCTCTAATTCTGGATTCGGGCAATTCGGCAAATAGTTCTCTTATATGAGTGAAGACTCCCGTATAGGTTGCGGGATTTGATCTTGGGGTTCTGCCGATTGGGGATTGGTCGATATCGATAACTTTGTCAATCCATTGAATGCCTTTGATTTTATCAAATTTCCCCGGTTTATTAGTGGATCTCCAAAAGTGTTGCGCCAGGGCTTTATAAAGCACTTCAACGACTAAAGTACTTTTTCCCGACCCTGAAACTCCGGTGACACATGTCAATTTTCCGAGAGGGAAACTCGCGTTTACATTTTTTAAATTATTTTGTTGGGCTTTGGTTATTTCAATGGATTTGCCAGTCCCGTTTCTACGGTTACCCGGCGTTTCAATTTGTTTTTCTCCGGAAAGATACTCTCCCGTTAAAGAATTCTTGGCTTTTAATAAGTTTTTAGGAGTTCCCGAGAAAACGATCGTTCCGCCATGCAAGCCTGCGCCGGGACCTAAGTCGACAACATGGTCCGAAGCCAGGATGGTTTGCTCGTCGTGTTCCACAACGATGACGGTATTTCCCAAGTCTCTTAATTTTGTCAGCGTATTGAGCAATCGATCGTTGTCTCTTTGATGGAGTCCAATGCTGGGCTCGTCCAAAACATATAGAACGCCGGTAAGGCAGGAGCCTATTTGAGTGGCAAGGCGAATGCGTTGTCCTTCTCCTCCCGAAAGCGTCGCCGAAGAACGATCCAAAGTTAAATAGTCCAACCCGACGTCGTTTAGAAAACCAATTCGTTCCACAATTTCTTTGACGATTCTTCGCGCAATGAATTTTTCTTGCTTGTCCAATCTAATATCGCCGAAAAACTGCTTTAATTTTTTGATTGAAAGGCTTGTCAATTCCACGATGTTTTTTTCGTTTACTCGTACAGAAAGTCCTTCTTTGGTGAGTCTGCGGCCTTTGCAGGAAGGGCAGGGTAAGGCGCGCATATACTTTCCGATTTCTTCCCGCATCGTCATGGAGTCGGTTTCGCTATACCGTCTTTCCAATTCTGGAATGATTCCTTCAAACTCGCTTTTATAGAAATGTCTGCGGTTACCTTTTTCGTAGTGATACTTGATGGTTTCGTCTCCAGATCCAAACAGTAAAACCTTTTGAATTTTTTTCGTTAATTTGTGAAATGGAGTGTTAAAGCGAAATTCGTAATGTTCCGCAACCGCTTCGAGTTTTTGAATGAAGTAAATGGAATCGCGTTTTGCCCAGGGTTTAATGGCTCCGTCTCTAATGGACAAGCTAGGGTCGGGGACAACTAAATCTGGATCGATTTCCGGTTTGGAACCCAGTCCGTCGCATTTAGGGCACGCGCCGGTTGGGTTATTAAACGAAAATAATCTTGGCTCCAATTCTGGGTAGCTGATACCGCAATAACTGCAAGCAAACTTTTCGCTAAACGGCAAATCGTTATGGTCTCCTTCTTTTTCTCCCAGTATGGAAACGATCAACGAGCCGTCGGCGAGTTCAAGACCTTTTTCAACCGATTCGGCGATTCTTTTTGACAATCCCGCTTTGATGACCAACCGGTCAATGACAATATCTATGGTGTGTTTGTATTTTTTATTTAAAATTATCTCTTCGTCTAGCGATCGTATTTCTCCGTTGATGCGAGCTCTAACAAAACCCTTTTTTTGCATCTGCCCAAGTTCTTTTTTAAATTCTCCTTTTCTATCTTTTACAAGCGGAGCCAGGATGATCGCTTTTTTCCCTTCGGGCAAACTTTGCACTTGATCGACAATTTGCTGAACGGTTTGGGAAGAAATTTGACGGTCGCATCCATAACAAAATACGCGTCCGATTCGCGCATAAAGCAATCTCAAATAATCGTAAATTTCGGTAACGGTTCCAACGGTAGAACGCGGGTTTTTGCTGGTTGTTTTTTGTTCGATAGAAATTGCGGGCGATAGTCCGTCTATATAATCGATGTCTGGCTTTTCCATGAGCTCAAGGAACTGCCGAGCATAAGCGGAAAGAGACTCTACATAGCGCCTTTGTCCTTCCGCATAAATGGTGTCAAAAGCTAAGGAAGATTTACCAGATCCGCTCAGTCCCGTTATTACGACCAGTTTATTCCTGGGTAGCTCCAGGTCGATATTTTGCAGGTTATGTTCCCTGGCGCCTTTAATTGTTATTTTTTCGATAGCCATCTAGTAGAGTAAGGTGAATTAGAATATTAGAATTGAGTTCAGGTAGTAGATGGGAAAAGCTTGTTCCATTTTTCGTCGACTCGTTGTTTAATTTCTGAAGACATTTCGATTTCTTCAGGCCAATCCTGGGTATATCCTTCTTCGGGATATTTTTGAGTTACGTCGATGCCCACTCGGTTTCCAAAAAAATGGAAATCTCTTTGCGGATCTAAATTTGCAAAGAATTTCCAAAGAACGCGGGAGGTATCGTCTAAATCGACATGTCCTTCCAAAACAATGAGGAAGTTTATGTTCTGGTAATCATCATGTTCAAAAAATGATTTGATGAAATCGGCGGATTGTCCCGGTTTTGTTTTATTCAGAGCGGCGAGTAATATTGCGATTCCGTTTTTCCGACGCACGAGTAAAAAACGATTTATTTGTTGAAACTTTTTTTGGGCCAATGCGGGATCGAAAGAAATTGTTTCTAAAATATCGGCGGCAGGTTCGTCTCCAAAACCCAGTTCCCCTTCAACTTTATCGGTAGCGTCAAATCCGACTTTTGAACCATAAAGAGCTTGGTCGGAAGAGTGGTTCAACACGTCCAAAATCCCTTCGGTAAAAAATAAATTATTTTTTTGAAAAAAACGTTTCAATAATAAATCCAAAACGGTTTCGTAGTCGCTGGCGTCGACTGTTGCGTCTATCACTATGATGGTTTTAACAAAGCTCATTTGTCCCATGCTCCAGAGAGCGCTCATCAATCTTCTCGCTTGCATGGGATAGCGTTTGTCGATGGAAACGATGACGCAGTTATGGAAAACGCCTTCCAATGGCATATCCATGTCGACAATTTCGGGTAAATGCAATCGCATGAGAGGTAGAAAAATCCGTTCGGTCGCTTTGCCAAGATAAAAATCCTCTTGCGGAGGAATACCCACAATAGTCGTCAAATAAATAGGGTCCCTACGATGGGTGATCGCCGTTACCCTAAAAATTGGATATTCGCCGTCTTGCGAATAGTAACCGGTATGGTCTCCAAAAGGACCTTCCACCCTTTTTTCATTAGGATCGATGATTCCTTCAAGGATAATTTCGGCGGAAGCGGGAACTTCTAAATCAACCGTTTTGCATTTGACTAAAGGAACCGGCGATTTTCTAAGAAAGCCGGATAAAAGGAATTCGTCGATTCCATAGGGTAACGGAGCCGAAGCTGAGTAGCAGGAAGCTGGGTCCGAGCCTATAGCGACCGCCACTTCCATTTTTTGATTTCTTTTTTTAAATTCGTGAAAAAAATGCGCGCCATCTTTATGGATGTGCCAGTGCATTGCCGTCGTTTTGTTGTCAAAGACCTGCATCCGGTATAACCCGACGTTGCGAATTTTTCCGTCTGCGTCTCGATTAATAACCATGGGAAATGTGATGAAGCGACCGGCGTCGTTTGGCCAGCATTGGAGTATAGGAAGTTTTGACAAATCCACCGCGTCGCCGGTTAATACCACGTCCTGACAAGGGGCAGAGCTGGTCATGCGCGGCGGAAACTGAGAAGCTTCTAGAAGCATTGGCAACATTTTTATTTTATCGATCATCCCCGTTGGCGGAGTAACCTTAACGAACCTCTCAATTTCTTTGGCGATGTCGTCTAAATCGTTTACTTCCAGAGCCAGTTGCATCCGCTTATAGCTTCCGAAAGCGTTTATTAGAACGGGAATGTCGCTACCCTCGACGTTTTCAAACAATAACGCTTTACCGCCGTTGGGACTTTTTGAAACTCTATCTGTGATTTCTGGGATTTCAAGAACGGGCGAGACAGGTTCTTTGATACGGACTAATTCGCCTTCATTTTCTATTTTGCGAACAAATTCTTTTAAAGAGAAATAAGACATGAGCTAGCAGGGTTCCTAAACGAGGCAAATAGAAAAGTATACAGGATTATTTCTTTTGGTCGATTGAATATTAGATTTATTACGAGTCTTATTTTCAACAGGTCTGGTTAAATACCTGACATACTGAAGCTAAGGTTCCGCCATTAAATAGATATTGCGGAATCTTAGCGTCGAGCTTTTGGCTTTCGGATTAATATATAGAACTCTTTAAGATCAACGTTACCTGTTATGTTAAAATAGTCTCATTATGATACGTTTTGCCATAAAGCGAATTTTACAGGGAATCCCGGTTCTGATCGCCGTTAGCGCGATTACTTTTCTGGTGATGAAAGCGGCTCCAGGAGGTCCTTTTGATAAGGACAAAAAGTTGCCGCCAGAAATTATGGCTAACATTGAAGCAAAGTATCATTTGGATAAACCCATTTGGAGTCAATATTTATATTACATCGGCGGGTTGCTAAAGGGCGATTTAGGGCCGTCTTATAAATATGTGGGCCGCGATGTTTCGGATATTATTTTGGAAACGTTTCCGGTTTCTTTTGTCCTAGGTATTTGCGCTCTTTTAGTAATTATAGGGGTGGGAATTCCGGCGGGGATTTTATCCGCCTATCGAGCCAATTCCCTTATTGATACAGGGGTTATTATTTTCGCGACCGCCGGGATCTCGTTTCCTAGTTTTGTCCTGGGTAGTATGCTGGTTTTAGTATTTTCCCATCATTTACACTGGTTACCGCCCGCTTTGTGGGAAAGTCCGCGCCATGTGATTTTGCCCGCATTGGCTTTAGGAGCTGGGTATGCGGGATATATAGCTCGTTTAACGCGTTCGACGTTTATTGAGGTTCTAAGCGCGGATTATATCCGCACCGCAAGGGCGAAAGGATTGAGCGATATTCAGGTTTTATTTAAACACGCCTTAAAAAACGCGATTTCTCCTATTCTTTCTGTGATGGGACCCATTGCCGCAGGGGTAGTGACTGGATCTTTCATCATTGAATTTATTTTTTCTATTCCAGGTATGGGTAGCTTTTTTATCACGGCTGTGACCAATCGAGATTATCCATTAATTATGGGAGTCACGCTGGTTTATGCGGTTTTGATCGTATTCGCAAATATTTTAGTCGATATGGCCTATGCGTGGTTAGATCCAAGAGTGAGCGTTTAAGCGATCCAGGAAAAAAGGAACCTCTGAAAATTGTTTTTGGCCACGAGCAGCCCTTATGAAATAAGGGCTAGCGAGCTGCCGCAAGTAAGAATATCGAATTATTAAAGATTATCTAATTTATTTTGTGCGGTTAAGTAAGTATTTTATTGAAATTCTGTAATGAGAAAATTTTTATCGAAATTATCGCTTTCGACTAAGTTGGCGGGAGGTTTTATTCTTGGAATAATCCTTGTTTCAGTATTTGCTTCCTGGTTAGCGCCGTTTCCTTATGACCTTCAAGATACGATGCATTCGTTGGCTTCTCCCGGCCATCCCTATTGGTTTGGAACGGATCGATTGGGTAGAGACCTGCTTTCTCGAATAATTTATGGGGCCAGGATTTCTTTATTTGTAGGGATTTCTACAACGGTCGCCGCATTAATAATTGGAGTGATTTATGGAACCATTTCAGGATATTTAGGCGGAAGAGTAGATAGCGTTATGATGCGGATAGTGGACGTTATTTTTTCGTTACCCGATCTTTTATTGATAATTTTGATTACCGTTTTAATGGGGCGAGGTTTGACGGGAATTTTTATTGCGCTTACCCTCGTCAGTTGGGTCACTACAGCCCGATTAGTTCGTGGAGAAACCTTGAAGTTAAAAGAAAGCCAATTTGTAGAGGCCTCGCGAGCGCTGGGGGCCAACCATTTACGAATCATGTTTCGAGAAATTTTGCCTAATTTGTGGGGAATTTTGATCGTGACTCTTAGTTTTCGCATTCCAGTCGCTATTTTGTCCGAGTCAACATTGAGTTTTGTGGGATTGGGAATTGCGCCCCCATTTAGTAGTTGGGGAACATTGACTAATGAAGGTTGGATGGCGGTAAAATTCTATCCACATTTGATTGTTTTCCCTTCGTTAGCTATATTTATTACTATATTATCTTTTAATATATTAGGCGATGGGTTGCGCGACATTTTGGACCCGAAAGGCAAAACGAGTTAATAGTTTGATTAGAGGTGTTTATCTAGTTGAATTTTAATGGGTTTTTTCGTTTTATTCGGGTAGCCTAGAGTTAGGCGTAGTCGCTAAAATTTATAAATTGACATGAATGAGAAATCGTTATACATTTCCTTTTTCTTACGCGATTTCTCAACTTGGTCGTATTCACTGAGGTAATAATGGATCCGATTAAATACGATTTGGTTAACGAAGTAATCCGCGTTTCCCAGACCAATTTATTGGCAAAACAGCAGGAAATTCAACCTGAAGAGACCGCTGTCTTGGAGTGGATTCAAAAGAATGCCGCTTCTTATAGAGAGCATTATAATAAAAGTCTCGAAGGATTTTCCAACCAAGAGCTGTGTGGGATGTTAAAAGAATTAAGCGGGTCTGGAAAAATTTTAGACGATGTACTCACTAATGTTCCAGCTTTCCCAAACAAATAAGAATTGTAATTGACCGATACTATGGAAGAAAACAAAGAGACTAAGACCGAAAAAGAGGGCGAGGCTACAGCCGCCGCTCCCGCCGAAAAACCAGCTAAGGCTGAGGCTCCGGAAGGAGACAAAAAGCCCGCTGCAAAACCAGCCGCGAAAAAAGCTCCCGCGAAGCCCGCAAAAAAACCGGCTGAGCCGTTAGTCGATAATGGCGATGGCACCATTACCGATCCGAACTCAGGCTTGATCTGGAAAAAAACGGACGCTTGGATCGATACCCATAAATTTTATTTATGGAATGGCCATAGAGAATATGTCGAACAAGTTAATACCGAAAAATTTGCCGGTCATGATAGCTGGAGAGTTCCTTCCAAAGCGGAAGCTGCCACTATCTTCAATAAAGAAAAAGAATGTATCGATAAGAACGGAAGCGTTTATTACATCGACCCGATTTTTGAAAGAGGCGGTGTTGGGAATACCTGGATAATCGAATGCAGCGACGAAAAAATAATTCGTTACGATTTTAAAACGGGCGTTGATACTCCATATCCGCCGGCAGACATTTGGGCATCCATTAGACTGGTTCGAAAAGAAGGCGATCCCACAAACCTACCAGGAGCAAGCGGGGGAGATCAACCTGCTGATGGTCAAGCTGAGGCGTCTGATACGGCAACAGCTACCGAAGGAGGCGCTCCTGCAGTTACAAATGTGGCGGCGCCAGCGGGTGGCAGTAAAAAAGGACCTCTTAAAAATAAGAGACCTGGCGGTATTACCGATGCCGAAAGAGCCGAAATGTTGAAAAACGCTAAAGCTCACGCCGCAAATAAGAAGAAAGGTTAATACCTTTTTCTTTTTTCGTTGAGCCAGCTCCGGACCAGTTCCGTGGCGTATTTCGGGTTCATCAGCACAAACTCATCCAATTTTTTTTGAAGGTCAACATCTTCAGGAGCCCTTGGCGGCTCCTTTTTTTTTGCTTCCTTTTTTTGATCCGTCGGTTTCTTTTTTGGTTTTTTAGGTTTTGGTTTAAGTAGGAAGATAAGCCAAACTGTTAATCCAACTATGAGAAGACCGATGACAATTAAGGTTGTCATGGTTTAGTCGTTCACTACCAAAAATTTAACGATAAAATCGCCTCGTTTCCTGCCCCTTTGCACTGCGGCTCCCAAACCCGGGATTCGATATTCTTCGCCAGTTAACGTGTCTTCTTCAAGAAAAATCTTTTTGACCGAATCGAGCGTTTCCACTTCAATTTCTCCGCCCGTTTGCGCCAATTTAGCGTTGATTTTGACTTCCGCGTAAATATTTTCCTTATCTCTTTTGAAAGTGGGATGCTTTTCGGTTTGAACTTTCAAAATTAAGTCGCCTGGAGGACCGCCGTTTTTCCCTTCTCCCCCTTTACCTTCCATACGCAGAGGTTTTTGATCTGCAACCCCAGGAGGAATCTTAACGTCTGCTGAAGTTTGGATCACCACTTGGCGTTTGCCGTCGCAAACAGAGCATTCCTCGCCCGCGCTGGACCCTGTGCCGCTGCAGTTATCGCAATTGACGTATTTTTCATAAGAGTATTTCATTTGACCGCCTAAGACGACCGTTCTAAATGGCACGTCTATCATGAAATGCAGGTCCAAACCGCGGACCGGCATATCGGGGTCGAATGCCTGCTCTTCCGTAAATGGATTTGTAAAAGGATCTTCGGGCCGTTGCCCTTGCGAAGAGCGAAACCCGTAAGGGTTTCTAAATCCGTCCTTCGATGAGGATCGGTTGCCGCCTCTGGGACTGCCGCCTCCGGGACGGGTTCGTTCCGCTCGGGAGGCGTAGTTTTGTTTTAAATCGTAGTCTCTGCGCTTTTTCTTGTCTTTTAAGGTTTCGTACGCAAGACTGACGACCTTAAAATACTCTTCCGCTTTTTTACTTCCTTTGTTGGCGTCGGGGTGGTATTTCTTCGCCAGATCCCGGTATTTTTTCTTGAGTTCGTCTTCGGTAAAGTTACCTTTAACGCCAAGGACCTTATAATAATTTTTTGCGACCATATAAATTCAAATAGTGTGTTTTGTATAGTAGGGGCATTCACACAGAGCGGACGACATGCTTTGTGCATTGATTAGGGAACTGTTTAATAGAAGAAAAATAAAGTTTGCTCAGTTTAACCTATCCCCACGACATGTCATCCCGAGCTTGTCGAGGGATCTCGCCTCGATTTAATAAAATAAACTCCTTTTATCCTTAATTATAAACCCCTTTAATTATATTTCTCAATCAGTTAGATCTTGTTACAATAGAACAAAAAGAACGAATTGAAAATCACTTTTTCTTTAAGGTAGGAAATATGAAAAATGTAATGCGATTGGCGACCTTGGGTCTTTTAGCAATTATGTTGAGCGGATGTTTCTTGACCAAGTTGGTTACCGTTCCGATGCGAGTGGGCGGCGCAGTAGTTTCTATCATTCCAGGGGTTGGCGATGTGGCTCATGACGCCATCGACGAAACAGCCGATGTGGTCGATAAAGCTCCGTTATAGAGTTGAATTTTATTTATCTCCAATAGAATTTAGAAGATTTTATTATCTTTCCCGTAGGGCAAAGAGAGTAACAGGAGTAAGCCCTTTCTTTGCCTTTTTTATTTTTTCCATCCTTAAGTTTTTGCCATTTTGTGTCGCTGAATAGATTAAGGAGCGGCGTGATTTTCGAATCTTTAAAAGGCAAAACCCATGAAAGTCCTGGAATCCCAAATATCCTTATTTGGGCAACGTAAAGCTACGTCCAATCGGCAAACAATCACTCGAAATATTCAATCCGAAACCTCTCGAAGAGAAAACCAGTCTATTCCTGAATCGCGGGAAGATGTGTTAGAAGCCGTTTCGGTTCGGCTGTCCGCTAAGGGGCTAAAAGGCCGCGTTGCCAATTTCGAACCTGACGCAAAAGGTTACACAGTTGACGAAGCGAAAGTAAGGTTGCTTATTGAAATGCTAAAAAGCCTTACCGGAAAAGAAATTAGTTTCGAAGACTTAAAAAATATTCTAAGAGGAGATTCGGTTTCGGCAGATAGCGGCGCGGAAGTTGCCGCTCAAAGGACGCAAGCTTTAGAAATAGTGGAAATTCGCGAAGAAACCGAAGACACGGTATTTTATGCGGATGCCATCATCAAAACCGAAGACGGACAAGAGGTTCACTTTGAAATCCAATTAGAAATGAGTCGGAGTTTTCGGCAAGAACTGAGAATAGAAGCGAATCAGTCTGCGCGGCTTACCGATCCATTAGTTCTGAATTTTGCCGGTACGGCGGCAGAATTGGGAGGCGTCAGTTTTGATTTTGATTTGAACTCCGATGGACAAAACGAACAAATCTCTTCTTTAGGCGCGGGCAGTGGTTTTTTAGCTTTGGATAAAAACGAAGACGGCGTTATCAATAATGGTAGCGAATTGTTTGGTCCCACTAACGGCAATGGTTTCTCAGAATTGAGCGTGTACGACTTAGACGAAAATGGTTTCATCGACGAAAACGATCCCGTGTTTGAAAAGCTGCAAATTTTTACGCAAGATTCAACAGGCAAGCAAAACCTTAGCTCCCTTAAAGGAAGAGGGGTTGGGGCGATATCTTTAGGTTCGATTGATACGCCGTTTGATCTGCGCGACGGGCAAAATGGTTTGCGAGCCAAAATTCGATCCACCGGCGTTTTTGTTGGATCGTCCGGCAACCATGGAACGGTTCAACAAATCGACTTCGCAGTTTAGGTCGAGGCAAAAAGCATATAGGCCACAGAATTGCACAGAAAAACACAGAAGAAAGCAGAAAGAAAAAACAAGTATGGAAGAGTATTTATATGAAGATTTAACTCATAAAATAATTGGCGCGGCTTTTGAGGTTTATAAAGAACTGGGTTATGGTTTCCTCGAAAAAATATATGAACGAGCTTTGATTCATGAATTAAAGTCTAGAGAATTAGAAGTAGAAAACCAAAAATCCATCAAAGTTTTTTATAAAGGCCAACCGGTAGGAGATTATGTTGCTGATTTGTGGGTCGATCAAAAAGTAATCGTTGAATTAAAAGCTGAAAAAGAAATGAATAGCAAGCACGAAGCTCAACTGATCAATTATTTAAAAGCGACAAACTTGAAAGTAGGCTTGCTGATTAATTTTGGCCAAAATAAATGCCAACCCAAGAGGATTGTCAATTAATCTGATACTTAGAGAGGTAAGGAAGGTTCTCTATTATTTATTCAGGCTTTTCAAGGTTTTCCTTCTGTGTTCTTCTGTGTTTTTCTGTGGCTCATTCGTTTTTTGATCTGTGGCCTATTTAGCAATAGGTTCAACCTTTGCTCTGTAAGTGAGGGTTTGGTGGATGAAGTCTCGATCTTCTCTGGATCTAAATGGGTAAAATTGTCCTTTTATTGCGATAATGACTTTTTCGGACCGAAAACTTTGGAGCAAGTTGGGGACAGAAATTTCAATCTTTTCAGAACTTAATTTTTTTGGTTCGTAGTTTGCCGGAAGTTTAATTTCTTCTTTAATAAATGTTCCCGCAAATCGTATTCCGTTTTCGTCGATAGTTAAGTATCCAGAATCGATAAAAGTTGGAAGTAAGTCGGCTCCAAATCCAAAGGGAGCTCCCATTCGGTATCCAGCAATCGAAACAAAGTATGCTCTTTCCCCTTTTGTTTTAGGCGTTGTTAGAACTTTGTCTATATAATATTTATAGGTGGAATGACAAAAATCAAACCAACGCGCCGAGACCGAAAAAGCGAAAACCAAATTGAAATAGTAAAGATAGATAAAATTGAAAAGAAGAAAATTGATAGTTTTTGAAATTGCAATCGCTAATAAAAAACTCAAACCTACGTTTAAAATCCCCGAAGCTCCCGCCAAATAACAGACGGTTTTCCCCTCAGCCGGTTGATTTTTAAATAAATAATATTTTTTATAAAATGACCATCCGATAGAAAAAAATAACGTTCCGGCGAGTATGGGTAGAGGGACAATGAATAAAGCCAATAAATAAGCGACAAAAAAGACTTCGAGCATCAGGAAAATTTCCGTTAAAAACCTAACCCAATAAAAAATAACCGGAAGTGATCCCAAACAGAACCATGGGAACAGCGGTTCATAAAAATATGAATCAACGCATAGTATTGTAGCGTTATATAAGCTGAAGCGAGATCTAGCGGAAACTTTTTATCTCTTGTCCATGGTTTCCTGGATTTATCTTTTTTGTAAAGCGACCAGATTTGACTGACGGCGATTCCCAAAGCTAACAAAAAGAAATAAGGCCAAGCGTTAAGATGGTGAGTGAAATCGTGCCACTCCATACCATGATAAAAGACCGATTCCGTCATGTGTCCCCAAACAAGGTTTCCCAAACACGCCGCCGCAAATGAAGCTAACGTGACACGGACCCAGGGGGGTAGGTTGGGGAATTTAAAAAATATAGGGTAATAAAAACATCGGACCAAGAACTCTCGATAATGGTAAGTAAATCGCGACCAAAAATTAGATAAATTTGTAGCCATCCAGGGAAACCTGAAATAAGGTTCGACATCGTAGCCGCACAGTCTCCAAACTCCCGTTTTAAAATGGGTGACGCCACCAAAAAGAAAAAACCATCGGATCAAGTCGGCGAGCGATGTTGACAGAACGATTGGAGCGTCCATTGGGTGACCTTTAATAAAAGCGCAGGTCATGTGTTTGACGCGGTAGTAGGCATGAATATCGTGGTCGCGGAGAAAATGAATGATGTGGCTATGTAGCCAATTTCCAAAGACGATATATAGAAAGGCGATACTCCAAAGCTTGAGTCCCGCTACCGCCAAAATGTTTTTGTCCTTGTTGAGAAACCGATCTTCCAAATATCGATAGCCTTGCCCGATACTCACTCCCCAGGTCCAATTTCCCAATTGTCCGGGCGTAATAAATATCGAGAGGTAATCGACAAATGATACGTGTTCGGGTATTTGATCGTCTTGAAGATCGGCGTGATACATCATCACGCGTTCCCAGTGCCAGAAAAATAGAACGATTCCTAACGGCGTTTTCCATTCCCATCCAGTAGCTCCTTCGATCATAGATCCAACCGCGACACAGATCATTGCGGAATGAGCGCCGCATGTTTGTATGAATCGAGCGCGCTTCGGATTAGAGAGTAGAGGCAGTATGATTTTCCGATAAATCCAGGGAGTTATGCCTGTGCAAACGACCATTATAATAAAGCTCAAAAACCAGTTGGTAGAGCTTGGCGTTAAAGCTATCGCCCCGAAGAGTCCTAAAAGACTGGGGGATATTGATTTAGCGTTACGCTGTGGATGGAAAAGTAAATAGAGAAATGTGTGACCAAATGCCAAACCGATAACGGCGTTTAAGCCATAAAATATTCCCACTGCAATGAGGGTAGATGTCAAAAGCCATTTTCGTTTGTGCCGAATGGGAAGGTAATAATTTATGATTATTGTTAACCCAATAAACCAAAAAAATATTAGGCGTTCTTGATCGTTGGTTCGTTCGTGCGTAATTTGAATGAGAATGGCTGAATGAACATTGTGGTCGTCGTCAAAAATCTTCGAAGGTTTCCAACCAAACGCTCTTGCGGTTGATTCTGGGCTAGGAATGTTTAAATAAGAATAAGCTTGGGTGAAAAAATAAAAGTAAAAGGCCAGTACAACCAGCATTAAATAGATGATTTTAGAATTATGGCGGTTGACCTGTTCTTCTTTTGGGTCTGGCGGAATGTCTTCGGTGGGAAAGAACATTATTTATCTTCGATTAATTTTTTTTCCACGTAAGCGGTTAGAGTATTGATTGAGCCGAAATTCTCGGGGATCACATCCGCTCTTCCAAATTTGATTCCAAATTCCTTTTCGATGAATAAAACAGCGTTGATGATGGAAAAGGAATCGGCTAAACAGGTTTCTAAAAGCTTTGAAGATTCGTCAAAGGATTCCTCGGTTGGAAACTCTTGTTTGAAGAAGTCTTTGAGCTTTTGAGATATTTGGCCCGGGTCCATTATTCTCTATTTCTCTATACTTTCTTGCAACGCCTTTAGATCCATTTTTCCGTTAGGTGTTGTTGGAAAATTATCTTGTTTGTGAAATTCAATCGGGATCATATAGCTTGGTAAATATTCGCGCAGAGTTTCGGTTAATTGGTTTATTGTAACTTTTCCGCTAAAAAATGCCGTAATTCTCTGTTTGTTGGGATCAAATAATACCGCGCATTGGCCGATATCATCGACGCGATTCATGGCCGCTTCTATTTCTCCCAATTCGACGCGGCGACCGCGTAGTTTAATTTGCCGGTCTTTGCGCCCTGTCATATAGATTAGCCCGTCTTTTGAAGAAATATATCCCAAGTCTCCCGTTTTGTAGATGATTTCTGAATGGTTTTTATGTATTGGGTTTTGAATAAAAGCTTTACTCGTTTCTTCTGGCTGATTCCAATAACCTAAGGATAGTCCAGAACCGGCAACGCAAATCTCGCCTATCTTATCGGTTTCAAAAAATGGTTTTTCTTCTTCGTCGATAAATAGAATTTTTGTGTTGTTGCAAGGTTTACCTAGAGGCGTATTTTCTAGCTTGTCTAGTTCGTCGCCAAATATCCAATAAATGCAATCGACAGTGATTTCGGTCGGTCCATACAAATTGGAAAGCGTTGTGCCTGGCAACTGTTCTCGAAAATATTTTAACGTTTGCAGTGGCATTGGTTCGCCGGCAAACAAGAGTTTCTTGATTTTGACAAGGTCGTATTCTTTTAACAAATCTAAAGCCGCTAAATTACCAAGGACCGAAGGAACAAAGAAAATAAAATTGATTTCATTTTGGGTTAAGTATTCCGCAAGAGAAGATGGGAACGCCAATGTTTCGTTTGATATGAGGTGTAATGACGATCCTTTCGAGAAGGTTAAGTAAAGGTCCAACACCGAGTTGTCAAAGTAAAAAGGCGCCTGATTGCCGATAACTTCGGAATCCGTTACGTCGTAGGTCTGACTAGCCCAATCTATATAGTCGATCACAGAGCGATTTGAGATGGCAACGCCTTTGGGGACTCCCGTTGTTCCGGAAGTGAATATGATGTAGAGAGGATCTAAATCAATTCGTTTTTCTAAGTTCTCAAATAGTTTAGATTCCACGAGAGCGACATCATCATCCTTTGCGATATATTTTTTTTCCTCGATGACAAAATTTTCTTCCCTAAATTGAATCGTTAAAGCGTTGTTTAGCGATTTTAGAATCGTTTCTTTTCTTTTTGATGGAGTATCTGGATCGAATGGGACATAAATATTGCCGGTTAATTGTATGGCAACAAAAGCTATGACGGCTTCGATGGATTTAGGGATATCTACAACCATCGGTTGGTTGTATCGATCATAATTATCTAATAACCAATTGCCAAGTCGGATTGAGCGTTGCCATAGTTCCCTAAAGCTAATCGAATTTTTTTGGTCGATTATGGCAATCTTATTTGGGAACTCTAGCTGAGTTCTTTGAAGATATTCAAGCGCTAGTTTTTGCATGAACTCAAACAACCTGCTTAAGTGAGCCTCTAGTAATTCGTATTTTTACTGTTTTGCTTTCGCCAAGCCCATATTTATGGGATTGGCTCTTGGCAATTCTGAATTTTTAGAGATTTCCTTAAAGCGTTTCAAATTGGATTAATAGCGTAAAGATTAAACTATTAGATATGATATGCTTTTACCACTTTAAAGTCATTAGAATCAACGAAAGCAAATAGTTAGTTCAATTATGTCCGATTTTTCATCCGAGAATCATAGATCGCCGTTCCTTGGCAGGGCGATTATCTTTTTGACGACGTTGTGCGCAATATTCACGGGATATTGGATTTTTAATATTGCTGGCGACCGAGGTATTGAGCGGTCAAATCTTTTATTGATTACATTGGATACCTGTCGGAAAGACCATCTTTCCGTTTATGGATATGCCAGAGATACGAGTCCTGGATTGGATGCATTGGCGCAAGATGGTTTTGCATTTGAGAATGTTTTTACGGTAGCCACTAATTCGCTTCCCTCGCATGCCACAATAATGACAGGTATTTATCCTTTTCAGCATGGAGCGGTGACTAATGGAACGAAACTTGATTTTGCGGTTCCTACGCTTGCGGAGTATTTAGTCAAAAGAGGCTATAACACGGCGGGGTTTGTTGGTTATTACGCTTTAGCGGAAGAATCGGGACTAAATCAGGGATTTGAGGACTTTCAGTTTCATAAGGTTCAAAGTCACGACCATGATGAGAAAAAATTAGAAGACGACGTTAAGGGATTTTTGGCTGCGTTAAATTGGATTCGCGATTGGCATGAGGGCGATAAAGCTCCAAAAAGCAAAGAAACACAAAATAAACCTAACTTTTTTGTTTGGCTTCACGTTCAAAATATTCATGAAAGTTACGACCCTCCATCGCCCTATGACGCGCTATTTATGAAGGTATCCAAACCCGGTCAACTATCCGGTTTTCCGGAAGGGTTTAGGGCTTATTGTTCAAACGATTTAGCGGAAGCTTGGCGTAGCGGGATTCTACCTGAGAAGTTTCAAAAGGAAGCCACTGCGTTATATGACGGGGAAATTCGATTAGCGGACGATTATCTATCGAAAATTATTTATTACCTTAAAAAATCAGGGTTGTACGATAAAACATTGATTGTGGCTACTGCGGATCATGGGGAAGTTTTATTTGAGAAGGTCCCCAAAAAGTTTTCTAAAAATGGTCCAGGTCATACCGGGCGATATAACGATGTTGCATTGCGAGTTCCTTTGATTATAAAACCAGCTAAATCGTCTGGTTTAAAAGGCGGGCAGAATCCTTCACAATTGATCTCCACTGTAGACATCACTCCAACCTTGATGGAATCTCTTGGGTTCCGAACCCCAAATTGGGTTTCTGGGAAATCTTTCAAAAGTGCGATGGAGAATCCAAACTCAAAAGAAATCAATTCGGAAGTTTATTTTCAGGAGACACCCTTTAAGAATACGACTTATACTGGGATTAGGACTAAGACCTTAAAATTGGTGAGGAAGAAAAAAATAAACAAAATAATAAACTTATGGGTTGATGTGAAGAATGACCCCGACGAAAAGAATCCGGTCATTTTTGAAGAAGGGCCGCGCGCGAAGAAGCTTAAAGAAAAATTAGAGAAATTCCAAAATCGATTTAGCGATTTTAATCCAAATAAAACCGGGAAAATGGGCGAAAAAATGCGCGAAGCGTTAAAGGATGGAGGCTATATAAGAGATGAAACTTCCTTGGGTTTCTAAATCCGTTCTGATTTTTTTCATTGCGTTCGATTTATTTATTTTAGGTTTGCACCTGGCACTGGTCGATCATACCCATTTAGGAGCTTTTGTTGATATTCATAAAGAAGGCAATTTTCCCACCTGGTATTCAAGTTTAAAGTTTACGCTAGTTTCGGTATTGGCTTTTTCTTGTTATTACTTAGAACGGCGACCAGAAACGGACATCAATCCATGGGGATGGGTGATTGTGGGGTTTGTGATGTTAGCAATGTCTTTGGACGAAACTGGTCAACTTCATGAAGCGTCGATCCACTGGTTTTTTTCTACCGATAACGGCAAGAATTTAGCGCTTTATTTTAACGCCCAAAAAGGGGCGATGAGCTTATTGTGGGTGGTTGTTTTTTCGCCTTTTTTGATAACGATCTTCGGAGGTTTGATTTATTTTTACAATAATCGATTAGAAGGGAAGTCTATTTTATTGTGGGGAGCCCTAGGCGCGATCGCTCTATTGGCGGGAGCCGCCGGTATGGAGTATTACGAAGCTAAGTTACTAATATCAGAAAACGTTTTTAACGATGATTTTTTAGAGACCTATAAAATTTTCTCGGCTTCCGAAGAGATGTTAGAAAATTTTGCTTCTTCTTTGTTGGTTTGGGTGCATTATGCATATGTTGTTCGACTTGAAAAAATGTCGAAGTAGATTGTAAATTGGGAACTTAAAATGATCGAGTGATTTTGTAATGAAATCTTGTTCTCAACGACTTTTTAGAAAGGCTCCAAACATTGAAAACGAATTGCATTTAACGGTATAATTATCAATTAGTTCCTGTTGACACACTCTAATCTAAAAGCGCTATTTGAATGGATCTACCTGAGAGCCTGAAAAAACATAATCTATATCACTTGTTGGGCATTGAAACATTTTCTGATATCCGCAAAATTAAAAAAGGATTTCGAAATTTAGCGTTTCAGTACCATCCGGATACAGGACCAACGGATCAATACTCCGCTGAAAAGTTTGAATTGGGAACACAAGCTTATAAATTTTTGCTGGATGAAAAGAATAGGAGTCTGTACGATCGGGCGTTACGGACCCGGCTCAAAAACATTCTTAAGCTAAAGAGCGATGAATTGGTCGTTCAAAGAAAAAAAACCTTCAAGCGTTTTTATACGAAACGCGGCATGGTAGATCACGATTACAATCGTTTTGTCGATGAGTGTAGAGGAAACTTCAGAGAGTTCTTAAAAAATGGAGCGAAAGTAAAAATTAAACCGAAAGTTTATTCTGAAGAAACCATGCAAGGCGAAAATTTTAACGACTTTGTAGAAGATTGTCGTAGCGATTATATGGATTACTTTAAAACTATTCCAAGAGTAAAAAAGAAGAGGAGTTAGTTATGAGTTTCCTAAGTAAACGGAACCGCGTTTTTAAAAAGTCCGTTTCAACTTTTTGCTTTGTCCTTTTGGTGATTTTGGGAGGCTGTGCCCATCCAATTTCAGAAAATCTTCGAAAGAGTATTGATCCTAGCGTAAGCTTACCAGTCATAAAACAAAACCCAAATCAATTTGCCAACCAAAATGTGATGTTTGGGGGAGTTATTGTCGCAACGCGTAATTTCCCCGACAAAACCGAAATAGAAGTAATCCAAAAAAGATTAGATCACTTTGGGTATCCAAATCGTGGCGACGAGACCGAAGGCAGGTTTGTTTTTGTTAAACAAGGTTTTTTAGAACCGGAGATTTATTCTAAAGGTCGTTATGTTACTGGAGCTGGAAAATTAGCGGGAACCCAAAGCGGTAAAGTTGATAGCCGAGAAATGCAATTGCCCGTTATTGAAGTTGCCGAACTAAGATTATGGGAAGAATACTCAAAAACGCCCTATAGTAGCTATGCAAACCCCTATTTTTATGGTCCTTACGGAGGGCCATTTTCCTACTATGGTAGAGGTTTTCGTCGGTTTGGATATCCTTACTGGTGGTGAATTCAATAATTGATTTCCATCAATAAGGGCGAGTCGAGTTCTCATGAAATCATTTTTTGTATTGCTAGTTTTGTCGGCTTTTTGTTTTAGTTGCGCTCCGGTTATTTCAAACGCAACTTCTCAAAAAGTAGATAAGGACGTATCGTTAAAAGAGCTTTTTAAAACTCCGGATAAGTTTGTTGGAAAAACTATCTTGATAGGCGGGATCGTTATTCAAATTGATAGCGACAATAATCGTCTTTCAATGTTCCAGGCTGATTTGGACCTGCGATTGCAACCCTTGGAAAACGACGAAACGTTAGGAAGATTTTTGGTTGTTTTTGATAACTCTTTAGAAAAAGACAAGATCAAAAAGGGCGTGAAACTTACTCTTGTTGGCAAACTAGAAGGCACGAAAAAATTACCTGTTCACCAAATATCCTATAATTATTTAGTAATAAGGGCTGTTGAATACCATGTGTGGTCCAAAAATCAACCCTGGGACTTTCAACCTGGGTTTCGAGTTGGGGTGGGTGTGAGCGGTTCTATTTGAAGTTTAGATTTTAACCAATGTGAGCGATTTCTCCGCTGTCAAAAAATAAGGATTTTCCCTCTTTAAAACTCATTTCTAATTGTCCTTCTTCAGTTAAGCGTAAAGCGGTACCTGTATAAACGACACCGCCTTGAACTATTGTTATTTTCTTCCCAAATAAATCCGTGTGATCGGTCCATTGCTTGACAATTGAAGGGATCCCATTGTCAAGAAATTCGTTATAAACTTTATCCAATGAAGATATTAAGGAAATTGTTAAGCTCTCCCTATCCACTTTCGCTCCATTTTCCAGTAAAAGAGAAGTTGCGATTTCTTTTAAAGGTTCCTGAAAATGTTTAGTTTCCTGATTTGCGTTAATGCCTATGCCAATGATTAGGCTTAAGGGATTGCTGTCGCATAGTTCGCACAAGATACCCGACACTTTTTTACCTTTTATTAAAATATCATTAGGCCATTTCAGATAGGGGGAAGATTTGCTGAAACTTTTGATTGCCAATACGGAAGCTAAACCTGCGGCAAGAGTGATTGGAGGCAATAGTTCTAGTTTTATATTAGGTTTGACCAAGGCAGAAAGATAAATACCCGTCCCTTTTGGAGAATGCCAACTCCTTCCAAGCCGACCGCGCCCTTGAGTTTGAGAATTTGCAATAACAACTAACCCTTCGTCCTCTTTTAAGTACTTTTTGATTTCGTCATTTGTCGATTCGACTTCTTCTAAGACAATAATTCTTTTTCCTATTAATTTAACGTCGAGGTTTTTGAATTTTTGATTTGTAAACTGTGACATGTTTGATATCCAACTCTAACAAGTTTTAACGTATAATGATTTGCGATGCTTGATTGGGTAGTTTTTTAGGGAAAATATCTTACCTAAGTTATTATAAATAAAATATTAGTTTTTAAATTCTTGATTTATCTTTCTTATTTTTTTCTGCCTAATTTTATGAGATTACAAAAAAATCGAAAATTTCGAACGTCAATATCTAATCTAAATTGAGGTTTTTGCAAACTATTCTGCGAATATTCCCATTTTTAAATTCGGTTTTAGTGTTTTGGAGAGCTTTATGCGCATAAAAGACTTCTTTAAAAAGCTAATGGCTAACTCTCTAATGACTAAATGAATTTTTTAAAAAGATCGTATCTTTATATTTATTATCGATTTCTTAGATCGCAAGGCTCGCCTGAAGTAATCGCTCGCGGCTTAGGAATTGGAGTATTCGTCGGTTTTACTCCCACTTTAGGGTTTCAGACATTAACCGCTATATTTGTTGCGGCTATTTTCAAAGGAAATAAGTTTTTAGCGGCCCTAGGCGCTGGAATAACAAATCCCCTTACAATTCCATTATTTTACGCAGGCACCTATAAGATAGGCTCTACTGTTTTAGGGAACCCTCAAGATTTCAGTTTTCTTTCGCATCCTACCTTTCAAGGATTTTGGTCTGCAGGCAACGATTTATTTCTTGCCCTTTGGGTAGGCGGACTTATAGTTGGAATTCCTGCTGGAATTGTATTTTACTTTTTAGGTTTATGGGCGGCTCCCAGGTTGATTCAAAAATATGCGCAGGCTAAAAATCGATTCCGAAACAAAAAAACGGGTGTTTTAGGGTGACTTGTTTGGATTTTTGGCTCCAGAATACAAGAATTTGATTGAATTGTTGGTTAATAACTGATAAAAAGCAATGTCTCGAAACATTCCAAGGTTTTGACGTATTAGAAATTTAGATCATTGAGGAGATGGTTGGATGAAAAAATTGATCGCCATTCTAATTTTGGGGATTCTCGTAATATCTACGAGTGGTTGCTTAGAACAGAAATTTCCGCACGGACAACAGGTAAAACCCGAAGGTAAATAATTTTTATCGAATAACCCGAGTTTTATCGGCTTTTTGAAGAAAACGATGGGTTTGTGCTTTTTTGTGTCATTGCGTTGGTTTTTGGTATTGATTTATCGTAATTGTAGATAGATTTTCCAGAACTAGCGCAATGCCAAAGCCCCCTTCCAAATTTAGCGCTCACCTTTGCTAATTTACCCATTGTTTATGTACTTGATTGACACCTCTTCTAATTCAAAATACAATAGACATCCGAAAAATCCGTTTTATATAATAAATTGTTTAAACCCAGTAAAATCGGAAGATAAGAATTATTATGGATAGACAACCCGCGACTGTGGAAGAAGTGCGACATGCACAAGACCTTTTTAGAGAAGGCTATAATTTCCACGAGAAAAAGCAATATAAAGAAGCAATCGATAGATTCAGAGAATGTTCTTTGGTCAATCCTTTTGATCCAGAGCATTTAGATAAATTTACAAAGTTACTAAAGCAGGGATCTTATAAACTGCTGCAAGAGAGCGTCGCTTATATGGGCTGTGGGGCAACTCATTTACATTCTTTGGTAAGAGAACTATCTGAAGATCAAAGAGATTTAGTTCCAATCGACGAAATGTTACTCAAAACTTTTGGCGATTGGGACGAAGGTTGATTACTTATCTAGGGAATTTAAAATGTCAGTTTTAGAGCAGGAAACAACATTAGCGGAAGTTTTTTTAAAGGAAATCCACGATCATAAGGTGCCTCTTAGTCTTGGAAAAACTTGCCCTGTGAAATGTGCCTTTTGCTATGAAATGGATATTAGTTATCGTAAAACTTTTGATACTCCCTTGACAACTGAAGAGCAGTGGCAGTTTATGCTCAACCACATTCGTGGAGTAAAAGATAAAGAAGACGATTCCTGGGTATGGGGCGGCAATGAATACATGGAGTGGACAGATATTTTTCTCCACCCAAAGGCGCTAGATTGGATGGAAGAATTTCTTGAGACCACCGATAAAAAGGTGACGATGTTTACAGTCGGCTATGTCGAACCTAAAAGAATTAACCAATTAGCTGAAAGATTTCCTGGAAGAATAAACTTTGAGTTATCGGTGATAACTTTGAGTCCTTACCGGAAAAAGTTAATGCCTCATGCGCCAACAATTGATCAGGTATTGAAAATCTTAGATGGGCCCGCCGTAACTTCGGCAAATTTTTATTCTTTAGGGCCGGATACAATGGCGAAAGACGCAAAAACAATCTCAAATATTAATAAAAATTGTAATATTTGGGTAGGGTGTCTCACTCCTTTGAAATACATCGATGCGGATACCACTGAATTGATGCGGCAAGGAGAAAGGCATTTAGCGGACGAAGCTCAAAGAATGTACGATATGAATTTGCCGAACTCACAAATGATTCATACGCAATCTTATATTACGGCTTTTTTGAACCGGAAAAAGATAATTAAAGTGTTCGACGCTTGTGAATTAGATAAAAAAGATTGGGTTGTGGCCGCTGGAAGCGTATACCGGATTTTAAACTTATTCAGAAAGAATCGCGCGAGATACTTATATACTCCAAATGCGACTCTTGGAGGAGATTCCGATTGCTCGACTCTTTTAACGTTTAGCGATGTTGCGCAAGTGTTGACCGACCAAACTCAGGTTTATTTGCCTAAAGTGATTATGGAAAGAGCGGCTGATGAGGAAATTGATATCGCGGGCGAAACTTTTGACGAGTTTAAAGCTAAATTTCCTAGGATAAGATTTAAGATATTGCATAAAGCCAATACTTATTTTTCAAATCGAAAATTATACGAAAAGGGATACGTGAAAAATTACGTTGAAGATTATGTAAACAATCCGCTTTCAAAAAAGTTTGAAGCTGTGGCATTGCCCAATTAATATGCTGATGGATTGTTAAAGAATATTTAAGGAACGGTTTACTCTAAATAACGTTAGAAAAGAGGTTGTCGGTGGAATATTGGTTAAAAGTTTTTTTTATAGATAATCAGGAAATTAAGCTAGAAAATACTTTAAAACACTTTATTAGCGACGATTTAGAAGTTTTGGAAATCACCACCTCAGATCAAGTTTTGATTGTTCCAATGCGACAAATCAAGTACATCGCTTGCGACTCAAAAATATTTCAACAAAACTAATCTTTTTTGTAGCTCTCTTCTATTTTTTAAGATTTATTTTATACGTTTGATTTTTTTCAAAGCCTACCGTTTTATATAGATTTTCTTGGGATTCTTAAAGATTCTTAGAGATAACTCATCCCATTATCACCGCATATTATGGATCCTTTTTTGATCTGTCTTACCTAGACTTTTACTTTATGCAAAAAGATACGATATTTAAAGTTGACCAAAGATATTTGATTCTTGCCGTTTTTTTGTTTTTGGTATTTGGAGTATATCTTCGGTTGGAAGCCCTTGACGTGGTTAGGATTACGGAGTGGGTGACTCGCGATTTTGATCGAGCTTTTCATCTGTTTGATGGGGATTACATTCCATTAGCTGGACCCGAAAGGAATTATGGCGGAAGACTATTAGGTCCTTTTTTGTATGTTTTTTTAGCAATCCCTTTGTTTTTTAATTATTCGTACGATTCTATATTTGCCTTTAACTTAATTTTAAATCTACTTTCAATCGTTTTTTTTATTTGGTTTATTCGTAAGTACTTTGGTTGGGCAACCTCGGCTTTTGCAACCATATTGCTTTCCTTTAATCTTGTTCATCTAGATAGCGCTGGGTTTCCTATAAATCCAACCTTCATGTTCCCGTTGATTTTCGTTTTTTTCTTTTCGTTATTCAAATTTTCTTTCGAAAAAAACACAAAATACTTTCCAGTAATTATTTTTATTATTTCTTTAGGTATCCAAATGCATTTTTCAATGGCTACCTATTATTTGATTCCTTTTTTGGTTCTAATATTCTTTAAAATAAAAATAAATCAAAAAGATGTTTTCCTGACTTTAATTTTATTGGCGCTCTGTTTTTTGCCCTATTTCATATACAAACAGCAATTTTATGAAACGAATATAAAAATTACCGAAGCTTTTTTCAAACAAGAATTTAATTTTTTAAAAGTTTTTGAAATTGTTTCGCTACAAAATCTATTTGTCCGGATTAATCAAGGTACTTCTTTATTCAAGTTTTACGGGTTTCCGGAATATATTCCAAGAGTAAGTTATTTTTTCAGCCTTATTAGTTTTTGGGGTCTTGTAATATTCTCGGCGCAAAACTTTAGAAAAAGTGGCCTTGAGTCTTGTAGAAAAGAGGTCGTTTTACTAATAGCTTTTTATATCCCCGCCATTATTTATGAAATCACCAATCCTCCTACATTGTGGCATTTTTGGCATTATTTTATTTTTATTATTCCTGTCATATTATTAAAGGCGCGATTTATTTTTCTGGTTATTCAAAGTTTTTCAGCAAAACTTTTTCAAAACGTTTTTTGTTTTCTAATCATAGCGGCATTAGGGCAAATGGCATATGTGGATTTTAATTTTATTAGAAAAAATAATAACCTTTGGAGCCAAAATATTAGGACTGGAAATTTTTATAATCCACAAAAACTTAAATGGTTATTTCCAGCTTTAATGAAAAAATTAGAATTATCTCCTGAAGAATTTTTCTCAAATGTATACTTAGAAGGCGAATCGATCCAACCAATAAGACTTTTAAATGCCTCAAGTAGTAATCAGCGAGATTTATCCAATCAAGATGCGCCAAACAAACCTTGTTTTTATATTGTCCCAAGAGGAGAGAGTGTTGAAAAATCTATTGGAATTCCAGAAAAAATTTTTTCAAAATTAAAATATTTCTTTGACGATAAAACCGTTCTTCATCAGCCCAAAAACGTTCTCTTTTTTACTCTTAATATCTTCGGAATCGAAAGAAATCTTATTTCTTTTTCCTACTTTAAAAAATATGACCAACCCTGTTACACAAATTTATTTAACCCTTTTGCAGTGAGTCAAAAGACCAGGGATTATTTAAAAGAAAGTTTTGGAATAAATCAAAAATTAGGAGATGAAGTTGTATATAAAGAAATATCGAAGGAGGAAAATTTTGAAATAAACTCTACATTAAAAAAATGGAAAAAAACGGCTATTTTCTTTAAACCAGAATGGAATACTCCCATTAAGGTTACAATTTCTATAAAAAAACAGGGAGAACAATATCGTGTCCACAGCGATATTTTTTTCTATAGTTGGGGGAAAAAATTACGAGATTTAATACAAATTAAGCAGTTAGATTTGCAAATAATAACAGACGATTTAAATGGAAATTCGAAACCCTTTTCGATTCCTATCATTGAACCTGAATCGTGGGTTGCCAATACATCGCAAAAATTAGTCGTTGAAAACTTTCATTGGTATAGAAACGTAGATTTGCCTTCCGGTTTAGAATTGAAAAAAGGGAATTTCCAATTAAAGCTTTTTGGAAAAACGTTTTTTCCAAATAAAGACGAATCTTGTTGCCTAGATTTTGTATTTAATATCGCTAGTAATTAATAAGAAAATAGAGTCCCGAGTTTATGGCATTAGTTTTAGATAATGTTATCGCAGATTACCGTTATCTAATTTTGGAAGTAAAATTAAAAAAGTAACCTCAAACTATTTTAATTAATTTTTTTAATTCAAACCCACCATTTCCGAAGGTGTCGTTAAATCTTCCGTTAGTTTGGAAAGTTCATCAAAACTTAAAATTAGATTTATAACGTCCATATCTTGAATTAAGTTTTTTTCCTGTAGTTCCATCAAAACTTTTTTTACTTCGCTTGATGAAGAAATTGCTTGAAATAAAGTTGAATAAACTTTTTCATAAACCCAATCTTGAGTTGTGTAGTTGGTTTCCATAAAAACTCCCTAAATAAATGCTGTTTTAATTCTTGTCGTCAAAAAAGCGTAATATCTTTATTAATAAGCAGTTTACGTGCCAAATTATTATTTAAGGGTTTTAGGCGTTAAAAGTGTTTGCTTTTATTGGGTTTATGGCTTTTGAGGTTTCGCGTTTAGAGCTGTATGTCATTCTGAGTAAGCCAAAAAAATGACGGTATTTATAAATTTAATTTTTTCTTATCCGGATCTTATCAATTATTCAGTTTTCCAAAATTATTTAAAAACTCTTTAGCTTAATAAAGGCAATTTAAAACTAAATAGTTTATCAAAACGTTTGTTGATGGAAAAAGAGAGGTTTTCATGATGGTTTGCGATTGGCTACGGATAATGAAATAATGGATTCTTGTTTGAAAAAACGAATTTGATTCTTTAGTAATTTCGTAACCGAAATATAAATTTTAAAATAAATTAGAACAAATGCCTTTTCCAACACATAGATTGAGAAGATTGAGAAAAAACGACGCGATCATGAGAATGGTCCGCGAGACCAGAGTGTCCGTTGACGATTTAATTTATCCATTATTTGTTTGCGAAGGACGAGGAATTAAATCTGAGATTGGTTCCATGCCTGGGAATTTTCGTTGGTCTATAGATTTATTAGTTAACGAGGTTAAGGAGTGTTGGAACATGGGCATTCCTTCCGTTATTTTATTTGGGATTCCCGATAAGAAAGACGCTCAAGGTACCGAGGCGTATAACCCAGACGGTATTGTGCAAAGAGCAGTTCGGGAGATCAAATCTGCCGTTCCTGAAATAGTCGTGATTACTGACGTGTGTATTGACGAGTATACAGACCATGGTCATTGCGGGCTGGTTGAAAACGGAAAAATATTAAACGATCCCACTCTTGAGCTATTGGCTAAAATGGCTTTAACCCATACAATGGCAGGCGCGGATATTGTAGCTCCCTCGGATATGATGGACGGGAGAGTGGGCGCTATTCGCGAAGCTTTAGATCAATCGGGGTTTGAAGATAGCGTCATAATGTCTTATGCCGCAAAATATGCGTCGGCATTTTATGGACCCTTTAGAGAGGCTGCCGACTCGTCCCCCGAATTCGGAGATCGGTGTTCCTACCAAATGGATCCTGCCAATGGCGAAGAAAGCATTCGGGAGGTTGCCCAAGATATTGAAGAAGGCGCCGATATAATTATGGTAAAGCCTGCTTTATCCTATTTGGATGTTATTTATAAAATAAAACAAGAGTTTTCTATTCCGCTAGCCGCTTATAACGTGAGCGGAGAGTATTCTATGGCGCATGCCGCTTCGGAAAAGGGATGGTTAGATGGGGATCGAGTTATTATGGAAGTGTTACTTTCTATAAAAAGAGCTGGAGCCCAAATGATATTGACTTATTCGGCAAAACATGCGGCTAAAATCATTCAAAATATTGCCTCTTAAATGATGAAGTCGAAGCCCATTAGTTTATTTTTAAACGAAATATTTTTGATTGCAGTGATTTTGGGGATTATCTTATTTGAATTTAATGCGCAAATTTTTGAAAAAGGTATTGGTCTTTATTTAAGATGGCATAATCATGAACGCCCTCAATTAGGTCGTATATGGGATCGAGATAGGGAGAAAATTGTAGCTCAAAGAAAGATTCAGTCTCTATTGGCTTCTGCCAGCGTTAAAGAGCGTACAAGCGAATCTATAGATTCCTTCAGTAATTTGTTTGAAAACTTAAATTCAGCGTCATCGCAAGTGATTTCCAGAGAAAAGTTTTTACAATTGTTTTTCGATTATCCGGGGCAGTGGAATCGAAAAATGGTTTCTCCCCTAGATATGATTGAAATCGATTCTAATAATAAATGGGATCGAGTTTTGGTCGCGCGTTTTGGAATCTGGCTTACATTAAGTTTTATCGATAAAGATAATATACCGCTAAAAGAATTTCATGTTTCGATGGATACTTTGAATGAGATTCAATCGACGCGAACAATCCAAAAGGGTAAGTTAGAAGAAGCGGGTTTCAGAACAGAAAGGATTTTTGATTTTCTTCATTTTGTTCGCGTTCTTAGAACGATGGACTCCACTTCACAAAGCGCTTTGTTTCCAGATCCACAATGGTTTCTTTCACGAGATTACCATGTTACTCGAATTGGTTTTGCCGATTCAAATGGTATAGGAAACTCGGAAGTTCCTTTGATTTTTGGGATTGAGTATGACACCGGTTATTACCCCAACGTGTTGCTAATTCCTGTCCCCTTAGAAGTCGCTCATAATTTGTTATCGCAAATTGACCCCGAAGAAGGCGATGCGAGCTTAAATGATTCCGATTCCAAAGAGATTGAATATGAAGATGAAGAGTTAGAAGTTATCAATGCAGAAGGATAATTCTCAAAAAAGCGATTAATCTGTTTTTCGTAATTCTCGCTTGTTTTTTGGACTTTTGAGTAAAAAAATAATTATAATTCCTGCCACAAATCCAATTAGATGTCCTAGCCAAGCGATTTGATTTTCGGTTTGAGCAACCCCGACAAACGCAAATATTTGCCAAAATACCCAAAAAAATATGTAAACAAACGCTGGTGTTTTTAGAATATTGAAATAAAAAACCCAGAAAAAAAGTGTCGAAATTTGAGCTTTAGGAAATAAAATAAGGTAAGCTCCTAAAACTCCCGAGATAGCTCCGCTTGCTCCAACGATAGGAATGTCCTGGACGTCTGAAAGAAATGAGAAACCTATGGATGATAATATTCCACAGGTTAAGTAAAAAAATAAAAACTTTAGCGGATTTATAAGGTTTTCGATACGATTGCCAAATACCCATAAGAAAAGCATATTGCCAATTAAATGTCCCCATCCTGCATGGAGAAATAGAGAAATTAGGACGGTGGGCGCCTGACTTATAGGATCATCGAAGAACTTAGAAGGAATGAGTCCGTAGGTAGGTATATAAGCTTCAATGGAACTCCCAAATTTCCCATTAAGGAAAAAATAACAATTTAAAAGAATAATAAAAAGGGTGGTGGGGGGAAATTTTAAAGGAGCCTTTTCGTCTTTTAAAGGCAGCATGAACGATTTCCTTTAGAAGCGGTAATTTAAAAACAATCGTTTCGCGTAAAAAAGTAAGGGAAACAAAACGGGGCGTTATCGTAGCGCCCATGTTAAAATTTCCAATAAATTAAAGCTAGTTAAATTATCCTTACAAAGTTGGTTAACGTTTTTTAGAAGCTTTGTTGGAATATTAAGGTGTAAATTTTATGGCGCCAAATGACGACCAATCTGATGGATTGGAAGAAAAAGAATTCCAAATTTCTCAAAGAGAAAATGATGAAATTTTAACTCCTGAAAATCCAGAAGACGATGTTGATTGGGTTATTGCTACTTATAGGAAACACGCTTTAAAAACTGTTACCGAAGAACTAAACGCAAAGTTAGGACCGAACAGAGATAAAAAGTGTTATATCCCTCCAATTGTTTTAGACCGGAACCCCATTAATTTTAGACAAAGTTTGCAAGATTTAGTTTTCCCCACCCCTAGAGAAGTAAATGAAGACTTATTAGAGTTACCCAATGGCCGAGTTATGTTGCAAAGCAATTCGGGAATGGGAAAAACCATCTTCTTAAAAATCTATCAAGAAATCTTATTAAATGAAGATTCTTCCAATCAATGGTTTCCTATACCTGTCTATTTTCCTCTAGAAAAACTGCCCGAAGGAACGGGGTTATCTTTATTGCTTGAAAATGTTTTTAATGTGATTGTCGATTTGATCTTGAGAGAAAGAGATTGCAATCCAGATTTGGAATTAGATTCCGAGGCTATATTAGATACGGTGCAATATCTATATGGCGAAAGTAAAATTTTGTTTTTTTTGGACGGATTGGATCGACTGGTTCCTACCGATAGATTGCAAGCTTTTAATAAATTAGTTCTTGAAGGAGATACTCTTGGCAGCAATTTTCTTTTTTTAGCTTGTCGGCCTTTCGACTTTGGCCCGATCGCCGACGAATCCATATTGATAAGAGGAAACGAAGCGTTTTTTCAAATATCTTTTGATGAAATTAGCGAACGTTCTCAAAAGTCATTTTTGGGGGACAAGAAAACTAAAGCATTGGATAAGCTAAGTTTGTTTAATCCTGAGTTGTTAAGTTCTCCGGTGTTATTAAAACTGATTAAGGACGCATACGATCCGGTTCGCGACGAATCGCTAACAAAGACGATTCTGTATAATCGTTATATAGAATACCTTTCTAGTCCGGGAAATTTACAAAAGTTTATTATTGAACGAGAAGAGTCAAAGCAATCGAGAGAGGATCCTCTTATAGATAAAGGAGAGCCCGTTAAGCCTGATAATAAATCAAGTGTAGAGATGGAAGGCGTCGATTCACAAATTATAGAAAAGGCATTAAAAAGAACTTCTATAAATTTTAGCCGACTTGAAAAAGTTTCATTAGAGTTAGCGGAAAACGGTTGGTTTCAACGTTCGGAGGAAATCGACAAGGGAGTCGAATTAAAACGTCTTTTAAATGTGGGGGAAAGCGAAGCCGAAATCTGGGTTGATGGAGAGCTCGTTCCCGAACTTAAAGATCTAGTTTATATATATGGAAAACGATGGGAGTATCTCCATCCCTCGTTTCAAGAATATTTTGCGGCTTGCGCCCTATCAAAGAGAAACGATTGGAAGGTTATTGCTGCAAAACATTGTCGAGATGACCGATGGCAAGAAATTTTTAAGTTTTTTGCCGGCATGACTCCCAACTTTAATAATAACCTATATGATATTTTTTTCCATGAAAGCGCTTTGTTTCCGGCTGGAAACGCCATTTTGGAAGCAATTGGTCTAGATGAGTTTCACAAATCGATTACGGGACAATTATTAAAATACCAATGTAAAGAAAACTTTCCTCAATTTGTTCGATTTCGTTTGCATCAACCTAAAAATATTATTAAATCTTTCGATCAAACGGATTTGAAAAAGCTTCTTGTTAATTTATTAGATCGTGAAAAACGCGATAGCAGAATTTTGTTTGGCGTATTTGAATTGCTTTTAGCTTTGTACAATATAGATTTGTTGGAAATGATCGACTGTCAAAACTTCGATCCTTTAAATAACGTTCCAGAACTAGGATCGTTTATGAAAGAGTCAAAGGATTTTGAGATTGTCAACCAAGAGACAATGCAAAAGTGGGCTGAGTTAGTGACAGTCCCTGAAAGTAAATTTATTTACCAGGATGAAAAGGATGAAGAAGACCAGATTTTTCTAAAAGAATTTTCGATAATGAAATTCCCGATAACGAATGCTTTGTATAAACAATTTGTTCCAAGTTACCGTTTTTTATATCCCAGATATTCTAAAGAGGGAAATGAACCGGTTATCGGGGTTAATTATTATGAGGCAAACATATTTTCTATATGGATGGGATTGCGTTTACCTACCGAAAAGGAGTGGGAAAAAGCGGCGCGAGGTTGTGACGGAAGGGATTATCCTTGGGGGGAAGCTAGCGGCTATCAATCTGGTTATACAAATACGGGAGATTTTGTAGAAGGTAAGACCACTCCAGTTGATAAGTTTGAGCCCGGGATTTCTCCATATGGGTGTTATGATATGTCGGGAAATGTTTGGGAGTGGTGCGTTCAGTTACATTCTTCTAGATACATCACTCAAAGGATAGTTCGGGGCGGTTCTTGGTTAAATTACTTGGTTCATGCGAAATGTAAATATAGAAATTCTTTTGACCCTTCTGAGCGTTATCCTTCCATAGGATTTAGATTTTGCTCATTGGGAGCTACAGAATTAGAGGAAGAGGAAATAGATTGGTGATTTTTGCGGTAAATACTATAAAAAAGGTATAATAAGTTAAAAAAAAGCTTCACTAATTAGAAATTAAACCGAAAAAACTATAGTACACAATAATTCAATAGTTTTACCTTGCTTATTAAGCCTTAATTTCTTTTGGTAAAAAATTATCGCCAGAACGTTATGAGTTTGGCTTGACATTGATTTGATTGCGTTTTTATGATTAAGACGTAGGATTAAGTCGTTTTTTTGCGAAATGCCTTTATTTTATAGAAGAAATTACTATTTGAACTACAATTTTAGTAAAATTCAAAATTAATTTCAGATAGCTTGTAAGAATAGAGAAATAACTCTTTTTTGTTATATATTTAAGTAATTAAGATCGAAAAAAGGTTTTTTAGCTCAAACCTGGAGAAAAAATTAAGTGGCTGTTCAAAAACCGTCTAAAAAGTTTTTATGTATTGACGATGATCGGACAATGCTGATGATTACTCGGCAAATTCTAACCCGATCTTTTGGTCAGGACTCACTAGAATTCTCTGAAGCCTTTTCAGGTGAAGAAGGTTTGGAAAAGGTATCAGAAATACAGCCTGATATTGTTTTGAGCGATATCCAGATGCCGGGCTTAAACGGTTTTGAAGTGTGTAGTGAAATACGAACTCGGCATCCTAAAACGGCGATTATTTTAACTTCGGCATACGACGCTGAGCAAGATAATGCCATCAAAGCAAAAGAAGTTGGGGCAGACGCTTATTTATCCAAACCAATTAAAAAAGGCGAGTTACTCTTCATTGTTAATTTTATATTGAGAGTTTCCAACCTAAACCAAACTGTTGGCGAAAAGAATCGACAATTGGAAGAATCCCTCGACAGGGTTAAAAAATTTCACCATAAGTTAGTTGCTCTTAATGAAGAACTTAGAGCCGATAAAAAAAGGTTGAATATAAATCTTCGCGAAATGGGTGAGCTCAACTCGCAGTTAGAAGGAAAAAATAATCAAATTTCTTCAATGATGGAAGAAATGATGGGTCGGTTTGATTCTACAGTGGCTCTCCTATCTAATATTATTGAATTAAATCGGTCTGATAGAGGACATTCGGAGAGAGTCGCTGAAATGTCCATTTTTATTGGGGAAAAACTTGGATTGACCGATTATCAAGTTCAAAACGTCAAGGTAGCGGCAAGACTCCATGAGCTTGGAATTGTTGGAATGCCGGTAAGTAAAAAAGAAGCGGCTATGGTGGAAGAACGTTCAGGAGCTAATAGTCCTCATCCTCTCGTAGGCGAAATGTTGTTAAAAGCTTATCCCGGCTTCGAATTGGTTGCGGATATCATTAGGCATTTACATGAAAATGTAGACGGTTCAGGCGGTCCAGATGGGTTGTATGGAGACTCCATTCCCATTGGAGCCAGAATAGTCGCGGCAGCTAGCTATTACGATCATGAAATTATCGCTAATCCAAAGCTGGGGTCGTCTGGGGCTTTCGCTAAAATGGAAGAAAAGAAAAATATTGTTTTTGACGATAAGGTTCTTTACTTAATGAAGGAATTTATTGAGATACAAGAGCAAAGTCCCCAAGATAAAGTTATTGAATGTACGGTTTTCAACTTAACCGAAGGAATGGAGCTTGCCTCCGATATTTTTTCCGAATCGGGTATTAATTTGTTAAGAAAAGACACTGTTTTGAATAAAGAAACTCTTAATAAAATAGTTAAGTTTAATAATGTGGATCCCATTGTGGGACCGATTAAGGTTAAGCAGGGTTAGGCGGTTAAATGGATATAGCATCGATACTTGGAGTATTTGCAGGCTTAGGTTTGGTAATCACCTCTATCTTACTGAACAGCGGTTTGGATTTGTTCTGGAATGCGCCTTCAGCCATGGTTGTTATCGGAGGTACCCTTGCGGCAACTTTTGTGGCCTATCCTGTTAACGAGGTTATGAGAGTTATGGGATTGTTCACGAAGGTTTTTTTGGTAAAGAAGGTCGACCTGAGCGAACTTATAGATAACATGGTTATGATCAATAACGTCGCTAGAAAAGGCGGAATTTTAGCCATCGAATCCAAGTTAAAAGACGTCAAACACGAGTTTTTAGAAAAAGGATTACAGCTGACAGTAGACGGTAAAGATGAGGCTACGGTTGCCGCTTTATTAAAAAGGGAAATTATCCAACTCCAGAAATCCCACAAAGATGGCTGGGAAATTTTTAATGAAATGGGAAAATTCGCCCCAGCATTTGGGATGATCGGGACTTTGATTGGTCTGGTACAGATGCTTGCCGACCTAGCCGACGTCGGATCTGTTGGACCCAAAATGGCTGTTGCGTTGATCACCACATTTTATGGCGCAGTGGTGGCCAATTTGTTTTTTATTCCCATGACCGTTAAACTAAAACGAAGAAGCGCCACAGACACCTTGGAGATGAATTTGGTGTTGGAAGGAATTATGTATATCCGTAAGGGCGTCAATCCCAGGTTTATGAAAGATGTCCTAGAAAACACGGTTGCCAATATTTTAGGTAAAAAAGTTAAAAAAGAAGATGGCGGTAAAGGCGGGAAGAAAAAGTAGGATTTTAACGAGGCGATAAATGGCCACTAAGGAAAAAGCCGAAAAAAAAGACGATCCTCCCGAAGATGACGACGAAACAGTAGAAGAGGAACCGGATGAGGGGATACCCCCCTGGGTAATGACTTTTGCCGATTTAGTTACTCTTCTGATGGTGTTTTTCATTCTCCTTTTTGCAATGGGGTCCATTGAGGATGAAAAGTGGCGTTTGATTAAAGAATCCTTGAAGACCGCTTTAGGGGACGACGTTATTCCAGAAGCGGGAACGCGCTTAGGGTTAGAAGTTGTCGAACAAGCGTTGGCTGAAAAAGCCGTAATTGCCGTTGACGAAGTTGGAGCTATGGTGGCAAAAGAGATTGAGGACCTTGCTTCCGAGGTGGAAGAGTTTGTTTATAAAAACAAACTGGCAGGTCAGGTACAGGTTTCTTCCGACGAACGGGGAGCAATTATTACGGTTTCAGATGTCGTACTATTTCCAGCCGGTCAGGCCGCGACTTCGCCGGCAGGCAAAGAAGTATTAAAAAAGGTTTTCGATCTTCTAAAACAGTTTGACTATAATGTTAAGGTGGAAGGGCACACCGATAACATTCCCATCAAAACGGAACAATACCCATCAAATTGGGAGCTTTCAGCCGCACGCGCAGCAAATGTCGCTCGACAATTAGTTACTGCGGGTTTTCCTCCTCAAAAACTTTCAGTGGAAGGATTTGCGGAGTTTAGACCTAAAGTTCCGAATGATAGCGCGGGTAACAGGGGAGTTAACCGTAGGATTGAAATCGTATATCAAAGAGGAAGTATTAAGAAACGAATGGTCGATATCCTAAGATCGCAAAAAACTGTTGTAAGATAGCTCCTGCACCCTCCTCATTCCTAATTTGCCCACGAAAATTTTTTTGTATTTTTTAATTTCCCAGGAATAATTCCATTGAAAGATTCCCAAAAAATTATTTTTATGGCTAGAGCGCTAAAGCTAGCGGAAAAAGCATCGGGGAAGACCAGCCCGAACCCTATGGTTGGCGCAGTTATTGTGAAAAACGGAAAAATTGTTGGCGAGGGCTATCACAAACGAGCCGGAAAAGCGCATGCCGAAATTGAGGCTATTAAAAAAGCGGGGCAGAATACCCGTGGCGCCGAAATGTTTGTAAATCTTGAACCTTGCTGCCACCATGGTAAAACGGCGCCTTGTGTCGACGCTATTCTTTTAGCGGGAATAAAGAAAGTTTATGTGGGAATGACTGACCCTAATAAACTAGTTTATAGAAAAGGGATTGGTGTTTTAAGAAAAGGAGGGGTGGAGGTAGAAGTTGGCATTTTGAAAAATAAATGCGAACTTCTAAATGAAAGCTTTGTTAAATTTATTCGAACTGGAAATCCGTTTGTTATTATGAAGTCTGGAATTTCGCTTGATGGTAAAATTGCCACAAACTTGGGCGAATCTCAGTGGATTACTTGTGAAAAATCTAGAAAATTAGTTCATGAAATGCGAGGAAAGGTAGACGCAATATTGGTTGGATCTGGCACGGTTATAAAAGACGATCCAAAGCTGACCGTTCGATTAAATCGCCGGGGATTTAAAAATCCTATAAGAGTTATTTTAGATAGACGAAGTCGAATCGCGATCAACTCCAAAGTTTTTGAAAATGCCGACAGAAATAAAGTTATTTACGTTACTTCGCCTAAGCTTTCTAAGGAAAAAGAAAAACGGTTACGGGATATTGGTGTCGACATATTGGTTTTGGAAAATAAAAGGAAGAGGATTAAGTTAGAGACGTTGCTGAAGGAGCTAGGGAAACGAGATATTGTTAACGTTTTGATAGAAGGTGGAAGCGAATTAAACGCTTCCGCGTTAAAAGAAAATATTGTCGATAAAGCGATATTGTTTGTCGCCCCAATTATTATAGGAGGTAATAAAGCTCCCGGTTTTATTGGCGGCGATGGAACTTTAAAATTGAAAGATGTAGTTCGACTTAAGAATATTGAGTCAAAAAAAGTTGGCGACGATTTAATGATTGAGGGTTATTTCTAATGTTCACCGGAATTATTCAAACGGTTGGAACGGTAAAGGCTATTGAAAATAAGTCGGAAGGCGTTCTGATTAAAATTAAAACTCCCAACGATTTTCAAGATGTTGAACTCGGAGAAAGTATTGCCGTGAATGGTACCTGCCTGACGGCGATTGCAGTTTTGGATAATGAGTTTTCCGCAAATCTTTCGGCTGAAACTTTAGAAAAAACCTCTTTGGATAAAGTTCGCGTTAATGCTGGCGTTAACCTTGAACGCTCATTAACCCCTCAAACTAAAATGAGCGGTCATTTTGTAATGGGACATGTGGATGAAGTAGGATCTATTACCGAAATCAAAAAACAGGATGGGCAAACTTTATTTCGATTCAAACATAGCGATAATTTGGTTTCCTATGTTGTGGAAAAAGGTTCGGTTGCCGTAGATGGTATCAGTCTTACGATATTTGATTGTCGAGAGAATTGTTTTTCAGTTGCAGTGATTCCCTTTACGTTAAATCACACTAATCTTAAGGATCGTAAAATCGGGGATAAGGTCAATTTAGAATGTGATATGATTGGTAAATATGTAGTGAAAGCTTGTGAAAAAATTTTAGGAGATCGGTCTTCGGGAGAAATCCCAATAACTCCTGAGTTTCTTAAACGTTATGGATTTGAATAAACTATGAGCGAAAGCGTATTCTGCGATATTCCTACAGCTATTGAAGCTGTTGGGAAAGGTGAAATGATTATCATTGTCGACGATGAAGATCGGGAGAATGAAGGCGATTTAATGATTGCCGCTGAAAAAGCAACCCCCGAATCTATCAATTTTATGGCCACACATGGTAGAGGTTTGATTTGTCTGACGCTCACCCAGGAACGTACGGAAGAGTTGCGATTGCCTATGATGGCTCTGGAGAATGAGTCCGCTTTCGAAACTCCCTTTACGATTTCAATTGACGCTAAGACAGGGGTAACAACAGGGATTTCAGCTGCGGATAGAGCGCGAACCATACAAGTGGCAATCGATCCAAATTTCACGCGAAAAGATTTAGCTGTTCCAGGCCACATATTTCCTTTAAAAGCGAGAGAGGGTGGAGTCTTGGTTCGCAACGGTCAAACGGAAGGCTCAGTTGATATTGCCCGTTTGGCGGGTTTGAATCCGTCGGGAGTGATTTGCGAGATCATGAACGAAGATGGCACTATGTCCAGGGTTCCGCAATTAACCGAATTTTCCAAAAAATTTGGAATAAAAATGATAACCGTTAAAGACTTGGTTCAATACCGGTTACAAAGCGAGACCTTAATTGAAAAAGAAGCGGAAACTATAATTCCTACACAGTGGGGAGATTTTAAATCGATCGCTTTTCGTAATGTTTTGATCGACCAAGTTCATATTGCATTTGTAAAAGGCGATATAAACGCTTCTACTCCAGTCTTAGCGAGGGTTCATTCCCAGTGTTTGACCGGCGATGTTTTTGGTTCGTTTCGATGCGATTGTGGCGAACAATTGAGTCAAGCTATGCAAATGATTCAAGATGAAGGTTTGGGAGTCTTGCTTTACTTGTATCAAGAAGGAAGGGGTATTGGGATAATAAATAAACTAAAAGCTTATGCTCTGCAAGATCAGGGACACGATACTGTTCAAGCAAATGAAGCGTTAGGTTTTAAACCAGATTTAAGAGAATATGGCATCGGAGCTCAGATTTTAAGGAAATTGGGTTTGGGAAAAATTCGTTTGATGACTAATAACCCCAGGAAAATTGTTGGCTTAGAAGCTTACGGTTTAAGCATTGTAGAAAGGGTTCCGATTGAAATATGTCCTAAAGAGCAAAATGAAAAATATCTTAAGACAAAACAGTCCAAGTTGGGACATCTTATGAAGAACATCTCCTAAGAGAGGATTGAATGGCAAATATTATTGAAGGAAACCTAATTGGTTCAGGGCTAAAGTTTGGCATTGTTGCCGCGCGGTTTAATGATTTTATAACAGGGCGTCTTGTAGATGGGGCTTTGGATACTCTGACTCGTCACGGTGTTGATGAGTCGGTAATAGATATTGTCAAAGTTCCAGGGGCTTTTGAAATATTTATGGCCGCAAAAAAAATGGCGAAAGTTGAAAAATACGATGCCATTATTTGTCTTGGAGCTATTATCAGAGGCGCGACCCCACATTTTGAATATGTAGCGGCCGAAGCGAGTAAAGGAGTGGCATCCGTGGCCATGGAAGCGAGTATACCTGTTTTGTTTGGAGTTTTAACGACTGACAATCTTGAACAGGCGATTGAAAGAGCAGGCTCAAAAGCTGGTAATAAAGGCTCTGAGGCGGCTCTTGCGGCTTTGGAAATGGCTAACTTGTTTAAAGTAATGGAGTAAACTTTTATTGTGGGGAAAAGACGCCAATCAAGAGAATTGACTTTAAAGTTTTTATATTTATACGACCTTAATAAAGGCGACTTGGAAGAACAAAAAAAGATGTTTTGGGATTGGGTCGGTAAAGAGCAGGTTAAAGATTTTACGTTCGAATTGATTGATTCGACGCTCAAGAATCTTGAAAAAGTCGATCAAATGATTAAAAAATTCAGCGACAATTGGGATATAGAAAGAATGGGAACAATTGATAGAAACATTTTACGACTGGCTTCTTGCGAGTTGATGTTTCATAAAAATGTTCCTGGAAAAGTTGCAATTGACGAAGCGGTAGAAATCGCCAAAAAATACGGAGGAAACCAGTCGTCAGATTTTGTAAACGGAATTTTGGATCGAGTTAATTCCCATGTTTCTTCCTCATTAGTTCAAGAGGCAAATTAACTTTTTTTATTTGAAGCCGTTCAATTAATACCAAAGTTTTTCCCTTCAATGATATATCTTATTTTCTCCGACGTTCATAGCAATTTGGAAGCCTTACAAGCTTTTCTCGAAGAAGCCAAAAAAATACCTCATGACCAGCTTGTTTGTCTTGGCGATTTAGTGGGCTATGGGCCAGACCCTAATCCCGTTATAGACCTGATTAAAGAAAAGGTCGACATCGTTTTAGCTGGGAATCATGACTACGCAGTTTGCGGCAAAATAAAAACTTCAAACTTTAATCCCTACGCTTATCACGCCACGATTTGGACGCGAAAAGTATTGAGCGAAGAGAACCAGGCATATTTAAACTCATTGCCTATTTTTTTAGAAAGCGAAGGCATTGCTTGGGCTCATTCGTCGCCATTTGAACCAAATCGATGGCATTATCTAACTTCTAAAGAAGACGCTTTAGAAAACTTTGAAGTCTTAAAAGTAGAACTTTGTTTTATGGGGCATACTCATAAACCTCTTGTTTTTAAAGAGGTTTCAAAAGGTGAGGTTGAATTACTTGAAAATCTCGATATAAAATTAAGTCAAAACTCTAGGTATTTAATAAATGTTGGGAGTCTCGGTCAACCTAGAGACGGAAATCCAGAACCATGTTTTATTCAGTTTGACTCCGTCACTAAGGAACTAAAATTTCATCGTTTTAGTTATTTATTGAAAGAAACCCAGCGGAAAATACACACAAACGGATTACCTTCTTTCCTCGCTGAACGCCTTTCTCAGGGGCTGTAAATTTTTCAGAAGCCAGTATTCTACTTTTCTTGACCCGTTTGTTTAAAAGCGCTATACTCATAACTACAATAAAATTAAATAGTTATGGTTTTTTTGTTCTTATGTTTGGTAGGTTGAAAAAGTATATAGTTGACCCAATTATGAAACAATTTATAACAAAAAATTTCCTTAGAAATATGATGAAAATTTTATTTCTAGGAGCTTTTATTTTTTTGAATACGTCGACGGTTTTTTCAAAACCTGTAAAAAATGAAAAAGCTGTAGCTTTATATCAACAATCAAAGGCGGAATATTATTCGCTGTTGAAGTTTGGTCGTTCCGAAATACGAAGAGAAAAATGGATAGAAACCGCAAAGAAGTTTAAGGAAATTTGGCTTTCTTTTCCTAAAACCATTTCCGGTTACAAAGCTTTATTTACCTCTGCGAAGTTATATCAAAAATCATTTGCTAGGTTTGGCAAATCGGAAGATCTTAAAAAAGCGTTGGCAAACTTTCAGCTGGTCGCTTCAGTAAATAAAGATGGATACCTGGGCGACGACGCGTTGTTTCATGCGGGGGAATTATTTTTCGCTCAAAACAATCTTGAAGCGGCTACGCTATCTTTCCAAACCATATTAAACTTTTTCCCAAAAGGGGATATGGCAAAGCGAGCTAAAAATAGGCTCAAATTTGTCAATAGAAAGAAAACTAAAGTTGCGCAGGCTAGAATTTCTAAAGCCAGAAATGTTAAGAGCCCTATATCTATTAAGGAAGTAAATTTTAATACTGAATTTTCTAAAGAATGGTTAACAATTCAAACGGATCGCCCAATATCATTCACTGAAGGGTGGGCCGGCACTTCCCTTAAATATATTATTGATCTTCCAGGCTCAAAAATATCGGATTCAGTCCTAAAGAATATTAAACTTAAAGGAAATCATTTAAAACAGATTCGCGTAACCCCAATTTCAAAATCCGGTAATCGAGTTGTATTAGATTTTAAATCTCCAGAGAACCTCAATGTTAAAGCGTTTCAGAAAAAAAACTTAATTAAAATTTTAATACAACCAAAACGTAAAATTAAAAAATCCGTTACTAAACCGCAGTTTTTGGAAGCAAAAGTTACTAAACCTTTGCAAGCTCTTAAAGAAGGTGGCGGCAATAAGCAGGTTAATAAGAAACGGAAATGGAAAGTTCCATTTGTCGTAATCGACCCGGGTCATGGAGGAAAGGATAATGGCGCTATTGGCGGAAGCGGTTTATTAGAAAAAAATTTAAACTTAGCGATTTCAAAACATCTAACGCGGATATTACAAAAAAAATACTCTTATAAGGTTTCTATGACACGCGAAGACGACCGTTTTATAGCCTTAGATGATAGAGGAAAGTTTGCTAACGAAAAAGACGCGGATTTATTTGTTTCCATCCATGTAAATGCGGCTAAAAGAAAAGGCGCTCACGGAATAGAAACTTATTATTTGGGTAGAGGTTCAAGCGATAGAGCCCGCGATACAGCGAAAAGAGAAAATGGCGAATTGGTATATAAAGTGCCTGATAATGACGTTCAGAAAATTTTAACTGACATGATAACCAATAGAAAAATCAATGATTCTTCGATTTTGGCTAGATGGATTCAGGATAAATTGTTTTTAAAAATGTCCAAAAAATACTCCAAAATAAAAAATTTAGGAGTTAAGGAAGGACCATTTTTTGTCCTTCATAGCACTAAAATGCCTAGCGTGTTAGTTGAGGTTGGGTTTATTACCAATCCGGTAGAAGAAGTTAGATTGAATAAATCTCGGTACCTAAATAGATTGGCTGAATCTATCGCATATGGAATTTCTTCTTACATAAAAGATAATAAGCCGACAATTTAGGATGAATGATGATTCGAAGTTACAGAGCGATTCGATAGTCGCCATTATTGGAAGGGCTAATGTTGGAAAATCCACCTTATTTAACAAAATAATCGGGAAAAAATCGGCTATTGTAAATAATACTCGTGGTGTTACTCGAGATAGAAATTATGCGATCGCCGATTGGTTTGGTAAAACATTTTGGGCTGTTGATACGGGCGGAATTGATTTTGCCGGAGAAAATGATTTTGAACCTTTGATCGCCGAACAGGCTGAGTTTGCAAAAGAAGAAGCGGATTGCGTTATTTTTGTTGTTGATTGTCGGCAGGGTATGACCCCTCAGGATCGCGAAGTTATTGGAGTGGTCAGGAAATCTGGGAAACCTTTATTTCTTGCCGTGAATAAAGTAGATAACCCAGAAATCGAGTCAATGGCATACGAGTTTTCTAAAATCGGTATTAAGAAAACATTTTCCATATCAGCCGAACATGGACATGGCTTAATGGAGTTAATGGAAGAAGTTGCCGAAACAATTCCTGAAAGCGATCCGATTGAAGTTGACGAAAATGAGATTAGAGTAGCAATTGTTGGAAGACCTAATGTTGGTAAGTCTTCATTAGTAAATAGACTTTTGGACAGTTATCGGTGCATTGTTTCAAATAAGCCCGGAACCACTCGAGATTCTACCGATTCTCCTATTGAAGTGGATGATCAAAAATATGTACTAATTGATACTGCCGGTATCCGGAGAAAAGGAAAAACAGTCCAAACACTGGAAAAGTTTTCGGTCATTATGTCTTTAAAAGCATTAGACCGATGCCATATTGCAATTTTGGTAATTGATGGAGACGAAGGAATAACCGATCAAGACGCAACCATAGCGGGATATGCCATTGATAAAGGGCGAGGTTGTATTGTTTTGGTTAATAAATGGGATTTGGCTCAAAAAAAACATAAGAGTTTTGAGGATTTTCAAGAGTTGGTGCAAAATAAGTTGAAATTTTTAGATTTTGCGCCGTTTTTTGCTGTTTCAGCAAAAACGGGTTATAATTTGCCCTTATTTTTTCCTCAAATAAATCAAGTATTTGGAGAGTATACCAAGCGTGTGGCAACGGGTCCTCTTAACAGTTGCTTTGAAAAAGCAGTAGAAAAGAATCCTTTAAGTCATTTTAGGGGCAAATTTATTAAATTGTTTTATTCTGCTCAAATTCGAAATTGTCCGCCAACATTTCGGTGTTTTGTTAATTATCCGCAAGGTATACATTTTTCTTATAAAAGGTATTTAACGAATAGCTTACGAAAAAAATTTAGCTTTAAAGGAACTCCGGTGCGGCTAATTTTTTCCCGGAAAAAAACGGGTTAGTTATATGAAAAAATCTAATAAAGATTTTAATGTTATCAGCGGCAAAAACTATAAAGTTTTAAGGACGCAAGAGTTTGGAGATATTGTGTTCGGCTGTCCGCCTGGTATTGTTAAAGACTTTGCCGAACGCGGGGAAGAGTTGCCTTCAAAATACGTTATTCCTTTTAGGACTTTTGTAAAAGGGAGAAATAATTTTGATTTCGAATTTATTGTTTATAGTTTTTTATTTGTAAAAGAAAAGAAAAAAAAGCTTTCAATTTTTTGTATGCCAGGTCAGGAAGACCGCTTTCGAATTATTCTTAGCGAAACTCTATTTGGTCCCACATTTTTAAATATGTTGCGGGCTCAATTCCAAAAGATTTCCACTCAAAATAAATTCTCTGAAAAGGAATTAAAGCAATACGATGTTTTTATAGAAAAATTATCTAAAAATAAACGTTTTTTCGAATCGTTTGACTTTAACTTAAAAGAACATAACAACGAAAAACAGGTTTCTGACGATATAAAAAGTTGCTTTGATAAATTACTTAAAGAGACTACATGGTTGACTAATAAAAAAATAAAGAACTTGTCGTTACAATTTACTCAGAATTTTTTAATTTGCGCTCAGTTAAAGAGAGAAATGGGTTTATTTACTTTAGCGAGAGAAAGTCAACGAAAAGAATTTATTGATAGAATTGTTGATTTTCATCATTTTGACGACGATTGGGGGGTCACTGTTAAAGGAGAGGATGACAAAAGGAAAAAGTTGAAAATGATACAATATTCTCCCTCAATGTTTGACCTTTATATTGGAAAGCAAAAAAAATTAAATATTGATATTAGTAATTTAGAGCCGCCTGATACAAATTTTACGATTCAGCCCTGTGAAAAACCCTTTATGGGCGTGACATTTTTGGGCGTTGGGTCGGGGTTCACCCCTAACCGAAAAAATAGTTGTATGATTGCTTGGTCGGAAGGCAAAGGGATAATGGTCGATGTGCTTTCTGAAAGTAATGTCGAAACCATGAAATATGGGATCACTGAAAATGATGTCCCTTACACTTTTTTGACTCACGTTCATTCAGACCATGACGCGGGAATTACAGAAAAAATTTTATATGGGGAAAAAGTAAAAGTAATTTCCACCCGAATTATTTTTGAAAGCTTCTTAAGAAAACTGGAGGCAATAACCTGTTTCCCTATTAATATTTTAAAAGATTTTTTTGATTTTCATGAAGTAGAGCCTAACAAACCGACTAAGTTGCCAGGTTTTAAAAATTCTTATTTCACATTTGATTATTCCTTGCATTCAATTCCGACGGGTCGATTTATTTTGACATATAAAGAAAAAGGCCTGAAAAAAACGATCTCCCATTCTGGAGATACTAAATACGACGAAGAACGAATCAGGATTTGGTATGAGCAGGGATTTTTTACTAAAAAAAGGCGAGATGCCATCCTTGGTTTTATTTGGGATGCGGATATGATTGTGCATGATGTAGGCGGAGGAATGTTACACACTCATGTTGACGCTCTGAAAAAGTTAGATAAGTCGGTTACCGATAAGCTGATATTGGTTCATCAACACGACGAGCCATCGGGAAATCAAAAAATGAATTATGCCGAAGAAGGGCAAACTGAAATTCTTATTAAAGAAAAAAAAGTAGAAAAAAAACAGCCGCTTCAATCTTTAAAAGAAGGCGTATTGTTTAGAAAATTAAAGCAGAATCATTTCCTTGAATTATGCGCAAGTTCGGAAATAAAGAAATATAAAGACAAAGAGGTTGTTTTTGCTCAAAATGAGGAAGGGCATTCCTTTTTTGTCATTGTTGATGGGTTTGCGGAAATTATAATTGACGGAGAAAAGTATGCTATTTATGAAAAAGGAAACTTTTTTGGCGAACTAGCGATTACAACCGCAAACCCTAGGAGACGCGCCACTGTTCGAGCAAAAGGTTCTTTATGTCTTCTTGAAATTAAAAAAGAAGATTACAAAAAATTTAATTTACCTTTAATCAAAGATGATTATTACAAATTAGAAAGCTTTTTTTCCGATACGATTAACCCAAGTTTATTGGCAATTTTAGCTTTTGGTTCTTTAGAGCATTGGACAAAAGACGAAACTGTAATCAAATACGGATCTTTGGAAAAAGATATGTATGTTTTACTTTCTGGAGAAGTAAGAATTTTAGATAAGAAAAACAAAGAATTAGCAAGCTTGTCCGAAGGCTCTATTGTTGGAGAAATAGCCTATATGGAAAACGTTCCAAGAACAGCTACGGTTCTTGCCGGATCCAACGATGTTTATGCTATTCGATTGAAAACCAACGAAATATCCAACGTTTTTAAGCTTTTTCCCGCCTTTTATGGAATGGTCTACCAGCAGATGAAAAAAAAGCAAATCAATTTTTAAGTTGTCGTTTTATAGTCATTTCCATGTATAATTGATTCTTTCATGAGTTGTTTTATTTAGTTTAGCGTTAATTTTTTGTAGTATTTACGTTAGATTTTTGTGCTAGTTTGTCTTTTTAATGGAGGGTTTCCCAAGGTTTAATAGCCAAGAATTTTAGATAGTTTAGAAATTGAAACCCATTTTGTTGTCCCATTAATTTGGAATTCTATTATTTGGAGTTCTCATGGGAGGGAAAAATGAAGAAGTATACTTGTGCCGACATTAGAAACGTGGGACTTATTGGCCATGGGGCCGTTGGAAAAACATCCATTGCCGAAGCAATGGTTTATGCTTCCGGAGTTTCTGACCGATTAGGCAAGGTTGGAGATAGCTCTTCATTTTTTGATTATGATCCCGAAGAGGTAAAAAGAGGATATTCTCTAAATGCATCGCTAGCGTATTTAGAATGGGATAAAAGAAAGATAAATGTAATAGATTCCCCTGGTAGCGGCAATTTTATTGGCGATACCTTTGCGGCCTTGCGAGTTATAGACGGGTCGGTTTATGTAGTTTCCGCAGATACAGGCTTACAATACTTTACTGAAAAGTTTTGGCGTGAAGCCGATGATTTTGAAGTTCGGCCTTTAGTTTTTATTAATAAGATTGATCATGAAAGGGCCGATCTTGATAATGCCGTAAGTTCCATCCAAAAAAAATTAAAAAACAATCCTGTCTTAGTTCAATTACCTGTGGGAAGTAATGAAAATACCAATGGCATTGTCGATTTAATCGGTAACGTTTGTTATTTATACGATAAAGAAGGCGATGGAATTGGCAAAGAGTCTCCAATTCCAGATGACATGGCAGACGAAGTCGAAACTGCCAGAGCTGAATTGATTGAATCGGTAGCTGAATGCGACGAAGATCTATTAGAAAAATATTTTGAAGAAGGAAGCCTCTCTGATGAAGAATTGGTGTCTGGATTAAAAAAAGCAATTGATGGCGGCGATTTAATTCCAGTGTTTTGTGGGTCGGCAACTCTTAATATAGGGATTGACTTGCTAATGCAAGGAATAGTGAACTATGTTCCATCTCCGGACCAACGTCCCCCAATTATCGCGAAATCTTTGAACGACGATTCTGAAGTTATCGTAACTCCAGGAATGAAAGATCCTTTTTGCGGTTTAGTTTTTAAAACAATCGCCGATCCTTATGCGGGAAAACTCACCATATTTCGAGTATTTTCTGGATCCATAAATTCGGATTCTTCAACTTTTAATTCTTCCAAAAATGTGACCGAAAGAATTGGAAGTCTTTTTGCCATCCAGGGGAAAAACCAAGATCAAGTCGACGAATTAGTTGCTGGGGATTTTGCAACTGTTGCCAAACTCAAAGAAACAGAAACCAGCGACACGCTTTGTAATCAAGATTTTCAAGCCAAATTTGATTCAATTAACTTTCCAACGCCTATTTTATCCCGCGCGGTGGTTCCAAAAACTCGAGCGGACGAAGAGAAAATTAGTGGATCTTTGCACCGTTTAACGGATGAAGATAAAACGTTACAAGTGGAGAGAAATAGCCAAACCCATGAGTTGTTGGTTTCTGGTTTAGGGCAGGTTCATTTAGACGTAATTTTAGATAAGTTGAAAAGACGATTTGGGGTAGAGGTCGACGTTAAATCTCCTAAAATACCTTATAGAGAGACAATTCGCGGTAAAACCAAAGTTCAAGGAAAATACAAGAAACAATCGGGCGGGCGAGGTCAATTTGGCGATACTTGGCTAGAAATTGAACCGTTGACTAAGGGGGGCGGTTTTGAGTTTGTCGACAAAATTGTTGGTGGCGCTATTCCCAAAACCTATATTCCCGCTGTCGAAAAAGGGATAGCAGGCGCTATGGAAGAAGGGGTATTGGCGCATTTTCCTATGGTCGACGTTAAAGTAACTTTGTATGACGGATCTTTTCATGCGGTGGATTCTTCTGAAATGGCTTTTAAAATCGCCGGGTCTATGGGTTTTAAAAAAGGCGTTATGGATTGTAAACCTATTTTACTTGAACCTATAATGATTATGGAAGTAGTTGTGCCAAGCGAATGTGTTGGCGATGTAATGGGTGATTTGAATTCAAAAAGAGGAAAAATTTTAGGTATAGATGCGGAAGAGGAAACGCAGGTAATTCGAGTGGAAGTGCCAATGGCTTCTGTATTAAACTATGCTCCAGATATTACGTCTCTCACAGGCGGTCGAGGAATTTTCACCATGGAATTTTCTCACTACTACGATGTTCCAGAACATCTTACTGGAAAAATTGTTGAACTAGCCCAAAAGACTTATGAAGAATCCAAATCTTCATAAAGGGTATTAAAAAAAGGTTCTTTTATGAATGACCATAAAATTGCGTTGATAAAAGCGGATATTGTCGATCGAGTGTATGAAAGAGTAGGGTTTAGCCGAAGAGAAGCCGAACAAGCTGTAGACGCGTTATTTGGACAAATTAAATTAGAATTAGAAGCTGGTGAAAATGTAAGAATTTCTGGTTTTGCTAGTTTTTATTTAAAAGATAAAAAAGCAAGAAATGCCCGTAATCCAAAAACGGGAGAACCCATAATTATTAAGGCAAGAAGGGTTCTTTCTTTTAAACCCAGTAAACAATTGATCGACGCCGCAAACGAACTCTAAAAAATCTTCTACAAAATAAAGTCCTAAAAATCTTATCCCATAAATAACAGGTTGGCAGCAAAACAATAATCAACTAATGGTCAGAGGCTTTCTTAATGCTTCGTGAAATTCCGGATAAATTATTTTTTAAAATAGGCGAAGTAGCCGAAATAGTAGGGGTGGAACAACATGTCTTGCGCTATTGGGAAGACGAGTTTGACGTTTTGAAGCCGGATAAGAATCAAGCTGGACAAAGATTATACAGGCGTAAAGATATAGAAATAGTTATTCGTATAAAAGAACTGTTGTACGAAGAAATGTTTACCATTGCTGGAGCTAAAAAGAAATTAAAAGAAAAAAAACGGGATCCAAGTCAATTAAGTTTCCGATTTGATCCCGATGAATTTTTAAAGTGGAAAAAACAATTAAAGAGCGATCTCAAATCGGTTATTAAAATATTGGACGAAAATTAGGAGTAACCGGTAAAAATATTCTTTAAATTTAGATTCGAGAAGAAATTTCCATTTTTAAATTATTTTTTTTATACCTCTGCCTAAGTATTTTTGTTTTTTTTATACCTCTCTCCTATGCGCAAAAACTCCAAGGTCCTCTTGATGAAGCGCTTTTGTTAAAACCAATTATTGTTGAAGCGACTCGTTCGGATAAAGGAATTGAACAAACTCCATTTTCTATTAGCTTCAAGGAATTTGATCGTTTAAACGGCGAAATGGGGTCGTCTGTGGATCAAGTTTTAGAGCCTATTCCGGGCGTGTTTTTGCAAAATTCGTTCAACTTTGCTCAAGACTTAAAAATTGCCATTAGAGGTTTTGGTATCAGGTCTTCTTTTGGAGTCCGGGGCATCAAAGTATTTTCAGATGGATTCTCTGAAACATTAGCGGATGGATCAACTCCCTTAGATTCTATCGATTCCGATTTGATTGAGAGGGTTGAGGTATTGAAAGGGCCTGGATCGTCTCTTTACGGTAATTCGGCTGGAGGAGCCGTATTATTTAAAACTCGAAGCGGTCCAAAAAAGGGAACTGAATTTTCTTCAAAAGTGAAAGTTGGACGATTTGGTTTGTTCAAACGGCAAATTGAGTTTGGACAAGGAGGGGAGCTTGGGGCCTATCGACTTTACGCCTCCAATCTCCAGTTTGACGGTTATCGAGAACATAGCGAGACGGAAAGTAGCCTAGCTAATTTTAAGGCTCACGTGACTCCTAATGATAAATCTAAGTTAACATTCTTAATAGGATATTTGAATTCTCCGAAATCGCAGGACCCTGGCGCCTTAACAAAAAATCAAGCCGAAGAAGATCCAAGGCAGGCTAGAAGTAATAATATCCTTTTCGAAGCTGGAGAGAAAGTACGACAACACAATATAGGTATTAGGTACGAAAACAAATTAAGTCCTGATTTAGAGGTCTCGGCCAAAATAGGGGGAACTCAACGGTTTTTTTCAAATAAGCTTCCATTTGAAAGCGGCGGAGCGGTAGCTTTCGATAGGAATGCTATTGATACTGGCGGTAAAGCTATTTTTGATTGGGAATATTCTGATTTGGAAATTAGAAGTATTGCAGGAATTGATTTGTTAACGCAATTTGACGATAGAAAACGCTTTAATAATATTCAAGGAGTTCTTGGAGCGTTATCTTTTGACCAAAATGAAGACGTAACTTCATATGGGATTTATTTTAGAAACGAAATCGATGTACTTGAAGATTGGGGAATTGGTTTTGGAGTTCGATATGACAGAACTCGATTCAAGATTCGCGATAGATTTGAGATTGACGGAGATCAAAGCGGAGCCAAAACTTTAGGAGCTTGGAGTGGTTCTGTTGGAAGTAATTGGCAGGTTTCTAAAAACCTCAATATTTTTGGAAATTTTTCTACCGCTTTCGAAACCCCTGCAGTTATTGAGCTAACAAACAATCCTTCTGGGTTAGGAGGTTTGAATCCTAATCTAGAACCCAGATATTCGTTGTCTTATGAAACTGGAATGAAGGGCTATTTAGATTCTTCTTTTAGATATGAAGCTTCTGTCTTCTTAATGAGGACTAGAGACGAAATTGTTCCGTTTGAGCTGTCTCAATTTCCAGGAAGATCCTTTTTTAGAAACTCAGGAAACTCTGAAAGAGTTGGACTAGAAATCGCTTTATTTTATAGGATCACCTCGAGTTTAAGCTTTCAATTAGCCTATGCGTATTCAGACTTCAAGTTTCGAGATTTTTCGGAGAATAATTTAGAGTTAAAAGATAAAAAGGTTCCCGGAATTCCTAAAAATCATTTGTTTGCAGAAATGAAATGGGATAGTCCTTCTGGATTATTTGCGGTGTGGAAGGGTAAGTACGTTGACGAGTTATTTGCAAATCGAGAAAACACCGTCATAACGCCCGATTATTTTATTGCGGATTTTCAACTTGGCATTGAAAAAAAATGGGGAGAATTTCAAGGAAGTATTTTTGTGGGATTGGAAAACGCTGCGGATTGGAAATATTTTGCAAACACAAGGGTGAACGCTTCAAGGGAAGCTTTTTTTGAACCCGGTCCTCCACTAAACTGGCGAGGTGGGTTCCAAATTTCTTTTCGGAAACAGAAGATATAAATTAATCGGTTTCGAAAGGATGGGTAAACCTCCACGATTCGAATCCTCCTGCCATACTATAAACTTCTTTGAAACCTTGTTCCTGGAAATAAGCGGCAGCTCCTTGGCTTGAGTTCCCATGATAACAATATACAATTAGCGGCAGATCTTTATCCGTTTTTTCGATAAACTCTTGTACGTTGTTATCGCTGAGGTGAGTCGCATTTGCAATATGTCCCGTTGCATATGAGGCTGGGTCTCTGATATCTACGATGTTAATATTTCCATCGTCTATTTTTGATTTTGCGTCGTTTATATTTATTTGATTAATTGTTGGCATGATTTTATAAAAATTTTGTCTTTATTAATAAGTGAAAATTATGCTATCAATAAAATCTCTTCTTGGCTAATAATTTTTTATTTTTACAGCAGGAATAAAATACCAATTTTACATCTATTTTTTATATGAGTTATTTACGAAAATGAGCGAAAACCAAAACAGTCCAACTTCAGAGCTAGATCGTTTGATAAGCGTTGTCCATGAAAATCCGGAAAGCGAGGACGCTCGTTTCGATCTGGGAGTTTTTTATGGAAAGTTAGGCCGTTATGAAGAAGCCATTAAAGAGTTTCAGGAAGCGGTTCGAATAAACCCTAAGAATGAAGCGACGCGTTATAACTTGGGAGCTTTTTATTTTAAATTAGGAAAATTTCTTGAAGCTAAAAAAACTTATAATGAAGTTCTTGAATTTAACCCAGACTATATAGCCGCGCATTATGGTTTGGGAGTTGTGTTCAATCAATTGGAAGAGTATGAGGAAGCGATAGAGCGATATCATAAAGTGGCAGATTCAAAACCTGAATTTGGCGAAGTTAGATATCGTTTAGGAATCGTTTATTTTTTGATTGAAAAATATGAAGAAAGTATTGAGGCATTGAAAGAAACAATACGCATTATCCCGGAGCATAGCGAAGCTCATTTTAATTTGGCGGCAGCTTACGACAAGGCTGGAGATGGGAAAAATGCGATAATCCATATGACGGTTGCCGAGTTAGTTTTTGGTCAAAAAGGCGATCAAGACCGTCAGAAACAATGCGGAGATCAACTGCGACAACTCTACCCTAAATACAATTACACACCTGAAGATTTCTGCCTTCCGCCTTTAAATTAGTCGCTTGTAAAAAGATTATTATTTAAACTTGTGAGAGACTGAGGGTAGGGTTGATATATCTGAGATAGTACGTTGGATAATTGGATAAAAAAAAAGCCTCTCCTTTTTAGGAGAGGCTTTTTAAATGAAAAGAGCTTTGACTATTCAGTTGCAGGTTGTGCGTCTGGTAAAGCTGTTTCGCGTAACGCTTCCTTGCGACTCAACTTCACGCGTCCATTTCGGTCAACGTCTAAAACCTTGACGGTAATTTCGTCGCCTTCCTGAATTTCGTCGTCAACTTTGTTGATTCTACGATCACAGATTTGAGAAATATGAACTAACCCGTCTGTTCCCGGGAATATTTCCACAAATGCGCCAAAGTCCATAATTTTTTTAACTTTTCCTAAGTATATCTTTCCAACTTCAACTTCTTGAACAAGGCCTTCGATAATTTTAACCGCTTCGCTGGCGTCTTCTTCATTGGATGAAGCAATGGAAACCGTGCCGCTATCGTTTATGTCAATGGCGACACTTGTTTTTTCTATGATACTTCGAATGACTTTGCCTCCCGGTCCGATAACGTCTTTAATTTTATCGGTCGAAATTTGCATAGTAAGAATTCGAGGAGCAAATTTTGAAAGATTATCCCTAGGAATAGAAAGAGCTTTTTGCATTTCGTTCAGGATATGTAACCGGCCTTCTTTTGCTTGCTTCATAGCCGATTCCATAATGCTTTTGTCTAGCCCCTTAATTTTAATATCCATTTGCAAAGCGGTAATACCTTCTTCGGTACCGGTAACTTTGAAATCCATATCTCCTAAGTGGTCTTCCGAGCCTAAGATGTCGGAAATTACTGCAACTTGGTCGCCATCTTTGATCAATCCCATAGCGATACCGGCAACTGGGGCTTTGATGGGAACTCCAGCGTCCATTAACGCCAAACTACCTCCACATACAGATGCCATGGAAGAAGAACCATTAGATTCTAATATTTCCGACACGATGCGAATGGTATAAGGAAAAGTCTCCTTAGTGGGCAAGATAGGTAGTAAAGCTCTTTCGGCTAACATTCCATGGCCAATTTCGCGCCTTCCAGGACTTCCGATGAACTTAACTTCGCCAGTACAGAAAGCTGGAAAGTTATAATGGAGCATGAAAGATTTATTTACTGTTCCTTCCAAGGTTTCAATTCTTTGCTCGTCTTGTCCGGTTCCTAAAGTGGAAACAACAAGCGCTTGAGTTTCTCCTCGAGTAAATACACTCGAGCCATGAGCTCTAGCTACAAAGCCTACTTGGCAGGAAATTGGGCGAATATCAGAAAGTCCGCGTCCGTCAATTCTCACTTTTTCGTTTAGAATTTGTTTTCGGACGACGTCTTTTTCTACATCGTGCAATATGGTTTTAAGCGTTTTCTTTAAATCTCCGTCTTCGTCAGGGTTGAGTTCGGTTACAGTTTCTTCGGTGAGCTTGTCAATAGCGCTTTGACGCTCATGTTTACTTTGAATTTTTAAAGCCTCCGCTAAAGGCGCGCGGAACTTTTCATCGGCTTTGCTTACCAATTCTGAATCAAACTCTTCAGCAACTACGGTGACTTTTTCCTTGCTTATTTTTGCTTTTAATTGCAATTGCAAGTCGATCATTTTCTTGATTTGTTCGTGACCGAATTCGAGCCCATCCATCATAACTTCTTCGCTCAATTCGTTTGCGCCAGCCTCAACCATTACAATACCGTCTTGGGTACCGGCCATAACTAAGTTTAATTCGCTGTCTTCGAGTTCTTTGTTACTTGGATTTAAAATGAACTCGCCATTAATTCTGCCTACCCGCGCTCCCGCAATTGGGTTATCAAATGGAATATCTGAGATCATCAGGGCGGTAGACGCTCCGGTGATTGAGATAACGTCGGGATTATTTACTTGATCGTGTGAAATTACCAGACAAATAACCTGCGTTTCATTCATAAAACCATCGGGAAATAACGGTCGAATCGGACGGTCTATAAGGCGGCAAGTGAGAGTTTCTCTATCAGCGGGCCGCGCTTCTCTTTTAAAATAACCGCCTGGAACCTTCCCGGCAGCATAAGATTTTTCTCTATAATCAACAGTCAATGGAAAGAAATCAATTCCATCTCTTGGACTTTTGGCCATGGTAGCCGTTACGAGAACCATGGTATCGCCAAGTCGAACGACTACAGAGCCGCCCGCTTGCTTGGCAAGGGAACCTGCCTCTAAAGACAACGTTTTTCCAAACAGGTCAGTTTCAACTTTATGCATTATTTTCTCCAAATTTAATTTATCGCCTAATTCCCAACCGCGAGATGATATTTTTATATCGGGTTAGATCTTCCGCCTTAAGGTGGTCGAGCAATTTGCGTCTTTGACTAACAATCTTTAGTAGTCCGCGACGGGAATGGTGATCTTTATTGTGTTCCTTAAAATGGACATTTAAATCGGTCAATCTTTGGGTTAGTAGCGCGATTTGGACTTCTGCGGAACCGGTATCGGTTTCGTGAGCCCTGTTTTCTCCTATAATGGCTGATTTTTGTTCTTTAGCTAAGGCCATTGTTTTTTCCTCCAAACATTACGGAAATGAAATATTCCCGCGTAAAAATACGTTAAATTAATTTGTGGTTAATACCCGTTTAAACTTAAAAACTTTTTCTTGGCGGTCCGTTAATTCGTACCGCTCTTTGTCAAACAATGATTCTACAATTGCAGCTGGAAACCCAGCGCTATCCAAAATTCTGAAATTAGTTCCGCTGGTTAATTTTTCGGGAACCGTTTCGATAACGCTTTTTGTTAAAGGGCTACCGTTTAATACTTGATCTAAATACTCTGTTTTTACCCTAAGTTCAGGTAAGAAACTTAGTATTTGATCATTAGATATGATGTAATTAGAAACTTTCTCCATATCCTCAAGACACTCAAGTTTTTCCAAGGTAATTGTATTTTTAGACTTAAAGATGCCAACTTCTTGTCTAATAAGTTGCGTCATATGACCGCCACAATCTAGTTTATTCCCTATATCGTAGCATAGCGTTCTCATATAGGCGCCACTTGAACAACGTACTCGGAATTTTATTCGATCGTTTATTCTTTCGTGAATTTCAAGCGAGTAAATAATTATCTTATTCGGTTTTCTCGCAACTTCGATTCCTTTCCTAGCTAACTTGTATAAAGGAACTCCATTTTGTTTTTTAGCCGAATACATTGGAGGAATTTGTTCAATTTCTCCAATATAATCATTAGCAGCATCTTCAATATCTTTATCGGTAATATGATCAATAGATTTTTGAGATATCACCGTTCCAGTTGCGTCTTGAGTGTCGGTTTCAATACCCAATCGCAACTCAACTAAATATTCTTTGGTCAACCCGGATAAAAATTGAATGATCCGAGTCGAGCCGTTTAGGGCAATTGGTAAAACCCCTTCTGCCATGGGGTCTAAGGTGCCCAAATGTCCCGCTTTTTTAGCTTTTAATAGATGTCTTGCCCTTTGTACCGTTTTGAACGAAGTAATGCCAAGCGGTTTATAAAGGTTAAGAATCCCCTCCTTTGTTAATTTCTCCGAGGAGTCTGGAAATTTTATCAAGTTTTTCTGAACTCTCATCTTTTTGAAAATCCAAATTAGGGATATATCTCAAATAAAGATTTTTTCCCAAAAGCCCTCGAATATAACCTTTAGCGTTGTTTAGCCCTTTAATGGTTTCATCCGCTTCTGTAGAGCTTCCAATTACGCTAACGTAAACTTTTGCATGTCTCAGGTTATCTGTTAGGTCAATGTTTGTTACCGTTGCAAAACCTATTCTTGGGTCTTTTAACCCTTTTTGAATTAACAGAGAAATTTCTTTTACAAGCAATTCCTGTAATCTTTGCGATCGTTTGAACCGCATTTTTTATAGAAACTCCCAATCTTCTTCTGGATCGCCGACTGGAATTAATTTAATTTTATAGGAGGACAAATGAGCCACTCCCATTCGGTCGATAAAATTGACTATCTGATTCAGTAGGGAATCAATATAGGCGGCATCCGGTCCAATTGTCGCTATGCCAATTAGCATAGTTTGCCAAATATCTTGGTTTCCTACTTCTGATATCGAAATATTAAATTTTCCTTTAACGCGGTCCTTAATGGACCTTAAAACTTTTCTTTTCCCTTTTAAGGAATTGTTCCCAAATAAAGCAAATTTAATGACGCAATATCCGAGTGTCATGGTTACGAATAACTGTTAGTCAGTTGCTTATTTCTTCCATAATAAAAGGTTCGACAACATCCCCTTGTTTAACATCTTGGTACTTCTCGAATGACAACCCACATTCATAACCCGATTGAACAGATTTGACATCGTCTTTAAAGCGTCTTAAGGATCCAATTTTACCTTCGTAAACCACTACGTTGTCTCGAATTAATCTTGCCGTAAGATTTCTTTCCATATTTCCCGTAAGAACAAAACATCCTGCGATAGAGCCAACCTTGGGAATTGTAAAAACCTCGCGAACTTCGGCGCGTCCAATAACTTTTTCTTTGAATTTTGGAGCAAGTAAGCCGTCCATGGCTTTTTTCATATCGTTGATTGCATCGTAGATGACGCTATATAAATCAATTTCTACACTTTCCCTGGACGCTAGCGGAGCGGCTTTTTCCGTAGGGCGCACGTTGAAACCAATGATTAGAGCGTTCGACGCTGCGGCTAATAACACGTCGCCTTCAGTAATTCCGCCAACCCCATCATGGATGACTTTAATACGAACTTCGTTGGAATCTAGTTTGCCAAACGCTTCTTTCACCGCTTGAATTGAGCCTTGAACGTCCGCTTTAATAATTAAATTGAGTTCTTTGATTTCACCTTCAAGGATTTGTTGATGCAAATCTTCTAAGGTAACTCGTTTATTCTGCGATAAGGTTGTTTCGCGTTGCTGTTGCAATCTGAAAGCGCTTATACTGCGAGCTTTCTTTTCGTCCATTACCGCCATAAACTTGTCGCCAGGCTGAGGAACATCTGGCATTCCAAGTATTTCAACTGGAACCGATGGACCCGCGGAAGTTATTTTTTTTCCATGGTGGTTTATTAGCGCTCTGACTCTTCCAAAAAAACAACCGACTATAAATGGTTGTCCTACTTTCAAAGTTCCTTGTTGAATCAATACAGTGGCTATTGGACCTCGTCCTTTATCAAGCTTGGATTCAATGACAACTCCTTTTGCCATTAACTTTGGATTTGCTTTAAGTTCCAAAACTTCGGATTGTAGAAGTAAAAGCTCGAGTAATTCTTTGACGCCGATTTTCTGAAGGGCGGAAACTTCGGTAAAAATTGTTTGTCCACCCCAATCTTCTGGAAGTAATCCTTCGTCTGCCAATTGTTTTTTTACTTCTTCTGGTTTTGCGTCTGGTTTATCTATTTTGTTGATCGCGACGACTATAGGGACATTCGCGGCTTGCGCATGGTCGATAGCTTCTTTGGTTTGAGGTTTAATGCCATCGTCGGCGGCGACCACCAAAATAACAATGTCGGTTACTTGAGCGCCGCGAGCTCTCATAGCGGTAAACGCTTCATGACCCGGTGTGTCTAGAAATGTAATAGTGTTATTTCCAACTCTGGCTTGATAAGCTCCAATATGTTGAGTGATGCCACCGTGTTCGGATTGAGTGATGTTTGTTTCTCGAATAGCGTCTAAAAGTGAAGTTTTCCCATGATCTACATGCCCCATAATAGTAACGATGGGCGAACGTGGGATGCGATCTTTTTCAAGGTCTTGTTCTTCTTCTTCTAAACCTAGGTCGGGTTCAATTGAAATTTCCTCAACTTCAAAGCCTAATTTATCGGCAACCTTGGAGGCCAGACTAATATCCATAGACTGATTGATGGTCGCCATAATACCAAATCCCATCAATTCTCGGATTATTTCATTAACCGATTTATTTACCGCTTCGGCAAAGTCGCGAATGGACATTCCATCCCGCACTTGAACTTTTTCAAATTCTTCATCTTCTTTGCTAGGCTCCTGTTCTTCTACAGAAGGTACTGGGGAAGCTTTTGGCGCAGGAGTGTCTTGTTTTTTAGGAAAAGGTTTGGGTGTTTCTTGTGGTTTAGAAGCGGCGGTTTTAGCTTTTTCTTCAGTTTCTTTAAGTTTATCTTTTTCTTCAGGTTTAGTTATTTTTAAACCTAATTTTTTTCCAGATTTAGCGGGATCAACTTTCGTTGGTTTTTGTTTATTAGCGGGTTTTGTTGTTTTTTGCGCTGGCTTTTCAGAAGGACTTGGCTCGACTGCAATCTTTTCCTGCTTTGGTTTTTCGACAACGACAGTTTTTGTTTCTACGGGCGTTTCTTTTGTTTCTGCAGGTTTAGATTCTTCTTTTTTTTGATCTTTTGATTTTGTTTCGGAAGCCTTGGACGATTTAGCTTTTGATTTGGTTTTTGTTTTTGTTTCGGTAGTTTTAGCTTTTACTTTTGTTTTGGCAGGCTCTTTTTTATCGGAGGTTTCAGATTCTTTTGTTTTTGCTTTGGCTGTGGTTGTCTTTTTTCGTGTAGGGGATTTTGTTGAGGCTTTGCTTGATTTTTTTGTTTTCGTAGCCACTTTACTAGAAGCTGTTGTTTTTTTCCCGCCCTGAAAATGTTCTCGAATTTTACTGGCGATATCTTCGTCAATAGCGCTCATGTAATTTTTGACATGAATATCGTGTTTTTGAAGCTCCTCAATTATTTGGTCGTTTTGGACATTGAGTTCCAAAGCTAACTTATTAATACGAATATTACCCAAGAATTTTCTCCAAAATTTTTAATCAACGTGTCGCTAAGACATTAAGCGTTTATATAATTTAGTTTAATTTTTTTTTAAATCGTTTTATTTAAAACACTATAAAACTTGTGTCGCTTTCATCAATCAGTTCGACGGCGCTTTTATGAAGCGTTTTCTAAACTGTCCGTTTGTTGCCTTGCTTGGCCTATAATAGATTTTGCAGTAGCCTCGTCAATCCCGTCTATTTCTAATAGTTCTACTTCAGGCGTAATTGAAAGTTCGGCTAACGTTTGAAATCCATTATCTTTCAATTTTTGAACGATGTCCGGATCAACGAATTCTAATTCGTCGACAGAGTATTCTAAGTCGTCGGCTGATTTCTCCTCTTGGTCGGAATCTGTTTTTTCTTCCTTGTCGTTTTGCTCATCAGTATCTTGAGTTTCGTCATCCGTCGCTTCCACTTTGGAGTTGTCATCTTCGTTTTCTTTGGAGTCCTCTAATTCTTGTTCATTGCTTGGATCTAGTTGATCAAAGTTTCCGCTTAAATAGGATTGGGCCAATTGAAACAATTGTGCCGCTTGTTCTTCGTCAACGCCCTCAATTTGGGCGAGGTTTTCTTCGCCTTGCTCAATAATGTTGTCGAAGTTTTTTATCTCATTATCTAACAATACTTGAATAACTGAGTCATCCAGGTTTTCGTCTTTTGCAATGGCGCCAGTCATTTTTTCTTCTGGAGATTTCAATTGCAACAGGGGAGTTTCTTTCTCAAGAAAGGCTCTCGCTTCCGATTCGCCTTGTATGTCGAGTTTCCATTTCACCAGCTTTGCAGCCAATTTGACATTTTGTCCTTTTTTCCCAATCGCTAAAGACATTTGATCGTCTGGAACGATGATTGACATGCTTTGTTCTTTGTGGTCGATCAAAATTCGCGATATCTTTGCAGGACTGAGAGCGTTTCGTACAAAAGTTTCGGAGTCTTCAGAGTATTCGACGATGTCAATTTTTTCGCCTCGAAGCTCTTGAACAATGGATTGAACCCGCATTCCTCGCATTCCAACGCAAGCCCCGACCGCGTCAATATCTCGATCATTGGTTTTTACGGCAATTTTTGTTCTGCCGTTAGGTTCGCGGACGATGCCCATAATTTCGACCATACCTTCGCCAATTTCGGGAACTTCAAGTTCAAATAACCTTCGAATCAAACCAACATGAGTTCTGGAAAGGATGACATAAGCATTTTTTGTAGATTTTCGAATCTCTAAAACATACGCTCGAATTCTTTCGCCTCGATTAAAAGTTTCGCGAAATACTTGTTCTCTTCTTGGTAAAAGACCTTCCACTTTTCCCAAGTCGACGAAAATATCGCCTCTTTCAAAACGTTGGACAATGCCATTAACCAAATCGCCTCGTTTATCTTGAAACTCAGTGAAAACAGTTTCTATTTCCGCTTCTCTTACTTTTTGCATTATCACTTGTTTTGCAAGTTGAGCGGCAATCCGGCCATAATTTTCTATGGTCTGAGGAACCCAAACGGTTTCGCCTAATCTGGCTTCTGGAGTTAATTTAGAAGCGTCTTTAAGAGAAATTTCGCTATCGGGTTCAATGACTTGATTGGCGACAGTTTTTTCAATTAAAATCGAAATTTCGCCAGTTTCTTCGTCAAACTCAGCTTGAATATTGGTTTCTCCAGGAAAGCGTTTTTGAGCGGCTGTTAATATTGCCGTTTTTAACGCTTCTATTAGGAATCCACGATCAATTCCTTTTTCGCGGCTAAGTTGTTCGATTATTGCAAGTACTTCTGGATTCATAAATGCCTGAATTTAAAATTTAATTTCTAATACAGCTTTTTTTATTTCGTCAATTGGAATTGACAAAACGCCTTCGTCTAACTTCAAGTAAAGAAGTCCATTTTCGGCGTTTTCAATGGTTCCAACAAGTGTGCTCTTTTTATTTATGGGAGAACGAGTGGAAACGCAAATCCGATTGTTTAAATTTCTAAGGAGGTCTTTTTCCGATTTAAGAGGACGATCCAAACCGGGCGAAGAAACTTCAAGGATATAGTTGCCGGTAATTATATTCTCAATCTCAATAATATCTTCAATTTTACGGCTTATCTTTTGGCAATCTTTTAAAGTTATTCCGCCTGATTTATGGATAAAAACCCTTAAAAAACAACGATTTCCTTCTTTTTTATATTCAATGTCAACTAGTTCGAAATCGTCTTCAGCCAAAACCGGTTCAACCAATTCAAACACGGCATTGTCAACAGATTTTTTCCCCATTTCTTATTATAAAACCACCCGTTTACCGACTGGTAACTTCTTAATGACTTCAGGGTCAAGCGGAATACAGTTACCTAAAAAAAAAAGCGGGTTGTTAACCCGCTTTTCAACGCAGACTCAACATTTAAGTGGAATTATATTACATAAATTTTCCCTCAATATCAACTAAATTACATTGATTAATTCGTTATATAAAGGGAGTTAATTCAAGTTGAAAGGTTTAAAAAAATAGAAATATACCCAATAATTGAAATTAGGAAGAAATAAATCTTTGAAATTATAAATAGCCCTCAAAATTTAATTAAAGAGAGCTTAAAATTTCTTCTACGCGGACTAAAATTTCAGGAACTGGAATTAATTGCGATTCGCCAGTTTTCCTGATTTTTAATTCAACTTGGTTCTCTTTTAGGTTTTTGGGGCCAAAAATTAATTGAATTGGGAACCCGATCAGGTCGGCATCTTTAAATTTAACCCCGATTCGATCCTTTCGGTCGTCTAATAGAGTCTCAATTCCTTTATCCCAAAGTTTTTGGTAGGCCAAGTCGCAAGCTTCTCGCGTTTGATCGTCCTTATAGTTCACTGGGAGTAAAGCTACTTGGAATGGAGCTAGAGGAACGGGCCAAATAATTCCTTTTTCGTCATGGTTTTGTTCAATTGCCGCCGCCGCTGTTCTTCCTACGCCAATTCCATAACACCCCATTTCCATTGGCAAGCTTTTTCCGTTAGGGTCTAAATAATGGGCTTTTAATGCAGAGCTGTATTTTTGGCCTAATATAAATATGTGGCCAACCTCAATACCTCTCTTTATTTGAATTTTACCATCGGAACATTTAGGGCAGGAGTCGTTTTCTTTTGCCAAACGAATATCCCCAGATTTTTCGACTTTAATATCTCGGTCTGGTTGAACTCCTTTTACATGGATGTCCTTTTCGTTGCCACCTGCAATTAAGTTTTTCATAAGCGGAATTGAGGCGTCTGCATATATTTTTAGGTCTAAATTGACTGGACCAATAAAACCGCAGGGAATGTTGGTCTTTTTTTCGATGGCTTCTGGGCTAACCGATTCCAGAACTGAACAATCTATTAGATTTTTCAATTTCACTGGGTTTACTTCATGGTCTCCCCGAACCAAAGCCGCAACCATTTCTTTCTCGGTTTGAAAAATTATGGTTTTAACCAGATTTTTTGGTGAAACTCCTAAAAATTGCGTAACATCTTCTATGGTCTTTTTATTGGGAGTTTCTACTTTTTCTAATTCAAGCGCGGTCCCATTTCCTTCGATGTCTTGGATAGGTTGAGATTCGGTTTTTTCTAGATTGGACGCATAGCCACAGTTTTCGCAATAGCCAATTGCGTCTTCTCCGGATTCGGCTAAAACTGAAAATTCATGAGAAAAGCTTCCGCCTATGGTTCCAGAGTCGGCTTCAACCATTCGAAAATCTAAGCCGCAACGTTTAAAAACGTTGGAATAGGCGACTTTCATTTTTTCGTAAGTTTCTTTAGCGCAATTTTCATCGGCATGAAAGCTATAAGCGTCTTTCATCATAAATTCTCGACCGCGCATAATTCCAAAACGTGGTCGCACTTCGTCTCTAAATTTAGTTTGGATTTGATAAAACAATAATGGCAGTTGCCTGTAAGATTTGACTTCTTTGCGGACGAGATCGGTAATTACTTCCTCATGAGTTGGTCCATAGCAAAACTCTCGGTCATGTCTGTCTTTGATTCGAAGTAACTCTTTACCATAAAAATCCCAACGCCCACTTTCTTGCCATAATTCCGCAGGTTGAATGCTTGGTAAAAACGTTTCCAGGCCGCCGATTCGATTCATTTCTTCTCGAATAATATTTTCTACTTTTCGAAGGACTTTGAGCCCTAAAGGTAAAGTAGAATAAATACCGGCTGCTAATTTTCTGATCATCCCCGCACGGATCATTAGTTGATGGCTGATAACCTCCGCGTCGGTCGGAGATTCTTTATGAGTGGGAATAAATGATTGGGAAACACGCATGGCTAATAATTAGATAGTTTTTTTAATATTTAATTTTTAAGGACCGTAGGTTTTTTAAAGTATATTTTACAAAAGAGCAAGCGTTGAATTATTTAGGGTCGGATTTTGATGTGATGGCGTTTTTTGAGAACTGTAGGCTATCGATCAAAACATCTCATTGGCTAAGGCGACGTCGTTTTCGTCGTGAATTTCCAACCAACCTTGATGGATCTCAAAAAAGTGGACGGGGAATCCGCGGTCGATCATTTCTTGAATAAGGTTTGTAAAAGAGAACTGACCAAATTCCTTATTTTTACTTAAATTACTGTTATGATTTTGTGAGCAATCTTCAAAAGTTTGAACGAAGTTTTCCGCGCCGGTTTTTGAAAACTTTGCGAGTCCAATAAACTCATGTGTAGCTTCTTCAGGATCGATCTTTTCACCTATTTTGGCGATAGAATTCTCGTAAATAAAGCGGATTTTACGTTTATTTCTGGAAGATTTATTTCGGCTAATTACAAAATCAACGACCTTTCCTTCCTCATGTCTATGAAATTGAATTGCGTTATCGACGACTAAAACGATATCTTCTTGGCATCTTACTAGAGGACTTAAAATATGGTCTTCGAGCAAAATATCCGAGTACAGCATGGTGAAGCCATTTTCCATTTTACTTCGCGCTAGCATTAAGCTATGCAGTGTGGTTCCTTTGGAGTAATTGGGGTTGTGGATTGTTCCAATGTTGCTTGCTTGTATTTTATCTCCCGCATAACCCGTTACAACCGTAATATTGGATAATCCATTGGCGTTTAAAGAGTCGATTTGTCTGTCTAAAATGGTTTTGCCAGAAATCTCCAACATGGTTTTTGGTTTTCCATTCAAGATGGGTTTTAAAATTTCGTCTTCGCCTGCGGCTGGAATAATTACGGAGTCGGCGCGTAAACTTTCTTCCAATTTATCTTTTTCTTTAACGTCTAAAAAACCTACCGTTTTAAAAATTTCTCTAACGGGAGCGCATATAGGATCCGCCTCAAACGACCTTTGATTGATGAGAATTGTTTTAGCGGTTTCCAACATGGATTGATACGCTGCGCGCAGAAGATGGTTCGCATAAATAACTATATTGAAACCTGCGGCATGTAATTCATCCTCATGCACTGTGTTATAGGTGGTTGGGACGCAAATTAATGGTTTGGTTATATTGAGTTCTTTTTGAAGCTCTCGATAGAATATCGCGAACTCAAAAACCTCTTCAGGACTTTTTTGTTTTGAGTGGATCATTATGCCATCAACGCCAGCCTCTAAATAAACTCTGGCTCTACGTTTGGCGTCGTCCATTCCAGCTTCGGCAATGAGACTTTCAATTCGAGCTATGATCATAAAATCGTCCGAAGCTTGAACCGCTTTTCCTCGGCGGATTTTTTTTGCAAATTCTTCTGGGTTTTCCTGTTCTTGGCTGGTTCCAGCTTCTAAGCTATTTCTTTTTGGAAAGACTTTATCTTCGATGATAACGGCGGACACGCCGGCTCTTTCTAATTTAGTAACGGCGTACTCGAAATTGTTGGGTTCTCCGCCGGTATCGCCGTCGACAATCATGGGTTTATTCGTGACCGCTAAAATTTCATGGATCGTCTGCAATCGCGAATCAAAGCTGACAATTTCAATATCAGGGTGTCCTTTAGAAGCCGAGTCGGTCAAACTACTTTCCCAGACTCCGTCAAAATCGCGAGCTATCGGATTTTCTTCGTCAAGACCTTGAACTTTAGCGTTGTTTGCGACGATTCCACTTAATCCATTATGGGCTTCGATGATTCGAACCAATTCGCCTTTATTTAAAGCCTCTTTCAGTAGGCGTCGGCGTAGTTCTGGTAAAATATTGTTTAAGAGAGTCATTTACATCACTTAAGTTTTAAAGTTCAATTTTTTCTAGTCGATCCCGAATCCATGGGGATATGAAGAAACTATCAAGATCCAGATTTTCGAATCCTTGAAGTATGATATTTATTTTTTCTTCTATCGGTAGTTTTTTATCCAAGATAATGACTTGGCTTCCGTTAACTTTGCAAAAACCGCTTTGGAAGCTAAATTCAATGTCGGTAAGATCTCGGTAAATTATTTCTACGGAAAGTTTGTTAGCGCAATCTTTAAGGTCTTCTAATTGTGCTTGAGGGGTCATGTAAATTAGGTAAAGGTTTAGGAAATAATCCTCATAATATCGTTGTAAAAAGCAAAAACCATCAGAGAAATTAACATGAAAAAACCAACTTGTTGGGCTCTTTCTCGGTTTCTCTCGCTCACCGGTTTCCCTTTGATAGCTTCGATCAAGAAAAACAAAATATGGCCTCCATCAAGGATTGGAATAGGCAATAAATTTAGGAGTCCAAGGTTAATGCTCAATAATGCAGTCAATCGAATAGTTTGATTGAACCCTTGTTCCGCTTGCTCGTCATAGATTTGAAATATTAAAATGGGGCCGCCAATGGAGTCTGCAGGAACGGTTCCGAAAATCATTTTTTTAATTGATTGACCAATCAATACTGTCAATCGAATCGTTTCCTCAAACGCTCTTTGTACGGCGCCCAAAATACCATAACGCTCTAAAATCATATCCCCGGTAAGACCTAATCCGAGTTCTCCGATTTCTATTGATTTGCCCTTTTGGTCTTGAACCGTTTTGGGTCTAGGCGTAATGGGAATGTCTATTTCGGCTCCGTCTCTTAATACCTTAAAAGTGACTTCTTGGTTAGGTTTATCGACAGCGTATTTTTTTAAATCCATCCATCCTCGAAACGGATGATTGTCAATGGATAAAACTTTATCTTCTAATTGGAAGCCTGACTCTTCGGCGGCAGAGTCTTTTGCAATGTAGGTGATTTTTTGGACTAAAGGGGTAATTCCAATTAAACCGACTTTTTCTTTTTCGCCAAATAGATTGGTTGTTTCTTCGGAAACAGGGGTGATAATTAAGTTTATGACTTGCGTTTTGCCCCGTTCGATCATGAAATCCATTCTCTTACCGGGGTTTTTATGGACTACCGCTTGTAATTTCTCCCAAAATTGGATTTTAGTTCCATCAATTCCAACGATTTTATCTCCTGATTGCAATCCTGCAATTTCAGCAGGGGACCCTTCTTTGACCGTTCCTATAGATGTCCCCAAATTGGGCGCGCCATTCATATAAACGACAATATAGATGACAACCGCAAAAAGAAGATTAAATAAAGGACCTCCAAAGGCAATGGCTAAACGATGGTTAACGGGAGCTCCAGAGAACGAGCCGGTTTGGTCGCTCAACTCTTCTTTTGGATCCTCTCCTTTCATTTTTACGTATCCGCCTAAGGGTATGGCGGATACCATGTAGTCGGTTTTCCCTTGAGTAAACCCAAATATTTTAGGGCCAAAACCTAGGGAAAACTTTTCAACTTCTACGCCGCAACGTCTCGCGATCAAAAAATGCCCCAATTCATGGACAAATATTAAGGCTGCAAGGGCCGCTAAAAATACGAAAACAGAAGTTGTGAAATCTAGAATTTTATCTAAGGGAAAAGCTGAAAGCTCAATCATTTTTGATTTAAGTAATTTTTTTTATTTTTAATTAATCCCGATTCGAGGCGTCAATAAGATCTACTCCTTCAGGAGTTTCAAAATCAAATAAGGAGTCGGGAAAAGTAAGGTTTATTTCAATGGATTTAAATCTTATTTCTGTTGTATTACCTAAACTATCATACACCTTTGAGCCCAGTATTTGGTATTTTTTGTTATCTACTATAAGAGCTAATTTTTGCATACCGCCATCTTCCTTTAAGGGAAGAAGCGTTACTTGGGAAGTATTTTCTTTTTTAATAACCTTTTCAAGCCGGAAAGAATCGGTCAATTTTCCTTCGCCAGAAAGGAATAATGCGGGGGTATTAGCGGTATATACATCTTTAATAGACGCTTTAGTAACCTGGTTTTCTTCGGGAGCATAGAGCCAGAAAGTATTATTGTTGACGATAAGCGTTTGTGGATCGGGGTTTTTATAAACCCATTTCATTTTACCCGGTTTTTTAATAACCACTTCTCCTTCTGCTTGCTGAGTTTGATCCATTATTTGAACAAAGGCTTTTTGGGAAAACTTGGCTTTAAATGTATGCACCTCTTCGTATCGTTTTTGGATGGATTCCAGGATACTTTTATTCTCTTCTCCCCATCCATTTTTAGTTGAATTAAGGACAATGAAAACTAATAAGAAAAACTTAAAGAAATATTTCATGGGCATAGAAATCATATGGAATTAGTGGTTGTTGGTTAGCCAGTTGTTTTTCTACCGCAAAAAACGATTTGACCGTTCATGATAGATTCAATCGCTTTTGGATAAAGTTTATGTTCTTCTTCAAGAATCCGTTCTGATAATGTTTCTTCAATATCATCGTCATATACTGGGACGGAGGCCTGACAAATTATAGGGCCGGTGTCTACTCCCTCGTCTACAAAGTGAACTGTACATCCCGCCAGCTTTACTCCATAGTCTAAAGCTTGCTTTTGAGCGTGCAAGCCGGGAAAGGCAGGTAAAAGCGAAGGATGAATATTGATAATTTTTTTAGGAAAAGCTTGAATAAATTCTGGGCTTAATATCCGCATAAAACCCGCCAAGCAAACTAAGTCGATCGAACTTTCTTTTATGCGAGAGACCATGGCCTTATCAAATGCGACCTTATTCTCAAACGATTTCGGGTTTAAATAAATCGATTCGATGCCGTATTTTTTGCATCTTTCCAATGCATGGGCGTTTTCTTTGTTACTGATGACTAACGCAATTTTTGCATTTGGCTTTTCTCTTTCTATCCAATCAATGATCGCTTGCAAGTTAGTTCCTCTACCGGAAACCAACACTCCTAATTTAAATTTATTATTCATTGAAAAATATTTAGCTATGTTTTCTAGGTTAGTAGAATTTTAATAGTCGGGTTTACAGTTTTTATACTTAAGTAAAAGATCTATGGCGGGATATAACAGCAATGCCGAGAGGACTTTAAAAAGAAAAAATGACTAAAAGGCCTTTCATCTAAAATATTCCTCGTGGAAACCGATGTCAACAAAAAGGGAAGATAAATTTTTGGGAATTTTTAAGTATTTAAGATTTCTTTTCGATAGTAAAGTTCCCGACTTGATTTTTTAACTCTTCCGACATGGTAAATATTTTTTTAGCTTCTGAGGAGGTGCGGCTGATAGCAGATGATGTTTGCTTTCCTCCTTTATTGATTTCTTTTAATGCCGCAAGAACATGATCGGTATCTTTTTTTTGTTGGATAGTGGAATAAGAAATTGTTTCCGCCGCTTCCGAAGTAGATTTGGCATTTTGAACCAGCGCTTCCAACTTGATAATTGTTTCTTCGGCTAAATGCCCTCCTTCTATAATTTGTGCCGACCCATTTTCAGATGCCATGACTAATTTATTAATCGCTTTCTGGATTTCTTCGGTTTTGCTTTGAATCTCGGATGTGGATTCCATAACGTTATCGGCTAGATGACGGATTTCCCCTGCAACAACCGCAAAACGTTTACCGGCTTCCCCAGCGCTAGCGGCTTCAATAGCGGCATTGAAGGCAATTAATTTGGTTTGGTCGGCAATGCTATTAATTAGATTCATGACTTTCCCGATTTCGTTTGATTTTCTTCCTAGAGCCATGATTTCTCGTAAAATAGAATGATTATCTTTTGTTATTTCGTCTATTTTAGATTTTAAAGAAGCCATAGCATTCATTCCGCTTTTTGATTCGTTGAGAGTATTGCCGGATATTTCAGTGACTGAGTTTGCTCGTTCTGCCATTTTAGCCGAAGACTCGACCAACTTTTCTGCCGTTGCAAAAATTTCTGATATAGAAGACGCTTGTTCCGCAGAAACCGTGGCTTGCTCTTTAATTTCCTTGTCGATTTCTTGGACAGAATGGGTCAATGTTGTCGATGTATTTGAAATAGTTCTTATACTGGAAATAAGTTCGTTAAAAAAAGTAGAAAGGCTTTCGCCCATGCGACCAATGGAATCGGTTCCAGTTACGGTGACGTTATGAGTCAGGTTTCCTTTTGCGGCGGCGTCGATGACTACGAGCATGCTGTCCACCTTACGTCTCAAATCCTTGGTGGATGCTTTTTCATTTAATGACATTTCTTGAGTGGTTTGTTCCGCTTCTTTTTTTTCCTTTGCTTGTTTTAGCATTTTATCGAGAGAGTGTTTAAATTCTCCTTCAAGTTCTATAACTTCGACTTCGGTATCTCCTCCTAAAACACGTTCAGAATATTCTATAAATTTTTGCAATCGAATTTGCATTTCCGAAAAAGCGGTTTGCAGAACCCCCAAATCGCTTAATGTTTTCGAATTTAGATTTTGCTTTAAATCGCCACGAGCAATATTTTGGGTTATTTCTTGAGCGCGGCGCACTAAAACGACAAGCGGTCTAGAAAACCATCCAGAAATAAAATAAGCGGAAATTATAAGGATAATGGCTAGAACGCCTATAAAAATAAAAATCCAGCGCTTGAATTGGTTTTGAGTTTCTAAAGCCTCTTCTTCATTTACCTCGGCAATTATCGCCCAATTAACGCCTAAAATTGAAACGGGTTCATATGCGCTGAGTACGGGGATTCCGCGATAATCAAGGAATATATCGAATCCGGATGATCCCTTAATAGCGGCTTTTGATCCTTGAGTCTCGACGGAATGGAATCCAATAGACGTGTTTAACTCTTTAGATTTTTTAATAATTGTTGGGTCGAGATCAAGTTCTTCTAACGCGTCAAAATAGGTTTGAGGTTGTTCGATAAGAAGCCGGGAGTTATTTCGCATTTTATAATCGGGGCCGACTAAATATACTTCTCCCGATTTCCCTAGACCTACTTTTTTCCAGGTCTTTCGACTAGACATAACTTCGTTAATTCGATCAACGGGGGCTTGCAGAATTAGAACCCCAATTTTGGCCCCCTTATCATAAATTGGAGAGGCTATAAAAGCCGCCGCGGCATTGTAAGAAGGTTCATAAGGATGGAAATCTTCAAAGTAAACCGCGTTAGCGGAATCGGCTTCCAGCGCGGATTTGAAAGCTTTTCCAATACCTGTATTTGCATAAGGTCCCGATAAAAGGCTGGTCGAAAAATCGACTTCTTTAAATACCGAATAAACAATACGACCGGTTTTAGGTTCTACCAAGAAAATGTCGTAATAACCAAAGCGTTCTAAGAAATCTCGTATAACAGGATGAAATTTCCCATGAACCCTGGAATAAGAGCTAGAGTCTTCAGCCTGTTTTAAAAAATGTTTTTGCCCGATAGGGTTAGAGTTTTCGGTAATGTAGAGCGATTGCAATATTTGGGAAACTTTTTTGGAAGGAAGCCATCTTTCAACCGAATCTGTGGGGGCTCCTGGAGTATTTTTTAGTTGGTATTGGTAGCGTTCTATTAAGCCTTCGTTTGGCAGCAGAGTATACTTTGAACCGATTTCTTCCTCAACTAGAGAGAAAGCTCTTTTAAATTCTTTCATTGCGTCGATAATCATTAAGTCGTTAGAAAAAGTGACGATTTGATTATCGATTTGTCTGAAGTAACTTTCTATTTGAAGTTTCTTTTCCTCTCTAAGCGAAATCAGTTTGTTTTTATTTATCGCGAGCAATTCTGATTTTATTTTTTGATTTAGGGAGTAGGTCAACGCTCCAAGCGGGATAAGTCCGGAAATTAATAGTATGACTACCAGCTTGATACGAATATTTAAACGCAATCCTCCGGTTTCCGAAGCTTTGGTCTTCAAATATCCAGATTTTGGTTCGTCCTTCGTGGACGCGAACTCGTTGGATTCACGCATAGGACGTTCTCCTTAATCGTTTAGAAGGGAATAATTAATAACTTATCTTAACATTAACGATCTAAAATTTTAATTTCAATCGAGAAAGTTTGGAGTAAGGAAGCTGGCTTGGATGGAAATCTTTATTTTAAAGAACTAAGAGGGGTTATTGATGATCTTGACGAGACCCCTATTATAATATACAATTTCTTGTTTTAACGACAGTTTCCCCTCCTACAAATGGACCGATAGCACAGGTTTCCTGTGCTTTTTTTGTATATGTATAAACCTACCTTAGATGAGTTTAAGGAAAAAGCCCGAGAAGGGAATCTCATTCCAGTTTATAAGGAAGTTTTAGCCGATTTAGAAACTCCGGTTTCTGCATTTCTTAAATTGGGCGATAAGCCTTATTCATTTCTACTTGAAAGCGTAGAGGGAGGAGAAAAATGGGCGCGCTACAGTTTCTTAGGATGCGATCCTTCGACAGTTATTTCTTTAAAAGGTTCCACGGTTGAAATTTTAGAGGGAGATAAAAAGGAATCTAAAGAAACGGGAGAATCCCATCCGTTGGATTATTTAAAACAAATTCTTTCAAAATATCGACCGGTTGAAGACCCAAAGCTGCCTAGGTTTTCTGGAGGAGCGGTTGGGTTTGTTTGTTACGATATGGTTCGTTATTTCGAAGAATTACCCGATAATACCGATGACGACTTAGAATTGCCGGATGCTGTTTTTGTCATCGCAGATACGCTTTTAATATTTGACGATATTTTTAAAAAGATAAAGATAGTTTCCAACGCTTTTATTCAAGATAATAATATAGAAGACGCCTATCAAAAGGCAATTGATAAAATAGACTTACTCGAAAAAAAATTACTTGAACCTTTAAAAGCGGCTCCTTTTCCAAAACCTTCAGGAAAAAGGATGGACCCGGATAAGATTGAATCTAATTTTAAAAAAGAAGAGTTTAAAAAGTCGGTAGAAAAGATTAAGGGTTATATAAAAGAGGGCGACGTTATTCAGACCGTATTGGCTCAAAGGCTAAAGTTTGACGTTGCGCAGGATCCGTTTACGATTTATAGAGCCTTAAGAACCGTGAATCCCTCTCCCTATATGTATTATTTGAACTTTGGAGAGACTTATGTGGTAGGCGCTTCGCCGGAAGTTTTGGTTCGCGTCGAAGAAGATTTCGCCGAAACGCGACCTATTGCTGGAACTCGGCCTCGAGGAGAAAACGAATCTGAAGATAAAAAGTTGGAAGAAGACCTTCTTAGCGATGAAAAAGAATTGGCCGAGCATATTATGCTTGTCGATCTTGGCAGAAACGATTTAGGTCGTGTTGCTGAAATTGGGTCGGTAAAAGTAAACGAAAGTTTTGCTATCGAAAGGTATTCCCATGTAATGCACATTGTTTCTAATGTGCAATGTCGTTTGCAAGCGGAAATGAATTGTTTTGAAGCGCTAAAAGCTACATTCCCGGCTGGCACTCTTTCCGGAGCTCCTAAAATTAGGGCTATGGAAATAATTGACGAACTCGAACCAACTCGTCGCGGTATTTATGGCGGAGCGGTGGGTTATATAGGGTTTAGCGGTAATTTGGATGCCGCAATCGCCATTCGAACTCTTGTATTTAAAAATAATTCCGCTTATTTAGGAGTTGGGGCAGGAATCGTAGCGGATTCAGACCCTGAGAGAGAATTTGAAGAGACAATGAATAAAGGAAAAGCCTTGTTAAAGGCAATTGAGCTGGCTGAACGAGGTTTAATTTTATGATTTTGATGATCGACAATTATGATTCGTTTACCTACAATTTAGTGCAATATATGGGCGAATTGGGGGCCGATATCAAAGTGATTCGGTCCGATAAAATATCGATTGACGGTATTAAGGAATTAAATCCCGAAAAAATTGTTATTTCTCCGGGGCCTTGCACTCCTACCCAAGCGGGTATTTCTATCCAGGTAGCTAAAGAGTTTTCGGGTAAAGTTCCGCTTTTAGGTGTTTGTCTTGGGCATCAATCTATTGCGGAAGCGTTTGGCGGGAAGGCTACAAAGGCTAATAAAATAATGCATGGTAAAACTTCAGAGGTGAAGCATGACGGTAAAAACTTGTTTAAAGGTTTGCCGGACCCTTTTGTCGCTACTCGTTACCACTCTTTGATTGTAAGGGATGAAGATTTACCCGATTGTTTTGAGGTTACCGCTAGAACTCATGAAAACGAAATTATGGGGATTAGACATAAGGAACTTTTTGTAGAGGGAGTGCAGTTTCACCCGGAGTCTATTTTGACTAAACACGGAAAAGATTTATTAAAGAACTTTTTGGAAATGCCTTTCGCCTGACTTTGGTGTACTAATGATTCTTAAAGCTTTAAAAAAAATAACCGACGGTAAAAACCTCCCCGAATCCGAAATGGAAGAGGTGATGACCCAAATTATGAATGGCGAAGCGGAACCCGCTTTATTGGGAGCTTTTTTGACAGGGCTCCGAATGAAGGGTGAGTCCGTTCAAGAAATTACCGGCGCCGCAAAAGTAATGCGAGAAAAAGCGGAAAAGATTTCGGTTGACGCCGACAAAGTATTAGATACCTGTGGTACTGGAGGCGATGGAGCGGATACGTTTAATATTTCCACTACGTCGGCGTTTGTTGCGGCAGGAGCTGGAGTGACAGTCGCCAAGCATGGCAATAAAGCGGTATCAAGTCGCTCTGGAAGCGCCGATGTTTTGACTAAGCTGGGCGTTAATATACAGGCGAGTAAAGCGACCGTTGAAAAATGTATTAAAGAAATAGGTATTGGATTTTTATTCGCCCCTTTACTGCACCCGGCAATGAAAAACGCCGTAACGGTTAGAAAGGCTCTTGGTATTCGAACTATTTTTAATATATTGGGGCCGTTAACAAACCCCGCTGGAGCTCAATATCAAGTGATTGGCGTTTACGATCCGCGTTGGTTGATTCCCTTTGCGGAAGTGTTAAAAGATTTAGGTTCGAAACGAGCTTTTATAGTTCATGGCCATGACGGTTTGGATGAAATCGCCTTGACTTCCAAAACTCATGTGGCGGAATTAAACGAAGGAAAAATTTCCAATTACGATATTGAACCCGAGCGTTTTGGGTTAGATAAGTGCCGCTTAGAAGATTTAAAAGGCGGCGATCCAGAAAACAACGCTCAAGTAATTCGTAGATTATTGGATGGAGAAAAAGGTCCTAAAAGAAATGTGGTTCTTTTAAATGCTGCCGCAGGGATAGCCGCCGTTAAAGGGTTGTCGTTGGAAGACGGGTTTAAAGAAGCGGAAACATCAATTGACTCAGGTTCTGCCAAAAAGAAACTAGAGGCGCTAGTCGACATATCGGCAGAATAAATTTTATTACGGTTTTTTATGGCGACTAAACTTGACGAAATCTTCGAGAATAAGAAAAGGGAGATAATTGAAACAAAAAAGTCTGTTCCGCTGGCAACTTTAAAAGAGAAAATTGCAGGGAATCCAAGAGAACTATTGAATGTCTTTTCGGCGTTAAAAGGAAAAGATGGCAATACCAGAATTATCGCCGAAATTAAGAAAAAAACTCCATTCAAAGGGGAGTTAAGACCCGGTGTCGATCCGCTGGAATTCGCTAAAATTTACGAAAAAAATGGAGCGGCGGCAATTTCTGTTTTAACCGAATCGCAATATTTTAACGGAAGCTTGAGGTTTTTAAGCGATGTAAGAGATCAAATTAATATACCGTTACTTCGTAAAGATTTTATTTTTGACGAATACCAGATATATGAAGCGCTAGCCTTTGGAGCTGATTTCTTCTTATTGATAGCGACTTATTTGGACGAAGGTTTGTTGAGAGAATTGCTTCAATTAGGAAAAGAACTTGGGTTGCCGGCTCTTGTAGAGGTTCATGACGAGGAAGATTTAAAAAAGGCCTTGTCTGTTAACGCTGAAATTATTGGCGTTAATAATAGAAACCTGAAAAATGGAACAACCGATCTTGGCATTACCAGAAGGTTGTTAAAAAATAATTTTGATTCCGGGCAAATTATTGTTTCCGAAAGCGGAATTAATGGGCGCGATCAAATTACAGAACTTGCGGAATTAGGAGCGCATTGCTTTTTGGTTGGCGAATCCCTGATGCGTGCCGAAAACATACCTGCAAAACTCAAGGAGCTCTTGGGGACCAATGGTTAAGGTAAAAATTTGCGGTTTGACTAATCTTGAAGACGCTCAATGGGCCGCACAATGCGGCGCCGACGCTTTGGGTTTCATTCTTTCTGAAAAAGGGCCGAGATTTTTAGAAGAGGATATTGCCTCGTCCATAACCGCTCAGTTGCCTCCTTTTGTTTCGCGAGTGGGTGTTTTTGTCGACGAGAAAATTGAAACTGTTAAACGTATAGCGAATTCCTGCAAGCTAGATTATGTTCAATTGCATGGCGAAGAGATCCCCGACTACTGCGACAAACTTAGAGAGCAAGTTAATTGCAGAATTATTAAGGCTTTTCGAATTAAGGACGCTGAGTCGTTAGCGGATATTAAAGACTATTTCCTGGATAGTATTTTGCTAGACGCTTGGTCTCCTGAAGCGCATGGCGGTTGCGGCGTTTCATTTGATTGGAAATTGGCATTGGACGTTGCGAAGAACTGCCCTATTATTTTGGCCGGAGGATTAAATCCAAAAAATGTGGCAGCGGCCGTTAAACAGGTTAATCCTTTTGCTGTCGACGTAAGTAGCGGAGTCCAATCGACCGCAAGGCAAAAGGATAGAGATAAGGTATGGAAATTCATTCAAGCGGCAAAAGGTATTTCTAGAGGGGAAAACTAATGAGTAAAATTAAAATCCCAGACGAGTTGGGACATTTCGGAAGTTTTGGCGGCAAATATGTCATCGAAACATTGATGCCGGCTTTAGACGAATTGGAAAAAGTCTATTTAGAAGCCAGAGAAGACCCTAAATTTATTGAGCAACTGACATATTATTTAGAAAAATATGTTGGCAGACCTTCGCCATTATTTTTTGCCGAGAACCTAACGCGTAAATTAGGCGGAGCCAAAATTTATTTGAAACGCGAAGACCTTAACCACACAGGCGCTCATAAAATCAATAATACGATCGCTAGCGCTTTATTGACTTTGCGGATGGGTAAAAAAAGAGTCATCGCCGAGACTGGCGCCGGTCAGCATGGCGTTGCAACGGCAACCGCTGCGGCATTGTTCGGGTTAGAGTGCGAGGTTTTTATGGGGGCTGTCGATACAAAACGCCAAGCGTTGAACGTTTTTCGCATGGAATTGCTGGGAGCTAAGGTTACCGCTGTTGAATCAGGAACAAAGACTTTAAAGGAAGCGACAAGCGAGGCAATTCGTAATTGGATTGCTACGGTAGAATCGACTCATTATATAATCGGTTCCGTTGTTGGCCCTCATCCTTATCCGATGATGGTTCGTGATTTTCAAAAAATAATTGGAGAAGAAGCTAAAAAACAAATAATGGAAGCGGAGGGCCGATTGCCAGACGCTTGCGTAGCTTGTGTTGGCGGTGGAAGCAACGCTATGGGGCTTTTCTATCCGTTTATTGAAGATGAAGGCGTCCGTTTAATTGGAGTTGAAGCCGCAGGTTATGGGGGCGATACGGATAAACATGGAGCGACTTTGACAAAAGGAAGACCAGGCGTTTTGCATGGGATGAAAACATACCTTCTTCACGACGATGATGGTCAAATTAGCGAGGCGCATTCAATTTCAGCTGGATTAGATTATCCTGGAGTGGGTTGCGAACATAGCTATCTTAAAGATATAAAAAGAGCGGAATACGTTTCTGTTACCGACGACGAGGCTCTTGAGGGGTTTCAACTTTTATCACGCGAGGAAGGGTTGATCCCAGCTTTGGAATCGGCGCATGCGATTTCTTATATTGAAAAGTTAGCGCCAAAAATGAAAACAGATCAAATTTTGGTAGTTTGCCTTTCTGGAAGAGGGGACAAAGATGTGAACGAAGTAGCCAAAAGGTTGGGAGCAAATTTGTGAATAGAATTAATAAGCGGTTTCAGGAACTTAAGTCTAAAAGGCAAAAAGCTTTAGTTGCTTTTGTAACGGCTGGCGATCCTAATATGGAAACCACAGAGCGAGTGTTTGGCGTTTTAGAAAAAAGCGGCGTGGATATAGTAGAGATAGGCGTTCCGTTTACCGACCCTTTGGCCGACGGCCCGGTAATTTTGCAATCTGCCTTGCGGTCATTGAAAGAAGGAACGACGTTAAAGAAAATTATTAAATTGGTTGAAGATATTAGAGAGAACTCTCAATTGCCGATCGTACTGATGAGCAGTTACAATCCTATTTTTACTTATGGAGATAAGCGATTCATTGACGATGCTTTGAAAGCTGGGGTGGATGGAGTTATCATTCCCGATTTACCTCCAGAAGAAGGCGTGGAGCTAGCGGCTTACGCTCAAGAAAAAGAATTCAGCATAATATATCTTCTTGCCCCCACGAGCACATCGGACAGAGTTGAGAAAGTTTTAAAACAGAGCGATGGATTTATTTATTATATTTCGATAACGGGAGTTACTGGCGTTAGGTCGTCGCTTGCAGAGGGAATTGAGGAAAAAGTTTCCAAAATCAAAGAAAAGGCAGAATTGCCGGTTTTAATTGGTTTTGGGATTTCCGATCAAGAACAAGCAAAAAAAGCGGCGGAAATTTCGGATGGCGTTATTGTCGGTAGCGCTTTAGTAAAAACTATTGACGAAAACCCCGATCCAAAAACTTGCGACGAAAAAGTAGAAGCTTTAATCGCCGATTTAAAAAATGGCGTATTAGAGGCCTCTCCTAAACCTTCTTTTTTCCAACGAATATTTGGTTTCTAAAGGCTTATTCTATAAGATCTTGCCAAAGCAATAACTGCGGGAGTTCTCAGGCCAAATGCAATTGCTGTTTTTAGGTGGCCGACCGCTTCTTCGTGACGCTTTAATTCTGTCAATAAAATTGAAAGATTTAGGTGTGCTATAGCAAATTGAGGATTAAGTAAAATGGACAACTTATAATTACTTTCGGCCTCTTTATAATTCCCTTTTTTGTGCAGTGTATAAGCTAATCTCTCATACGGTACCGGGTTTTTTCTGCTTAATCTAATTGCTTGTCTGAAATTGTCTTCGGAGTGATCGTAATCTCCTAAAATCATAAAATTCAAACCAAGAAAAAAATTAATCCCAGGATGTTTGGGATGCAATTGGTAGCCTTTTTGTAAAATTTCAAGGGCTCTATCTGGGTAATTGTTTTCAGTGAGAAGTACCCCGAGTCTGAAATAAGGAATCCAAAAGTTAGGGATTAGTTGAATTGTGTTTTTCCAATAATTAACGGATTCTTCAATCCTGCCCTCTGCGCTTGCTTTTTCAGCTAATTTTTTTACGCTCTCATATTTCAATCGCGATTGTATCTCTTCTTTTGATTTTGCGGGGGCGGCCATGAGTAAGGTAAAGTTCAAGGCACAGGTAAGAGCGATACCAAAAATATAGAAAGGTTTAAAACCACTTTCAGTTTTAGTTTTTTTATTCCTAAAGAATAGAAATGCAAAGAAAACAACTAATACCAATTGAGTTAAAGGAAAGAATACTAAATAGCAAAACTCTAAATAAGTCCAGTCGACTTGCATTGACCCAACGAATAAAGTAATGAAGTTTGTGGACCTTAGTAAAGCAAATGGCCGGTTAGTAATAATTTCTGGAATAGCGCTTAGGGCTTTTAATATGAATTGTGGATCATTATATTGAATAGAAATTTTGTATTGAACGAAAATAAAATATTGGATAATAATCAATGTGAATAAGGCTATGAGGACTGGCCAGCGCCAATAGAGACTTTTGAGCGAACTATTTAAAATTGCGGCAATCCCTAGAGAAATAAGAGGTAATGCAGGGCTTAGGTATCTATATTCATAAGCGTCCAAATAACCGAATAACAAAATGACAACCGCGAAATAACCCATAATAGTAAAGGTAGAGGCAAGTCTTAAATGGGAGAGCGGTTTCCAAAGCGCTAAACCAATTGTCCCCACCAAGATCAGGGGAGAAGAAAAAATGAGGCCCCACTTCTGTCCCCAAAAGAATTCCTTAGTATGTCTCCATAATTTATCTACTGAAAATGCCGAGGTCTCGCTTTGAGCAATTTTGGCGTGAAGAGCTGGCAGAGGAATACCGTCGATCTTATACCAGGTCAAAAGTTGAGGAGTAAAAGTCAAAAACCAGAAACCGGAAAAATACCCCAACCTGATTAATAACGTTTTTTTTGAAGTAGACCCTGGTTTTCCTAGCAAACCCGCTAAATTTAATTGATCGACAACATAAAGAATTCCTAAAGCTACGTTGATCACTCTGGCCATACACAAAACGCCTAAAATCATCCCTAATACAGCATGTCTTAAAATATCTGACGATTGGCGATTATTGAGCCAAACCCAAACAAACGCGGCAGATAGAAAAAACTCTGTAGTGTGGGCCATCCTTTGCCTAACAAACGTGTAATAAAGTAAAGACGTAGCTAACCAAACTGAAATTGTCGCAATTAATGACGCCGTCGTGTCAAAAAAATTTCTATTGATTCTATAGGTAAATAGAAGGCCTATGAAAAGATAAGTCTGGGACGCTAAAGCGGTAGACATATAGTAAGGAAAGGAATATCCATCAAGGGAGATTGGATAACCCAGGGAATTTAATAGGGATGCCAATACATGCCCAAAGAGGAAAAAAGGAAAAAATAAGACGCTTTGTCCCAATTGCCAATTATTAAACACGTAACCTGTGGACATAAACTTTGATGCGTGAGCGAAGGTGACTTCGTTAAAAAAATCTATGTCTCCATCAAAGAATATTGAGCGTATATAAGCATAATAACCAGAATCGTCTCCAGGGTCTATTTGAGTAATAGAGAAAAATCCCTTTTGAATCAAAGGTTGTATCCAATCGTTAAAAACTCCGAGAGGAGATGTTAAAAGGAAAAAAAAGTAAAATATTCCTATTAAAATTAAAGAAGGAATGTAGCGGAGATTCATAACAGATTTAAATTTGAAAAGTCGTTATAGAATGGAAGAGTTGCTTTGACTAACCAAGCTTTTATTAACCAGCTTTCCAGAAAAAGGCAAGGTCTTGGCGTAAAATAAATCGGCTAGATAAAAATATAAGGACAGTAATTATAGAAAATGTTGATTTGACTACTATTCAAAGCTAGGAGAGTATTTTAACTTTATTTCTTAAAATTTATAAGGTGTTTTTCAATAATTCGAGGGGAATAAAACTCAATTTTTTAAACTATTTGAAGAATGGCTACCTTAAGAGGTTATAAATTAATCGAAATTATTATAGGGAGGGTTAAATCGTTAAATGTTGGAGCGACAATTTCTTTGAATAATTAAATTGCCGCTTTTCGAATGTATCTATAAGTCTGGATTAGTTCAAATGTGGTTTCATCTCTTTATAGATTTTTAGCAAAAAATCTTTTTTGTCTTCGTTTGAATAGGTATTTAACAAGGTAACGTTCCCGCCATTAGCGATTTCAAATAGAATAATTCTGTAATCTCTCGCTAGCTCTGTGGTGTCTTTGGATAAATTGATTATATCTTTTTTGATCATGTTTAAGGTTCCTCCGTTCTTATCAAACTGCTTAATAAATTTAACGGAAATATTTCAAAATTTCTTAAGATATAAATAAGATCGAATTTTTACGGTGTCAAGAAGCTAATGAGATAAAAAATGAGGATCAAGTTTATTGGAAATCTTAATAGCGTCAAAAAATCGGGTTTTATTCAGTTCATCAAGGGAACTGTGATGAGAACGCCTCCCATAACGTCTCCCAGTTTAAAATCTTTTTTAGGACTTTGAGAGTGGTTATTGTGGCATTGGACGCAAGCGTCAGTCACGGCAAAGTCTGGATATATAGCTTGGAAATATTTTTTATCTGCCGCTTGATTGATTCCGATATAGGGTCTTAATGGATGAATGACTGTATATTCTAACCCTTTTCTTTCAAATTTTGTTGCCGCTCCATTTCTTCTATTGATAGGCCAAAGACTGATGAGTTTGAAATCTAGTCCGTTGCGCATTCGGTCGATAATTAGATCGGATGCGTTAAGTAAAAATTGAGCGGGCAATAACAAAGCGTCTTCTTCCCACCAGTTCTCCGAGGCAAATGCAACATTGATTTTTTGGAGCCTATTGACGATTAGTTCAGAATAAACGGTTCGGTCCGCCTCGACTATTGCATGGATGTAATCAGACACGGTTTCAGGAGGAATATTAATATTTTCGTCCGATCCTAAGTTTTTGCCAATAGGTATACTCAAGGATATTGCTCCCATAACATCTCCAAGCTTGAAATCTTTTTTCGAAGAATTGGGGTGGTTGTTATGACAATTAACGCAAGCTTTGGTTACCGCGATATCAGGGAAAATGGCCTTAAAAAACCGATCTCCTTTATTAGAGAAGATTTTGAAATAGGGAGTCTTTGAAGAGCTGGACACCTTTTCTAATCCTGTTTTCTCAATTTCAGACTTGGGGCTGTTTTGGGGATTGATAGGCCATTGACTAAGCAGTCGATAATCTAAACCCAAGTTTTTCCCATTTACAATTTGTGAAGATAATGCCAGGAATTGCGCGGGTAAAGGTAATGCATTTTCTTGTTTCCAGTTTTCTGTAGATTTTAAACCGACCGTTTTTTCCATTCTTTCAACAATGTATTCTGAATAAATAGTTCGGTTTGCTTCGATTACCGAATGAATATATTTAGCTGCATTTTGAAGGCGGATACCAGATTCGGTGGGAAAGGCTGGTGGGATAACTATCAATGAATAACAAAAACTAGAAACAAAAACTGGAAAAAATAATGAGAGTTTAATTTGCATCGCCGCCTCCACTGTTACCAATTCGAACGATTAAGCCAATTTGAAAGAGTTATCTTCCAGTAATTAAACTTTCTTTTAATATAAGCCAGAATAACAGGTTGTCAAATGAATCAAAAGTTACTTTATTTGGGAAAATTTTGAAGAGTTTTAAATAGGAAGCGATGGCTGAAAACAAAAGCTAAGTAAAATAATTTTTAGAGTTAAGCGCTAAGAACTAAATATTTACTGTCTTTAAACCCAGTCCATGTTTTAGAGCGTATTGAAGTAATTCTGACTCTTGATTTAATTTGGTTTTTTTTAAAATATTTCGTTTGTGGGTACTTACTGTTGCCATGCTTATGCAAAGTTTTTTCGCGGTCTCGGCAGTTTGAAAACCTGAAGCAAAAAGGCAAAGAATTTGAAGCTCTCGGTTAGTTAATATCTCTAAAGTCAGTTCAGGCTTAATTGGTTGTTTTGTATTTTTTATTTTGTTAATAGTATGCGAACCAAAATGTTTGTTTCCATTTAAGGATTGTCCAATTGTTTCTAAAATTTTTTCTATTGGTTGTGTTTTATTGAAAAAACCTTGAGCTCCCGCATTAAAAGCGCGTAGGACAAAAGTTTCATTGGAATAAAGACTCATGGTTAAAATAGGGATCTTATAATGTTTTTTGATATCTCTAATGATGTCAAAACTGGGTTTTTCTGGGAAAAAAAGATCCATGATTATTGCGTCGTACTTCTCATTCTTAAAATTAGTTTTGAGGCATATTTCATCAGTTTCATCTATTTTAAATGAAAACTTTTGATCCTCTGAAAGTACGGAAATAAGACCTTTTTTAAATACTTGATGTGGATCTGCAAGAAGAATCCTTTGAGTAAGCATCTGGTCTTATTAATCGCTTATGTGATTTTAAATTAGCAAAAAAGAATAGTTCTCTAAGTCTAAGAATTGATTATGTAGTATGCCAATTGGTAAAACAACCAGTGAAAAATAGGTAGGAAATAGGGGGGGAATCTAGCCGGAATTTTTGCGATGAGGATTTATTTTGATGGTTATTTGAATTTTTTCAAATATGTTGCTTGATTTTGGGGCCGCTTTTTTATTTTAAAAAAGGGCTAGAGAAGTGAGCTTAATATAAAACGATTTTTTTCCTGTTAGCTAAATGAATGGTCTGAATTAATGAGGTTAGAAATTTTTCAAGCCCAGAGTTTAAATGTCAATTCTCTTTAAGCCTAATCCATGACTTAAAGAGAATTGTAGTAACTCTGATTCGTGATTTAGCTTTATTTTTTTTGAAATATTTTTTTTATGAGTGCTCACCGTTGCCATGCTTACGAAAAGTTTTTTTGCAATCTCGGTGGTTTGAAAACCGGATGCAAAAAGGCAAAGAATCTGAAGTTCTCGGTTAGTTAAAATGGATAATGATTGATCATATTCGATTGGCTGTGTTGTGTGTTTGATTTTGTTGATGATGTCTGCGCTAAAATATTGATTTCCTTTCAGAATTTCTTTCAACGCTTCCAAAACTTCTTCTATGGATTGAGTTTTATTGAAATAACCTTGAGCTCCCGCCTTGTAAGCGCGTATGCCAAACGTTTCATTTGAATAAGCGCTCATTGTCAAAATTGGAAATGAAAAATATTTTTTAACATCTCTAATAATATCGAAACCGCATTTTTCTGGGAAGAAAAGATCCATAACAATGGCGTCGTATTTTTCTCCTTTGATATTTGTTTTGAGATCTATGGAATGAGTTTCGTCTATCTCAAATGATAATTCTTGATTTTCCAAAAGTACGGAAATAAGACCTTTTCTAAATACCTGATGGGGGTCTGCAAGAAGAATCTTTTTTGAAGGCATATAATTTAGTTTATAGAGTAATTAATTTTATTCATCCGAAGTTAGCTAAGGGTTTTGTTTCTTTATCTAAACGTGACCATATAAAAATAAAACTCCTAAACCTAATAAAGACTTCTTTCTTCTAAAATAATTAAAATAGCGAATCCATTATTTGTTTATCGATAAATTGATCAGATGTTGAATATAAGAAATTCTTACAAAAATTAATATAGAATTACTTCAATATTTACATCGAATAAATTTTAGGAAAGTGTCGCCGAGGAGAATACCTAAGGCAAGAAGTCCAAAGCGCTGAAAGAGGAGAATTAAAGCAAGTGGAGATTTTTAGGAGTTTTATCCTTTTATATAAAAAATTGATTTTTAGGCTTTTTAATACAGTTTTCACCCAACCCAGTGTTGCAAATAATATTTAATTAGTTCCACCGAATTTTTCATTTTCATCTTCCGAAGAATATTTGCCTTGTGTGTGCTAACGGTAGACCAACTTAGATCCAAATTTTGTGCGATTTCGGAAGTCTTATTTCCTTGGGCAATTAAAGTGAAAATCTGGAGTTCCCGTTTCGAAAGGTTGGAATGCTGAGGATTTTGTGATTTATTTGACGAGATATTTAAATTTTTATCAATGATTTTTTGATTAAAAAACTTTTTCCCTTGCATTACTTTTAAAAGGGCTTCTTCTAATATTTTTGGAGAGGTTAAATTGTCGACATATCCATCAACTTCGGTTTTAAAGTTTTGAAGAACGAACTCTTCTTCAGAAAACAGCCCTGAAGCGAGGATTGGTAAAGATGGATCAACCTCCTTTATCATTTTTATTAAACTAAATCCTCTATCCCCTAAGTAAAACATATCCAAAATAATTGTTTGATAATAGTTTTTTTGAATTTTATTTTGGGTTTGTGTCCCATCGTTTTCTTCAAAATAAATTGTTCCGTTATTGATAGACGATAAAACTTTTTTTAATCCCTTTCTATAGATGGGATGTGGATTAATTATCAATACTCTTTTTACAAAACCTGTTTTCAAAACAAACCTCTAGAAAATAAAAATGTGATTAAAATAATGTCTTAGCTACTGCCAAGATAGAGTGGGGTTTTAATTAGAATAGTTTTCTAGTTTCATGTTGTCTTTTTGAGATAAAAATTTTGTTACTAGTAAAATTTTGTTTTGCTTGTAAACTTTTTTTGATCGCAAAAATGACACTAATTATTTGGTTAGGATTATTTAAGATCTTTAACAGGTATAATTGCAAAGAGTATACCTTTTTTTATTATTTGATTTACATTGAAATTTAAAGGCTTTTTCTAACTAGCTTAAAAAGTGGTTTAATTTGAAGCGCTTAATAAGTATTCTTTTTTTTGGAAAATGCTATAAAAGTCAGCAAAAGGTTGTCGTAACGTATTGATAGCATAAGATGGGAGGGCATTCGGTGATCCCGATTTTCTGTTGAAATAATTTAGGAAGGCAAAAGTGTAATTGTAAGAAGAAGATCTTAAAACGTATTTTCGGAGATAAAAGGAAATGGAGGGGTTATTGAAGGATTTTGTCTGAACCTAGTTTGGCAATTTTACCTTTTAGTATTCCGCGAGTGGTTTGGTCAATTTTCTTTTGTCGTTTACCCACAACTCTGGCTGGGTTTGAACGCGATGGTAAAGGTTGAAATTTTGCGATATACAAGGCTTTAATTTTTTGAAAGCTGATAACGAAAAAATCTTCAATGTGATTTAAAAGGCGGAATGGAATTTCTTTATGCATTTTAGAAACTAAATAGTAAGCCACTACTAGGGCAATAAGATTGGGTATCCATACAGAAATTAACGGGTTAATTTTTCCAAGGCTTCCCAAATTCTGGGTCGATATCAATCCCACGTAATAAACTAGAATTGCAACGGCGCTAATGGAAAAACTGCCAGATTTTCCCGATCGGCTAGATTTAACCCCTAGAGGAGCGCCAATAAAGCCAAATAGAAGACAGGTAAAAGGTAGGGAGAATTTTTTACTCAATTCAACTTCTTCATAATTTGTTTTCGAACCTTCCGCTTTTAGGCGATTAATTTTATCCCTAAGTTCGGTAAATGAGAGTTCTCTATTGCCTTTCATAGCTTTTCTTTGCAGATCTTGGGATTTAGGAAGAGCTAAAGTAAGGTCGTACCGGTCAAACTTTAGTATTTGATAATGTCTTCTTTTTTCGCTTAACTCGTGAATGGTTCCATTGGTTAAATTTAATTGAATTCGCAGGGTTTGAGGGTCCGATACAATTTTCCCATCTTCTGCAAGAATGACTTTTGGCGTTTGAGTTTGAGTGGAGTCCGCTATGAAAATTTTTTTTAAATGATGGTCGCTTTCTTTATTTTCTATCAGAATTACTAAGTTATCAAAATCCTTATTAAAGACGTTTTCCTTGATATCGAAGTTGATTCTGTTTTGTAAAATATCGTAGATGATTTGTTTAAACGACTGGTTTCCCCAAGGCAAGGCATAGAACATAATAAAATTAGTCGCAATATAGGCGGCAACTGAGAAAACCAAAACAGGTCTCATCAGCCTAAGAAAGCTGAACCCGCTGGCTTTCATTGCAACCAACTCACTATCTGCCGAAAACTGACTAAAAGCCACTACAGCCGCAACCATTACGCTCATGGGTATGGTAAGGGCCAAGAATGCTGGAGAAATATATAACATCATCAAGCATACTTCAGTGAATTCAACGCCTTTATTTATTATAAGTTCGGTTAGAAACAGGATTTTATCGAGAAAAAGAATAGCGGTGAGGGCTACGACGCTTAAAGTAAATACCTTGATGAGTTCTTTTATTATATATCTGTCGATAGTCGTCATTAAAGTTAATCGAGATAGCACAAAGAACTCGCAGGCTTAAGGGGCTTGAGATTCAGAATTTTCATTGGGGTTATCGCCTTCCATTCGACGTAAAACCGCAACTATAAAAATCCCGGCGCAGATGAGTCCGCTTCCCAAAAAAAGCATAGAGGTCAGATCCTTTAACGTTCGAGAAAGGGATTCGAGAGTAGAAAAATACCATGCGCCGTAAGTTCCAAGCGCTAAAGAAAATATGATAAAGAAAATTAAACTGGGGGTTTTTAGTTTCATAAGGAAGCGGATCGAATTATTATAACAATAAGATTTAGTCCCCACTCTAGTTTGGGACTTCATTTGCTTAATGATAAACCTTTAGTTAGTTTTAATAAATGGAAAAAAATGAAAAAAGCGCCAATAGCGAGCATGAAGCAAGCAAGCAAAGAAGATTACCCGATTGGTTAAAAGCTCCATTACCAAGCGGTCGAAACTATTTCCGATTGAAAGCGTTATTAAAACGTTATGGACTGAATACCGTTTGTGAATCTGCGTCTTGCCCAAATGTGGGAACCTGTTGGGATATGGGAACGCTGACATTGATGATATTAGGAGATGCGTGCACCCGGGCTTGCCAATTTTGCGATGTTTTAACCGAACGCCCGCTAGCTCCTAGAGAAGACGAGCCAGAAGAAGTTGCGGATATGTTGTCCTTTTTAGATCTAAAGTATGCGGTCATAACTTCCGTTGATAGGGACGATTTGCCGGATGGAGGAGCGGATCAATGGGCGCAGACCATAACGAGAATCAGACAGAAAAGCCCCGAATTAAAAATAGAAACTTTGATTCCTGATTTCCAAGGTAACGAAGAGCATATTGGTAAAGTTTGCGAGGCGCGTCCCGATGTGTTGGCACATAATTTAGAAACCGTTGCTTCTCTTCAAGTTTCTGTGAGACCTCAATGTAGGTACGACTGGTCCCTAAAAACGCTAGAGATTGCAAATTCTCAGTATGGGTTGATCACAAAAAGCGGGATGATGCTTGGAATGGGGGAAACTGAAAAAGAAGTTATCCAAGCTATGAAAGATTTGGTTAGCGTTGGGTGCAAAATTCTTTCTCTTGGACAATATCTTAGACCTTCGATGAAACATCTAGCGGTTGTTGAATACATCCCGCCGGGAAAATTTGACGAATATAAATCCATTGGAGAGTCCCTAGGCATAGAGCATGTAGAAGCTGGTCCTCTAGTTCGAAGCTCATACATGGCTGAACAACAAGCGGCTGAATTCATGAAATAGAACGAGTTAATTCCGTCAAATTAAAAATGGCACGGCGATTGCTCTTATGACTAATAAGAGATAAAACTGTCAAAATTTCGACGGAGATTAGCCATGTTCAGAGTTCCAGATCACACTATCGGCGCTAAGAATGCATTGACTTCAGGTCAACGTACTATGCAAACACAGCCTGATAAAGTGGACTTCCAAAAGTTTTTGAGAGATTCTCAAATAAAAGCGTTACAAGTTTTCGGTTCTTCAGAAAAAACCAGCGAGATGGGCGGTATCAATCCCTTTCAAAGTCATCATTGGATTTTGAACAGTATGACTAAGGGCCTAGGCGACCCCTCTAATTTTGGAAAAGAAGCCTTTTCTCCATCCAGAATTGATAAAGCCTATGGCATGCAAGAAGCTTCCAAAATATCCGCTCCAGAGACGTTGGAAAATGAAACTACAAAAGATATCGATATCCTTTCTTTAGTTAAAGACACAGCCAAAAAATACGGGATTCCAGAATCTTTTTTTCTGAAATTAATTAAAAGCGAATCAAACTTTGATCCTTCGGCTAAAAGCCCAAAAGGAGCAATGGGGCTAGGGCAATTGATGCCAAAAACGGCGGAAGAGCTGGGTTTAAGAATTGACGATGATAACTCTCCAGGCTCTGTTTGGGACCCTAAATCTAATTTAGACGCGTCGGCAAATTATCTAGATCGATTGCAGAATTTATATCGTTCTAAAGGAGCCAATTCTGACGAAATTTGGAAATTAGCGGCGGGGGCTTATAACGCAGGTATGGGCAATATTCAAAAGGCCATCGACAAAATGCCAGACGATTCGGAATTGAGATGGAATAATATTGCGGAAGTATTGCCCGAAGTAACCGGTAGATCTTCCGATGAAACGATTGGATACGTCGGAAAGATTTTCGCTTAAAATTTTAGAACCAAATTAATGTGGAGAGGGCGTTTCTGCTTTGTGATGGCAGAAGCCGCAATATTCCATAGGTCGATGCGGCATGATGGGGGCTTGTTCAATTTTGATCATGTGGCATTGCAGACAGTCTTTGGGAACGCTTGCCGTTGTGTGAGCTTCCGATTGGCTTAGCTTTGGCGCTGCGTTGAAGAAAGCGATCAAGATTCCTCCAACGGTCACAACTCCAATAATTGTCATGAAATTGCTAAAAATTCCAGCTGCCTTTTTTTCGCTTTGTTTATTAGCCATGTCTAGTCTGCGGCGATAACGTCCATTTCGACTTTAGCCCCTTTTGGTAACGCCGCAACTTGGACACAGGCGCGAGCGGGTTTACTCTCCCCAAAGAATTTTTCGTAAATACCATTCATCCTAGCGAAGTGATTCATGTCCGCTAAATAAACGGTGGTTTTAACGACATTTTTCATACTCATATTGGCCGCTTCCATAATAGCTTGAATATTTTTAAGCGTTTGTTCTGTCTCTTCTTCAATTTCTCCAGCCAAGAAATTACCGGTTTTAGGATCGAGAGCAATTTGTCCCGAACTAAATACCAAGTTTCCTATGCGAAGCGCTTGTTCGTAGGGGCCTATAGCGGCTGGAGCTTGATCTGTTTTAATAATTTCTTTGCTCATAGTTATTATCCATTTTGATTTTATTTAAAGAGACGCCATTTGTTTGATGAAAGGATAAGAGCGCAATTCTCTGCCTAAGTTATAGGAAACTAATCGATGGGTAACGCTCTCTATTTCTTTTTCAAGAGTTTTAGGAATTTTTAATCTTTGGCAATGTTGAATATCCATATCCATCAGTTTTTTTAAATAGTTTAACGTTCCTGCGCGAATATTGATCTCAACGCGTGTTTTGCGTAAACAGGCTGCACAAACGACCCCTCCCATGCGAAAACTGAAACCTAATAAATTGCCTTCGGGAATTCTAGGACAAGAAAGGCATTGATTCAATCTGGGAGAGTATCCGGAAAGAGCCATTATACGTATCTCGAATAGTCGGCGCAATGTTTCCAATTCGGTGGTGTTTTTTAAAGCTTCAAACGCATCTAGAAGAAAACGAAAGGACTCAGGTGAAGGTTGCCCTTCTTGAATGAGATTGTCCATGAGTTCGTTGAAATAAATTGCCGTATAAAATTTTGAAAAGTCTTCCCTCAGCCAATGGAAGGATCTTATTACATCGCTATGGTTAAGATTGAAAATTTCTTGTTTTTCTTTTCCGAAATAAATAACAGAAATAAAGGATAAAGGTTCAAGAGCCGCTCCAAATCGACTCTTAACTTTCCTGGCGGCTTTTGCGGCGCATTTAATTTTGCCGTATTGCTCCGTGAAAAGAATCGCTAGTTTATCGGTTTCGGATAGATTGATGGTCCTCAAAACGATCGCTTTTGCGCTATAGAGTCCCATTAGATTTTTGTTCTAGGTTTAATAGAAACTGTTTGTAGGAAATGCCCCCAGTATAACCGCCCAAAGCGCCCGTTTCTCGAATAACTCTATGGCAGGGGATAAGGATAGAAATTGGATTTTTCCCATTGGCGTTGCCAACCGCTCGGCAAGCTTTCGGATTGTCAATGTGTTGAGCCAGCCATGCATAGCTTCTTGTTTGGCCAAATGGAATTTTTCTTAATCCAGTCCAAACTTTTTTTTGAAAAGGAGTGCCAATTCTAGGGTCGGCCTTAAAATTAAATTTTGTAATCTTACTCTTAAAGTAAAGCCGCAGTTGCGACTTGATTTCTTTAAAAGGAGAAGCTTTCTCGCTCCAGGAACCTGGAAATTGAGTTTCGATATATTCGATAAAAGGGCTGGGGTCTTTTAATCCTAGTTTTAATCGGATCAATCCTTTGGAACTACCGGCCAATCCTATTAAGTCTACGGGAGATTCAAGAAAGGAAAAATGAAGAGTATCGTCTTTTGAAAAATTGGAAAGTTTAGAATTCATTTTTCATTAAATAATCATTCGGGCCGCAGTGATAACGTCGCGCAAGGAGTCTTCAACTTTAATGGCTTTTGTCGCTTTAGCTTTTAAAGCGGTAATGAGGTTTGTATAACGCGCGCCATCGTAGGCTGTGGCTGTGGTTCCAATCGTAAAATTAAAATGGTCGTCGCTAGATCCGACAGAGGACAGGTTTAATTCTTTGGAATAGTCTTTATCATAACCATGGCCAGAACTGACGTCTTCGATTCCATCGACAAGTCCAACCAAGTTTTGTTTTATAAAGTCCATTGGAGCGCCGAAGGGGTAGCTCCGTTCTATTTCTGGATGCGCAATGATAGAAGCTCCTCCAAACGGTTGCGCTAGTTGAGCTATCGTATCCATGTTGTCCATTTTATGGTTATATTTTGAAAATTGAGATCTAAATTCTCTGTGGTATTTTTCCTTAAGAAAATGGGGAGGAAAAACCAAAATTAAATGGCCTTGTAATGTGCTAATTTCAAAAGCCGGATAAATATTGATACGAGGCGTATTTTTTAATTTCCAATTTTCGAAAACCCGTAGTCTTTCTTTAAAGGATTGTAATGAGTTTTCTAAAGAGTAGTACCTTGGAATGATATGTTCTGTAACGACTAGAAAATCCAGCCCCAAAGACGCAGAACGTTCCATGATTTGCTGAATGGGAAAGTTGCCGTCTGAGAAGGTAGAATGACAATGCGTTTCGCCAAGGCGTAGCTTGGGATTATTGGATTTTATTTTTTCTATTTCAATTTTGATTCTTTGATCAAGATAATTATTTGCAATCAGGTCGCTGACCGGGGAAATTACTTTGCATTTTGCCGAAGTAGGCAACGCCACGCTAGTAGCGGCTAAACCGAGACCAACACCGGCCATCCGCTTTAAAAAAGCTCTTCTATCCATATTTTAGTGACTTGGTTTTTTTAGATTACTTTTTTCAAAAGGAAATGAAAATATGACTCAATCCATTGATCGGATTGTTTTGACTAATACTTAATAGTTTAACAGCAAGCTCCTGAATTATCATAGTCTTTCTTTATTGGATCGGGAGTGCAATCGAAAGGACCATAGTGGGTAGAAAAGTCTCCCACAATTTTGAAATGTTCTTTGTAACGAGTTTCGCTTAGCATATTTGTGGTATTGCCACAAATTGGAACAGGCATTCCTGTTCTAAAAAGGTGATGGTCGTCTAATTCAAATTCGTGGAGATGGCCTGGAATCGTCCCATTGTAGTAGGCAACATGGCCAAAGTTTTCGCAAATATCTTCTAGGTTGCATTTAAACGATCTGAAAACGGTTGAATAGAAATCGATCATACCCGCTTTCTTTTCGATTTCTGGATTGCCGACGTCTAAGCGAGTTTGGCTTACGGTGCGGAAGTCTAAGAAGCCCACCTTTTGCATGATGCGTCGAAAATCTTCCAAATAGAGAGCTCCGCCTAAACATTCGCCGACTAAAACGGGGTCGGTTTGTAGATGTTTTGGAACCCTTCTACCTGCGTAAACGTCGGAGAAATATAATTCCCCGCCAGGTTTTAAAACGCGGAATATTTCGCTAAAAACTTTTTCTTTGTCTGGAGATAAATTTAATACGCAATTGGAGAAAATTAAATCAACGGAGTTATCTTCGATACCCACAGATTTTAAATCCTCAATACAACTTTTTCTAAAATCCACATTTGGTTTTGAATAACCGAAACGTTCCATATGGTAAGGGATATATTTATTGGCAACGGCTAATTGTTCGTCTGTCATATCCACGCCAATGACATTGCCTTCAGGTCCAACTAATTGAGAAAATAAATAACAATCCCTTCCGGTACCAGAGCCTAGGTCTAGAATAGTGAGTCCTTCTAAAAGTGGCGGAATGGAAGATGCGCATCCATAGAATCTTTCTTGAACTTCATTGTGAATATTTTTTAGAAATGGTTTGAGTTCGTCTGGTAAAGAATCAACAGGACAACAAACCTTTGCCTTCAGGTCGTCGGTTTTTTGAATAACTTGTCCGTAATATTCTTGAACATCTTTTTGGATTTGAGCGATTTTGTTCACGAACGGTCTCCTTGGTTCGGATAAAGGAATTTTAAATGTGTCACTACTTGATTTTTTGGAGAGCTTTTGCCGCCAAATCCAAGTTTCATATTTCGTTAACTAATTTTTTTACGCTCTTACTAGAATTGTTAAAATAGCGTTAAGAAATTTTTTGCAATTCAGTAAAGCATAATGGTTTTTATGCTAAAGCCCCGCCGCATGAACTTCCCGATCCGGCAGTGCAACCGTAACAATGGTTGTCTAAGGCGATATTTTGATCTAAGCCTGAAAAACGATTTATATCCCATATGGATCGAGTTTTCCATCCAACGGGAATATCCAACATCTGATTAAAATCGCAGTCGAAAATTTGACCATCCCATCCAATGGAAACCAAACCAGTACACATAACTTCTTTAGCGGCTTGACGATTAAAGTTATCCGCTAAAAGTTGAAAATAATCGTCCATCAAACCCTCTCGGGTTAAATAATGGGCGAATCTTTTAATAGGCATATTGGTTAAAGCAAACAAACGATTAAATTCAATATCCCAGTCTTCTTTTAGTCTTAACTTATAATCGCTTTCTAGTTCTTTTTGAGTTCCCGGTAAATCGGCTCCTGTAGGATTATATACTAAATTAAGCGATAAACCTGTTTCAGGTTTTCCATAGCCCAGACCGTTCAAAAGCTTTAAGGCTTTAATACTTTCCTGAAAGACGCCGTTTCCTCGTTGGCTATCAACATTTTCCTTTGAATAGCAGGGAAGCGAAGCGACGACTTGAACTTTTTGATCGCGTAAAAATGTCGCGGTATCTTCTTGGCCCGAAGTAAATAAAACTGTGAGGTTACAACGGTTAATGACATTTTTACCCATTTCTCTTATGCTTTTGACCACATAACGAAAGTGCGGGTTTAGTTCGGGAGCTCCCCCGGTTAGATCGACGGTATGAATTTGCGGTTCTTCAGCCAAAAGTTCTAATATCCGATCAACCGTTTGTAACTCCATAATTTCGGATCTATTGGGCCCCGCTTCAACATGACAATGATTACACGCTTGATTACACAACTTCCCTAAATTGATTTGGAGAGTTTCAATAGAGTTTCGTTTAATCGCAATCTCCGAAACTTTTAATTTAGCCGCAAAATCTGTGATTTTTGGTGGATTTGCCATTGAGACGTCGAGATGATTAAGCGTTTGAGAAAAAAATGAACTGAAAAACAACAATTAGTCGAGAAAACTTGTTTTTGATTACAAAGGAAGAATACTTTCTGCCAAGTTATATGAATTTCATGGAGAAATTGATATCCATTTTAACATAGTGAAACAAATAGGGAAAAACCTAATTTCTATTTATTTCAAATCTTCCATAAGATGGAAAGAGTTGATAATTAAACTTTAAACGGGTTATTTTTTTAAGAATACGGAAATATTAAGCTATTAATTGAAATTAATTATAGCTTAAAATAGAGCTATCAACTGGTAAATAGTTTTATTTTTAGGAGATGAAATTAAGTGTCTGGACTGGCGGGGAAAAAAATTTTGATCGTCGATGATGATATTCAAACCTTAACGATGCTCAGAGGATTTTTTGAGCGGGAAATGAACTGCAAAGTTAAGGAGGCCAGAGACGGTAAAGAGGCTTTGAGAATGTTTGTGAGTTTTAATCCAGAAGTCGTTTTGCTCGATATTAACATGCCCGAGATTGATGGAGTTGAGGTTTTAAAGATGTTTAAAACTAAAAAACCTCAAATTCCCGTGATTATGACAACTGGCGAAGCGTCCTTGGAAATTACCAAAAAATGTTTGTCGGAAGGCGCTTTTACGCATATGGTTAAGCCGATAGATTTTCATAACCTCTCTGAAGTTATTGGTAGGGCGTTAGGTCTTGAAGACGATTGGAGCACTGAGTTGAACGCTAATGAGGAAGATGGTCTTAACGTTGAAGAAGATCTTAGCGACGAACGATTGGATATTCCCGATGTTTCTGATGAAGATCAAAAGTTTCAAGCTTTGATTAATATACTGGAAAAAAAAGGTCTCTTGAAAAAAAGCGAGTATTACGAAGAATTAAAGAGGTTAAAAGAGGATTAAATAAACCAAAAAGAAAAGTTTTTTTAAACGGGTGGACTAGGTTTTGTGTCGGAGTTTTCGGAGTTAGTTTCTAAAGGCATTATCAAAATACCGAAACCCATTGATAGGCAAAATACCGAACTGAGACCGACAAAGATTTGTGGCCATTCAGCGGCAATATCACGCACCGCCCAAACAAAAAGAAAGCCGCCCAACACCATAAGGGCTAATCCAATAAGTCTAATTTTCAAAGCGGCCATTTTTAATTTCCTATACTAGGGGTTTAGTTTTCCCGCGATATTAATATCAAGTTTCAAATATAAATAACTGAACCTACGCTTTGCCATAATAAAAAAATAGGTTTTCCTTGTGGATTGAATAACAAATAAGAATGGCGTTTCGGCCGATACTAAAATACCAAAATGCATGCGGTATGACGCTTTCGTCGCGTTTTTCCGAAACAACCCATTATATCAAAAATCTCATAAAGAAGCAGCCTTAGCCAATCAAACCGAGGATAGCTTAATGAGTAACGGTCATATCGTTACATTTTCTCTTTTATTTGGTACTTAAGTTTTCTTTTTTGCATCCAGCGAACTGCTAGCAAATCTACCAGCGATGTGAATATTCGATTGCGTATGTTGTAATGTGAAGACCCAAATTTGCGCGCGTTATGCGCGACTTTTACTTGCGTTACTTTATAACCTTCCATTTTCAGTAACGTTGGGAAAAAACGATGCATTCCCTGGAAAAGCTTTAAGGATTCCAGACATTCTTTACGGAATACTTTTAAAGAGCATCCGGTGTCTTCAATCTCATCTTTGCTAACAAAATTGCGAACCAAATTTGCAATTTTAGATGAAGTTCGTTTGAGCCAAGTGTCTTTTCGCTTAAACCTCCATCCGCAGACAACGTCAAACTCTCCAATCTTTTCTAGTAGTCTAGGAATATCTGCTGGATCATTTTGAAGGTCGGCGTCCAGGGTCGCAACACAATTTCCAGTTGCGGTTAAAAAACCTGCTCCAAATGCAGCGGTTTGGCCAGAGTTGGAGGCAAGTCTAATTAATCTAATTTTAAGATTTTGTTTGCGTAACGAAAGGATAACATTTGCGCTATCGTCCACGCTACCGTCGTCTACAAATATAATTTCGTATTTAAGGTCGGTTTTGGTTAGTGCATTCTCAATAGCTTCTTCCAGAAAAACTAAATTTTCTCTTTCGTTATAAACGGGGACGACCACCGATAAATCTAGGATTGTATCGTGATGCTCTAGTTGCGTCATGATTGGTTGACTGAGGGGTAAAGAGTTTATTAAGCGGCGGAAAACGATTCGGCGGCCAATTGACCGCAAGCGCCCAAGATATCTGTTCCTCGATTTTTCCTTACAAAAACCGTGAAGTTGCGGGCAAGTAAATAATCTTGAAATTGACTTACTCGATTTTCGTGAGGAGTTTGAAAATCGGAACGATCAAAAGAGTTAAAGGGAATTAAATTTATTTTACATTTGAAGCCATGCAACATTTTACCTAATCGGACGGCGTCTTCGTGCGAGTCGTTAATTCCTCCAAGCAATACATATTCGAAGGTCAGTCTACGTGTCGCTTTAAGAGGATAAGTTCTCAAAGTTTCCATTAACTCTTCAATAGTATGCTTTTTGTTAATCGGCATGATATCGGAGCGAGTAGAGTTTTCTGTGGCGTTTAGCGATATCGCCAAGTTGACATGTAAGTCTTCTTCCGCAAATCGTTTGATTTTGTCGACCAGCCCCGAAGTAGACAATGTAACTTTTCGATTGGATATTTTCATCGCATGCGGGGAAACCATCAAACGGATCGCCTTCACTAGTTCTTCGTAATTATCCAACGGTTCGCCCATACCCATGATCACTATATTTGAAATCGGATTTTCCTCCGATTCCTCTAAATCGCGATCAACCGCCATAATTTGTCCCACTATTTCTGCAGACGATAAGTTCCTCTTTAAACCCAGTTGCCCCGTTAAGCAAAATGTACAAGCCATCCTGCAGCCAACCTGAGTTGAAATACAAAGCGTGTTACGTCCTTCCGAAGGCATCCAAACGCTTTCAATATCGGAGCCGTCCTCGAATTCAAATAAATATTTGATGGTTCCATCTCTAGAGGCGGACTTCTTTTTAATAGGAGGCAGCGAATAGAAAAAGTTTTCCGACAAGCGAGCGCGTAAACCTTTTGACAAATTAGTCATCACATCAAAACCGCGCGCTTTATGATGATAAACCCAAGTTAGAATTTGAGAAGCGCGAAAAGGTTTTTCACCCAATTCCACAATAAATTCTTTTATTTCCTCTTCAGGAAAGCCCACTATATTTTGCATATTTAATTTAGGAAAAAAGTTCCTTGATAACCAGACTTCTTTGGAAAAAATTTCCTTAATATAACCTATTGAATTTAAACCCGCTAGGTTAATTTGTAGGAGGATAGGAAAAAGTTGCCTGGTTTTGCGAAATTCTTAAAATAAATCAATTTGTATAACTAATTGAATTTTAGTGACTTATTTTTTTTGGTGAATTTGGCACCAAAAATGTAACGAATGCCATAAATTATGGATATTTTAGATTGTTACAAAATATTAAGAGTACCTCAGAGTTCTAATTGGGAACGAGTGAAGCGTTCGTATTATACGTTAGCTAAGAAATACCACCCTGACTTGAATTTTGGCGACCCTTTTTTAGAATCGCGATTTAAAAAGATATCTCAAGCATACCAGGTTTTAGACCGTCATTATAAAAAGCAAGAAACTATAAAAGGTGTATGGGAGAAAAACCGCAATCCAAAAAGTTGGCCTAGTAAAGCTTATCCTTCTGTCGACCCAATTGTAACGCCTCCTAAACCCCCAAAATCCGCAAAAAAACAGGTAAGACGATCGGAAGCTCCCACTCCGAATTGGAAAAAGAAAATTAAAGAAATAATATTCAAATATGAAAACAAATGGGCTCCCTTAATGGTTCGTCAGGGAGTAACAGTCGATTCGGCCTTAGCTTCAAAGGGCGGAATAATCCGAATTAAAACTGCGCACGATAGTTTTCAAGTGAAAATCCCCGCTGGGATTGTGCATCAAACTCAATTAAGAATTCCAGAAAAAGGAGAGAAAAGTTTTTTTAACGACAAACGTGGCGATTTGTTTTTGAATATTCGCGTAATTCCAGCAGGCAAAGCCGCTTCTGGAAATACCAATATGTTTTACGAGAAAAAAGTTTTAAAAGATGATATTGAAAAAAATAAAGTATTCACTCTAAATACCTTCCAAGGTCCTATCAAGTTCTTTGTTCCCAAAAAAACCCGAGATGGAGAGTCCTTTGTTTTAAAGGCTAAACCAGATTCCTCAGGAGCCGGCTTTCGAGTCAATCATATCGTCACGCTTCGGATTATCTAAGAAGCGTCAAAAATTAATTGTGGTATTAGTTAAGCGGTTCTTAATTAAATTCACAAACTGATAATTTTTTAATTTCTACAAAAAATAATAAGTGAATAAAGTGTGGCCAACGACCCCAAGTGAAAATATCGATGTTATCGATATAGAAATATAAATGCCCGTGAGGGAAGCCGCTTCGGAGCTTTGAAATAAAGCTTTAAACTCACGCATACAAGATAATAGACAAAAAATTGCAAGAGCAAGCGAGCCAAACACTCCAAAATGCACTAACCAGGATAAATTAGTATCTTTATCCATGTGGTTTAATATTCCTAAAGACCATGCCAACGGAAAAATGCTAAGAAAAAACGCTAAATAAATACCGAATCGTTTTTCCTTTCGATTTTTAAAGAATGACTTTAAGCCAAAGATTATTAAAACGCTCGACAAAATAATTGAGGAAAAATCAGCAATGGTTTTGTAGCTTTGTTCTTTGCGAATATGTTTTAGCGCTCCTAAGACATAGCGCGAAACTTCTGCGTCTCCCATCTCATAATAGCCGCTTTGTTTTGTGTCAAAAGCGAATACGCGAGCCGTTGTAGACTCTGCCGGTAAGGCTATGGCTCTATAACCTTCATCGTAGATCGCTTCAATTTCCATATAGACAATACCCTTATGGTATTCGATGTCGATTTTTTTTGTGTCTTCAATAGCGCTGATGTGGCGGGCGTAAGATTTGTTTTCTTTATAGAATTGATCCTGCGCTTTTATAAGTTTTATTAAAGCTTCTCGAGCTTTAACGTCGGAATTATGTTCGAAAAAGTTTCCGCAACCCGAAGTAAATGTGATGGCGGTCAGTAAAATAATAAAATGTTTAACCCGTTCAAATTTCATGATTCTTCCAGTTTTCTATTGAAGTTGTAAATTTGTCAGTATAACCAATTATTGATATTAAACGCAAGATATGCGATCGAATTACCTTGAGAGAGTTCGGAGGGGAAGAGTTGGTTTTTTCTAAATAAGAAAAAATAATAGGACTGTGGAGACAGCTGTGGTTACCGTATAAAGCCAAAAGTGATTGTGTTAAACTTTTAGCCTTAATGATTATAGTTTATATTTTTTTTAAAAATGGAAAAGAAATCCTTATTTGAGAACTTAACGTTTGTGACCGGAAACGTTAATAAACTGCGCGAAGCCAACCAAATATTGGATTGCTCTTTAAAGCTTCGCGAGGTTGACGATTTGATTGAAATGCAAACGCCCGATGTTTCGGAAGTGGTTACCCATAAAGTAAATCAAGCTTACGAAATCATAAACGGTCCCGTTTTAGTTGAAGATTCGGGCTTGATATTTAATGAATGGAACGGACTTCCCGGAGCTTTAGTAAAGTGGTTTGAAAAATCTGTGGGTTGTGAGGGGATGATACGAATGTTAGAAAACTTTTCCAATCGCGAAGCGACCGCCGTTTGTTATGTCGCAGTCCGATTTGGAGAGACTATTAAAGTCGCTAAAGGAGAGGCGCGTGGCGTTATCTCTTTTGAAGAGCGTGGAACGAATGGTTTTGGCTGGGATACTATATTTATTCCCGAAGGAAATGAGCAAACATTCGCTCAAATGGAACCCAAAGAAAAAAATGCCATCTCCCACCGCAAAAAAGCTTTTGAAGAATTGAAAAGAATTTTGAACACAGGATAACTTAGCTGCTTTTGGATAATGTAGAGTGTAGTTTTTGAAGAGAGACGTGATGAGCTGGTAACCGTGGATAAATTGTTTCTGCCAAATCCGCTTCGAAACCATCTTTTACCAATTTATAATCGTCAAGAATGGATTGAGAGCTATCCTCTGTCCATCGCTCAACATGAGCGAATTGAAAGCATTCTTCAGACGTTTGAATGGTTTTTCCCTTTTCTTCGGCGAAGGCGCGCAACGTTTTTTGAGTAGCGTCGAAAACTAAACAAAATCTTTGGATCGCTGCATCCCGATAATAATCTGTTTTTTCGTTATTAAGAATTTGTTCAAAGTGTTGGATATTCCAATCCATGTGGCCCAATAGAATTTGGGATTTAGGCGGCGAGCTCATTCTAGTTTCTTATCTGATAAGGTTTTAGACGCTTTAAATAAAAACTGATTCTACACGGAATAACCGGTAATTTTAAACTTTAAAACATAAAAATATTTTGGACGATTTAATCTATAGAACGATTTCGCTTTTTGGATTTTTGATTTTAGCTGGTTTGGCTTGGATTACTGGATCGCGAAATAGGATTGAAATGAAAACTGTTATTGGAAGCGGCCTTTTAGCTTGGAGTTTTGGAGCGTTGGTTTTTATGGCTCCTGGATCCCGGACGGCAATTCGTTTTTTCAACGACGCTTTTGTGGCATTTTTATCTGCATCGGGAAAGGGCGCCGTTTTCCTGTTTGGTCCTCTAGCCTTTGGACCTGGTATGAAACTACCAGACGGAACGACGTCCATAGGGTTTGTTCTTGCCTTTCAAGTGTTGCCTTCGGTCATTTTTTTTTCGGGATTGGTAGGCCTGCTTTATTATTTTGGAATCATGCAAATGGTTGTTCGTTTTTTTGCCAGAATATTTTATAGGGCAATGAAACTATCCGGAGCGGAGTCGTTGGCCGCATCCGCAAATATCTTTGTCGGTATTGAGTCGGGATTGGCGGTTGGAAAATACATCCCAAAAATGACGCCATCGGAACTATTAACTCTTTTAACTTGTATGATGGCAACGGTTGCAAGTACTGTTATGGCCGTTTATGTCATTGCTCTCAATAATATCTTTCCAGGCGTTGCCGGTCATTTAGTTTCCGCTTCTATTATATCAATTCCGTGCGCCGTATTAATGAGCAAGCTTGCTTGGCCAGAAACTGAAGAACCTATAACGCGCGATATAGAAACGGCGATGGACCCATCCAGCGAAAACGAAGATTCTAAAGCCTCGGCGGGAGCTATGACCGCTTTGATTGAGGGAGGGACCCAGGGCGTTCAGATGGCGATGGGTATCGCGGCTCTTTTAATCGTTGTTATGGGTATAAAGGGAGCTGTCGATCTTGTTTTAGGAAATATTGTTTTGTCGGGCGGCGACGTGTTGACGCTTAATAAGATATTAGGGTGGATTGCTTGGCCCTTCGCGGTTTTATTGGGATTACGTCCTGAAGAGTGGCAGGCTGGAGCTCAATTGTTAGGAATCCGATTTATTGAGACTGAAGTTTCCGCTTATTTTCAATTAGCGGGTATGCAATCGGGCGATAAACCCATTTTTTCTCCAAGATCGCTTTCGGCTATGACCTATGCCTTGTGCGGATTTGTGCATATTGCCAGTTTGAGCATTTTTTTGGGTGGGCTATCGCGAATTGCTCCTGAGAGGACCGGAGAATTAAGCCTGCTCGGGCTTAAAGCTTTATGGATTGCTTTTCTTGCAACCTTAGCTACAGGTTGCATAGCAGGAGTTTTAGCCTCCTCGATTTAAATAACGCCAAGAAAATGGCTTAGACAATTTCAAGAAATCTTTGATGCATGGGGTAATAGAGGGCTTTTTTGATGGTTCGAGTTTCTCCGAATTGTTTGAAAAGCGTTTCGTAAGCGCTTAATTGTGCATCGTATCGCCTTTTTTCCTCTTCAAAAAACTTTTCGATATTAGCCCCTTCGTGTTTCCCAGTTTTGAAATCCACAATCCAGCGAATGTCCATTTCATCAACGAAGGTTCTATCTACAATTCGGTTTTCTGGAGAATTGTTAATAAATCCTGAAATAGCGTATTCCGATCGGTGATCTTTATGATTCTGAAAAATCCAACGTCCTTTAGGATCTTCAAAAATATTTTTGATTGCTTTCAATCCTTCTTGTGTCGCCGAGTCTAAATCTGAAGCAGGCAACCCTTCGCTTAGAAGGCGGGTTTCCAAAGTTTTTGTTAACAAAGTTTGATCTTTGCTTTCCCAAGTATCAATTCCGGTGGCGCAAACTTCTTGAAATATTGCGTGCAATGTAACGCCCAGACAACGAGCGCGGTTCCCTGCCCAAATATATTCTGTTGGTAACATCGGTTCTTTATTGGAATCTTGTTCTCCTAGAATATTGGGGCCTGGCTCAAGAGTTACGTAGGTTTTAGGCAATCTGCAAATTCGATGTTTAAATATTTTTTCTTCGTCCTCGGCATCAGCGAGTTCTTCTTCGGTAGTTTCGTTCGCTTTAGGCCATTGGCTTTCAAGGAATGGCCAAAGTTTTTCTAGCTGTGAGTTTGCAATTGGATGTTTGCCCTCTTTACTATTTTGTAAGTGCCCAAACAAATGCAGTCTTTTTTTGGCTCTAGTAGTTGCCACATAAAGCGTTCTAAGGATTTCTAAGTTTTCTTTTTCTTTATCAATAGATTCTAAAAATTGATAAATTTCTAATTTTGGATTTCCTTTTTCATGAAGCGGGGCTAGCAATAAATCGTCGCCGTAGGGAATCCAAAATAAAAGTCTACCGCTTTCGGTTTTCTTTTTTCTTCCCAGACCCGGTAACAAAACATGATCGAATTCCAATCCTTTTGCTTTATGAATTGTCATGATATGGATGGGGTTTTCGTTGTCTGTTTCCGGCGAAGCGAATAATCGTTCTAAAACTTTTTCAAAATTTCTGAGAGGGTAGGTTCCTTTACCGTCCAGTTTTTCTTTCATTTTTTCAAAAAAAGTTTCTGCGTCTCTTAATCCCGCTTGGGAAACGCAAGCAGGACCGCCTAAAGCGACCCAGGCTCCTTCCGCAATTTCCGACAAAGGTCGCTCAAGTTTAGAGTCTAAAACTTTTTTCATGATTTCGGAAAAGCGTTTGATTCGTTCTTGTCCGTCTTCGGATAGCTTGGATAGAGATCTATCCCGATCTTTAAGTAATTCCCAAATAGGAGTTTGCGGTTCTTCGCCACACAGAAGAAATAAATCGTTAATGGACAGACCGCACCAGGGAGCTCGAAGAATTGATAACCAGGCCAGACGGTCCCAGCTAGAATGAATGGCTCTGGTTAACGATAAAAGGTCCAGAGTGGCGGGTCGTTTATCCAGGGTGTCAATCTCTTCTGCGCTAAAAGGAATCTCGGATTCTTGTAATAATGGAATCAAGCCGCTTAAATGCGGACGAGCTCTGACAAGAATGGCGATGGTGGACTTTGGATCCTCGTTTCGAATATTGCGGATTAAATTTACGATCGACTGGGCTTCCTCATTTGATTTTGGATCGTCGAAAGAATGGACGAGGGCTCCCGGTCCATCCTCGGCAGGCAATACCGCTTGTGAAGGCGTAAATGGAATGGAGCCGAGTTCAATGTTCTCGATATTAGGAAATGTTTGTTGGAAACACTGATTTGTCCAATCGACAATTTTGCTTTGGGATCGGAAGTTTGTCGATAAAGATAATGGTTCAAGGTGGACCTGCTTGACTTGCGCGTTTTCAATGCCGTCTTTTTGCGCTTTGATAAAAAGTCCGACCTCCGCGTCTCGAAACCGGTAGATAGACTGCATTGGGTCGCCTACCAGAAAACAAGTTCTGCCGTCTTCTTTCTCCCAGCCTGAGGTTAATAGCGTAAGAAGTCTAAATTGTTTAAAAGAAGTGTCTTGAAACTCGTCTACTAGAATGTGTTGCAGTTGCAGATCGGCTTTGAGTAACAAGTCGGTGGGATCGTCTTCAGAACCCAGAGCTTTTAGAGCCGAGAGCGATATTTCCGCGAAATCGGTTTTCCCAACTTCGGAAAACACTTTTCTTAGAATGTTTTCGAGTTCTGGTAATAGAGATATAAAGGATTTTAAAGAGTCCCATTCTTCTTCTGAAAACCTGGGCGAGGGTAGAGTTCGGACTTTGACTAATAAAGTGGATAGTTTTGGCGTTGAAGAAATGGTTTCTAAGACTTCTTTAAAGTCTTTCTTTTCTTTTTTTTGAGTCGTGGGGAAACCAATGGATTTAGTGACCGTTTTTCTTACCCCTCCAGTTTTGGTGAGGACCAACTGGCTTAATAATTTCCAGTGAATCAGTTCGCTAGGATCGCTTGTTGGGAATCCGGTAAAATTTTTTAACGAGGCCAACTCATTTTCCGGAGACTCTGTTGCCAGGTTTTGGCCGGCAAAAGCTGCAAGGGAAGCTAATTTATTTTTTAAATCTTCTGGAAAGAGAATGTCGATAGCTTGCAACTGTGCGTTGATTATTTTTTCCAGTATTTTTTCTAAATAAATTTTATCTTCGTGTGTCAAATCTGCGGACTCAAAAAATGGGAGAACCCATTCGCTTCTTTTATTTAACAAGCCGACGATTTTATTGATGAAATCTCTTTTTGAATTATCTAATCGGACTAAAACTTTACGGACCGTTTCTCCCACAGGGCTTTCGCTTTCCGCTAGTTCAAGACATTTTGTTGCGGTTTCTCGATAGAGGGTAGAAGCGTCTTCGTCAATCGCTGGGGTTCCTCCTAAGTTTGAAAGCAGGGGCATTTGTTCGATCAATCCCATACAAAAGGAATCGATCGTTTGAATTCTTAAGCGAGAGCTATTTTCTTTCAAGTTCCATTGTTTTTCGCGATCTTGCTTTAGAGCTTTTTCTGCCAAACTACGAGTTAATTGTTCATGCCGAGATTTAGGAGCTTCTCCAGACTCTACGGCTTCCAAAGCAGCCAGAATGCGGGACTTCATTTCTGCCGCCGCTTTCCTCGTAAATGTAATCGCAAGAATTTGCTCGGGGTATTTTGCGTATCCAAGTAGCTTTAGAAAACGTTGGATTAACAATTCTGTTTTGCCGGAGCCCGCTGGAGCTTGGACGATAAACGAACGGGAAGGGTCTAACGCTAATTGACGTTGGTAGGCGTCTGGTAAAGCGTTCATGGATATTCTTCGCCTTCCTCTTGCAAAAACGCTTCTAAATTGGTTTCTGCAATACGGCACAAAGATTGATATCCGCAGTTTTTACAGGTTGCTCCGGGGCGAAAGGGATCGATTTCTGTTTTTCCATTCAAGAAGTTTGTCGCCAAACTTGAAAGGCAGCCTTCCCAATAATTTAGAAGGTGTTCCCACTCGGATATGTCGGTTTTTTTCTCGTAAGAAGTTGGTGCGTTTGGTAGGTCTGGTATAGAAGGATCTTTCGCAAGGTAAGAGAAATTTACGGTTTTTGGATCTTTAATAACCCTGGCATAAGCGATTCCCGCCGGTCTTAACTTGATAGCGTAAAGAGGGAGTTGCGGCTCTTGAATACGCTCTTGAAACCAATCCGAAGTGTTGACGGTTCCTGTTTTGTAATCAATTATAAATTGGCTACCGTCGCTTAAACGATCGATTCTGTCAACGCGAACGTTTAAGTCTAAACCGGCAAGTTGAATTGTTTCGGCATATTCTAGACCAAAAATTTCAAAGTTTTCGCGTAAGCCTTCGCTTTTTAGCCATTGTTCAATTAACGCGACCACGCGTTTTTTCTCTAATTCTACAAATCGACTCTGGTCTTTTAAGGAGTCGTTAATTTTTTCGGAAACTTGATCGACTTTATTTTTGATTAGATCCTTGAGTTGACCGTTTTCCAAATGATTACGTAATTGGCTAAAATTTTTCAATTCGTTCCAAACGCTTTCTAAGGCGTTATGCACTAAAATGCCGCGTTCGGATTCTTCAAAGTCGGTTTCGGGAACGGATATGAGATCTAAGTCCAGCCGGTGAGCGGCAAAAGCTCGGAATGGGCAGTTGGATTGATTTTTAATCAGTCGATAACCGGAGCGACTCCAACTTTTTCGTTTGAAGGCAATCTCTTTTGGCGATACCGGAATTTCGATATTTTCTTCGAAAGATTCTAGAAAGTTTTCGGTTTTTGATGGGTCGTCGGGTTTATCTGGTTTTAAAGAGGCGTGTTTTTCTATCTTATTGGAATATTTATTGAGTAGCGGGCTTTTTCGAACCGCGATATCTTTGTCCCAAAGCGGATAACTGAATACGATGGATTTTGATTGTGTTCGGAGTTGAGATAAAAGATTTTGAGTTTGAGTCAATTCCCATTCGGGCGTGGAATGGGGAAGCTGTAATTTTTTTTGGACGTTCAACGGAATAAATGGATTTTTTGAGGTCGGCGCTGGAAGCGCGTCGGCATTGGCGCCGAGTACCCATACTCGATCAAATTGCATTCCGGCAGAGTTGATAAAATCGATAACTTGAATGGGCTTGTTTTTTCTTTGCGCCTGAAACGATTTTCTATCCACAAAACGTTTAAGAGTTGTACACGCCTGTTGTTTCGTTTGGGAGCCTAGAATATGATCCAAAGACGCTAATTCATCCAAGCATTCGGTCCAAGCTTCGTAAACGAGAGTTGTTCGGAATGTGGTGGCGTTATCGCCATTTGGCCAACCCAGTCGTCGCAATGATTGAGAGAAAGCACGCGCCCAAACGCTGGGTGGGCGAGGCTCGATATCTTTAACAAATAGAAACCAATTCTTGAGATTTTTTTTCAGAACGGGAAGACTGGAAGGAAACGCGTCCGACCTGCTTAAATCGATTCTTAATCGCTTTTCGCGGTGAAACTCTCGGTCAATTTTTCTACGCGGTTCTTGTTCATTGGCGAATCCGGTATAAAAAGGAGAGTGTAAGAATTCGGTAAAAGTTTCGAGGGAAATGTTTGTCCCGGAAGATAAAATGGACAAAGCCTGTTGAATAATAGGTTCCCTGGATAGGGAAGCGGAGCTCTCAAAATTAAAAGGAGTTTCTTCGTCCAACCATGGAAATGTATATCTTGGAGAGAGTTCTGCGGTCAATTCTTTAGAGAGCGGTTCGCTATATTTTGTGGTGTCGCATAGAATGATTCCAAAAGTCATTCCTGGTTCGTAATATTTCTTTATATATTGGGCGCAGAGTTGGCATTCTTCGCGAATCGATTTGGATTCAAAAATTTGCGTAGGAGCGGGTGTCGCATCGTCAGAGACTTCTTTGTTTTTTTTTATTAAAGTACCTTTATCGGATAGATACTCAATCAATCCTTTAAGCGCGGGATTGAATTCAAAAAATCCCGCAAAAATTAAGGGGTGTTGGGGAAGGGGAATTTGACCCTCTTCCATTCCACTGCGAACGAGATTACACAATTCCGAAGGATCAAGGGCATCCAGGTTTTCTAATTTTTCTTCGTATTCTTTAAACCATTTTAGAAAAGTTTCCGATTCTAAAGATGCGGCAAAAGAGTCGGGATCTGTTGGAATATTGTAAAGTTTTATGTTTTCGTACGCTTTGGCGGAGGATTGGGCCAGTCCTTCCAATTGTAGTAGATTGGTTTTGGAAAGTCGAAGATCGGTTTCAATAATCGTTTCCCACAATTTGAGAGATTGTGTTCTGGAAACGACATACTTTGAAGGCCAGGAAGAATCCCATAGTTTCTTTAACCAAGCCTCAAAGGTCGCAATAACTGGAGTATCCCACGCTTTTGTGCCTAAAGCGGCAAGCGCATTATTTCGAGAATAAAGAAGCCAACTAGCTAGTTGAGAGGAAACGGCGATAACGGTCGCGTTTTCGGGATCGGAAACGGACATGTATTGGCTCTAGATTTAGGGTGTTTGAGAAACCCAGACTTCTCCGCCGGAAGTTGTTTCGCGTTTCCAAATAGGAGCGACTCGCTTTAGTTCAGCGATGGCCCATTCGCAAGCGACAAAGGTTTCTTTTCGATGTTCGCCAGCTGCGACAATAAGAACGATATTTTCGCCAATATCAATTTCGCCAATTCGGTGAATAATGATCATGTCAATGATCTTATAGTCTTTTATGGCTTGTTCGCGGATTTCGGCCAATTTCTTTTCCGCCATTTCAGGATAATGTTCAAAATTGAGCTTGGTTATGTTTTCGCCTTTGTTGAGCTCGCGTCCAGTTCCTAAAAATGTAGTGATTCCGCCAATGTTGCGAGAGACTGTTTTGATGGCTTCAATTTCGTCGGTAACGACAAAATCTTCTCTCTGAATTCTTATTTTTGATTCTAATGTTAAAGTAGACATTTCTTTTCCTCGTCCGGAAAGATGTAAAGCGTTAAAAAGATTTATTATGTGCCATTTTATCCAATGGAATGGCTAACGTCAATCCAACCCTAAGAAATAAAAATCGAGTGTATTTCTTTGTGAAAGGTTAAGTTCTTGGACTTTTCCCTGCATTTTTTTCAAATTACCGTTATATTTTAATATAACTAAATTTTATAGACGTCATTGAAAAAAACACCAGCTGAAATGAAATTTTTTGTCTCTATTTTGTGCGCTTTGATTTTTGTCGGAACCGTTGTTGACATTCCAACGTCTGCTGCAGATGAAGACCTGAAGGAAGTCACGCTACAGCTTAAATGGAAGCACCAATTCCAATTTGCGGGATATTATGCCGCGATTAAAAAAGGTTTTTATCGCGATGTTGGGCTTAAGGTTGTTTTAAAGGAACCTGACGTTGATTCGGATGTAGTAGGTCTTGTTGTGAACGGCGATGCAGAATTTGGAATTTCTTCTTCTGATTTGATTTTGAGAAGGAGTAAAGGGGATCCCGTTGTGGCCCTTGGGGTAATTTACCAGCATTCTCCTTTTGCTCTGGCGACAAAATCTGGAATTTCTCGACTGGAACAATTAGTGGGCAAACGTGTTTCTTTAGAACCGCAGTCTGCCGAAATCATCGCTATGTTTAGGAGCGAGGGTTTGAACGAATCGAAATTCATTTTGACTGGACATAATTTTCAAACCGAAAGTTTACAAGCTGGAAAAGTAGATGCATTGTCAATTTATATAACCGATGAGGTTTTTGATTTGAAGCAGGCTCAATATGATTACAATCTTTTTTCTCCACGAGCCTACGGTATCGATTTTTATGGAGATACTTTGTTTACAACGGAGCGTATGCTTCAAGGTCAGCCCGATGTCGTTGAAAGTTTTCGAAAAGCCTCGTTAAAAGGATGGAAATACGCTTTAGAGCATCCTGAAGAAATGATCGACTTTATTCTTGAACAATACGGGAGAAAGAACAGTCGAGAGCATTTACGTTTTGAAGCCAAACGGACTTTGACCTTAGTCATGGCGGATATGTTGGAAATAGGCTACATGCATTTGTGGCGTTGGCAGCATATTCTAAAAACTTATAAATCAATCGGTTTGATCGAACCTCACCGGTTAGTAGATTTTAAGTCGTTCATATATACCCCTCCCGTAGAACAGGACAACACGCGTTTTTACCTTATTTTTGGAGTGGTGTGCGTTATTTTATTTGTGGTGGCGAATATCGCTCTCGCATTCTATCGACTCAATCGGCAACTCAAAATTAAGGTTTCGGAAAGCGAAGGGTTACGAGGCGAATTAGAACAAATGGCTTTTACCGATTTTTTAACGGGAATTTCAAATCGAAGATATTTTATAAAATCTTTCGATTCTGAAATACAAAGGCTTAAGAGAAATAAGACTGAAATGGCCTTAATAGAAATCGATTTGGATCATTTCAAAAATATCAACGACACTCATGGACACCTATTTGGCGATGACGCTCTTTGTCACTTTGTGAAAATAGCTCAAACTATTCTGAGACATAACGATATTTTTGGCCGTACTGGCGGCGAGGAGTTTTGCATTGTTTTGCCCGAAACGGATATGGCGGGAGCGAAAATTTTTGCAGGTCGATTGTTGGCGAAACTGGACGGAATGCCTATTCCTCACAATACCAAAAATGTGATTTTGTCGGTGAGCATGGGGATTAGCAATGTTAAACCCAACGATACCGCAGAAACGGTTATTGGAAGGGCTGATGAAGCCCTTTATATCGCCAAAAGCGAAGGCAGACATACAATACGGTCTAAAGTTATGGAAGATTAATCCCGCAGAAAAATAAGGTTCTCATTTTAACGAAAACCGCAATTTTGTTGTTTTGTGATAAAAAGCGTTTAAAGGTAAATGATTTCGTTCTACCTTTAAACGCTTTTTTGTTTTCTGCAAACCCATAAACGCCATAAAAACAAAACTCACTAAATTTTTTATAAGTCTTTTGAAAGTTCCATTCAAAAATTAGTTCGAAAAACATTGAAATTTAGGAAGAAAAAAACGAAAAGTGTGACTTGGCTCCTAACTTTTTGTTAAAAGCGACCGTATTATATATATAGAAAAGGGTAGTTGTAAAAACGCAAAAAGATGGAATATATAGAAAATTACATTGTTCGATTTTCAGCGTTCCTTAATTTTATTTTAGGTAAAAAAAATGAATAAAAACATGGAGATTCTAATAGCTGACGACAATTCTTTAACCAGTTGTTTTTTGAAATCTATAATGGAAAATAATGGTTATGAAAAAGTAGATCTAACCTTTGGCGCGGAAGGAGTTTTAGAGTGTCTTGAGAAAAAAAGTTATAGGTTAGTGGTATGCCAAGATGTACTTCCTGAAATGACTGCCACAGAATTGATATTAAGATTAAAATTTAATTCTACTGCGGAAAACACGAAGTTTTTGGTTTTAACCAGTAAAAATGAAGAAGAGTATTATTTAAAGCAAATCCCAATTGATAGAGTTTCTTACTACACTTCCAACCCCATTAACTTCGATTCTTTCGAAGAAAAAATAGAAAAATTGTTAGTAAATTAATCTAATACAAGTTCAAAAGTTTTTTTAGATTCGTTTTTAAAATGATCAATTAGGTCGTTATATTTTATATAAATTTCACATACAGTAAATATAATTATTTTAATGAGATATATATTTTTATAAATGCTATATTGGAAAAATATGGGATTAATCCGATTTTTGACCGACGGTTATACAGGTTAAATTAATCTGATAAAACTTTCTCCAAGCATAAAAATGATTTTTGAGCCAGAAATTCTTGAATCTAAAATATTGATCATTGACGATGAGCCGGTAAATACCAGGTTAGTAGAGCAAATGTTGAAAATGCGTGGATTTACTTGTGTAGAAAGCGCGATAGATCCACACATTGGCATTGAAATGTACATGAACTCAAAGCCTGATCTTGTTTTGCTTGATATATTAATGCCTAAAATGAGCGGTTTTGAAGTTTTGGAAGAAATTAAGAAAATTGAAGAAGGGGCTTATCCCCCAGTTTTGGTTTTAACGGCTCTGGCTGACGAAAAAACCCGTTTTAAGGCTTTAGAAGCGGGAGCAAGAGATTTTTTAACTAAACCCATTAATCAACATGAAGTTTTATGTCGTATTCGTAATTTATTGGAGACTCGACTTCTCCACAACCAAATAAAGGAACACAGTTTATTACTTGAAAAAAAAGTAGAAGAGCGGACGGCAGATCTACTTTTAGCAAAAAATAGGTTGGAAGAGCTTCATAAGCGATTAGAAATTGAAAATGCTTACCTTCGCGAAGAGGTTACTTCTAAATTTGATTTTGAAGGAATAATTGGAAATAGCCCTTCAATGCAAGAGGCGCTGAAGAAGATCAAGCAGGTAGCTGGGGCCGATTCGGCAGTTTTAATTCAAGGCGAGACTGGAACTGGGAAAGAGCTCATCGCTCGCGCAATTCACGAGCAAAGTCAAAGAAAAAAGCGCGCTCTAGTGAGAGTAAATTGTGCCGGAATTCCAAGGGAATTATTTGAAAGCGAATTTTTTGGCCATTTAAAAGGATCGTTTACAGGCGCGATTAAAGATAGAACGGGAAGGTTTCAGTTGGCGGATGGAGGAACCTTATTTCTCGACGAGGTTGGGGAAATTCCTCTTGAGCTTCAGTCAAAATTATTACGAGTTCTTCAAGAAGGGGAGTTTGAGCCTATTGGAGAAGATCGGTCGAGAAATGTTGATGTCAGAATTATCGCTGCGACTAATCGGAATTTGGAAGAAGACATCCGAAAAAAAAGATTTAGAGAAGATTTATATTATCGGCTAGATGTTTTCCCGATCCATGTTCCTCCTTTAAGAGATCGCAAGGAAGATATAGGACTGATTGCCAAACATTTTATGAAAAATTATAGTAGAAGGCATAATTTGAAAACGGAAAATTTGACAGAAGAAAATATTCGAGATTTGGAATCCTACGATTGGCCAGGCAATATTAGAGAATTACAAAATGTTATCGAACGAGCTTTAATTACCGCTCAAGATGGGGCGTTAATTTTTGATTTGAGATCAAAATCGAATTTTCTGAGTCGTTCATCCGAAGGGATTTCCGCAAAAGAACCTCCTACCGTTGATGATGTTTTTACTGTTGAGGAAGAAAAAGATCGTAATCGAAAAAACATTATCATAGCGTTGCAAAAATCCAATTGGAAAGTTTATGGCTCCGATGGCGCCGCTAAAAAATTGGGATTACACCCTCAAACACTGACTAACAAAATGAAAAAACTGGAAATCAAAAAACCTAATTAATCCTCAATCGTTTCCGCGTTTATTCCAACCCGCTCATTTCATTAATTTATTTGGCGCTTAACTTAGTTTTCTGGCCCAATTACGCAGCGAATAGATTAATGAGTAGGGAATTCTTTTTTAAATTCGCTTAAATTTTCTATGAGACCTTGAGTGGTTTCTTCTATCTCTTTCAATAGTTCTTCGATGCTAGCAGTAATCTCTGGAGTGCCTTTTATTTTGTGGTTAAGTTTAGATATTGAAGAGCAAAACTTTTTGGAAGGTTCAGTCAAAACTTGAGAGCAACGCGCTAATTTTGTGTCTTGATTTTGTTGGTATGTATTCATTTTTTATCTCCCGGAGATGGCATTTTGTTTTGCCTTATACCAAGGTATCAAGCAAGGAAAGCGCCATTATTATTTAACTTTATGAGAAATATGTTGAATCTAATTAAAGTCTTTAAAGTCAACAAATTGGAGTTTTTTTTAAAAAATAAAAAAAGTTAGTCGGCTGTGTAAAGCCCAAAAAAGGAATAATATTCCAAGAAACTTGTGGATATTTTCATGCAAATCAACAAGATTGTGGGTATGGAGTGGGTATATAACGGGTGGATAGACCTTTATTTCTGGTATTCCTGTTTTGTTAAATTAAAGAAATTGAGTTTTAACCAGTTAAAAAGGGATTGTTAAAAAATAATAGTGAAGAAGGGAATGGGGTACCTCAATTTAGTAGCATTGTCCTTTTAAATACTTAATTAAGAAGCTATAAAATTGGTTTAATCCTATAGCTTCTTGATATGCATTACGCTTTTGCAATACACTCTTTCAAGTTTCCAACATTTTCAATGAGGTCTTGGGTCGAATCTTGAATTTCTTTTAAGACCTCATTAATGGTCTCGGAAAAGTTTATAGTATTTTCTGCGTCGGAATTTAATTTAGAAATAGATGTGGAGAACTTAAGAGTCGACTGGCTCAATGCTTTAGAATGAGAGCCCAATTTAGTTTCAGGAGGTTTCCCATGGATCCAGGTAATATTATCGGTGGTGTTAGCTTCAGGGCGTTGACTCATTTTGGTTCCCTCCATTTATTGAATTAAATGTATCGTTTTTAATACAAAAATTGTATCCAGTTTAATACAAAGCAAGTGAGGCGCCAATTTTACCGGTTGGAAAGTATTTAGAAAACAGCTATGGAATGTGTATTAATATTAACAAGTTACATAAATAAAAATATTTTTAAACAATATGCACCTGTTGAATTAGGATTTTTCTGGTAAAAAACCTTGAGATAATAACCACATAACTGTGGGTTAAACCTCGAAAAGCCACAAATTTGTGGGTCTGGAGGTTCCAAGTGGGGGGAGTAAAAGAGTGACTTATAGGCAAAATGCCTAGAGGTAGGTGAGTTTTTGGTTCAAAATAAGTATGTTATGAACCGCCAGAAAATGGAGGCAAAAAGGCTACTTCATCGCCGTCTTTAATCGCAGAGTCCATGGTTGCCATTTCTTGATTTATTGCCACCATCACATTTTTCTGGCGAATCATTTCTACAATTTGGGATTGAGAATTTTCCAATTGGAGGCAAAGGTCTTTTAATTTCATTCCGTCGGAAACGGTTAATTCGTCGGATTCTTTTCCGGCAACTTCTCTTAAATTGGCGAAATATTTAATGGTAATCATGATGCAACGCTCTCTCTAGAAAAAACTCCGGATTTGCCGCCTTCTTTATAGACCAATCCAATGTTATTAAAATACATTCCCCTATCGACCGCTTTGCACATATCGTAAATTGTAAGAACTGAAATGGAAACAGCCGTTAAAGCTTCCATTTCAACGCCAGTTTGTCCTGATACTTTGACCGTGGCTCGAACGTAAATGGAACACAGTCCTGTTTCGGCGTCGGGTTGTGCGTTTTCTTTAAACTCTATGTTGACGCTTGTTAATAATAGGGGATGGCACATAGGGATCATGTCCCATGTTTTTTTAGCTCCCGATATGCCCGCGACTTGCGCTACAGCAAGAACGTCGCCTTTTTTAATTTTGCCTGCCTGAACTAATTTAAGGGTTTCAGGTTTCATATAAACAAAACCCTCGGCGGTAGCGACGCGTCCTGTATTTTCTTTGGCGCTTACATCGACCATTCGGGCGCGGCCTTCTTCGTTAAAATGGGTAAATTGATCGCTCATGATTTAAAACTTTACAATGATATTGATAAGGGGTTGAATGGCCTTCTAGGTTGAACTATAGATAAATCAAATGGTAAACCATTCCTCGAATTTTGAAAAGTTTTTAATTGTTAGCCCTAATGGACTTTTAGCTTATTGATTATTAGATTTAGGACTCATGCAAAGGATTAAAAAAATATTTAAAGTCGCTACGATTGCTTTTTTTATTTACTCGGTGGCGATATGTTTTCAGTCATTATGGTTAAAACCGTTTGCCTCTTTTTTAATCGTACAAGAATCATATGTTAAAGGGGATTTAATTGTTGTTTCAACCGGGTCGTATGAGAGATTTTTATTTGCCGCTAAGTTATTAAAAGAAAACCCCAATAGCGATATGTTGATTTTGGGAGATCAGCGTCTTGAAACACAATTGCCCGGAAAATCTCCGCTAGATATCGCAAAAATAGAAGCAGATTTATTGGGATTGCCCAAGAATAGGTTTGAATTTCGACATTCCACAAGCACGTTGGTTGACGCTCGTCAGGCCAAAAGTCTTATGGAAGAAAAGGGGTGGCGCACGGCCTCTATTGTTAGCGATCCATATAATATGCGGAGACTAAGAATAATCTTTAACGCTGTTTTTGAAGGTTCAAACTTAGAACTGCGATTTGTACATGGACAGAAGGGATGGCGACCCGATAGTTGGTGGAAGATAGAGGAGGATTTTAAATTTGTTCTTAAGGAATGGATTAAGTTTCCTATCGATTTAATTAGAGTGCGGCTAGTCGGATAAGCGATGAAGAAATCTTCCGTTTTGATAATTTCCGTAATTTTATTAACGGGTGGATATTGGGGAGTTTCAAAAGTTGTAAGGCAAATTGGAAATTATCTGATCGTTTATGAAAAATTTGAAAACGTTGAATACTTAATAACCAATGATTTATCTTCAAAAGCTATTGAATATTTCAAAAGGGGAAAAGTAAAAAATTTATTACTAACGATACCCGATAGCCCTGAAGATAACTGGAAAGCGTTTTATGGCGAAAACGCCGAATTGAAAATTAGAAATGAAGCCCGTAAAATTGGAATTCCGCAAGAGAGAGTCCTGATTTATAAAAGGAGGTTTGTAGGAGAAGTTGATCGCGTCTTTTTTTACAAACATCTTTTGACGATTTTAAAAGCTAAATCGGCTCTCTTTATTGACCCGTTTTACAGAACGCGAACGCGTCGGTTTTTTCTAGATAGGTATTTTAAAGAATTAAATATTAAGACCTACGTGCAGCATGAGAAAAAAATCGATTCAAAAGAGTTAGATCGATGGTGGGAAAAAACCACCTACGCAAACTTATTTTTGGAGCAATATTTATTAATGAGTTATTACTATTTAAATAAACTCTTGTGGACCAGAGTTGTTTAATAAAATAAATTGCCGCTTGGCGATATCCAAATTGGACGATTTTAGCGTGGGTGAGTGGGAATTATTTTAGAGCTTTTAATTTTTTGGCGGCGGTTCGTATAAACCTAGGACATTGCCTTCTGAATCTAAAAACTCGGCTAGCTTTCCGTATGGAAATACTTGCAAATCTTTAACGAACTGTACTCCTTGTGATTTTAAATCTTCAACGACGTTTTCTATTGGATCAGCCAAAAAAGATACGACGGCTCCGCCTTGACTAAAAATAGGTTTGTTCGTTTTGAAAAGAGCGATTCGGAGTTCGTTAGTTTGAAACTCGGACCAATCTTCCCCCCTAAACAAAGCGGATAAGCCAAGAGTATTTTCATAAAATTGGACGGCTCTGTCCATGTTTTCCACACAATAATAGGTGAACGCGATGTTTTTAACCATTTGAATATTAAAAAAGTTTAATGACCTATGAAGTTCGAATTCTTTATAATAGTTTTTATAGGTTCTCTAAAATAAAAGTTTTTGAGACAAAAGTTCTAACCGGTTCTAATAAGTGGGAGCGATAAAAGTTGTCTGTTGTTAATATTGGGCTGGTGCTGCTGTCGGCAGTTTCGCATTCCGTATGGAATATCTTAACTCAAACGAGTAAAAACTCTCGTTTTTTTTCAGGGTTAAAAGGCGTTTGGATTCTTTTTTTGTCCATTCCATTTTTAACTTACTATGGGTTTTCCAATATACCCAATTTGATATGGATATTTGGACTTATTTCGGGAGGGATTCATGGAGTATATATTTATTGTCTCTCCAGGGCATATCAAGATACTGATATATCGTATGTTTATCCTATAGCCCGGTCCGCTCCAGTTTTTGTTCCGGTGTTTGCTTTTATATTTCTAGGCGAAATTATTAATAGCTTGAATGCTTTAGGGATTTTATTAATTTTAATTTCTATTTTTCTTTTGCATTTTGACGGTAAGTTGGCTCAAGGAGCGAAAAACTTATTGATTGCCGTAAAAGACAAAGATCTTCGTTGGGCGTTTTTTACTTTAGGAGCGGTGGTTTCGTACAGCATTTTTGATAAATTTGCGATGGAGCGATTTTTCAATTTAGCGCCGGATACTAGCTTTAGCAACGGAATCGTCTTTTTTTTTCTTGAAGCCAGTTTTTGTTTTATATTTTATAACATGCAACTTTTCTTAAGTTATCCCTTTGAAGAAGTTAGAACGATTTGGCAATCGGAATGGGCAAAAGGGCTTTTAGGCGCTTTTGCAACTTTAGGTTCTTATGGCTTGATTTGTGTGGTGCTGCAGCATGAGCAAGTGGGTATTGTGGTTGCTTTAAGGCAAACCAGCGTTTTAATGGTTGTTGGTTGGGGGTGTTTCCGTTTAGGAGAATCGTTTGGACGAGAAAGAATATCCGCCGCGTTGTTAACGGTAGTTGGAGTCGCTTGCGCAAGCTGGCAAATGAATTAATACTTATGATCCCTGTTAAACTGACAGAAAAAATATATTTATGGAGGTAACCGTGGGTTCGAAAAATAACGCAGCTGTTTTTGGTTTAGTTGCATTTGTACTTATTTTTGTTTTTTGTTTTCAAGCGGAAGCGCGGGTGCGAGAAAACCGGACGTTGACCTTGAAAAATGGAATCGATGTTTGGTTAATCCACGATTCGGAAGCAAATCGGAGCGCGGCAGCTTTGTCTGTTGGCGTTGGCAGTCTCCAAAATCCTAAAGATAAGTTAGGATTGGCGCATTATTTAGAACATATGCTGTTTTTAGGGACAAAAAAGTATCCCGAGGTAGGGACCTTTAAAAAATATCTTAATCAAAACTCTGGAAGAAGCAATGCCTATACAAGTTCCGATGAAACGAACTATTTCTTTCAAAGTACTCACGAGTCTTTTGATGGAGCTTTGGACCGATTTAGCGATTTCTTTAAAGCGCCGTTATTCGATCAAAAATATGCGGAACGGGAAGTCAATGCCGTAAGTAGCGAGCACGATAAGAATAAATTGTCCGATGGTTGGAGAAAAAACCAGATTATGGATCTGACTGCCGAAGAAGGGCATCCGTTGAGGAACTTTAGCACCGGCAATAAAGATACTTTGGCGGGGGATAACCGAGATCATTTAGTGAAGTTTTATAAAAATTTTTATTCAGCTACAAACATGAAATTGGCGATTATTTCAAAGTTTTCTTTGGCCGAAATGGAAGCCTTTGCCAATAAATATTTTGCGGAGATTCCAAGTTTTAAGACAGAAAAACCTCCAATTTCTCCCAATTATAGAAAACCTCTAAATGGAAAATATAGGCTACTAAAAATAAAAACCATTAAAGACACCCGAACCCTAGAGTTAGAATTCCCAACCATTCGATTAAAAGATAGCCAGGAAAATAAACCCAGCTCTGTTATTTCTTCGATCATTGGTTATGAAGGCAAAGGATCTTTATTATCTCAGTTAAAAGCGGAAGGGCTTGCGCTTGGGTTGTCTGCTGGAGGCGGTTTTAGCCATCCTTCAATCAACCAGTTCAGCATTTCAGTTTCCTTGACTAAAAAAGGCGAAAAAAATTATCAGAGGATCATGGAGTTAGTTTTCGCCTACATAAAAATGTTAAAAGAAACCGGGGTCAAGAAGTATAGCTTTAAAGAAGACCAAACTATGGCTCAAATTAATTTCGATTGGAAAGACCCACAAGAAGGTATGGGATATGTATCTTCACGGGCTTCTATAATGCAAAACTATTCTTTGGAAAATATCGAAAGAGCTCCTTTTTTGTTTAAGGAATACGATTCCAAGAGCTATAGAGAAATATTGGAGACCCTTACTCCAGAGAATATGCTGGTAGTATTGAGCGCGCGATCTGTTGAAACCGACCAAATTGAAAAATATTATGAAGCCGAGTATTCGTTGACTCAAGTCGGTGGAGAGTCTTTTGAGAGATTAAAAAATCCTCCAATAGTTGCGGGATTAGCTTATCCGGAGAAGAACGATTTCATCCCACATAATTTAGTTTTAAACGACGATGAACCGCATGTGGTGATTGACAATGAAATCGCCAAAGTTTGGTTTAAATTTGATAACAAATTTAAACAACCCAAATCGTATTTTTCATTAAGAATAGAAACCCCATTGGTGTACGACACGCCTGTTAATTATGCAAAATCGAAGCTTTATGACGCCGCTATCCAAGAAGGTTTAAACGAAATGGTTTATCCAATTCAAATGGCCGGGCTTTCCTATAGCTTGTCTATGGGGAAGAAAGGCGTGAATTTTACGGTTGGGGGATACTCGGAACGAATTGCGGATTTGATCAAAATCGTAGCTAAAAATATGAAAGAAATTAAGATCGACAAGGTTAAATTTGGAAATTTAAAAGAAGCTATGATTAGAAGATTAAGGAACGCAAAGCTGGGTCAAGCCTATGCTAGAGGAGGCTATTACCATAGGCTTTTCTGGAATAAAAAGCACTATACCGAAGAGGAAATTCTAGACGCTCTACAACCCATTACTTTGGATGATATAAAGAGTTACGCCAATAACCTGTATGAAAGAGTTTTTATTACGGGAGTAGCTCATGGCAACTGGACCGACCAAGACGTCAGAGATGGAGTGAGTACATTATTGTCGGAAATAAAAAGTTCTCCACTGCCTGAGAGAGATCGTTTCAAGGAAGAAATTAAAACGCTGGGAACAAAAAAGCGCGTTCAATTCTCTAAACAAGTTCGCGATACAAATAATTCCTTGGCTTATACCTTGCAAGTTGGAGAATTTAGCCTGGAAAATCAGGCAAAAGCGTCCTTTATTGCGGATATCATAGAAGCTGATTTTTATTTGCAAATGAGGACGAATCAACAATTGGGATATATTGTATGGAGTTTTAACCAAAGAATGGAAGACCGACTCTTTTTAAGATTTGTTATTCAGTCGGCAACCTATGGCCCATTTGAATTAGCTAAAAGGGTGGAGGAATGGCTTAAAACTTCTGGCAAATTGTTAGATAATCTTTCCGACGAAACTTTCGAGAATCATAGGAAAAGTTTAATCGTAGCTTTAGAGAAAAAAGGCAACAGCATTGCGGAAGTTGCGGGAGATATATTTTATTTGGCGACAGAAGAAAAAGGTAATTTTAAAATGAAGAAACAATTGGCCAATGTTGTAAGGAATATGAAAAAAGCAAATGTTGTCGCGACGGCAAAGACTTTACTTCAGGATAATTCGACACCGCGTTTTGTAGGGATGATGCGATCTAAAGATAATGAAGACAAAGTTGCAGAAGACGTTCTAGGTTCGATTACTCAATTGAAGGCTGCAAAATAAATCGAATTATAATTTATGGGCATTTCTAATAATTCGAAATTTTAACTTACGGCAACTCGCTCGCCATTTATTTACAAGGACGGCTTGCGGCCAATAGCAGTTTTTAGAGGTTCCCTTAATTATGTTTAGCCGTTTACTCAATCTAATTAAAGTTGGCAACGCCGTGAGGCGGGTTCGCAAAGAAACGGAGGAATCTGGAAAACAGCGCGCAAAAAATTATTTAGTTCAAGTATTAGGCGAGAGCAAAGGTTTGCCTACAAAAATAGGTCAGTTTATGACAATGGACGGCGATGACCTGGAACTTCGCGATTCATTAAATGATTCTATTGAACCGATGGAGTTCGATCAAGCGACAATGTTGTTGAATCAAGCCTATGGCATGTCATATAAAAAAATATTTAAGTCTCTCGAAAAAACTTCAAAAACAGCTTCATTAGGACAAGTCCATTTTGGAAAACTTAAAGACGGCCGTTCCGTGGCCGTCAAAGTTCAATATGCCAATATAGCGAAAACTGTTGAGTCTGAATTGAAACTCATGGGATTTTTGCCGAAAGTCGGTCCTGTTTCGAAATGGGGTTTTAATTTAGACGGGTATCGAGATAATTTTTGGGAGCATTTTACTGGCGAACTGGATTATTTAAAAGAAGCGGAAAATCAGATTAAGTATAAAGAATTAGCGAAGCCCGTCGAAAACTTGATTGTTCCAGAAGTAGTGACCGAAACATGTAGACCTGGCGTGTTAGTTCAAATTAAAGAAGACGGCATTAGCCTTGACGAAGCGGAAAAAGCTGAAAGAAACGTAAGATTTGCGATCGGAAAAGCTTTATTGCAACATTATTTGTTAATGATTTTTCGTCATGGATATGTACATTCCGATCCACATCCGGGAAATTTTGCGTTTCGATTGAATGGCGACAAAGGAGTTGAAGTCATTCTTTACGATTATGGAAGCGTTTTGGAATTGACCAAAAATGAGAGGATGGTTTTATTACGTATTATTTTAGCGATCCGAGATCGCGAGAATTTAAATCCCACTTCTTGTTTAGCGGCATTAGGGTTTGATCCCGATAAGCTAAACGACCTTCGCTCTTTCATGCCCGCAATATTAAGAGTTCTTTTCGATCCTTTTATTTTTGATTTTCCTTACGACGTTAAAGATTGGAAGTTGAGCGAATCGATTGATAGCTTAGCGGGAGATTTAAAATGGTGGTTCCGTTCATCCGCCCCGCCCAAGTTTATTTTTTTAATGAGAACGATACATGGGTTGGTCGTTATGCTGAATAGATTAAACACCCCCCAGTCCTGGAAATTTATTTTAGACGACGCATGCGGCGATTTGTATCCAGAAGTGAGGTCTTTTAATATTCAAGAATTACCCGAGATTAAAAATGACGTTAGCTTTAGTTCGCTTTCTCAGTATTTAAAGATTTATGTGAAAAAAGCTGGCGGCGGTCGCGTAGAGTTAACGATGCCCGCAAGAGTTGCCGACGATTTGGAAGGAACTATTGATCCTGTTGTAAAGGAAACGATTAAAAAAAACTCATTGGATTTATCTGAAATGCAGTTAAGAGTTCGAAAAAACGGATTTAAACCCCAAGTTATTTTCAAAGTCAACGATTCGGAGAGAGACGTCAGAGTTTGGTTAGAGTAATTTCGAAATATGGAGATTTTTGGATTTGATTTGCCTTGACTTAAAGCTTTTTCGTAAAATTTTACCGTTGTGTAGTTTTCGAAAATAGGTTGTCGATCGAAAGGAGAGTAACTTAGCGTTTTAATCTTTGACGCTATATTTTCCCGATCCTGAAAGGAATATTGAAAGGAGGACGGCTATCAATACGGCGTTATATTCGAAGCCTCCATTGACAATGTTAAATCCATTTTTTCCCGTTACGCTAAATATTGCGACGCCCATTACAATGATTAAAGGAATAGCAGCCAAGCGCGCAAAGAAGCCAATCGCAAGAGCGACTCCACAAAAGAGTTCGGTTCCTGCCGCTAGCCAGGCATTTATTTCTGGATAGGGGATGCCGAGCGAACCTAAATATTTGGTGAATCCGGCTATTCCAGATCCTCCGAAAGCTCCAAATAGCTTTTGAGAGCCATGAAAAATAAACGAAGCTCCAGCGGACAGTCTCAATACAAGTTTTGATAAATCGGGAAAAGTTGCGGTTAGTTTAACCATTTAATAAGGAGGAATGGTTGAGGAAAGAATGTATTAATATTCTTCGGCGATCAACGCTTTTAACTTTGTGCGGAGTCTGAAAACGGCCTTAGAATGAATTTGGGAAACGCGCGATTCTGTGATGCCTAAAACTTCTCCAATTTCTTTCATGGTTAGCTCTTCATAATAGTAAAGAGAAATCATGAGTCGTTCTTTTTCGGGTATAGTATCGATGGCTTTTGCTATAACAGTTTTTAACTCGGTTAAGCGGAGTTGAGTGTGTGGATCGGAATCGGATTTCCCGGCTAGACAATCTAATAAATTGCGTTGATCGCCTTCGTCGCCCGAAATTCCTAAATCCTCTAAACTCAAAAGAGGCATGCTGTGAGTTTCGTTAAGCGTATTGAAGAACTCATCCATGGTCATGCCCATTTCTTCGGCGACTTCTTCGTCTTCTGGCGGGCGACCTAATTTAGCTTGCAACTTTTGACAAACAGAGTCTAGGGAAGCGGCTTTTTGTCTAACCGACCTTGGAACCCAATCAAGAGATCTAAGTTCGTCTAGAATGGCGCCTCTAACCCGGAACTCTGCGTAAGTTTTAAACTTTGCGCCTCGGGTAGCGTCAAATTTTTCGATTGCGTCCATCAGTCCCAGCACGCCAACGCTTATTAAATCGTCGACTTCAATATGTGGCGGTAATCGCATAGCGATTCGGTTAGCCACGTATTTAATCATCGGAGCGTACTCTTTTATAACTTGCTCAGAGTTTTCGGATGATATTTCAATTTCGTCAAGCGCTGGTTTTTGAGCCATTTGTTCGCTTTCCTAATTTTTAAAGTATTTCCCAGGCTATTGCCAATGGGAAAGTCATGCTATCTATTCCATATCCATCGATGCATTATCTTCGTCTCTAAGTAAATAAGATCCTACAAGCCAAGCGATTGCGCCAAAAAGAGCGGCTCCTTCAAACCCTCGAATAATGGCTGTCAACGCTGTTGTGCCTGTAATGATGCTGCCTATAACCATGAAGAAAAAGGCGCCGAAGGCAAATCCCAATGCGATTCTTTGTATAATAAGATCCATTATTGAACCGGAAATACGCTATTCCAAAAAAATGTTCTAGAAGATTCCATAGAGCTTGTTTCTTTCTCTCTTTCTTGTATTAAAGTGTGAGAAAGGTTGTTAACGCAAGCGCTAACTTTGGAATATGGATACAACTCTAAAAAAGGCTTTTGCTGACGAACCGCTTTTGGAACGTTCGGATCGGATACGATATAGCCTAAATAATTAATTGAAACAGAATCTAAAAATCGGTCTGTAACGGCCGATAAGTGTTTGAATATTTCTTTCGCTTCTCGTTCAGATTTTACAGTATTAACGACTAATCGAAACTGTTTTTGCCCATGCTTTTGATTTAACACTTTGATGAGAGCGTACGCATCCGTAAGGGAAGTTGGCTCAGTAGAAACAACTACTAAGATTTCGTGAGCCGCGCAACAAAAATAAGTCACGTTTGGCGAAATTCCAGCTCCCGTATCGAATAAAAGATAATCGTACTGGTCGCTGATTCGATCCAATTCTTCCACTAAAATTAAGCGAGCTTCCTTATCTAAGTGGGTTAATTCCTGTACTCCGGAAGTAGCGGGAAGAATATTCACGCCTCCAGGACCTTCAACTATAATTTCCTCTATCTTTTTTTGACCTTGTAGAACATGCTGAAGATTAAATTTCGGGGCTAAACCTAGCAGGATGTCAACATTACCCAGACCAATATCTGCGTCAAAAACAAGGACTCTTTGACCTTTTTTCCGGAGGGAATAGGCTAAATTCGCGACAACATTAGTTTTTCCCACTCCGCCTTTTCCGCTGGTGATGGAAATTACCTTGAGTGAGTTGCCTTCATTTCCTCCATTCATCATCTTCTTCAGTGTTTGGGCTTGTTTGCCGTCTTTAATCATCTAAACCCCTACTTTATCTTGATTTAGGTTAAAAATCAAACGAATTACCTTGTCTTTGGAAGCCGTTTCGATATCTTCTGGAACCCTTTGTCCGTCGGTAAAATAAGAGAACGGCAACTGCGTGTGGAGGGCCAGATTAATCAGAGAACCGAAGGTTAACCCTTCATCTAATTTTGTGAACAAAACTTTATTGATTTTAAGAGAAGAAAACTGATTAAAAGCCTCTTCTAGCACTCTTTCTTGTAAAGAAGCGCTCAAAGTCAGGTGAATTTCCACAGGACCCGATTTCCGTAATACTTCGTTTAAACGGGTAGCGTAGGTTGGGTCTTTATGAGATTTTCCCATTGTATCGACAAAAATTACGTCCATATCGGAGAATTTATGGAGTAATTTCCTATACTCGCGGGCATTCGAAGCGACTTCTACCGGGATTCGCATAATATCGCCATAAACTTTCAATTGATCCGCCGCTCCAATTCGATAAGTATCCAAGGAGATAAGAGCTACTTTTTTCTTTTGTTTGATGGAAAAATCTGCGGCCAATTTAGCGATTGTGGTCGTTTTACCCACTCCCGTTGGACCGACTAAGGCCACCACTTTGGGATAGCCAGGGTTTAGTTTGATGGTGCCGCCGCATTTTACGATTTTGGCTAATAATTCGCGTACCGAGATATTGTCGGAAATTCGGTCGCTCTTTTTACCGGTTATCGCTTCAGTATTAATTTTTTCAAATACTTTCGCGGCAATTCTCTCGCTAACGCCGTTATCGATAATTTTTTTATAAAGTTCAAGTTGATGATCTTTTAAGCCCAGAGCTTTCGCTCTATCGGTTTGGCTTAATAAGGTGAAGAGCAGAGATTTTAAATCCGCATCGGTTTCTTTGGCTAATGGTTCGACATTTGATAGTTGTTTGACATTAGCTGGCGGTTCCACATTAGGTTCTGTTTTTTGAATCTCTTGTTCTTCGGTAGCAATTTTAGCTTCCGCTTGCTCAATGATTTCTTTGAAGTCTTCATTGTCTTCTGGGTGATCGACCGCAACGGTAACTTCTACTCCATTTAAAGAAGAGGAACCATTGCCGGTTAACGACCGTGTGTTAAGAATTAAAGCATTTTCGCCCAGTTCTTTTTTGACGTCTTCCAATGCCTTAGAAAAGTTTTTGGCTTTAAATTTTTTAATTTGCATTTAACCCTACGACTTTCAAAGTTTTTATTTGAACGGTTGGTAAAATTTCGTTATGCGAAAGGATCGCCAAGTCCGGCAAGAATCTTTCGGTTAACTTTCTGACGTACATCCGGATCATAGGCGAGGCTAATAAAACCGGAGGAGTTTCTAACATTGGCGTAATCGTATCGACGGAGCCTTTTAGTTGAGTGATAATTTTTTCGGCTACCGTTGGTTCCAGCGCTAAGTAAGACGAAAGCTCTGTTTTTTGAATCGATCCGGCGATAACATCTTCCACGCTCTTATCGAAAGTCATTACCGAAAGACTTCCATCCGTAGCCTGATATTGTTTGGTGATCGGACGCGCCAACGACTGTCGAACAAACTCCGTTAAGACGTCGGGGTCTTGAACGCTTGCCGCGAAGTCCGCTAAGCTTTCCAAAATCGTTCGTAAATCGCGAATCGATAATTGTTCTTTAAGCATGTTTTGCAGTACTTTTTGTACTTTACCTAAGCTCAATAGGTTCGGAATCAATTCTTCAATAACTTTAGGATTGGTTTCTTTTAGTTTTTCTAAGAGGTTTTGAACTTCTTGACGTCCCACCAATTCGTGCGCATGGCGTTTGATAGTTTCTTTAATATGCGTTGTCGTTACGGTTGTTGGATCAACCACCGTATACCCGGAAACCGTCGCTTCTTGTTTCATGGCGGACGTGATCCATTTGGCGGGTAATCCAAAAGTAGGCTCTTTCGTATCGATACCGTCGATTTCTTTTTTAACCGTTCCAGGGTTCATAGCCATAAATCTTTCCATCATGATCGATCCTTTGGCGACTTCAACGCCTTTAATCAAGATGGCGTATTCGTTTGGTTTCAGTTGTAAGTTATCGCGGATATGCAAAGGCGGAACAATGAAGCCCATTTCCAAAGCAAATTGTCTTCGAATGGACTTGATGCGATCCAAGAGTTCGCCGTTGCGATCCGAGTCCACCAAAGGAATCAATTCGTAACCAACTTCCAACTCCATCGCGTCCAAGGGAAGAATGGATTCCACTTTTTCCTGAACCGGCGCTTTTGAGACTTCTTCTTGTCTTTTGGCTTCTATTTGTTTCTGTGCCTTTTTCCCTTCCGCATTAAAATAAGCGATCGCAACAGCGGTGGCGCCTAAAAAGAAGAAAGGTAGGTGAGGCAAGCCTGGGATCAACCCAAATAAGAAAAGCGAACCGCCGGCAATATGAAAAGCGTTGGGATGGTTTAATAATTGCTCGCCCAACTCAGTGGCTAAATTTTGGTCCGAAGCGGTTCGGGTAACAACCATACCGGCCGCAGTGGATATAATCAAAGCGGGGAGTTGAGAAACCAGTCCGTCGCCGATTGTTAATAAGGTATAGACTTCAGCCGCTTCCGCGATGGATAAATCATTTTGCAGGACGCCTATGGAGAAACCGCCTAAAACATTGATAACGGTGATGATGATACCGGCGATGGCATCCCCGCGAACAAACCGTATGGCTCCGTCCATAGATCCATAAAAGTCCGCTTCGCGTTCCAAGTTTTTTCTACGCTCTCGCGCTTGATCTTCCGTAATGATTCCGGCGTTCAAGTCGGCGTCGATGCTCATTTGCTTGCCCGGAATAGCGTCCAAGGTAAACCGAGCGGCGACTTCCGACGTTCTAACCGAACCTTTAGTGATAACGATGAAGTTGATCAAAACTAAAATGAGGAAGATGACGGTACCGACAACAAAGTTGCCGCCAACCACAAATGCTCCAAAAGATTTAATCACTTGCCCCGCCGCGTCGACTCCGGTATTTCCATTTAATAGAATGATTCGAGTAGAAGCGACGTTAAGGGATAACCGCAATAAAGTGACGATCAATAGTAACGAAGGAAAAACAGAAAACTCCAAAGGAGATTTCATAAAGACCGAAACCATCAGGATGACTAAGGAAGCGGTGAGGCTGAATGAAAGTAGCAAATCCAAAAAGAACGTCGGGATTGGAATGACCATGATCACGAGGACCGATATCACTCCAAAAGCGATGAAAAACTCGTTGGATCTTTTTAAAACCGATAAGAAACCCTTTTCATTCATTTCCAAATATCCTGTGGCGATAACTTTTATTGAGTGGTTCAACTACACGGAAAACGTCAAAAAAACCGACATTTTTCCTAACAATACTGTTAAGAGCAAACTTGATGCCAAGAATGGGTTTAAAGCCAAACATTCCAATAAATTAAAGGAAAGTCTTTAGTTTTTAAGGAGTTCGAGTGTAAATCCAGGATTTTTAAAGATTTGGACTATATATATGTATAGAAAAAAGTTTGTTACTTCGATTCTTAGGAAGGGGAGCAAAATTTATGCTGATATATCCGAACTTGCGGCGCTGAATACTCGATGCAAATAGTCATTCCGAGCAATGTCGAGGAATCTATGCTTCGGAGAAGTATGTACCTTAGAAGCCTCTCGAACCACGACCACCTTTTGGTTTTAAGTCTTGTAGGATGATTGCAAAATAAAAGTTCCTTTGGTTTAATCCCATTCCCACGAAATGTCTTCCTGAGGCGAACCTTTAGGTTCTGCGAAGGATCTCGCCTCGATTTAATTAGTCATTCCGAGTGTCTGACTTGTTTCACACGTTAATTGAAAAAAGAACTAGAGTTGCAAAGTCCCGCGCGCGTCATCCAGGTCCTTCGGCAAGCTCAGGATAAACTCCGTCGAGGGATCTATGCTTCGGAGAAGTATGTACCTTAGAAGCCTCTCGAACCGCGACTACCTTTTGGTTTTAAGTTTAGTAGGATGATTGCAAAATAAAAGTTCCTTTGGTTTAATCCCATTCCCACGAAATGTCTTCCTGAGGCGAACCTTTAGGTTCTGCGAAGGATCTCGCCTCGATTTAATCAATGTCGAGGAATCTATGCTTCGGAGAAGCATGTACCTTAGAAGCCTCTAGAGATCAAAAATATAGAAGAATCGATGAGAATGGAAAAGAGTTAGTTGAGAGGATAGTGATTATTGACTCGAATATGTAGGCATGCTAATTTGAGTCAAATAATAAGAAAAAAGTGGGCCGTTAGCTCAACTGGCAGAGCAATTGACTCTTAATCAATAGGTTGAAGGTTCGATTCCTTCACGGCTCATTCATTTATAAGGGCTTACAGCTTCGGCTGTAGGCCTTTTTTTATGGGATCTGCCATATTTACTGCCCGAAATGGTGCAAAATTTTGAGAATTCAAATGATTTTAAAAGTTTTGTTGCATAAGGAAAAGACAAATCAAAAACTCATTAAGCCCTTTAGTTTGAATATGCTTAGCTAAATTTAAGTAACCGCTTTGTAGGAGTTTAATCTCTCACTGATATAAAGTCAGTAGGTCTTACATTCGAAAAAATAATCAAAGAAAAGTATGAACTCCGTAAAGCTACTTTAAGAGTTAAAAACGACTACTTTATTTAACCGCTTGATATTGAGGTAGTTTTCTTCATTTATTAATTTCTCCGTAATTTAGAGGCTTCTTGTTCTTTCCATTGAGGCCATAAATTCTGCTTAGGAAGAAAATTTCTATCAAGGTTTTATCTAAGGTCGGTTTTTGAAATACCTGCTGGGTTGCTTAAGCTAATACTAATTGAAATAAAATTCATAGAACCAATTTTTCCAAATAGGAATTACTTTCAATAATTCACCAACAAAAGGAAAAAACAGACAAATCAAGCCTTTTATCAAACAACAATAATCATTTGAATGAAAATTTTTTAATGAATAAATTCTTGTGGTTCTATTGAAAAAATCTGTGCGGGAACATAAATTAATTTTAAGCGGCACGGAATTTAATTATAACCGCTTAATTTGAAGATAATTGCTATGACGCCTTTTATTCCAGGAAATTTTGTGTCTCCAGAAGGTAAATCGTTCATTCTTGGAAGGGAGTTGACAACATGGATTCTGGATCACCTTTGGGCATTAAAAGAATATACTCGTTTGAATTTGTGGTGGATTTTTTTGATCGCAGCCGTGAATTTTATATCAACAAACTGGGATTTAGAGAGACCCATAGATCGACCCATGAATGGGAAAGTATTTTCTTAAGTAGAGGGGTATATTTTTCTACAAATAAAATAAAAATTTTGGTTTCAACCCCATTATCATCTCATGCTTATACCGCAAAGTTTTTAAAGACCCTATCTCCAGGTATCCGAAAAGTTACTTTCCTCGTTGAAGATTTACAGGAGACCATTTGCTTTCTAAGGGATCACGATGCTACTTTTATCCATGAAGAAAAGGTGATAGAAAGTGGAGAAACCTGCCACCGATTCATCACCATTTCAACTCCAATTGGGTTTCTTGAGTTCTCTTTTCTTCAGATAACTGGAAATGAAAATTTAATTCCAATGTTTGATGCTTTACCGTCCACTCCAAATTCCACATCTGTATTAAAAAAAATTGATCATTTAACCATAAACGCCCGTACCTTATATCCGATTGCAAATTTCTTTGAACATGTAATGGGAATGGAGGAGTATTGGAGGGTTGCTTTCCATACACCGGATTACAGTTCCGGGAAAAAAGGTACCGGTTTGACTTCAAGGGTTATGTGGGACCCTACGAGCAAAATAAAAATTGCTACAAATGAACCTCTAACTCCGCATTTCAACCAATCCCAGATCCAGACATTTATAGATCGTAATCACGGAGCGGGTATTCAGCACATTGCCTTTTCCGTCGATAACATAATAGAGGTTGTAAAGAGGTTTAAAAGCCAGGGGTTAGAATTTCTGGATACCCCGGATTCATATTATGACTTGCTTATGGACAGACTAGATAAATGCAATGTGGCGCATATTGATGAGAATTTGAGTGAATTGCAAAACAGTCGCATACTGGTGGATGGAAAGGACAATAAATATTTATTGCAGATTTTTTTGAAAGATGCTTCGCTTCTCTATACTGAGGATAATGCAGGACCTTTTTTCTATGAAATCATTCAGCGGAAAGGCCATCAAGGTTTTGGCGAGGGAAATTTCCGGGCGCTGTTCGAGGCCATTGAGTCCCAGGAGAATAAATTGTGAAATTTTTTCGCTATATCACAGACCAAGGCCAGCCCGAACATGGAGTTCAAGTTGGGCAGTCTATTTTTCCACTTAAAGATATAACAACCACTGAAGCGCTTGAATTTCTCATTGAAGGAAGTGATCAATGGAAAAGCATTTTGGAACAGCCGCCAATCTCTATTGAAAGCATTTCCTATTTGCCTCCTGTAGAGTCTCCTGGAGCTTTTTTAGATTTTTATACTTTTGAACAGCATGTCAAAATAAGCCGGGAAAAACGGAATTTAAAAATGGTTCCCGAATGGTACCAGCACCCTGTCTGGTATAACGGATCAACAAGATGTTTTTCTGGAGATGGAGCGGTTGTGAACTTTCCCGTTGGGGAGACCAAAAAAGACTTTGAACTGGAGTTGGCGATAGTTATTAAAAGCAAGTGTTTTTGTGTTGGAGAAAAAGAAGCCTCAAAATATATTGGCGCTTATACTATCGTCAACGATTTTAGCGCGCGTGAGCTTCAGGGAAAAATTATGCGTATCGGTTTGGGACCCGCCAAAGCAAAAGATTTTAATACTGGTTTAGGGCCTTGCATGGTTACTCCTGATGAGATTGGCGATCCCAGGGATTTGACAATGCGGGCATGGATAAATGATGAGCTTTGGTCTGAAGGAAACAGTGGTTCTTCTCATTATACATTCGAACAAATGATTGCATACGCTTCTGAAAATCAGACTCTTTACCCTGGGGATATTCTTGCTAGTGGGACAGTAGGGTCTGGTTGTGGTTTGGAGCAGGATCGGTTTCTTAGAAAAGGGGATAAGGTAGTGTTGGAAATAGAAAAAATAGGGCAACTTACTCATTGGATAGGATGATTCATGTTTAGATATCTTCGTTTTGGCAGTTTACCTCCCATGCATCATATTGCTCATTATTCATCCGACAACCAGCTGCTAAACGAATATTGTTTTACGCGGCAGGGCTTCGAAGATTGTTATTCAATTTTATATTTTCATAACCCACCCACACAGGAAGCGGAAGCTGATATTTATATAGACGCGGCATGGTCACGCGCTAACAAAAGGGAAAATTCGATACTGCAACGGAGACACTTTCAAAGCCATCGATTTGTTTCCGGAGGGGGATATATATTCGGTCGCAAGATATTGGCTTTCAATGAAAAATTAAGTTATGGATTATGTCATCCCGAAATAGAGGAGAGGTCTTTTTTTTCAAATAACGACGCAGATGAACTTTTTTTCCTTCAGGAAGGGGAAATAGAATTGCAGTCACTTTTTGGGAAACTATCGTTAGTTGTAGGAGATTACTTTATAGTTCCAAGGTCTTGCCCTTATCGATTTAATTTTTCCAAAAAACCCAAGTTGATATTTGTTGAGGCAAACAAGGGCATGGGCATTCCTCTAGAATTTATGAATAGTAAAGGGCAGTTCACGATGGATGCTCCCTATTGTGAAAGAAGTTTTAAGACTCCAGAATGGGATTCTGAACTTTTTGAACCGGACAATCCGACCACCATCATACGAAAACGGGAAAATCAATATACTCGCACTTTCTATTCAAAGAATTACTTTAAGATGTCAGGCTGGGATGGGTTTGTATATCCATTTGCCATTAATCTAAAAGACATTCAACCCAAAACAGGCCGGGTTCATTTGCCCCCTTCATCTCATTTGACTTTTTCGGGAGAGGGGTTCGCGGTCATGAGCTTTTTACCAAGGGTTCTTGATTTTGATGATCAGGCCGTCCCATGTCCATTTTATCATTCTTCTGTAAACTGTGATGAACTACTCCTATATGTATCCGGTGCGTTTACAAGTCGAAAAGGAATCGACAAGGGATCAATCAGCTTTCATCCTTCGGGAATTCCTCATGGGCCACACCCTGGTGCGTATCAAGAATCCCTGGGGAAAAATAAAACCGATGAGCAGGCGGTTATGGTGGACACTTTTGATCCATTATTTTTAACCGTTGAGGGAGAATACCTTGAAGACTCCGATTATCCTAATAGCTGGAGAAAGTAACTTTCATGAACAATAATAAAGAATTTTTTTCTATTCGGCCTGATGAACATTTTTGGGGTGAAATTTATCACTTTATGAATTCAGTTGTTCAACCTCGCCCCATTGCCTGGATCTCGACTCTATCGGGAAAGGGTATGTTCAATCTAGCGCCGTTTAGCTATTTTAATATTTGTTCTATGAATCCTCCTGTAATTTCCAATGCTATTTTTTACAATCGAGATGGTTCTGAAAAGGATACTTTGAGAAATATCAAGACGACTCGAAAATATGTTGTGGGCAATGTCTCATTTGAAAATGTGAAAAATGCCAATATCAGCTCAGCCCCTTTCGGTTCAGAAATTGATGAATTTTCAGAGGCCAAAGTGTCGTTTATAGATCGAGGCTCCCATGAACCGAGGTTGATTGCGGATAGTCCTGTAAATTTTGTATGCGAACTCAACCAAACCGTGAAACTGGGAGAAGGTCCTGGAGTTGGAACACTTGTTTTGGGTAATGTTAAAGAGATAATGCTGTCTAAAGAAATATCCAACATAGATTGGAAAAAAGGATTGCCGCCGGAAATCGTCAAAAATGTAGGTAGGATGGGCGCCGACTACTATACTAAAACGGCAGATCTATTCCAATTGGGGCGACCAAATAAAAAATAATGCCAGCAGAATATTCATATATATACAGCGCAGTTCGAACACCCATTGGAAAATTCAACGGTGTGTTTTCTTCCATCCCAGCGCCGGACCTGGCAGCAATTGCAATTTCAGAGGCTATAGATAGAAGCGGTGTATCAGGTGAGGACATAGATGCGGTTTATTTAGGGAACGTGCTTTCAGCCGGTTTAGGGCAAGCTCCAGCCCGTCAAGCTTCTCTCAGGAGTGGGTTGCCCAATCATGTCGCAACGTTCGCAATAAACAAAATCTGTGGTTCTGGATTAGAAAGTGTAATTCTTGCAGATCAAGCAATACGTTTAGATCAAGCGAAGTGTGTGATTGCGGGTGGGATGGAAAATATGAGCCGCGCCCCTTTTTTGATTCCTCATTTACGTAAAGGTCATAAACTTGGAAATACAGCTATCATTGACAGTATGATCCATGATGGTCTATTGGATTCTCAGGAACAAAGGCATATGGGTGAGCTCTGCGAAACTTTGGGTAAACAATTTGCATATTCCCGTAAGGCTCAGGATACTTATGCCATTTCCAGTTATAACCGTGCTAGAAAAGCTCAGCAGTCTGGAATATTTGCCAAAGAAATTGCCGATGTCTCAGTCATCGAAAGAGGTGACGAAAAAATTATAAATAATGATGAACAGCCCTTTGCAGACAACCTTGATGAGTTCCCTTTTTTATCCCCAGTTTTTGATAAAGACCAAGGGACAATAACTAAAGGAAACGGCGCTAAGTTAAATGATGGTGCCGCAGCATTGGTTATTGGTAAAGATTTATCCCATACTAAACCTATTGCAAGGATTGTCGCATATACTACGCACGCTCAGTCTCCAGAAACATTTGCTTTAGCTCCGGTGGAGGCAGTAAGAAAAGTATTATCAATGACGCATTTAGGCGTGAACGACATAGACCTATTCGAAATAAATGAAGCTTTCGCCGTTATGTCACTGGCTGTAAATGAACAGCTAGAGCTGGACCCCGGAAAGGTAAATGTGCATGGAGGTTCAATTGCATTGGGCCACCCTATTGGCGCTACCGGGGCTCGCATTTTAGTAACATTGGTAAATTCATTAGAAGAAAAGAATCTTAGAAGAGGATTAACTAGTCTATGTATCGGAGGAGGAGAGGCTATTGCGATGATCATTGAAAGAGTCTAATAACTAATAAATAACTCTTTGAAAACAGGTTTTGTTATGAGCACAATTCTCTGGGAACCCAAACCTGAAGAAATTGAGCAATCAAGAATGTTTCAGTTCTTGAAAGCCGTCAATGAAAAATTCTCCCTATCCTTGAAAAATTATTCGCAACTCCATCAGTGGTCTATCCAGAATTACAAGGAGTTTTGGAGTTTCTACAGCAGCTACTCCGGTATCAAATTTAAAAAAGTCGCAGATTGTATACTTTCTCAGGATTCCATGCCTGGCGGAAAATGGTTTGAGGGGGCAGAAATTAATTACGCAGAAAATCTCCTTCAAGGCCCTCCAGAAAAAACTGCCATAATCAGCAAGTTTGAAAATAGCCCGTTAACATATTTGACTTACAGCCAATTAAAAAGGGATGTAATTAAATTTGCGTCTGCTTTGTTGACAGTTGGTATTAAGCCAGGTGATCGCGTTGCGGGTTTTCTCCCCAACATTCCTGAAACCCTTATCGCCATGCTCGGATGTGCCTCAATGGGAGCAACTTGGAGTTCCTGCTCGCCGGATTTTGGAACTCAAGGTGTAATAGATCGCCTGGGTCAAATTCATCCCAGGTTATTAGTTTATAGCGATGGGTACTCTTATAACGGAAAAACCTTCTCTTTAGACGAAAGAGTTACTACTGTCACCAAAGAATTAAAAGGTCTGGATTTTTTAGTTCGCGTATCTTTAATGAAAAGTCCGGTTCATGTTTCTGAAAATTTTGTTTCTGAATATTTCAGCTGGGAAAAATTTTTAGGAAAAGGATGTCCAGAAAATTTTATATTTCAATCTTTGCCCTTCAATCATCCACTATTCATTTTATATTCATCCGGAACGACAGGCTTACCTAAATGCATTGTTCATGGAACCGGCGCCACTTTGTTGCAACATCATAAGGAGCATGCTTTACACACCAATATAAAAGCTGAAGACGTGGTTTTTTATTACACAACCTGTGGATGGATGATGTGGAACTGGCTCGCTTCGGTTTTGGCACAAGAGGCAACCATTGTCCTTTATGATGGTTCTCCTGCCTACCCATCTTTAGAGACCTTATGGAAGCTAATTGATGAAGCGCAAATAACCGTTTTTGGAACCAGCCCCAAACACTTGTCTTTGAATCAACAGGCAGAGATTAGCCCGAAAGTGAAAAGTAAACTTTCCACTCTTAAAATCATTCTTTCCACAGGTTCTCCTTTAAATGAAAAAGGGTTTTATTGGGTTTATGAGCATATAAAAAAAGATATTCAATTATCTTCCATCTGTGGAGGAACCGATATCATTTCATGTTTTATGCTTGGAAACCCCATGCTGCCTGTGCGGGCAGGTCAGATACAAGGTTTAGGTTTGGGGATGGATGTATTGGCGCTTGATGAAAAAGGTAGCCCTGTAGTGAATATCAAAGGAGAGTTGGCTTGTCGTACTCCGGCCCCTTCAATGCCCATTTACTTTTGGAATGATCCAGATCAAAAAACTTATTTTCAATCCTATTTTAATAGGGTTCCCGGTATGTGGGTGCATGGTGATTTTATAGAAATCAAAGATAACGGTGGTGTCATCGTTTATGGTAGAAGCGATGCAACCCTAAACCCTGGAGGGGTGCGCATTGGAACAGGAGAAATTTACAGAGTGATAGAAAAACTAGACGATGTTCTAGATAGTCTTGTAATTGGAATTGAGAAAAAAAATGATATTAAGGTAGTTCTGTTTGTATCTTTGCCGGAAGGTAAAGTTTTGGATGGTCCCCTAAAGGCAAAGATGCGATCTATGTTGAAAAATGAAGCCAGCCCCAGACATGTTCCGAATGAAATTTTCCAAGTCCATGATATACCAAGAACCCTAAATGGAAAAAAAATGGAAATATGTATTAAAAATCTTTTTGAAGGAAAACAGGTTAATAATTTAATGGCTTTATCTAACCCGGAATGTTTGCGGGATTTTAGAAATATTAAATCAACTCATGATTTTTAAATTAAAATGACCAAATCAACTTTGGAGGATGTCATGTCCAGCCAAACTCAGAAATACACAATTGGCTCATATTTGATCGACCGTTTATTCCAGTTGGGAGTTACCCATGTGTTTGGAGTTCCGGGTGATTTCAGTTTGAAGTTTTGTAAGCTTTTAGAGGAAGATCAAAGAATTTCTTTTATAGGTACTACCCGAGAAGACACTGCAGGTTTTGCCGCCGATGGTTATGCAAGAAAGCATAATGGTTTGGGAGTGGTTCTTGTCACACATGGGGTAGGAGCTTTAAGCGCCGTCAATCCCATAGCAGGGGCAAATGCCGAGTCGTCTCCTGTCTTGATTATTAGCGGGACCTCAGGCATTCAGGAAAGGGCAGAAAATCCACTAATACATCATAGCTTTGGTTCACAGGAGGCCCAGAAAAAGATATTTGAAAATTTTACTTGCTGCTCCGTAGCAATTGAAGATTTATCAACAGCTCCACATCAAATCGACCAAGTGTTGGAAAAAGTCTGGAGTAAAAAGAAGCCCGGCTATTTAGAAATCCCTAGAGATCTTATTGGCAGGGAAATAGACTCTGGTCCGGACCCTGATTCGTTTTGTGAATACCATTCCAGCGAAGAAGAAACTCTAAAAGAAGCAATCCTAGAAACTGTTGCTTTAATTAATAAAGCAAAACGTCCAATAATTTTAGCAGGGGTTGAACTGCATCGATTTGGGATTCAAAATGTTTTCGTGGATTTAGTGGAAGCTACCGGTTTATATGTAGCGGCAACTATAATGGGGAAATCCGTGATCCGTGAAAACCATCCTCTATATTTAGGAGTATATCAAGGGCAGGTAGGGTCTGATGAAACAAGGGAAAGAATAGAAAACTCTGACTTGGTGTTGTCTCTAGGCGTCATGTTCACGGATATTAATCTTGGTATGTATACAGCAAAATTAAATCCCAGTCTTATGATAAAGGCCAATCAAGGGGAAGTGATCATCAAGCATCACAAGTTCATTAACATAAATCTTAAAGATTTTATACTTAAGTGCACCCAGGAAATAAAATGCAAGCCTTCAATTTCTATTCCAACAGAAATTAAAAAATCTGGAAATGGTTCCAATGAGCTTGAAACTAATGATTTATTAACAATGTCTGGAGTTATAGATATACTGAATAAGAAAATGCCGTCTCATATATCCATAATTTGTGATACAGGAGACTGTCTGTTTGCGTCTGCTGAATTGAAGGTTCCAGAAAGAACCTCATTCTTCGCTTCTGCATTTTATACGACTATGGGTTTTGCGGTCCCTGCCGCATTAGGGGTCAATTGTGCTTCACCGGAAGTTCGTTCTTTGATCATTGTGGGTGATGGTGCTTTTCAAATGACTGGGACCGAGCTATCTACTTTTAAAAAACTTGGATTAAATCCAATTGTCATCGTTATTAACAATGGAGGGTATGAGACCGAGAGAGTTATTCTAGATGGGACCTTTAATAATATCGAAGATTGGGATTATAGTAAGGTTTGTCAATTGATAGATTGTGGAATAGGGTTGAAAGTTAAAACTGCTGGTGATTTTAGTCATGCCATGGGTAAAGCCCTTTCAAATGAAGACCAAATGTACGTCATTGATGCAGTAGTGATGGAGTCGTCTGTTGGTATGCGTAGGCTCGCAATGGAAATCGGCCGCAGAATTCGGGCTAAAGCATAGTTAAGTTTTCAAAAATTTTCGGGATTGTTCGAGCCCAAGCCAAAACGTATATATGGCATCTAATGCCTGATGGCTTCCTTGCAAAAACTTATGATGATCGAACCCAGGCTGGTAATAGGAATGCTCCATTTCTTCTAGGACATTGTCGCCATGGCCTTTTTCACTTTCAAAATGGAATTGAAAAAAAACGAGTGGAATTCGTTGATCTTTATCTAAAAGATTTTTTTCATTATAAAGTTCAATGCCAGTAATTAGTTCCTTCCAGAAATTATTGGCTTCTTCTACTGCACTTTTTCCGATACCCCATGCAGCCCAGGTCTCGATCGCATAACTCGCCCCGCGACCAAACTCCCCATCTTTACTTCCATAAGTTAATTCAAGTCCTCTTATAAACTCTTTTGTCTGAGGCGAGGCAGAATCCCAGCTACCAAGTTTTTCTGGATCCAGATCAAGAGGGCGGGCAGTATCTCTAAGCCAATTGATATGAGCCCATTTGGTTTTAAAAGGTTGATCTTCAGTAGAGCCATCAGAGTTGATTCTTACACCCAATTCATTTACTAATATAAATCTCGCATGAGTTTCTGCTTCGAGATTTGAAGCATTCAAAACCCTCATCAGTTGGGCGAGCAAAAACCATTTAGAAAAGACGGCAAATTGCTCAAACATATCGATAATTTGATTTTTGTTGGCATTTCCCTTTTTAAACCATTTGCAGTAGGGATTATTGATAATTACTGGATGTGTATGGATTTCGTTTTGGACCATTCTCCAAAAAACTTCGAAATCTTTTCGCCTTGGAACGTTCATGATAGATCCTCGAAAGTTAAATTTTTGATATTATTAGATGGAAATCACCAAAACTTTTTACTTTTCACAATTGGAAAATTTAAATTCCTTCTCTATTAATAATTTAGTCCAAATTAATAGAATGGCGATCTTTTAAGCATTAAAAAAATTTAATTAAAGGCCAATATTTTCAGAACAGGATTAAATTATAGAAAGAAACTACGCAGAGCTTGTTATCAGGTCTTTTTTTACTTTTTCGGCAAAATTAATGGAAAAACCAAGCAAATCAATTCATGGGGAATGGTCTTCAAGATTTACCTTCATTCTTGCTGCGACAGGATCTGCAATTGGTTTGGGAAATATTTGGAAATTTCCATATATAGCTGGTGAAAACGGAGGTGGAGCGTTTGTTTTTGTATTCCTCATATGCGTCCTTGTTTTAGGTTTGCCTCTTATTATTGCTGAAGTCACCATAGGACGTTACGGACGTCAAAACCCTATTAATTCTATTCGCAAACTCGTGAAAGAAGAAAAAAGTCATCCCTTATGGTCTGGAACAGGTTGGATATGCCTTTTTTCAGGTTTTTTTATATTTTCCTTTTACAGCGTTATTTCTGGGTGGGTATTTTCATATGGATTTCAAATGGGATTGGGAACGTTTCAAAACATCACTCCGGAAGGCTCAACAAAATTGTTTAATCAATTTTTATCTGAACCTCAAACCCTTCTCTTCTGGCATACATTATTCACTTTTCTAACTATGGTGGTCGTTGCAAAGGGAGTTCAAACTGGGATAGAAAAGGCTGTCAAAATTCTTATGCCTTTATTGTTAATCTTAATGTTAATCCTTGTTGGTTATGCTTTCTCCACTGGAAAGTTTATGGAGGGGGTCAGGTTTATGTTTGATTTGGATTTCAGCAAGCTGACAGGTGAGAGCATACTGGTAGCTATGGGGCAGGCCTTTTTTACCCTTAGTCTAGCTTCAGGAGCAATGATGATCTATGGATCCTATTTGCCAAAAGACACATCAATTCCAAGAGCTTGTTTTATTATTGCAACAGCAGATACATTTATAGCTATATTAGCGGGTTTGGCTATCTTCCCCATAGTTTTTGCCCATGGCTTGGAACCAGCATCAGGTCCAGGGCTTATATTTAACACTCTACCGGTGGCCTTTGGAAATATGGTTGGAGGAAGAGTATTTGGTACCTTATTTTTCATATTTTTGTTGTTTGCGGCTTTCACTTCGGCAATCTCAATGATAGAAGCCACTATTGTTTGGCTGGTTGAAAATCACGCCATGACAAGGAACAAAGCATCGGTTCTAGGCGGGGGGAGCTGCTGGTTTCTTGGAGTTGGTACAGTTTTATCTTTTAACCTTTGGTCGGACCAAACGTTGTTTGGAAAAACATTTTTTGAGAATTTAGATTATTTAGTTACAAATATTATGATGCCACTGGGCGGAATTTTAATTGCCATTTTTGCATCCTGGGTGATATCCAAAAAATCAATCCTGAATGAATTTGGAATCCAAGAGAGCAATGGGTTTTGGCTATGGAGATTATCGGCTGGTTTGTTAGCTCCTATTTTAGTTCTGTTGGTTTTTTTTCACTCCATAGAAATATTGTGATCAAAAAAACAATCCATATTTGAAGGAAAGGGACATCATTATTATAGGAATTATTCCCTCCAGTCTTAGGCAGCTTCTAATTTAGAATTAGCCTGCCGATTCTCCACGCCGGAAACAAAAGGATGGTTCCTTGGAGCCACTCTGACCAATTTTAGAGTTCATTTTTTTATCCAGTTGGCCTTTGCTCATCATAAGTGGTCAAGGGTTTAACCAACTCTGCCAAAATCCTGCCAAAAATTTTACTTTTTTTAAGGACGACAAGAAATTTAAGAATAAATAGAAATCTAAGAACCTCTTATTTTTAAAGCATTTCCGAAAACCAGACCAAATTCAAACCCTTATTAAAATGGTTATTTGAAAACTCTTGATCAATAGGTTGAAGGTATAACCTTACAGGTTCGATTCCTTCACGGCTCATCAATTTATTTTTGAAGGGTTTACGAATTAGAATCGTAAACCCTTTTTATTTGGATTTCGGAATTTAATTGAAAAATAAAGTTTTAAGATTTTGAAGAGCAACTGATATATATTCAGTGAGTTATAGGTTAATGGTAATTTTTATATTTCAATAGGTTCTATGATGGTATTCGTGTATCAATATTTTAGAATATTAAATTTAACTTGGAATTAATATTTAAACCTTTATTAGAAAAGTATTTCAGTCAGAAAACTTCGATTAAATTTTTTTTATTTGCTCTAACATCTGCGGCATTACTTCTATTGAAAAAAATAAGTTATGATTTTTTTTCTTTAGGTGTTTTTTGCTTTTTTATCTCAGATATAAATAGTTTTGAAGATGATTCAGAAGAAAAAAGAAATCCGTTTGCTGATAGTTTCAATTTTAATTGGCTTGATAGCGAGTTTATGCTTTTTAGAGTATTATTTTCGGGAAAAATTTTGGCACGACGTTAACACTAAATTTGATTCGGAATTAGGTTGGACTAACTATTCGAATAAAAAAGTTAAAAAGGGTAGAACAACCTATTCAACAAACTCATTGGGGTTTCGGTCTTCGGAAATAGATTTTAAAAAAAGACATTTACTTTTAGTTGGAGATTCAGTTGTCTGGGGTTATGGAGTGGATGATACTGAAACAGTATCTCATTTTCTGAGCCAAAAAGTGGCCGATCTTCAAGTATTAAATCTGGGAGTATCTGGATATGGGATTGGTCAGTATTATTTACACTTAAAACGACATATAAAAACATTAAATCCAAAAACCATTGTAGTGGTTATTTTCTCTGGAAACGATTTGGAAAATTTATCTAGGGATACTGAGTATGGAAAAAGTAAACCTCTTTTTGGGGTTCGTGACGACCAATTTAAAAAAGAAGAACTTATTCAATCAAATAATTTAATTTTATTTAATAAAAATATTTCTAGGTTTTCTTGCGCTAATTTATTTTCGAAAAGTTGGATATTGCGTCAATCAATATTTTCTTATTTTCGAAAAAAAATCTGTCGGCCAAAATCTTTAAAGTCGCTACAAGAATTAGATTATGTATTGACTGTACTTTTATTAAAAATTAAAGATTTGGCAATTGCAAAAAACGCAAATTTGATGTTTGTGATTTGGCCTGCCACACAAGTGTATTTGTTTGATTCAGAGGAAGACTATTTAATGACTGAAAAAAAAGTTCAATCTGGACATGGGGAATCAATCCAAAAATATGATAAATCTTCGTTAATACAGTATAAATATTATCGATTTCTAAAAAGAAAATTAAGTGTCTTAAATCTTCCATATTTAGATTTCACTTCGGTGGTTCAAAATAAAGGTTTGGACCATGAATTACTGTACCTTAAAGGTGATTTTGCTCATTTATCTCCATTTGGAAACAATAAATTTGCTGAATCACTTCATGACATTATTTCATCTAGGCGCCAAACTCAATAGAAGGGAATTTAGGCTCCTAGTTCTATGAAACTTGGGAAGGGAGAGCGCTTATAATATTTTGTCCGGATATTGCGTGGCGTAATAGGCCATTTTAAAACGTTTTGGGACACATTGGCAACGAGCGACCTCAGTAACTAGTTGATTTATATAGCTCTCAAAATGGGAATGCCGACTCTGTAACCTTACAGGTTCGATTCCTTCACGGCTCATCAAATTTAATAAGGGTTTATGAAGATATTTCATAAACCCTTTTTTATTTAAGTTAAACCTATAACTTATTATTTTTACAGGAAAGAAACTTTTAGGATGGAAAAAAACAAAATGAATAATAGTTTATTAATCAAGATAATAAAGAAAGGTTCCAAATCTCAACCGTGGATGTCTTAAGATTTTTATATCCTTATAGCCAACCGCTTCGGCAATTTCTATTATCTCTTCTGTTGTATGGTATTTTGGAACGTAACCTTGAGATTTCCAGCCATACGAAAAAAAAACGTATATAGAATGTATCCAGCGAGTAATTGAAACTCTCTTTTCTGCAATTGGAAAAAGAAACTTTCGAGGATAGGTTTTTTTGAAAAGGGTTTCTAATTCGTCATTTTCTAGCCACTCTAAAACGCCCAAAGCAACAACTACATCGCATTCGGGAAAATCAAAATCGTCAATATTTCCTACAAAAAGAGAACATTTTTTTTCTTTTTCGGTGCCTTCAATTTTCTTTTTCCCTTCTAAGATCGCGTTTTCAGCAAAATCAACTCCATAATAATGGGCTAAGTTGGCATCTTGTAATTCATTATAGAAAATTCCGGTACCGCATCCTATGTCGAGAATTTTTTTCCCGGCTAAATGGGGTTTTAGTAATTCTGCAGCTTTTTCAAACCTAAATTGTAAAGAAGATCCAGCGATATGGCTAGAGTCCGTTTTCACCGTACTCTCACCCTCTTCAATGCGATACCTATCTTTTTCCCAAGCTAGAATTTTATTTTCCCAAAACTTTATTTTGTCAAAGCCCATAGTTAAACCAACCTTAATTTTTAATTAAATTATTAATTTAAGAATATCCAAGAGAATTCACCGGTGTAAATTTATCCAAATAAATTTGAAAGTTTGTTTGGGGATCAAACAAAACAGTCAAAAACAGTTTGGAAGATTTGTTGAAAAAACCAAAAGTTAACACTAGAAGGAAATAACCCAAAATAAAATTATAACTTAAATCTTGATCTTACAAGATTGAGTTGGAAGATTTTATCACTTTTCTAATAAAAATTTTCTATTTTGGACCTTGATAAAACCTTGATATAAATTCGATAGAAATTTCCTCCTCTAAAAAACTTCTACATTAAAATTTTCAAATTTGTTGTACATCATCTTTTCAAACAATTGTTTTGCTTTTTCTGAAATAAAAGATACAATATATGAAGGTACAAAATTTGTATGTTCAAATATAGTAATGTGACATTAACATCGATAAGCCGAATCCAAATTGCCAAGCATTAAGATCACACTCGATAAATTCCTCGAAGACCCCCAAGGTAGGACGTTTTCCGATGTTGTGAAAGATAAAGATCAGACTTTTGAAGCAGTTCTTGAGTTCTTTAATAATGAAGACAGGCAACGCCGAATGGAAGAATCTGAAATTCACCATGATAGGCCTCCTTTAGCAGGCGTTGTTCGGGAGCTTGAATCCAATCTAGCTGTAGACCAGTTTTTGACAGAAGTTCACATTCAGAGAAGCAAACGATTAAGACAAGCTATTGGCGTAGTTGTTCGTATGATCATGGAGTCCCGTGGTTGGCAGAAAACAGGTCGAAAAGGATCATTAGGCGTTCGGGCAGGAAGCAATCCGTCGCAACCCAGTCACAATACGGGTGGCTTGGCATTTTGGTTTATTCGCGCAGAGCGTTATGTTCTTGCCGAAGGTATGCCTTTCCGCTCAGTGCGAGAGCGCTGTAAAAAACTTGGTTATACGGTGCCCAGACAGCCGCGTGATAAATAATGATTGGTAATTCAGGAAAATAAAGCCAATAAAACGAAAAAGTGGGGCAGGTTTTCTGTTGATGAACGTTCAGATTACCATGCGGCCTTAATATCTATGGAGAGAATCATGAATGTCGATCGCAATATAAAATTTTTAATGATTGTTCTTATATGTGGGTTATTTCTGAACGGATTAAGCCCATGGATTAATCCATCTGACGTAAACGCTAAGGAAAGTACTTCAGTGGAACTAAATAAAAATAGTTCCGACTGTTATTTCGCCAGGAAAAACTCAATTAAAAATTCAGATGGGATTAATACTATAGAAAGATTATCGGGATACATCGAATCTAAGGTTAATGACATTGATCGAGCTATTAGTGAGATTGATAGAAAATTGGAAGACTTATCCTCCTCTTACAAAAAAAATGAAAAGTGATGCAATTCTTTTTATTTGAATGGCATATTGTTCTGAAGGTTTCAAAGGTTTAGGTGGGTACTACATAGGTTTCGAATAACATAAATCTTAGACTTTAATGAAGTTTAGTTCTTACTAAGAAGTTTCATTAAAAAATGAGAATAAATGGAAAGTAATAATGATAGAAATTAATTTAATATCCGAGGAGAAAAAAACAGCCTTGGTTTATTGTGAGAGTCAATTTGGTTTAGTGGATGGAAAAACGGCTGCGGCATTAATAAGACAATCTGAACTCTATACAATTGTTGGCGTTATTGATAGTTCGTTAGCTGGTAAGGATGCAGGCGAAGCATTAGGCGAAGAAAGGGACGGTATTCCCATTTTTGCCGATTTAGACGATGCTCTGAGCGAACTTACAGAGGTTCCGAATTGTTATATTTACGGGAAAGCTCCGTTAGATACTTATATATCAAATAAAGAACGGCTTCTAATATTAGAAGCTATGGAAAATGGAATGGACATAATTAACGGTCTTCACCAATTCTTTTCTGATGATCAAGAGCTCTCCCTGAGCGCCGCCCAAAACGGTGTTCAAATTAAAGACATCAGAAAACCTCCGGAGTTAAAAGATTTGCATGTCTTTACGGGCCGAATATCCGAAGTAAATGTTCCTGTAATTGCTTTATTGGGCACGGATTGCGCTTGTGGAAAAATGACTACCGCAGTGGAGCTTAACAAGGTTTTAAATAATCTTGGTATAAAGTCGGTACTCATCGCGACAGGTCAAACTAGCTTGATTCAAGGAGCAAAGTATGGGGTAGCAATTGACGCTCTTATTGCCCAGTTTGTAGTGGGCGAAATAGAAAACTCCGTTGTTCAGGCATTTGAAAATGAAAAGCCTGATATTATTTTAGTCGAAGGTCAGAGTTCAGTTAGTCATCCCGCTTTTATGGGATCTCTTGGAATTTTGAAAGGAAGTATGCCGGATGGCGTTATCCTTCAACATCCACCGGCTAGAAAATTTCGATGCGATTTTCCAAACCTGGCAATGCCGACTATTCCACATGAAATTAAGCTGATTGAAGAAATTTCTAAAGCTAAAGTGATGGCTATTGCATTAAGCCATGAGAACTTAACAGAGGAGGCAATGCGGCAAATCGTAGCGGTTTATGAGAAGAAGTTTCAACTACCTACAACAGATGTATTGAGCCATGGATGTCAAAAACTTGTCCAAACCTTGGGAAGTCATTTTCCAAAACTTAACCATAAAATCAAGCTAAAGAGTTTAGAAAAAATTCCTGTGTTAGAAACGGCATAGACGGTACCGTCTGGAAAGAATCAATGAAATCTTTCATGCCCAGAATAGAAATTGCCTTATCCCAAATAAAGGATAATGCTCAGATATTAACCGAACTTTATGGGCAAAAAGGTATTTCGATAATGGGGGTTTCAAAAGCGGTACTAGGCGAACCTTCAATTGCCGAGGCAATGATTCAAGGAGGCGTTAGATTTATTGCCGACTCTCGTATCGAAAATATCCAGAAAATGGAGAATGCAGGGGTATCCGCTAAGTTTGTTCTTCTACGAACGCCTTTAAGTCAGGCTGAATCTGTTGTTCAAAGCGTGGCTATTAGTCTAAATACCGAGATCAAGACTCTTAAAAAACTTTCCCATTTTGCTAAAGCGCAGAATAAAAACCATCAAGTCATTATTATGGTGGAGTTGGGCGATCTGCGCGAAGGAATACTGCCCTGCGATCTTCTTCAATTTATAAGGGAAACTCTCACTTTATCTCATATAAAAATTATTGGGATTGGCTGTAATTTGGCTTGTTATGGAGGTGTGAAACCAGATGATAAAAATATGGAAGAACTATCCGAACTTGTAAACCATATCGAAAAAGAATTTCAAATTAGTTTGGAAATAGTTTCGGGTGGAAATTCTGCAAATTATGAGTGGTATAAGTCGACGAAGGATGTCGGAAAGATTAACAATCTTCGCTTAGGCGAATCCATTCTTTTAGGTTGTGAAACTTTGAATCGAAAAGCGATTCCTGGTTTACACACGAGCGCATTCCAACTCTTTGCCGAAGTTATCGAGTCAAAGAAAAAAACATCCCTTCCATTTGGCGAGATTTGTCAAGACGCTTTCGGAAATGTTCCGAGTTTTCAAGATCGAGGAATTCGTCAAAGAGCGATAATTGCTTTAGGTCGGCAAGACGCTTTGGTATCTAGCTTAAAAAAAAATAACAAACTAGAAATTATAGGATCTAGTAGCGATCATATTATCCTTGAGAGTAAAGATCAAAATTTACAAGTTGGAGAAGAAGTGAAGTTTAACTTAGATTATGCTGGTCTTCTTGCGGCTATGACTTCTCCATTTGTTAGAAAGCAGTTTGTGGATTGTAGTAATAGGTTCGCAGTAGCCTAACGAGCCAATAAAAAATCGTTAATGGTTTGTTGATCTGAAAAGTATGGCGTCAATCGTCTTTTATTTCTAAACCTTAATTAGGCATGTTGAATAATGATAGAAACCTCAAAGACAATGAAAGAGATTGTGCAAGAATTAATTGATGAATTCGGGCAATTGGCAGAAGAGGCTGAAAAACGTAGGAAAATTGCATCAGGTAGATTTGAATATTATAAATTGGAATTTTCTGATGGAGAAAAACTTGCTAATGAAAATGCCGCGAAAAAATTAAAATCGGTATTAGATAAAGTATAAAAATACATTCTATTGACTAAAAATTATTACTTAATGCAATCGGCTTTTTCCCAGTTGGACATTGGATAAACATCTAAAACGAGGTGATTATATGAATGAGGTTAGAGTATATGATGGTTACGGGAATCTGAAAGAAGTGATTTCTGTGGAGGCATTGAGCTCTCGTTCTGAAAAGCAATTTGAATCTCCTTACCTTTTTTTGAAAAACAAAAGGGAGCCAAGGAGGCGGAAAGCAATATCTTCTGAAAATCAGATCCCAATAATATAAAACTAAAAACTGAGAGCGCTTATTTTGCAGGTACTCGTTTATCAAAATCAGGTTGATAGTGCGTTAAAAAATTTAAAACGTCAAATTAGCTAAAAAGGTTTGTTTAGAGAACTTAAAAACAGACGTTTTAGATAAAACCTTTTCTCAAGAAAAAGTTGAAGATTAATGAAGCCAAAAAAGCGGAAAGCATCTAGTCGGCGTTGGAGGTCTGACTGGCCTCAATAAAATCCTAGAATATGAGCTGACTATAAAATTAAACCAAATACAAAATTTATTTTTTGGGAATTTAACAAAAGAAATATAGAAATTTTTAACAATCGGGAGGAATTCAAGCGCCATACTGCTTAATCCAAACGGATATTTCCATCATGTTTTTAAGAAAATGGAGTCTCATATTATGAGTAGCCAACCACCGGTTCGCCATTCTGAAAATGGTGGATTTTATAATTTGGATTCTGGAATCGGTTTTTTTTTCTTTACTAAGAATTTGGATCAGATGGTTAACAGTTTAATGAATATACCCGATATTTCTTCCATTAATATGCCCAATGTTTCTGCGATAAATTTGAACGATTTTTCTTCAATGGCAATGGAATTAACGGATCTTTCCTATAATGGAAGCAATGGAGCAAAGACGCCCAAAAAAAAACGCCGCCTAGCATGGCAAAAACGATCGCCTATTAAAGATGTTTTCTGTTGTTATGGACTTTATTACTCTTAGTTTAAATAAATCCACATTTGTAAATGGGAGTCTGATATTTCCCATGAGACGGAAGGTTCCTTTAAATTTAAGATTGACTTGTTTGCTGTATTGATTGAAATCGAAACTCATTCAAAGTATTCATGTGGTTATTTTTTTGAAAATTCATCCCCTAGCCTTGAGAAAGTTTCTTTAAAAAAAAGAGGTTTGATGTGATTACAAATTAGTACTCGTTTTAGATCAACCTACTTTAAAAGAGTTTTTAAAAACATTAACAATGGTTTGGAAATATTATGGATTTCGAAAGAGTAAACGAACAAATTGCAAGAACAGATAGTTCTATTGCAAAGTTGGAGAAAGCAGGTATAGATATTGGTGAATCGACCAAAATGATAAATTCCATCGCTAGACAAACTAGTATGCTTGCTTTAAACGCTACAATTGAAGCGGCGCGCGCTGGTAGCTCTGGAAAAGGTTTTGCTGTTGTTGCAAAGGAAGTCAAAGAGCTGGCGAATCAAGCGGCGGAAGCGGCAGGAGCAATATCAAAAATGGTAGAAGTTATCCAAGCGGATACTAAAGACGCCAAAATCTCTATGGATCAATTAGCAAAGGATATTAGAGAATCTCATCTGCCCGTTTAATTTTTATCTACTAGGGCTTCTATTTTTTCATCGAATTGTAGTTCTCAGGGTCAATTGTGAAAAAGCGATACGATTCCTTCACAGACTGAAGTTTCCTTCAACAAATAGAACCCATTTGAATGGAGGGCGGAATGAAAATTAATGTTTTTTATATTTTTGTAATTTCAATGGCTCTTGCTTTTTTAGTATTAATATTCCCTGAATCGCTTGGTTTTCATTTTAAGAGTTAATCCAATATTTTAGATACAAAATTTGTATCCTTTAAATTAACGATAAACGCCAACATGGATAGGCCAAAGTTGAAATTGCCAAACTATTCCTACAAGACCTCCAAGGCAGAACGTTTTCTGATGTTGGGAAAGATAAAGGCCAGCATAATGGCCAGAAATCTAGAATATTTGCCACATGAGGCAAGGAAATAAAAATGACATATATGGCTAAGCCGAAGAGAGGAGCTAAAATGTTAATGAAACTTTTAAATTACTTTAAATTATTTCAGTTCGAATTAGCGGGCGGCCTTCAAAAACTGGAAAAAGAAGTTAGAGCTGAATGGGAGGAAAAGGTAACGAATACTTTTGATAAAACAGAGCTTCGGTATGAACTCTGGGTTTCGGAAATTGTTGGTCGGGTTCACCAATCAAAAATTCTTTTCGTATTAACTGCTCCATTTATATATGCCTTATGGTTTCCGGCTTTAATTATGGATTTTTTTATAACGGTTTATCAAAAGCTATGCTTCCCTATTTACGGTATTCCTCTAGTCATTCGGAATGATTTTATTGTATTGGACCGATATAGATTGCCTTATTTGAACAAATTAGAAAAATTCAATTGCTTTTTTTGTGGCTATTTTAACGGCCTTATCGCTTATACGCGTGAAGTTGCTTCCCGAACGGAACAATATTGGTGTCCCATCAAACATTCAAAAAAGTTAAATTCGGCTCATGATCGATACAAACGATTTTACAGTTATGGTGACAGCAAAAGTTACCGTCAGGATCTTGGTGGTTTACAAAAGAAAGATTAATAATTAAAATTTTGAAAATTATAGAAAGCCAAACCTGAATTGAATCGTAAGCCAACTATTTTTTGATTATGAAATATTTTCTTGCAGAAAATTAATATTTTATGGGCTACTAATAACCATATAGCAGATTTTTTTTAAGTCGACCTTGATAAAACCTTGATAGAAATTTCCTCCTGTGGCGGAATTAAGGGACTCAATAGAATTAATAGATAACTTCTAAATGGTTGAAAAGATAACAGATTAAGGAAATCATCTCAAAATAAAACGGTTACAAAAAGTAGCCGTATTTGACTCTTAATCAATAGGTTGAAGGTGAAAACTTGCAGGTTTGATTTTTTAAAGGCTCACCATTTAAATCATGAATTAAGATGGAAAGTCTAACCCTTTGCACGAAGGAATTTCTCCCAAACAAGCTTTTGACAGGGAAGGCGACCATCTCCTCCTTTTTCTGTAAAGCCATAATTTAAATTAACTTTAAAAAATGTTCCGTTTTCGGATTATATAAGCGATCGCTCTCTCCCTACAATTCAAACCCCACACCTCCTTGACTATTTACCTTTAACGCCTATGGCTTGATTCTGTCGTCAAATCCCTCAGTCCATTCCAATTAGAGATCTTGGATTACATAAGTAAGTTATTACCAAAAAGAATGATCTGGACGCTCCATAAAAAAAGCTGTGTTTTTTAATTTTGCGTAATTTGTAAGAAATCGAGCGCTTCATACACTAACAGCCAAAGCGCGTTCAATAAGCAGCTTTTATTTTTTTTATTTAATAGGAGCAGATCATGAACTTCAAGATAACAAACCGGATAGTTTTTTTCCTGAGCGTAGCCACCTTAATGGTTTTAGCTTCTGGGATATACGTTTTGCCTGTAAGCGCAGAAAAAAGTAAATCTAAGTACTACGAATTTGATGGATCGGGAAATTTGAAGCAACCAAAAGGTTACCGACAGTGGGTTTTCGTCGGATCTCCGTTGACTCCAAACGATATGAACAATGGAAAGGCGGCCTTTCCCGAATTTCATCACGTTTACATTCCTCTCGAACAATTTAAAGTGTATGAGCGTACTGGAGGCTTCCCGAATGGAACCATCTTAGTCAAAGAACTCCTAAGCGTGGGTAAAAAGCAAGCCCCCAGCGGTAAAGGGTATTTCAACGGGGATTTCATTGGTCTAGAAGCTACCATTAAAGATACCAAGCGATTCAAGGACGAACCGGGAAACTGGGCTTATTTCAGTTTTACTACTCCGATAGGTAAGCCTCACAAAACAATCACAAAGGCTATGCCTAAGACCAAATGTAACTTTTGTCACCAGGCTTTCGGCAAAGACGACTGGGTTTTCACTCAATATTATCCGGTACTCAAGGCTGCCAAGCCGGGTAGGAAATAAGATTGTGTTGTTATTTCTGACCAAAAATCCACAGATTTTTAAGGAGAACAAAGAATGAAAAAATTAATTCCTATATTGTGTTTTGTTTTTATTCTAATGACCGGGGCGGTTGCGGCTGACACGGGGATCGCAGCCAACCACCGAGATGCGATTCATAAAGCCATGGAGAAACATATTGAATCGGTAACTGAATTGAATGGCAACGGAAAGTTTCCTGTTTACGATCCAGAAAGCCGCTCTATTTTACAATTGGATTTTGACAAGTTGCACGATAGCGTGGAAATTAAAGGAAGAAAATTCCCCTATTTTGTGACTTGCGCCGATTTCATGGATTCTGCGAGTGGCGCTAAGTACGACCTTGATTTTTTAGTTTCGGAAAATTATGGAGTGGTTGCCACACTCATCCATTCGAAGAATGGGAAACATACGGATTACAATATTCATTGATTAGATTGGCTGGTATTCTTTCCCCGAACACTAGTTTGTACTCTGGTGTTTGGGGATTCTTCCGGCTTTCTCCTTACGACTCAAATTCCTAAACATTTTTTAATCCGTTTAATGTGAAGGCTGCGCATCGACCACCAGAAATTCCTTCCAAGGGAATGATCGTTTCGATTGCGTGAAGGAGATAGAGAAAGCAAAATAACAGAATTGGATAAAAATGAGCGCAAAAGAAAATAGCAATGACAAGAAAACTTATAAAATTATTCCATGCAATAGGTGGAGATTGATTCAGGCGAGATAGCGCTCATTATTAAAAATCGCCAATGGGGCGGCAATGGAATGAATAACGCATTACCCAACCTGCCCAGTCGCTCAATAGTTCGGTATCTTCTATACCGGATTCTTTAAGGGCGTCTTCAATTAGTTCCCACGGAAATGTATTATGTGGATCTTCTCTTTTTTGGATTTTATTTAAACGTGTTTTATAACTATCAAAATCTTTTGAGTCTTTAAGCGCTTCGAAATAAAAAGGAGCTATATGAGGCGCTCCCACAATAATGGCTAATTGGACAATAACCGCTTGAAATTGAGATACTCCATTGTTATTTTTTAAAAACTCTTCTAAGTCGTCATTCTTAATTCCCGCTTTGATAATACGATAAGTATTGACAAACCGTTTGACACGCCTGGGCGACGTACCTATGTAGGGACTTAGTTTTTTCATAAATTGAATCTCGTCATCTTCTAGTGTAAAACTTTCGTCCTGAGTTTGTTTGGGTTCATCGGTAGGTTTTTTATATTTAACTTGCTTGAGATCTTCCTTCGGAGGTTTTGCAGGCGGAACGATAATTGGTTTTTGAGGTTGCTCGATTGGTTTTGTTTCTTCCCTTTTTTTCCTCCCGATGTCTAGTTTTGAAATTTCATGTTTCTCCACGATTATAGGTTTAGGGGGGGGATTGTCCTTTTGCGACTTTTTCTTTTGTCCTGTTAAATTAGCAATATAATTCTCAACGCTACCAGAACTCATGGGTCTTACCCAATAAGGGACTTGAAAAATTTTTTCTAAATAATCGTGAGAGGAAGCGGCGAAGTCGGATGTGAGAGTGTTTGAGTTTCCATTTTTATTATCTGATCTTTCTGAGGAATCTTGATTGAGCGATTTAAAGTTAATGTCTTCGCGTAAAAGGTCGGGATAAACTTTTTTAAGAGAATGCGAAACCCAACGAGCGTCAATACCTACAACGACTACAAAAAGCCTGAACGCTAAAAGTAAATGAACGGCTTGTAAAACCTCAACTACCTTTTCAGCAGGGCATCTGTCTAGATCGTCGATATACAGGACGATACGATCAAATTTTGGAATCCCGTTTAACAAATCGGCTTTCCACATTTTCATTATTTTTTTATCTTCAGGATCTTTAGAGTTGGGTTTTATTTCTCCATCTTGAATTTGAACGGCTTTCATTAGTTTTGTTAAGGTTTCAAAATCTTTTCGGATCGTTGCGACAATTCCTAGGTGTTTAGAATATTTTTCGCTAGAGGCTTTCTCCTTAATAAATTGTTGGAGACGACCACGCGCGCTTCCTTCTTTTAATTTTTTTTCAGCGTCAGTTAAATTTTGCCTAGCTTGTTTAAAGTGTTCTTCAGCTATATTTAATTCGGTTTGGAGACTCAGAATGTCGCCTTCTACTTTCCTTAGAGCGTCTTGTTGACATTGATTGATCTCTTTTATTGATTCGTCGAATATGGTTTTTGCCGATTCTATTTTGTCTAAGGCGTTTGACGCTTTATTGGCATAAATTCCAACCCAGCCGACAAAGGTTGCCATTAAAGTCGATGCTTCCCCTAATAGTTCGGCTAATTTATGAAATTCGTGATGCCATGAAAATATTACCTCGTTTCCTATTGAACCTACTGCTATCAGAGCTATAAATAGAAAAATATATTGTTTTCCGTTTTTTAAAAAAACGGATGAGAAAATGATCTTCGATCTATTCGTAACGGATTTAGCTTCCTGGAAAACAGTATCCATTTCCTTGGCGGATTCGATAAGGCTTGTTAGACCGAGTTTTTTTTGTGCCGCTAACAGTTCTTTTTTTAATTTTTCACCCTCGCTAGAATTTAATTTTTTTAGAAATGCTTTCCCGATTCCTATCCATAAGTCTCTACCTTTAATTTCAGTTTGACTTGAAATGGCATTATTATAATTAATTTGAGCGGTGTTAAGATCGGTTTTGGTATTAGTTAGATTAGTTATTGCGGAATCTCTTGAGCGCTCTGCCTCGTCTTTCATCGTCTTGGCAGTTTCAAGTTCGGCAAATAATTTTTCAAATTTTTCTTTTTCTTTTTTTTCTTCCTCAATAGTTTCTTTTTGGCTTAGTTTTTTTTCTAGAGTTTCAAATATATGGCTGACTAAGCTCGCCCATAGGTTGGTTTCAATGTAGTGCCAAGCGTTGAACTCAATCGGGACAATCTCTTTATGAAAAATTTTGTTATCTTTTTTTGTGAACTCTTCGACATGTTTTATCATTTTTTGCATGAAAAAGCTTTTACCAGAACCCCAGTCTCCAAACAGACCAACTGATAATGGAGGAGAAATATGTTTTGAAGCTACGAAACGGGCCATTGATTCTGCTTCTTTCTCTGTTCCAATTAAGTCATCTAGATTAGGGCCGACCTGGTCGGAAGAAAAGTCTGCATGTCCTTCGCCTCCGTGGATATCGATGATTTTTCGGTGAGTGTTTTGAGTTTCTTGATCTGGAGTTTGAGATGTGCTTTCTTCAGGGAAAAGGATTTTTCTCCAAGTCTTAGAATGACTGGGTTGTTCTGTACTGATAAACTCAAAATATTTTTCTTTTAATTCTTTGGAAGTCCAACCAAGTTTTTCTAAAAACTTAGATGCTCCTGTGTTCGGAACTATTAAAACCGCCGCAAAAAGATGTTCTATGTTGAAGAATGGACCAGAGTAGTCTGATTCTTTTATATCTATTCCATAAGATAAATGGTTATTATGGGATAGTTCAGCGGCCTTCAAAAGAATTTTTTGAGAGTAATCGCTTATAGAGCACTTTGCATCAAGCATTTCCGGTACAGAATGGAATAGTTTTTGATGATCTAAATCCAAATAGCTTTCTCGTGAATTTAAATACTGCTTTTCGTCCTTGTTTTTAATGCCATTCAAAAAATTGACAAAAGTTTTACTAGTTTGAAAATATTTGGATAATTTGTAGCTAGAGTTGAATCTTACGTTTTCTAAATACGCCAATAGTAAACACGTTGAGCTCAATAATTCTTTTCTTTTGTATTTTCCAATGGAAAGTCCCCCAGCGAAACTAATTAATTCTTTAGTGTGAAAAGTAGGTTGGGGATTTAAATTATCAAAAAATATTAGTTTCTTCTCCAGGACTTCGGTTTCGTCTTTTGATGTAGAGGCTTCTTCCTCTTGGTCTTGAGGAATTTTTCTGTTTCTACTAATAAAACTATTTAATGATTCAGCTTTTGAATCATTCAGTTTGAAGGTGGAATCAGGAGGAGAATCAAAAATAGGATGCCCAGCCCAAAACTCATCGTTCGAAAGAGATGACATATTTATAGGGTTTTCAAAAGAATCGAAGACATAGTTTGAATCTGTTGCCGTTTCAAAGTTATGGTCATTAAATCTCCCCCATCCAATTAATTCCAAATTTTCTCTTGAAACAAAAATATAAAAAAAGTCTCCTTGTTTCCTTTCTGATAACTCTTTTAATCTCTGAAGATATTTTATTTCGATAGAAGAAAATGAGGATTGTGGATTTTTTAAATTATTAGCTATGTTCTCACTTATTTTAATAGCCCAGTATTGTGTTTGTTCCATGTTGTTTTACCAGTTTAATTTTTGGCATGTAAGATATTTGGCGATTGGATTATAGCAGGTTTTTTGCTCTCAAAAAAATGAAAGCTGGCTACAGGAACTATCGGTTTAAGTATTTAATGTTAAGCATAGAACTTTAACTTTCAGATTAGTTTTATTGTATTCATTTCCCCCCCTTCTTTTATCTTATTGGTAAAATAAATGATGATTATTAATCTGTCTCCGTAAACCAAACGTGTTTTTCGTTCGAATATACTCTTGAGGCAGGTTCATCTACAAGAAAACTAATCAATAACTAAAATGATGAAATGTCTTAAATTCAAATTTAAGCCATTTCCCTCCGTAGAAAGTTTAGTGAGTAATAATTAATAGTGATTTAGTCAAGGAAACCAAGTTCTAAAAATTTCTAGGAAAAATGGCAGCGAAGTAGTTTAATTAATGACGATTCAATATAAGAGGTAATCGGATGAAATTTTCTTTTCGCCTAACAGTTATTTTTGCCATTTTATTTTTTCCCTTCGACGGTTTTACTAGCGCTCAAGCTAACCCGGTTGAAATTTCCGAGTGGCAAGTTCCATGGGAAAACACCCGACCGCGCGATCCCTATGTCGATGGAAAAGGGCGTGTCTGGTTTTGCGGGCAAGGCGGCGGTTATCTGGCTTACCTCAATCCAACTTCTGGGAAATTTATAAAGTACGATTTAGAAAAGGGGGCGGGGCCGCACAATCTCATTGTGGATAACGATGGATTTGTCTGGTTCGCTGGGAACCGCAATGCCTACATTGGTCAGCTAAACTCTACTTCGGGAGAAATCATTCGGTATCCTATGCCAAATAAAGAGGCTGGAGATCCTCACACGCTTGTATTTGATAGCGCCGGCAATATTTGGTTTACGGTTCAACACGGAAACTTTATCGGTAAGCTTATGGTAGAAACGGGAGAGGTTAAGCTTATAAAAATTCCCACTCAAAATGCCAGGCCCTATGGCATTGGCGTTGACTCGAATGATCGGCCATGGATTGTTTTATTCGGAAGTTACAAGTTGGCGACTGTAAACCCAGATACTATGATGTTAGAAGAGTATGAATTACCCAGTAAAAACTCAAAGCCCAGGCGGTTGGCGATAACGTCAGACGGTAAGATCTGGTATGTCGATTATGCAGAAGGCTTTTTAGGAAGATTTGATCCAGGGAAAAAGAAATTTAAACAATGGTTGTTGCCAGGAGGAAAAGATTCTTATCCTTACGCTATGACGGTGGACGATAAAAACAACCTTTGGTTTGTTGAAACGGGCTCTATGCCGAATCGATTGGTAGGTTTTAATACTTCGATTAAAAAATTCTTTAGTATCACAGAAATCCCGAGCGGAGCAGGATCGGTGCGTCATATGATTTTTCATAAACCGTCGGGAGAACTTTGGTTTGGCGAGGATTCAAATTACATTGCGCGAGCAAAAATTAAGTAAAAAAGGCTTATCAGGAGTTGCGTTCTAATCCTCTAAAGTTTGGAAAAGTTGGTTTGATCTTCCTCCTTTTAAAAGCTAATCAAAATTAAATACTCCATCAAATCTTATCTGGAAAAAGTTGCCTCGCTAACGTAATATTGGATCTATATCTTATTAAAATTTCTTCGTAACCCCACCCATTTGAGAATGCCATGTCTAAAGTTAAACGAATTATTCTAGATGTTTTAAAACCTCACCATCCTAGCGCTCTCGATTTTGCGAAGGCAATAGCCGATCAAGAAAACCAATGTAACGTTAAGCTCACTGTTGAAGAGGTTGATGAAAAAACAGAGTCCATTATTTTGGACATCGATGGAGAAGACATTGATTTTGACGCTATTGTAGACACAATCAAAAACCTAGGAGGATCTTTGCATAGCATTGATAGGGTTGAGGTTGAAGGAACAAAGGCTCTTCCTAAGCAAGGGTAGTTTGATCCGTGCTTCAACGAATTCGGTTTTTATTAAATCTTACTAAAGCTAATAGTATCGCCCGCCGTTATTTCTTTACCAACGGCTATGATGGCGCCCTAACTATGTTGGGTTTACTTATGGGGTTTTATGCTTCTGAGGATGTACCAATTCGTACGGCCATTGGCGCTTGCATGGGAGCGGCAATGGCTCTTTGCATTAGCGGTCTTAGTAGCGCCTATATCAGCGAATCTGAAGAAAGGAAAAAAGAACTCGCCGAATTAGAAAGAGCGTTAGTAGACGATCTCAGCGATACAGATTTCAGCAGGGCAATGAAATGGACACCCATATGGATTGCCTTGGTTAATGGATTTGCTCCTTTTTTGATTTCTCTAGTTATCATCCTCCCTTTATGGATGGCTCAATATGGAATAACTCTTCCCTTGCTTCCGTTGGAGTCAGCCATTGCTTCCGCGTTTTTTGTAATTTTTCTATTAGGTCTTTTCTTGGGTAAAATGAGCGGGTCATTTTGGCTGTGGACTGGCTTGCGAGCTTTATTAATCGCAGTGATTACGTGTTTGATTATTTTGGCTTTGGAATTATAAGAGTTTGAGTTTTTCCTTTAAAAAGTTTCTCTAATTTAAGGTGACTTTTACATATTCTATGTTGGATCTTGGATTCAGAGTAATTTTAAACTAAGAGAACTAATTCATGGCTTCAATGATGGAATGTCCTAAATGCAAATTTGAACAACCTTCCTCGGATGTTTGCATTGATTGTGGAGTCATATTTGCAAAATACAAAATAGCGCAAGAAAGGAAAAAAACAGAAATAAAAGATACCAGAACTTATAGACCATCTGCCCAACCTATAAGAGGTAGCGACAATGGCATCACTTTTTACGTGGTTGGAGTCCTTTTTATTTTAATTCTTTTTTTAAGAAGTATTTATTTTCTAGAGTTTCCTCCATTCTTGGACCCCTTTTTCAGAGTGTTGATGTTACTGGTTATGGGTTGGCTTGGTTATCGCATCGCTCCCAAGATGGCTCGCGTGTTTAACAAAGTGGAAGGAGGAAGCCAGGTAAAAAGGGGCCTGGACGGATTTGATTTGCACGATAAAAAGGCTATTGGTTTATTCTTTGCGATGGGTTCGGTAATGGTTTGTCTCCTAGGATGGTCTTTGCTCAGTGGAAGTGTGGAATGTTTCTCGGGTAGAAATCGTACCTGTCACGAGGTCTATGATTCGGTAGCCGATGTGGGTGAGTTTTGGATCACAATTTTATTGTATTACTTTATTACTTTGTTCACAATATCGGTTGGATATTGGGGTGTGCAGATGAGACGCGATCGGGATTAAGACTGTTGCTAAAGACTAGTCTTTTATTGAAAGGGTTATTTGAAAACTATTTATTTTTATCTGGGAGAGCGCCTAGTCATTTATTACAAAAGTTGTGAATTGTTTATAGGTAAGTATTGACGGCGTCATTATATAGTTCGCGGATTTTTTCTTCGATAGGTTCCCAAAAATTTTCTTCAAGCTTTAGTTCATCCAATACTTTTTTGTACATCATTGGGATGTAGGGTTCTCCACTATCTCCCATCTCTAGTATATGAGCAACTGAGTCCGCTAAATGGATCACTCCGCCTTCAAAAGAAAATTCTTTTCCTTGAAATGGTTCGTGGTGATTTGCCGCCGCTGCCACTAGGTTTTCTGGAAGTTTCCATGCATTTAGTAATCGACTCCCTACGTCCATATGGTTAAAGCCAATGAGCTTAGTTTCTTCTTGATACAATGGGTTATTGCTTTCTCTACATTTTGCTATTACTTCTTTAGAAGCGTCGGGAAGTAAATTGAAAATTACCAGACTCCCTATATCATGGAGCATGCCGGCTAAATAAAATCGTTCTGGGCTGGAATCTTCCACCAGCATTGCTATTTCACGCGCAATAACTCCGGTAGCGATATTGTGTCGCCAAAAAGAATTTATGCTCACGAACTCTTCTGAAAGATCTTTGAATTGATGGACAAGAACGGAAGAAATCACTAAATAGTTTAATTCGTCCACTCCTGCAACACTAAGGGCATGGGAAATTGTATCTACCTTGGAATCCAATCCGTAAAATGGACTGTTAACAATTTTAAGCAGTCTAACCGCTAGTCCAGGGTCTCCGCTAATAATTTCGGCTATATCGTCAAAAGTCATGTCTTCGTCTCTCAACGCTTCCTGAAGCTTGTACACTACTGCGGGCATTGAGGAGACGTAATGCTTTGCTACTTCGTCTAACGAATTTATGTCCATAAAAATTTCTCGAAAAATAGGTCTAGTGGGAAAATTATTCTAATTTCAGTTTTTATAATCCATAGTTTAGAATTTTTAATTCAGAAAGTTGCAGGTGTGTTTTTACTCGTACTAAAATTTCCTGTTCCGTAAAAGGTTTAGTTAAGTAATCGCAACCTCCAGCCTCAAAACCCGAAATTATATCTTCAACAGGAGTTTTCCCCATTACAAAAATGATAGGAATTTTATGGGTAAGCCAGCTATTCTTTAACTTTTTACAGATTTGAAAGCCATCATGACCGGGCGTCATGACATTCAATAATATTAATTGGGGCAACGTTTTCGAAGCAATTTCGATGGCTTTTTCTCCATTTGCCGCCATGGAGATACTGCAGTCTTCGTTTTCTAAGAAATTTCTTAGGATAGTGACGTTTTCTGGAACATCGTCGACTATTAAAATATTAATATTTTCATTTCCCATCAATTAAACCAACCCTGAAAGAAGTTTTTAACCAGTCATCTTGGCAATACTATTGGCATCTATTAAGCGATTTAACATTAAATGTATATCTACTCTATCTTCATTGACCAATTTCAACAAGTATTTATTTTTTATTAAATAAAAAAAATTATCAAAATTTGAAATTCTATTTTCAAGAATCATTTGTCTTAAAAACAGATATAATTTTTCTGTTTTTAAGATGTCCGATACCTAAAAGAGAGCGATTCCTCACAATTTCTTTAAAAATCAATACTATTGAATGGTCTATAAAATGACCTCGAAATTGCTTATATAAGGGGGGTGAATCAATTTTATAATCGGCTTGGAGTTCAAGTGTTTTTTTTTCAAGGCCATTTCCGAATTAACCGTATTAATATTTTTCTTTTTACTTGTTCATTCCCCCACAAGTTCTTTTTCCGCCGCAAACCAAAAAGGCGCCATAAGTAATACCCAACATAAGAAATCGGACGAAGTTAAAGGAAAAAACAAAATAGAATTTTCTTATTATTTTGACTCTAGCGATTACAACACATTCAACATTCTAACGCTTTTTCCAAGCCATCCTCTAGGTTAAAAAAATTTTAGTTTATCAGTATTTATGGAGATCAAAATAAACCGGACAAAAGGTTTGATTTGACTCGCTATTTAATGGAATATCGTCTTGGGCGGCAAATTAAATTTGGAATCCGAAGTGGGTAAAGGTTCCAAATTTTTCTTTACAATACCGTTCTCTTCTGTCGACGATAAAAAAAGTTTCAAAAAAAAACAGTATGATAAAGTTCAATCGCTTAAAAAAGGACAAAAAGTTACCGCTTTATTAATCGACGATATCAATGAAAATAGAGAAGTTCTTTCCGGGTTTTTAAAAAGTATTGGCGTTGAAGTTTATGAAGCGGATAGCGGAATGAAAAGGTTGAGTCTAATAAAAGAAACCAGACCGGATATTGTGTTTTTGGATATTTTGATGCCGGAAATGGACGGTCTGGAAGTTTTTGATAAAATAAAAAGCGATTTAGAAAATAGAAATTTAAAAATTGTTTGTATAACCGCCTCGGCGTTCAACCAACAAAGAACTAAGTATTTGGAAAAAGGTTTTGATTTTTTCATATCAAAGCCCTTTAAGGCCGATGAAATATTTGAAGCTTTAGCCAAAAATTTAGAATTAGGATTTGAATTTAAGAAAAAAACGATATTGACGACCGGGAAATTGAAGAAACAGGAATTGTATTTTCAGAAATAAAAGCTTCAAAAAATTTAATCGATAATATTATATGCTCTGCGGAAGTTTGTAGTATTACAGAATTAGATGGATATCTTAAAGAGTTGAACGCCAAGGGAGCCGGATGCGATCAATTATCCGCATTTCTAAAAAATTTATTGAAAGATTATAATATGGATTCAATCATTGAAAATGTGAAGAAGATCGCTCCCATAGCCGGTTAAAGTTTTAAGGTATAAATACCATCTTCAAAGCGATGTTCTCGAGAATAAAGATACTTCGCGTTAGGGATTCCTTTCCGCTTATTAATGAATTCCACATGATCCGTTTTTTGAACCTATTGGTTTACTACAATGGATCAGATTAGCCCACCTTTCTATAGAAGACGGCGTTTTAGAATCGATTTGAAAAATATCAATTCCGACCCAAAACCAGCAATAAAAAATGTTATAGAAGAATGGGTTCTTGAAATTTCTATGGAAGAAAATAAGTCCACATAGTATCCTAGTAATTGTCCTAATCGAGAAAGCGGCGGTAAACGCTTTTCATCCCTTACGCACATTCATCTTTTTTATATTCCAAGCGCTTGTTTGCTGAAAAAAATCGTTCTGTTTTTTGATTAGTAATTCTTTGCTAGGGTTGAGAAAACTTTTTTCATTTTAATTTACATAAAATATTTTCTCCAAATATCATGAGTTTTCGTAATTGTCTAAAAATAAAAACTTCTCAGAATTTGCTTGTCAATCATTTACTTGGTTTACTTTTTATTATAGTTGCGGGATATCAAATTTTTATAAATGAATTTCAAAACCAAAATTTTATTTTTTACTATTACAATCAAAACTTTTCGCCCGCCCCGTCCAGTACATTCTTAATTGCGCCTTTTTTCTTTTTAATAAGTTTAAGCGTCTTCTGGCTAATATTTTATATTTGTAAATTAGAAAACGATTTGGGCGCTACGTTGCGCAAAGTTCTATCGGCTGGATTATTGGTATATATATATATATTATTTTTAACCCTTCAGCAAGAAACAATGGAAGGAAGTTTCTTTTGGCCGCTCGGAAATATACCATTTCCATATAAGGAAGAATATATAAAGCTTTTTATGTCTATATTTTTTCTTGGATATTATTGTTTTTCAATAAATACTTTGTGGAAAGAGAATAGTTTCCTTGGAAAATTCAACGTATTCTTATTTTATTCTCCTCTCATATCTTTCTTGTTCTCCAATTTTTCTACTTTTCATCTTTTAGCCTGGATCTATGCCGCTGGTATCATTTTTCTTTCAAGAAAAATTGCTTTAAATCCATTCATTTTTAAAAGAAAATTTGAGAAAAATGGATTGATTATTTTAATTCTTTTAATTTTAATAACTTCTTTCGCATTTCGATATTTAACGATCTCCTATTTTAGGCTTTTTGGCCTAATCGATGTTTCCGGTATGGCGGCAGATGGGCCGCATTCATATCAAGCGGCGTGGAGTTTTATGACAGGAGTCCCCACGTTTTCCGTCGTTCCCTATTCTTACTCGCTATTACTTTTTATCCTTTTAAAAATCACGCATTTTAATTTAATAGACGCTTTAACCGTACAAAGCCTGATTACTTGCGCGACTCCGCTCTTAATATTCTTTATTTGTAGAAAAGTTTTTGGTCTAAATGTTGCGTTGATCGCTTTGATTTGCTCGGCTTTCTCATATGAACTTTTACATTTCTCAGTAGTTGTACATCGCACCGCTCTTGCAAGTTTATTTTTGACGCTAAGTTTGCTTATTCTAATTAAATCAATGGACAATTTAAAAGCAATCTTTGGATTTCTTTTTGGTTTCATTTTTGGTTGGACTGTTCTTTTGGAAGGTCTTTTGGCTCCGTTGGCAATTCTTTGTTTAGTTCCACTTTGGGGCAGGGCGGGTAAGAAAAAGTTTGCCGCAATGGTTTTCTCGACTTTTTTAGGTTTTTTAATTGCAGAGTTGACTTTCAATGTTCCGCTTTATGATATTTATAAAACTATTATGCCGTTGGGTAGGTCTTTAGGAGCTATGGCTTCATGGTTTGGAAATTGGGTTTACGGTGGGCATCAAGTCGCAGCACAAATTATGGAAATTAATTTTAATCCATTTGATCATCCTGGAAAAAGTTTAGAAATGTTCCTAGAAGATCCCATTGGAATAGGAACCATGTTAGTCAAAAAAATCCTTTTTGAAGTTAGAGCTTATTTCTTAGGGCATAACTCAATCTTTCTTGACCCGTTTCTTATGAAACAAAACTCTTATTTCGCAAGCGCATTGTCCTTTTTTTATATTCCGGTTTTTATCATAGGTTTTTTTTCATTCATTTTTTCAAAAACTATTAGTTGGCGAATTAAGGTCGTTATTGCGTTACCTTTTATTTATCATTTCCTTTTTCATAGCGTAGTTGTTTATTCATACGCTCGTTATCGTGGAATTGTCATGCCAATTATCATTGTATTTTTTTCTCTGGGAATTTTTTCTATCTTTAAATATTTATTTCAGGTTCAAACCGCCCACGATTCGATAAATTTAAACCGTGAAAAAAATAAAAGCCAAGATAGTAAAATAAAACCCTCTATTTCCTTAGAACCTAAGGCAAACGTAATTTGCTTTATTTTGTTGTTATGTGTTGCTTGGGTTCCCTTGAGCCGCCAGTTAAATATATATATTTACCCTCCAATTTCACATGAAAAAACGATCGTTAAAGCGGTTAAAAATCAATTTTTATGGAAAGATCAAGACGACCAATTATCCCTTCAGCTACTATCAAGTAAAAATAATAAAATTTATTATAATTTTACTTCTCCTCAAGCAGGCAAATACAATATTAGCGTAAAATTTTCCAAACAATTTGGTCCATCATTGAATGCGTATGATCTAGTTTTTGATTTGAATGATTCATTATTTGGCAAACGATCAATCCCAAAGAATTCCAGCTGGATTAATTTTGAAAATATCAAAATTAAAAAAGGTGGACAAACACTTTCAATTCAGGCTGTAAGTAAAAAAAATAAAATAACCTCGTTTGCTCTTGGAGAGTATCCCGAAGATAGAAATATAAAAATAATAGATCTGATTATTAGCCCGACGTAGTTTTTATCGTTTCCAAAATGAAAATTTGTGTGGGAACAGTGGGAACCGGTTTCAGAGGATGGTCTATTTTGACGATAAAAAATCAACTACAAAATTGTTTGATTTGGGGATTGAGGTTAAGACGAGAAATTTATCTCTGGAGTAAAAGAGTATATTGAGCCGTTATTTTTAATAAAAAACACTAAATGCTCAAAATCGGATTTGTTTACTTGCGTAATTAGTAATCCGGACCCTCCTAAAAAATAGGATCCCAGTCCGACAATGATAATATCTGTATTGGGAATCATGTCGAGTGAATTGACAGCTCCTATTGGGTATTTTGGAATTAAAAGCTTTTTTTTGTGATTAACTTTACTGAAAAAATTTATAGACTTACTTAAGGGGCTTTTGTTTCCTACGTGGAAAGTGTCTAAATTTAATGTCCATAAGAAAATATTTTCGTCGGCAAAAATAACTTTTTGCGATTTTGGAGCCCAAATCATTTGATAAACTTGTGAGTCAAGATTGTCAATTTGAAAAGTTTTTTTCCATGATTTTACGTCCCAAATTTTTATTTGAGGTTTGGCGCAATAAGTCCAACCATGAGTTGTAATGAGCTGTTCTTTTTCAGGAATATATATAATTTTATTAATTTTATCGATAATACAAGGATGCAATCCTGAAGCGATCAATAGCTTTTCTTTAAAAGTTCTAGTATTTATTTTATTTAAGATATTTCCTGTGTAGCCATCAACCAGAAAAATATACTCGTTGACTCCTGAAACAAAAAATTGAGAATTTTTGAATGATTCTATTGAAGTAATTTCCCCGTCAAAAAGTTTAAGCCATGTATGTTTTTTCTTATGATTTAAATCGTAAAACGAAATATTCCCGCTTTTATATCCTACCGCGATTAAATTATCCTGGAATTCTAAGCTTGTAATTTCACCATCATATTCTATGTTGAAATAAGGAGAAGCATTCTTTTCTAAAATTAAATCTCCGTCCCAACTTCCAAAAGCCATATACTGTCCGTCAACGCTAGATTTAATCAGTCTGTTTCGTTTGGTGAGGTGGCCTTGAATTTTAAAATTATCTGAAAAATATTCTAGATTTAAAGTGTTTGAAGGTTTAAAGGGTATTTCAAAAACAGAATTTTGTCTTGCTTCTGTTGGTTCTATTGAAAAGAAAATCGATCGAGTTTTATTGTTGTAGACAACTGAATTTATTTTTTCGCTAGAGTTTCTAACTGGGCGTCCATAAAACTTTTTACTTCCTTGTATCATCGAAATCGTTTTAATAGGGGCCTTGTCATTATTGCAACCAATAAAAACGATTAAAAAGAGAAAATAGTGTAAAAAAAATCTAAAGAACATTGCCCGTTTAAATTTAGAGTTATTATGAAAAATGATTTTAATCTTAATTTTTCAGAAGTTTTTTTTAACTGATTAAGACATTGGATTCGTTACTTTATAAACTTTTACAGAATTGTTTTTATAAACAGGTTGAAATAAATCGGGATGTGGTTCAAACATAGGATAACCCGCTATTAATCTATGTTTCATGCCAAAAATAATATTTCCTTGTTTGATAAATGATTTATTGTAGACGATTAAGTGACTTAAAAATTTGTATTTATTTAAAAATCGGATTTGCTCTTTTTTACTACACTGGCATGTTAGGAAGTTAAAATAATCGTAAATTCTTTCTTCCAGAGGCACTCTAAGTAGAGCCGCGTTGCGTTCTCCTTCCTCTATGAATTGTTTTCTGTAGGATAAGTAACTTAGAAAAGCGGGACGGTCAAGATATCTTATTACATTAGACGCTATGACGCTATTTGGTGGCGTTTTAGTTCTTAGAAAACCAATCATATCAAGTTCGTCTTTTGTCGTTTCATAAGCTCCTATTTTTGTCAGATTATTTAATTTGGCTATTGGAAATGATATTAACAGAAGACCCATGAGCCCATAGAATAAACTATTTTTAGTAAACAATTTATGAGCTGTTAACGGAAAAATAATTGCAGCCCCAAAGAAAATTAGATAGGCGGAGTCGCTTATCAAATGGCGGTAAGGAAATATATTGAATAGAAAAGTTGCTATAAAAGCCGTGAGTAAAATCTTTTCAAGTATCGGAAAAGAATTTTTCGTTTTAAAAATTTTGTAGCGATAATATGCAATAAAAATCAGTTGTGGAAAAACCGGAAGAAGCTCTTTTAAGAAATTTAATAATTTCATATTCCAGTTTGGAGAAAAAAAGCTAAACATGAGTGTCGATGAAAAATAATGTTTGCTGAACCAGAAAAGAAAATAAGGTAGTAAAAAGCACAAGAATAAAATTCTAAAAACTTTAAGATTGAAAACTTTTGATTCGCCGTCAAATAATTCGTAAAGATAGAAAACCGCTAATGCAGGAATTATGGGGATTAAATAATTCCCCTTGGCTAAATATAATAAACTCCAAGAAAAAGTTAAGACAATAAAGATTCGTTTTTTAGTAGTAAGGTATTTAATTAAAAAAATTAGAGTGGAAAAGACTAAAAATATTCCAACAAGACTTCTTAAAGGAAGTAATTCAAAAGGTATAAAAGGGTTTAGGAAAAATAAGTTAACCGCAAAGAGCGGTATCCATTTATTTTGAGTGTATTGGTTAACAAAATAATGAATTTGAAAAATTAACGCTAAATGAAAGAATATAGGAGACCAAATAACATAGGAATGAATTTGATCGATTTGAAAGAATTTTATAAGAAAAATCGGCAGTAAATTTCCAAGCCAACTAAAATACATAGGTGGTTCAGAGGGTAGGCTTGAACTTTCAATTGGGAAAAAGAAATCTCGAGAGACATTAATGAAAGAAATTAGATTCATTTCATCCCACTCTTCTATGATATTAAATTTCCCGTTATCCGTTATTTCCAAATAGCTAGTTCTACATAGGTAATGTAAATAAAACAAAATTGTGAATACTAAAAGGGCGTATACCCAGGGGTAAAAGGATCTTAATTTGCGAACGCAGTTAGAGAAATAGACATGTGGTTTTTTTTCAGAAATCCAAGCCAGTTCGCTTTTTTTCACGGAAACCATTAAATTGATTAAGCAAAGCGAAAAAAATAAATAAAACGGAATGTCGGATTTTGTAAAGAAAACTCCAAACGCCAATAAATGAAAAGCGCAATAGGCAAGGGTATATGAAATAACGATATTTTCTAAAATACCCTTGGTTTCTATCTTTAGATAGCGAACTAGAGAAAAGCCCATTAAAAATATGACAAAAACTGCCGCCACAACGCTGGCAACTTCAATAATACTGATTGGAAGGTAGATATCGGGGTACATTTAGGAAGTTATTGAGGGGGGGGTAGATTTTTTTGGATAAAGTATAGGTAATTGATTAAAGTTTTGTATCTAGTTTAATAAAAGTGGACCATTTTAATTCTATCATTAGCAATTTTAAATTCTTATGAAAGCCGGATGTGGGAGTCGCTTGCTGCGTTGGGGGTATCCATTGGGAATTGGAGGAAATTAGAATTTGAAATAAAATATGGATTCCATAGTTAGCGATATGAACCATGTGATGGATTATTTATTAAAGCCTCTTTAAGAAATAGAATGGTCAAAAATACAAGGTTATAGTAAAAGAAGGATTTTTTCCGGAATTCTCAAGTTAGAACTAGCCAAAAACGACCTCTGATAGATCTAAAAATTACTTAAGAATATTTCGAAAAACGGAAAAAGAAAAACTTGGATGAGATTTCAATTCACTAATTCATGGAATTGGCGTTTTAATAATTTGGAAGCTAAACTCAGGGAATATTTATTGGAGAAAACGATATTGTTGTTGTTGGCGCATTCCCAAGTACAATGGCATTTTGTATCGACTATTTCCTTAACAATCTCTTGACTCGCTTGGGTTTTAGCGACTCGATTAAGGTCGTAATCGAAATCGCGAATATTACCCATTGGTTTTTCCAATAATTCACAAGGGTAAATGTCGCCATTGTCGTAAACTACCAATAACTTTTCTCCAGCTTTGCAGGGAATTACCATTTGATTTCCTTGCATCGTTTTGACGGTTATTTCATGAACCATATCCCTCATAAGGTTCATGGTGTTGGCGAAAGCTCGGTTATTTATTTTTGGAACATTTTTTTTGACGTAAGAATATGTTCTTTCAAGGTCGTCTATAGAGATATCCTTGGATTCAGCTAATCTTGGCTTTCCTCTAACTGCTGAGATAATAGGATTACACCCTTCCATATTTTCCAATACATAATTGACAATATCGAGAATATGGTCCGCATTGTAGCTACTGTAAACGATTCCAGCATCCATGCTTAAATTTGGAAATTTTTTTCTAAGCGAGGTCATCATGCGATACGATTCTTGATGCTGTTCAAAGGCGTTTTTTACGCCGTATAAATCGTCTAGTTTCTCTCCGATTTCTGGGGTAGAAAGACCGATACGGAAATTAACATCAGGATGGGCGGGAAGAACTTTTTCTAGGGTTGATTTAATTTTTTTTGTTAGAACGCCATTCGTTGGAATAGTAACAAATTGGGCATTGGAATTTTTAATAAACATCGAGCAAATTTCAGCCAGTTCTTCTCTTAAAAACGGCTCTCCACCGCTAATGGTTAGCTGTTGAAGCGACTGAATTTTGCGGGTTATCTTTTCTATTTCATCTACTTCAAGATGTTTTCGGGAACGCCATTCCACAATATTGTCCCAATAATAACAAAAATTACATCGCGCATTACACCGTGCTGTCACATAAAATATTAAAAAGAAAGGGTCTTTAGAAAAAAAACGATTTCTTATTACCTGAGTAAATCCGCCCATATTGCCTTAGCCTTATTAAATTTAACTAGGATTTTACTAATCGATCCACTTAAAAAAATCACGTTACAAGTTACCAAATGAATCCCAAGGATTAATGGCGTTTTAAATCCTTTTCGGCGTATGCTCTCAAAAATTAAGTCACGACTAAAAACTAAAAACATAGTACCACAAGCAAAAACTGAAAAAACAGAAAAGTCGTATAATAAACAAAGGATTATGGATATGAAAAACGCAAAAGCAAAAAAAGGAGCTAAAATCGCTTTTTCAATTGAAATATACGTGAACGGCGTTACCTTTCCATCAATTAGTTTAACCGTTTCATAAATGCGGAAAATATAAGCCTTGATCATACTTTTAAAATCTGGGAAATAATGTTTGGTTTTTATTTGAGGATTAGCGGCCGAAGAATATTCAGCTTCATAAAATCTCAGCATTAGCTCTTCCCTTTCAACGCTCGCTCCAAGATAGGATTCGTCAAAACCTTTCAAGTTTTCAAAGGACTTTTTGGAATACAAGTCTCCTCCTCCTCCTATTTGGTAATTGATTTTTACTTCAGACCGGCAAGATGGGGGGCAATACAATACGTAATCGGTTAATGCTTTATAATGGTGGACCAAACCATCGTTTAAAGGCTCCGTAGAATAACGCCCGCAAACTAGATCCACTTCATATTTTAACGCTGTATCAATAAATTTTGATACTGTGTTTGAAGATACGACCACATCAGAATCTAAAAAATAAAAAAACGTTCCGCGAGCGTATTTAGCGCCTCGGTTTTTAGTAGTCGCGGACCCTTGATTGGATTGACTATAATAGCTTATCTCTGGAAAAGATTTAATGATTTCTAGAGAACTATCTTTAGACCCATCGTCAATCGCAATGACTTCAAAGTTTGGATAATCTGAATTTAATATTGCTTGAAGGCATAAAGCTAAAGTCTTTTCGGCATTGTATACGGGGATAATTACCGATACTAAAGGGAGTTCTTGCAAGAGACGTCTCAATTATATTTTATAGGATTTGGAACATAAACGTAGAAGATTTGGCGGTAAGAACCACTATCCTTGGATTTTTCGACGTAGGTATTATAGCAGAATTCACGCAACTTCTTTTTACTGGGTTTTTAAAAATATTTTTTATTGCATATCATCGAAAAGATTTGGACTAATAATTGGTTTGGATTTGTTCTCAAATCGCTACTTGTCAGCCTAAGAAAGTCATATTTTGAAAATGTTAAACGTTTAGTATTTGGAATTCTTTTTTGAATTTAAAAGGTAAATAAAACTATAAGACTTAACAAAAAAACTAAATATTCAGAATTAGAATTTTCAAATTGGGTATTTTGAAACCCAAATCAATTTTTCGTTATTTATATTTCTGTAATAATTTGTAACTAAGGATAATGGCGTGATTACCCATATTGAAAAAATTTAAATTTTATTTCCATAAGGAAATGCCAATTGTAGCTAAAACTCTGGCGGTCTCGGTAAAACTGATAGGAAGGTAAATACCTAGGTAGATTTAGGAAGGAAATCAAGCTCGAATAATGTCTTTAAATATCATATGATTTTTTTGTCAAATACTTACCTTGTTTGCCAATTTGGTTTCTTATAAAAAAAGAGATTGCTAAAAACTCGTAGCGATTTTAACTCTTGATGAGCTATATTATGTTTGGATTTTCTTAGCTAATGCGAATGGCTATGGTTTTACTAAAAAATATTTTCTTAATTAGTTATTGATTGAAGTTAATATTTGTTTGTTCTGCTTTTGTTTTTTTCATAAATAAAATTGAGTTCATTTTTTAAAGGATTACGATTTGGTTAATATAGGTATAATAGGCCTTGGTCATTGGGGGCCGAATCTAGTGCGAAACCTTTCCGATCACTCTGATGTGATAATTCAAGGCGTTTGCGATATTGAGCCTTCCGCTTTTGACAGGGTGAAACGGTTTTTAACTCCAAATTGTTCAAAAACTACAAACCCGCAAGAGTTAATTAATAGTGAAAATATTGACGCAATCGTTTTAGTCACGCCGCCATCGACGCATTATTCTTTAGTTAAAACAGCCCTTAATTCTAAGAAACATGTCTTTTGTGAAAAGCCTCTGACATTGTCGTCTGCTCAAGATTTAGAGCTTCATACGATAGCAAAGGAAATGAATTTAGTTTTAACGGTTGGTTATACCTTTTTATACAACAATGGAATTTTAAAAGTAAAAAAGATCATTGAAGAAGATAGATTAGGCAAGATTTACTATTTCACAACCACCCGGACTCATTTAGGTTTAATCCGCAAAGATGTCGACGTCTTGTGGGATTTGGCTCCCCATGATGTTTCTATTATGAACTTTCTTTTAGATTCAATTCCAGAGCGGGTATCAGCTATAGGGTCAAAACCTTTGAAAACCGATCGGTGCGATGTCGGTTTTGTTAATTTATTTTACCCATCAGGAATTGTTGGTCAACTGAAAGTGAGTTGGATTGATTCAAATAAAGAAAGATTTATTTGCGTAGTTGGGAGCCACGCTCGCGTAACATTTGACGATTTAGATTCATTAGAGCCAGTAAGGTTTTATGAAAAAGGTATTGGACATCAGGGACGCTATGAAGCGGATTTTGGAGAGTTTAAACATCTTCTTCGCGATGGGGATATACTCAGCCCAAAAATTGAGATGGAAGAACCCTTAAAGAAGAATGTAGACTCTTTCATTAAGTCTATTTTAGAAAATGAAATCAATATGTGCGATGGCGCTTTTTCATCTAATGTTTCTATGGTTCTTGAGGCGGTTCAAAAATCTATAGAAAATCATGGCAAGCCCGAATCGGTTTCTTCCTAAAAAATTTTCTGAAAATTAAAATTGTCGTTTGTTATATAATTTCTGGGTTAGTTTTCAGATTAAACCTTATCGCTTGTAATATTGTTAAATAAGCTCAGGGCAAAATTTTTAGCTTTTTAAAGCAATTTGATCATTTTATGGATAAAAGGTTCCCAAGTATTTCCATCATAATGCCAGCTTATAATGAAGAGGAAACAGTAGAATCTGCAACGTTGCATAATATTAATACATTTGATTCTTTGGGGATTGATTTCGAATTACTAATTGTCGACGATAAAAGCTCCGATAGAACTTTAGAGTTAGCTCAAGAAATCGCTAAAAAAGACGAAAGAGTAAAATGTTTCCATCATGAAAAAAATTTGGGGCCAGGAGGCGCGTTTCGAACGGGTATTAGTTATGCCATAAGAGAATATGTGATTTTTTTGCCCTTCGACAACCCCATGGACCCGGAAGATCTAAAAGAATATCTTCCGCGAATGGGAACTTCCGATATTATTGTTGGAGTGCGAGCTGAAAGGGTTGGATACACCATTCCAGCTCTTTTTGCTTCCTATGTATACAATCGAATAATTATTCCTCTACTATTTAATATTGGAATATCAGATGTAAACTGGATCCAAGTTTATCGACGTAACCTATTTTCCGACAAGATTATCGAATTTGAGGATTCCAAAATTTTCTATCTTGTTGAAATTCTTATTAAAGCTCGTAGAAACCAATTGATTATTGCCGAAGTGCCGTCTAAAATGAAAATGCGTCTTTATGGGCAGCCAACGTGCACTAAATTTTCGACAATATTAGCAACGCTTTGGGATGTGATGCGATTTTTTATAAAAATTCAAAGGGGTTTCCCTAAATGAAATGTGTTTTAGTCGCGATTGGGTGGGAAAATATTTCCCTTCAAGCTCTTTCTGCAATGCTAAAAAAGAATGGGCATGAAGTTCACTTGGTATACGATCAGGCGCTATTTGACGATAAAAACTACCTTTGCATTAAACCTTTTGCAAAGCTACTCGATCAAAAAGATTTAGTATTGCAACAAATCATTGAGTTAGAACCTGATTTGGTAGGATTTCATGTTCAAACCGTTCAATACCAAGAGATGCATGAGCTGGCTGGCGAGTTAAAAAAACGCTATAAGGTTCCTGTGATTTTTGGCGGTATCCATCCTCACTCAGCCCCCAATGAAGTATTGAGGTCAGACGACTCCGTGGTGGATATGATTTGTTTGAGCGAAGGAGAGTATCCCTTACTTGAACTTTGTAATAGTATTGATGAAGGAAAAATCGATTATTCCATTGAAAATCTTTGGTTTCGTCTTGAAGACGGTTCTCTGATTAAGAACGAATGCCGATCTTTAGTGGAAAAAGTAGACGAATTACCTCCTATTGATAAAGACTTATTTGCGCCGCATGTTCCCCTAAAAAACTCCTATCTTTCCGTTCCTTCTAGAGGCTGCCCATATGTTTGTAATTTCTGCTCGTTGTCGTTTTTAGGCGCAGAAGCCAAGCGTTTAGGAGGATCTAGAGTTCGAGAACGATCGGTCGATTCTTTAATTCAAGAGTTAAAAAGCGATATTGCTAAATACAAATCCAAATGGATTGATTTTCGGCAGCCAGTTATGTCGGCCAGCAAAGATTGGACCGTAGAGTTTTTTAAGAAATATAAAGATGAGATAGGACTCCCTTTTAGGTGTTTTTCCCATCCCCTATTAATTAATGAGCCAGCCGTTCAAGCCATGCATGATGCGAACTGTTTCGCGATTCAAATTGGCATTGAATGTTGGGATGAGAAAATTCGTAATAAAGTAATTAATCGAGGCGAATCTAACGAAGATATCCGAAAGGCGGCAAAGATTTTAGAGAAAGTCGGTCAGGCTTATGCGTTTGATTACATTTTAGGTTTGCCTAGGATGCCTGTTGAAAACGACGACGGTACTAAGCGTCACCCAACATTAGAAGAAACAATTGATTCGTTTAGTCAAGAATTGATGGGTTTTGCCGAATTTATAGCTCCTTTAAAGCATTGTTATCGAATCGCGCCTTTTATGATCCAGTACATGCCCGGTACCAGTCTTATCGACCATGGTTTGGCAACGGGCGATTTGAGTACTGAAGAAATTAAGCGTATCGAAGAAGGCTTGCATAGTAATTATATGGCAGAAGGTTCTATGATTGTGCATCCAAGGCGACTAAGATTGCTTCAAGGATATCGCGTTATGTTGCGAGTCATGAGTTTTTTACCTCCTTGGGCCAAAAAGCTGATGTTGAAACTCAAAGCGCATAAGTTTTTCTGGATGGCTCCGTTCCGTGTATTTATAACCATTTTAGATTTAATGATTGCTACCCGCGATACTGACGCCACGACCTATGTTAAAAATTATGTTTGGTGGTTTTTGAAAAGGTTTGATAAAAATTATCATTTGTATTTTTTCAAGAAACGAAAAAAATATGAACCTGTTTCAAAAACTTTTGAACTTCCAAAAGATGGAATCATTGGGAAGAAAAGCAAACAAGGATGGGACCGTTCCGACATTCCAAAAGAGGAATCGCCATCGGATGTTGAAAGGCCACAAGAAGTATTAGTCTAAATTTAAATAAACCCCGAATAATTGCCTCACTTTATCTCTCATAACTTCGAAGTTATGTTTTTTGAAGCTTCGGTTAGATTCCTTGGTTTTTAAGTTTGATAGTGAACTCCGAAATTTTTACAAAATAACATTAAATTCTCCTTTTTATATAACCTCTATAAGTTTTATTGCGGGAACCGGTCTATATTCCAAAAGTTATAGTGACTTCACTCCTAATGTTCTATGAGAACTCTTTAAGTAACCCCTTAAAATCCTAAGAATAGAATGCAAGTTCCTTTCGTAGATTTAAAACAACAATACCAGTCTCTTAAAAATGAAATGGATTCCGCCATTTCCGAGTTTATCGCGACCGGATGGTTTGTTGGGGGGCCGGCAATAGCAGGTTTTGAATCCGATTTCGCTGATAGTCATAATGCCAAATATTGTGTCGGAGTGAATTCTGGCACAAGCGCTCTTCACGCTTCTTTATGGGGTTTGGGCGTTGGAATTGGAGACGAGGTTTTAGTCCCGGTCAATACTTTTATCGCTACTGCGGAAGCCGTTTCTTTAACTGGAGCTAAGCCGATATTTGTCGACCATGACGACTCTTATAATCTGGATATAGATGAGTTAAAGCAAACGCTTGAAGGAAAAGGTAGGCTTGGTCTTCCGGCGGATAATATCAAAGCTATTATTCCCGTTCATCTTTATGGATTGCCGTGTCGCGTTGACAAGGTTTTAGAAATTGCCCAGAGGTATGGGTTGAGCATGGTAGAAGATTGTTGCCAGGCTCATTCGGCTTATTCTATTGACTCCTTGTCGGGAGAAGAATCGAGAAAAAATTATGTTGGAACAACCGGTTCTACGGGAGCTTTTTCTTTTTATCCCTCTAAAAACCTTGGAGCTTTTGGCGATGCTGGAGCCATAATTACTAATGACGAAAAATTGGCCCAACGAATGCGAAAATTTGTCGACCATGGGTCTACTACTAAATATCAACATGAGTTTCCGGGACATAATTATCGGATAAGCGGGATACAGGCTACGGTTTTGCGCGTTAAATTGAAATACTTACAAAAGTGTACTGATGGAAGGAGAGAAAACGCGCGCTTGTATAACGAAGCCTTAATAGATATTGCGGAGGTTGAGGTTCCTCCTGAAACCCAAAATGATTACCATGTTTACCATCTCTATGTGATTCGCGCTAAAGAGCGAGACCGGTTACAAGAGTTTCTTAAAAACCGTGGAGTGAGTACTGGTTTGCATTATCCAAAACCATTGCATCTTCAGGACGCTTATTCGAATCTTGGATATAAAGAAGGAGATTTTCCTAGGGCGGAAAAGTATTGCGGCGAAATTCTTTCGCTTCCAATGTTTCCAGAGTTACAAAGGAAACAGATAGAGTATGTCGTAGATTCCATAAAAGCGTTTTATAGCAAAGAAAATTAGAAGGCGTTTTTTCCAGGTTTTAACCTTCTACTATGAACTAATTTTTTAATAATGAATTTCCCAATGACGGAATCTTGAGAGAGTTTTTATGGAAATGTACCAGGGAATAGCCCCCGATGTTAAGTTGGGGAAAGATGTGAAAATCTTTAATTTTGTGAATGCATACAGTTGCGAAATTGGCGACAGAACCAAGATTGGAGCATTTGTCGAGATTCAAAAAGGGGCGAAAATTGGAAGCGATTGTAAGATTTCGAGTCATTCTTTCATTTGTGAAGGAGTTACGATTGGGGATAAAGTTTTTATTGGTCATAACGTAACGTTTATAAACGATAAATACCCAAACGCCACCAATCCCGATGGATCCATGCAAACGGACGACGACTGGACGGTTATTCCGGTAGTTGTTGAAGATGGAGCGACAATTGGTTCTAGCGTAACCCTACTTTGTGGAATTACAATTGGGGAAAAGGCTTTTGTTGGGGCGGGTAGCGTGGTTACCCAAAGCGTTCCACCATTCCAAGTTTGGGCGGGTAATCCTGCTAAGTTTTTGAAAAACGTGAAGAGATAAAGCAAGCTTTAGCGTTTATTTTTATTGGGAAGACTAAATTATTAAAGCATGACTTTCCCGACTAATTTATTTATTACTATAAGTATGAGTTTATATGTTGGAGTTTGATGCAAAAGATTATCGGGATTTTGTATATGGGGTCGTTCCTGTAAAATTTTTAAAAAGAAAAAAACAACATTCTTTCGTTTTATGGGGCGAGTCTTTAATTTTATTTTGGAATAATGGGGAAATTCGTTGTTTTAAAAATCATTGTCGTCATTATGGGCTGCCTCTTGATATGGGGCGATTGAGAGAAAACGAACTTGAGTGCGGTTTTCATGGGTGGCGATATAATTTGTCAAACGGGGATTTGATTTCGGCGCCTTTTGCTAAGAAACAACCAACATGCAATTTATTTCAATATAAAGCGTTTGCAAAAGGCGGAATTGTTTTTATTTATACGGGTAATCCTGATAATTTTGAAAAAGCGACTCAATCTATTTTAGATAATGTTATCGAAAAACCCGCCAGCGCTTGGACCATTTATGAAACGCCTTTTTATTGGGCTATAAATAGTTCAATGGATTTCCCTCATTTTACGAACCATAGTCTTTTTTATCAATTTTATGGCATTTATACGATTATTTTACAAAAGGAAAATCTTTTAAAGAAATCTTATACAGCTGTTATGTTGGAGGAAACGGAATCTTTTTTCAAATTTAAGATTTTGGAGTCGGGTGTCGAAATAGAAGTGCGACCTTTTTGCATTGAATATAATGATATTCTGGCAAAAAATAGATGGCAAATGTTTATTATGCCAATCGATAAAAAATCATGTAGGTTTCTAATTAATATAGAGTCAAAAGCGACGAACTTTTTCTTTCGATTGGCAACCTATTTTATGTTTTATACATTTATTAAACCTCTGGCAATGCCAGAGGATCAAAAATGGTTGAAAAACAGTAATAGTTATTCCAACCAAAAAAGCCATGTACTTTGCGATCATGACTTTGGTCTAAAAAATTATCTTCGGAAATTTTTTATCAAACCAAAAATATAGCAAATTAATTTATTCAATTTTTGTATTTTGGCCACCTTAAAATAGCGGTCAATGTTAAAATGATAAGATTTATACTGGCCGAATAATGGTGGTAAAGAGGAAAACCTATGGTATTGAAAAAGATCGCGCTAGTTAGACCTGGTGAATATCCTGAGGGATTGATATTGCCTTTAGGTTTACTTTATATTGCGAGCTATTTAAGAAAGAAAATTCCCGGCATTGAAATATTAGTGATTGACGCTCCTTTGGACGACTTGAGTTCTCAAGAAGTTGCGGCAAAAATTAAGGAATTTGAACCCGATTTGATTGGGTTAACGGGGCTTTCTTTCCATATTCCTTATATTAAAGACGCCGCAAAAGCAATCAAACGAGTTTGCCCTGGGGTTCCCATTGTAGTGGGTGGAGCGGGTATGACATCCGATCCTCATGATTTAATAAGGGAAGCAGATATAGATTTTGGAGTTCTTTCCGAAGGGGAAGAAACCTTCTATCATTTAGTCAAAGCGCTACAAGAAGATGCCGACCCAGAAAGCGTTGCGGGAATTGTTTATTCCAAACCTGATGGAAGTATGGCCCGTACTTTACCAAGAGACTTGATGAACGATCTAGACACAATTCCTTTTCCAGCTTATGACCTTGTTCCAGTTGAAAGGTACTTCTCAAGTCCCAAGCGAACTTCACAATCTCCCGTATATATATCAAAGCTTTTAATGCCTATTCTGACTTCTAGGGGCTGCCCATTAAAGTGTGTATTCTGCCACGATACGTTAGGGAAGGACTTTCGGAGTCGATCTCCAGAAAATATTGTCGAAGAGATTATTTGGCTAAAAAATAAATATAAGTTTGAAGAATTAGAAATTGTAGATGATATTTTTAATTTTTATATTAAGCACGCCAAAATTGTTTTTCGAAAACTTGTCCAAGCAGACCTTGGTTTGAAAATTGCTTTTCCAAACGGAATTAAGTACGAGATGGTTGACGATGAACTATTGGATTTGTTTAATAAGGCTGGAGTTTATCGTATAGCTTTTGGTATTGAAAGCGGAAGTGAAGAGGGCCAGAAATTAGTGCGAAAACGGACCGATTTGATTCGAATGAATGAAATTATTGATAAAGCGGATAAGATGAATATGTTTGTGAGCGGTTTTTTTCAGCTCGGATTGCCTGAAGAAACCAAAGAATCTATGTTGAAAACGGTTCGTTATGCGCTTTCAAGTAAACTACATACTGCTATGTTCCATGTGACGACCCCCTTTCCTGGAACGCCTATGTATGAAGAGCATGTTCAAGAAGTTCTCGCCTCTGGCAAGTATAATGGCAGTAGGGAAAACTACGAAGAGGAAATCAGAAACAGAGTCAATTTTCGAGGGGCGCGGGATATTTCAATGAATTTAAGCGCTGTAAGCGATGAAGAGTTATTACGCATTAAAAAAACAGCCTTTATTAAATTCTATTTTAATCCCAGTCGAATTATTAGTATTTGGAGGGTTTATCCCGTTAAAAAACGGATATTTAAAAACTTTCTAAACGTTATTTCGGAAATTCTCTTTAGACGATGGATTTTTCAAACATAATTTTTGTATTTTTGTTTGTTAAGAAGATTAGTAAAATACAATGACAACATCTTCTAATTTTTAATTTAACCTTAAACTTTAAATAAAAATTTATGCTTTTCATAAACCCAGCTCAAGAAAACTTTGGCGGAATGATGTCTAAATATGTTCCAGTTGGAATTCCAGTCGCTATTGGAATTTTAGCTGCATATTTAAAGAAGTGGGGGGTTAAAAATATTAAGATTGTTGACGAAGAAATACAAAAGATAACCCCCGATAATATCTTAGAGTTTACAAAAGGACTTGAACAACCTTTAATAGTTGGAATTACCGTTTTGACTTCCCAAGCTGGAAGGTCATATGAAATTGGAGAGTTGGTGAGAGAAACTTTCCCTGATGCCACTATTATCTATGGCGGGATTCATGTTACTGCATTGCCTGGCGAGCCTTTGGAATTAGGAGTTGCAGATGCTGTCGTTCGCGGGGAAGGAGAAGAAGTTTTAAAGCAATTATATTTTGCAATACGTGAAGGAAAAGATTGGAGAGACTTAAAAGGAGTTTCTTATTTAGATGATGACGGAAAAATAGTTAATAATCCGGATGCCGACTTATTAGAGAACTTAGACGACGTGCCAATTATTCCTTATGAATTGTTTGATAATCCAAAATATAATATGGGGTTTATTACCGGCGCACGAGGATGTCCTTATAAGTGCTCCTACTGCAGCCAAAGGATTTTGACCGGTTTTACTTATCGTTGGCATTCCACTGCCCGAATTTTAGAAAACTTAAAAATATTAATTGATGATTTTGGCCAAAAAGATATCGTTTTTTATGACGATACTTTTAGTACCAATAAAAAACGAGTTATTGATCTTTGTGATGGAATTATTAAAGAAGGGCTTCATAAAAAGTGCGCGTTTTCTGTCCAAACCCGCGCGGATAACCTTTATGAATCGATAATGCCCCATTTACAGCGCGCCAATTTTAAAACTATTAGCATGGGATTGGAAACGGGCGTAGAACGTATAGCTCAAGAGATTCAAAAAGATGAGACCGTCCAGACACACTTAGAAAAAATCGAATTATGTAAAAAATACGGTATAAATGTTGTTCTTGGAATGATTTATGGATTTCCCACGGAATCAAAAGAGGACAGAGAAGAATCGCACCGTGTTGTTCAGAAGGCGGATGTGGGGTTTGTAAAATATAATAATTGTACTCCTTACCCAGGAACTCCACTTTACGACCAAGCTAAACAAACGGGTAGATTATATATAGCTCCAGGATGGAAAAATTTTAATACTACAATTTCTTTCACTCGCAGTATTTTTTCGTCAATACCATTACCCTTTGTTCCCGAGGGGACATCCGAGTTTGAATTAAAACGGGATATTATTAAACGGAACTTAACATATTATTTTCAATGGAAAATAATCAAAAAAATGCTAACTGGGGAAAAAGGCATGGGCTGGGTGGCATTGCCTCCCAAATGGTATTTTAAACCGTTAGAAATAATTGGCCTTTTTAATATTTCTGTTGTTTTATTTATAAATCTTTTGTTTTCTCTCTTGCCGCCGGTTTTTGGAGAAGTTGTTTATACTTTTTTGGATAGAAACAACGCCATTATTCCTCCCAAGGATATTAAAATCAAATCGAGATCATTTTTAAGAGCTAGACCCAGTAGGTCCTCCGCTTAAATTATTTTTAGATAAGTCTACTTTTCGGTCTTAAAGGCTTTTGTTTTATTTATCGGCCAAGTAGAATCATTTTTAATATCTTTAAACCATCCACAAAAGCGTTTACTTTCGACACTCCCGCTATGCGAGGTCTTTCTTTAGAGGGCACTTGAGAAATTTTTAGCCCTGCTTTATGCGCTCGAATGGGAAATTCGACACAATATGGAAATCCCAGCGCTTTTGCATTGATCTGGGAAGCTTTGTCTCTGCGAAAGGCGACAAAAAAATAAAGAGCGTCCCAAATAAACACTTTGTGAATTAAGTTGACTAGAAAGGTGAACAACATATTGCCAACGTGGTGAACCAGGTCGTCGTCTTCGCTTCCATAACCCGGAGCGTAGCGAACCGCAAAAACACAATCGTAACCCTGTTTCACTCTATCGATCATTTCTGGAATATCCTTAGGGTCCATCGATCCATCCGCATTCATTAAAATGACAATATCGCCCGTGGCGGCTTCAATGCCCTCGGCAAATCCTCCGCCAAACCCTTTGCTCTTTTGCAAAACCACTCGATAACCGAGTTGGCGAACAATATCGGCCGTACCATCAGGAGAGTTTGCGTCAACGACGATAATTTCATCGGCCAGATCTTTAGGGATTTCAGATAACGTTTGGGCAATACAACCAGCCTCATTCAATGAGGGAATTACTATGGAAACTTTCATCAATTCTTTATCTCACTTCCCTTGAGTGGGTAAAATTATTTAGACTTGCGAAATAAACGAGGCGATATCGATATTTCTTACTTATAAAACGACTTGTACCATTCTACGGTTTTCAATAAACCTTCACGCAGAGGTACCCGAGCTTGAAAACCGAATTCCTTTTGCGCCCTGGAAGTATCGAGGGATCTTCGAGGTTGACCGTCTGGTTTTGATTTGTCCCAAACGATTTTTCTACGGCTATCCGTAATTTCGATAATAAGGTCAAGCAATTCCCTTATAGAGATCTCCGCTCCAGTGCCGAGGTTGATGGGGGCGGGTTTGTTGTATTTTTCGGATGCAAGCAAAATGCCTTCGACAGCGTCGTCTACATAAAGAAACTCTCGCGTAGGATTTCCGCTTCCCCATACCGTTATATCTTCGTCGGGAGAACTCATGCACTTTCGAATTAGGGCGGGAATGACATGAGAATTTCTTAAATCAAAATTATCTCTCGGGCCATACATATTAGCCGGCAAAATATAAATTGCATTCAAGCCATACTGTTGGCGATAAGCTTGACCCTGGACCAATAACATCTTTTTTGCCAATCCATATGGAGCGTTGGTTTCCTCAGGGTACCCATTCCATAGGTCTTCTTCTCTAAATGGAATAGAAACTATTTTAGGATAGGCGCAAACCGTGCCAATCGTTACAAATTTTTCTATATCATGCAACCGTCCCTGTTCAATCATTTGCGCGCCCATCATCAAGTTGTCATAAAAAAACTTTCCGGGATTATCCAGGTTGGCTCCGATTCCTCCAACTTGGGCGGCTAAATGAATTACGATATCGGGGCGGGTTTCCTTATAAAGTTTTACGCAGGCATTGTTGTTAACCAAGTCGAAATCTTTACTTCGTGGAGCAAAGACATTTTTACAACCTCGTTTTTTAAGCTTCTCAACCAAGAATGAACCTAAAAAACCAGCGCCACCCGTTACCAAAACTCTTTTTTCAATCCAAAATCCCATAAATCCAATCAAAGGCGCTCAAGATCGTCTAATCTTATATCCGATTACTGAACCTGCGCTTTAAGTTACTCTTTGGTTTCCTACAGAATTCTTCACATTCGCAAAGTTTTATATTATATTCTATTGCTATGGTTTTTTGTAATCTTAATAAAATAGCCCACTTAAAAAAACCACCCTCAAAATCAACTTTCAAAATACTCGATGATCCTTCCTAATGATTTCTTTAAAGTTCCTAAAAATAAAATAATATCCTTATTCTTAACCATTTTTTACGTTTTTATTTCTGGATATCTGGTTATTTTTCGGGAGTATTTAGAAGGCGACTTTTTCTTTAAATTTTTTCCAAGCTCTTTGATAGACGCTTTCTCGACACATTTTGGTCAAGCTTTTATCAAACAATGGTACGCAAATATTAATAAGATAATCTTTCCCGTTTACTTTTGGGCGACAACTATAGGGTTTGCAATCGTTCAAAATGCTTTCGTTAAGACTTCTTTCAATTTTCATAAAGCTAAACTAGTTTTTAAATACGCTTTTATTTTTCATCTTTATTTATTGCTTTCTACTTATGTAACGGAAATCGTTCCCGATTTCGCCATAATGTCAGGTGGGTTGCCTCCTGGCGAATTAATACCCTGGTATCGACAGTTTTTCGTCGGTATTTTTTTTTCGGCGTATTACTTTTTTTGGTTACAGTCTTTTCATAAATTTGAAATTAAAAAAAACAGATGGTTCCAACTCGTTATTATTTTTTCGCCATTAACTCTTGTTTTCTCCCCTCTAGATGTAACCCATTTTTATTGTTTCGTACTGGCTTTGGTCGTTTGGACTGGGTTTAGATTAGCTCTTCGGCCTTCTTATTCTCTCTCAAGATCGCCTTTGATTCTCAATTATGCGATTTACATCGTATTGGTCTTAGGTTTATTTTTTAGAATCAAATACGCAACTCTTTTTGCGCTTAGCGGAGAGAGCTTGATCATATTCAACGCCGACGGCGAGGTATATTTAAACTCTGCGAAAAGTTTCTTTAACGAGAGTTTTGAAAAGGTGAGTTACTATCAGGCTCCTCTTTATTCCTATTATCTATCATGGTTTCTTAGATGGTTTGGATCGGAACCTTCGTCCATCTTTTACTCACAGGCGGTTGTTGGGTCGGCTTTACCTTGGGTGACATATAAAATTGCCAAGGAATTGCATTATTCCCGAGCGGCAATTATTGTCGCCATACTAACGGCAACCGATCCCTTATGTATTCATTATTCGGTTGCCATAAACCGGTCTGCGGCGCTGATATTGACGCTCACTCTATTGATATTATTGAATGTATTAATTTATAAAAATTCTTCCTCCATCAAATTTTTTATTTTGGGAATCTTGATGGCCGCCACGTTTTATTTTGGACAGGAAACTCTTCCTATTTTGTTAGGTATGGGGGCTTACTCGATTTACTTTATTGTCAGGAAAAAGCTAAAAGTAAAATTTTATCTCAAGACATTCTTATCTTTCGCTTTAGGTTTTTTATTTATATGTATGCCAATTAACCAAATATTTCACAGCGTTAATGGCAAATGGATATGGATGGGGAGATACGCCCAAGAAGGACATTCTCCTTCTTTTTTTTACAAAAAGTCTCCGCCTGTCGAAACAATGGAAAGCATTGGATTTAACCCCATTGACCGCCCCGGGAAAAGTCTGGTGGTGTGGTTTGAAAATCCTTTAATAGTGACACAGTCTATATTGGAAAAATTATGGCTGGAACTTCCAGGTTTTCTGTTTGACCCAGACGCCGTTTATTTTGCCCCTTTACATTTAAATATGGAATCATTTTATGGGGCTCAAATTCAATTTTACATTTATTTCTTTTTGGCAATAGGAGCCTTTTATGTTTTAGCGAATGCGAGGTTACCCGGATATCCCAAAAGTCTGATCCTCGGGACGATCTTATGCCAGGCTATCATGACCTCTATTTTCATATTTGGCACTAATCGTTTTCGCGCTCCAGTCGTTCCACTAAACCTCATTCTATCTGGCATAGGTGTATGGAAGATATTGTTCGAAAGGAGATACCTGGTATTTTTAAAAGCCAATCTAATTAATCCCACAGGTAAAAAAGAATTTATTTCCGAAATTAATTCCAAAAGACTTGCCTGGAAAATTGGCATATCTATTATATTGATTGGGTTTTCGATAATATTCTTTTTTAAAGAACCGCCTCTTTTACCGTTTAAACATACTGTTTCGCCATGGATATTTTTGAGTGGCGATTCAATTCAAATGGGTTCTAAAATCGATATAAATAGCCATGCCATTTCCATTGTCAATACTGAGGACGACCCAGCTGGCCACAATCTTGAAATAATCATACCAATGTGCAATTACTTGATTCCAGGCGAACGACCATTTTATATGTTATCCATTGACGGGGCTCCTCTGGGAAACCCCATGCGAGTCCCTAGAGGTTGTACTGTACTCAGATCTAATTTACCTTTAAAGAAGAAACGAGAATTACTCAATTTTTATTTTTATTATTCTTCCGATCCTAACTTGCGATTAAACAATCCAAAAAACTTGTTGATGGATAACAGAGGCCAAAAATTTCCTATGACGTTTTTCCAGAGTTTTACCGCGAATCTTCCCGAACCACTTAAGCAAAACGCTCGTTATTACCAGGAATATGCAAAAGGAGGGATGGTTTTAGGAAAGATCCGAATTGCTCAGAAGAAATTATTGCGAAATTAATCCCAAACTATAAAAAGAGTTGAGAAATATTCAAAGTTGCCAAGAGCTCACTTTTTTTAACCCACAGCTAGGCGATTATAAACCAGAAAAATTTTAAATTTACAGAGGCTTCTTTATTTATGTCCGTAACCATTTATCATAATCCGAAATGTAGTAAATCGCGTCAGACTTTAGAATTACTTGGAAAACAAGGTATCAACCCGACCATTATTGAATATCTCAAAACTCCGCCGACTCTTGAAACGCTTAAAGAGATTCTTGCCAAACTTGAGTTAGCGCCTCGAGACTTGATGCGCAAAAAAGAAACGGTATATTCTGAATGCCGCTTGGATGACCCATCCTTATCTAATGACAGTTTGATAGATTTTATGGTTAAAAATCCCATTCTTATAGAACGTCCCATCGTTCTTGCCAATGATAGAGCTGCAATAGGGCGTCCACCCGAGAAAGTGTTGGAGATTCTTTGATCAACAATTGAAAAACAGAGTTTAATAAAAAACATAATTATTGATTTGATATTATTTTTGCTCGGATAGCTGGAAATGGTTTGTTTCTTTGCAACCAAACTTTTAATTTCGAGAGGAAAAGCTATAAGATATAATGACTAGAGGTAAATAGGAAGGGGACGTCGATTATGAAAAAAAAATACTGTATTGAGGTATTAGTTGCGATAACGATATGTATCGCTCCATGCTTAGTTTTTGCGGATTATCAGGCGGGGAAGGACGCTTTTGATCGAATGGATTATCCAGCCGCTTTTAAGGAGTTCAAAGCTTTGGCCGATCAGAATGACGCTAGCGGTCAATATGGCCTGGGTGTGATGTATGACATGGGAGAAGGCGTTCCTCACAATTCTAAAGAAGCCGCCAGATGGTACGGATTGGCCGCAGAACAGGGGAATGCAGACGCTCAAAATAATTTAGGCGCGATGTACGAAGCGGGCGAAGGGATCTCCGAAGATTCTAAGCAAGCTGTAAAGTGGTATCGAAAGGCTGCAGAAGGGCATAACTTTGACGCTCCGAACAACCTTGGCGCGATGTATTTGACAGGTATCGGAGTGCCTCGCGATTATGTAAGGGCGTATATGTGGTTTGACCTGGCAATACGCAGAGGAGATAGGGCGGCGACCAAAAATATCAATTTTGTGAAGAAAAAAATGACGCCCGATCAAATTATGGAAGCGCAAAGCTTAGCGAATAAATGGATGGATATTTATATTACGAGATGGAAAAGATTACGCTAATAACCTTGAGAAAAAATATGGATAACGGTTTTTGGGTCAGGATAATCTTAGGCGCTTGTGTTGCCATCCTAATGCTATATGGAATGTGGGATAAAACGATCTAACTTCTATTTCCTGCAATCTAGATGAGTAAAAAAACTTTTTATGGGAATTTAGAAAATTTTGATAGCTTAATTCTCTTTAGTTTATTGCAGCAATCTTTACCTTCATCAACTTTTAAAATAGTTATATTTTTGTGTTTTTAATGAAAACTAACATCTCAGAAAAGGTTTATGATTCAACGAGCGACGCCAATTTCAATGCGTAGTTTTTAAAAGAAAACTTTACTAATATGTGGCAAAAGTACAAGCTTAATTCCCAGAAAGAAGCCTTTCTAGCTTTTCATAAAGAATTTTTGGATATAGCGCGTAATGACCAGATCTTAAAATAATTAACATTCTGATAAATAGCTCTCAGTCACTTTAGCCTTTTTATCTACAAATCTAAACGGTTAAAACGGTTGCATTTTCCCGCTGTAACGCGTATAAACTTATGAAAAGTAGAGCTTTGTGTTAACCAAGTCCTCTCAAGGTTCGACAAATATTGGACTCTAAGTCGGCCCCCCCTTTTTCTGAAAAATTTGAGAAATCATTCGCAATCGCAAACCATGTTAAATCGGGAGAATAAACTCAGTTCATTTGATAAAATGATTATGCAATTGTGTATTTTCGCTCTTATTTCCTGATAATGTTCCTGAAGAGGATTTCAATACAACTTGTTCAAGAAAATCAATTTTATGCTTCGAGTTTTTTTTCGTGGTTTCACCGCCATAGTTTCCAAATCTAAATTCTTATCTCAACTGCGGTAGGTTTGCCCGTGACCGTTTCGATCGCTATTCCTTTTTATAACGAAGAAGAAGCATTTCAGAACATGATTGATCCATTAGTGGATCAGCTTGAGTCGGCTGGAATTTCTTATGAATTGGTATTAGTGGATAACGGGTCGTGGGACAAAACGGGTTCTCTAATTGACAACGCTATCGCAGGCAATCCCAAGCTCAAAAAAGTGCGAATCGAAAAAAACGAGGGGTACGGTTGGGGAATTATCAATGGTTTGAAATCCTCTACTGGAAGCCACGTTGGGTTTATTTGTGGAGACGGTCAAGTAACGGCGGAAGACGTAGTAAAGACCGTTCAGTTTGCCTTGAATGATGAACGCGATCTGGTGAAAGTCCGCCGAGTGGAAAGAAAAGACGGGTTTCTTCGAGTGGCGGTCACCCGGGTTTATAATTGGACTGTGCCTTACCTGTTTGGGTTAAAGACGAGGGACATCAATGGAACCCCAAAAATATTTTCGAGAAAGCTATACGAACAACTGGATTTACAGTCAAAGGATTGGTTTGTCGACGCAGAGATAATGATTAAATCAGATCATTTGAAGGTCGATCCTTATGAACTGCCTGTCACGTTCAATGCCCGAGAGCAAGGTTCGTCGCATGTTTCAGTTCTCAAGGCGATACTAGAATTCGTTAAAAACGTCTATCATTTTAAAACCTGCAGACATTATAAGTTATGGAAAAAATCAAAACAGTCATCCTAGCGGGCGGTCAGGGAACTCGACTGAAAGAAGAAACAGAGTTCAAACCCAAACCAATGGTGCAAGTTGGCGGTTATCCTATTTTATGGCATATCCTAAAAATATATTCTCATTTTGGATTCCGCGACTTTATCATTTGCCTGGGATACAAAGGGGATATCATTAAAGATTATTTTATTAATTACGAGTACATGTCGAATGATGTCACTGTAAGTCTTGGACAGACGAATGGTATCCAAATCCATTCTCAAGATAAAGGCTTGGCAAATTGTAATATCACCTTGGCCAACACGGGCTTGAACAACATGACGGGTTCGCGGACTAAGCAAGTTGAAAAATACGTTGATAGCGATTTATTCTTTCTGACTTATGGCGATGGACTGTCTAAAATAGACCTGAAAGCTCTCCTGGAGTTCCACCGCTCTCATGGAAAACTAGCTACGGTTAGCGGAGTTTATCCGCCTTCCAGGTTTGGCGAGTTGGTCGAAGAAAACAATCAAGTGGTTAATTTTTTTGAAAAACCTCAAACGCATTCGGGTTGTATCAATGGCGGTTTTTTCGTATTCAACAAAGGGGTTTTTGATTATCTGAGCGTTGACGAATCCTGTATCTTGGAGTACGGCCCCATGGAACAATTGGTTAAGGATAAGCAACTGATGGTTTTTAAAAATAATGATTTTTGGCAATGTATGGACACGCAACGCGATATGAATTATTTAAACGATTTGTGGAATAGCGGCAATCCTCCATGGAGGGTATGGGAATGAACCCAGACTATTGGTTTCAACGAAACGTTTTTGTCACCGGAGCAAGCGGTTTTCTTGGCTCGTGGATCTGCGAAAAACTTTTGGAATTAAAAGCTAATGTCGTGGTTTTGGTGCGCGATCATGTGCCGCATTCCCGATTAAACCGAGAAAATCTACCAGTTACTCGCGTTGACGGATGTCTGGAAGATTACCACACACTGGAGCGCGCTTTGAATGAATACGAAATTCAAACCGTTTTCCATTTGGGCGCCCAAACGATTGTTAGCATCGCTAACCGATCTCCGCTTGGGACTTTTGAATCCAATATTCGCGGTACCTATAATTTATTAGAGGCTTGCCGAAAAACGCAAACTCTAAAGAACCTTGTCATCGCTTCCAGCGATAAAGCCTATGGGGACCAACTCAAGCTACCCTATGACGAAAGCTTTCCATTACAAGGTTCGCACCCTTACGACGTTTCGAAAAGTTGTTCGGATTTATTGGCGAGCGCTTACTACACCAGCTATAAATTACCCGTTTGTATTACGCGGTGCGGCAATTTTTATGGCGGCGGCGATTTAAATTTCAACCGCCTGATTCCGGGAACGATTCGCTCCATAATAAACGGCGAGGTTCCCGTTATTCGAAGCGACGGAAAGTTTGTGCGCGATTATTTATATATCGAAGAAGCCATTTCCGCCTATCTCTTGCTCGCGGAGCGAATGGAGACTCAGTCCATTCATGGAGAAGGTTTCAACTTCAGCAATGAGATTCAGAAAACAGCCTTAGAAATTGTCGAGATGATTCTCGATTTGATGGGCCAAAAAGATATGAAACCGGAAATCCTAGGGCAAGCCTCCAATGAAATTCCAAAGCAATACCTGTCGGCAGAAAAAGCGCGTACCGTATTAAAATGGGAACATCAATATTCAATTGAAGACGGGCTGAAGAAAACCATTTCCTGGTATCGGGATTTTCTCCCCAAAAAATAATGTCCGATCATTTTAAAGACAAGACCGTCCTCGTTACAGGCGGGTCGGGATTCATTGGTTCTCATTTAACTCGAAAACTATTGAACTTGGACGCGCGTGTCCATGCGCTTGTCCATGAGGACAGCGATCTCTGGCGATTGCGCGACATCCCTGAAGGCGCGGCTACGATTTGGCGCCGCAATCTTGAACATGCCGGCCCGTTATCAGAATGTCTCCAGGAAATCAAACCGCAGTTAGTATTCCATGCTGGCGCTTTGGTCAATGCAGAAAGAAACATGGCGCTCTTGAGAGATATGGTTCAAGTCAATGTCATGGGTTCTCTAAATTTAGTCACGGCTCTTCTTGATTCCAATTGCGAGTGTTTCATAAACTTTGGCACCTGCGAAGAGTATGGAAATGGAGAAGCCCCGTTTCTGGAAAACCAAAGAGAATCTCCAGTTTCTCCCTATTCTTCATCGAAAGTTGCCGCGACTCATTTTTGTCAAATGATTCACCGCGCTACGGGGTTTCCCGTTGTGACTGTGCGTCCGTTTTTGACTTATGGACCTGGACAAACCTCGGATATGCTAATTCCCAGTTTGATTCGTCAATGTCTGACGGGCGTGAAAGAATACAATATGACGGCTGGCGAACAAACGCGGGAATTTAATTATGTGTCGGATATAGTCGACGGAGTTCTAGGAGTCGCGCAACGCTCCGATTTGGTAGGAGAGGTGGTTAACATAGGAAACGGACAAGAACATAAAATCATTGAAGTGGCCAAGTTAATCGTTCAGCTCACCGACTCTTCCCTAAAGCTCAATGAAGGAGCATTGCCTTATCGACCAGGAGAAGTGTTTCACTTTTTTTCTTCGACTGAAAAATTTGCGCAATCGATCAAACCCTCTTCCTTCACCTCGCTTAAAGAAGGGCTGGAAAATACCATTCTCTGGTATAATAATTTCTTGAAAACATCTTCTTAATCCCCCTCAGGACCTATGCCAGATTTAAATCGACCGGAAGACATTGAGAAACAAATACTGACGTTGATGGAGCAGTATTATGAAGCGGCGCACCGACCCGGCAAGTTTGTTCCCGGAGAGTCCATGGTCCGGTATGCCGGACGGGTCTATGACGAAAACGAGATGAAGCGCGCTGTAAGATCGATATTGGATTTCGGTTTGACTTATGGCAAAGAGTCCGAAGCGTTTGAAAAAGAACTCGCCGATTATTTGGGGCGGAAGCATGTCATCCTGGTCAACTCAGGGTCGTCGGCAAATCTTCTGGCCGTCACCGCATTGATGGCGGAGGATTTTAAAGAAAAACTTTCGCCCGGCGACGAGGTCATCACCCCAGCGCTAACCTTTCCAACCACATTAGCTCCGATCGTTCAAAATGGTTTGGTTCCAGTATTTTTAGACACCGAGGTAGGAACCTACCAGATGGATCTTAACGAACTGGAAAACGCCGTTTCCGATAAAACGCGCGCTGTGTTTATTCCACAGACTCTCGGCAATATGGGAGATATGGACGCCATTCTCGCTTTTTGTGAAAAGCACAACCTTATATTTCTTGAGGATTCCTGCGATGCGTTGGGGTCGGAATATAACGGTAAGAAGTCGGGAACTTTTGGCGATCTTTCCACATTTAGCTTTTACCCGGCCCATCACATTACGCTAGGAGAGGGCGGAGCGATTGCGACGGACAACAAACGTTTGAAAAAAATTGTGACTTCCTTGCGCGACTGGGGAAGGGATTGCTATTGCACCCATCAAAGTCCTATTAATGGCGAATGTAATAAACGCTTTGAACAAACGTGGGGGGAACTGCCAAAAGGTTACGACCATAAATATATTTATTCTCATATTGGCTACAACCTGAAGGCATTGGATGTACAAGCCGCTATAGGGTTAGAGCAGCTCAAAAAATTGCCTCTTTTTACCGAAAAAAGGAAAGCCAACTTCAAACATCTTTATAAAGGATTGGAGCGGTTTCAGGAATACCTCGTACTTCCGAAGGCGGCGGATAAAGCCGACCCATCCTGGTTTTGTTTTATTATTTCCGTGAAACCCAACGATAAGTTTACGCGCAAAGATTTAGTCAATTATCTACAACAGCATAATATAGACACTCGAATGTTGTTTGCCGGAAACATTTTGAAACAACCCGCCTTTAAGAACATTAAACACCGCGTCCAAGGTTCTCTTGAAAATTCCGACTTCATAATGAATAACACCTTCTTCGTAGGCGTTTATCCCAACCTCACCGCAGAAATGCTGGACTATGTGATCGACGTCTTTGGTCAATTCTTTGAAGAACGCGTCGGTTGAATCTCGATGTCGCTTTTTAAGATAGTTATTAAACTTTAATTTGCAGGTTTATTGAGTTTAAGAACCCACTGCGCGTCATCTCGACCGAAGTGGTTTAAAGCCATTATGCCAAGTAATTGAAGATCGAAAAAAAGCATTGCGAACAAAGTACCTACCGCTTAGCTTGCCCTGAGGCTCTCGAAGGGGCATTCCGATCTCTTGACTCGTTTCACGCGTTGATTGAAAAAGGAACTAGAGTTGCAAAGTCCCCACCGCATGTCATCCCGAGCGCCGTCGAGGGATCTCGCCTCGATTCAATAAATATTTCCACTCTATTTCCTTAGAGTCTGTCGAAGGGTCGCCTCGATTCAATAAAATTAATTCCTTACCCGGCTTAATTCAGCACGATTTAACAGTCTGTTCAACCCGTCGAAAAAAGCGCGATTGCCGATATTTTATTTCAATTACGATCTAGCCAAAAAACAAAGCTTTTCATTAGATTATTTTGATAATAAAAAAAATTGTACGAAAGCCAAAAAAAAACTTTTGTTTTTACAATTAATGTTATAAGCTCCAAAAATCAAAAATATTAATTTTGCTTAGGCAAATATGTATCTGGTTTTTAAGACTCTCATGGAGCTATAAAACCTGTTTCATTATTGGAAAGGATTCAGGATGCGGATTTTTAAAAGAATTCACGCTTCAATACTAAAAATTCTTCTTATTGTGTTCTGTATTCCATTTGCAAATGGATGTTCTACAGAAGGGCAAATCATTGGTGGTGCAATAGGCGCCACGGCAGTTTTAGGTTCGACTCCCGGTCATCAACTTGAACAAGTCTATTACTTGGGAATGTTCGATCCTCAGGAACAGGTACCGCCTACCGTTTATCGCGTTACGGTACGGGGACAGGCTAGTTCGTTTAGTTTGATGAAATTCGGTTCGGGTTGGGTTCCCGCTAAACTGGTGGATTCTCTAAGCTCTAGGATATCATTTGGCGATGCCTCCAAGTCTAATAACGCGCAGTTTGAAAAAGGCACGGATGAACAAATGGCCGCGCTCAAAACAGGGCGTAGGATGGTGATGTTTGGACCCGAAGGGTTCCGCGAGGCGCCAGCCGACCATCGTTTGGTTATCGTAATGGGCGCTAGCCCGGAAGAATATTTTGGCGCTATGGACTCCGTTATAGGCGATATCAGCCAAGCTCAAAGTGAGTTGAGTGAAAGCGAAGTGAAGGATGTCCTTCTTCAAACTTTCCTTGATATTCAAAGCGAACAAGGACAACTGAAAGACCTGAATCATAAGTTTGAGCTTGAAAATGCGCAGCAACAGGTGATGGTAGTGGAGCAAGAGGTGGTAACTGCCACGCAACAAGTAGCAAAAGCCGCCAAGCAAGTTCTAGAGGCGAATAAATCCGCAAAAAAGGCTGAGAATGATGCAAAGGAGGCTAAAGCAGAGGTGATTAAGGCGGAAGGCCACGCAAAATTATCAAAAGAGTCCGCAGATAAAGCCGATCAAAGGGCGGAAACATCGGCAAGTACCGCGAAATCAGCCGTAGACAATACTGGAACTGCTATTCAAGCGGTAGAAACTTCTACTGATAATACAGAACAACTTCTTAATGAGAACATTAAAAGACAAAAAGAATTGGATAATCTTAAAACTAGAGTTAAAGACTTAGAAGAGAAAAAACTATGAATTATTCTAAAAACTACCGACAACTGAAAACTTGTATATCCATTATTTTCTTTTTAGTTTTAAATGGTTGTGCTGCTCTAACAATTGATGTAGACGTTTACAAAGGACCTCTTGCAAATAACGAAGATGTCCTAGCTCAACAGACAGCAGTCATGGCTATTGGAGCAAAACCATTATTGATCCAATTGCGTAATAAGTTGGAGAAAAGAGAATTTCCAAACTCGGAGGATAATGCTAAACCCGATGTTGCACGTAATGGTTGTCTATCAAAATGGGCAGTTTTCCGAGCAAAACCAAACTATCGAAGCGGTATCATTCCTGATGGTAGTTACAAGTTTTGCAGTGGACAAGCGGCTCAGATAAATTCTATTTTAAGTTTATATGATAACCGCCAGTTTCAGGATCCTATCCTTACCGAAGATATTTTAATAGTTAAAAAATCCATTACAGATTACTTTCTTAATGACTCTATTTTATCTCCCAACCAAGGCCAACGTAATAAATTGCAAAAAGTTTGGCAATCTTATGACAAGATTTGCTGCGATAAAAACTTTAATTCTCGTTTTGGTTTAGAAGATATAGACGGTATCGATAAGGATGATATTAAAGAAAAAGTAGAAAAATTGCGCAAAGCATATGAAAGCTTCTTATCTCCCAAGAGAAATCTCCGTGATATCGGAGGCATTTTTTCTGCGCATAAAGCTTTACGGGATTCAATCGAATCAAACTCGTCAAAAGATAAAATCGGAAGCCCCTTAACCGATCTCCTTTTATTAGAGCAGGATAAAATAATTGACGGGTTGGTAAATAGATTAGCTAACTCTAAAGACGAAAGTCACGCCAGCGCTACATCCAAATTCAAGGCTTTGGCTGATAACGATTTATTGATTAAAAATCACGCGGATATTTTATTTGGTGATGGTGATTCATCTCAAAAATCTCAGTTTATTCAAAATGTGAATTCTGCAGCGCAATCCTTTAATACAACGCGCGAAACGGTTCAGAGCCTATTAAGAAGTATTTTACGTCTCACCAACCAACTGAGCAGGGGTGAGAGTAGCGTAAATAATAAAGAATTTTTGGAAGACGTTCCTTCATTGATTAATAAATTATTGTCGCCGCGATATACAATAATGGCTCTTCATCAAGGGCAAGATGATAAATCTATTAGATTATTATGGAATGATCTTAAAGAGAATCTTAGAGCGGTTCCTGGCTTAAAGAATGAAGGAGGTTCGTGGAAGAAAACTTTTGCCATTAAGAAAAATTATCCTAAAAAGGTTGATGCATTTATGGATGCTTTAATTGAACAAATTAAAAACTCTCCTTTTGAGGTTGCTCAAACGCTACTTTTAGCAGATGAAATGTTTACCAAGAGCGCCAATAAAGATCAATGGAGAAGCCGTTTTGGGATTGCGAAGGGACCAATAAGAAGTAGACCTGCTATTAAAGCGGCGGCAGAATCTGCAAAAACGCTGTTAGGTAAAGTCTCGGGTAGTTTAGGCGGCGGCAGATTGGATGCCGGTTTAGACCAATTAATTGAGCGGTTTTTAAATACGACCGAAAGGAATACTTCTTTAGCAGAAAAGGATAGGGCCCGTCACCTCCTATTTGATGCGCTTGCGCGGTTTGCGCAAAAGGTTTTGGTTATTGGAAATAACGCGACTTTATTTGGAAAAGATAATAAGATCTCAAGTTATATTCAAGTATTACAGGCAGTGGGAAACTCTATCACGGTACAGGTAGACGAACTTCAAAAGCAATGGGGTTATGATCAGAGGCAAAGCGGAGCTCAGTCTCTTGAAGCGCTATCTCGACAACAAGGTTTAGATTTGGCCGGGAATAAAATTTCTCTTAAGGGTGGAGATAAAGCTCAAAATAGCAAACAAGTGTTAGATGAGTTTATTAAGAGTTTGCGTTACGAATTGATAGCGCAAATCCGAGATAAAGGGGAAGATAAGCCAGAAGTTAAAAATTTAAAGAAAGCCATTAAATCTGCTGAAGAAGTGCGGGCTGGTATGGTGAGGTTGCGCCCGGCTTCGGCTTATTTAAGAACCAGCTTTCCATCGACCAGTCTACAAGAGGATGGAGCTACCGTGTGGGAAAACCTGCTCACTAAATTTGGAATGAGAAGTATTCCTTTATTGGGTACGGCAGTGGGCGATAATAAGGTTAAGACTCAGCAAGAAATAGACAAACAGTTTTGGCAGAGTATTAACCGCATCCAACTCTCTGCCGCAGGCAATACCAATTACGTTTTGATGAAGGATGACATTGGCAACTGGACGGTCAAGAATATGTCGGCCGATCCCAAGGATATTATAAAGTCCGCTAAAAATCTGGCTCTTTTTGGCGCTGGAGGCGCTTTGGGAGCGGACATGACTTCTTCTATACGAGGTACAGATGCTTCGGGAAATGAATTCGCTAAACCTGAACCTCTTCTGAAGCGCCAATTGAACAAGTTTGAGAAGATATTTAAAAAGAAAGCTCAGGAAGACTTAATCGCTTTGGTCAAAGGGATTTCCGGTAATGAGGGCAAAGAAGAGGGGCTGGAAGATTTTATTAAAACGGGTTGGAAGGAATTATTTAAATCCCACGCTGATAAGGTTAATATCATTGAGGCTCTTGAAAAGGAACTTGATGTTGCAGCCCGTGATGAGGAGTATAAAGAGAAGACCAAAAAAGCCCCACTAACACCGACTAAAGAAAATAACCTAAACCCTGCAAATGATTTTATTACGCGTTTAAATGCTGTAAATAGTTTTTATAACCGAGCGAAAAAAGCGATTCAAAAATCCGATAGGAAACCAATTAACAATCAGGCAGAGATCAAAACTAAAGCTATCGCTTCCCTATCGCAAAACGTTCATGATTTTGTTGCGAAACACAATCAACGAAGAATGTCGAACGTCGCTCAATTCAATACTCAAGTAACCGTACTTAGTGAGTCTATTAAGCCGGAGGAGAAGCCGAAGAAGCCATAGTTGCCCGTGAATAACTAGTCTTTTTTCTTCTTCAAGTTCATTTGAAACGGCGGTATTTTTACCGCCGTTTTCTTAGTGTTGCAGAATATTCCTTCCTATAAAAGACGCCATTGGGCTGAATAGCTCTATTGTATTCATAAAATTATATTCTACGAACTTTTAAAGTTTGAAGGACAAATTATGAGTAGATCGTCAAAAATAGTAGACGGATCGCTTAAATGGATGCAACTTTTAGGAATTTTGATGGCCGGAATGTGGGCAGTTTATACTTTTTATTTTCAGTTAGAATTAAAAGATTTATCTGCCAACCTTACCCCAAAAATTGAATTGCAAAAGGTTGGAAAAGATGGAAACTCTTTGGCAATATTAGCCAAATTAAAGCTTGAAAATCGTGGGCAAAAGGAACTATTTCTTTTAAAAAGTTATTATATCGTTTTTGGTAGCAAAACAGTGGTTAAAAGAAAAAGTTCAAATGAGTTTTTAAAACTACTTGAGAAAATATTTAAAAATGGAAGGGAGAGTAATTTATCACAAGGGTTTGAATCTGCTAATTTCTCATTAATTTCTTCAGGACTGACGTTTAGCGATAATTCTATTCGGCCAAATGAAACTTTAAATAGAGATTTAATGTTTTATGTGAACAAGGATAAATTTGACCTTATTGACTTTCAATTAAGAATTTATGCGGCTCAGAATACGGATGATATTTATATGACACTTGAAGAGCTTGGAAAATTTGGCCCTAAGCCAGTAATATATAGAGGTCAAAAACCTGAGTTTCGAGATAAAACGAAAAAAAATAAAAATTCTAATAAAAGTCAGAAATTATCATTTAAAAATAAAGAGGATGAAAAATTTCTGAAAAAAGAAAAAGGGTTTATTGGGTTTAATACAAGCTCCCAATTATCCCTTTGGAAAAATAAAACCTTAGATGGAGGATAATGGACTAACTCTAATGGATTTTATTTAACGCCTTTTTTAAAATAGCTTTTCCATCGTCTTTGGATTCGCGGGAGATGTTGCCTTTGATGTAGCCGTTTTTTTCGACCTCTAAAAGGCTCAACTCTTCGTTCATTTTCTGAATCAATTCATAGGCATTTTCAAATGCCTGCTTTTGTGGTTCTGCCAGCTCTTCTTTAAAGTGATCCCAAACTTCCGTTTTGAAATATTCGGCTTTCCCTAAACCGATTTCTACTTCTTTATGAAACCGATTGAATTGATCCATATTTCCTTGTAGTTCGATTTCCAATAGTTCTAAAGACGTTTTTTGTGGTGGAGGAGGTTTTTCTGTTTCTCCGCCAAACTTTTTGAATATGTCGAATAATCCCATAGTTATAAGTGGCGCTGATTTTTAAGAGCTAATGAAGAAAAAAGTCCAAGGCGAGATCCCTCGACAAGCTCGGGATGACGCGCGGAATGGTTTGCTGTAGCTCGTACTCGAATGTTGAAAACTTAACCTGGGTCTTTCACTACTTCGGCTGCGCTCAGCACAAGCTCATCAATGGCGATCTCTTTAGGATGACGCGCAGTCATGGTTTTGCAATTCTAGTTTTTTCGAGGAGCCTTTGCGTAAATTAAAGGTGGTCGCACTTGCCTTCGACAAGCTCAGGCCAGGCTCTCGCCTCAATGTGACATTATTTAAGGTTTTAATTTTTTATTTTATCCCATCCGAATAATTAAATATCTTCGATAAAGCGCGAAGCGAAGCTTCGGATTTCTTTTCCGTTCAATACGTGAAACCGCCGAACCTTTTCTATGGTTTGATTGGAGAATCGGCTTAGCGGGATGTGTATGATCCTTTTTTTATAACGTTTCGCCAGTAGTCTCCATTTTGCCGTTGGCGGTCCGGGCGAAGCGACGGTTACGTGCTTTTCTCTGGAATGAAAAAACGCGGCTTCTAATAATCGTTCGTCCAAGGTTGCAGAATGCTTAAGGCGTCGGTCCTCCCAAATATTTGGAATGGGGCGCGGTGGATACATGAGCATACAGCCGCCATAATTTGCTTGCGCGATGCCTGGGCCTATCAAAGTTTCTTCATAAGGCGTCGCGAAAAAGCATAGCGTGGATTCTTCAAGGTGCTCTGCGTACCAGGTTTGCCTCCAGGAAAACTTAGCAGGATCGGGTTCTACTTCAAACAGTAGAACTACGATTTCAATACGACCCCGCGATGGCGGAATTTCTTTGACATAAATATCGCCGGTATGCCAATTGCGAATCGTTTCTCTTATATCTAGCCCGTCTTTAACCGAGGAAGTGAATTTTTCTGTGCGGGCAAGATCGGAACTCAATAAAAGTTTGGATTGTTCTCGAACGTGGGTGTTGAGACTTTCGATCTGATCGTCTTCTGGCGGCCATGAACATTGGCCGTGTGGATTCCAATTATATTTCCATTCCTTTTGTCGATCGGCGTCGGGGTCTTTTTTGAGATCGATGTTTTTCCATTCCACTTGAAATTCTGAGAGTCGATTTTTCATTTTTACGACTTTGTCGTCCAACAACGCTTGGTCGATTCCCAACGCCAATGTATCCCAATCCTTTTTATATTCTTCTTGAAACGGATAATCTCTAGCCGCTTCGACAACGCACACGGCAAAGCTGTCGCCGCCAACTTGTTTGGCTGTGTTGGCCAGTGTGTAAAGGTCTGGCGTGAGCCGGTTTTCCATTAAAGAAAGATTGCGCACATACTGCAAAAAGATCTGAAAGGTTTGAGGCGTTAGATTGTGGTATTTGACTTTGTGTTTTTTGGTGAAAAGATCTCTGGCTTTTAACAAAATTTCTTTGACCCCATCCAGCGCCGCTTCGCGGTCGGGTCTTAGTTCTTGTCGTTTTTTTTCATAAAGATGGGTCACATAAGGAATTTCTGACAACGCGAAAAACAGGGTGTTGGTTTCCAGACCAAATAAACTGGGTAGATTACATTTTTCTTCGCCTTGGGGATAAGGCAGGTTAGCGTCGTATGCTTCTTTAATCCATGGCCAATCGAGTATGGAGCATACCAAAGCAATGTTTGAGTAGTCCAATTCCAACTTATGAATTTGATACGCCATCCACCGAATGCGTTTATCGTGAAAGCTGTCGGGAGCCGGTTTTTTTACGGTTGGCAACAACGCGGTTGCAAATTTTTCATAAGATAAATTACGTAGCGCAAAGGTGTCCGGAAAAATGTTTTTTCGAGTTTCAAAAGTCGATGTGTCCCAATCGATAAATTTTCTTGGAATTCCTTCTTGCATTGCAACGCGCAGAGCCGTTATGACAGATTGGCAAGGATCGATGGGAACATAGTTAAACGATCCGTCTGGTTCGGTTGAACTTACCAGCGATATATAGGGAAGTTTGTCGATGCCTTCTTCCACTAGCGGTTGAAAAGCCTCTGGTAAACAAACGGCGAGGCAGTCAGGGGAAACTTCTAAAAGTTTTTGCCGAATTGTTCGCGCAAAATCGCCGCTTCCATGAACGGTTGGGAGGATTTTTATACGGGAACTCAGTTGAAAAATATCTTCGGTCTTGGTTGTCAAAGAATCGTCTCCGCTTTAATTATCGGAGTCTGGATGTAACGGACTGCCGTCGGCAAAGAAGAAATCGCTCAATCCCATAGGAAGTTGTTGTCCGCCAAGCGCCCGTCTTTTACTTTCTGCGAGGTTATCTAAATCCAGCGCTTCTTCTCCCAATACATTAGAGATTGCTTCGTGCCAGACTGCGTCTTTAGAAAGAGGATGATTCGGATTCTGAGCGAGTCTTTTTATCGCGTATTGCAGGATATGAATTCCGTCGCGCGGCGAAAAGTCTAAATCTAGTTGATGCGCTCTTTGCAGAAAATCAACGGTTAGGTTCAGCATATCGTTTTCGGCAAACGGTAGATGATATTTTAAGATCGCTAATTCGTCTTGTTTGTTGGGCGAGCTGAGTTTTAACGTCGGTTGCAATCGCGAAAGAATATAATCGGGGATTTCAAAAGTGGATTCGTCTTCGTTCATGGTGACACAAGCGCGGAACTCAGGTTTCGCTGAAATCATGATTCCCGCCACAATAGACTCAACGTATCTTCGGTGATCCAATAGGGGAGCGAGAGACGCCCAGCTCTTTTCGTTCATTCGGTTGCCTTCGTCCAAAACGCAAATGCCTCCGGTTAGCATGGCGCTCACTAATGGAGAAGCGTGATAGGAAATTTTTCCCGATTCCGCCAAAACAGGCGTGATTAAAAGGTCTTCCGGCCGGGTGTCGCTGGTGCATTGAAAGATGTATAAAGGTTGATTGCGTTTCATAGCCGCAACCATTGCCAGTGTGGTTTTCCCTATACCGGGCATGCCAACGATCCTTGGAGAAAGGGGCATATCTTCCTTGGCGACGACCAACCAGCAGGCCAAAACTTGCGAAAGAACTTCATCCTGACCAATCCATTCATAATTTCCCGAGACGGGGGCGCTTAAAGCCAGCTCGATCCCTTTAATCGTTACCGTTTGTTTTTCAACATCTTGCGTGTCCAAAAATTTCTCCTTATGTGATGATATTTATTCGAAACCTCTTTGGGATTAGTCTACGTTCAGACTTAAAGTCTGTCAAGGGCATGAAAGTTAAGGAATTTTTTTTATTAAATGTTTTTGATAGAATTAAAAACTGGTGCATTGTTTGATTATCAAAAAATGAATTTTGTGTTTAAGAGTTTTTTAATTCTATAACAACGATTTCATCAGTTTCTTCGATTGGGATATCTTGACTTAAAATAAAATCAGTTTTTATAACTTTTTCTATATTGCTATAGATACCAAAAAACTGTTTTAAATTTGAAGAAAATTTGGTGAGTTCATTTAAAGAGTAATCTTTATTTTTTATAAAATTGCTATGATTAATTAACTTTAAAAAGCCCATATTGTTTTCTATAAAATGTTTACAAATTGAAATAAAACCTGGATACAATGCCGCCTTAATCAAGAGAGCTGCTAAATGTTTTTCTGGATTATAGGTGTTAAAAACTTTTGAGTTTCCGTTTTTACTTAAAACGTTTTGTAATATGTCTTCATTAAAATCTTCAAGGATTTCAACGAATACTTGAACTTGATCTTCTAAACCCTCTTTTTTTAATAATTCACTAATTTGATTACAAGTAGCAATTGAAGCCATGTCTTTTTCATTTTGATCTTTAAATGAACTGTCGGCTAAAACTATAATATAGGATGAATTATTGTTCCTTAAAAACGTTTTGATCGTTTCCTCATCAAAATTTTCTATGGGTGAAAATATTGGTTCCCAGTTGAATTTATCCCCATAGTTTTTGATTATCTCGTTATATCTTTTTTCATCTGATAAAATTAAAAATTTATTTTCAATAAATAAATCGATGAAGTAATTGTTTAATTCAATATGAATTCCTTCTTTTTTTAAGTTGATTACTTGATTCTCATCAAGCGCTAATTTTTTGTAAGGTTCTTTATCTAGTTCTACTATCTGTGTATTCACAGAAAATATGGTTTGGTCAAATAATTTTCTTTGGTTTTCATTTAAAGAAATATGAAGGAGTATTAAAAAGTTTTTAAAAATTTGCGAATTGAATTTTTCTGCGCAGCTCAAATCTTCTATATAAGTTAAATGTTGAGGTTGCAATTCTGCATAATCAAATAAGATTTCTATTTCTGGATTTTCATTTTTTATCGATTCCAATACAAATTTAATATTTTGGAGTGTCGACAGGCTTCCGATGGAATCTTTTTCCTTTCGTTCAAGTAAATCAGCTAAATTTGAAATTAATAAAGTTTTTGCTTTATTAATATTTATATTTGCTAGTTCTTTTAAGCTTGTAATTTCGCCTTCATAATAAAAAAGGTCTTTTTCTTCGCAAATTTCCTTTAGGCTTTTTTCTCCAAATAAGACTAATTTATTAACTTTTGCCGATTCAAACTCATCAATTAATTCAGATGTATAACTTGAGTTGTAAATCAGAGTTATATGATTATTAAAAAAAAGTTGATTCCGATATTTTTTCTTTACTTGAATTACTTCAATGAAAATTGCGGCTAAAATACTCGCAAAAATGCCAAGGTAAATAATTCCAACGAAGTTGAAGAATCCAGATGGATCGGACTGAAGACATTCCGTACTATTAGAAATATTCAAAAATATTTTTATGGTAATAATTAAAGCTGTAAGGCTCTCAACTTTGTTGCATGAATCCATAATTTGTCCCCATGCAACAAATAGAAGTAGTCCTAATGAACCCACTATTAATTTGATTTCAACATGTAGTTGAGATATTACAGTTTTATGCTCTTTAAATAAGGAATTTAAGAAATCAATTGGTTTTCCTCCGACTACATTTAATAATTTAAATATTCTTGCAAATCTGGTTAATCGAACGAAGCGAACCCAAGTAAGATTAGCCTCAAATAAAAATGTTAATAGTGAGGGAAATGTGGCTATGGCATCTATAATTCCTTTACATCCTTTCCAATAGGATTTTCCGAAGCTTAAAAATTTAATGAAGTACTCAAATGAAAATATCATGAGTATAAACTTTTCAAGATTTGAGTAATTTAAGTCAAAGACAAGTTCTAACAAAATACAAATTATTGAGAGAATGATTGAATAATTAACGATTTTTGAAAACCAATCTCGAAGCTTTTTTTTTATAGGTTGTTCATCTGAAGATTCTTCGGAGTGGTCAACTAGGAAGCCTATGAGATTATAAGTTTTAGCTCTCAAAGTTCCCATGCTATTTATGGGGATTGGTTTTAGCGGTTTAGTTAATTCAAATATGAATTTTTGATTGAATAGCCGAATAAGGCTAAAGAAACTAATTATTGATGATTTTAAAAATACAACATTTACAAACCTTGAGTATTGTGTGTTTTTTAATGTTTGGTAAGCAGTAAGTATTTTTTTTTTAATATAAGTTAAGGAATCTATCATAATTGCAATTTGATAAGAGATGAGTGACTTAAAAGATTAAAGAATAATCAGGTGCACTATGTTTTTTAATCTAAATACCAAAAAAATTATGGATAGTCTAGATAAATGTTATCAGTATTTTTTTTATCCAAAAAAGTAGAAAACTGGCTTAATTAGCTGTTTTTAAAATTCTTTTTGAAAACGCTGCGATTTCCTGAAGCGCTGTTTTAGACTCCGGTAAAAAGGGAAGTAAGTGGAACCCGTGAAAAAGTCCGTTCCATACTTTTAGCTCGACATTGACCCCTTCGGTTTGAGCTTTAATGTTCAGTCGCACTGCATCGTCCAGCAACATCTCTGAGTCGGTGGTGTGGATAAGCAATGGCGGTACCTCTTTAAGGTTTGCATAAATTGGCGATAAATCTGGATTTTTGGGGTCCTGGTCGCCTGCGTATATTTGCCGAATCCATTCCAATTCTGTAAGCGTATAAAATAGTTCGTTTTCAGCTTGATTGATCATAGACTCGCTGGCAAATGCAAAGTCGGTTAAGGGACAAAGACAAAGCGCTCCCGCTGGCAGTTGGTCGCGACATGCGGTTAATGTATTTAACGTTAGCGTCGCTCCTGCGGATTCTCCGCCAATGAGTATTGATTTTGACGAGATGCCGCTTTCGATTAACCATTTATAAATGGATACACAATCTTCAACAGCCGCTGGAAAGGGGTGTTCTGGAGCGAGTCTATAATCTATATGAAAAGCGCGAATGCCCAATGCGCTAGCAAACCGAGCGACTGCCGTTCTATGGGTGTTTAGAGAACCGGCGTAGAAACCGCCGCCATGTATATAATAAAGCGTTCTACTAGAATCGACATTTTTGGGGACGACCCATTCGCCGTTGATACCCTTAATCGAGACCTTTTCAATTTGGACATCTTTTGGCAATTTGTATTGAGACATATCGGACTCGAATTCTTGGCGCAAACATTCCACGGATTTGCTTCGTATTTGTCCCTTGGGCTTTTTTACTTTTATGAGGGCTCGTATTATTTGGCTTAGGATACTTGGCATCGTATTTCTATGATTGTAAAAATTCTTACGCGAAATTATAACTTACAGCGTTAAGGGAGCCTCTAATAATTCAAAAAAATATTACAAATTTTGGATAAAGAACTCTGTTAAACTACTAAGCTTTTAACTCTTCTGTTTTCTACTCCCAGATTATCGCCTTAATGGAAAAACCTTCGACTTCTGGATACCTGTCGCTTCTTAAAGGAAACCTGAATTTTCGCCGATTGTGGTACGGACAGATCACTTCCGAATTAGGCGATTGGTTTCATTATGTCGCTTTATATGCCTTAGTCATCAAATTAGGAGGTTCGGCGTCCGCTATGGCGGGCATTATGGTCGCTAAATTGTTGCCTCTGGTTATTATCAGTCCCCTGGCTGGAGTTGTCGCGGATCGGATAAGCAGAAAAAAAATAATGATCATCGCCGATATTTTTCGGTTCTTTGTTATTTTGGGGTTTTTGATGATTGACGACCCCAACGATCTTTGGCTTATCTACGCTCTGACAATTATAGAGCTTTCTATGTCGAGTTTTTTTGAACCGGCGCGTAACGCAATTATTCCTTCGGTTGTGAATAAGCAAGAACTAGTGACGGCCAATGCCTTGAGCGGAACTACCTGGTCGGTGATGGTTTCTGTCGGCGCCGCATCAGGCGGGATATTTGTCGCTTTTTTGGGAATTGAATTGGCTTTTTTATTGAACGCGGCGACGTTCCTACTTTCGGCCTATTTTATAAAAAAGGTAGATTGTAACGAAACGCATATAGGGGACAATAAAAAAGAGATAGGCAAGGGAACTTGGAGTTACTTAACGGACGGTTTTAAATACCTTTTGTCTGAACCGTTTGTTCTAGGGGTTACTTTATTAAAATCTGGATTGGCGATTTCTGGCGGGATTATGACGTTGGCGCCCTTATTTGCGAATCAAATGCATTCGACGCAAGCGGGAGTTTCTTTGGGGATTGGAGTTATTTATTCCGTAAGGGGAATTGGTTCCGCTTTAGGTCCCATTTTAGTCAAAAAGTTTTTTGGAGAGTCGCCGCGAGCGTTACGAATCTCAATTGCCGTTTCTTTTTTCATGGGGACGGTTGCCTATTATTTGTTGTCTCAATCCAAATCTTTATATTTAGCGGCGTTATCGGTTGGTATATCGACTTTTTTCATGGCCGTGGTTTGGGTTTTCAGCACGGCGTTATTGCATATGGAGGCCGACAACAGGTTTCTAGGTAGAATTTTTAGTATTGAAATGGCCGGGCTTACTTTAGTTATGGCGGCAAGTAATTGGTTTGTAGGATTTGCGTCGGACAGTTGGGGATATTCGCCTCAAGATATTGCCAGTTATTTTGCCCTGCTTTTCCTGATACCAGGAATTTCTTGGGGGCTTTTTATTTTTCGCCCTGAAGATCGATTAAAGTCGAGCCGGAGCGTGCAGGAACAAAAAGCAGAAAGTCTGCTGAAGGAAAACCCGATGCAAACTCCCTAAAAAATATACTTTAGTCGGAAATGGCTTGGCTCAAATTGGTAGAAAAATTGAATAATCCCATTCTTTAAAACCGCGAACAATGTTAAAATAATTAGCTTTAGCGAATTTGAAATTGAAACTTTTTTAGAGAAACTTTCAATAACTGTTGGAAGTTTCCGATAAATATTACCAGCCACCATTATTAGACCAAAAACTTTCCCCGGAATTAGGAACATGAAACCCCGAAAAACTCGAAAGATAAAAATAGGTTCTTTGACTATTGGAGGCGACTCTTCTGTTGCCGTTCAGAGCATGACCGCTACACGAACTCAAGATCTTGAAGCCACCGCAAAACAAATAAAAATTTTAGAAGAAGCGGGAGCGGATGTTATCCGAATCGCCGTCGATAGCGATAAAGACGTTGAGGCGTTAAGGGAATTGAGAAAGAATTCCGACGCTGTTTTTTCCGTAGACTTACAAGAAAACTATCGATTGGCTCCTATTGTGGCGCCATTGGTGAATAAGATTCGTTACAACCCCGGTCATCTTTATCACCTCGAAAAGGATAAAACCATTCGTGAAAAGGTTGAGTTTATTGTACAAGCTGCAAAAGATCATGAATGCGCTATAAGAATTGGGGTGAATTGCGGTTCGATCGATCCGGATTATAAAGAACGGTTTGCGCACGACGAGTTGGAAGGAATGGTTCAATGCGCTATTGATCATTGCGCAATGTTGGACGAATTAGAATTTGTAAATTACTGTGTTTCGCTAAAAGATTCCGACTCGCAAAAGGTGATCGAGGCTAATCGAAGGTTTGCGGATTTACGACCGGATGTACCCCTGCATTTAGGAGTGACGGAGGCGGGATTGCCGCCCGAAGGAGTGATTAAAACAAGAATTGCTTTTGAACAGTTGATTTCGGCGGGTATTGGCGATACTATTCGGGTTTCCTTAACATTACCCGACGACGAAAAAGGCCAGGAAATTGACGTTGGACGGGAAATTTTAAAAGATATTGACGAAGGGCGATTTCGATCCGTTCCAGAAAATTTCTTAGAAGGATTGAATATTATTGCTTGCCCCAGTTGTTCGCGGGTGGAAAACGGAAAGTTTGTCGAGTTGGCGCAGGAAGTGCGAAAGCTTACTAAATACGCCGAAAAATATAAGCTCACCATCGCCGTTATGGGGTGTAGGGTGAATGGACCTGGGGAAACGGACGACGCAGATTTGGGTCTTTGGTGCGGCCCAACACATGTCAATTTAAAAGAAGGACCCAAAGGTTTGGGGGCTTTTACATACGACGAGATTTTGGGGAAACTGAAATTAGAAGTTGATAGATTGATATCAGAAAAGTTTAGCGAACCTGTCGCTAAATAATTGATAGATTTTTTGAAATACACGGTTGGTTGGAGAAATTGATTGATGGAATATAAAGTAGAAGAGTTAGGAACTCTAAAAAGAAAATTGAAAATTGAGATACCGAAAGACGTGGTGTCTAAGAAAATTAAAGAAGCTTACCAGGATATCAGCAAGAAATTGAAAATTCCTGGATTTCGATCCGGAAAAATTCCGCAACATATTTTGGAAAAGCAGGTTCCCGTTCAGTCGTTTGGCGAAATGTTTCAGGGATTGATGCAAGAGTATTACAACAAGGTTTTGCTTGAGACAAAACTTATTCCAGCTGGGGCTCCGGAAATGCTTCATGAAGAAATGTCGGAGATTAAAAAAGACGCGCCATTGAGTTTTGCTATAACGATCGACATCAAACCAGATATTGATATAGGGGAATATAAAGGTATAAAAATCGAAAAACGCGAAGCGGTGGTTAGCGAATCGGAAGTTAATCTGGCAATGGGTAAAATTTTGGAAGCGTACGGTCATTTGGAACCGCATGAACCTGATTATGCAATTCAGAAGGGCGATTTTGCCACGATGAATTTTGAAGGGTTTTTAAGCGGAGAGCCTTTGGAAAATGGCAGCGCGGAAAATTATACCGTAAGGATTGGTTCCAAAAAGATGATTGCGGGTTTCGAAGATCAGATCATTGGCCATAAGTTAAATGACGAATTTGAAGTTCGAACTCCCTTGCCAGCTGAGTGGAATAATAAGTTGAGACGGATTTCGATGCCAGTGCCAGGAGACGGAGACCAGGAAGACGAAGAGGTCGAAATGGCTAATTTTAAGGTGAAACTTCTTGAAGTGAAAAAGATGGTTTGGCCTGAGTTGAACGACGAGTTTGCTAAAAACGAAGGCGCCGAAACTGTCGACGAGCTGAAACGAAACGTAAAAATGAATCAGCAAGTTTATAAAGAACAGCAAGAGGAATTAAGAATCAAACAGGAATTGTTTGATGACTTAGTCAAAGGAAGCGAGTTTGAGCCTCCAGATTCAATTGTTGATTTAGAATTAAAATTTATGGTCGAAGGCGCGAAATTTCAAATACAGCAATCGGGCATGAAATTAGAAGATTCCGGTTTTGAAGAAGAGAAAGCAAAGAAAGAATGGCGCGAGAAAGCGGCCTTCAACACGAAAGGCTATATGATTTTAGAGGAAATCGCCAACCAGGAAAAAATCTTTGTTTCTGAAGCGGATATGGAAAATGAATTTAAGGCGCTTGCAGAGCAAACGAAGCAAAGCCCTGAAGAAGTTAGGCAAAAAATGCTCTCTAATCAGTCAACTTATACTCACACTAAGTCTAAATTGCGTGGCCAAAAAGCTTTAAACTTTATTTATAATAATTGCGAGTTTGAATACGCAAAAATGGAACCTGAAAAGGATAGTGAATAACTAAAATTTATTAGAATTAGCAAGGAAGTTTCTATGATTAAGTTTATTGAAGTTATGGACGAAAGCGATTTACCCATAGGTAAATCGGCAATTATTTCCGCCGGTAAAGACGAAATTGCGTTATTCAACTATAAGGGGAAATATTACGCCATAAATAATAAATGCCTTCACAATGGGTCGTCATTAGGAGAAGGAAGAATTGAAGAAGGCGTTTTGATTTGCCCAAACCATGAATGGAGATTCGATCTCGTTTCCGGTCAGTGCCCGCAAAACCCAGAGATGAAAGCGAAAATTTTCCCCGTTAAGGTAGGGAAAGGAAAAATAAAAATTGGATTTGGAGAAGAAGATAAAGACGGGCCACGAGGAAAAACTCCATCCAAAGCTCCCTCATCGCTTAAATTCACAATTCCCACCATACAAAAACCCAAAAATCCCGACGAGGATTGGTAAGTCGATTAGCTGACTTTTAATTTTTCGAAGAAGTTCGGAGTGTCATTGCCCCGTGACGTTGGAAATTGAGAAAAAATAACTAATCGAGGAGTTTAATATTTATTTCTGCGGCTTTCTAATAGAGTAATTATTTTTCAAGAACCTTGTTTGGTTTTATTTAAAACATTTACTAATTCCTGAATATTGTATTGAAGTAAATATTTCTTAGTTAATTTGGCGATGGATTTTCCGTCTTCGCCCTGGGAGCTTAAATTATTAATTAAGTGTTCCAGTTTTGTGAAATTATATATTTCTGCCGCCCTTAACAAATCCGAGCGTAATTCTCTTGGAATTGAGAAGTTAGATGGATCGAGTTCTTCGCTAAGGTCCTTCTCTATTAATGCGTTAAAACTTTTAATGCTGGAATATTTTTCGGCCATATTTTCAGGAGAAATTTGTTCCCTTTTTACAATGGGGAGTTCAATAAAGAAGCTGGAACCTTTGTTAACTTGGCTTTCAAAATAGATTTTTCCATTCATCATCTCCATCATTAATTTTGAAATACTTAAACCCAAGCCAACGCCTTCTTCAAAGCTTTGACTTGGAGCAATTGCGTTAAAAGGTTTGAATATTTGGTTTTGTTTTTCTTCCGGAATTCCAATTCCCGTGTCCAATACTTTTAAACGTACGATTTTGGGGATATCAAATGATATTGATATTTCTATATCGCCGCCGTCTCGATTATACTTTATTGCATTGGTAAATAGATGAAGAAGAACTTTTTCTAGATACTCTCGATCGGCCGATACCCAAATTTCTTCATTTTGCGGCAAGCGATCCATTACGCGTAATTTTTTCTCCCTCGCGAATTCTTGAACCTGATTAAACGATTCGTCAATTAATCCATTGAGAGAAATATTACCAAAATTAATGGGTAATTTGCCTTTTTCAATCGCCCCTAAGTCCAATACATCTTTAACAAGCCTCAAGATATGGTTTCCCGACAGGATAATTTGATCCACTTTTTCATTTTGAGAATCCAATAAGGGAGCCTGTGAGTCTGATCGTAATAGGCGACTGAACCCGATGATAGAATTTAACGGCGTTCGAAACTCGTGGCTCATTCTAGCTAAAAATTCCGATTTAGCTTTATGGGCTACCTCCGCTTCGTTTTTGGATATTTCTAGAGCTTTTTCCGCTTTTTTTTGTTCGGTGATATCCACTGCCATTTCTAAAACTAATGGAGATCCGTCTAAATCTTGAAACGGAGTTACTACCGTTAAATAGGTCCTGCCGTCAAAAGCCTCCCAAACAGATTCTTCGGTGCGGTTGGTATTGAAAATTTGAAACGGCGTACAAGTTTCGCAGGGTTCGGTTCTTTTATGCATAAGGGCATAACACGGCTTTTCCTCTGGGTTGCCAAATCTTTCGATGAACATTTTGTTCGCAAACGGAACCGAATAATCTGAAGCTTGAAGATGAAATAAGACGGGAAGGTGATTGAGCATATCGTACAATCTTTTGCGCTCTTTTTGAGACTTTTCTAGAATTAATTTATTATCATCAGCTCCCGTTTCAATTCGGGTTTGTCTAAAACAAAGCCAAATTAAAATCATCCCCGACAAGATGAGGGCTCCAAGGCAAATTGCGATCAATTGTGTCCAAGCCGCTAATGACTTGTAGGCTTCTTTTTTGTCTATTTCATGGGCAATTCCTAAATTGTAATCGGCGAGCCATTGCCAAGAGCCGACAACTTCAATACCGCGATAATCGCGATATCCTTTAACATTAATGCCGGACATTCCTTTAATGGCTTGGTCGGCCATGAATGTTAAAGGCCATTTGCTTTTTAAACTTGAGTCAATTAGTTTTCCAATAGGTAACTTTTTGCCGGGATCTCTTAAAGAAACTTTAAGGATCGACTGACTCATTGGATTATTTTGAATGAGCCCAGTTTCTTTTAGTTGTTGTGTGAAACGACTTTGGGATATCATTACGGCGTCTTTATTAAATGCATACGTTTCTCCAGATTCGCCAAATCGGCTCAAAGACATTATTCTTGAAAATCCCATTTCTGGCCGCAATCGAAAAGCTAGAATACCGGCATTTTCTCCAAGGGAGTTTAATACAGGAGTGGCGACGATACTATTTGGAAGAGAATCGTGTAAGTTCCCTTCTAAATCTCTTAGTGGAATTTCGCTTAAGAAAGGAAGGGTTACAATGGTTTCTCCCTTCAAAGATTTTTCAAAAAAATCCGAATTTTTTGTTAAATTTTTGTTTCCCACGGCGGCGTCGTATAAAGCGCCGGCCTGAAATCCGTTTTTATTAATGATAATAAATCCGTAGAATCCGTATTCTTTAGATAAAGAGCCTAAGTTTTTCTTCAGCCAAGCCAACTCGCGGCTTTGGAGAAGAATTTTAGAATCGATGTTGGGTTTTTCTGAAATCTCAATAAGAGAGAGGATATTTTTTTGAACTAACGGCTGGGAGGCCAAAACGCGGGCGTCTAGTTTTTTGTCTTTTATCCATTCTTTTAAGGCTTTAACATTTATTTCAAGCGTTGTATTCAGTAGCAGGGATAGCGTTTCAGCCATATCCCGTTTAGTGGTTTGATAAATAATGGAGCCAAAAGATGTGACTAAAACCATAAAAATGGCTGAAATTATTATTACCGTTTTATTGAAATTTGAATTTTTTAGAGATTTTTCCATAAATCTAAAAAATGGTCCCACGGTTTTGAAAGCTGAATGAAGAGGGCAAAACAACCTGTTTAAATTAAAAAAACGCCATTATTTGAAAAAAAATAATTTGTTCAACCTTTTATTAAGAATGAGCCTTTTCTTTAAATGACTTTTTGTATTTATAGATATAATAACACCCTTTGTAAGTTGTTGAACTAAAAGCTCGATCGGGAACAATATTTCTAGCTCAAAAATCTATTTGAGTATCGAAATTTTTGGATGAGGCAAATAGAAAGGGTCGCTAAACTATTGGTTTAGGACTGGGAGACTTATTAGGATAGCGTTATGTTACTTAGGGGTATTTTTGAGACTGTTGAGTTGATCTTGGATTTGCCGAAGGAGTTCGGATATCCCTTGTCCGGTGACGGCAGAAATTGGGAGTAAGTTTGGATTTAATTTTTCCAATTCCGGTCTATAGCGTACTAATTTTTCTTCCGCTTCGGGATGATCTATTTTGGATGGGATCAGAATTTGAGGCTTTTCGTATAAAATCTGAGAATAGCTTTTAAGTTCTTTTTGAATGGCTTTGTAATCTTCCAGGGGGTCTCTATCGCTGGCGATTGAGAAGTCAATCAAATGAACCAATAGTCGGGTGCGTTCCGTATGTTTTAGAAATTGAATTCCTAATCCTTTTCCCTTATGAGCTCCTTCGATGAGACCTGGAATATCTGCGGCGACGAAAGAAGAATAATCGTCCATCTTCACAATTCCAAGGTTTGGTATCAAAGTACTGAAAGGGTAGTCGGCAATTTTGGGGCGCGCATTAGAAATTTTTGAAATGAGGGTCGATTTACCCGCATTAGGGAACCCAATAATTCCCACATCGGCGAGAAGTTTTAGCTCCAAAATAAGCTTAAACCTTTCTCCAGGAGAACCTGTTTGGAATTTTCTAGGAGCGCGGTTGGAGGAGGTTTTATATTTAGCGTTTCCAAACCCGCCTCGACCGCCAAGGGCAGCAATGTATTGCTGATTTTCGTTTTTGAGGTCCACCAATAATTCGCCGGACTCTTCGTTTTTTACCAAGGTGCCCATAGGCACTTTTAAAACGCAGTCTTTTCCGCTGCGCCCAGTCATTTGCTTGCCTCGGCCTGGGCGACCGTCTTCCGCTTTATTTATTTTTTGGTATCGTAAATCGAAAAGAGTTTGGAGGTTGGGATCTGTTTCTAAAACTATGTCGCCGCCTTTACCGCCATCGCCCCCGTCAGGTCCGCCAAGAGGGACGAACTTTTCTCTAAGGAAACTTGAACATCCATCTCCTCCATCACCCGCGCGAATTATTATGTTGACCTGGTCAACAAACATTGGATAAAGAAGGAGATCGTTTAATAAGGTTTTGGTGGGTTAAACTGCGGGGTAAACGCTGATTTTTTGTTTTGTTTTGTTATAACGTTCGAACTTAACAACCCCGGGTATTTTAGAGAATATGGTGTAGTCGCTTCCCAAACCTACGTTTGAACCAGGGTGGAAGGATGTGCCGCGTTGACGCACTAAAATTTCTCCGGATTTAACCGCTTGTCCGCCGTAACGTTTAACCCCAAGGCGTTTGCCTATGCTGTCGCGGCCATTGGAAGTACTACCTTGACCTTTTTTGTGAGCCATTGCGTTCTACTCCTTATTGATGCTTGTGATTTTGAGTCGCGTTTGTAATTGTCTATGACCGTTTTTTCTGCGATAGTTTTTCCTGCGTCGTTTTTTGAAAACGATGATCTTTTTGTCTTTTAGTTGTTCAGAGACTTCGGCAGTGACGCTACAACCATCTAAAAATGGAGCGCCAACTTGAGTGTCGTCGCCATTTCCAGTCATTAAGATTTTATCTAGCGTTACCGTTTCGCCAACAGCGGTTTCAAGTTTTTCGACTTGAATGGTATCGCCAGCGGAAACCTTGTACTGCTTGCCTCCAGTTTGGACTACTGCGTACATAAAAAATTACTCCTTTAACCCTCTGAGGGTTTATTCAAATAAACACTATTGACGTGTTTTCGTACCTTCAGTAAAGCTTTATAGCATAGGGTTTTATTAAACTTTTGTCAACAATTTTGACCAATAATAGCGCTATTTTCTTAACTTATGATTGTTCTTGAATAATGGATTCGCGAAATGTTACAACTGCTTATATAATTGAATTTATGGGAGTTTGCTTTTATATGTCGGCGAAAGATAAAGAAAAGTGGAATCGAAAATATGGAACGAACGAGTATATTGGTGGGAAAGCCGCTTGCGAGTGGTTGACTGATAATACGGAGGTTTTGACCGGTACTGGCAGAGCTCTTGATATAGCGATGGGGGAGGGAAGAAATTCCATTTATTTGGCCCAACTTGGTTTTGAGGTTACGGGAATAGATGTATCCGATGTTGGGGTCAAGAAAGCGCGCGCTTTAGCCGAAGAAAAGAATATTGAATTAAATACGATTATCGCGGATTTAGACGATTATAAGTTTAAAGAAGAATCTTTTGACCTGGCGGTATGTTTTAATTTTTTGGATAGAAACTTATTTCCAAAAATTCGTGAAATTCTTTGCCCGGGCGGGTTGATAATTTACGAAACCTTTTCTATCGATTTTTTAAAATACAGTTCGTTTAAAAAAGAATGGGTTTTAGGCGAGGGGGAGTTATTAAAAGAATTCCAGGGATATCGTATACTGCGCTATAGGGAAGTGGACAATGGGCAAAAAGGCTTCGCTTCCATAATTGCTCAAAAACCTTTACGGGATTAGGATGAAAATAAATCTATTGATAAAACGGCGAACTTGGATCCATACGTTGATTCTTGTTTTCGGATTAAGTTTTTTTGTTAGTTGCGCTACCGAACCAAAAGAAAGAAAGTTAGAGGTAGAAGGATTTACCTTAATGTATAAGGCGCAAAAATCGGCTGACTCGGAATTAAGAAAAATTCCTATAAACCATCCCGTGAAAATATCGGTTGAGGCGATGACTTCCCAATTGTTGTCCCTAAAGTATAAAGAGTTGGCGCTTTTTGGAAAAAGAAAATCTATATTTTCTGTAAAAGACACCCATTCGATAGCGCGACTGATGGCAAAAGCGTTGGGTAGGGCTCCTTCGGATAAATTAATTAATTTTGAATTAGAGACGCCAGGCGGAATGACCAAGGGAGAACTTTTGCATTCTAAAACCCGGTTGCATTGGAGATTTTCAATGATTTCCGGAAGGAAGTTTAATCTTTCAAATAGAGGCGCTTCGGGATTCAGAGGCAAAGGAACTATATGGAAAATGGTCCCTCAACGCGGCCAAGTTCTAAAAAAAACAAAGGGTATTTTTTCCGTAACTTGGGATAATTGGCTCGTTTCAAAATTGGATCTTCCTAAGACTAAAGGGTTACAAACCCGCAAAAAAAAGTTGATGAAAGAAAAACAGGAATCTAAAGCTCCTCAAGTAAAAAGCAGACCGACAAGTAATAGCGCCGTCGAAGAGAAATTAAATACTTTAAACGGTTTAAAGCGAAAAGGTTTGATCGACGAAAAAGAATACCAAAAGAGAAAGAAAGCTATCCTAGACCGTTATTTATAATCCCACCGATGAGTTTGTTAAAGTGAGATAGTTGCCATTTGTATATACAAAGTTTGTGGCCGGCATCATATCAGGCAGAAAGTGTTCCCTAAAGACCGCTAGGCGGCCAATAGCGGACATACATTTATTTTTAGAAACGTCATACAGCTTTTCTAATTCCTTTCGTGCATTTTCGATCAATCTTCGCAGGCGTCTTTGATCTCTTCGTCAACGATGGTATTCGCAATGTGGTTAATATTATGGGTGAGGGTTTTGAGGGCGAGGAGCACAACGATTTCATAAAGTTTCGGGCGGTCAATGCCCCAAGCGTCCAAGTCATCATAATCGCTTTTGCTGAGTCGACCTTGTTTCGAGTGAATTAGTCGCGCAGCATAGATGAGTCCATTGAATTCCGGATTTTCGGGGGCATGACCTTGGCGGATGGCATTCAGGTCGCAGGCATCCATGCCGGCCATTTTGGCGGCCGCCCAATGTGCCGGAACACAATAATGGCATTCGTTGTCAGTGGCTAACGCCAATTGAACTGCATTCTGTTCCTGAGCGCTAAGGACGCCGTCTCTTAAATATTCCTGGGCAATGAGGTATAGCTTAGCAGGCACTGGGCTTATGGCCATTTCTTTAATCAGGTTGGGAACGAATCCGAATGTGCTTTGGGCTTGGTCATACAATTGCTGATGACTGTTTTCCATATTCTGACCTCTTCTTAAATTGTTAAAATCTAGTTGAGTCTGTCATTCGATGGGACACAAAATCAAAAATGCTTCGACAAGAGTATCATTCTTTAGCTGAATGTCTGCTTTGGGTGGGATGCCGCCGTTCGTTACATGAATCATTAGTGCCGTTAGCTAACCAGTTTTAAATGCTCAGTGATTCGATCTATTTCCTTCTCGGGGGCTGGACCAATGCCAATACAAGTGAGGGTTCCAGCCGCAATGACAGTTCTCCCCGCATCTTTGATCAGTTGCGCTGGCAAGTTGGCGTTTAATGCTTTTTGGTAGTATTCAAGAAGTTCTTTTTCGCTGTTTGCCAATAGCACGACCTTGGGCATTCCTAGATCAAGCCAAGCTTTCTGACGACTTGAGTTTGCGGAGATAAAACTAGCCACGGCGGCGTGAGCGACTTGGGCCGCAAGTTTCCCCTTAGGAAGCTTAAGCGGTCCATTAATGATTATTACTTGTTTCACTCTCTTAACCCCACAGTTAATCGGTTATTGTTTACCCTAGCGAATGAATTATATCACCCAAAAACACCGCAGCGCCAGAGCTTGGGCTATGCTCAGTATGTCTAGCCGTGGAATTACGGTTGCCCGTGCCATGAAGAGTGAAAAAGCGGCGGAAGAAATCGCAAAAGCCGTGAAGGCCGCCGCAATAAAGGCAGCAGGTCAAGCGCAAGAAAGGAAATAATCTTCCGCCAACTCTTCTTTTACAAAACAAATCTTTTGCTTATAAGAGCTTCCTTCGCAAGGTTGCTATCGGCCTAAAGCGGCGTTGAGTTGTCCGAAAAATAATGAGAAAATATCTGAAAAAATTTGGCGGTATTTATCAATATTTGCGCCACCAGAATATCTCGCTCAAAGGAGACTATTGAAATGATCAAATTTGTAATGTGTTTACGCCGCCGCCCAGATATGACTCGCAAGCAGTTTCAAGATTATTGGAAGGATAAACATGGTCCTTTCTTTATGAAAAATGCCGCTATTATGCGAGCCAAAAAATATGTGCAATCTCTTACTTTAGATACCCCTCTAAACGAAGGATTAAGGGAATCGAGAGGCATGTTGCCAGAATATGATGGTGTCGCAGAGGTTTGGTTTGAATCGGAAAAAGATTTAATGGAGGCAATGAGTTCAGATGAGGGGCAGAAATTAAGCGCCGCGCTACTTGAAGACGAGGGAAATTTTATAGATCACTCTAAATCTTCGGCATTCATTGTTCAGGAGCATGAGCTTTAAATAGTAAAGAATAAGAAGACGTTACACCAAGCTTCCCAATGGCCGTCAGTTGCTTTTGCATCGAGTATCCACTTTGGTTTGGGCGGACTTTGTTGTTGGGTTTTAATGGCGCAACTTACCGTTATTAGTATCCTTACTCACTTATGAAACAAGACCGGAACTTCAAAGTCTGAACAAAGCGACTGTTGAGCGAACTCTAACGCTTGCTGTCACAAGTATGAGAGTAAAAATGTGGAATACTACCAGTCCTGTGAAATGCGACCGCTGCTCGTCTGAAACGGCAAACTCGGAGGAGACATCAACAATCCAGTCCCTCAGCAGCGTGTATAGAATAACCTGACTTAGCGCTGCGAGGTAGAACGCCCCATACCCTGCCTTCCAGCCACGCACAAGGCCAAGAACGACCAGCGCGTCAAGAATCAGATAGACAACATCGAGAACCTGCCACTTGAGAGGCGCTGTAGCCCAGTCAAAACCTGTTAGGCTCAGCATGTTCATGACATGGATCGTCCCGCCGTATGCATAGAACAACGCTACAAATCCAATAATAATCGCGGTTACAAGTTTCATGTCTCAAGTAGTGTAGCGGATGTATAATATTCCATAATTTATATTATGCCTCGCAGAGATAAAAGGCGTATTTTTCATTGTTGCAAAAATAAGAATAGTAATACCGCAATGAAACGAGGCGTTGGATAGACCTATGACTACTCCAAAAAAACAAAACGATCAAAATCAAAAAGAATGGGAAAATCCTGAAAATTGGAGCAGCATTTATTTTAGCAAAAAAGATTCCAGAACATTTGTACCGAAGAGGAATGTTAGCGAAGGTTGGACAATAAACTTTGGTAGCGCGACTGGCGCGAAATGGATTTATTACCTGTTTGGTATCTTTTTCCTGATCGGTGGCACGCTCGGCGTTTTTTTTACCGCGCTTTTAGATTAGAAGAGGCGGAATCACAAATGTCTAATGAACAACTTTTCGACTTTCCAATTATAGTATTTTCTGGCGTTATTATTTCATTGGTATTCTTTATTCTTGGCTTATTGATTTCTCGATACAAATGTTATGGCCTGATTGCCGGTTACAATCGAGCGCCCAAACACATAAAAAAGGAATACGATATAGAAGGACTCGCAGATCATGTGGGTAACGGGCTCATAACTTTATCAGTACTGTTAATAATCAGCGCCGTACTTTTTTATTTTGAATTGCAGGGTTGGTTTTACACTTCGATGAGTTTGTTTGTTTTAATCGCCGCTATTATTCCACTGGGCGCGCCAAAATTCATGCCTGAAGAACAGCGGTTGATAAAAGCCGGTTCTGCCGACGCTAAACATCCTGTATTGCGGCGCATGTTGTCAACCGCTTCTTACAAGTCGCTAGAGCAACAGACACGTAAGTGGATCCAGGTATGCGGTAAATGTGGCCACAAGAAAGATTTTTGGGAAGCGGGGGGCGTTCGTGGCGGCGGGGTTGGCGAGCCTGGAAAACTTCAATATTGTGAGAGCTGCGCTAAACTAAGTATGCATAGAATTCGCAAAAAGACTGCACAAGAACTGATCAAGCCATAAGGCGTAAAAAAAAGAAATTGGGTAAGGCCAACCTGATAAACCGTATAAGTATTCCCCCTTCTCGTAGCGTTAAACACAGCTCCGATTCCTACGCTGAGATCCGGTAAATAGCCGATCATGGATTTTTAAAGGTTTGTTGTAGACAGGAATCGGGGATAAGCGGACCTCAATTATTTACACTGGCACATAGATAAATAAAAAACGACATCCCACTTGCTATGCTCCTTACCCCATGCCGTGGAGCCCATTTAACTAGCAAATCTTCAGCTTCAGAGTCCAAAAGTTTCACATTCGAGTCCAACCATTTATCGTTGATCGTCTTGAGAACCAATAATGTAAAAGGAATGACGAAAACCAGAAGCGCAGCTCCGATGGCCCAAAGCGGATCGCGCAATAGGTACCACTGAATGACGCCTGCCAGTGTGCCTTCTAAAGCTCACTTTCTCATTCTGACCTCTTCTTTTCTACATCCTAAGTTTAACTACATTCCATTTGCGTCTTTTTAGCGGCTTCTCCGTCTTCATAGTGAAAGCAACTTTAATTAAGGAAAAATAAAATGAAAAGAAAATTTAAAGAGTCGTCACGAATGCATATAGCTCTTAACGCATGCCAGATTGATAAATCAATAGCGTTTTATGAAGCATTGTTTAACGTTAAAGCGAGCAAAGTAAAACCGGGATACGCTAAGTTTGAAGTCGAAAACCCGCCCATTAACTTAACGTTGAATGAAGCCAGGCAGGTTTCTGGCAATCAGATCAACCATATGGGTATCGAAATTAAAACCGGCGCCGGCGTAAAGAATCAAACGGAACGATTCAAAGCACTTGGTTTAAAAACCCGGGTTGAGGAAAACACAACCTGCTGTTTTGCAATCCAGGATAAAGTGTGGGTTAATGATCCCGACGGCAACTCCTGGGAAACTTTTGTAGTTTTTGAAGATTCCGATTTAAGGAACGATCAGGATATAGACCCGACTTGTTGCGTTCCCTCTGACGAAACGTCGAGCGCTGGTTGTTGTTAGATAATAAAAGTAGAAAGAATTAAAGCTATGAACATTGAGGAAATTTGGAACGACTATGGAAATCTCTTGCGAGGGTTTCTGCTTTCAAGAGTTAAAAGCTCTGAAGATGCAGAAGATTTATTGCAGGAAATTTTAATCAAAATACATACAAATTTGGGGTCGTTAAAAGACTCCAAAAAATTGAAGTCATGGTTGTTCCAAATTGCCCGCAATACTTTAATGGATTACTATCGAAAGCCTTCCAATAGCTTATCTATAGAATCGTTTCCAGAACTCTCCGATCTCCAGGAAGAAAGTCTAGATGCGGAAGGAGCGGCGCTTCAGGAACTATCACAATGCATAAAACCTTTTATCAAAAACCTACCTGAAAAATATGGCGACGTCGTAGACGCCATAGACATACAGGGCGCTTCTCAAAAAGAGCTCGCTAAAGAATTGGGATTGTCTTACTCAGCGCTAAAATCACGGGCTCAGCGAGGACGACAAAAACTTAAAGAGCTTTTTCAAGAGTGCTGTACCTATAAAATGGACGCTCGCGGAAATATTATGGAGTATGAGAATAAGTCCGATTGTTGTGGATGTTAAATGGATGAAATTGAATTTGTTCATCTCATTGAAATAAAAGAATATCAAATCACCGATCTAATGAATAATGAGATGGTAGGTAAGCAGTTGCCTTTGCTTGTCAGTGGGTTTTCAGCCGAAGATTGTAGAACCTTTTTAAAAGAAAAAAAGCGGTTTTGGGATGAACATGGATTTGGCCCTTGGGCTTTTCTCATCAACGGTGAATTTGCCGGTTGGGGGGGATTACAACCGGAGCGCGGAGAAGCTGATTTTGCCCTGATTCTCCATCCCAAATTTTGGGGATGGGGACGAAAAATTTTTTATAAAGTAAAAGACCGGGCGTTTAACCAAATGAACCTTAGTTCAATAACTATCCTATTACCACCAAGCCGACCAAATTCAAAAGCTATAACTCGTTTGGGTTTTATTGAAGATGGTCAATTGACCGTTGGCGGCAAGATCTTCAAGAGATATCGCCTTACCAAATCGTAGCCCTAAAAATTCCCGCAACTATTCTTTTACTTTCCAAAAAAATACTGCCGCCATTCGTTTTGCGGCCAATTCATGACCCCAACCAAAATAGGAACTGGCGGAGTGTATAAGGTTTGATTTATAGGCCACAAGTCGGTTAAAAACATATTTAACTTCCAAGATTTCTTCAAACATTGTAGGTTCCGCTTCTTGCGGAAACCCTGGAACCTGCGAAAGACTTTCATATTCTTTGGGGCATATATTTCCACCAAGCGGTTCGCCAGGGAGGTGAAGACGATAAAAGGATGTACCGCAATGCTGCGTGGGAGGGTTTGGATGAAGATATAGGACTCCAGCAATATCACAAATTTTTGCCGAATCGACATGGGGACGAGCCACTCCATCTTCCCCACCAACGATCTGAATGTTGTTATGGCTTGATGTCCCAGTTTCTGGATGGCTTTGAGGAAATATTTCCTTAATATCTAGACCTTTCTTAACGCATTCTTCCACCCGGGAAAGTTCTTCCTGGGTGAGAGCATTATGCGCGCGCATACCCGGCCAAGCTACCGATCGCCAGGGTGATCCAAGCGTCCAAATATTTTTCGATATGCACCTTTCAGCTACTTCCATTGGATTATGCAATACATTATCTTCAATCCAATAGTCTTTTCCAACCTGTGGTTCCCGAAAAGGTAAGTAGACTTTCATGGCGCTCAAATTTTGAGCAAAATCCATAATTGCCCGCCTCCGTAGAGTTTTCGGCGTTACATATCAAATTATAATCATCAAAAAATATAAGTCAATATCCTATGTTATATAGGATAATTCCTATATCTTGTGGTAGCCGTAAAGGTAAAATTTAGGGATAATATTAGAGTTTGCCCTTCCAATTAGTGACCAAATTTTGAGAACTTTCAATTTCTTCAGGAGTCATTTGTTTTTTAATACGGTTACGGTCCGGGTTTCCACCTTTAAAACCATTTTCAGCCGCCAAGATATACCACATAAGTGCTTTGACATTATCCGGAGCAACTCCTTTACCTTTAGCATACATCCACCCAAGTGTTGCCATGGAAGCGCTTTCATTTTGTCCGGCCGCAAGTTCATACCATTTGGCGGCCTCTTCATAATCCTGGGGAACTCCTTTTCCACTGAAATAATTATTTCCCATTTGAAATTGAGCCTCTGAAATTCCTTGCTGGGCGGCTAAAAGAAACCATTCGGATGCTTTTTTACTATTCTTAGGCATTCCTTTTCCATAATAATAGATGTTTGCAAGGTTAAATTGTGCCGTTGCATCTCCCTGTTCCGCTGCCTTCCGATACCACCTCGCCGCTTCCTCGTAATCCCTTTCCACACCTTCCCCAACCTCATATATGTATCCCAGTTTGGATTGGGATTCTGCATCTCCCTGATCTGCCGCTAACAGATACCATTTCGCCGCTTCTTCATAATTCTGCTTCATCCCAAGTCCATTAGAATACATATATCCCAGGTAGGATTGTCCTAAAGCATATTCTTGTTGAGCGGCTGCGAAAAACCATTGTGCCGCTTTTTGATAATTTTTCACGACACCTTGACCTTTGAAAAATTTTTCGCCTAGGCTGTATTGTGCCTGCGCATCCCCTTGTTTAGCTGCAAATTGGTACCATTTCACGGCTTCCCCAAAATCCTGCGCGATTCCCTTTCCCTGGTCATACATAAATGCCAGATGAGTTTGGGCCATGGGAAGCCCTTGTTCAGCAGCCTTCAAAAACCATTGCGCCGCTTCCTCATAGTTCAGAGGAGAGCCTTGTCCGTCGTAAAAACTTTTACCCAGATTGTATTGGCCCATGGCGATTCCCTGGTCGGCGGCTTTACGGTACAAATTGACAGCTTCCTGATGATCTTTGGGAACTCCTTTTCCCTCATCGTATAACATTCCCAAATTGATCTGGGCGGCTGGATAATCTTGTTGAACAGCCAGGCGATACCATTTAACCGCTTCGGTGAAATCTTGTTTCACCCCTTTGCCAAAATGATAGTTAGCCCCGATGTTGTATATGCTATTAACATACCCCTGGTCGGCAGCAAGCTGGAACCACTTCATGGCTTCTTCATAATCTTGCTCGACCGCTTGCCCCATAAAATATAACCGGCCTAAGCTGTTTTGTGCTGGGGCATATCCCTTGACCGCTAAGGGTTTCAAAATTTTCCAAGCGGTTTTAAAGTCGCCTCTATCAAATGCCGCCATTCCTTCTAAATAGATCCTTTCAAAAGCAATTTCGGAAACTGAAGTTGATTGTTTGGAAGCTTTTTGGGGAGATTTATTTTTTGAGGCAAGTACCGTGCGAGAGGGAGGCGCTACCGGAGAAGAATTTCCTGATAGAGCGGCGGCAAGTTTAGATTTCTTATTCTTTTGTTGAGATTGTTTTGGAATTTTAATCGAAGAATCTACAAAGTACCATTTCCCATCCTCGTCCTGCCCATGGATCATTTTAGCTAACGCCTCCCTTGTGAAAAGAGATAGGTATGCAGTCAAAAGAAGGATGATAAAATTCAAAGGTAATCTCATTTTAACCCTCCAGATTTGTGAAAATTAATACTCCGTTCTGGCGTTTAATATTTTGGATTACGGAATTATATCAAGCGACTTTAATGAATTCCAACATTCTTTTATTCGGGTTTCTTTACTTGGTATTGTATAGGTTTAAGTCTTCGAAGAATCTCTTAACTTTTTACCTGATAATTTTAATAATCGTATTACATTCCAGGTTATTTGAATTTCAAAATAAAAAACGACAGAAATGTTGCAGACGATCAAAAAGTTGTACTAGTTACAGTTTTACCTGACACTGCCTGTTCGATAAAATCTTGATTTTTACACTTTTAGCAAATGCAAATCTTCTTATGTCCGCTTTAGGTTAGAAATAGTCGATTCGGCAGATTTTCCTGAACAGCGCCAATCGGTCAATAGTGGACTTTTTTTTACCTACGGGTCGAAAGCAGACCTAAACCTTGAAAAATTGCCTAAAAAACCGGCGAGTGGCCTATTAGAATGTTATAGGTTTTAATTTATCTTTAGGCTCCATTCGACTGCTTCTTCAAGCGAGCCAAATGTTTTGACAGGTACATCCTCGTAAAATGGTAACTCGGCGCCGAGGGCTAATTCACTGCGGGTCGAAGTTACTACTATTGCGATGGATTTAATATTTGTTGATTCAACGATTTGCTGTGTGGCAATTGGATTGATGCTGTAGCCAACAGTTCGATTACTGATATAGGAATATGGTCTGTTATCAAAATTGTTCCTAACGTGATGAATAAAGTTTTTAGCTTCTCTTTCTGAAAAATCAATTCCTTGATTAGCTGTAAAGACCAAATAACTTTCATGGATAACCAACTGTCCATAAGGTTCGTCAATAATTTGAGGCATAATAAGTTCCCAATTTCTAGTTTTTTGTGACTGGCAATCAAGATGCTAACTAAAAATAAGATCGATTTCAATCAAGCAGTGATACTGGGGAAAGAAAAGTTAATATTCCCAATTTCCACTTAGAGTTGAATCTCGTTGTTTGATATCTGGCTCTAGCTATCAAATAATGTTTGAGCTATTACATATAAACAGGCTCAAACTTTCACGATTTAAATTAGAAAATTTTTTCCAAAACTTGTAAGCGCGAATGTAGCGTAGCGCTGCTTAAGCGCCAGCGCTATGAGTGGAGGGACTTGAATTTTGAATGAGAACTTCTGCGGCTTTTTTAGCCTGGAGCGCGCTTATAGGAGAATTGTTCACTTGCGCCATGGTGATGGCGCCTTCTATTAATAGGTATATCTGCTCGGATAATTGGCTGGCATCTTCAATTCCTGCTTTTTCGGCCAGACTTTTAATGTATCTTCGGTTTAAAGTTTTCGATTCTTGGCAAACATGCCGAATTGGCATGTCTTCATCTGGGTACTCACCCATTGCGCCTACAAACAAACATCCTGAAAAGCTTTCTTGACTGAACCACTCTTCCACAACTTCAAAAATAGCGAGTAACCTCCCAGTAGGATCTTTCGTTTTCGCTTCAACAGCTCGCATGAAATCATTACGAAACCGTTCGTCGTAATAACGAAGAGCCGCAATGATGAGTTCTTCCTTTGATTTGAAATAATGGTAAAGCGTTTTTTTGGTGATAGCCGCTTTTTCTGAAATCGAATCGATTCCTACCGCATGGAATCCCTTTCTGGAAAACAACTCCAAGGCCGCTTGAATCAACTGCTCTCTTTTTGACGACTGAGTCATCTATCATTCCCTTTCATTATAAGTACACTAATAAGTATATATTTATTTCATTAAAAATCAAAATAAATTAAATATTCTATTAAAAATTATGTCATATTTAATTTTAAACTATTGGTTTTATTGATATTAAAATTATTTTCAGGCGACTGTAAGGAAATGGGTTTTATGTATACTAATCTGTGTACTTTTTATGAGATTTTTAACTTTATAACCAAAATGATTTAAGGAGATTCAGCAATGAGTTCTGCATTTAAACGTGGGTCCGGGTTTTTTGTATTAGTTTCTTTATTGGTCGCCTTGTTTGCCAATGGCGCTACCGCAGGCATGATGAACAATGGAACAGAGATTTCAGCTCCGGTGATGGGCGGTTACGATCCTGTCGCATATTTTACAGCGGGAAAACCTATGCGAGGCAGCGGTTTCCATACGGCAACTTATGACGGCGGAACCTATCTATTTGTTTCCAAAGAAAACCAAGAAAAGTTCCAAGCCAACCCAGCAAAATACGCTCCGCAGTACGGCGGGTATTGTGCTTATGGCGTAGCGGTTGGTAAAAAGTTTTACTCCGATCCAAACCGCTGGAAAATTGTCGACGGTAAATTGTTTTTAAACCTCGATAAAAATATTCAAAGCAAATGGAATGAAGACGTTCAAGGATACATTACCAAAGCTGATTCCAACTGGAAGAGCATTGAGCACAAGCATCCTGCAGAGCTTTAATCCAACTTTTTAAATCAGAAGGGAAGCCCGGTTCCTCAGAAAAAATAGAAACTGGGATTCCCTTCTCAATTTATCTATTCATACAAAACTTCTTAAAGGATAAAAAAAATGAAACCACTTGGAATCAAACTCTCCTGGATTTGGGCTTTGGCTTTTTTATTGTCTGGAGTCCTTGGGTTTACACCCAATCCCGTAGTCGGTAGCGAAGGTTTCTTCATAACGGATACGTTGCATAACGTGGTTCATCTAACATCGGGTTTGGCTTTCATTGCTGTGGCTCTTATGTGGAAAACGCCCGCAAAATTTATGCTGGGTTTTGGAATTGTTTATATGACTGTTGGGGTAGTCGGATTTTTTACGACTATGGATAGTCCGCAGGGAATGCTTTTAGGTCTTATTCATATTAATGCTATGGATAACTTTCTTCATCTGGCCCTTGGCGTGGCTATATTGGCTTCGGGATATTTAGCTAAAAATGTCGATGCTATGCCAAGACGGAGCGGATCGCGAGTATGGCCGCAACCTCTATAAAGATAGAAAAAATTTCTTTTACTAATCATTAATGGGACTTCTAAAAATAGCGGGAAATTATTATGAAAAATAAAATCTTCATCGCTTCAATTATGGTTTTGGTAGCGCTTAGCGCGATAGGGGCGACTACTCAGGGAGAAAAGCCTTTTGCGCCCAATGTGAACATGCAAACGGGAGATATCCGAATTCCTGAAGGTTACACTAAATGGGCTACTTTGGGAACCTGGTCGCATGCCAGTACGGAAGGCGAACCTGGAGCCAAAGAATATCATGTGGTTTATACGCAGCCGGAAACGATTGACTATTATCGCGAGCATGGTCGCTATCCCGACGGAGCCGTTTTGGTCAAGGAACTGATCAATACCAAGACAATGCCCATGACAACCGGACAGGCGGTAAGCCATGCGACAAAGATCAAAGGATGGTTCGTGTTGGTTCGCGACACCCAGAACCGTTTCAAAGAGTCAAACCTGTGGGGCGACGGTTGGGGTTGGTCGCTTTTCAATGCGGACAACCGCATTCAAACTGTTTCCACGGATTACAAGGAAGATTGTATAGGATGCCACTTACCGGCAAGACAAATGGCGCGCGAAGACGCCAACGATTCCGATAAATGGACATACTCCTTTGGGTACCTAGCGCTCCAAAAGAAGTAAGACGAGTAACTTTTGGGAAACGTTGGAATTTTATAGGCGCGGTGTTACACATGGCGCTGGTAAGTTTCACGACGGGAGTTATTTTACACGCCTAAGGCGGTTTCGTTAGCGGTTGAAATTAGTCAATTTTCTAGTAATAAATTTCGTTAGGACTAGGCAAAATTTTTCAACAAATTGAAACTCTGTCCAAAACGATAAAACAACCAAAGGTTAAAAGGTTTATATAACAAATAGATAGATGAGTTTATGTTTGGGTTGCTTTTGGCACGAAAAGTGCATTTCTTTTTATTAATAATAGCGTCAAAAAATCTGGCATCGCCAAATTTCAATAAAGGAGATTGCTAAAATGATGAAAAGAAAGGTATCGAATTCAGGATCTGTGATTAGAAAAAGTAACCAACATAAACTTTTTAATTTAGAGCAGCAGTCATTTGGCCCCAGCTTATCGCCCGAATTAAATGCTTGGTATAAAAAACATAATGAGACGCAATGGCTTGGAGGTAAAAAATTAAATAAAAGAGGAAACGTTTAACTACCTTTTTATTTGAAAAAAGGTATTGAACTCAAAATTTCTGCTTTAACAGCCTTCACAGCGGCTTCTTTTAAGTACCCTTTTCTTAAAGTAAGATAAATACTTCTCTGAGGTTTGTGACCGGAAAAAGGCCTCAGTAATTTTTTTTCTTTTGGATTTAGTTTAAGAGTAGAAAGATAAGGCAAAAGAGTATAGCCAAAGTTTGCTTGAACTAAAAGTCTAAGAGACTCCAGGTTTCCAACCTGAAATTTGAGATTCTTGGGGTATTTAGAACGCTCATTTCGGTAACCGCAAATTTTAATTATCTCATCCCTCAAGCAATGCCCTTCTTCAAGCAACCAGATTTCTTCAGCGGAAATGTCGTTAGTGGATATGCTCTTCTTTTTTAAAAGCTTGTTATCCTTATTAGAAAATAAAACCATTTCTTCATCGTATAGCTTTTCTTGATAAAAAATATTCTTGTCCTCGCTGGTAGCTAAAATTGCAACGTCAATTTCCTCGTTAACCAAATGATTTAAGCAATTTTCAGTTGTCAGTTCTGAAAGGTTCAGCGCTAGCTTAGGATATTTTTTATTAAAAGAATCTAAAAAAATAGGAATTAAATATGGGGATATTGTTGGAATTGCCCCAACATTTAATTCGCCTACGAGTCCATATTTTTGAACTTGTACTATTTCCGATACCCTATCTGCCTCGTCTTTAACCATTTTAGCTTGATGGATAATTAGTTCTCCGATTTTGGTTAAAGAATTTGTCGATTGCGATCGGTCAAATATGACAACCCCTAGTTCTTCTTCCAATTTTTGAATTTGGGCGCTTAAAGTTGGTTGGCTTACAAACCGAGATTTAGCTGCTTTTCTAAAACTTTTTTCTTTGGCAACAGCCAAAATATATTCAATTTGAGTCAAAGTCATTGTTGCCTCCTTGATAGGCAATAGCTATCAATTAATAGAAAAAGAGTATTTTATTTATCAGTTCAATCCTGTCATAAATGGTTTCGAATTTATAGAGAAAAAAAATTGACCGTCAAACAGGAGATAAATAAATGCCAAAGAAGCCTCTCACCACTTCCGCAGGGATGCCTATTGGTGACGATGAAAACAGCTTATCCTTTGGGCCAAGAGGTCCTTTAGGTTTGCAGGATCATCATTTAATCGAAAAGCTAGCCCATTTTAATCGTGAACGAATACCGGAAAGAGTTGTTCATGCTAGAGGATCTGGAGCATACGGAATGTTTACTCTTTCTACAAGTTTTAAAGATTTTACAGTTGCAAATTTCCTTCAGAAAAAGGGAGAAAAAACGGGAATTTTTCTCCGTTTCAGTACCGTAGCTGGGGAGCAGGGGTCATCAGATATGATTCGCGATCCAAGAGGGTTTGCGGTTAAATTTTATACTAAAGAAGGGAATTATGACGTAGTAGGCAATAACACTCCTGTTTTCTTTTTAAGAGATCCCATAAAATTTCCTGATTTTATTCACAGTCAAAAACGCTGCCCGATGCGGAACGTTACAGATCCAAATGCGGTTTGGGATTTTTGGGCGCAAAATCCTCAAGCTCTGCATCAGATAACAATTTTATTTAGCGATAGGGGTATTCCCAGAAGCTTCCGCTTTATGAATGGATACGGATCGCACACATTTGGTTTTTGGAATGAAAAAGGAAAAAGGTTTTGGTTTAAATGGCATTTTAAAACCAATCAAGGAATTCGATGTTTAACTAATGAGGAGTCGGAAATAATTATTCCAAAGAATCCTTGGGCGGCTCAAGAGGACCTTTTTAACAGTATCGAAGCGAAAGACTTTCCTTCTTGGACTGTTTATACCCAAATAATGCCCGAGTTGGATGCCGATAAAACTCCTTGGACCTTTGATCTTACCAAGGTTTGGCCTCATAAAAAATATCCTCTTATTGAAGTTGGCCAACTGGAACTTAATAGGAATCCTGAAAATTATTTTGCAGAGGTCGAGCAAAGCGCCTTTTCTCCTTCAAACTTTGTTCCTGGTATTGGGCCAAGTCCCGACAAAATGTTACAAGCTCGTTTAATTGCATATCCAGACGCACAAAGATATCGTCTTGGCGCAAACTATAACTCTCTTGAGGTTAACCGTCCTCACTCAAGTGAAGTTAATAATTATCAGCGCGATGGTCAAATGTGTCCCTACCAGAATGGGAAAAAGAATTACGGTACTTACGACAACACAAAATTAGATGGAATGGATCACCCGGAAAGCGATTCGAAGTATAGGGAACCTCCTCTCAAACTTTCGCCAGAAGCTCTGGACCGGTTTGATCACCGCGATGGCAATGATAATTATTCTCAGGCCGGAAACCTTTTTGAAATTATGACGGAAGACCAGAAAGAGCGCCTTACTTCGAATATTGCGGATTCTCTCGGATCTGCCGACAAAAAAATTCAAGAACGTATGCTAGTGCATTTTTATAAAACGAATGAAGAGTATTGGAGTTCGGTTAAAAATAAGCTAGATAATCAATAAAATTTTTTGTTTATTTTTTGACTCTATTTTTGATTTTTGGGGATAAGAGTTTTTATCGCTAGGCTTACTTAAATTTATTTAAGAAAAGAAAGTTGGATGAGCATTAAAGTAAAATTTTTAATTATTCTTATTTTGATAGCAACTTTGGCCGCTCTTTTTGGAATTAAACTTTTAGAATTAAATCGAGAGGCCGATGGAAATAGAGAAAGAATAATGTTATCGAATAATCAAGCGTTTCTTTTGATGAGTTTGAAATCACAATTGCAAGGCGTTGTTAAAGAGGCGTCAGATCTAATGGTTTTAGGGGAAAAACAGCGTGAGGAGTACGAATTTTTTAAAATAGAAATTTTAAAAATTATCACGGAGTTAGAGGTAATTACTTTAAGTCAGAAAACCATTTTTAATAGCTTGGCCGAATTAAAAAAAAATAAAGAAATCTATCAATTTCAAATTTTAAAGAAAAGGACGAAAAGTTTAATCGCGACTCTTGATAAGTTGGTTCAATCTAAATTGGCTCTTAATGAACGTATTTCCCCAGAATATTATGAGAAATATTTTGAAAAACAATTTGACGATGAATTGATTTTCTTAATTGACAAAGTAATAAAAGAAAGACAATTAAAGTCGGACGAGATAAATAAGATAGGAGAGATGCATTCTAATCAAGTTAAAATATTTACGTATTATCTCTGGGGAATTTCATTTTTAGTTTCCATAATAGTTTTATTTTTATTGTATCGTTCTTTGGTGATTCCTCTCCTCCAGTTAAAGAATGCCGCTATTCAAGTGGCTAAAAACAACTATTTTTTTAATTTAGAAACCAACTCTGCAGACGAATTTGGAGAAGTTGCCGCCGCATTTTTAAATATGGCGGATCAAGTTAAAATTAATATTGAAGATATGGAATCGACGTTAAATTTAATATTAGGGAATTCTAACGACGCCATCATCAGTGTAAGCTTGGATGGAATTATTATGAATTGGAACCAGGGAGCAGAGAAAATTTATGGTTACTCCGCTATGGAAGCCAAAGGTTGTAATATTTCTTTATTGATCCCTGATGAATTGTTAGATGAAGCTAAAGCTATTCAATGGGATATAAGACGCAATAAGACAGTTGATCTTTTTGAAACTAAAAGAATAGTTAAGAATGGTTCCGTTATTGATGTTGCTTTAAATGTCAATGCAATGAAAAATAGCGAGGGGGTAGTCATTGGTATTTCATCCATCTCTCGTGAAATACAAAACAAATGAAATATTAGAATTCTCTAATTGATTTCAAGAATGAAAACTAGATTTTATATAAAAATATTCGAAGTGTATTTTGGATACCGCTTGAAAGTTTGTTTGAAATTTTGAAAGTATCAAAGAGTGGTTGTTTGAATGGCTATGGCAAAATAAAAAGGGACAAATAGTTAGTTCCAATACCCAAATAAAAAAGACCTGCAATTTTAGGTCGTAACTTCAGAGTTAAGCGGTGATTCGTTAAAAAACCGGTTTCTTCAGTTTCTTGGTTAATTGGTTTTAACATTTTTGGAATGTGTTTCTAAAATTTCATCGACTTTATCCATTAAGTCGTTTCTTTCCTGATTGGTTCCGTCAATTTTACGTTTGCAGGCTACTACTTCGGCGTCTGGGATATCCGTTCTTCTTACTTCGTCTTCAAGGTGCCACAGGCGAATGTTTCGATTTGCTAATTCGCTAACGGCTTTCCCCAAATCCTTTAGTTCCCCAATATCTTTCGCGGCATGGTTTTGATACATTTTTAATTTTTGATCGCGAATTTTAATTTTGCCTTCTATCGCTAAAGCGGTGAATTGATTGATTTCTTCCATCAATTCTTCGCATTGCTTTACGGCCAGTTCCTTCTTGGCGCGTAATTCTTCCTTTTTAGATTCGGAAGTTTCGTCCGATTCTATAGCTTCGTCTATGTGCCAAATCCTTAAATTCTTAATGGAAAGTTTGTCGACTAAACTTCCAAGCGTTTCTGCCATTACATTTCCTCAAAGGTTGTTATGTGACGTTGTATTTGAAACGAAAATTTTGCAATTGTATCAAAGTTGAAAATTAGCAGAGATAGTCTACATAACCCTCTAAAAAAGGCAAAACTTTTATTTTATTGCGAATCGGGAAAAATGCTTTTTATTTTTGTTTCAATGTCGATGGCGGTGAAAGGTTTGATGATATAAGCGTTTATTCCTTTTTGAAAAATTTGGATGACTTTCCCTTTATCGTTCTCGTTGGAGACCATTAAAATGGGTAATTCTTCCTTTGAAAATTTATTTCGTACTATTTGAGTAAATTCAAAACCATTCATTACGGGCATATGCCAATCCAATATAATCAAACTAACGGTCTCAGTTTTAAGAGCTTTGATTCCTTCCTCGCCGTTTGAGGATACTAATATATTTCCTTCGTTGAAACCGGTTTGAACTAAATTTTTAGCGATTACGTTTCGAATCGTTGGAGAATCTTCTACAATCAGAACTTTTTTGCGTTCGAATTGATTTTGAGGAATTAAAAGTTTGGCAATTGTTTCATGAAATATTTTTTTCTGAAACGGTTTTTGAATAAACTGGTCGGCTCCCGATTCGAAGGCTTGGTTTTCTTTATTGGTATCGCTTTCTCCAGTCATCATTAAAAATGGAGTTAACGAAGAGTTTTTAAGGGAGCGGACTTTTTGCAGGAAGGTTAATCCGTCCATTTTGGGTAGGCTGAATTCTGAAAGAATTAAATCTAATTCATTTTTTAGGAGCAAATTAACGGCTTCTATTCCGTTATCCGCTTCGTAAATATTTTTGGGATTAAATCCCATAGATTCCAATTCCCATACGATCAATTGCCGAATGGGTTCTGCGTTTTCCGCGACTAGGACGTGCTTATTTGCAAATGATTTTGTCATTTTTGAAGCGATCCAATTTTTAAAAAACCTGTTTTTTACCCGTTCCTTTATTATAAACATACTTTTATAAATTTTGGAATGGTGAAATAGGGCGTATTCTCTAAAGAATTGAGATTCGCTAAAAAATGAATGAACGGTTTATCGTTTTCTTAGGCAATAAACTCCGTCTCGAATGGTTAACAAAACCTTATCTACTCTATTGTCCGATTTTACATGTTCGTTGAATGCATGAATTGCTTTATCGGATTCGTCTTTTGGGTTGAGCACAGATCCGCCCCAAAGAACGTTGTCTACAATAATTAATCCACCCGGTCTTGTTAATGGCATTATCGCTTCATAATAGTTCGTGTAGTTCACCTTGTCGGCATCGATGAAACTCATATCCAATGGAGGAGAAAGAGTTTTGATCGATTCTAATGCGAGGCCTTCCAAAAGTCGCACCTTCGAACCATGCGGACTTTCGCTAAAAAATCGTTTCGCAAACGCTATGGCATCGGGATCTTCATCGCAGGTAAATATCTCGCCGTCTTCTGGTAAAGCGCTAGCCATCGAAAGAGTTCCATAGCCGCTAAAAGTTCCAACTTCTAAAATTCGTTTTGCTTGGATGGATAGAGCGAGGAATCGCAAAAACTGTCCTTCGATTCTGCCTGTGACCATTTGCGGAATTTCTAATTGCTCATAAGTCTCTTTTTGCAGTCGGGCGAGAAGCCCGCCTTCGTTTTCAGTGTGTTCAAAAGCGTAGTTTTCTATTTTTTCATCTACGAAATTCATACGAACTCCTTGTTTTAGTAGGCGACGATTTTAGGGTTCAAACTTCTCCAGCAATACCATGTGCCAACGGTTTCAAATGGCGTCCATTTTTCTCCATAAGGTTTTAAATCTTTAGCGGAAGGTTGTGTTTCTAATTTATAGATTTTTTGAATAGCGATTCTTACCCCTAGATCTCCCACAGGAAATATATCCGGTCTTCCCAAAGAAAAAATTAGAAACATTTCCGCGGTCCATCGTCCAACGCCATAGACTTGAGTCAGATTTTCAATAACTTCCTCATTTTTCATAAATTGAAATTTTCTTGGATTGATTGATTTATTGAGAAACTTTTCGCTCAAATCTTTCATGTAGGCGACTTTTTGTTTGGAAAGTCCCGCTTCCCGTATTTTAGAATCGGGCGTTTCGTGAACGCGTTGCGGAGTGGGGTTTTGATTGAGAAATAGTTTCATGAATCTAGACATTATAGCGTCGGCGGCTTTTACAGATATTTGTTGAGATATTATGGAGCGACAGAGCACAAAGAAGTATTTTTTATTTTGTCTCAATTGAATTGGGCCAACCTGCTTAATGATTTTGGCCATAGCCTTATCGCGTTTATTGAAATGATTTTGAATCGTTTTATGGCTGGGGAATTTATGGGGAATGTACTTCTGCGATTTGGTTTCGCTCATTGTCCTATGAGGACCGTCTTGAATTGGCCGCAAGTTTTTAAGCGTTGAATATTGGACTCTTTAATTTGGTTTACGGCAATATCTAGTATGGATAATTCAACTTTCGATTCGATTAGGATGTCGACGGCAGAATCTGTCAATTGGTTAAAGGATATATTGAGCTCTTCGACTGATTTTAAAAGAGACGAATTGCAAAGATATTGAAGTCCTTGATCGTGTATTTTGCATCCATGCAAATATAATTGTTTTAAGGAGCTCCATTGGGAAGTTTCGGCTAAAATTTTTGCGCCATCGGCTCCAAATGGATTTCCTTTCAAATAAAGTAGATTTAAACCGGAGAGCGTTTTAGAAGAAGCGAGTTCTTCAAGGCCCGCAAGGCCGAACTGATTTTTTTGCAAATACAAAGCCGAAAGGCTTTTTAACGTTGTAGAGTCGGCTAGGTAGCTTAATCCCTTATCGGAAATTTCATTAGACGCTAACGACAAGCCTACGAGGTTTTCTAATAGAGGAGCGGTTGCGATGAGTTGAATGCCTTCGTCGAAGAATTCGTTTTTGTCCAACTCAAGAAGCTGGACTCGGCGAACTTTGGGATATTTTAATAAAAAACCCAATTCTTCCAGGTTGACTTCTTTTTGGTTTAGTTGAAGCTTTAAATTAACGTCGCCATCGGTTTCCGAGATATCAAAAACTTTCCGCTCGTCTACTACCATGGCCGTATCTTCGGAAATTTCTGTAATGGGCGTTAGACTATTTTCAACTAAGCCTATAAAATAAGGACTAAGCATTAGGAAACCAACCGTTTTCTGTAATGGATTGGATAATTTGGTCTGCTTTTTCTTCGGCGGAACCAGAGGAAGTTTCGAAAACTAAATCGGCAGCTTTTTGATAAAGAGGTTCTCTTTCTTCCAAAACTTGTTTTTGCTCGTCCTCAAAACTTAAACCAGCTTTGAGAGCGGGGCGGTTGGAATCTGGTCGAATCCGTTTTAAAATAATTTCAATGGGGGCTGAAAGTAAAATAATTTTGCCATTTTCTTTTAAACAACTTATGTTATCAGGGTTTAGGACGACGCCGCCTCCGCAGTCAATGATGGCATTTTCCGCTTTGTTGGCCACATGCTTTATCTGGAAAGTTTCCATTTCTCTGAACCGGGCCCAACCCCATTTTGCTACGATTTTTTGAATAGACATTCCAGCCGAATAAGAGATTAAAGCGTCCAGGACGTATAATTTTTTATTTAATTTTTGGGATATTATTCTAGCTATGGTGGATTTGCCGGTTCCCCGATAACCAATTAAAACGATATTCATTGAAGAGTTCAAAGTTTCTGAGAGCCTCGGACGATTGAAAAATTTACAACTTAACTTTTGCTAAGTCTGAAATCAAAACTTTTATTATTATATTTTGAGTAAAAAGGAAAATAGCCGCTAAGAATAAGGCGCCATTATACCCTTGCGACCCATAAACTTCCAGAAATACAAAATTTAGTTTACTAAATATAATGGTAGGAAATAACGCTTCAAAATAGCGCTTCCGACGGGGGAAAGCATTTTCTTTGATTTGGTTTAATAATTTATGAGTCTGCAACGCATATTTTTTTTGTATTTTATTTTGGTATTAATTACCGGAATTGCCTATAGAGACGTTGTGTCTTTCGAATTTGTCAACTACGACGATAACGTCTACGTAACCAAAAATCCTCATGTATGCGAAGGAGAATTTTTGGACAATATTCGATGGGCATTTACTTCGCTTGATACGGGTAATTGGCATCCCATAACTTGGATTTCCCATATATTAGATTGTAGAGCGTTTGGTTTTGACCCAAGGGGTCATCATTTAATGAACGTTTTTTTTCACATCATTACTGGACTACTGATTTTTCATGTTTTACGAAAAATGACGAAAGATATTTGGCCTTCCTTTTTTACGGCGGGTATTTTTCTAGTTCACCCAATGCATGTAGAGTCTGTGGCGTGGATTGCCGAACGTAAGGATATTTTGTGCGGTTTTTTTTGGATAATTACGATCGGGTTATATATTAGATATTCTGATCAACCTAATAAAACTCGTTATGCTTGGTTGTTTTTAAGCTTTGCTTTGGCGCTCATGTCGAAGCCAATGGCCGTTACCCTGCCATGTGTTTTAATCTTGTTAGATTATTGGCCGTTAAATAGATCCGCGAGCTATTTAAGAATTAATAATCGGTTTTTGGGATTGATTACCGAAAAAATTCCTCTCTTTTTATTGTCTGGAGTAGCAAGCGCGATTGCTTATATGGGGCAAAAGGATGCCGGAGCCCTTAACGATCAAACTCTCTATGAAAAACTGACGATTGCCGTTCAAGGATATTGGACTTATTTGATTCAGTTTTTTTGGCCGAGTCATTTAGCGTTTCTTTACCCATATCCACAAGTAGCCTGGCCTGTAGAAAAATTAGTTATTGCGGCGGTGACATTAATTGCAATTTCCGTTTTTGCTATTTGGCGATTGCATTCCCAACCTCATTTGCTAATTGGATGGTTGTTATTCTTGGGTATGCTCGTTCCAGTGATTGGTTTAGTCAAAATAGGCGGGCATTTCGTCGCCGATAGATATAGTTATTTACCCTATATAGGACTTTCAGTTTTTTGTTGTTGGGGAATTTTTAGTTATTCTAAAGCTAGATTACCGGCTGGTGTTTTGGGTGGGATAGGGCTTGTTGTATTTATGCTCTTAGCGCATAATCAAACTCAAAACTGGAGAAATAGCGAAATCTTATTTCAAAGAGCTATCGAAGTTACTGCGGATAATTACTTGGCCCATAATTACCTGGGAGGCGAATATTTTAAGAGAGGACAGTTGACGAAAGCCAAAGATCATTTTATTGAGGCTGTTCGAATAAATCCAAATTTTGCAGATGGACATTATAATTTGGGGGGAGTTTATTACGCGCAAAATTTGCTTGGAGCGGCGCGTAGCGAATTTCAAGCGGCTGTAATTATAGATCCGAATTATTTCATGGCTAGAAAATATTTAGGAGAGATAAAAGCGGGAAAAATGTTGGGAGATTAATTTTTCTAAGAGTGTCAATCTTAGCGCATGAAATGGATTACGTGTTGATTTATAAAGGAACTAGAATTGTAAAATCCACTCTGCTCGTCATCCCGACTAACGTGGAGGGATCTCGTATTTGATATCGAAGGTTCCTTTGGAATTCAAATTAGGAGAAAGTAAAGTATGACAGAAGCTCAAAGATTTATAGATAATGGAGATGGCTCCATATCCGATCAAGAATTAAATATTATGTGGAAAAAAACCGATTCATTCCAGGATATTAAAAAATGGGTTAATTGGTTTAAATGCGAAGAGTATTCCGCGAAGCTCAATAAAGAATCTTTTGCGGGCTATTCCAATTGGCGATTGCCGACTGAGGACGAGGCCTGGAGTTTGTTCGATTTAAAAAAGACGAACACGGATAAATATGGAGACGATATTTATTTAGATCCTATTTTCGAGCCTGGGTCGGTGGGGGTTACTTGGACACAGAGTACACGCGATTCTTCGGCATTAATTATTCAGTATGAAGATGGCGATAAAATTTGGCCGTCACAATACGCGCATATGAATATGGCGGCTCGCATGGTGAGGGATATCTAGGAGTTTTTTGTATATTCTAGTCTCTTTGCAAATGTAATTGAGATAAAGGGAAGATAACTCTGGGTTTGATTGGCTCGCTTGGAAAATAATCAAACCAAGATTGAGCGACAAATTGAATTTGAGCTGGAGACGAATCGAAAATTTTAAACGTTCTTGCCTGGGTTCTCTTAACCGCTATTTTTAAAGTTAGCCGTTGGCCAAATGGAAATTCGAATTTTTGGTTGGCGGTCTTATTTAAATCTATTTTAATTGAATCTTTACCGTTCAACCCTTGTTGTTCCCCCTGCGCAATGACTCTCCCGCCATTCGATAACGATAATGTCCAAATATAATTCGATCTAAAGCCTCGAGTCAAAGATAGCGGGGCCATTGAATCTAGGAATTGTAGAAAAGAAACATTATTTTCACGATAAAAAAATAAATTTGTAACTGGGAATTTAACGAAGCTTTTCTCAAACGGTAGTTTTGCAGTTTGTCGGCAGCGTCTTTCCGCCAGGATATCCCTAAGAACAATGAGCCCTTTGCGAGCCAAATCCTTTCTGAAACTCAACGACTCTTCGCTTAATATGTAACAACTTTTTTTAGCTAAAATGACCGCTGTTTTTTTAGAGCTGTCAATTGTTATGGCTTTTTTAAAATAGTCGATAACCAGATCGGATTCTTTAATACTGGCGATTCGGCTTACCTCGAGCGCAATGCTTCCCAATGCTGTCCAGTTTTTCGATTCCAGGGTTCGATCCAAATCTTGCGTCAATTTTTTTAAGTAACTAAGAGTGTCGCTGTTTTCGGGAAAGTATTCTTTTCCGGCAAAAACTTTAGTTTTAAAAAAATTGTATCGCGCAGGATGAGTGTATTTAAAGTAGGGATAATGAATATATGCGGCAAATGAATTAGCAAAATCTTCTTGTGGGTTAAGGCGCGAATAGGTTCCCTGTTGGCGTAAAGCTATGGGAGCAAAGTTTGTAGTTTTTGAGTCGTTTAGGAAAGTATATAAAAAGTCTCCATTTTTTTGAGCGTCAAGAGGAGGAAGGTGCAGAGTTCTAAATTTAGCTATGTTCAACCACTCTGGGGAGACTGAGAGAATTCCCTGGCTAATGTCGTAGGCATGTCCAAACTCATGATGAATGATGTTAACGATCTGATCTTCATCTTCAAAGAAGAGAGGATTGAAAAGTTCAATTCTTAGCGGTTCGTCTTCAATATTGACATTATAAGAGTTACTGTTGTTTCTATATATTGTTGTGAAAGCCGGAAAGGTGGCGGCTGGAACTTCGTCTGGAGGGATTGCCGCTCCTTTGAGAGCTTTTATATAAGCGGTTCTATAAAACCCTTTGAGCCCCTTAAGACCGTATAAATTGGCAGGCAACTCAGAAAAAGTCTTATGAATTAGCGTAATTTCGCGCGGTATCCAGCCTTTGTCGAGATCCATTAATTCGTATTTAAACGAATCTTTAAACTCTTTTTTTTGGTTGTTTATATTGCCTCGATAGTCGCCCTTATATTCATAAAACGGTCTTTTGGGTTTACTTTGTTCGGATTCGGCGGCAAATGAAACGCCGTAAAAAAAGACTATTATGGATGCCATTACCACCGAGCATATTAATCGCATACTGTAATTCTCCAAGAAATTGCTTATGTTATTCAGGATATCAAATCTGGTACGATAAAACAGCCGAAACCTCAATTCATTTTTTTTGAAAATGGACGATGTCCTAGACATCAAAATGCTTTATAATCTATGATTCAATTTAAAAACGAGGTTTCTTTTTAAACTTTATATTTTTTTAAAAAATACGATTAATAAAGGAGAAAATTATCCATGGCAAGTTTACCTGGTAGTGATGTGAAGTTGATCAAACTCAATCCAGAATGGAGTGTCGAAAAAGCTGGATCGACTGCATTGGAAGCGGAAGTATCTGTTAACGATTTTAGCGGCAAGCGATTGATTATCACTCTTCCTGGAGCGGGCGGGTTTTGTAACCAAGAACTTGGTTTAGTAAAAGATAACGCCAGCCAATTTAAAGACGCAGGCGTTGACGAAGTCATCATCGTTGTTGGAACGGATATTTTGACAAACGCTGGACATGGATATCCAAACTTGGTTCAAGATGTGGATATGGAATTTGGAAAAGCTAATGGTTTAGCTTTAGATGGCGTTCGCAGCCGATATTTGCAACGATCTACCATTGCTGTCGATGCAGACGGTAATCAAGTGGGCCGAGAAGACGCAGAATTGTTGGGATGCCGACCAATCAATTCCATCTTGGATGTCGCTAAAAAAGCATTTGGTTAAAAAATTAAACTTGTACCACGCCCTCTTTTCTAGGAAAGACGGCGTGGCTAGTTTTATGAAGCCTGAATTAGAAACTCCCTCCTACTTAAGCCCACTCTTAATTCCGCGAAAGACTTGTCTTTTTTTTGGTAACGATGAGATTGACGAACAGCGACCGCCGTCCTATTTTTAGGTTTTGAAAGATTTCCACAAAAAAATAAGAAACTCTTCTTGCCAAATTTCTAAAAGGTTTCAGCCTTGTCTTGTTGACATCTAAGGTGCATAATTCTGACAATTGCTTCCGTAAGAGTATGATGAAATTTGTCATTGGCGCCCAAACTGACTGCGAACGCTTCTATTCCTTCAGTTATTTTTTTAAGCGCTGGTAGAAGAGAATACTTATGAAGATATAACCAGGCAAGGCGCAGATGACTTCGATGATTAAACTCTTTAAGAGGGAGCGTTTTTTGCTCGAACTGATGTATGAAATCTTGATCTGAAAGATGCATAGAGTTGATTTGCTCCTATTATTGATTCAACGGATAAATCTCCTTAAAGTATAAAGCTATAGTCGGGTCAACATATATAAGGCTATCTATATTTTATGGAAGCTATTTTAATAAAAAAATGACAGAAAATAAAAACTCCATTTTATTGATTGACGATGAGAGCGTAAACCTCACGACCGTGTCCGAACTGTTAATGGAAAACGGATATAGTGTCGATATTGCAGAAAACTGCGGTAAAGGAATTAAATTGTTTGAGCAAAAAGCCTACAATTTAATTTTGGCCGATTTGGGAGCGGATGGAATTACAGCCTTAGAAGAAATAAAAAAAATAGACTCCGAAGCTTTGGTAATTATCATCACCGATAATGAGAAAATACAACCCGCCATACGCGCATTACAAAATGGCGTATCGGACTATATTTTGAAGCCTTGTAAAAAAGATGAGTTTTTGTCGCGGATTTCTCTCTGTTTAGAAAAAAAAGCTTCAAAAGGTTTGTTGCGGCACAACGACGAGAAATTAGTTGCGATGAACGAAAAACTCAAAACGGAGATTTCGTTACGTAACGAGAGCGAAATGGAACTGAAAAAGAATCAAGAAAAACTTCTTAAGTACGTACAGGAATTAGAAAGAAGCAATCGCTCTCTTGATGAGTTTGCTATGATTGCGTCTCACGATTTGCATGAACCTTTAAGGAAAATTCTTGTATTTGGCGACAGATTAAAAAATATGTTGCCAAATTTGAACGACGAAGGGTCCGATTGCTTTGAACGTATATTTCGCGCCGTTCATCGAATGCAAGAATTAATCCGCGATTTGATTCAATATTCTAGAATCAACTTTTCAGAAAAAGGCGCGGTGCCGGTTGATTTGAATGAACTTGTTGACGAGGTTGTTGTCGATTTGGATTTTCTGATTTCGAGCGCTAATGGAAATGTTTCCGCCGATTATTTGCCGACTATCCAAGCGGATCCCATTCAAGCGAGACTTTTGTTTCAAAATTTAATTGGCAACGCTTTAAAATTTTCGCGCGAAGGGGTTCCTCTAAGTTTGCATATTTCTTGTTCTGAAAAAAAGGATGGTTTTCAAGAGTTAATTTTTAAAGATAATGGAATTGGCTTCGAGCAAAATTCTGTCGATCGGATTTTTAAACCTTTTGAAAGGTTAAACCCAAGAATGTCTTATGAAGGGAGCGGAATGGGGCTGGCCATTTGTAAAAAAATAATCGATTGCTTTGGCGGTAAGATTTCCGCTTTTGGCAGACCCGGTGAAGGAGCGGAAATTTTTATAGGCCTTCCAGAGCAAATTATTGAGGAAGTTGATCTATAAAAATAATCTAACGGATCTTTAAAGTTTTTTTTTCTTACTTGGCTACGGGAAAATCTTTTTGAGCCGGTCTCCATATTTTACTTTCAAATTTAGTTAATATTAGTTAGTTTATTGCTAATTAATCTATTTTGGATTTTTCTTTTTCAAGATCCAAATTTAGAGAGATCTATATAAATATACTGCTCTTTGACCGAGGTGAGTTTGATGAGTGAAAAAGCGATGATCATCACCATAGTTTCCTTATTGGGCATAGGTTTTCTTGGCGTTTTGCTAATGGCGGTTCCATGGGTTTTAGGGCACGGCGCTAGCAGTTGGAAGCAATGGTTGATAGACGACGCTATAGTTCTCGTGGCTATAGGGCTTTTTGTTTTTGGTTTCTACGCCAACACAAAAATGGATTAACTTTCTTGTAGCGCTCGAAGAAATAAAACCTTTGTGTTCTTATTTAGATTTTTATGCTGCCTGACTGGATTTTAAAATTAAAAGAGCTTGAATCTTCAAAAGATAAACTGAGCGGTTCCGACCTAAGTAACGCTAAGCTGATGCGGGGACAATTTAGCGGCGCCAATTTAAAAGATGCGGATTTGTCTGGCGCTTATTTGATTCAAGCTAACCTTTCTGGGGCTGAGTTAAGCAATGCCGATCTCACCAGAGCTGTTTTAAGCGAAGCGGATTTGTCGGCGGCTAACTTAGAAGATGCCGATCTAAGCGATACTTTCCTTCACGGCGCTAATTTAAAGGATGTTTCTAACCTGACTTGCGACCAGTTAGAATCCGCTAAACTTGACAAGGAAACGATCCTTCCTTCTTATATCCAAATCAGCTGGATTAACGACGAGCTTTTTGATTGTGAAGAGATTTAAATTGAGCTCACCTACCGTAGCGGTTTTTTAAGATATCCACACTTGTATAAGATTGCTTGGCTAAAGCGGAAGCGCCAAAACGCTCGAAAATTTGAGCGGCACGAGTTAAATTACCAACCGCATTGTCAAAATCTTTCAAAGAGTCGTAAATCATTCCTAAATTTAAATAGGTATATCCATCTTCTGGATTCAATCTTAGGGAGGAGGAATAGTATTGGAGAGATTTGGGTAGATTATTTTGTTGTCGATACCCCGTACCGATATTAAAAGGTATCCAAAAATTAGATTGATCTTCTCGAAGGTTTTCCAGTAATTTCCAAATAGTTTCTTGTCTTCCTCTATCTTTTTCTTGGTTAAGAAAGAATTGTTTATCCGCTTGGAGAAAAGTTTGGGCGCGAAATAGGTCGTATTCCCAACCTATCAGGCGAAAAGATTTTGGTCCTTGTCTTCTAAGAAATATATTTAGTTTTAGTCTTTTAGTTGGGTCGGATAGAATTTGGTAAGCTTCGTTTATTTCCCGGATTTTCCAATTGTCAGTGATTTTAGGGTTACTATCTGGATGAAATTCTTTTGCTAATTTTCGGTAAGCTGTTTTAATTTCAGAATGGGATGCATTCTTTGAAACATTGAGAATGCTATAATAGTTTTTATTTAGGCTTTTCATAGAGCGTTTGATCGGAGCAATATTTAGATTTTAATAGGAATGTGAATTAGCCTATGAAGAAAACGTTTATAAAACAAATACATAAGTATCTTATTATATGAAATAGGAATTGTCAGCCTAAATTCCAAAAATTGGAATTATTTGGCTAAAAATAAAAGGGCGACCGGTTTTTCTAAAAGGAGAGGGAAAAGAAGGCATTTTGCAAGGGAAGGAGAATGACCCTTGGTTTTGCCAAGTTTAGAAAAACCGTCGCCCTAATTGGCTGGGTAAACTTATTATTCTGCTGTATTACTTTTTCATTTTTCTAAGATCAATATTTAAGGCCTTAAGCCTTATCTTAATTTTTTCCTTTTCGAATAAAGATTCGAATCAGACTATTTGCAGATTCGGAATCTGAAAATTTGTGGCCATGGGATTGCGCCCAAACTTTAATGGCGTCTGAAATATTTCTTTTATTATCTAAAATAATTTCCAATATACCGTTGATCTTAATTTTTTTTAATTCTCTAAGAGCCAAATCGCAAATTTCGCCAAAGTGTTGCCCTCTTGAATCCAAAGTTTTAAAGTGGGTCATAATTTGCTCCTTCAGGACTTATTCCGTGAATTGACTTGTTTACAAAAATTATTATAAGTTCAAAAAATTAAAGAACCGTTAAAGTGGTATTAATTTATTTTAATGTTGTTTGCTTTTTAAGTTTTGTAAATTGATATTTTTTAGGCGGTTAACTTATTCTTTTGGATTATTTTTTTGAATGCAGTTTCTAAGTTGCTAAAATAAGAAAAATTTTAAAAAATAAAAGCCTGTATCGCCGAACCTTTTAAAGCAAGGGCTAGGCGACAGGGCAGTAAAGATATTAACTATTAGAGTCTCTGAAAAATCATCTTGGATGGAATAAAGCGAGGCTCATATGAATAAATTTTGCGTTTGCAGAAAAGGTTTTTAAAATGGCTATTATTCGCGGCGGCGATGCCGAATATGAAAGTAACAAACCATCGCTTGATGAAAAAAAGGAAAAATTTAAAAAGATTATTAGCGAGCTTGCGGCCAATAAACAAGACCATATGGAGTTTGCGGGTCGATACATTGGTTTAGAAGAAGTAACGGCAATTGCGGGTTTAGAAATTGTTAAAGATTTTAAGGGACTTACGTTAAGCGATAACCAAATAGACAATGAAAGCTTAAAAATATTGTTAGAATCTCCATACCTAAAGAATTTGGAGCGCCTAGATCTCGGTATAAATTTTTTAACAGATTCTGGGATAAAAGATTGGGCGCAATTGAATGAGGTCCGGTGGGAAAAGTTGAAAACTTTATTTTTGAACGATAATCGCTTGGGAGACGAAGCCATCTCGGCGTTTTTAATGTCTCCTCACGCGGCTTCGCTTGAGATTTTAAATTTAGATTATACCCAGGTAGGGAATGGGGTTTGTAATTCCTTTGCGGAAACCGCTCAATTAACAAATCTGAAAGAGTTTCATTTAGATAGAGGGTATGTTGACGACGAAGGAATTAAAAAATTACTTGAATGGGAAGGGTTAGAGGAATTAAAAGTCCTAAAGTTAACTTCAAATAAGTTGACGGATGACGGCGTGGAAGAGTTGTCTAAATCTACGAGATTAAGGTCTATTAAAAATTTAGATCTTGGCTATAACCAAATTACCGACAAGGGATGTAAAGCTTTAGCGGATTCTAATATGATTGAAAGTTTAGATACTTTGACCGTTAGTAGAAATCCTTTTACGGAAGAAGGCGCAAAAGGACTTAAGGAGTTGAAAAATTCGGGGCGATTAAAAAATTTGATTTTATATGAAGGCGTTGACAATACTCCCGATTTAGTAAATTACTCTAAGCCAGAGTTATTAAGGCCAGATGGAGGGTGAAGTAAAAAATAGAATAGTAAGTTTGGACTGGAGAAGAAAAATTTAAAATATTTTCAACGTTTCAACAGTACTTAAATTTTTACACTCTTTGACGGCTTGTTTTGTTTCTTTTAACTTTATTCGGTTACCCCCTAGATGGAGATAAGTCAAATTTGAAAAATTAGGAGAGTTGGCAATATGCAAAACTCCTTCGTCGCTTAATTTATTGTCGACTAAATTTAGGCTTGTAACTTTGGTTAGATACTTGGATTCGGCCAAAGCTTGCGCTCCCTCAGATTGAATTTTATTACATTCTAAATTCAAAAACTCAACATTCGCAAACAAGGGAGAATTAGCGATTATTTTGGCTCCTTCATCGCCAATTTGGTTGGAGCCCAAGTGTAAGTAATCTATTTTTTTGAGGATGGGAGATTCGGCAAGAATAGCCACCCCTTCAGGACCTAACTGATTATGAGTAATAATTAAAGAAGTCACGTCCTTTAGAGGTTCAAAATTTGAAATCAATTTAGCTAAATTAGGACCATGATCGGGGTCCTTGATATCGCCATTTTTCGAAAAAAGAAAACTGTCTTGGACCTTTAGGACGGTTTTATTTTTTAAGGATTCAATAATCGTTTTTTCAAGGGGCGTGTAGTTTACATCTCCGTAATTATCGCCATCGTTGATTAATTCTTCCCAGTTTTTGATTTTTGGTTTCTGCGTCATTTTAGATTTTTGCGTTTGTAAATTATTTTTTTAATTTGTTTGCTCTATTACATCCAAATAAATTACCTAATTCGCAAGACACGTCAAACCATTTTATTGCCTTCTTTTGTCGACCTTCCTTGTATTTTATAGAGCCTAAGTTAAAGCAGGCTTTATCGTGTTTATTTTCGCAAGCCATTTCAAAGTATTTAGTGGCTTTTTTAAATTCCTTACTATAAGGAGTTCCTTTTTGCATTAAAAGGATTCCGGCATGGGAACAAGCTGTGTAATGACCTCCCCTGCAGGCTTTTTCAAAATATGGAAGAGCTGTTTTGGGATCTTTATCTAAAACTCGGTATTTTTCGCCAATTTTAAAACAAGCGTGAAAAATGTCTTTATCGCAATGGGGCGCAAGGGATTCTACGGTGTCCATGGCTTTTAATGCGTATGCTGAGTTGATAGGTGCAAAAACAGAAAATATAAAAGTAGTTAGAGTTAAAAATAGAATTTTTTTCACTGTTTTACCTTTCAAAAAGGTTTTTGTAGGTTTGGATATAAACCAAAACTGATTTTATTCATCTTATTGTCATTAAAGCAAATTTTTATTTAGTATAGAGCCTCATTTGAGTAAACCCGAAATAAAAAGACGAATAGATTAATTTTATTTTGTAAAAGGTTTTAGTTTTGCGGAATAAAACTCAGAAACCAGGTAGAGGCAATAACGATTCAATGCATTCAAAAAATTGCTCGTATTTTAATGCCTTAAGAAAAAGGAATGAACTTGGAGAAGGGCGTTACTTTTTTTTCTTTTTTTTTTCTTTACTTTCAAAATCAAGAAATAGACCTTTTCCAACTAAGGAAGGGTATCGCGTTTTTCTTCTCAGATCGTTTCGAGCCCAAACCTTTTTTATGTAATGGCAGGTGCGACAATCTGAGGTTTTTCTATAAAAATTTTTTCTATAAGACTTTCGTTTTTCTAAGATATGTTTTTGGGCTTGGAATTCTCTATGCACATGGCAATTTAAGCAATAATCATTTATTACTTTATTATTTTTTGCCCTAGAAAACTCTCCATTAAAAGCTTTTTCAACCTCTAGGGTTGAGCAACCGCCAAAAATTAAGGTGAAAAAAATAAAAACCCCACAGAGGCGGGTTGCGGTGAAGTATGAAATACGATGGCAATAAAACCCAGTTGGGTGCATGATTAAATAGACCGCGCTTTAATCATATTGTAGTTTTTATAAACTTTGTTTGAATACTTTTTGGGTCGAATCCCAAGCTTCAAAAATTGTCTTAATTGAGTGGGGCCATGGTTGTAAGCCTCTAATGCCAAACTAAGGTCTCGAAACCGTTTTAGTAATTTGTTTAAATAAAATGCTCCAAGAGCAATATTTACTTCAGGATCATAAAGAGTCTTTTTGCCCTTCCAGGTCATTTGTGTTTCAGAAGCTAAAGCCGAACCCGTTCGGGGCAAAATTTGCATTAAGCCTATTGCTCCTTGGTGAGATTTCGCTCGGTTATTGAATGAGCTTTCAGTAATAATTAAAGCGGTCAAAAAAAGCGGATCGTAGCCATATTTTTGGCTATATTCAAATATATGCTCTGAGACCATTTCTAATTTATTTTTATTAAAACCAGTTTTATATTGAAAAGCAATTTTTCGAATTTGCCGTTTTACTTTATTTTTATATTTGAGCTTTTCATTTTTTTTATGAGCGACTCTTTTAGAAAATACGGATTCTTGAAAATTCCATTCTTTAACATAAGCTGGAGATATTACATTTAAGTCGAAAGGCTTTTTTTCCGAAATAGGTAATATGAAAGCAATTGAAATAATGGAAGATAGCCAAATTTTGTTGTCGCTAAAGTATTTCATCTAAAAAATTAAGTGGTTGGGAAGAGATAATTCAGGAAAAAAAAATAATTTCAGGTAAGGAACATTCTCGTTGGAAACATTCAAGTCCAGAAATTATATTAAAAATCATCCCATTTTGTCAATAAAGGACGATTTTTTTTGATTTGCAAGTTTCTTATCGGAAATGATCGTAAAATATTAATAAAACAGTTTTTATTGCGATTTTATTATATTAGATTATAATTAGAAAGTCCATATAACTTGTTGATAAATAGTTAGTTATGAAAATAAGTTGTCCAGAGTGTAAAACCGAAAACGAAGTTGAGTTTTCCGACCCAAATGTAGAAAACCAGAGTGTCCAATGCGTTGGATGTGATGCTCAATTTCAAGCGGAAAAGGGAGGAAGCGCCGAGACTCAAATCCTTTCTCAGGATATGTCGGTAAGCGAAGCTGGAGAAAGCTCAACTGGAATTGGTCAGGCGGAGGGGATTTCGGACTTTGGCGAGGAACAAAGCGTTTTTGAAGAAGAGCCTGAAAACGTTGATTCAAGTTTTGATCCTGACAACATCGAAAACATGCTGGATCAAATGTTGGAGGATGACGGCCCCGATGTTGTCGATGATGTTGATTCGAGCTTATCTGAAGTTGGTAATAATGATGTAGCAAGCCCTGGAGATATTGCGCCTGGAGATGTTCCAGAAATTGTTGAAGACCCAAGCGAATCGGCTGATATAGTCTCATCCGGTCCCGGGGCGGACGATTTGGACAATGTTCTAGATAATGTATTGAGCGATACAAGTTTTGGCGGTTCGGATGCTGAGGTAGAAGACGCTCCAGAGGTTGTTGATCAAACCGAAGAAGTTGAAGATTTTTCTTCACAACCAAGTGGGGACGATTTAGAGAGTATTTTAGATGGGGTTTTGAGCGATACAAGTTTTGGCGGCTCAGACGCTGGGATTGATGACGCTCCAGAGGTAGTTGCCGACCCAAACGAGGAAGTTGCCGATGTTTCTCAACAACCTAGTGAAGCCGATTTAGATAATGTTTTAGATGGGATGCTGAATGAAACAAGTGATGGCGGATTAGACGCTGGGATTGATGACGCTCCAGAGGTAGTTGCCGACCCAAACGAGGAAGTTGCCGATGTTTCTCAACAACCTAGTGAAGCCGATTTAGATAATGTTTTAGATGGGATGCTGAATGAAACAAGTGATGGCGGATTAGACGCTGGGATTGATGACGCTCCAGAGGTAGTTGCCGACCCAAACGAGGAAGTTGCCGGTGTTTCTCAACAACCTAGTGAAGCCGATTTAGATAATGTTTTAGATGGGATGTTGAATGAACCAAGTGTGGAAGATCCGGAAGGTGGAGTAGAAGACTCTCCAGAAATTTTGGATCAAGAGCCTTCACAAGAGGTTGAAAATAACCAAACAGTTGAAGGCGCTATCAAGACTTTACCTGGAGAAACTACAGAAAATCTCCAAAATTCCGATACGGAAACTATTTCTCCCGAAACTTCGGAAAAAATTGTTAATGTGGATGAGGAAGTTGAAGAATCGGAAGAGCCCGATGAACATGATGAGCCAGAAGAATCAGAAGAAGATATTTTAAATTCGCTCAAAGAAGAAATGGGGTTGGATGATTTATTTAACGATGAAGCGGCGGACGATTTAGACGAGCCAGAATTAAAAACTGATGAAAAAATAGATGAGCAACCTGAAGAGCCTGAGAAGACTATTGAGGAGCCGGAATCGGCAACGCAGGTTTCTGAACCCATTGAGGAAGAAAAACAACAAGTAGAGACTGAGGTTGAAAACTCAGATGAATTAGCGGCTCAAGAAGATATCTCAGAAGCAGGCAACGATCAAAATGAAATTGAGCGAATGTTGAGCGAAGAAGCTCAAGAAGATACAGAAATAACTCAAGAAACATCGCAAGAACCACAAGAAGAAAACGCAACAGTTGAAGAAAAACTTGACGAAACTTGGGATGATACCGTTACTACTAATACAGAAGTAATTGAAGAACCCAAAGAAAACCCGAAACTAAACTCAGAGGACCATACCGTGGCTGATGAAAAACCGGAAGAATCCGAAGAAGATCTTTGGGCAAAAGCGTTTGCCGAACAAGACGATCTGAATAAAGAAGGGGCGGCCCCTAAAGAGGAAGATGCGGGGTCTGAAGGAGGCGATTCGGAAGGAGGCGATGAGGATCTGTGGGCACAGGCGTTTGCCGAACAAGACGAGCTGAATAAAGATGGAGCGGCCCCTAAAGAGGAAGAGTCGGCATCGGAAGGAAGCGAAGAGGATCTTTGGGCGCAGGCGTTTGCCGAACAAGACGAGCTGAATAAAGATGGAGCGGCCCCTAAAGAGGAAGAGTCGGCATCGGAAGGAAGCGAAGAAGACCTTTGGGCGCAAGCCTTTGCAGAACAAGATGAGTTGAACAAAGATGGAGATACCGGAGCCTCCGGCGTTGTAGATTCTGTGGATGTGGCTGACGAAGGCCATGTACAAGGAGCTCCAGAGGAAGATGAAGCCGCCATTGCGGTAGCCGAAGAAGAAGTAATAGAAGAACCGGAAGTCGAAGTAGATACAACCGGTGGTATTAAAGAAGAAGATTATGAAGACGATGAAGACGAGGAAGGCGAGGTAGACGAAGATGAGGAAGAACCGGATACTGGAGGTATTCGAGAAGAAGATTATGAAGACGACGAAGGCGATGACGAAGATTATGAAGAAGAGGAAGAAGACGAACCAAGACGAAAAATAGGCCCTATTCCTATCCCAGCAAGTACTCTTGGCAAAGCTCTTATGGGAGCTAGCTTAGCGGCTGTTGCTATTACCGCAGGAGCGTTTTACTTTGGCGTGCAAACGTTCATGCCGGAAGAGGTGGCTAAATATTTGCCATTTCTTAAAAAAGAGGTTCCAGCAGAAGAAGGCGCCGACTCAAAAGAAGAAGGAGAAGAAGGTGAAGGAGCCTCATCAGAGGCAGACCCCAATCAAACTGAAGAAGGAAATCCAGACGCTCTTAATTTGGCGATGGAAGGCGAGAGTAATTCAAAAGCTGAAGAAAAAGAGCCTGAGAAAACAGAAAAAGAAGAGATGAAGCCCGCTGAAGCTGCAAACGAATCGCCGCCAGCGGAGGAAAAGCCGGCGGAACAAGCAGAAACAGCAGCGTCTGATCAAACTGATAAAGCTGAGACGGCTCCTCCGAGCGAGCAAGCAAACGCTCAGCCAACGGAACAACCCGCTCCAGCTGAAACGGAACAACCCAAAGAACAGGCAAAACCTCTTGTTCTAGCTGGCGAAGAAAAGGTGTCAGACGAGGCTAAGAATGTGAGTAAAGCTTTGCAAGCCGCTTTAGGAGATAAAGGCGAAGCTACAACCGACGATCCCGACGCTGGATTACTTGCCGCTTTATCTCCAACTGAGAAAACAATTATGTTTGGTACCATTATGCCAGTTGCATATAACATTAACGATATTCGAGTTTTAAGCTTTGATTTGCAAGTGGAGTTGGATAACAACAAAACCGCAAAGTTGATTAGAGAAGCTATGCCGGTTTATGAAAAAATTATGATTGAAACTGTTGAAAGCTTTCTCAAAAAGAAATTTTATAACGACATTTTATACGTAAAAGAAAAACTGCAGAAAAGACTACAGAAAAACTTCAACAAATCCATAAGAGGCGGTCGGGTGAAAAAGGCTAAGTTTAAAGAATTTACGATCCAATAACAGTCTACTGTTATACCAGCCAATTTTTTTGCGACAGCCTCTCTATGCCTTCCTTTTAAGCTATTTCCCTTATTTTTGTGGGAAAATTTCCGTGGTAAATAGGAATTTCCTTATTTTTTCATTAAATAGACTCTAGTTTCCAAGTTGATAGCTTCTTAGTTTTACTTAAAACTAACAACTTTTTATGGGAATTTAATTAAATTTAGGGTCTTTTTTTGTAATTAAGAAGAAATTTATTAGATTTACGAGATTTATTTCTTAAATTTACTTGGAAATTGGTTATAATAGTGGTACCTCGAAATTTAAGAACAAATAGGCGCTGATATTGAAAAAAGTGTTGACATTGTAAGGACTTAGAGGATACGATTCTTTGGAAAAAAGTTTGCTAATTTATAGGAGTACAGGGTGTCTAATAAAGATTACAGAATAATTGTATTTCCTGGCGATACAGTAAAGCCCAAAAAATATAAATTACCGAAAATTTTGATTCCCGTTTGTTTGTTTACCATGGCTTTATTTTTGGTGGGTATTTCGGGGACTATTTATTATTTTTCTACAGGATATTTTAAATTAAAGTCTGAAACGGCTCAGTTAACGGATTTAAGAAGACAAACCAAACTCCAGAAAATCCAGGTTGAACAATTTTCGCAACAAGTAAAAAACTTTGAAACGGAAATGTCGCGTTTAGCGCGATTTGAAAAGAAATTAAGAACCATTACAGCCTTGGAAAATTCTCCTAAATCTTTGGAGAAGAACTGGGGAGTTGGCGGGCCCTACGGGTTGACATCGCATAGTTTTGCAACATCTCTTGAAAAAGAGGCTGGCGCGATGGTTAACCGATTATCTACGGACTTAGATTTATTATCAAACCAAGCTAAAATTCAGAGTATCAGTTTCCAAGAATTAGACGAGTTTTTTAAGAACCAATCGTCTATGTTGGCGTCTATTCCATCTGTTTGGCCCATTAGAGGATGGGTTACGTCGGACTTTGGTTTTAGGAAGTCCCCATTTACAGGTTTAAGAGAAAAACACGAAGGGTTGGATATTGCTGCCAGAACAGGTTCTCCAGTTAGGTCTCCAGCGGATGGAACGGTTGTCGTTTCTGGAAAAGAATATGGCTATGGAAATATGATAGAAATTGATCATGGTTATAGCTTTGTAAGTAGATTTGGTCATAACTCCAAGCATTTGGTAAAAGTAGGCGATAAAGTTAGTCGAGGTCAAATCATTGCTCTAGTTGGCAACACGGGTAGAAGTACAGGACCTCATTTACATTACGAAGTGATTTTTAACGGGATCCCCGTTAATCCGAAAAGTTATATTTTAGAGGAATAAATTCGTCGCGGTTTTATTTGACATTTTTTTAATGATTGCTTAAGTCCTCATAAATGATAGCCATCTGTTCCCAACAACCGCAAAATTTAAGAGCAATTCTTCCCTATAAACTTTCCAATCAAAAATAACCAAGGTTTCATTTCTTACAAATATTTTGAGTGTCGAGGCGTCAAAAAAATTTGACGCTTTTTCTTTTTTCAAAAAATAATAATTAAAAAAATAGAATCTACTAGGGTTTTAACGATCTAAAAGCGCCGAGGTTAATAGTGTTTAATATTTTACAAAAAGTGTTTGGAACAAAAAACGACCGTGAGCTCACCCGAATACAAGCGTACGTTGAAAAAGTAAACGCTTTAGAAAATGAGTTTCGAGGTTTGTCTGACGGAGATTTAAAAGCCAAGACGCCTTTTTTTAAGGAAAGATTAGATCAGGGAGAGGAACTAGATAGTTTAATTCCAGAAGCGTTTGCCGCCGCTCGGGAAGCGGGAAGAAGAACTTTAGATATGCGCCACTTTGACGTTCAGTTGGTTGGCGGGGTTGTTTTACATGAAGGCAAAATTGCCGAAATGAAAACCGGTGAAGGTAAAACATTAGTGGCTACTTTGCCAGTTTACTTAAACGCTTTAACTGGAAAAGGCGTCCACGTCGTAACGGTTAACGATTACTTAGCCAGTCGCGATAGCGAATGGATGGGAAATATTTATAAGTTTCTTGGCTTATCGGTGGGAACTATTTATCACGATATGCCAGACGAAGAAAGAAAAGCCGCCTACCAAGCCGATATTACTTACGGGACTAACAATGAATATGGGTTTGATTATTTGCGGGATAACATGAAGTTTTCCCTAAGCGATTATGTTCAACGCGACTTAAACTTCGCAATAGTCGACGAAGTTGACAGTATTCTTATTGACGAAGCGAGAACGCCTTTAATTATTTCCGGCCCTTCGGAAGAGTCGACAGATAAATATTATTCGCTCAATGAAGTTATTCCGAAACTAAAACCTTCTCATTATACTAAAGATGAAAAAGCGCGATCGGTTTCTTTAAATGAAGAAGGCGTCGCGGCAGTGGAAAAGATTTTGGGGATAGAAAACTTATACGATCCCTCTAATATTGAAAATCTTCATCACGTAAACCAGGGGTTAAAAGCGCACGTCCTTTTTAAAAGAGAAGTGGACTATGTCGTAAACGAAGGTCAGGTGGTTATTATCGACGAGTTTACGGGAAGGATGATGCCAGGCAGGCGTTATAGCGACGGACTTCACCAGGCTCTTGAGGCCAAAGAAGGCGTAGATATAGAAAATGAAAACCAAACCTTGGCTAGCGTTACTTTCCAAAACTACTTTCGAATCTATAATAAATTAGCCGGGATGACCGGTACTGCCGATACGGAGGCCACAGAGTTCCATTCAATTTATAAATTAGAAGTTCTCGTAATCCCGACCAACCAAAATATGGTCCGTAAAGACCATCCAGACGTAATTTACAGGACTGAAAAGGAAAAGTTTGACGCCGCTATAGAAGAGATCAATGAATGTAACAAAGTGGGACAACCGGTTTTGGTGGGTACTATATCAATCGAGAAGTCTGAACTTTTAAGTAAACATCTTAAAAAACACGGGATAAAGCACCACGTTTTAAACGCGAAACAGCATGAAAGAGAAGCTGAAATAATCTCGGAGGCGGGTCAAAACGGGGCGGTAACTATAGCCACTAATATGGCTGGTCGTGGTACCGATATCGTTTTAGGAGAAGGGGTAGCGGACCTTGGCGGTCTCCATATTCTTGGTACCGAAAGGCACGAAGCCCGGCGCATTGACAATCAGTTAAGAGGCCGATCCGGTAGGCAAGGGGATAACGGTTCGTCGAGGTTTTTTCTTTCTTTAGAAGACGATCTTTTGAGAATTTTTGGTTCGGATAAGATTTCTGGGATCATGGCAAAACTGGGAATGGAAAACGGTCAACCCATTGAACATACCATGGTGACCAAAGCCGTAGCAAATGCCCAACGTAAAGTAGAAGCTCATAACTTTGATATTCGTAAGCATCTTTTGGAGTATGACGATGTTATGAATAAGCAAAGAGAAGTCATTTATGCGCTCCGTAAAGAGATTCTAGCTACCGACCCTAAGGAAATACTGTTGGATATGGCTTTTGAAACATTAGATGGAGAGTTGGCTGAATTGGCTCATGAGGATATCTACCCTGAAGAATGGGATATTAGCCGTCTGAACGATTATTTGGATAGACAATTTTCCTATTCAATCAAGAAAGCAGACGATAAAGAGTTGGAGTCTCAGGATGGAACCCGTCTGGCTTTAGAAGGATGCGATCGCTTAAAACTGCATGATTTTATAATGGCGGGGGTTACCAAAGAATATGCGAAAAAAGAAGAATTAGTCGACCTTGAGTTTTTTCGGTTGAATGAGCGGATGATCATGTTACAGGTTTTAGACGGATTATGGAGAGATCATTTGCTTTCGATGGATCATCTTAAAGAAGGTATCGGCCTTAGAGGATACGCTCAGAAGAATCCCTTAACGGAATATAAAAAAGAAGGATTTGATTTATTTGCGCAAATGAATCATAGGATGAAGGAAGAGATCGTCCAGTTCCTATTTAAAGTACAAATTGTTGAGGGTGGTGAAGCCCTAGAATCGAAGCAAAAACCGCGACAAATGGTCGAACATCGAGGAGGAGACGGCGAAGCCGCTAAACCTGTAACGGTCAAAAGAGAAGAGAAAAAAGTGGGGAGAAACGACCCATGCCCATGCGGTAGCGGCAAAAAATATAAAAAGTGCCACGGGCAATAATTAAGTGGGTAAGTAAAGAAAAGCGTTTACAGATTTAGACCTTTGTAAGTGAAAGAG